>JBBRYG010000034.1:0-3125 GCA_038237865.1 Gaiellales bacterium | reverse complement strand
GTCTTCCACCTGCACACGGCGGATTGGCTCGACTTCATCGCCAAGTTCGCCTCGATCGTCCTGACGTTCCTTGCGGGGATGGAGGTCGACCCGACCTACCTCCGGGATCGAGCCAGGGCGACGGTGGGTATCGGTGTCGCGTCCTTCCTCGGCCCCTTCGTCGTCTCCTCGCTCGTTTCGTACTTCCTGATCGGCTGGACCGGGAAGGCCTCCCTGATCGCGGGGACGGCGCTCTCGACAACCTCACTCGCCCTCGTCTACGCGGTGCTCGTCGAGCGCAACCTGACCGACACCAATGTCGGAAAGCTCCTGATGAGCGCGACCTTCGTCACGGACCTCTGCACGGCACTTGCGCTCTCCGCGATCTTCATCAAGCCGAACATCTGGTTTCCAGTGTTCCTGGCCGTCTCGCTTGCGCTGATCGTCGGCCTCCCGAAGATCGCGCCGTTCTTCTTCGCCCGCTACGGAGAGCGGGTGATCGAGCCGGAGATCAAGCTCGTCTTCGTCATCCTCTTCGTGCTGATGGTGCTCGCCGACGCTTCCAACGGCCACGCCGTCCTGCCCGCCTTCATCCTCGGGCTCGTCATGAGCCGCCACTACGAGCGGCACCGTGACGAGCAGCAACGACTCCGCATCGTCGCGTTCGCGTTTCTCACCCCGTTCTTCTTCATCAAGGGAGGGCTGAACGTCTCCCTTCGTGCGGTCTTCGCGAACCTCGGCCTGCTGGGAGTCCTGCTCCTGACGAAGATGCTCCCGAAAGTCGCGTTCATCCTGCCACTCGCGCGGCGCGCGATCCCCAGGCACGCCACGTTCACCACGTTGCTCATGAGCACGGGTCTCACCTTCGGCACGATCTCGGCGCTCTATGGACTCACCTCCGGGATCATCGACAAGACACAGTTCTCTCTCCTGATCACGGTCGTCGTGCTGTCGGCGGTCGTCCCGACATTCGTGGCCGAACGGTGGTTCCTGCCGGACCGTGAAGAGGAGCGGCGGGAGGATGGGCGATCTCGTGCCCCCATCCCGGCAGAGGAGTTCGTCTGACCCGATGCGGTCGCGTGACGCGTCGCTCGAGAGGCACGGCCAAATCGCACACGGCCGTCCTTACGGTCTGTGGTCCCCCCGGGGGATCCCCCTCAGGTTCACCCCGGCTTCAGCGTAGCCGGCGAAGCCGCACGCGTGGGAGACGCAAGAGAGACGGAATCGAGACCCCCCTGCGCGGCGCGCCGCAGGGCGGAGAGGTTGGCCGCACTCAGGGGCTAGACTGGCCGGGGATGGGCGTCCTCTCACGCGTTCGCGGGCTCGTCGGCGGCTCGCAGGAGGCCGTCGAGGCGAGGGAGCGAGAGGACTGGCGCGAGCGGAACCGCGACCGCATCATCGAGCCGAGCGAGCTGGACTCCGGGCTCGAGGCGCTCGCGCAGCGCCTCCGCGAGGAGGGCATCGCGCTCGCTCGGTTCGAGGAGCTCTTCGGCTCGCGCTCTCCGTTCGACGATGCCGCCGCGAGCGCGCAGCAGACCTACGAGCATCACCGGGTCGAGGGGGCCGCCAGGAGCTTCGACGACAAGTCGTTCCTCACCTCGCTCCTCCCGACCGAGTTCGATGCGAGCGATCCTTTCGTGCGGATCGCTCTCCACCCGAACGTCCTCGCGGTCGCGAACCGGTATCTCGGTATGCGCTCCCTGCTCCGGACGATCGAGCTGTGGCTCACCGAGACGACGCCGGGGCCCGCGGTCGAGACACAACTCTGGCATCGCGACGGCGACGACGTGATGAACCTCAAGCTCTTCGTCTACCTCAGCGACGTCACCCGCGATGCGGGGCCGTTCTGTTACGCACCGGGCACTCACCCGCTCGGCAGCCGCCGGAGCCTGCCCGACCGGGACGCGAAAGGCCGTTCGACGGACGTGCAGGTTGCGGGCGTCGTCCCCGAAACAGACTGGGTCGTCTGCACGGGCGTGCGTGGCACGATCGTCCTCGCCGACACCTGCGGCTACCACAAGCAGCTCAAGCCCGAGGGCGGCGAGCGCCTCGTACTCATGATCCAGTACACCTCGGGAACACCGAATTACCCGCGCACGACGACGATTGCCGGGGTCGGCGAGGCGACGCTGAACGACGATCAGCGCGCCGCGCTGCACGCGTAGCACCGACCCCCGTCGTGCGCGGGCTGCGAGTCCCTGTGGTTTTCTCGTGCGGGTGGGGCTAGCGGCAAAGCCGCCGGGCAAACGCCGCCACGGCGTCTGCCCAGGCGTCGGGCGTGTACCCCGCCGCGAGCTCGAGCGTCCGCCGAGAGGCTCGTTCCCGCCACGCCGGATCGTCCGCCACGCGCCGTAGCGAGCTGTGAAGCGCCTGCTCGTCCTCGACGGGGACGCGGTAGCCGTTCACGCCCTCCTCGACCAGGTCCCACGCCGCGCCGGGTGCCTCGGAGCTCACGAGCGGGAGCCCGGCGACCGCCGCCTCCGTCAGCGCGATGCCCCAGGTCTCGGAGCGCGACGGCATCACGAACGCGTCTGCGGCCGCGTACCAGCGCGGCAGCTCGTCACGCGGAACGTTGCCGAGGAAGCGCGTTGTCGCCGGAGCGAGGGCCTGCACGGCCGCCGCCTCCGGCCCGTCGCCGGCGACCACCAATTGCCCCTCCACGCCCACGAATGCGCGTGCGAGGACGTCGACGCCCTTCTCGTGGGAGAGCCGGCTGACGCAGAGGAAGACGCAGCCCTCGAGGCCCAGCTCGGCTCGCAACTGGTCGCGGCGTGCCCGCTCGGCGCGTACCGCGCCGCTGAAGAGCTCGAGGTCGACCGCGTTCGGCGCGATCGCGATCGCGTCACGGGGCACCCCGAGCGACTCGACGTACTCAGCGGAGGCCTTCCCCGGGACGATGAAGCCGCTGGCCGAGCTGGCGGCGACCCGCTTCGCCTTCTCCAGCGGGCGTGAGCCGCTGCGCGCGTCGCGGGAGGTGCTCTCGACCCAGAAGACGAGCGGGATGCGGCGCCGGCGCGCCCAGACGATCGCCTGCCAGAAGGCCGGCTGCGCCCACCCGCCGACAACGAGAACCTGCGGGTCGAAACGTCGCAGCAGTGCGCCCAGGCCGCGATTGAAGACGACCCAGCGCGGGCCGCGGTGGAGCT
>JBBRYG010000033.1:0-7370 GCA_038237865.1 Gaiellales bacterium | reverse complement strand
GGTGCGAGTAGAACCAGAAAATGTGCTGGTACCCCAGCGGGTAGCCGCCGGCGGCCGTGTCGAAGAAGCTCGTGTGCATGACGCGGTCGAACATCACGAAGAACTGGGAGCCGGCGATGAACGGCGTCGCGATCACGACCAGGAGTGAGGTCGTGAAATTCGCCCACACGAGTAGCGGCATGCGCCAGAAGGTCATCCCGGGCGCGCGCATCGTGATGATCGTGACCAGGAAGTTGAGGGCGGTCATGATCGAGCTCGCGCCCGCCCACTGGACGCCCATGTTGAAGAAGATCGTTCCGAGCGGCTGATGGACGCTGAGCGGCGCGTAGCCCGTCCAGCCCGAGGCGAACGCGCCGCCGGGGACGAGGAAGCTCGAGAGCATCATGATCCCGGCGATCGGCAGGAGCCAGAAGGAGAGCGCGTTCAGGCGAGGGAAGGCCATGTCGGGAGCACCGAGCATCAGCGGCACGACGAAGTTCGCGAGACCGGCGAAGGCCGGAATCACGAACAGGAAGATCATCAGCGAGGCGTGGACCGAGAAGAGCCCGTTGTAGGTCTGGTTGTCGAAGAACTGCATCCCCGGCCTCGCAAGCTCGGCCCGCACGAGCATTGCGAGCAGGCCGCCGGCGAGGAGGAAGAAGATCGTCGTGACGAGGTACTGCATCCCGATCACCTTGTGGTCGGTGTTGACGCGGAAGTAGTCGCGCCAGCTGTACGCGCCGTGACCGGAGTGGTCCTCCGGCTGTGTCGGCGAGCCGATCGCGTACCGCGCCCAGTAGTCGAAGGCTCCAATCCCGGCGAGGAAGCCGATCGGGAGCGCGATCAGGGCCCCGACGAGCGTGATGATCTCGCCGAAGAAGATCGGGTGCCAGCCGCCCCACCAGCGCGTCGAAACGACGATCGCGCAGCCGAGCCCGAAGAAGAGCGGCGCCATCCACGCAGCGCGCAGGTAGCCGGGGGCGAGCAGGCGGCGCCAGCCCCGCGGGGGGAGCTTCGGTCCATGGGCGGCGTGCAGCTCGTGGTGCTCGGCGACCGAGGTCGTCACTCGCTCATCCCTTCTTCGCGTTCGCGACCAGATACTGCACGAGCCCCTCGAGTGTGGCCTTGGGGATCTGCGTGCCGAAGTCCTGCGGCATCACGCCCTTGGGGAAGCCGGGCTCGACGTAGGCGTTGGGGTTCATGATCGACTCGCGGACGAAGGCGTCGAGGGGCTTGCCCGCCCGCTGTGCCTCGGCCTGCAGCTTGTCGAGGTCGGGACCGATCACGGCCTGCGAGCCCGCTGCTTTCAGCGTATGGCAGCTGTTGCACGTGTACTGGCTGAACGCGGCGAGACCGCCCTGGCCGGCCTGACCCGGACTCCCCGAGGCCTGTCCCTGCCCCCCGCCGCCCTTGACCCAGGTGGTGAACGCACCCTGCTCCATCACGATCGCGCGCGATCGCATCAGCGCATGCCCGAGCCCGCAGAGCTCCGTGCAGATCACGCTGTACGACCCGAGTCGATTCGGGGTGATGTGCAGCGTCGGGTGGATGCCGGGAACGAGATCCTGCTTCTGTCCGAACTCCGGTACCCAGAAGGAGTGGAGGACGTCCCTCGAGGTCATGCGCAAGACGACGGAGCGGTTGACCGGCAGCCGCAGCACCGTGGTCTTCTTGTTCCCGTACTGGGGATAGGAGTACGTCCAGGCGAACTGCTGCGCCGTCACGTCCACGCGCAGGGGATTCGAGCCGGCCGCGTCGTCCTTGGCTAGCACGATTGCGCTCACGATCCCGATCGCGGTCACGAGGATTGTAGGAACGGCGGTCCAGGCGATCTCGAGGCCCGTGTGCCCGTGGATCGGCGGTCCGTCCGAGTCGTCGTCGGGCTTGGCGCGAAACGTCAGCACCGAGTAGATGATCACCGCGCTGACCAGGGCGAAGATGAAGATGCAGATGCCCGTGACGAACCAGAACACGAAATCGATGCGTCCCGCCTCGTCGGAGGCCGGACGGGGGAGCCAGTCCGGGATCAGAGCCACCGCCGTGGCGATGCCGCCGGCGAGCGTGCCGATCAGGATGAGCTGGACGACAGAACCCCTGCGCACAGGCAGGGGCGAGCCTACTTGAGACGAAGGAGGCCTCGCGGACGCACCCGTTCTGGCCCTTCGGGCGTTTTCGACGTAAGCCCCCGGAACGACAACGACACTCTGCAAGGAGGCTGAATGGGACTCGGAGTAGGCATCTTCCTGATCGCGGTAGGCGCGATCCTGACCTTCGCGGTCAACGCCACGACCAGCGGCGTCGACATCAACACGGTCGGCTGGATCCTGATGGGCGTCGGCCTGGCGGCCGTGCTCCTGTCGCTGCTCTTCTGGTCGACGTGGGCCGGCCCCGGCTACTGGTCGGGCAGGCGTCGCTCGACGTACGTGGACGACGGCCCGCCTGTCTGACTCGAGCGAAGGCACCGAGCGGAGGGGCGGCGAGAGCCGCCCCTCCGCTAGGCGAGCGGCAGTTCGAAAAGGAACGTGGAGCCGCCGGTGCCGGCGGATTCGACCCAGATGTGGCCATCCATCCGCCCGATCAGCTCCCGGCTGATGAAGAGGCCGAGGCCGGTGCCGCCGACACCTCGGGTCAGGTTGGGATCGAGCCGATAGAACTTCTCGAAGATCCGCTCCTGCTCCGCCGGGGGGATGCCGAGCCCCTCGTCGGAGACGGCGATTCGCATCCGCTCGGGCTCGATCGTGACGCGCGTGGTGACTACGCCGCCTGCGGGCGAGTACTTGACGGCGTTGTCGACGAGGTTCGTCAGCACCTGGCGGACCTTGTCCGGATCAGCTTGGACGGGCGGCGTCTGCTCCGGCGCTTCGAGGCGAAGGTCGATGTTCGGCGGGACGTACGACTTCGCCGCTTCGACGACGCCTCGAGCCAGCTGAACGCCGTCGCAGCGCTCGATCGTCGTTTGCATCGTTCCCGACTCGAGCCGGCTGGCCCAGAGGATGTCGTTCACGATCCGCGCGAGCCGGTCTGACTCGCTTGCGATCACGTCGAGCAGACCGCTCCGCTGCGGCTCCCCGAGGCGCACGTCGTCACGACGAAGCGTCAGAGCAGCACCGTAGATGGCAGCGGCGTTCGCAGCTCGTGTGACACGGTTGCCACGAAGTCGGACTTGAGCCGCTCGACCGCCCGTTCCTCCGTCAGATCCCGGAAGGCGTAGACGCTGCCACCGACGAATGACACGCCGACGACCGAGAGCCAGAGCTCTCGGCCGTTGACCTCGACCGGACGTGTCTCCGGTCGGACGTCCGACCGCTCTGTCAGACGGGTCAGCTCCTGCCAGTCACCGAAGAGCTCGTCGGCCGGACGTCCGACGGCGGCGCTGGGGGGAATGCCCGTGATCCGCTCGGCGGCTGGATTCCAGAGACCCACCACGCCCACCCGGTCGACGAGAACGACACCGTCTCCGACATGCTCGACGACGAGCGCCGCATCGCCCCGGCTGCGCGCCTCGCGATAGAGCCGGGCGTTGTCGACCGCGACCGCCGCGCGCCGTGCGAGGTGTCCGGCGAAATCGAGGTCACTCTCGTCGTAGAGACGGTCGGGGTCCGAGGAGACGAGCATCAGCGCACCGAAGGTCCTGCCGCCGGCGGTCAAGGGGACGACCATCGACGACTCCATTCCGAGCTCGCGGAGCACCTCGAGGTGCTCCTCCCCGCTGGTCGAGGCGGCCAGCAGGTCGTCTGTCACCCTGGCGTAGAGAAGCGGCTGCCCGGTGCGAACGACGCGACCGGTGCCCTCCGGCTCGTCGGGTCGCGCCGCGTGGACGAGCCGCGACTTCTCCGCCCACTCCGTCTTGTCGGGATCACGGTGCACGACGGCGAGCCGCCGAAAGCTCCCGTCCTCTTGAACGACGTCGACGGCGTACCAGTCGGCGAAGCGCGGCACGATCAGCGACGCGATGTTCGCCAGGGTCGTCTCGTAGTCGAGCGTCCCGGCGAGCTGCGTGCTCGCTTCGGCCAGCAGGGCGAGGCGCTCGCGGGCGGCTTCGGCGGCCCGGAACGCGTTCACCGTCTGGCGGTGGAGGAGGGCGTTGTCGACCGCGATCGCGGCGCGCTCGGCGATTCTGGCGGCGGTCGCGAGGTCGTGCTCGTCGTAGTGGCGCCCGCTCTCGGCAGCGATGAAGGTGATCGCTCCCAGCGCGCGGTCGCGGACGACCAGCGGCACGCAGATCGACGACTTGAGGCCGAGCCCCCGTAGGATTTCAAGCAGCTCGGGCTGATCGTGGGTCGCCTCCACGAGCAGCTCGTCGGGAATCTCGGAAAGCAGCTCCGGCTCCCGCGCCCGAATCACGTTCGGGACCCCGTACGGGGCGTCGGGATCCGGTGGGTACCGGTCGGCGAGCTCATCGGCCAACCGCACCTTCTCGGGGTCGACATGCGCAACCGCGAGCCGGCCGATCGAGCCGTCTTCCTGGACGAGATCGACGGTGCACCAGTCCGCCAGGACCGGAACGATCAGCGAGGCGACGTTTTGGAGGGTCGTCTCGATCTCGAGAGACGACGCGAGTAGCGCGCTCGCCTCTGCCAGCAGTGCCCGCTCCCCGCTGTCGCGTGCCTGTGCCTCGTAGAGCTCCGCGCGGACGATGGCGGCCGCCGCGAGGTTCGCGAGCGTCGCGGCTGCGCTCCGCTCGCCCTCGGGGAAGCGATGCTCGCGTCGGTAGTAGAACGCGAGCGTGCCGACGAGCCGCTCGCCGTCTCGCATTGCTACTGCAAGCATCGACCTCGTTCCCTCCGCGAGGTGCGCCGCTCGGTGCTCGGCCGTGAGCCATTCGGTGCTCGCAATGTCTTCTGCCACGATCGGCTCGTCGAGGGAGACTCCGGCGGTGTTCCCGCCCACTGCGCGGTTGGCCGCCGCGACGTAGGTCTCCGACAGCCCAGCCTGGGTCCGCATCTTCCAGACGCCGTCGTTCGGATCGAGGCCCCAGACGGAGTGCGCGTCGGCCTCGAGGGTGCGCTGGGCCAGGTCGAGAACATGAGGAAGCACCTCCGCGACGCTCAAGGATCCGAGCAGCGTCCCGGACGCCTCGACGAGCATGCGGAGGCGCTCGAGCTCCGCCTCGGAGCCCAGAGCGTCTCGTTCGAGATCGGGAGTCGCCATGCCTGCTCCTGTCCTGGCCGGCGTGGGGGCCCGGCTCGGGGAAGTGGGCCGTGAAGGATTCGAACCTTCGACCTTGGGATTAAGAGTCCCCTGCTCTACCAACTGAGCTAACGGCCCTTGCCGCGAAAAGTGCGACGCACTTTTCGCGGAGGAGGTTAGTCCCATCGCTCCGCTCGGGAAGCCAGGGAGCAACCGCGCGCGCTTAGTCTAGCCGCGGTGAGAGTCCTGTCTGTCGTCGGAAATCGACCGCAATTCATCAAGTCGGCTCCCCTTTCGCTCGCGCTGCGCGAGGCCGGAATCGACGAGGTCGTTCTCCACACGGGGCAGCACTGGGACGACGAGCTGTCGCAGGTGTTCTTCGACGAGCTCGGGCTGGATGAGCCGCGCTATCGGCTCGACGTGCACAGCTCCGACCCGGCTGCGATGCGGCCCGGGCTCCATGCGGCGATCAGAGCCGAGCGGCCCGACTGGGTGCTCGTCTACGGCGACACCAACTCGACGCTGGCAGGCGGACAAGCAGCGGTCGATGAGTCGGTGCCGCTCGCCCATGTCGAAGCGGGGCTGCGCAGCGGGGATCTCGCGATGCCCGAGGAGCGGAACCGGATCGAGGTCGACCGGATCGCCGGCCTCCTCTTCTGCCCCGACGAGCGCACCCGCGACACGCTGGCGGCGGAAGGGGTCGGTGGAAGGGTGGAGGTCGTCGGAGACGTGATGGCCGACGCGACGATGCGGTTCGCGCCGCTCGCCCGCGCGCGATTGGGCGTGCTCCGGGAGCTCGGCGTCGAGGCGCGGGAGTACCTGGTCGCGACGGTGCACCGAGAGGCGAACGTCCGGCCCGATCGACTCCAGCGGATCCTGCGGGGACTGGGCCGCTCGGAGGCGCCTGTGCTGCTCCCGGCCCACCCGCGTACTCGCAGCGTGATCGACGGCGAGGCGCTTGCGATCCCGGACGCGGTTCGGATCATTCGGCCGCTCGGGTATTTCGACCTTGCTGCCCTCGCCTCACAGGCGCGCGTGATCGCGACCGACTCGGGTGGCCTGCAGAAGGAGGCGTACTGGTACGGGATTCCGTGCGTCACCATGCGGCCCTCGACGGAGTGGATCGACACCGTCGAACTCGGTGCGAACACCCTCGTCGACGACGATCCCGATGCGATCGCAGAGGCGATCGCATCCGCGCGGATGCCCGCCAAGCTACCTCCCCTCTACGGGGACGGCCAGGCCTCGGCGCGGATCGCCGCCAGCCTGGCCGGTACGTTGTCGTCCGCATGAAGCGCGATGTCGCGATCGTCGGGGCGGGCTACGTCGGCGTGCCCCTCGCCCAGGTCTTCTCCGAGGCGGGCAAGCGCGTCGTCCTGGTGGAGGTCAACGAGGAGCGCGTGGCGATGCTGAACCGCGGGGAGAGCTACATCGAGGACGTTCCCTCGGAGCAGCTCGCCCGGCTCGTGGAGGAGCACGGGCTGTCGGCCACGACCGACTACGACGTCCTGCGTGAGTGCGACGCGATCCTGATCGCGCTCCCGACGCCGCTCTCGAAGCAGCGCGAGCCGGACCTCTCGATCGTGCTCGGCGCGACGGAGGAGATCGCGCTCCGGCTGCAGCGCGGCCAGCTCGTCGTGCTCGAGTCGACGACGTACCCCGGGACGACGCGCGAGTGCCTCCAGCCGATCCTCGAGCACGGCGGCCTCAAGGCCGGTGAGGACTTCTATCTCGCGTTCTCGCCGGAGCGGGTCGATCCGGGCCGCGAGGACTGGACGACGAAGAACGTGCCCAAGGTGGTCGGCGGCGTGACGGAGGCGTGCACGCGGAAGGCAGCGGAGCTGTACGGCGCGGTGATCGACACGGTGCACGAGGTCTCCTCACCGGAGGCGGCCGAGTTGACCAAGCTGCTGGAGAACATCTTCCGTTCGGTCAACATCGCGCTCGTCAACGAGCTGGCGCAGCTCTGCGACCGGATGTCGATCGACGTCTGGGAGGTGGTCGAGGCGGCGTCGACGAAGCCGTTCGGGTTCATGTCCTTCCATCCCGGCCCCGGCCTGGGCGGTCACTGCATCCCGATCGACCCGTTCTACCTCACCTGGAAGGCGCGGGAGTACGACTTCTACACCGAGTTCATCGAGCTCGCCGGAAAGGTCAACGAGAACATGCCGTACTTCTGCCGCTCGCTGATCTCGCAGGCGCTGAACCACGGCGCGCAAAAGTCGGTCAGCGGCGCGAAGATCCTCATCCTCGGCGTCGCG
>JBBRYG010000032.1:0-7562 GCA_038237865.1 Gaiellales bacterium | reverse complement strand
GGCGACGCTCGTCGAGCACCTCGAGGAGTTCCGCTCGAGGATGGTCTTCGCGCTCGTCGCGCTCGCGGTCGGCTTCGCCATCGCCTACGCGTTCCACGGGCGCCTGATCGACTGGTTGAAGGCGCCCCTTCCGGACGGGCGTGAGCGGCTCGTGACGCTCGGGGTGACCGAGCCGTTCCTGACCGCCGTCAAGGTGAGTCTCTACGCGGGGTTCGCGCTCGCCTTGCCGGTGATCCTGTGGCAGCTCTGGGGATTCCTAGCGCCGGCATTCCAGGAGGCGCATCAGCGCGTCGTCGCGCTCTTCGTCACAGTCGCGAGCTTGCTCTACGCAGGAGGGCTGGTGTTCTCGTACTTCATCGTGCTCCCGAATGCGCTGCGCTTCCTGACCAACTACGACGACAACCTCTACAACGTCCAGATCCGCGCGAAGGAGTACCTCTCCTTCGCAACGGTGGTGCTGCTCACGGTCGCGCTCGTGTTCGAGCTACCGATCTTCATCCTCGGTCTCGTTCGCTTCGGTGTGCTGACCGCGGAGAAGCTGCGTCGCAACCGGCGCCTCGGATACGTGATCGTCGTGGCGATCGCGGTCGCCCTGCCGAGCGTCGATCCGGTCTCGCTTGCGTTCGAGGCCGTTCCGCTCCTGATCCTGTTCGAGGCCTCGATCTGGCTCTCGGCGCTCTTCGAGAGGCGCTGGCGCGAATCGGAGCAGGCGGCGTCGGCGACGCTGTGACCGTCCTCTCTGCCGACTGGGTCCTCCCCGTGGAGGGCGCGCCGATCGAGCGTGGCGCGCTTGAGATCGAGGGCGGGCGGATTGTGGCCGTCGGCACGATCGACCAGCTCGGCGTTGGCACGTTCCACGCGGACGCCGCGATCGTTCCGGGGTTCGTCAACGCGCATTCTCACCTTGAGTACGCGGCCTACGCGGGCTTCGGCGACGGCCTCGGCGGCTTCGCCGAGTGGATCTCGCTGCATGTTCGCCGGAAGGCTCGGATCGGGTGGGAGCAGTACGTCGACGTCGCCCGCTTCGGCGCTGCCCAGTGCCTCGCCTCCGGCGTGACGACGGTCGGAGACTGCAGCTACAGCGGCGCGACCGCGGTCGCGTGCGAGGACTTAGGCCTCCGCGCGACTGTGTACCTCGAGGTCTTCGGCGCCGATCCTTCCAGCTCCCTCGAGCGGTTCGCCGAGCTGCGCGAGCGGGTCGAGGCGTCGTTCTCGGAGCGCGTGCGTCCCGGCGTCTCTCCTCACGCGCCGTACACCGTCACGCCCGGGGTGTATCGCGCCTGTGCCGAGCTCGGCCTGCCTGTCGCGACCCACCTCAACGAGAGCCCCTCGGAGCTCGCCTACGTCCTCTCGGGCGAGGGGCCCTGGGGCGGATACCGGGATCTGCTGGTCGAGCCCCCGGGGATGAGCGGCATTCGACTCCTGCACGAGGAGGGGCTGCTCGGCCGCGACGTGGTCGCCGCGCACTGCACGCTGCTGGAGGAGGACGAGCTCGAAGCGCTCGCAACGTCGGGGACAGGCGTCGCGCATTGCCCACGGTCGAACGCGGCGCTCGGCTGCGGTGTCGCCCCACTGGCGGAGCTGCGGGAGGCGGGTGTCCGCGTCGGCGTCGGCACGGACAGCCCCGCGTCAGCGCCCTCCTTCGACTTCTTCGACGAGCTTCGGTCGGTCGTACTGTCCGCCCGCGCCCGAGCCCGGCGGCCCGACGTCCTGTCGGCCGCGGAGGCGCTCGAGCTCGGCACCCTCGGCTCAGCGCGCGCCCTCGGCCTCGACGAGCGGATCGGCTCGCTCGCACCGGGGAAGCAGGCCGATCTTGCGATCGTCTCCCTTGCCGGCTCGGCGTACTTACCGTGGGAGGATCCAGCCGCCGCCGTCGTCTTCGGCGGGTCTCCGGAGCGAATCCTCGCTACCCTCGTCGATGGCGAGGTCCGGTACGAGAAGGGGGGTTTCCAGTGGCACGAGCTGACCGCCGGCGCGAACAGCGCCAGGCGCGCAATGCTCGCTCCGGCAGCAGCCGCACCGGCGGTAGCCGCACCGGCCGCGCCGGTGGCGGAACCCGCATAGCGGAAACCGACATGTTCTTCCCGCGCCTGCGACGGCAGGCGAAATGGGCGTTCGCCCTGCTGATCGTCGTCTTCGGCGGCGGCTTCATCTTCCTCGGGGTGGGCTCTGGCGGCCTCGACCTCGGCAACCTCCTCCGCGACAGCTTCGGGCGCGGCGGTTCGAGCGGCACCTCCATCTCCAAGGCCCAGGAGGAGGTCGCAAAGCACCCCCGCGACGCGGCCGGGTACAAGACCCTCGCCGACGCCTACGAGCGGAAGGGGCGCCTCGACGAGGCGATCGCGAACTGGGAGCAGTACGTCTCGCTCAGGCCGAAGGACACGGACCAGCTCGAGCATCTCGGGAACCTCCGGGCCGACCAGGCGCAGCGGTACTTCCAGGACGCGCAGATCGCATTCTTCCGGCAATCGGAGGCGACCGCCGGGTCGACCTTCGGCTCGTCTCCGACCTCGAAGTTTGGTCAGGCGCTCGGCCAGGACCCGGTTTCGAGTGCCGTCGCCGCCAAGGCGAGCGCCGCGGCGCAGGAGGCGTCGACGCGCTACCAGACGGCCGCGGGCCAGACGGTCGGCACCTTCAAGAAGCTCGTCGCCGCGAAGCCGAGCGAGGACAACCTGCTCTCGCTCGCCAGCACAGCGGAGCGGTTCGGCGACACGAAGAGCGCCGTCTCCACCTACGAGCGGCTGCTGAAGTCGAGCAAAGATCCGTCCACCAAGAAACAGATCAAGGCGAAGTTGAAGACGCTGCAGCAGCCGGCCGCGCCGACGGGCGGCGGTTAGACTCCTCCCAGCGGGGAATGCCCAGCCCACACCACCTTCCGGGGGACGAATGAACTTCGACATCAAGACCGACAAGCTCGGAGACGACGCCTATGTGATCTCGCTCGCAGGCGAGGTCGATCTCTACACCGCGCCCGAGTTCAAGCAGCAGCTACTCGAGGTGATCGGGCAGGGCGGCAAGGAGGTCGTGGTCGACTTCAGCAACACGACGTTCATCGACTCGACGACTCTCGGCGTCCTCGTCGGGGGCGTCAAGCGGCTGCGAACGAACGATGGACAGCTTTCGCTCGTCTGCAGCGACCGCAACATCACGAAGATCTTCGAGATCACCGGTCTCGACCGCGTCTTCACGATCTACCCGACGCGTGACGAGGCTGTCTCGAAGCTGACGGCCTCGGCCGACCAGCCCCCGGCCTAGCCTTGAACCATCCCGTGTCAGCAGCCTGCGCCGGGATCGTCGTGACGCTCCTGCTCGCGGGCTGCGGCACCGGGGGCCTCGCAACCGGCAGCGCCGACGAGGACAACGGGCGCACGCTCTTTCAGAAGAGCTGCGCATCCTGTCACGCGCTCGCCGCAGCGAACGCCCAGGGGCAGATCGGACCCAACCTGGACGCGTCGTTCGCGCAGGCGCGCGCGGACGGCTACGCGGAGAGCGCGATCCGCGAGATCGTGCACGCGCAGATCAAGTATCCCGGCCAGTACGCGACCGGCGATGGTCCTGCGCGGTTGCAGGCGAACATGCCCGCGAATCTCGTGCGCGGCCAGGATGCGGAGGACGTCGCGTCCTATGTTGCGGCCAACGCCGGGACCCAGGGGTTCGCGGAACCGCAGAAACTCGCGAGCAACGACGGGAAGACGATCTTCAAGTCGAAGTGCGGCACCTGTCACACGCTCGCCGATGCCGGAACGACCGGCACGATCGGCCCGAATCTCGATGCGCTGAAGGCGGATCTCGCGCGCGTGATGCGCCAGGTGATCAACGGCGGCGGCGCGATGCCCGCGTTCAAGGGATCGCTGACCGACGCCCAGATCAAGGCCGTCTCCCAATACGTCGCGTCCGCCACGGGCAAATAGACGCCGCGGCCTTCACAAGCGCGGGGGAGGGGCGGCTCCCGGGTCTCCTAGGCGTGGAGGTGGCGTCCGTCGAGGACGGCCGTGTCGAGCTGCTGCTGCAGATCCGGACCGATCTCCTTGCGCCAAACGGCTTCTTGCACGCGGGCTCCGTCGTCGCCCTCGCCGACACCGCCTGCGGGTACGGGTGCTTCGCCTCGCTCCCCGAGGGCGCGACCGGCTTCACGACGATCGAGCTGAAGACGAACTTCCTCGGCACGGCGCGCGAGGGGATGCTGCGGTGCGTCGCGATCCGAGCCCACGGCGGCCGGACAACGCAGGTCTGGGATGCAACCGTGACGGACGCGGAGAGCGAAAAGATCGTCGCTCTGTTCCGCTGCACCCAACTCGTGCTCTACGAATCCGGGGCTGTCGGACGCATTTCGCCGTGAGTCCGGCTCGCGCGGGGAACGATTAGCGACCTTCTCGCTGCTCGGCTTCGAGATCGACGACGACGTGCGTGATCGGGCAGTCGAATCGCTCGCGCGCCTTCTCGAGGATCCCTCGCGCCAGCCAGTGGGAGCGCCCCTCCGGGTGGGTCGAGATCACGATCTCGTCCGCGCCGAACGTCCGCAGTGCGTCCTCCATCGCCTGGAGCGGATCGCCGTCGCCGACCTCGCCGCGTGCCTCGACCCCGTCCTCGGCCAGCCGCCGCAGGCTCGCGTCCAGCCGCTCCTGGGCAGCCGCGCGCGCTCCGTCCTCGTCCGACGTCCAGTGCCGGAGCGGCGAGTTCAAAGCGGGCGTCACGACCAGCACGTGCTCACGCACGTGTTCCGCCTTCTGGCGTAGCAGGTCAAGCAGTGGCTCGCCGCCGACCGTCTCGTTCGCGATCACGAGAATCCGGCGCTCGCCCTCGGCGTGAGGTCGCGGGGCGGTTCGCTTCGGTGCCTCCGCTGCGCGGCGCGTCCGTGCCCACCAGACGACGCCCGCAGCCGTCAGTCCGACGAAGACGCCGAGCCCAACCCAGCGCCCGCCGAGCGCCGTCGCGAGCACGATCGCCGCGAAGTAGACGATCGCCCCGATCAGAAACCGGAACGCCTCGGCCTCGCTTCGCAGCGGGTTTATCACAGGTGAACCCCTGGTTCCCCCGTGGGCCCCCTCCTCCGCGGGGTCGTACGATCGTGCCGTTCTGAGGCTCCCGCCGGGCCAAGCCCGGCTCCGCCGGAGAAGGTGCGGTGTCGCGCGGGCGTTGAGCCTGACTTCCTCATGTCAGAGCAAATAGACGGTCGCGTACACGACGATCCACATCACGTCCACGAAATGCCAGTAGATCCCGCCGATCTCGACGCCGTGGTGGTGCTCGGGGGAGAAATGGCCGCGAAACGCTCGGACGGTCATGAAGGCCAGGATCGTCAGGCCGATGAAGACGTGCGCTCCGTGGAGGCCGGTCAGCGAGAAGAACACCGAGGCGGGCGCTCCGGCGCCCGTGTTGAAGCCGATCCGCGAGTACTCGCGGATCTGGGTGAGCAGGAAGACCAGGCCCATCAGGAACGTGAGCAGCAGCCCGGCCTTCAGACCGGTCTTGTTGCCGCGTTTGATCGACGTCAGCGCCCAGTGCATCGTGAAGCTCGACGTCACGAGGATCGCGGTGTTGACACCGGCGACGTAGACGGGAACCTCGAAGATCTTGCCGTTCGTCAGGCGGAAGACTCCCGCCCAGCCCGTCCCGTTCACGACGCGAATGAAGAAGTACGCCGTGAAGAAGGAGCCGAACAGCATGATCTCCGAGGCGATGAAGAGGAACATCCCGAGCACCGAGGCGTTGACGCGCGAGCTCTGGTGCGCGGGTGGCGGCCCGTGATGTGCTTCCGCGTGGGCGGCCACTAGACCGTCACCCGCTCGGCGATCACGTGCTCGACCGGCAGCTTCGTCTCGCTTCGAAGTCGGTCGACCAGGTCCCGTCTGAGCCAGCCGGAGCGCTCCGGCCCGAACGTCGAGACGATGATCTCGTCGACCCGCTCCTCCCTGATCGCCTCCATCGCAGCGGAGAACGGATCGGGTTGCGCGACCTGGCCGTGCGCGTCGATGCCCGCGCCCCGGAGCTCCGCCAGAGCCCGCCGCAGCCGGCGATCCGCCTCCGGATGCTCGCCCTCGTTCGGATCGCTCTGCGGCGAGATCACCAGAAAGCTGGTCTTACCCTGCTCGGCTCGCTCACGGATGCGATCCAGCAGCGGCTCACCGAGCACGGTCTCGTTCGCGAGCACGAGCACGTTCGTGTCGCCCTCTTCCGTCTTGATGTCGACGACCACGTGCGCGACCGGGATTTCCCCGGCGCAATCGCGGATCCGGTCGACGACGTTCCTGCGCAGCCAGCCGGACTTCTGCACCGGGTGTGTCGCAACGACTATCTCGTCGACCTTTTGCTCGAGCTGCGCGACGGCGTCGCGGACCGCGGTCACGGGGTCAGACTCGACGACGAGCCCGTGGGCGGCGATCCCCTCGTCGCGCAGCATGGCGAGCGTGCGCTCGAGCCGCCGGCCCGCGGCAGAGCGGCGCGTGTCCTCGTAGACCACGTAGCCGTGCTGCGGCTGGTTGAGAGGGCAGATCACCGTCACTCGCAGGTCGTCCGCCGCGTGCTGCTCGATCGCCTCGATCAAGCTGCGGCCGGTAACCGTCTCGTTGGCGACGACGAGCAGGTGCATGGGCTAGTCCACCGGCACCGGCTCGGACGCGTGCTCGCGGCTCCCGTTCAGGATCGCGTGGCGCGCGCCGGGCACGCCGTACTCGTAGGGGTGTCCGACCACCTGCGGGATCTCATCGAAGTTGAAGACGGGCGGCGGGGAGGAGACCTGCCATTCGATCGTGAGGGAACGCCAGGGGTTCGACTCCGCGATCGGCCCTCGCCGCATCGAGGTGACCATGTTGTAGAGGAACACGATCGTCGAGGCGCCGAGCCCGAAGGATGCGACCGAGATGAACATGTTCCAGTTGGCGAAGACCGGGTCGTAGTCGGAGACGCGGCGAGGCATGCCCTGCACGCCGATCAGGTGCATCGGGAAGAACGTCGCGTTGAACCCGACGAAGGTCAGCCAGAAGTGGAGCTTCCCGAGCTTCTCGCTGTACATCCGGCCGGTCATCTTCGGGAACCAGTAGTAGATCCCCGCGAAGATCGTGAACAGCGAGCCTCCGAAGAGCACGTAGTGGATGTGCGCGACCACGAAGTACGTGTCCGAGACGTGGATGTCGATCGGAACGGCGCCGAGGTAGATGCCGGAGAGGCCGCCGATCAGGAACATCGAGACGAACCCGAGAGCCCATAACATCGGCGTCGAGAAGTTGATCACGCCTTCCCAGATCGTGGCTAACCACGAGAACACCTTGATCCCGGTGGGGACGGCGATCAGGAGCGTCGTGATCATCATCGGCACGCGCAGCCAGGGGGCCATGCCGGACACGAACATGTGGTGCGCCCAGACCGAGAACCCGAGCACGAGGATCGCCATCAGCGACATCGCCATCAGGCGGTAGCCGAAGATCGGCTTCCGCGCCATCACGGAGATCACCTCCGAGGCGATCCCGAAGCCGGGCAGCATCATGATGTAGACGGCCGGGTGCGAGTAGAACCAGAAAATGTGCTGGTAGCCGAGCACGAAGCCGCCGCCCTGTGGGTCGAAG
>JBBRYG010000031.1:0-8259 GCA_038237865.1 Gaiellales bacterium | reverse complement strand
GAAACTCCCGGAGTGGCGTCTCGAGGCTCCGAGACCAGGCGGTGCGTTCCGAGAAAGGCGCCGGGGCCTGCTGCTCGCTCACACGTCGATTTTCGCGCAAGAGCAGCGACTGGCTCTCAGTGCTCGTGCCCCCGTCTGGCCGACGCGCTGCATTCGTTCGGTCACGCTGGCCCGGCGCGGGCGGTGTACGCTCGACGTGTGGATGCTGAGCGCGCGCGTGAGCTCCTCGGCCGCGAGCGCAAGCGGATCATGCAAGGCCTTCGCGGGCTCGAGCCGCAGGAGAGCGACGAGCCAACGACGACTGACCAGCACATGGCTGATCAAGCGTCCGACTTGTACGAGGCCGAACTCGATGAAGGCTTGTCCGATGACCTACGTGTTCAGCTCGCGGACATCGAACGTGCCGAACAGAGGCTGGCTGCGGGGACCTACGGGCTTTCGACCGAGAGCGGTGAGCCGATCCCGGATGAGCGTCTGGAGGCTTTGCCGACCGCCGAGCGCACTGCCGAAGAGCAGGCTCGTTTCGAGCGCAGGGCGTAGGCTTCTATCGGGATCGGCGCCCGCCGCGGGGCTACACTCCAGGCGTGCCCCGCAAGCAGAGCCCGGCGCGCCTCGTGATCGCTCTCTCCGTCGCGGCCTGCCTCGCGGTCTTTCTCCTCTACACCTCCATCGCGGGCGGCGGGACGGCTTCGTTGCGTCCGAGCCAGCTCCCCGGCCATGACGGCAAAGTCTCGTTGGCAGGCGTTGTGCTCGCCCCTGTAGAAGGCGACGCGCATGCGGCCGGTCTCCGCTTTCGTGTGCGCGACATCAACGGTCGCGCGACCGTTCCGGTCCTGTATCACGGCTCGGTGCCAGACCTGTTCAAGGTCGGGCGGCACGTGGTGGTGGACGGGGAGATGCGTCGCGGCGTCTTCGTCGCCATTCCGAACTCGCTCGTGACGAAGTGCCCGTCGAAGTTCGCGCCGAAAAAGAAGGGCTAACCCGATGCCCGAGCTCGGTCGTGCCGCGCTCGTCGTCTGTCTGGGGCTGAGCCTCTACGCACTCGGTGTCGGCGCCTTCGCCGCGCACGATCGTCGGCGTCGCCTCGCGATCTCCGCGCAGAACGCGTTGCTCGCCGCGTTCGGCGCCGCGGCTGTGGCCGCGCTCGTATTGCTCGTTGCCCTCGTCCGTCGCGACTTCTCGCTCACCTACGTCGCCGACCACACGAGCCGCCGCCTGCCGACGCTCTACGCGATGTCGGCGTTCTGGGGCGGTCAGGAGGGCTCGCTACTGCTCTGGCTCGTGATCCTGACCGGCTACGGAGCGGCAGCCGTCCTCCTGAACCGACATGTGGCTCGCGACGTCGTGGCATGGGTCGTGCCCGTCCTGGGGCTCGTCTCGACCTTCTTCGCCTTCCTGCTCGTCGCAGTCGCGAGTCCGTTCCACACGCAGCTCGCGCCCGTGGACGGAGCCGGTCTCAACCCGAGCCTGCAGAACCCCTACATGGTCGCGCACCCGCCGATGCTCTATCTCGGCTACGTCGGTCTGACGGTGCCGTTCGCTTTCGCGATGGGAGCGCTCCTCTCGGGTCGTGCCGACGAGCGCTGGATCGTCGCTACCCGGCGCTGGACGCTCGCGGCCTGGGCGTTCCTCGGGGTCGGGCAGCTGCTCGGAGCCCACTGGGCCTACGTGGAGGTCGGCTGGGGCGGGTACTTCGCCTGGGACCCGGTCGAGAACGCGGCCCTGATGCCGTGGCTCGCAGCGACTGCGTTCCTCCACTCCGTGATGATCCAGGAGCGAAAAGGCATGCTGAAGGTCTGGAACATGCTGCTCGTGATCCTCGCCTTCTGCCTCTCGCTCTTCGGCACCTTCCTCACCCGCTCCGGCGTCATCAACTCGATCCACTCCTTCACGGAGAGCTCGATCGGTCCCTGGTTTCTCGGCTTCATCTGCTTCATCACGGCCGCTTCGCTCGCGCTCGTCTTCCGGCGCCTGCCGCTCCTCCGCGCGAAGACGAAGCTCGAGTCCCTGATCTCGCGTGAGGCGACCTTCCTCTACAACAATCTGCTCCTCGTCGCCTTCTGCCTGACGATCCTGTGGGGCGTCACCTATCCGCTGCTCTCGGAGGCCGTGCGCGGGGAGGCGGTGACCGTGGGCCGCCCGTACTACGACTTCTTCCTCCGGTCGTTCGGGCTTCCGCTCCTGCTCCTGATGGGGATCGGCCCGCTAGTAGCCTGGCGGCGGGCGTCGCTACGATCGCTCGGGAAGACCTTCGCCTGGCCGCTCGCCCTCGCGATCGCCACCGGAGCCGTGCTCGCGGTGCTCGGCGCCGGCTCTTCGCGCCCGGGTCTCATCGCCTATTCGTTCTCGGCCTTCGTGCTCGGCTCGATCCTCTTCGAGTTCGGACGGGGCACGGTCGCCCGTCGCGCGATCGCGGGCGAGGGCTGGCTCACGGCTTTCGGCTCGCTCGTCGGCCGCAATCGCCGGCGCTACGGCGGCTACGTCGTGCACGCGGCCATTGTCTTTCTCGCCATCGGGGTTGCCGGCTCGAGCGCCTATCAGACCGTCCGCGAGCGGAAACTGCGGCCGGGCGAGTCGATGCAGGCCGCCTCCTACCGCATCGTCTACCGGAGCGCCTCCGAGCGTCGAGGCGCCAACGCGCGGGAGTTTCGCGCTGCCGTCGACCTCTACCGGAACGGAGGTTTCGTCGGCCGGATCGAGCCCGGGAAGAACTACTACACCGCGGAGCAGCAGACCTCGAACGAGATGGCGATTCACCGCGACGTCCTTCGCGCGGAGGACGTGGATGTGATCGCCGATCAGGTGAACCCCGACGGGAGCATCTACTTCAAGGTCCTCGTGAAGCCGCTCGTGAACCTAATCTGGCTCGCGGGCTTCGTCTTCGTCGCCGGGTCGCTGATCGCGCTCTGGCCGGACGCCCGGGAGGAGCGGCGCCTGGCGGCGCGCTACCGTGGCGTTCTGGCCGAGACCGCGTGACCGCGGCCGCCCTCGTCCTCGCCGGGGTGCTCGCGGCCGTCGCGGTGATCTTCGTGGCACGGCCGTTCCTGCGCGAGCCCGCGCTCCGGCGCGAGGCCGACGTCTTGGAGGATCCAGGCCCGCTTGAGCAACGCCAGCTCGCGCTGGCGGAGGAGCGCGACCGAGCGCTCGCGGCACTGAAGGAGCTCGAGTTCGACCAGCGGACCGGGAAGGTCTCCGACGAGGACTATCGGGCTCTCGTCGGCCCGCTTCGCCGGCGCGCGGCCGCGGCTCTGGCTGCGCTTGACCCGCGCGCCGGACCGACTGTGTACCCTTCGGAGCGTATGTCGGAGCCCTACCAGCCTCCTGCGACGCCGCCGCAGCCCGTGCCGGTGCCCGAGCCGACCCCGGTCCCGCACGAGCCGCCGCAACAGCCGGACATCCCGGAGCCCTACCCGCCGCCGGCGACCCCGCCCGAGCCGGCGCCGCAGCCCGGAATCCCGCAGCTCGACTAAGAGTCCCGCAGGGACGGCGACGCCGCCGCCGAATCGTCGTCTGCATGCGTCGTTCGCTTCTTCTCGCCGCGATCGCGCTCGCCGCCGCCGCCGCGCCAGCCGCCGGGACGAACCCGTCCGACCGGAAGGCCGATGTCGACGCGCAGCTGTCGAGGGTCCATGACAAGATCGCCGCCCTTCAGGCGCGCGAGTCGACGCTGAAGTCGGAGATCGCGACCGTCACGACCCGCATCCGCGCGCTGGAGGGAAGAGTCGGAGGCGCGCAGGCGCGACTCGAGCCGCTCGAGCGCGACCTGGAGCTCCACCAGGAGCGTCTCGCGCACCTGACCGCGCTCTTCGAGCTCCAGACGCAGCGCCTTCGCTTCCTGCGGAGCCAGTACACCGTGGCGCTTGCGCGGCTGGATCGGCGCCTGATCGACCTCTACGAGTCCGACGAGTCGAGCACGCTCTCCGCCGTGTTCTCGGCCAGGAGTCTCTCGCAGCTCCTGGACGACCTCGAGTTCCTCCGCCTGGCCGCGCGCGGCGACAAGCAGATAGCGCAAGAGGTCGAGCAGGCCCGCGAAGACGCACGCGTGGCCCGGCTCGCGACGAAGCGCACACGCGTCGGAGTCGCTTCGGCCACCCGTGTCATCTCCGCCCGGGCCGCACAGGTGCGGGAGGTGCGCGACGAGTTGCTGACGCGGGAGTACACCGTCGCACGAGAACGTCAGCGCAAACAAGGTGTGCTCAGCGGGCTGACGAAGGCCGAGCGGGAGGAAGTCGCGGAGGCCGAGTCGCTGAGCAAGGTCAGCGCTCAGCTCGCCGCGAAGATCCGTGCCGCCGAATCGTCGGCACCGCCCTCGGCTCCGCCCTCTGCCGCGCCGTCCGCAGCCGGCCTCATCTGGCCGGTGAACGGGCCGATCACGAGTCCCTTCGGCTGGCGTTGGGGCCGTATGCACGAAGGGATCGACATCGGCGTCGGCTATGGCACGCCGATTCACGCGGCCGCGGCCGGCACCGTTGTCTATGCAGGCTGGCTCGGCGGCTACGGAAACCTCGTGGTCGTCGACCACGGCGGCAGCATTTCGACCGCCTACGGCCACCAGTCGGCGATCGCCGTCTCGCAGGGCCAGCAGGTTGCGCAGGGGCAGGTTCTCGGCTACGTCGGCTGCACCGGCCACTGCTTCGGCCCGCACCTTCACTTCGAGGTGCGCATCAATGGGTCTGCGGTGGACCCGTTGGGATACTTGTAACGCGGGGAAACCCCTGGTTCCCCCGCGAGCCCCCTCCTTGCGGCCGGTGCGGCGGCGTTACCTGTGGCTGAAGCCGGTCACCCAAAGCTGCGTCCAACCGTTGCCTAGCGCTTAGCTGGGCTCCCGCCGGGCAAGCCCGGCTTCGCCCGCGACTCCCGATCGCCCAAGGAGCGTTTCCTGCTGGGGGACAGACCGCCCCGAGACGGCCCTGCGCGCCGGCTAAAGACCAAATGTCTGCGCAAGCAGGAACACGTTCAACGAGCAGATCAAGGCAGCGACTACGACGGCGACGGCCGTTGTGAGCCTGTGGTTCGCGAGCGCGCCCATGATGTCCCGGCGTGATGTGAACAGGACGAGCGGGATCAGCGCGAAGGGGATTCCGAACGAGAGGACGACCTGGCTGAGGACGAGCGTCCGGGAGGGATCGACTCCGATTCCGATCACGACGAAGGCCGGCACCATCGTCACGAGGCGGCGCACGAAGACCGGGATCTGACGACGGATGAAGCCCTGCATGACGACCTGGCCGGCCATCGTTCCGACAGTTGAGCTGGAGAGGCCCGATCCGAGGAGGGCGAGCGCGAAGAGTGTCTTGGCGTTGCCGCCGAGGAACCGCTCCAGCGTGCGGTGCGCGCCCTCGAGAGAGTCGACGTGGAGGAATCCCGACTTGTAGAAGACGCTGGCCGCAACGACGAGCATCGCAACGTTGATCAGCCCGGCGAGCGACATCGCGATCGCGACGTCCACTCGGGTGAAGCGCATGAGCCGGCGTGCCTCCGCATCGTTCGCCGGCACGACGCGGTCCTGCATCAGCGCGGAGTGGAGGTAGATGACGTGCGGCATGATCGTCGCACCGAGGATCCCGACGGCGAGGAGCACCGACTCCTTCCCCCGAAACTCCGGCACGAATGCGTGCTTTGCGACCGTTCCGTAGAGCGGCTTGGCGTAGAACAGCTCGGCCACGTAGCACACTCCGATCACGCCCACGATCGCGGCGATGATCGCCTCGAGAGGGCGGAATCCGAAACGCTGGAGACCGAGGATCGCGAAGGCCGTGATGCCCGTGATCACCGCGGCCGGAAACAGAGGGATCCCGAGCAGCAGGTGGAAGCCGAGTGCCGCCCCGAGGAACTCGGCGAGGTCGGTCGCCATAGCGATCAGTTCCGCCTGAACCCACAGCCCCATTGCCGTGCGCCGCGAGAAGCGCTCCCGGCAGAGCTCGGGCAGGTTCTGGCCCGTGGCGATACCGAGCTTCGCCGAGAGCATCTGGATGAGCATCGCCATGAGGTTGGCGGCGACGATCACCCACACGAGCGTGTAGCCGAACTTCGAGCCGCCGGCGATGTTCGTGGCGAAGTTGCCCGGATCGATGTAGGCCACGCAGGCGATGAACGCGGGCCCGAGGAAAGGCAGGAGCCGGAGGCGTCGCTGCTGCCCGCGCAGCACCAACTCGCCCGCGCCGGGGGGGCGCGGCAGAGCCTCTGTCCGGGTTGGCATCACGCCTCGCCCAGTGTAACCCGGGAAACTTAGGGCTGCCTAACTTTCGTGGACGAGCCACCGGCCCGGTGCGCGACGTGCAGGTCCGGCAGGTTTCGGTGACGTTCGTCGAGGTCGAACCCGTACCCGACGAAGAACTCGTCGGGTACGGTGAAGCCGACGTACTGGACGGGTAGCTCGTCGACGAGACGCCGGTAAGGGCGATCGAGGAGCGTCACCGCGATCAGCGAGCGTGGCGAGCGGAGGCGCAGCACACGCTCGAGGTAGTTCAGAGTCAGGCCCGTGTCGACGACGTCCTCGACAAGGACGACGTCCCGTCCAGCGATCTCGGCGTCAAGGTCCTTCAGGAACCTGATCGCGGTGTGGCCGCCCATGGCTGCGCCGCCGTAGCCTGCGAGCTCTACGAAATCGATCGCATGGGGGATCGGCATCGCGCGCGAGAGATCAGCCAGGAAGACGAAGCTCGCCTTGAGGGTTGCGATGAGCAGCGGGTCGCGGCCCGCATAGTCGATCGCGAGCTGTGCGCCGAGCTCCTGGACGCGGGAGCAGATCGCCCCCTCGGAAAGGTAGACCCCGCCGACGCGAACGTCGGGCTCTATGACGCCAGATCGAGGTGGTATCGCTGCGCCAGGCGCTCGATGTCGCGCTTGTAGAAGAGCTTTGCTCGAACCTCGGGATAGCGCTCCCGCAACTTGCGCAGCTTGCGGTTCTTGCGGGTTACGAGCGACTGCTTCATCACCGTCACCTCGAGATAGAGATCCTGCTCCGGGAGGTAGAAGTCGGGCGTGAACGCCTCGACGATTCGCCCCTCGGGACTCTCCTCGAGGACGAACGTCCGGGGCTCGTACGCCCACGGAACTCCGTGGTAGTCGAGGATCTTGGCACACTCGAGTTCTGCCTCGTTGGCGAAGCGCGGCGGCTCTGACCCGCGATACGCCTGGAAAACGGGCAGTTCTAGCTCCACGTCGTCCAAGGGTAGCTCGCGCACCGGACGCCGAGGGGCCCGCTGCGCTCGCTCTACACTTCGCGTCATGCCCGCCCGCCGAAGCGGCGCCTTCACGATCGCCCACATCTCCGACCTCCACTGTGGCGGTCCCCACTTCGTCCCGGCGCTCCTCGATCGGGCGATCAGCGAGATCAACGAGCTGAGTCCGGAGATGGTCGTCTGCTCGGGGGACCTCACCACCTTCGGGTTCAAGCCAGAGTATGCAGAGGCGAAGAGCTACCTCGACCGCATCCAGTGCGACACGCTCGTCGTCATCCCCGGGAACCACGACTCGCGGAATGTCGGTTACCTCCACTTCGAGGAGCTCTTCGGCGAGCGGAACCCGGTCGTCAGGAAGGGCGGCGTCACCGTCGTCGCCGCCGATTCCACCCAGCCCGACCTGGACGAGGGACAGATCGGCCGGGGCCGGTATCGCTGGATCGAGGAGCAGTTCGCCGACGCATCGGAGTTTCGCGTGTTCGTGCTTCACCACCATCTTCTGCCCGTGCCCGGGACGGGCCGGGAGCGCAACGTCGTGTACGACGCCGGCGACGCGATCGAGTGCCTCCAGCGCGCCGGGGTGGACCTCGTGCTCTGCGGGCACAAGCACGTGCCCTACGCGTGGCGACTCGAGAACCTCTTCATCGTCAATACCGGCACGGTGTCGTCGTCCCGGCTCCGGGGGAACACCCGGCCCTGTTACAACATCGTCGAGATCGTCGACTCGCACGTCGACATCTGGCGGAAGTACCCGTTCCACGGGCAGGAGAAGATCATCCAGTTCTCGGTGGAGACGCTCGCGTACGAGAAGTACACACGCCGGATCGAGAACGAGGTCACCACCCGATCATGACCCGCGTGCTCGCGGTCGTCGACGGGGAGCACTACGTCCCTGTCGTCCGCGACGCGCTGCGCGAGCTTCCGTACGAGGTCGCGGCCGCGTTCCTGGCCGGTGGTACGGAAAAGCTCCGGGGGGACGACGACTACGGCGTCCCGCTGGCGCGGGACCTCGACCAGGCGCTCGCAGAGCACGACCCGGAGCTCGTCGTCGACCTCTCCGACGAACCCGTTCTCG
>JBBRYG010000030.1:0-8984 GCA_038237865.1 Gaiellales bacterium | reverse complement strand
GAGGGTCTCCACGCCGCTCGAGTCCCGGAAGAGGAAGTACTCGAGCTCGGGGCCGACGTTGAACGTGTCGAAGCCCATCGACTCCATCCGCTCGAGCGCCTGCCGGAGCACGTGACGTGGATCGCCCTCGTACGGATTGCCGTCCGGCGTGACGACGTCGCAGATCATCCTGCCGACCTTGGTCTCGCCCTCCTTCCAGGGCATGCGCTGGAAGGTCTCGGGATCCGGCATCGCGACCATGTCCGACTCCTCGATCGCGTTGAAGCCGGTGATCGACGAGCCGTCGAAGCCCATCCCGTCGTCAAGCGCGTTCTCGAGCTCGCTCGGAGTGATCGCGAAGCTCTTCAGGTGGCCTTCGATGTCCGTGAACCAGAGGAGGACGAACTCGATCCCCTCTTTTTCGATCCGGGACAGCACGTCCTTGCGAGATTCCTCGCTCGACGTGGCCCGATTCTTGCTCTCGACCTGCGCCATGAACTCCTCCTCAGAAACGCGAAAAGCCCCAGGCGCTCGGACGGGGCCGACGCCCGAGGCTCCATTGCCTCGACGAGTCGGGCAGTCTATACGGGATGAGGATCCTCGTCGCCGGCGGCGCCGGCTTCATCGGCTCGCACTTCGTCAAGCGCCTGCTCAGGGCCCGCGAGACCGTCGTCGTCCTCGACAAGCTCACCTACGCCGGTAACGAGTCGAACCTCCCCGAGGGGATTGAGCTCGTACAAGGCGACATCGCGGTGCGGGAGGACGTCGAAACGGTCGGAGACCTCGACGCGATCGTCAACTTCGCGGCAGAAACACATGTCGACCGCTCGATTCTCGGACCCCACGACTTCGCGCGCACCGATGTCTTCGGTGCGCTGGTCCTTGCCGAGGCGGCCCGGGCGCGCGGCATTCGCCTCCTCCAGGTCTCGACGGACGAGGTCTACGGCGACGTCGAGGAAGGCTCGTCGTCGCGGGAGGATGACCCGCTCCGGCCATCGAGCCCGTACAGCGCTTCGAAGGCCGGCGGCGATCTCCAGGTGTTGGCCGCGGTTCGCACCTTCGGGCTAGACGCCTGCGTGACGCGCGGCTCGAACACGTACGGCCCCAACCAGTACCCGGAAAAGCTGATTCCGCTCTTCGCGACGAACGCGCTGGACGGCGAGCCGCTTCCGCTCTACGGCGACGGACGCCAGGTACGGGACTGGCTCCACGTCGACGACCATTGCGCCGGGATCGAGCTCGTCCTCCGCGAGGGAGAAGCGGGAGAGATCTACAACGTCGGCGGGGGCGACGAGCGGGAGAACCAGGAGGTCGCGCAGCGGATCGTCGAGCTCACAGAGTGCGATCCCGCTCTCGTGCGGACGGTCGACGACCGGCCGGGACACGACCGTCGTTACTCACTCGACACGACGAAGCTTCGCGGCCTCGGCTGGAAGCCCGGCCACAGCTTCGAGGACGGGGTCGCGGAGACCGTCTCCTGGTACCGCGAGCACCGCGACTGGTGGGAGCCGCTGAAGTCAGGGGAGTACCGCGCCTACTACGAGGCGCAGTACGCCGAGCGGCTCCGCTAGCGCCCCTAACAGCGGGCCTGTGCCTGGCTGCGCAGCGAGTCGATCGGGGCGCGGCGACCCTGGACCGCCTCCGAGCGTGCCAGCAGCACCAGGACGCCGTCGCAGCGGCCGAGGCGGAAGCGCGTGTACGCGAGGTTGAAGCTGGCGTAGGCCTCCGTGATCGAGCCGGTGCCGCGAAGCTTCTGCACAGCTTGCTCCAGGAGCGGGAGCGCGCCCGCATAGTCACCGGACTGCTGCTTCGCGAAGCCTGCGTCATTGAGCGCCGATCCGCTCAGTCCGGCCGGAGCGGGTGGCGTGGTCGTCGGCGGGCCGGGCGTCGCGGTCGTGACGGTCACCGGCCGCTCGACCGTCGTGACCTTCCCCTGCTGCGTAACGGTGCGCTCCTGCGTGATCACCGTCGTCTCGGCCTGCGGAGGCGCACTGTCCTCTCGCGTCAGGAAGTACGCCGCGAGGGCTCCGCCGACCGCTCCGAGGACGAGCAGGACGGCCAGGACAGGCCATGGTCGACCGCGCGGCGACGCATACGGCGGCGGCGGAGCGACGAACGCATCCTCACGCTCTTCCTCGCGAAGCGAGCGCGTCGCCGCGGTGGGTGCCGCAACTGGCACGGGCACCGGCTCGAGCTCGCTCGTCGAGCCCGCGGCCTCGGCGAGCGCGCCGCGGAGCGCCGCGACGAACTCGGCGCACGTCCCGAACCGCTGGGACGGATCCTTCGCAAGCGCTTGCTCGAAGACCGGATCGAGCTCGCACGGAAGGCTGCTGCTGTCGCAGACCGACGGAACCGGTGCGTTCACGTGGGCCGAGGCCTCCGCCGTGGGGCTGTCCGCCTGGAAGGGCCGCTTGCCCGTCAGAAGCTCGTAGGCCACCACCGCGAGCGCGTACCGGTCGCTCGCAGGCGTCGCGCGCTCGCCGGTCGCCTGCTCGGGCGACAGGTATCCGGCGGTGCCGAGCACTGTCCCGGTCATCGTGAGGGAGTCCATCCCCGCCGCGCTCGCGATTCCGAAGTCGGCGACGTGGACGTTGTCCGCGCGATCGAGCATCAGGTTCGCCGGCTTCACATCGCGATGGACGACGCCCTCGGCGTGCGCGCGGTCGAGCGCCCGGCCCGACTGCTCGAGCCAGGTGAACGCCCGCTCGGGGGCGATCGCACCCTCCTTGCGAAGCAGGTCGTCGAGGGAGCCTCCGCCGAGGTACTCCATCACGATGTAGGGCCGGTCGTTGTGCTCGCCGACGTCGTAGATCGTGACCGTGTTCGGCTCGCCGGAGAGCCGCGCCGCCGACAGCGCCTCCCGTGTGAAGCGCTGCCGCACCGAATCGTCCTGGGCGTACCGCTCCGCCAGGACCTTGACCGCAACCGCCCGGCCCAGCGTCGAGTCGGTAGCGCGATAGATCTCGCCCATGCCACCACGGCCGATCTGTTGGGGCCCGCGGTAACGCTCGGGAAGCAGATTCGTCTCGACTGCCACAGCTCTCCTAGAACGGCTTTGCCGCCTTGTCGGTCACGGAAACGCCCGGCAAAGCTCGCGGCGCGGGAATGAGGTCAGCGTTCGGTAAAGAAAACGGCTGCTCACGCGACTCTTTGCTAGCCTCGATTGCGTTCTCGACGGCGGCCTCCTAGGCCCCGGGGTCCGCTCGATGCGCCGAACCTCTGCACTCGCATCCCTCCTCGCTCTCGTCGTCGCCACGACGGCCTCGGCCACCGGCCAGGCGGCGCGGCAGGCGGCCGCTCCCCCCGGGGCGACATTCCTCGTCACAGGCCACGGCTGGGGGCACGGGGTCGGGCTGAGCCAGTACGGCGCGTACGGCTACGCCCAGCACGGATACCCCTACGCCAAGATCGTCGGTCACTACTTCTCCGGCACGCAACTCGGCGCGGCGCCCGTGGCCCGTGTCCGCGTTCTGCTGACCAGCGGGATATCGACCCTCAGGCTGACCTCCGCCGACGACTTCCGCGTCAAGGACGCCGCCGGCGAGACGCACGATGTCGCCGCCGGGACGGTCACGCTCACCCCGGCCCTGAAGCTGAAGTTGCTCGGCGAGGACAAGCCCCTGGCGCTCGCCGGCCCGCTCACCTTTCAGCCTGGTCCGTCTCCCCTGGCGTTGAAGCGTCGCTACCGAGGGGCGATCCAGGTGGACGTCAGCTCCGGGAAGCTCCGCGCGATCAACGTCGTGGGCTTGGAGCAGTACCTCTACGGCGTCGTTCCCTCGGAGATGCCCTTCTCCTGGGCGCCCGAGGCGCTGAAGGCGCAGGCCGTGGTCGCGCGCTCCTACGCGCTCGCGACGCGGAAGACCGGTGCCTTCGACCTGTATCCCGACACGCGCAGCCAGGTCTACCTCGGTCTCGACCACGAGAAGCCCTCGACGAACGCCGCCGTCGACGCGACCGCCGGCAAGGTCGTCGTCTACAACGGCCAGGTCGCCAGGACCTTCTTCTACTCGACCTCCGGCGGACGAACCGCCTCCTCGCAAGACGTCTGGGGAACCGCGGTGCCGTATCTCGTCTCGGTGGCCGATCCCTATGACTCGATTTCGCCGTACCACGACTGGGGGCCGTTCAGCTTCACCGGCCCGAAGCTCGCGAAGGTGCTCCGGATGCCAGGTCGCGTGATCGACCTCCGCCCGGCGCTGGACGGTTCGGGGCGTGTGAGCTCGCTGACGGTCGTCGGCACCGAGGGCGAAGCCGCGGTCTCGGCCTCGAGCCTGCGCCGGACGCTCGGCCTCCGGTCGACCTGGTTCAGCGTCGGCGTGCTTTCGCTGTCGGCTCCCCCGGCTCCGGTCGTCTACGGCTCGTCAGCCCGGCTGTCCGGGATCGCAAGGGGCCTCCCCAGCGTGACTCTGCAGCAGCGCAGCGGCCCGGTCTGGGAAGCGGCGGGAACGGTCACCCCCGGAAAGGACGGCGCGCTCAGCGTCCCGGTGAAGCCCACCGCGACGACCCAGTACAGGCTCGCAAGCGGGAAAGCCGCGGCCGCAACGGTCAGCGTGCCGGTGGCGCCGCTCGTCCGCTTCTACCCGCCGCGAACACCGACCGAGCTGCGCGGTTACATGCGACCCGCGATCGCCGGAGCGCCTGTGCTCGTGCAGCGCCAGGCAGGAGGCGTCTGGACGACCGTCGCGCGCGCGGCTGTGCTCGCGGACGGGACCTTCACCGCGTCGCTGCAGCTCGTGAACGGCACGTACCGGGCGCGGATCGCGCCGGGCCACGGGCTCGTCACGGGCACGACGCCGATCTTGCAGGTCGCGAGTTCGTGAACCGCCTCCTGGCTGTGCTGGCGACTGCCCTCGTGCTGCCGTCGGTCGCCGCCGCCAAGACCGAGCGCAACGGCTACGTGCCTCCCGATCCGCTGGCGCCGCGGCAGTACTACCTCACGCAGGACCACGCGTTCGACGCGTTCGCGGACCAGCTTCCGACGCTTACGCCGGTGCGGGTCGCGATCATCGACTCCGGCCTCGATGGAACGCATCCCGAGTTTCCGCGCTCACGCATCTGGGCGGCCAAAAGCTTCGTCGGCGGGAGCGCGTTCACCGACGAGCAGGGTCATGGAACCTTCGTCGCGGGGGAGGTAGCCGCCGCGCTGAACAGCGAGGGGATCGCAGGCATTGCTTTCCCGGCGCAGCTGATCATCGCGAAGATCGCGCGCGGGAACGAGCCGATCTCGATCGAGGACGAAGCGGCGGCGATCCGCTGGGCCGCCGATCACGGCGCACAGGTGATCAACCTCTCGATCGGCGGCTTGCGCGACCCGCTCCATCCGCAGCGCGACACGTTCTCCCGGGCCGAGGCCGATGCGCTCGAGTACGCCTATGCCCGCGGCGCCGTGCTAGTGGCGGCGATTGGGAACTCGGACGAGGCGCCCCGATCCCCCTGGTTCTACGCGAGCTATCCCGCCGCGCTTCCGCACGTCGTCGGGGTGAGCTCCCTCTCGGCCACCGGCAACGTCTCGACGTTCTCGAACCGGGACCAGATCTACAACGACATCTCCGCGCCGGGGCAGGAGATCTACTCCACGCTCCCCCGGCCGATCACAGGCCTGCGGCCGGCGTGCGTGAACCAGGGCTACTCGGAGTGTGGGCCCGAGGAGTTCCGTCATGCCTCGGGCACATCGTTCGCCGCGCCACAGGTCTCCGCGGCAGCCGCCGTCCTGCTCGCCCTCCGTCCGTCGTTGAAGCCCGATCAGGTCACGAACATCCTCGAGCGCTCGACGACCGACGTGAACGCGGCGACCGGGTGCAAGCAATGCGCTCTGCAGCGCGACGCCTACAGCGGCTGGGGACGGCTCGACATCGCTCGCGCCGTCGCCGCGCTCGAGGGCCCGCTGCCTCCAGCGGACCGTCTCGAACCGAACGACGACGCCGGCCGGAAGGCACCGCTGCTCCCACACGGGACGAGCCGCCTCGCCGCGACGCTCGATTTCTGGGACGACCATGTGGACGTCTACCGCGTCCGCCTGGCGAAAGGCGAACGGCTGCGACTGGATCTCGAGGGGCCGAAGACCACCAACACCAACCTCCTGCTCTGGCGCCCCGGAACGGTGCGCATCGACGACCTGCGGCGCCAGAGCCTGCGGGTCGCGCAGTCCACCCGACCGGGACCCGCCCAGCTGCTCCAGTACCGCGCGCCGAGCGCCGGCGTCTACTACGCCGAGGTCAAGCTCGCGTCGCGCGGGTTCGGCTCGTACACGCTAAGTCTGACCAGGAAGTAGCTCGTCCTCCGCCACGTCGCGCAGGACGCGCGCCGGATTGCCGACGACGAGCTTGCGCGCAGGAACGTCCCTCGTAACGACTGCACCTGCCCCGACGAATGCTTCCTCTCCGATCTCCACCCCCGGGAGCAGGACGACCCCCCCGCCGACGCGGGCGCCCCGGCGGATCGTCGGACCTTTGATCAGCGCGTGGCGTTTCTCGGTTCGGCCCATGAAGTTGTCGTTCGTCGTCTGCACGCACGGAGCGATGAACACGTTGTCCTCGAGCGTGGAGTAAGCGGTGATGTAGGCCATCGCCTGGATGGTCGTCAGCACGCCGATCGTCGTGTCGTTCTCGACGAGTGAGCCGCGCCCGATCACGACGTCGTCGCCGACCTCGACGCGCTCGCGCACGCAGGACTGGTCGCCGAGAATCACCCGCGCGCCGATCGTCGTCCCGGCGAAGACGATCGCGCCCGTAGAGACGATCGTGCCCGCCCCGAGCTGAGTCGGCGGCAACTCCTCGCGCTTCGCTGTCGAGCGCGGCGACAGCGACGGCTGCTTGCCCACGACCGCGCCGTCGAGGATCTTGCAGCCGTCCCCGATCACCGTCCCGGGGTAGACGACAGCGCTCTCGGCGACCTCGTAGCTCATAGGCCAGCCTCTGGCCTATGAGCGGGGGAAGGGGCTTCGGGGGAAACCGGGAGGTTCCCCCGCTTCTGCTCTTCGGCCTGCGCGGCGATCTCAGCGGCGCGTGGGCCGAGGCGTACAGGAAAGTAGGGGGCTCTTGGGGGAAACATGGTTTCCCCCAAGGGAGCGAGCCGAAGGCGAGCGACGCTCATAGGCCAGCCTCTGGCCTATGAGCGGGGGAAGGGGCTGCGACGACCGTGGCGAGAGAGTCCGTGAGCCGCTCGAGCGCGCGCACGACCATCGCCCCGTCGCGCGCGACCTTCTCGCGATCGCCCTTGCCCGAGACCAGGCCGAGGAAGTGCTCGCACTCGAGCCGGAGCGGCTCGTCCGTCGAGATCTTCGGGATCCAGATGTCGCCGCTTCGCGTCTGCCACTCCCCGTAGGTCTCGGCGCGTTTCCACGGCGCCTTCTCGTACACGGTCACCTTGCGCTCGAGTTCCATGTCGTCGAAGACGGCCATCTTCTCGCGGCCGACGACGGTGATCTTCCGCATCTTGTGCGGGTCGAGCCAAGACAGGTGCATGTGCGCGATCTTCCCGGACGGGAAGCGGAGGTAGCAGAAGACGACGTCCTCGACGCCAGGAGTGAGGAAGTCTCGCCCGTGCGCGACCGCCTCGGACGGTTCCTCGTCCAGCAGGTAGAGGATGACCGAGAGGTCGTGGACTCCGAGCGACCAGAGCGCGTTCTCGTTCGTGCGGACGATCCCGAGGTTCTGCCGGTTGCCATAGACGCACAGCACGTCCCCGAGCTCGCCGGACGAGATCAGCTCCTTCAGCTTCAGCACGCCCGGGTGGTAGAGCAGGAGGTGGCCGGGCATCAGCACGAGGTCGCGCTCGGCCGCGATCGCAACGAGCTCGTCCATCTCCGAGGCGCGCATCGCGGGCGGCTTCTCGACGAAGACGTTCTTGCCCGCCTCGAGGGCCTGTTTGGCGAGCGAGTAATGGGTTGGCACCGGTGTCGCGACGACGACCGCATCGAGCTCCGTGTCGGCGAGCAACTCCTCGAAGCCCGCCGTCACGCGCGCCTGGGGATAGCGCTCGGCGAAACGCTGCCGGCGCTCGGGGTCCGTGTCGCAAAGCCAGCGAAGCTCGGCCAGCTCGTCGAAGTTGCGCGCGAGGTTGGGCCCCCAATAGCCGAGCCCCGCGACTGCAACCGAGCTCATAGCTTGAAGACCTTGCCGTTGGCCGAGCCGCTCCTACCCGTGGCGTTCCGCAAGTCGACCACGAGCTGCGCGTCCTCGACCAGGCGCGAGTAATCGATCGACGAGTGCGCCGTGACGATCACGACGCAGTCGTAGGCGCCCGGATCGAGCTCGACGGACGAGAGACCGTTACGAGGGAGCCGGGGCACGTGCGGGTCGTGGTAAGAGACGACCGCGCCCGCGTTCTGGAGCAGCTTGATGATCTTCAAGGCCGGCGACTCGCGCATGTCGCCGATGTCCGCCTTGTAGGCGACGCCCAGCACGAGCACCTTCGATCCCTTGATCGCCTTCCCCGCCTCATTCAGCGCGTCCTGCAGCTTCGTTACCCAGAACGCCGGCATCCCCGTGTTGATCTCTTCCGCCAACTCGATCATCCGCGTCTTGTAATGCAGCGTCCGCATCTTCCAGGCGAGGTAGTGCGGATCGAGCGGAATGCAATGGCCGCCCAGCCCTGGTCCGGGCGTGAATTTCATGAAGCCGAAGGGCTTCGTCGCCGCCGCGTTGATCACCTCCCACACGCTCACGCCGAGCTTGTCACAGATTACCGCCATCTCGTTCACGAGCGCGATGTTGATCATGCGGAAGGTGTTCTCGAGCAGCTTCACCAGCTCGGCTGTCTCGGTGCTGGATACAGGAACGATGCGCTCGAGGCACGACGCGTAGAGCGCGCTCGCCACCTCCGTGCAGGCGGCGGTGATTCCACCGACAACCTTTGGCGTGTTCTTCGTGTTCCAGACCGGGTTGCCCGGGTCCACCCGCTCGGGGCTGAATGCGAGGAAGACATCCTCACCCACTGTCAGTCCCGTAGATTCGAGCTTGGGTTGCATCAACTCGCGGGTTGTGCCCGGATAAGTGGTGCTCTCG
>JBBRYG010000029.1:0-9070 GCA_038237865.1 Gaiellales bacterium | reverse complement strand
CGGCCGTCGGGTTGTCCGAGCGCCAGATGCCGCCACCGGCTGCCGCCACGAAGAGGTGGCAGTTCGAGCCGTCGCAGGTGCGGGAGATCGCCATCGCGGTCACTCGTCCCGACGTCTCGTACGGCGAGCCCGTGGAGCTGACCGTCGCCGGGTAGAGCGCGGTGTCCTTCGGGCCGTAGAGCTCCCACACGCCGGGCGTGCCGATGACGCCGCTCGGAGACGATTTCGCGCCCGAGGCCCTGGCAGCGGTGTCTGCCACGATTCTCGACCACGTCTGCCGGGCGGCGATCGAGCCACTGAGCGGGATCTCGGCGGCGGGGTACGCGCGCGCGCTGTATTCCTGCTCGAACTTACTGACTCCGTCAGCGCGACCGCCCGGGACCTCGCCCTTCTCCGCGCCCCTCTGGTCGGGCTCAGCGGAGCGGACCGCAGCACGCACGGTCGAGTCGGACCTGCTCACGAGCGCCGCAGTCATCGCGGCACCGATGAGACACAACGCTGCGGCGATGACCGCGAGCGAGCGGATCGGCGTACCTCGCATCGTCTCTCTCCTAATCCTTGGAATGCGTACAGCCGGCCCATGAAGCGCCGGTAGATTTTCGCCGAGTGTACTCCGAATATCAGCTGCAAACCGACCGATATCACCGCGGCAGGAACCCTTGCGGTTCGGCCGAAGGGCGGTAATACTCTTTTGAATGACGAAAACCTTCATCGCAGTCGTACTGCTGGCCGTCGCGGTGGCCACGGCGGCGAGCGCCGGAGCCTCGAGCGGAAGCCCGAGCCAGAAGCCGCTCCTCCGCTTGGTCGACACGCAGCCGCTGACTCTTCGGGGCGTGAACTTCGAGTCGCGCGAGACCATCTCCCTGTCCCTCCGGGCCGAGACTCGAGTGTTGCGTCGAACGACGGCGACGACCGCCGGTTCGTTCGAGGCGAAGTTTCCGGGGATCGACGCCAACCGGTGCGAAGGCTTCGCCGTGACGGCCGTCGGGAGTGACGGGAGCAAGGCGACATACAAGCGGGCACAAGGACAGTGCGCCCGCCTGGACCTGAGCTAGCCCCGCGCTACCCCGCTCCTCTCGCTCGCCCACGTCGCCGCGGCCCCTTCGAGGAGGGGTTGTCTCTACTCGGGCCGCTTGTGCGGTCGGTTCGGACGGAGCGCGGGCAAGCCCGCAACTCCTGAGTCGGCACCGCAAGCGGCGCCTAGGGGCGGTGGGGCTTCGCCATGGCTCGGTAGTCGAGCGCCCGGTCGAGCGTCTCCTCGTCAACGCCCGCATCCCGAGCCACCTCGCGCAACGGTCGCTTCGAGTCCGCGGCACGTTTCACGATCTCGGCCGCCCGGTCGTAGCCGATGTAGGGGTTGAGAGCGGTGGCCGCCGAGAGCGTCAGCTCGGCGTAACGCTCGCAGGTCTCCCGATTGGCCTCGATCCCGGCCACGCACTTCTCGTCGAGCAGCCGTGCTGCGCTCGCGAGCAGACGGATCGACTGGAGGAGATTTCGCGCCAAGAGGGGCACGAAGACGTTCAGCTCGAAGTGACCCTGCATGCCGCCGACCGTGATCGCCGCGTCGTTGCCGATCACCTGCGCAGCGACCTGGGTGACCACCTCGGGGATCACCGGGTTGACCTTGCCGGGCATGATCGAGCTCCCCTTCTGAAGCTCCGGCAAGGAGATCTCGGCGAGACCCGCGCGCGGCCCAGAGCCCATCAGCCGCAGGTCATTCGCGATCTTCGTCAGGGATACGGCGACGATCTTGAGCGCGCCTGACGCCTCCACGAGCCCATCCCTGGCCGCCTGAGCCTCGAAGGGGTCGGCTGGCGCCAGGATGCGCAGGCCGGTCTCCTCTTGTAGCCGTGCGCGCACGCGCGATGCGAAGTCTGGGTGCGTGTTCAGCCCGGTGCCCACAGCCGTGCCGCCGAGCGGAATCTGCCCAAGCCGCTCGAGTGATCCCTCGACGCGTGCGACACCCTGACTCACCTGGGCCGCGTAGCCCGCGAACTCCTGACCGAGCGTCACCGGCACCGCGTCCATGAGATGCGTACGGCCCGCCTTCACGATCTCGTCGAACTCGGCGGCCTTCCGCGCCAGGGTTGCCGCGAGACCTCGAAGCGCAGGCAGCAGCTCGGAGCTTGTCTGCTCGAGAGCCGCAAGGTGGACGGCGGATGGGAAGACGTCGTTCGAGGACTGGCCCATGTTGACGTCGTCGTTCGGGTGGACGCCCTCTCCCGCGAGAGCGGCGATCACCTCGTTCGCGTTCATGTTCGAGGAGGTCCCGGAGCCGGTCTGGAAGACGTCGATCGGAAACTGGTCGTCGAGCTCACCGGCCGCCACGCGGTCGGCGGCGGCAGCGATCCGCTCGGACTTCTCGGCCTCGAGCAGGCCGAGCTCGGCGTTGGCGCGCGCGGCGGCGGCCTTGATCCGCCCGAGCCAGCGGGCGACGGGAGCCGGAATCGGCTCGCCGGAGACCGGGAAGTTGGCAACGGCCTTGCGCGTCTCCGCGCCCCAAAGTTCCTGCCGCTCGCCGACCCCGGTCACATGACCGAGTCTAGCCCCGCAGTGGCGCGCTCAGACGACGTGAAGGCGGCGCTGCTCGGGCGGGCGATGGCGGAGCATCGCGCGCGAGCGGGCCGTCAGCTCCGACGAGCAGGCCCAGCCGAGGTACCCGCACCGTGGGCACTCGCCGACGTCTGTCGCCCGCCAGTCCTCGCGCGGCACCACGATCCGGCGCTGGCCGCAGCAGAGGCACTCGACGCTCATCCTGTCCACGGAAGATGGATCGGGAGAGCGACGCGCCCTTGCGATCCCCCGTGGGAGTGACTACAAGACCGGAATCAGGAAGCGGAGTCTCGACGCGATCCGTACGTCCCCGGGGGCGGGAAGCTCGTCGGCCAGACAGGTCGTGCTCTGAAGCGCCGTCGCCTGCTCCGCCTCCGTCGTCTGTGCGAACGCAGCTCCGAACTGCTGCACGAGCGCCCGCCGCCGCAGCTCGTCGGCGAGCACGGATCGCGCGAAGGACAGCGACACCTCCTGGCGCGCGAGCTCCGCGCGGAAGAGGCTCCGTTTGCCGCCGAAGCGCCTCGTGACGATCCGGCGCTCCGCCGCGAGAATGTCAGCTGCCGGGATCGTGAGGTGTGTGCGCTGGACGACGCGCTCCAGAAGCGCCGTGAAACCCTGCTGCCGGCTCTCCAGCACAGCCGTCACCTGGTCGAGGGACGCCATCGTGATCTTCCCCTGATCGAGCGAGCACTGGATGCCGGGAGCAAGGGTTATCTGCCCCTCGGTGAGCGACCGGTCGAAATCCGGAGGTACTGCCGCGGAGATGTCGCAGAGGCTCGGATCGCGTGTCCAGAGGTAGACGCAAGCGGCCGCCGGCTTGTCCGCGTCCGCCGTCGGAGGCGCGAAGGTGCCCCAGCCCCACGACCAGATCGTCCCGACGCCGAGCTCGGAGGAGACCTGGCGCGCGGCAAGGACGTTCAGCTTCACGAACTCGAGCCACGCCGAGAGCGGCTGGAGTCCCACACGGCCGTAGAGCCCCGTCGACTGGAAGCCGAGCATGATCCCGATCCGCGAGGGCGGGATGCCGATGTTCAGCAGCACCTGGCTCGCCGTCCGCATCTTCATTCGGAGCGACCGGCTCGCAAGGACGGGGCCTTGCGTGACCACGGCCGGAGCCGGGAGATACACCTCGCGCACGATGTCCGCCACCCGTGCGACGTCCTGCCACCAGCCGGGGGAGTCGATCGGCGTCTTCGGATTCGACGGCACGAGCAGGAACGGCCTGGCACCACGAGCCGCCAGCCGCTGGAGGAATGAGAGAACGTCGCTGCGGTACTGCGCCGTGAGGGCGCTCCACGGCGTCGGCTCCGTGGGACGCAGCAGCTCGTTCAGTGCGATCCAGGGCGTCGAGCAGGCCGACGAGGCTGCGGCCGCGTCGAAGAGCCGGTCAGCGGCGGTAGTGATGGTGGCGGGGTCGGCGGGCGTGTCTGGCTTCCCGACGAACCTGTCGAGGTTCATCTCCCAGTAGATCGTCTTGGCGCCGCGAGCACGAAGCGATCCGGCCACCGCTGTGCCCCTCGTCGCGGCGATCACGCCGGTGCGGCCGAAGATCTGGTCGCGAAACTGGACGGAGCCGTCGGAGAACTCGACCCACGCGGGGGAGGCATCGGGGAGGCCGCAGGCGGCGGCGCGAGCGGCGTGCGGCACCACGGCGGCACCCGCGAGACACGAAAGCGCTATGAGCAGGAACTTCCTCACGTCAGCGATCCCGCGGAGGTTGTACCAGCGGTCCGTTAGGAGACGGTTAGGCCTTAGCAGCAGGGTGTGATGCCGGCCTTTCTCCGCCGGAACCTGCAGCCGCAGCGCGGAGCAGTTCCTCGCGGGTCACGAGCTTCACCCGCGGGCGGCCCAGAGGCTCGCCGCGGCCGCGCTCGTCCGCGTCGATCGCCTCCCAACCACCGTAGGTGACCGGCTCAACTCCCCGTTCCGCGAGCAGCGCCTCGAGCGTCCCCCGGGGCGGCTTCACGCCGATGCGGCCGCTCTGCGCGTCTTCCAAAAGCACGGCTACCGTCTCCATGGCGTCCTTCTTGTTCGTGCCGATCACCCCGGAAGGACCGCGCTTGATCCAGCCCGCGCAGTAGACCCCGGGCAACGGGTCACCGTCCTCGCCGAGGACGCGCCCGCCGTCGTTGGGTACGACGCCAAGCGACCCGTCGAAGGGCAACCCGGGCAGGGCAACGCCGCGATAGCCGACACTGCGCAGGACGAGACCGCAGGGCATCATCTCCCGACGTTCGGTGGGAACGGCCACGATGCCGCCAGACCCCGCGACGAGCTCGTTGTGGACGAGCTCGATCCCCTCGACCCGCTCCTCGCCGAGGATCGCGACCGGCGAGACGCAGAAACGCAGACGGATCGTGCGCGGCTTGCCGGCGGCCGGGCGCGCGGCGAACTCGCGCAGGATCTCTAGGTTGCGCCGGGCGCGCTCACGATCCTCCTCGAGCGCCGCCTCACTCGCCGGGTCAAGCTCGAGCTCGGCCGGATCGACGGCCACATCCGCCCCGGCGAGCTCGCCGAGCTCCTGCAGCTCGGGCGGGGTGAACGCGGCCTGGACCGGCCCGCGGCGGCCGAGCATGACAATCTCGCGGACGCCCGCGCCCACGATCGCAGCCGTGGCTACGTCGGTCGTGTCGGTGGGCGCGAGCTCCTCGGGTGTCAGCGCCAGCATGCGCGCGCAGTCGATCGCCACGTTGCCGTTCCCGATAACCACGGCACGCTCGCCGGACAGGTCGAAGCTCAGGTCCTGGAACTCGGGATGGCCGTTGTACCAGGCAACGAAGGCCGTCGCCGGCCACGAGCCGGGAAGATCCTCGCCCGGGATTCCGAGCCGACGATCCGCCTGTGCTCCGAACGTGTAGACGACGGCGTCGTAGACCTCGAGCAGGGAGCGATGCGGGACGTCGTAGCCGACCTCGACATTCCCGAAGAAGCGAAAGCCCGGACGTGCGGCGGTGCGCTGGAAGGCCCGCGAGACGGTCTTGATGTTCTCGTGGTCGGGCGCGACCCCGAGGCGCACAAGGCCCCACGGCGTGGGCAGCCGCTCGATCATGTCAACCTCGATAGGGCGCTCCGCAGCGAGGAGCGCAGCCGATGTGTAGAAGCCGGCCGGGCCTGAGCCGACGACGGCGGCGCGAAGCGGACGCTCGGCGGCGGCCACGCTCTCTCTCCTACAAGCGAAGCGAAGTACTAGCCGGACCCACTGAAAGTCCTCAGGACTTCAGTGTGAACAGCCGGAGCCGCAGCCGCCCTGAACAGAGCCCTCGGGCAGCTCCTCGCCCTCCTCGACCTGGAACGAGTGGCCGCAGCCGCAAGCGGAGGAGACGTTCGGGTTGTCGATCTTGAAGCCGGACTCCTGAAGACCGTTCAGGAAGTCGATGGTGGCGCCGCGCAGATACGGGGCGCTGAAGGGATCGACGACGACCGTGACGCCGTGCAACTCGAGCTCGTGATCGCCCTCCTGCGAACCCTGGTCGAAGCCGAGCGCGTACTCGAAGCCGGAGCACCCGCCACCCTGGACGGCGACGCGCAGGACCGAGCTCTCCTCCCCGGGCTCCCCCGCCATCAGCTCCTTGATCTTCCCGGCCGCGGTCGGCGTGAGGAAGACGAGACTCGTAGTGGGCTGCTCGGCGATCTCCACGGCGCCAGTGTAGCACCGGGCCCTCCGCCCACAGATGCCGCGCTTGTAACAGGTGAGTCGCGCATCGTTGAGCCATTTCGGGCGTGCTAGTGCTCCCGTTTCGGGAGCGGCCGGTCTGGTAACTTCACCCCACTCGAAGGGGAGGACGCGGGTGCTCGACAGGTGGCTGCCGTTCCTGATCTATGGGCTCTTCGCCCTCGCGATCCCAACGTCCATGGTCGTCATGTCGTTCGTGTTCGCGACCCGGCCGAGCCGCCGGACGCGCTCGCGCGGGATCCCGTTCGAGTCGGGCGTCTCGAAGGGCCCGCCGCGCAAGCAGCGCTTCACGATCAGCTTCTATCTCACGGCAATGCTCTTCATCGTCTTCGACATCGAGATCGTCTTCCTCTACCCGCTCGGGGTCATCCTCCACTCGCTCGCCTGGTTCGGCTTCGTGGAGTTCCTGTTCTTCATCCTCATCCTCGCGATCGCCTACGTCTACATCTGGCGAAAGGGGGCGCTCGAGTGGCGGTGAAGCGGCTCCGCGACCTCGGGCTGAACACGGAGCGGCTGCTGTGGCCGACGAAGGGCCCCGGCGTCTTCGAGACGGAGGTCGCAGACCTCGAGGAGCGGCTGATGCTGACGACGCTCGAGAAGGCCGTCGCCTGGGCGCAGACGAAGTCGATGTGGCCGGATACTTTCGGGCTCGCCTGCTGCGCGATCGAGATGATGTCGATCGTCTCCTCGCGCTACGACATCGCGCGCTTCGGGATGGAGGCGTTCCGCTCCTCGCCGCGCCAGGCCGACCTGCTGATCGTCTCCGGGCGCGTCTCGCACAAGATGGCCGCCCCACTGCGCCAGATCTACGACCAGATGCTGGAGCCGAAGTGGGTGATCGCGATGGGCGCCTGCGCGAGCTCCGGCGGGATGTTCAACAACTACGCGGTGCTCCAGGGCGTCGACAAGATCGTCGCCGTCGACATCCACGTCCCCGGCTGCCCGCCGCGTCCCGAGGCGCTGATGGAGGGAATCGTGCGCCTGCACGAGAAGGTCCAGGCAGGCATCCCGCCTGCCTACGAGATCCGCGGGGTCGCCTCGTAGTGCCCGCGTATGTCGATGTGCCGGGCCTCGTCGAGACGCGCGAGGCTCACGGCGAGACGACGCTCGTCGTCGACCCCGCCCGGCTCCGCGAGGCCTGCACCCACCTCCGCGACCTTCGCGGCTTCGACTTCCTCGCCGACATCGCGGCGGTCGACTACCTTGGCTGGGGGGAGGGCGGGGTCGCGGGCTACATCGGCACCGCCAGCGGCCGCGACCTGAACACGCCGGGTTCCCAGGGGCTCGCGCGTCAGCCGGAGCCCAAGCGGAAGCGCTTCTCGATGAGCTACCACCTGCTCGCGCTGCGCGAGGGCGCGCCGCGGGTGCGCGTGCAGGTCTGGATCGACGAGGGAGAGCCGGTGCCGAGCCTCGTCACCATCTGGCCGACGGCGGACTGGCACGAGCGCGAGGCGTGGGACCTGATGGGCATCCACATCGTCGGCCACCCGAACCTGCAGCGGATCCTGATGGAGGAGGACTGGGAGGGACACCCGCTCCGCAAGGACTATCCGATCGGCGGCGAGCCGGTGCGTTTCTCGAGCGCCGAATGACCGTCGCGCCGCCCGAGCGTCCGCGCACCGAGCGGTGGCCGGTCGTCGGCCCGCGGATCTACCTGGAGTCGCGCATCCCGAAGCCGACGCCCACGATCCTCGAAGTCTCGCGGGAGCTCCGCGAGACCGGCGACATCTTCGAGGTCAACTTCGGGCCCAACCATCCCTCGACGCACGGCGTGCTCCGACTCGTCATCGAGCTGAACGGTGAGAACGTCGCCGGTCTGCAGGCCGTCATCGGCTACCTCCACACCGGGTTCGAGAAGAACATGGAGCAGAAGTCGTGGTGGAAGGCGATCACGTACTCGCCGCGGATCGATTACCTCGCCTTCCAGAACAACGAGCTCGTCTTCGTGCTCGCGATCGAGAAGCTCCTCGGTCTCTCCGTTCCGCCGAAGGCGACCTGGATGCGCATGCTGCTGGCCGAGCTCAACCGCATCCACTCGCATCTCGTCTGGCTCGCGACGGCGGCGCTCGAGATCGGCGCGATCTCGATGTTCTGGTACTGCTTCCGCGAGCGCGACCAGATCCTCGACCTGTTCGAGCTGGTCACAGGGACCCGCATGCACACCCGCTACTTCCAGGCGGGGGGTCTCGCCGAGGACATCCCGGAGGGGTTCTTCCCCGAATGCCGTCGATTCGTCGAGCGCATGCCTCAGGCCGTCGACCAGTACGAGTCGCTCGTCGACCAGAACCAGATCTGGCTGGAGCGGACGAAGGGCATCGGACTCCTGTCGGCCGCCGACGCGATCGCGCTCGGCCAGTCGGGGCCGGTACTGCGCGGCTCCGGCGTCGACTGGGATCTCCGGCGCGACTCGCCGTATCTCTTCTACGACCGAGTCGACTTCCGCGTCCCGGTCTACGAGAACGGCGACGTCTGGGATCGCTACAAGATCCACAACGACGAGATGCGCGAGTCGACGCGGATCGTCGAGCAGTGCCTGCGCCGGCTCGAGCGAATGGACGGCGAGCCGTGGATCGCCGACGACCGCAAGGTCGTGCTGCCGCCCCGGGAGGAGCTGCATACCTCGATGGAGTCGCTCATCCACCACTTCAAGATCGTCACCGAGGGCTACCGGGTCCCCGAGGGCGAGGTCTACGTCACCGTCGAGTCTCCGCGCGGAGAACTCGGCTGCTACGTCGTGTCGGACGGCGGGGCGAAACCCTGGCGCGTGAAGTTCCGCGCCCCGTCGTTCGTCGCGCTCGAGGCGACGGCGACGTGCATGCGGGATGCGTTGATCGCGGACATGAT
>JBBRYG010000028.1:0-12857 GCA_038237865.1 Gaiellales bacterium | reverse complement strand
GAACCACGACCACAGCGCAATCGTCCGCCAGCTCACCGCCGGCCCAGGCATCGCTCGCGATGCCGTCCCCGCGGCCGAGGTGGCTTTGCCGCCTCGGCCGCTCAACGCACAACCTAGGTCCCGGCCCCATCGTCCCCGCGACGTCGAACCACGACCACAGCGCAATCGTCCGCCAGCTCCCCGCCGGCGTACGACCGGCAATCCTCCAGGACGGCCTGGGCCAGCTCGGGTGCGGGCAGCCGGTGCTGCTCGGCAAGGAGTGCGTCGAGCCGCTCGACGCCGTACAGCTCCCCTTCGCGCCTTGCCTCGATCACGCCGTCGGTGTAGAGGACGACGGTCGCACCCGGCTCGAGCGGCTCGCGCAGCTCCTCGTACCGCTGTCCGGGCTCGATCCCGAGCACGAGGCCGTGCACCTCCAGCGAGCGAACGGCGCCGCCCGGCGCGACGATCCGCGGCGGCGGGTGCCCGGCACCGGCGCCGGCGACCTCGCCGCCCGCGGGGTCGATCACGAGGTACACCATCGTGATGAACTTCCCCGGCGCGATCTCCCCCACGACCACGTCGTTGGCGAAGCGCAAGAAGTCTCCGGGCTCGGGATGCTCGCGGGCGAGCGAGCGGAAGACGAACTTCGCCATCGCCATGTCCGCTGCGGCCTCGATCCCGTGTCCGGTGACGTCGCCGAGGACGACCGCGAGCCGCCCGTCGTCGAGCTCCGTGAAGTCGTAGACGTCACCCCCGACCTCGACCCGCGCTGAGGACTGGTACGCGTCTCCGAGCTCGAGGGCCGGCAGGTCGGGGTAGGAGCGGGGCAGCAGCGACCGCTGCATCGTGTCGGCGAACTCCTTCTGCTGCTGGTAGAGCCGGGCGTTGTCGATTGCGAGCGCCGCCTGACCGGCGATCGCCTGCGCCTGCTCGACCGTCTCGTCGGTCACCGGCGCGCCGGGACGGAGCGAGAGGACGGTCAGCGAGGCGAGCACCTCCGCCGTGGTTGCGATCGGGACGACGGCACCGGTCCAGCCACGCTCGAGGAACGGCAGCAGCGCCGCGAAACGTCCCCCGAGCTGCCCGATTGTCTCCGGCGTCAGGCGGAATGGCTCACCGAGCCGGAACAACCGCTGCAGCGGATGCGCCCCGTAGGCAAGCGGCTGCTCAAGGATCGTGCGCATGGCCTTGTCGGCGCGCTGGTCGGAGACCTGGATCGCCCTCGGCACAACGCGCTCGCGCCGGTCGTCGACCATCCCGAGCATCGCGACGTCGACGTCGAGCACGTCCACGATCGTCGTCGCGACGGCGTCGAGGGTCGCCTCGAGCGAGAGGCTCTGCGCGAAGGAGCGGGAGATCTCGTAGAGCGCTCCGAGCTGACGGGCGGCCGCCCGCTCCGCATCGAGGGCCCGCTCTCGCTCGTCTCCTAGCTGCTTCGCCTGCTCGTGCAGCTGGGCGTTCTGAACGGCGACCGCCAGCTGGGCCGCCAGCGCGATCAGCAAGGCGGACTCGTTCTCGGCGAGTTGGTGGCCTTGCGCCGGGAACACACCCACGAGCCCGATCGCCTCTTCGTGGACGATCAGAGGTACCGCGATCGCCCCTTCGATGCCGGCCTCCGCAGCGGCATCCGCGACCGACGCGAGCCTCGGGTCGAGCGCTGCGTCCTCGACGGCAAGCATCCCGCGACCCCGAAACGGCCCGAGGGAGAGCTCCAGCAACCGCTCCGCGACCCGCGCGTGCGGGCCGGCCAGGCCGACACCCGCGGCGGCATAGACACGATCGTCGTCACGGAGGTAGATCGCAAGGCGCTCGACACCGAGGAGCTCCCGCACGCGGGCGACGGACGTCTCCAGCGTATGGGCGAGGGAGAGCTGGGCGATCGCCTGGCCGACCACGGTCAGGAGGGCCCGGGTTCGCTCGAGCTCGGTCTCCACGGTGCGAGAGCGACTGCTCGAGCGCAGAGCATGGGCGGCGCGCACCCCGAACGTCGCCAGACGCTGCAGCTCGTCGTCCGACGGCTGGCGGCCGGCCGGGAAAAGGAGCTGCAGCGCTCCGACGGGAGGCTGGCCTAGGTGCAGCGTCGCGGACATGTCCGCGCCGAGGGGAAGCTTGCCCTCCGCCGCCTCGACCGACACCGGACCTCTTGCGCGGAGGGCTCGCTGTGCCGCCTCGCCGGCATCGACGAAGGGCGTTTCCGAGGCACCGAGCCCGTACGACGCGACGAGCGCGGGAGGGCGTCCGGGATCGCCGCGCCAGAGGAGCGCCGCCAGCGCGCCTGTCGCCTCCGCTGCAAGGCGCGTCACCTGCTCTGCGGTGGCCGCCTCGTTGCCGCCGGCGGCGAGGGCGTCGCCGGCGAGGGCGAGGGCGCCTCCTCCATACCGTGCCGGCTCCGTCGCATGCCGCCCACGAAAGGCGTTGATTGCGAGGGTCGCTTGCGTTGCCGCGATCCTGCCGAAGTTGCGTTCCTCATCGTCGAACGCACCCGCCGGGCGTAGGAGCTCGAGGCTTCCGAGCGCTTCGGCCCCCGCGCGCAGGGGCATCTGGAAGATCGCCGTCGCGCGGACGCGCTCGGCGGCTCGCCGGACGGCTACCGGGGCGCGCTCGAGCTCGTCCACCTCGCTCTCGGGAAGATCGGCGACCGGGAACCGCGAGCCCTCCAGCTCGGCTGCAACCGAGAGCGAGAGGCTGGAGACGGCACAGGCGGTGAGGTATGCACCGGCGGGGTCGACCACGCGAATGACGGCCAGCTCCGCCCCCGCCGCCCTCGCGACCGCGTCAGCCAGCAGGTCGAGAGCAGCGGCCAGCGTCGTCGCTTGGACAACCGCGAGGCCAGCCTCGGCGAGGCCTTCGAGCGCGCCGGCGGCGCCGGGCTCCTCCTGTTTGGGGCGAACGACCATCTCCCGACCGTGCCTCAGTATGGTCACGGGTGCGGCCAGGAGCCAGCCCAGGGCGCGTACAATCACGCTCATGGCCCAGCCCGCACGGCGCATGGAGGCTCGAGAAGCACCCCCGGTCGACCCGACTGCGGTCGACCGCGCCTACCGCGTCCACCGCGCGCGGCGGCGAGTCAAGGTCGAGCGCACACGTGAGCGTGCCCGCGCCCGGTGGCGCTTCCTCGCGGCGATCGCGTTGCTCGTCGGATTCTCGGCTGCGCTACTGCTCACGCTCTGGCACGAGATCCAGAGCCTCTTCGGGCTCTAGTCCGCGACTTCGTGCGTCGATCCAGTGCTCTCGATCATGCTCTGACCCCCTAGACTCCTCGCGGACGAGATTTCCCAGTCCCATTCTTCTCCGCCCCAAGACCGTGCAAACCCCCGATCCCTCTTTCCCTCTCGAGCCCGAGGACGACTGGCTCGACGAGCCGGAAGTTCGCCCGGTTCGGCCCCAGGGAGACATGTGGGGCTGGGGCGGGCGGCTCACGTGGGTGGCGGGGCTGATCCTGACCTTGTCGGCCTTCACGGACTGGTACGCGGGATCCGGCGAAGGGCCGACGGTGGGCGTGATCGGCTGGCACACGGGGGCGCTGGGCAAGCTCGTATTCTTCATCGGCCTGCTCGTGCTCGCCCTCGTCGTGCTGCGCGAATCCGGGATCGAGCTTCCCGCGACCGTGCCGGAGAGCCTCGTCGTGATCGCCCTCGGGTCGCTGGCGACGATCTTCACCATCATCCGGCTGATCTCGATCCCCGACGAGTTCTTCGGCACCCGCGGACGCGGGATCGGGATCTTCATCAGCCTGCTCGCAGCGCTGCTCGTAACCGTCGCCGGTCTGTTGCGAGCAGGCGAAGAGCTCTAGCGACCAGGATTCCGGCGATCGCCCCGTCGACGATGTCGAGGGGAAGGCAGGCTGTTGCACCCTGGCGAATTCGCGATCTCCGCCGACGAGAAGCCGTCGATCCAGGCCCGCCGGCGCGTCCACAAGGCACTCCCACCGGCGCGGTCCTCAGCGACAGTGCATACGCGCTGCTGGCCTCAGCCGGCTCGAGGTGTCGGACGGGTGCGTTCAGGCCGGGACGATCTGCTTCGTCTGGTCGATCAGCGAGCGAAGGTCGAACGGCTTGCCGACGAAGCCCTGGGCGCCGCGCTGGGTCGCCTCGGCCCGCGAGGTGTCGTCGATCTTGCCGCTGAACATCACGACCGGGATCGCGCCGATCCCGTGTTGCTCCTGCACACGCCGGAGCATCTCCCAGCCATCCACCTGCGGCATCATCACGTCCAGGAGGATCAGGTCGGGGGCCTCCTCGTCCAGCACGGCGAGCCCCTCGGCGGCATTGCCCGCCTCCTTGACCGCGTACCCCTCCATCTCGAGGTTGAGACGGACGACCTCGCGCACGGTCGGATCGTCGTCGACCACGAGGACGAGCGGCCCGCGGGCCGGCTTCCCGGGGCCGGAACGCTCGAGGAATGCGTCCAGGTCTCCCCGCCGGAAACGGCGGTGGCCGCCGGGGGTGTAGAAGGCCGGGACGCGCCCGACGTCCGACCACTTGCGGATCGTGCTCTGGGCGACGCCCAGGTACTTTGCCGCCTGTCCGAGCGTCAGCCATTCCACCTCGCCGCCCGCCGTACGCCGGGCGATGCCGGGATCTCTGGACGCCATTCCCGCGAATCTACCCAAAAGTGGGGATTCTTTATACCCCCGGCTCACGGCGAGGCCGTCGACCCAGGGTTGCCCGTCGGGACCCGGAGCGTGCGCTCGAGCGTGATCGTCCCGCCCGGCTTCGGGTTGTCGTTCAGCGCCTGGCCGAGCGCGATCCCGAGGACGAACGCGAGCAGGACTACGCCTCCGAGAATCCCCCAGCGGGTCAGGTCGGCCTGGCGGCGACGCCTGCGCCGGTCGCGCCGGTCGAGGGGCGGCGACAGCCGGTTCACGGGCCGTAGTCGATCGCGCCGCGCTGATACAGATGGAAGGCGGCATCCTCGACCAACGAGACTGTCCGCGGCCAGTCGGGCACGGGCGCCCGCTCCTCGATCGCCTCGCGCGTCCAGCGCTCGGCCCCTTCGTACGTCGACGCGAGCTCGTCGAGCGTGAAGGTCTGGCCGACCCGCTTCCGGAGCGCATCGGTGACGGCCTCGAGCTGCGCGAGCAGCCGCGGGCCCGCGACCGAGTCGCGACTCTGGGCCTGGAAGCGGCGGTACCCCTCCTCCCACTCCCGTCGAACCATCTCGAGCAGCACCGGCACGGACGCGTGACTCTACTGCGTGCAGCAGCGCTCGGGCCAGAGCGGCTCGAGCTCCGCGACGACGCGCTCGCCCAGGAGGTAGCCGGGGCACGCGAGCGCGTACGCGGCGTGGGCGTGGAGGCACTTGAGACCGCCGGCTCCGGGGCGGGCGCCTCCGATCCCAAGGTTGAGCTCGGGACGAATGCGCCGCTGGTCGGCGTGCCCGGCCTCGACGCTGGCGCGGAGCTCGGGATCGCCGGCGCCGGCTCGTGTCCACCGCTCGACGCCACCGGCTGCCTCCACCCGCGAGACCGCCTCGACGAGATGCCGGCAGGTGAGCCAGTACATGGTCGGAAACGGCTTGCCGCCCTCGTCAATTGGCGCCTGCTCCGTCACGGCCGGACGACCGAATGGACATCGCACCGCCACCCGGCGAAAGGCGCGGGGCCGGCGGCCTAGCTGCCGCTCGACGAGCGCTCGGTCATCGTCCATCTCCGGAGATCGTAGTGCGTGCCTTCCGCCAGGCGCCGATGCCCTTGACGATGAAGAGATGCTCGCCGGGGCGTACGTAGCCGAGACGCCTCGCCTGTCGCGACAATGCGTCGACACTGAGCGAGTCTGCCACCAGCCGTTGAAGCTCCTTGTGCTGTGTGGCCAGTTGCGTCACCTCGGCCCGGCGGGCGCCGAGCTGGCTTCGCGTCTCGAGGTACGTGCGCAAGGGGTGGTAGTAGAGGTAGCCGACGACCAGGATCGCGGCCACGCCGAGCCAGCGCCGGACAAGGGAGAGGCGGGACGGCTTGCGGGCAGGCTTCCGGGCCATGGCGCAGGGTTGGCGGCGCTTCGCCGTTGTCCTGCCAGACCGCGCCCACTACTACGCCACGTCTACTCTGATCACGTTCGTCGATCCGGGGATGTTGACCGCCGTACCCGCTGTGATCACGACCGTGTCGCCGCTCCTGACGAGGCCGCTCTCCCGCGCCCTGTCGAGCGAGCGGTCCCAGAGCTCCTCGACGTCAGCGGTCTCAGCCATCAGAAAAGGGGTCACACCCCACTCGAGCGCCATCTGGCGGACCGCCCACTCGTGGTGCGAGAGTCCGATGATCGGTCGGCGCGGTCGGAGCCGCGCCACCGCCGAGGCGGTCTTGCCGGTGAAGGTGGGCACGATCATCGCGCTGGCGCCGAGCGCCTCGGCCAGGTCGCAGGCAGCGTTCGACATCGCGTTCCCGATCGTCGGTTCCTCGATCGCCTCCGGAATCTGGTGGCGGTAGCCGAGGCTCGGCTCGACCGCGCGCGCGATCCGGTCCATCGTGGCGACCGCCTCGATCGGGTACTCCCCGACCGCTGTCTCCCCGGAGAGCATCACCGCGGAGGTTCCGTCGAGGATCGCGTTGGCGACATCGCTGGCCTCGGCCCGTGTCGGCTCCGGGTGGTGCACCATCGACTCGAGCATCTGCGTGGCGGTGATCACCGGCTTGCCACGCTCGAGCGCCTTGAGGATGATCCGCTTCTGGAGCAGTGGAACGAGCGCCGCGCCGATCTCGACGCCGAGGTCGCCGCGCGCCACCATCACCGCGTCTGTCTCCACGAGGATGGCGTCGAGCGCGTCGATCGCCTCTGACTTCTCGATCTTTGCGATCACGTGCGTCTCCGAGCCCGCCTGGTCGATCAGCGCCTTGAGGTCGCGAACGTCGGCGGCCGAGCGGACGAACGACAGGGCGATGTAGTCGACACCGAGCTCGAGCGCGAACTCGAGGTCTTCGAGGTCCTTCCGCGTCAGCGACGGGATCGGGATCGGCACGCCGGGCAGGTTCACGCCCTTGTTCGAGCTGACGATGCCGCCGACGAGGACGGCGCAGCGCGCCCGGCCCGACTCCACCTCGTCGACGTGCAGCCGGACGAGCCCGTCGTCGATCAGGACCTCGTGCCCCGGCTGGAGCACCTCGCCGATCACCGCCGGCGCGATCGGCAGCTCGCCGTCGGCCGCGCCGTCCTCGCTGCAAAGCACGGTCACCTCGTCGCCCTTCGTGAGTGTCACCGGAGAGTCGAGCTCGCCCACGCGGATCTTCGGCCCCTGGAGGTCGCCGATGAGCGCGAGCGGCCTGCCCGCCTCCTCCTGTGCCTCACGCACGAGCTTGGCGCGGGCCGCATGGTCTCCGTGCGTGCCGTGGGAGAGGTTCAGGCGCGCCGCGTCCATTCCCGTCGCGGTCAGCTCGCGCAGCGCCTCGGGCGTGGCGCAGGCCGGGCCGATCGTGGCGACGATCTTCGTCCGGCGGGGAACGATGGCGGCCACAGTCGCAGCGTAGCGACGGCGTCCGTCAAAGTTGGGGCGTGCAGCAGGCGTGCCGCCGGAGCCACTTCCCGAATGGCCTAGCGTCGCGTGCGGGGGAACGCGTCCCAGCCCGGGTAGAGCGCGGCGTCGCCGAGCTCCTCCTCGATCCGAAGCAGCTGGTTGTACTTCGCGACGCGGTCGGTGCGGGACGGCGCACCGGTCTTGATCTGGCCCGCGTTTGTGGCGACGGCGAGGTCGGCGATGGTCGTGTCCTCCGTCTCGCCCGAGCGGTGGGAGATCACGACCGCATAGCCGTTGGCCCGCGCGAGCTCGATCGTGTCGAGCGTTTCCGTCAGCGTCCCGATCTGATTCACCTTTACGAGGATCGCGTTTCCGACCTGCTCGTCGATGCCGCGCTTCAGCCGCTCCACGTTCGTGACGAACAGGTCGTCGCCGACGAGCTGAAGCCGGTCGCCGAGCCCCTCTGTCAGGGCCCGCCAGGCTCCCCACTCCTCCTCGGCTAGGCCGTCCTCGATCGAGACGACGGGGTAGCGGTCGGCGAGCGTCCCGTAAAAGCCGATCAGCTCGGCGGAGCTCAGGATCCTGCTCTCCCCTTCCAGGTGGTACCCACCGTCCCTGTAGATCTCGGTCGCGGCTGGGTCGAGCGCGATCGCGATCCGTTCACGGTGGCCGACGCGCTCCGCCGCCTCGAGCACGGCCTCGACGGCTGCTTCGCTCGACCCGAGGTCAGGCGCGAAGCCACCCTCGTCGCCGACTCCGGTGGCGAGCCCGCGCTCGTGCAGTACGCCGCGCAGCGCATGGAAGACCTCGGCGCCGATCCGAAGCCCTTCCGCGAAGCTGTCCGCGCCCGCGGGGACGATCATGAACTCCTGCAGGTCGAGCGAGTTCTGCGCGTGCGCGCCGCCGTTGATCACGTTCATCATCGGGACGGGCAGCGTTTGCGCGTCGGCGCCGCCGATCCAGCGGTAGAGCGAGACATCCGCGTCGGCGGCCGCGGCCTTCGCAGCGGCGAGCGAGCAGCCGAGGATGGCGTTCGCGCCCAGCTTCGACTTGTTCTTCGTCCCGTCGAGCTCGAGCAGCCGCGTGTCGACCGCGCGCTGGTCCTCGGCGTCGAGGCCGGCGAGCCCGCCCGCGAGCTCCGTCTCGACGTTTCGTACCGCCTGGAGCACGCCCTTGCCGCCGTATGCCCGCTCGTCGCCGTCACGCAGCTCGACCGCCTCGAACTGCCCGGTCGACGCGCCGGAGGGAACCGCCGCGCGACCGACGGAGCCGGATTCGAGCTCGACCTCGACCTCGACGGTCGGATTGCCGCGCGAATCGAGGATCTGGCGGCCATGCACGGAGCGAATCGAGCTCAAGTGGCCGTCTCCTTCGCCCGGTCGTAGAAGCGGTCCTGCTCGGCGAGATCGAGGTCGGCAAACGCCTTGCCCTCATCGGCCGCGAAGGCCTCGGCCCGCTCGACCCGCTGGACGAACCGCCGCGTCATCGCGCGGAGGGCGAGCTCGGGATCGACGTTCAGCCGGCGCGACACGTTGACGGCCGCGAAGAGCACGTCGCCCAGCTCGGAGAAGACGTGGGAGTCGGGCTCGGTCTCCGGGCTCGGCTCGCCCGCCTCGGCGAGAGCCTCCTTCAGCTCGCGCACCTCGTCGTCGAGGTCCGCGAGCGCTTCGGCGGCGTCGGGGTACTCGAAGTTGACCGCCGCCGCGCGCCGCTGCACCTTGCGGGCGTAGAGCAAGGCCGGCAGTGATTCGGGCACGTCGTGGAAGATCCCGGCGCGCCCTTCCTGCTCAGACTTGATCTGCTCCCAGCGCAGGCGCACGGCACCTGCGCTAGCTGCTTCGGCTTCCCCGAAAACATGGGGATGACGCCGGACGAGCTTGGCGTGCACGCCGCGAGCAATCCCCTCGAGGTCTAATTCGCCCTTCTCCGCGAGGAGCAGGGCCAGGAAGTAGACCTGGAAGAGCAGGTCGCCCAGCTCATCGGCCAGCTTGACGTCGTCACCGGCGAGCGCGGCATCGGCGACCTCGTAGGCCTCCTCGACGGTGTGCGGCACGATCGTCCGCTCGGTCTGCTCGCGGTCCCAGGGACAGTCGCGCCGGAGCCGCTCGGTCAGCTCCTGGAGCTCGACCAGGGCCCCGGGGAGGCTCACTTATTCGTTGTTGCCGTGGACGTGCTCGACGTGACGGCGAGACACGGATCCGGATTGGGCGTGTACCCGGTCTGGTACTTGATCTTGTCGCCCTTGCAGTAGTCCTTTTTCGCGCCGTCGACCCATTTCGTCATCTCGTCGTTCTTCTTCTGCTGCTCGAGCTGCTGGCGGATCGAATTCTTGACCTTGTCGAGCGGCGTCGTCTTTGCGGGCCTGACCGGCGAGAGCGCCTGAATGACGTGGAACCCGTACTGGGTCTTCACCGGCTGCGAGAGCTCGTTCTTCGCCAGCGAGAACGCGGCCTTGTCGAACGGCGGCACCGTCTGGCCGCGGGTGATCGTCAACCTGCCCCCGTTCTGCGCGGAGCCGGGATCCTTGGAGTACTTCTTGGCGAGCTTCGCGAAGTTCGCGCCTGACTTCAGCTGGGCGTAGAGCTGGTCGGCGAGCGGCTTCTTCGTCACGAGGATGTGGCGGACGTCGCGGCTCTCGCGCTGGACGTACACGGACTTGTTCGCTGCGTAGTAATCGTTGATCTGCTTGTCGGAGACCTTGACGTCGTCCGTGACCTTCTTGAACAGCCCCTCTGAGATGAGCTGCGCCCGCACCTCTTCCCGCGCCTGGTCCGGCGTGAGGCCCTGTGCCTTGAGGGTGTCTTCGTAGCGCTTCTGGCTGCCCCCGTAGAACTGCTTCTTGAGCTTGTCGATCCGGGCGCCGACCTTGTCGTCGCCGGCCTTCACGCCCAGGTCCTTGGCCCGTTCCTCGAACTCGGCGCGCTGGACCAGGAACCCGACCGCCTGGCCTTTCAGCGTCTCGTAGTCGCGGCTCCCGGCTTTCGGGAACGGCCGCTTCTGGGCGGCGTAGCTCTTCTGGGCGCGTCCGAGCAGCGAGTCGAACTGCTGCTTCGTGATCTGCTGGCCACCAACGACGGCGACATCGTCGCTGCCGAGGCTGGCCGTTCCGCCGCCGCCGCAGCCTGCTGCGAGCAACGCGACGAGAAAGGCAAAGGGAAGGAGTCGTTTCATGGAAAATGCGCCATTTGCAGCGGTAATGATCACGCTGCCTGACGCGCGGCCAGTATAGCATCGACCAGTCGGAGCGCCTGAGGAAAGCCTTCCTCGCGCAACGTGACCTCCCGGTTGGCGACCGTGTAGACGGCCGTTTCGACCTGCCCGCGCACGGCGCGTAGCTCGTCCGAGCCGAGCACGACCTGCCCGACACTGACGCGCCCGCCGCGGAAGACGAGGTAGTCGGCGCCGGCCCGCGCGAGCTTCAGCTTCGCCTCCTGGATCAGGAAGAGGTTTTCGACGGGGTCGGGCAGGGGGCCGTAGCGGTCCTCGGTCGCGGCCTGGAGCTCGCGAACCTCGTCCTCCGAGTCGGACAGTGCGAGCCGCCGATGGAGGTCGATCTTCAGCGCCTCCGAGCCGATGTACTCGGCCGGGACGTAGGCGTCGACACGGGCGTCGACGCGCACGGGGCGGGCCGCGACGCGACGCTCCCCGGAGAGCTCGGCGACCGCCTCGGCGAGCAGCTCGACGTAGAGCTCGAAACCGAGCGCGGCCACGTGTCCGGACTGCTCGTCTCCCAGCAGGTTGCCGGCCCCGCGGATCTCGAGATCGCGCATGGCGATCGCGAAGCCGGCGCCGAGCTCGGTGTGATCGGCGAGCGTCGCGAGCCGGGCACGGGCTTCGGGGGTCAGCTCGGACATGTCCGGGTAGAAGAGATAGGCGTGGGCGGTGACGTCGGAGCGGCCGACGCGGCCGCGGATCTGGTAGAGCTGACTGAGGCCGAGCATGTCGGCCCGCTCGACCACGAGGGTGTTTGCCTGAGGAATGTCGAGGCCCGACTCGATGATCGTCGTGGAGACGAGGGCGTCGGCGTCGCCGCGCAGGAAGGCGTGCATCTTCTCCTCCAGCTCCTTCTCGCGCATCTGGCCGTGCGCGACGAGGAAGCGCAGCCCCGGGCAGAGCTGCTGCAGCTTCTCGGCGGCTTCGTCGATCGTCTCGACGCGGTTGTGGAGGTAGAAGCTCTGGCCACCACGCTCATGCTCTCGCTCGAGCGCGAGCTTCACGAGCTCCTCGTCGTACTCCGCGACGGTGGTGCGGATCGGCCTGCGGCCTTCGGGCGGCGTCTCGATGATGGAGATGTCGCGCAGGCCGGAGAGCGACATGTGCAGCGTGCGCGGGATCGGCGTCGCGCTCAGCGTCAGGACGTCGACCTCGAGTCGCAGCGAGCGCAGGAGCTCCTTCTGCGCGACGCCGAAGCGCTGCTCCTCGTCGAGGACGACGAGGCCGAGCTCCTTCGGGATCACGTCGCGGGAGAGGATCCGGTGGGTCCCGATCAGGACGTCGACCTTCCCGGCGGCGAAGTCGGCGAGCACCTGCTTGACCTCCTTCGGGGAACGGAAGCGGGAGACCATCTCGACGAGGACGGGAAAGTCGCGGTAGCGGGCCCGGAACGTGTGCCAGTGCTGCTCGGCGAGGATCGTCGTCGGCGCGAGCATCAGCACTTGCTTGCCGTTCACCGCGACCGCGAAGGCGGCCCGGATCGCCACCTCGGTCTTGCCGAAGCCGACGTCGCCCCAGACGAGGCGGTCCATCGGCACGGGGCTCTCCATGTCGGCCTTGACGTCGACGATCGCCTTGAGCTGGTCCGGGGTCTCGCGGTACGGGAAGGCCTCCTCCAGCTCACGCTGCCACACGCTGTCCTCCGGGAACGTGTGGCCCGCTGTGTGCAACCGCGTCTGATAGAGCACCACCAGCTCCTGGGCGATGAGGTCGACCTCGCTGCGGACGCGGGCCTTCGTCCGCTGCCAGTCGCCGCCTCCCAACTTCGACAGCGACGGCGAGTCGCCGCCGGTGTAGTGGCGCACGGCATCGATCTGGTCGGACGGCACGTAGAGCCGGTCGTTGCCCCGGTACTCGAGGAGCAGGTAGTCCCGCTCGACACCGCCGATGGCGCGCTTCACCATGCCGCCGTAGCGGGCCACGCCGTGCTGGTGGTGCACGACATGGTCGCCCGGCTTGAGATCTTCGAAGAAGCCCGCGCTGTCAGTGCGCCGCGGCCGGGGAGCCCGGTGGGCCCGACGCCGGCCGGTCAGGTCGGCTTCGGCCAGCACGGCCAGCTTCACGCCGGGCAGGATGCAACCCCGGTCGATGCCCCGCACCGCGATCTCGGGTTCGATCCCGTGGCCGCGCAGCAGTTCCGCGAGACGGCTGGCCGATCCCTCGCCGTCGGCTGCCACCACGACCCGGTACCCGTCGCCGATCAGCCCGATGAGCTG
>JBBRYG010000027.1:0-13080 GCA_038237865.1 Gaiellales bacterium | reverse complement strand
TGCCGGTACACGACGATCCAGAACTGGTCGAACAACGTCTACAACCTGGTCACGAAGCGCGCCGTCGCCTACGAGGGCGCGACGATGGAGTGGGTCGACGGGAACCTCGGATCCAAGCTGACGATGAAGTACCCGGCGATCTGGCTGATGGGCGACCGAGCGCACGGCGAGGTCCTCTCGATCGCCTTCGCGGGCAAGGGCCAGCACCAGGACGCGGGCGGGAAGTGCGTGCACATGGCGCCGAACACGACGTCGGTGATCACGTCGAAGTCGATCTCCAAGAACGGCGGGCGCGCGGGCTACCGCGGCCTGCTCGAGGTCGGCAAGGGCGCCACCGGCTCGAAGTCGAAGGTCGTCTGCGACGCGCTGATCCTCGACGAGGAGTCGCGCTCCGACACCTATCCGTACATGAAGATCGACGAGAACGAGGTCGACATCGGCCACGAGGCGACCGTCTCGAAGATCGGGGAGGAGCAGCTCTTCTACCTGATGTCGCGCGGGGTCTCGGAGGCCGAGGCGAGCGCGCTGATCGTCTCCGGCTTCGTCGAGCCGATCACGAAGGAGCTGCCGCTCGAGTACGCGGTCGAGATGAACCGGCTGATCCAGCTGCAGATGGAAGGCTCGGTTGGCTGACGCCGGGATCGACGCTCAACGCGTCGATTTCGTTGCGATCCCGGTACGCGACAAGGAGCAGGCCGCCGAGTTCTACGGCGGGACGCTCGGGCTCGATCGCGATCCCAAGTCGAACGCGAATTGGCCGGAGTTCACCGTCGGAAACGTGACGCTCTCGATCGTGGTCCCGGCCGAGATCGGCTGGGACTACGTCAACACGCCTCCGGGCCAGATCGCGCTGCGGGTGGCCGACGTCGCCGAGGCGCGTCGCAAGCTCGAGGAGGGGGGCGTCGAGTTCATGGGGGAGACATTCGACTCGGGTGTCTGCCACATGGCGTTCTTTAAGGATCCGGACGGAAACGGTCTGATGCTCCACCACCGCTACGCGCCATATTCCGACGGCACCACCCCCTGATGCGCCCCGACGCACTCGAGCGGTACCGCGCGATCCCGCTCCCGGACACGACGGAAGAGCACTGGCGCTTCACCGACCTGAAGGGCTTCGACCCTGAGGCTTTCGGCCGTGACCCTGGGCCGGGTACTGTCAAGACCGAGGGCATGCTCGAGCTCGACGTGGCCGGACTCGCCACGATCGGCGAAGCTGGGATCGAGATCGAGCGCGCGCCCGAGGGGGTCACGTTTGCGCCGCTGACGGAGGAGCACGAGCGGCTGTACTCCCTCGTCGGCTGGCAGGAGAAGTTCGCCGCACACAATGCGGCGGTCTGGGAGCACGGCCTACTGGTTCACGTTCCGAAAGGCGTCGAGCTCGAGCGGCCGCTGTACGTCCGCGTGACCAACGCGACCGAGGGGGGCTCGCTCTTCTGGCGCTTGCTCGTCATCGCCGAGCACGGCTCTCGGTTCACGCTCGTCGAGGAGGCAACGTCCTCGGCGCAGACGCTGTCGTCCTACACGAACACGGTTGCGGAGCTGTTCGTCGAGCAGGACGCGAAGCTCGAGTACGTCTCCCTCCAGAACCTCTCCCGCGAGACCTGGCACTTCGCCTCACAGCACGCGCGCGTCGAGAGGAACGCGGAGCTGGACTGGGTCGCGGGCGGCTTCGGCTCGAAGAAGGGCAAGGTGCGGATCCAGAACGACCTCGCCGGTGAGGGCGCGACATCGCGCGTCACGGGCGCCTACTTCACCGACGGCGACCAGCACCTCGACTACGACACGTTCCAGGAGCACATCGCGCCGAACACGACCTCCGACTTTGCCTTCAAGGGGGCGCTTCGCGACACGTCCACGGCGGTTTGGCGCGGAATGATCCGCGTGGAGCCCGAGGCACAGAAGACGAATGCCTACCAGGAGAACCGCAACCTCATGCTCTCGCCCACGACGCACGCGATTCCGATCCCGGGCCTCGAGATCCTTGCGAACGACGTGCGCTGCACGCACGGCGCCACCGTCGGCCGCGTCGACCGGGAGCAGCTCTTCTACCTGATGGCCCGCGGGCTTCCGCGGCAGGAGGCAGAGCGGCTGATCGTTCGCGGCTTCTTCGAGGACGTCCTCGCCCGCGTCGAGCTCGAGCCGGTGCGAGATGCGCTGGCGGCTGCGCTCGAAGCGCGCATTCCACAGGCGTGAGCTCCTGTTGCAGCCCGCCGGGCTACGCCTCCTTGCTTCCCGACTGAGGTTCGGTCGGGTCTTCCCCCGCACCGAGGCGGGTGCGATACTCGGTCCGTGCGCAACCCCCCGCGCAGGGTAGGGGCGGTCGCCGCGATCTTCGCCGGTCTGCTTGCGCTGCCCAGTCCCACTCAGGCGCAGGCGGCCGTCCTCGGCAAGCAGCGGGTCCTGACAGTGCTCGCGAGCTTCGGCCCTCGACCGTTCGCCCGGAGCGCGATGACCCGCGCGATGGCCGATGCGGACACGTTCTACCGACGCGCCTCTTTCGGCCGAATGTCCCTCGACACGACCGTCACACCCTGGCTCGACGCAGGGCGTGACGCCCCGAGCTGCGCCGTTTTCCGCTCAGCTATTCCCGAGCTCCTCCTGACTCCTGTCCGGTTGGCAACCGCACGGGCAGGCTTCGTTGCCGCCGGCTACGACCGTGTCCTCTACATGGTCGCCGGCAGCGACTGCGGCTTCCGCGGATCAGCCGGGGGGAACGAGGCCGTGCTCGCCGGCGATCCGGACTCCCACGTGATCGTCCACGAGCTCGGGCACACGTGGGGTCTCGCCCACGCCGGCGCGACAGCCTATTGCGAAGTGTTTTGCGTCACCGATGAGGCGGGTGATCTCTTCACGCCCATGGGGAGCGGCTGGCAGGACTTCAGCGCCTACGAGAAAGAGGTGCTCGGTTGGATCCAGCCTCAGCAGCACATCTCACGCCCTGGGAAGTACACCCTGTTCCCGGCGAGCGGGGGCGCCGCCCACAGGCAGGCGCTCGTGCTCGACACCCAGGACGGGCAGTACTGGATCGAGCAGCGGCCTGACCGCAGGGCCCCGGGTCTGACCGTGCGGGTCGTCCATCCGGAAACCGCATTCACGCCGCTTGCGCCCGCCTCGACCCTGCTCCTCGGCCCCGTACGTACGGGGCACGCCGCGATCGTCCCGGGCGAGACATTCCGGGTTTCCGGCGCCTTTACCGTCAAGCTCGCGCGGAACCCGGGCCCGGCGCGCCTGAACGTAACGCTGGCGGCGACGACCAGGTAACCCCGGCCGAGCCGGATACCATGCGCCTGTGGCCGTAACAGCGCAGACCAAGTTGAACGCGGACAAGCTCCGCGCGGACTTCCCCATCTTCGAGCAGGAGATCCGGGGCAAGCGGCTCGCGTATCTCGACTCCGCGGTGAGCGCGCACAAGCCGCGCCAGGTGCTCGACAAGCTCCGCACGTTCTACGAAACGCAATACGCGAACGTCCACCGCGGCGTCTACACGCTTTCCGAGGTGGCCACCGCCGAGTACGAGGGAGCCCGCGAGAAGGTCGCGCGCCTCGTCAACGCGCCCGACGCGCGCGAATTGATCTTCACGCATGGCGCAACCGAGAGCATCAACCTCGTCGCCTACGCATGGGGCCTCGACAACCTCGGGCCGGGCGACATCGTTCTCGTCACCGAGCTCGAGCATCACTCGAACTTCGTCCCCTGGCAGTACATCGCCAAGCGCACCGGTGCCGCTTTCAAGGCGATCCCGCTCGACGAAGACGGGGAGCTGCAGCTCAACTCGCTCGACGAGCTCGCGCGCGGGGGGAGCGTCAAGGTCGTCGCGAACAACCTCGTCTCGAACGCGCTCGGAACGATCAACCCGGTGGAACGGCTCGCAACCTGGGCGCACGAGCAGGGCGCGATCATGGTCGTCGACGCGGCGCAGGCCGCGCCGCACCACGCGATCGACGTCCAGCAGCTGGACTGTGACTTCCTCGCCTTCTCGTCCCACAAGATGTGCGGCCCGACCAGCGTCGGCGCACTCTGGGGACGAGCGGAGCTGCTCGAGGCAATGGCGCCGTTCAACCTCGGCGGCCACATGATCCGGTCGGTCAAGCTCGAGGAGACCACCTGGGGCCAGCTGCCGTACAAGTTCGAGGCGGGCACTCAGCCGATCGCGGAGGCGGTCGGGTTCGGCGCGGCAGTGGACTACGTCACCGACGTCGGCATCGGCGCGATCGAGGAGCACGAGCGCGAACTCCTGGTCTACGCCCTCGAGCGCCTGGCGGACGTGCCCGGTTTCGTCGGCTACGGTCCGCCGCCCGACCGCCGCGCCGGAATCATCTCGTTCAACATCAAGGGCATTCACCCGCACGACGTCGCGCAGGTCCTCGACATGGAAGGGGTTGCGATCCGCGCCGGGCACCACTGCTGCCAGCCGCTGATGTCGAAGCTGGGCGTCGCGGCGACGAACCGCGCGAGCTTCTACCTCTACACCATCCGCGATGAGATCGACCGGCTCGTCGAAGGTCTGCACAAGGCCCATAAGCTTCTGGGGCAATGAGCGAGTTCGACCAGATGTACCGCGAGGTGATCATCGATCACTACAAGAACCCGCGCGGGCACGGTGAGCTCAAAGACGCCGCCGCACACGCCGAAGGGCAGAACCCACTCTGCGGCGACGAGGTCTCGATCTACGTTGCGTTCGCCGAGGACGGCGACACGATCGACGAGGTCAAGTTCTCGGGCCGCGGCTGCGCGATCTCACAAGCAGCGACGTCGATGCTGACTGAGATGGTGCAGGGACGGAGCGCGGCCGAAGTGGCGGACATGCCGAAGGACGAGTTGCTCGACGAGATCGGCATCCCGCTGACCCCGGTGCGGCTCAAGTGCGCGTTGCTCGGTCTCTCCACCCTGAAGCTCGCGCTACACAAGTCCAAAGGCACGCCGCTCCCGGAGGAGTGGGCCGGCGCCTCGAACGACCTGGACTTGCGCTAGAGCCGCGTGGCTGACCTCGACGTCTGCCCGGTGGAGGAGCTGCCGCCGGGCCAGGTCAAGATCGTCTATGCCGGCACCCTCGCCGTCGGCGTCTACAACCTCGACGGGGAGTTCTTCGGAATCGAAGACCGCTGCTCCCACGACGATGGGCCCCTCTGCGAGGGCGACTTCGATCCGGAAGAGGGAGTCGCCGTCTGCCCGCGACACGGGGCGAACATCGACATCCGCAGCGGTCGTGCGCTGACGCTGCCGGCGGTGGAGCCGGTGGAGACTTATCCTGTGCACGTCGTGGACGGAATGGTCAAGGTCACCGTCCTCTGATGCTCGACGACCGCGTCCGCTCGACACTGGAGCGGCTCGAGCGCGAGGACGCGGACGAGCGGGCGCGCGGCCTTCCACCCGCTGAGCGCACTCGCCAGGTTGCGCGGACGACCGGCCGGTTCCTGTTCGCCTTCGTCGCGCCGCAGACGGACTGCGAGGTGCTCGAGATCGGGGGCTCCCGCGGCTACTCGTCGATCTGGCTCGCGGCCGGGGTTCGCAACCTTGGCGGCCGCGTGCTCTCGCTCGAGCACGACTCGGGCAAGATCGAGGCCTGGAGGAAGAACGTCGGGGACGCAGGCTTGGAGGACTGGGCGGACATCCTCGAGGGCGATGCCCTTGAGCGCCTGCCCGTGCTCGAAGACGTCTTCGACGTGGTGTTCCTCGACGCCGAGAAGGACGACTACGAGCAGCTCTTCGAGCTCGCGCGGCCAAAGCTGGAGCCGGGCGCGGTGATCATCGCGGACAACGTCCTCTCCCATCAGGACACACTCGGCGCCTACAGCCGGGGGAGGCAGTCCGACCCGACGCTGGAGTCGGTCACGATCCCGCTCGACCGAGGCCTCGAGCTGAGCGTCGTCCTCCGGTAGACGCGCGCGCGACCCCACCCAAAGGGTGGTGGCCACACCCACCACCCTCACCGACGACGATACCGCCGCGCTGCGCACCTGTCTGTGCCGATCTGGTGCCGAGATGCGCGGACCGCTGCGCTTGCTACATTGCGCCTACCGCGGAAAGGAGGTGGTCCGAGAGTGGAGATTTCATGTTCGGGCAGTGGAGGTACCAGCGGGTAGAGGTGTGTCCCCGGGACCTAAGGGGAATCGCCTAGCCAGCGTGGGGGACGACGCGTTTCGCGCCGCCCGGCCCACAACTCTCGGGCCGAGGCAGGAGCGCCTCTACCGAATCCACCGCTGGTAACTGGAAAAGGGGCCGCCGGAAGGCGGCCCCTTTCTTTTCCGGCTTCGGTCGGGGCGGACGCCGGACCCGGCAAGGACCCGTTGCCGCGGGCCGCCCTGTTCTCGCCCCGCTCATAGGGCGAGCGCGATCGGCCGCCGGAGCCGGGCTTCGCCCGGCGGGAGGCCATAAGCACCCGGATCGGCGCCCCGGCGAAGGAGGGGGCACACGGGGGAACCCTGGGTTCACCCGTGCTCGAAGCGCCTCTACTAAATCCCAGCTGGTCACCGGAACTGGGGCTGCCGAAAGGCGGCCCCTTTCTTTTTTCGCTCAGGCCGCCGTTAGAAGAGCTTCGGCCTCGACGACCAGCGTTGCGACCGCTTCGCGGAGCTCATCCCTGATCTCCTCGTCGGCGAGGCGACCCTCCTCGTCGAAGCGGGTCTGCGCACGGCCCACGGCGACCTCTGCCGCTGCGACCCGCGCCCCTGCCGCGGTGAGCACCTTGCGCAGCTCCGCCTGGGCCCAGACAGCGCCGTACATTCCGGAGCTCGCGCCGACGACCGCGACCGGTTTGCCCCAGAGCGCGGCGGTTCGGTGCGGGCGCGAAGCCCAATCCACCGCCGTCTTCAGCTGACCGGGGATCGAGCCGTTGTACTCGGGCGTCGCGAAGAGGACGGCGTCGGCACCGGCGATCGCCTCCCGGAGCCGGACAGCGGCCGGGGGCGCCTCGTCGGTATCGCGATCCTCGTTGTACGGCGGCACCTCCTCGAGCTCCCGGTAGAGCTCGGTCTCGACGCCCTCGGGCACGAGCTCCTCCGCGGCGCGGAGGAGCAGCGTGTTGTATGAATCGCGCCGCAGGCTGCCCGAGATCCCGAGGATCCGCATCGTTACCCGGCCTTCACCAGCGACAGGCGGGCGGTCAGGGTGACCTGATCGTCGAGGACGGGGCCGCCGCTCGGCAGCTCCGCGTTCCAGGTGAGCCCGAACGCTGTGCGATCGACAGTGGTCTCGAGGTTGAGACCGAGCCGCTCACGGCCGTAGGGATCCGTGATGGGATCGGTGATCGTGCCACGAAGCTTGACCGCCTTCGTCTCGCCCTTCAGGGTCAGCTCGCCCTGGGCGACGAACTCGTTGCCGTTCCGCTCGATCTCGTCCGACTCGAACCGGATCTCGGGGAAGCGGTCGGCGTCGAAGAACTCGGGCGAGAGCAGATGGGTGTTGAGGTTCTCGTCCTGCGTGACGATGCTCTCGACTCTCGCGCTCCCGGACAGCTTCGGCTCCTCTCCACCTTCGAGCGAGGCCTCGTACGAATCGAACGAGCCGGTGAAGGTCGAAACCGTCATGTGGGTGACGGAGAATCCGAGCGAGGAATGAACCGGGTCGGCGCTCCAAGTGCCGGCCGGAGCGATCTGGTTGGTCTCTGTGACGGACATGATTGGCGTGAATCTCCTTTCGCGCTATAGTTGAGTAGTCAACAATGTAGCGAGGAAACATTGAGCCGTCAAGTATTGAGAACGCAAGCATTCCCGGAGCGCACAGGGCTAAACGCCTGGGTCAACTTTCTCCGCGCCCATTCCACCTTGACCCGGGCTCTCAACAGCGACCTTGTGCATACGCATGGCCTGACAATCAACGACTACGAGGTCTTGCTCCACCTTGCGAAGGCAGACGGGAACCGCCTCCGTCGTGTCGATCTTGCGGGTCGGCTGCTTCTGACCGCTTCGGGGATCACCCGCCTGCTCGAGGGGCTCGAGCGCGCGGGCCACGTGAGCAAGGCGACGTGTGATAGCGACGCTCGCGTGACCTACGCCGTGCTCACCGCAGAGGGGGAGGCAAAGCTCCGGGCGGCCTCGAAGACGCACCTCGAGGGTGTGCGCACCCTCTTCGAGTCTCGCTTCAGCGAGCAGGAGCTGGAGCTGCTCGCGCAGCTGCTCGCGCGGCTACCTGCAGAGGAAGCGGGCGCGGCCAGCTGCGCACCCGACTAGGTCCCGCGACGGAGCTGCTCGTCGAGCGGGACGAGCGGAATCCTGAACGTCTCGACCGCGTCGTCGTTCGTCACCACGTTGTCACCAGCCTCGAGCATCGTCAGCTGGTCACGCGTGACAGGTGGGTTCGGCAACCGCTCGAGCAGGGTTGCCTGGAGCCGCACGAGCCTCGTTGGCACATGGATGCTCGGCCGGCGGGATCGGCGCGTGCGCTTGAGCCGGTTCCAGAACTCGTCCCAGGTGACGATGTCGGGACCGCCCAGCTCGAAGGTGCGGTTCGCCGCCTGAGGCAGGTCGACCGCGGCGGCGAAGTAGGTGGCGACATCGTCGACCCAGATCGGCTGCAGACGCTGGCGGCCTGAACCGACGATCGGCGTCACGGGCGCGAGCCGGGCGATCCGGCCGAACTGCTGCAGCGCTCCGCCGTCGTCGCCGAAGACGAAGCTCGGGCGGAAGATCACGTACTCGAGCCCGGAGCTCCGAACGGCCTGCTCCATCTCCCACTTCGCGTGGTAGTAGGGCACCAGCTCGCGCGTCTGGTCGCTTGTCCCGAGCGCGCTCATGAGAACGAAGCGGCGAACGCCGGCCTTTTTCGCGGCGGCGACGAGCGTCCGCGTTCCGCCCTCCATCACGCGCTCGAAGTCCTGCCTTCGCCCGACGATGATCGCAACCAGGTGGATGACGACGTCGCAACCGGCGAGCGCCGCCTCCACGCTAGGGCGGTCGGTGACGTCCCCCTCCACCACCTCGCAGCCCCAATGCTCGAGCTGTCCCGCCTTGCGCCGGTCGCGCACGAGACAGCGCACGTCGTGGCCCTCGGCACGAAGCTTGTGGACGACCTTCGGCCCGATGAAGCCAGTCGCTCCGGTGACGAGGATCATGCGGTTCCGCCTGCGGCGGAACCGCTAGCTGTTGGGCATCGGGACATGACCGTTAGAACTTTCGTGCCTCGGCTCGAAAGTTCTTCCAGTACTTGGACGGGGTGGGCCCTCGCTGGCCCTGGTACTTCGAGCCGATGTCTCCGGTGCCGTAGGGGGTCTGGGCAGGCTCGGTCAGCTGCACGAACGAGATCTGGCCGATCTTCATCTCCGGATAGATCGTCACCGGGAGGTTTGCGACGTTCGAGAGCTCGAGCGTGACATGGCCGTTCCAGCCCGGGTCGATGAAGCCGGCGGTCGAGTGGATCAAGAGCCCGAGGCGTCCCAGCGAGCTCTTGCCCTCGAGCCGTGCGACGAGATCGTCCGGCAGCCGGATGCGCTCGAGCGTCGAGCCGAGCACGAACTCCCCGGGATGGAGCACGAACGGCGTGTCGTCCTCGATCTCCACGAGCTCGGTGAGATCTTCCTGCTCCTCCCTGACGTCGATGTAGGGGTAGCGGTTGTTGTGGAACACCCGGAAATAACGGTCGACTCGGACATCGACACTGGAGGGCTGGAGCAGCGACTCGTCATACGGGTCGATCTCGATGCGCCCCTCCCCGAGCAGGCGCGCGATGGTTCGATCCGCGAGGACCACGGCGCGATTCTATGGTTGCGGGTCCAGCCGAGAGGCACTACGGTTCCCCGTTCGTGCCTCCGTCCGTGCTCCAGCCTGTCAATCCGAACGACCGTCTCAAGCTCCGTCGCGTCGAGGCCCAGAGGCGCAGGCGCAAGCGGCGACTGCGTGCGGCAGGGCTCTTGCTCGCCCTTGTTGTCGGCGGCGTGATCGGAGGCATCCTCGCGACCCACATTCACGGTCATCAGACGGCGCCCGAGCGGGCGTCGGCGCCGAGCTCAAAACCGAGGACGCTGCAGCCGAGGCCGCTGCCGACAGAGGTTCGCGGCGTCCACGTCACGGTCGCGCTTGCAAGCATCCCCGGGAAGCTCGACGAGTACATCGCGCTGAAGAAGCAGGGGCTGAACTCGATCGAGCTGGACATCAAGGACGAGAACGGCGAGATCGGGTTCGACCCTGGGATCGCGCTCGCGCGCCAGGTCGGGTCGGCCAAGCGGTACTACAACCCGCGTCAGGCTGCGCAGAAGATTCATAACGCCGGCCTGTACCTGGTCGGTCGCGTCGTCACCTTCGAGGACCCGTTGCTCGCGGCGGGCGCCCCTGCGCTTGCGATCCGGCGAGCCGACGGCTCGCGCTGGCTCAACAGCGGCGGGCTCGGCTGGACGAACCCGTATGACACGCGCGTCTGGCGCTACAACGTCGGGATCGCACGGGCCGCGGCGAAAGCCGGTTTCGACGAGATCCAGTTCGATTACGTCCGGTTCCCGAGCGACGGCGACATCAGCCAGATCCGGTATCCGGGTACGCATGCCCAGCCGATGGGCTGGACGATTCCGATGTACGTCAAGTACGCGTCGAGTCAGCTGAAACCGCTCGGGGTGCGTGTGTCGGTCGATGTCTTCGGCCTGTCGGCCACTCGCGATCTCGGGATCGCGCAGTTCCCGCGCCGAATCTCGCGCTACGCCGACGCGGTCTACCCGATGGTGTATCCGTCGCATTACGGACCGGGGGAGTACAACATCGTCGATCCGGACTCGCGTCCGGGCGTCACGGTCGCCTACTCGCTCCGCGACTTCCGCGACAAGCTGCGCGGACGCAATGCGAAGGTGATCCCGTGGCTCCAGGACTTCTCCCTTGGCCGGACGTACACGCTCGCGGACGTACAGGATCAGATTCAGGCGGCTCGGCTCGAGCACTCGAAGGGCTTCATGCTCTGGAATGCGTCGGGCGTGTACACCGAGGAAGCCCTCGGGACGCCGGCCTTCAAATAGCCGCCTGACTGACCGTTATTCACCTATCCAGCGAGCCGCACGCTGACGTATAGTCAGAGCATGGCCACCACCAAGACGATCGACCTCAAGACGACGATCCCAGGCCCGCGCTCGCAGGAGATTCTCGAGCGCAAGGAGCGCGTGATCGCCGAGCCGCTCTCCCTCTGCCTCCCGGTCGTGATTGAGCGCGGCGAGGGCGCGACCCTCACGGACGTCGACGGGAACACGTTCATCGACTTCACGGGTGGCGTCGGCTGCCTGAACGTGGGGCACGCGCATCCTCGCGTGGTCGAGGCGGTGCAGGAGCAGGCAGCCGCCTTCTTCCACACCGACTTCACGATCGTGCCCTACGAGGTCTACATCACGCTCGCGGAGCGTCTGATCGCCGCAGCGCCCTTCACCGGGCCTGCGCGCGCCGCGTTCTTCAACGCCGGCACGGAGGCCGTGGAGAACGCCGTCAAGTTCGCGCGCTCGTACACCAAGCGACCCGCCGTGATCGCATTCGAGGGTGGTTTCCATGGCCGAACCCTGCTGGCGATGACCATGACCTCGAAGACCCACCCGTACAAGGCAGGGCTCGGGCCGTTCGCGCCGGAGGTCTACCGGCTGCCGTTTGCGCAGGACTACCGCGGCCCGAGCGCACCTGAAGCGCTTGCAGCGCTCGAGCGCGCGCTCGTCACCCAGGTGGCGGCCGAGAGCGTCGCCGCGATCGTAATCGAGCCGGTCCAGGGTGAGGGCGGCTTCGTCGTCGCTCCCCAGGAGTTCCTCGACGGCGTTCGCCGGATCTGCGACGACAACGGGATCGTGCTCGTGATCGACGAGGTGCAGACCGGCTTCGGCCGCACCGGAAAGATGTTCGCGATCGAGCACTACGGGATCGAGCCCGATCTGATGACCGTGGCGAAATCGATCGCCGCCGGCCTACCGCTTTCTGGCGTGATCGGGAAGGCAGAGATCATGGACGCGCCCGACGATTCCGCGATCGGAGGCACCTACGTCGGAAATCCGGTCGCCCAGGCTGCGGCCCTCGCCGTCCTCGACGTCTTCGAGGAGGAGGGCCTCGTCGAGCGTGCCGGCCAGATCGGCGAGACGATCCGAAGCCGCATGCAGTCATGGCAGGAGCGCTGGGACGCGATCGGCGACGTCCGCGGCCTCGGCGCAATGCTCGCAATCGAGCTCGTCCACGACCGCGAAACGAAGGACCCCGCCCCCGAGCTGGCAAGCAAGGTCGTGGAGGCAGCGGCGGACCGCGGCCTGCTGCTCCTGAAGTCCGGGATCTACTCGAACTGCATCAGGGTCCTCGTCCCACTGGTGATCGCCGAAGCGGAGCTGGAAGAAGCCCTCGGAGTCTGGGAACAAGCGCTAGAAATAACGCTCTAGGACGTGCCGCCGAGGTCGACATCCTTGGTCTCGGACGTCCCGGCCGTCCGCCCCGGCGCCGTCTGGTAGGTCCAGTACAGGTTCGTGTGCGCGATGACCTGGTCCGGCGGCGGCGCCCCCCATGCCGTCTGGTCCTCCGTCGTGTGGGCGTCGCTGACAAGGGTCGCGTCGTACCCCCTGACGAACGCGCCGTGGAGCGTCGAGCGGATGCACGCATCGGTCTGTGCGCCGACGACGACGAGTCGCCCGACTCCGAGGCCCGACAGCACGGTCTCGAGGGTGGTGTCCTCGAAGGAGTCGCCGTAGTTCTTCTCGACGAGCGGCTCGGCGTCACCCGGAGTCAGCTCGGAGACGATCCGCCAGTCGTCGGTTCCCTTCGCAAGCTGCTCGTCGGAGTGCTGGACCCAGACAACGGGGACCCGTTCCCGCCGCGCCTTCTCGACAAGGCTGCCGACGTTCGCGACGACCGCGTCGCGCTCGTGAGCCCCCTCGACGACGCCGTTCTGCACGTCGACGACGAGGAGTGCGGTGTTGGGCCGGTTGTCGAGTCTGGTCATGGTCGCCCTCTATCACGCTGGGATCCTGTGTCACGCATGGTAGACCTACCCAACCTGGGCGTCGGCGTGACCGGCGCGGCATTGCCAGTTTGGCATCGTAGCTGGGGTCATCGGACCCATCCAGCTGGGCGACCGCGATGAATTCCGGCGCCCGGTAACGTCTGCCTCGTGACGGGACGGGAGAAGGAACGATATGTCCGACCTCGACAT
>JBBRYG010000026.1:0-13804 GCA_038237865.1 Gaiellales bacterium | reverse complement strand
TCTACATCGACGAGGTCGACAAGATCGCGCGCAAGGCGGACAATCCGTCGATCACGCGGGACGTCTCCGGCGAGGGCGTCCAGCAGGCGCTGCTGAAGATCCTTGAGGGAACCGTTGCGTCGGTGCCGCCGCAGGGCGGGCGCAAGCACCCGCACCAGGAGTTCCTCTCCATCGACACGACGAACATCCTCTTCATCTGTGGCGGCGCATTCGCCGGGCTCGACAAGATCATCGCCAAGCGGATCGGCAAGAACGCCGTCGGCTTCGGTGCGGAGGTCAGGTCGAAGCACTCGATCGAGGCCTCCGAGCTCCTCACGGACGTGATGCCGGAGGATCTCCTCAACTTCGGGCTGATTCCGGAGTTCATCGGCCGGCTTCCGGTCATCTCAGCCGTGCACCAGCTGCATCGCGAGGACCTCGTCCAGATTCTGACGGAGCCGAAGAACGCGCTCACACGGCAGTACCAGCGGTTCTTCGGCTACGACAAGATCGAGCTCGTCTTCACCGACGATGCGCTCTGGGAGATCGCGGACAAGGCCCTCGTACGGGAGACGGGTGCCCGCGGTCTGCGCTCGATCATCGAGAATGCCCTCCTCGACGTGATGTTCGAGCTGCCATCGCGTCGCGATGTCTCCAAGTGCGTGATTACGAAGGAGACGATCGAGAAGCACCTGAAGCCGACGCTCGTGACGAGCGCCGACGGCATGGCCGACGAGCCGGCCGAGCTCGCCGAAGAGTCCGCCTGATCCACGCCGGCGCCGAGCTCGGCCCGACCGGCTGGGTCGAAGTCTCGCAGGCCCGGGTCGACGCGTTTGCCGCGGCCACCGAGGACTCGCAGTGGATCCACGTCAACCGGCAGCGGGCCGCCGAGGGGCCGTTCGGGACGACGATCGCGCATGGTCTCCTCACGCTCTCGCTCCTCCCGGGCTTGTGGTTCGAGCTCTTCGGCGACGGCGGCTACCGGTTGACGGTCAACTACGGCCTGAACCGGGTGCGCTTTCCGGCGCCCGTCCCGGTCGGGAGCCGCGTGCGGGCGAGCTTCCGGGTCGCAGAGGTCATCGGTGTGGACGGCGGGGAGCAGGCGCGGATCGAAGCCACCGTCGAGCACGAGGGCAACGAGAAGCCCGTCTGCGTCGCTGAGCTCGTGTTCCGCTTCCTGCGTTCTTAATCGGGCGGGCCGGCCAGAACGAGCTCGAGCATCTCGTCGATCGCCCCACGCTGGTCGTGGACGTTCTCGAGCCACCACGTCGCTCCCGCAGCCCCGTAGGCCTGCGGATCGCCGTCAGCGGACGAGCCGAGCACCGCGACGTCGTAAGCGCTGCTGCGGCCGATCCGCTCGATCCGTTCGGATACGTCCTTCGGCTCTAGCGTCATCCCGCTTGGGTCCGCGCTGTCGGCGCACCAGCCGTCCCAGCGGGCGGCGCGGCGGAGTGACGGCTCGCGGTTGCCTCCGATCCAGATCGGCAGGCGCTCCTGCAGCGGCGTCGGCGCCAGCGTGACGCTTTCGACGGTGAAATGGTCGCCGTGATGCTGAACCTCCTCGCCTGACCACATGGCCCGGAGGAGGTCGAGGCCTTCGTCGAGCATCGCGGCCCGAACGCGCGCGTCGGTCGGTTCGCCGAACTTGCCGAACTCTGACGACGACCCACCCAGACCGGCGCCGAAGATCACCCGGCCGCCGCTGAGGACATCGAGCGTCGCCACCTGCTGCGCCAGAACTTGCGGGCGCCGGCGAGCGACCGGCGTGACCATCGTCCCGAGCCGGATCCGCTCCGTCGTCGAGGCGACCGCTGCCAGCGTCACCCACGGATCCGCCGCGGGTGCTCCCCACGCGAACGCGAGGTGATCCCAGAGGAAGAGCGCCTCCCAGCCTGCTTTCTCCGCCGCGCGGGCGACGCGAACCGTGACGCGCGGATCGGCATAGGAGCCGATGTTGGCAACGCAGAGCCCGTATCGCACGGAGGAACACTAGAGTCAATGGCCGTGGCTTTCACGACCCGACCCGAGCTGCGCGGCACCTTCGGAATGGTCGCCTCGACACACTGGCTTGCCTCCTCGGCGGGGATGGCGGTGCTCGAACGCGGGGGCAACGCCTTCGACGCGGCCGTCGCTGCGGGCTTCGCCCTCCAGGTCGTGGAGCCGCATCTGAACGGCCCCGCGGGCGACCTCCCGGCGATCGTCTACTCCGCAACACGTCAGGAAGTGCACGTCGTCTGCGGGCAGGGCACGGCGCCGCAGGGCGCGACGAGCGCGCGATTCGAGCAGCTCGGCCTCGACCTGATTCCCGGCACCGGACTGCTCCCCGCCGTCGTTCCCGGCGCGTTCGACGGCTGGCTGTTGCTGTTGCGCGAATTCGGCACCTGGCGCCTCGCAGACGTCCTCGAGCACGCGATCGGTTTCGCCGAGACGGGCTTTCCGCTCGTGCCGGCGATCAGCGCCACGATCGAGCGGGTGGAGGAGATCTTCCGTGCCGAATGGACGAGCTCCGTCGAGGTCTTCCTGGCCGATGGGGTGCCGGCGCCGGGGACGCTGTTTCGCAGCCCGGGCATCGCTGCGACCTACCGTCGGATCCTCGACGAGAGCAAAGGCGGGTCACGCGAACAGGAGATCGAGCGCGCACGCGCTGCCTGGTACAGGGGATTCGTGGCCGAGGAGATCGACCGCTTCGCCCAAACCGAGGTGATGGACACCTCTGGCCGGCGCCACTCCGGCCTTCTCACCGCCGAAGACATGGCCGGGTGGGAGGCGCGGCTCGAGCCGGCGCTCTCGCTCGACTACCGTGGCCATACGGTGTTCAAGACCGGTCCGTGGGGCCAGGGCCCGGTCTTCCTTCAGCAGCTCGCGCTGCTCGAGGGCTTCGATCTGGCGGAGATGGGCGCCGGCAGCGCGGACTTCGTCCACACGGTCGTCGAGTGCGCCAAGCTCGCGTTCGCAGACCGCGAGGCGTGGTACGGCGACCCGGAGTTCACCGACGTGCCGATCGAGCTGCTGCTGAGCCGCGCGTATGCGGACGAGCGGCGTGCGCTCGTCGGTGACACCGCCTCCGACGAGCTGCGGCCGGGCGGTTCCGATCCACGGTTGCCCCGACCGGTCGCCGGCGCGCATGCCGCAGGAGCCGGCGAGCCGACGCGCGTCACCGGCGACACCTGCCATCTGGACGTGGTCGACCGTGCGGGCAACATCGTCTCCGCGACGCCGAGCGGCGGGTGGTTGTGGAGCTCGCCCGTCGTTCCCGACCTCGGATTTCCGCTCGGAACGCGGGCGCAGATGTTCTGGCTGGAAGAGGGGCTGCCCAACTCACTCGAGCCCGGGAAGAGGCCGCGGACCACCCTGTCGCCCTCCCTCGCCTTCAAGGGCGGTGACCCGTATCTCGCCTTCGGGACGCCCGGCGGGGACCAGCAGGATCAGTGGTCGCTCGTCTTCTTCCTCCAGCACGCGGACTGCGGCCTCGACCTGCAGGCGGCGATCGATGCTCCGTGCTTCCACACGAACCACTTCCCGAGCTCCTTCTACCCGCGTGACGCGCACCCGCGGCAGGTGGAGGTCGAGGCCCGCATCGACCCGGGAGTCGTGGCGGAGCTGCGTGAGCGTGGCCACGAGGTCGAGGTCACGGACGACTGGTCTCTCGGCCGGGTCAGCGCCGCGGCACGGGAGAACGGCATGCTGAAGGCGGCCGCCAACCCTCGCGGCATGCAGGGCTACGCGGTCGGCCGGTGACGCCCAGCCGGCGGCGTTCGCTCGACGCGATCTGCGAGACCTTTTGCCCGGGGGCGCTGGAGGCCCGTGTGCCCGAGTTGCTGCTCGAGCTGACGCCGCAGCCGGAGCTGGCCGGGCTGATGCGGCTGCTCTCCATCTGGGACAGGCCCTTCGTGCACGGCCGGCGACGGCGCTTCAGTGCGCTGACGCGTGAGGAGCGCGAGGCCGTCCTCCGCAGCTGGTGCGACAGCCGGCTCGGACCGAAGCGTCAGGCGTTCCAGGGTCTCCGCAAGGGTGCGGCGATTCCCTATTACGGGACGGTCGGCGTCGACGGCTACCCGGGTCCGCTCGGTGCCGTCAGCGACCGCGCGCGGACGATCCGCCCGCTCAGGGTCGGCGGCGACGTGGCGCTCGAGTGCGACGTCTGCGTCGTCGGGTCGGGCGCGGGCGGCGGAACGGCCGCCGCGGTGCTGGCCGCCGCGGGCCTCGACGTGATCGTGCTGGAGGCGGGCGGCCACTACGAGGCCGCGGACTTCGACGGCGACGAGCTGTCCGCGTACCGCCGGTTCTACGAGGGCGCGGCGGCGCTGACGACCTCGGATGGCGGGATCGGTCTGCTCGCCGGGTGCTGTCTGGGCGGGACGACGCTGGTCAACTACACGACGTCGTTCCGAACGCCGGATGCGGTGCGGCAGGAGTGGGGCGGGCCGTTTGTCTCCACCGACTTCGAGGGAGCACTCGACGCGGTGTGCGCACGGCTCGGCGTCGGCACTGGCGAGGCGGAGCCGTCAGCGCGCGACCAGGCGATGGCGCGCGGCCTGAAGGCGCTTGGCTGGCACGTCGCGACGATGCCGCGGAACGTCCGTGGGTGCGACCAGGGGCGCGTCTGCGGGTATTGCGGTTTCGGCTGTGCGCTCGGCGCGAAGCAGTCGACACTCGTCACCTGGCTCGAGGATGCGCAGCGTGACGGCGCGCGGATCCTCGTCCGGACGCGAGCCCGACGCGTGCTCGTGGAAAGGGGCGCGGCCCGTGGCGTCGAGGCTGAGACCTCGGCCGGTCAGCGAGTGTCGGTTCGAGCGCGGGCGATTGCGGTCGCCGCCGGCGCTCTGCACACGCCTGCGCTGCTGCGGCGCTCGGGCGTCGGAAACGAGCACGTCGGGCGGCATCTGCATCTCCACCCCGTCACGGGCGTCCTGGGCGAGTTCGCCGAGGAGATCCGGCCCTGGGAGGGGACGATCCAGGCGCGCTATTCCGACCAGCACAGCGATCTCGATGGGGAGGGCTACGGTCTCAAGTACGAAACCGCTCCCGTGCACCCGGGTGTCCTCGCTGCCTACGGGCCGTGGCGAAGCGCCTCGCAGCACCGCGCCCTCCTCGGCGCGCTCCCGCACATCTCGGGCATCGGGCTGCTGCTCCGCGACCGCAGCGAGGGCGAGGTGCGCGTCGGCCGCAACGGCTCGCCGCGGGTCCGCTACCGGCTCGGCGCCGCCGACGTCGAGCACGTGCGTGTGGGGTTGGATGGCGCTGCTCAGATCCTCGAGGCGGCCGGGGCCGGGCGGATCATCTCCTCGCATTCCGGCGGCGTCTCGTACGAGCCGTCCCGCGGGAGCCGTGGGCAGTTTCTCCATGACGCCGACGCATGCGGCTACGGGGCGGGGCGGTGCGTCTTCTATGCGTTCCACCTGATGGGCTCGGCGCGCATGGGCGACTCGTCGAGGACGTCCGCCTGCGACCACGAGGGCAGGGTGCGGGGGACGAAGAACGTCGTCGTCGTCGACGGCTCGACCTTCCCGGGCGCCTCAGGCGTGAACCCGATGGTGACGATCGAGGCGATCGCGCACCGCAACGCCTCCATCCTCGCCGCGGGCCTCACCTAACTCCGGGACATGCCGGTGCCAGGCACCGGCCGCGGCTGCTTGCGACACGGCCAAACGCGCGCCATACTGAGCCCATAGTCGCTGTCTGACCACATCCGTTTGTGCCATCCGGCGAAGGCTAGGATCGGCTGATGGAGCCGCTGTACAAGCCGGACGGCGTCGAAGCGCGCTGGCAGAAGACCTGGGAGGAAGAGGGCCTCTACAACGCAGAGGCGGACGACCACCGTCCAACCTTTGTGGTCGCGCACCCGCCGCCGAACGTCACCGGCGAGCTCCATACGGGCCACGCGCTCCAGCTCTCGCTCGCTGACGCGCTTGTCCGCTACCACCGGATGCGCGGTTTCAACACGCTGTTCCAGCCCGGCTACGACCATGCGGGAATTGCCACACAGAACGCGGTCGAGAAGCATCTCGTCGCCGAGGGCACGACACGCCAGGCGCTCGGTCGCGAGGCGTTCGAGCAGCGCGTCTGGGAGTGGCTGCACGAGTACGGCGGCAAGATCATGGTGCAGTTCCGGCGGATGGGCGCGTCGATGGACTACCGGCGCGAGCGTTTCACGATGGACGAGCCGTACGTTCGCGCCGTGATGCACTTCTTCGTCCACCTCTACCGCAAGGGGTGGATCTATCGCGCCAACCGGATCATCAACTGGTGCCCACACCACGAGACGAGCCTCTCCGACCTCGAGCTCGTCCACGTGGAGCTGGATGACGCGCTCACGTACGTGCTCTATCCCTTCGCGGATGGCTCGGGCGGCGGCGTGACGATCGCAACGGCGCGGCCCGCAACGATTCTCGGCGACGTCGCGGTCGCGGTGAACCCCGGCGACGAGCGCTGGAAGGACGCGGTCGGCCGCGACGTGATCGTCCCGTTCGTCGAGCGGCCCGTGCCGGTGATCGCCGACGACCGAGTCGACCTCGACTTCGGTACCGGCGCGCTCAAGGTGACGCCTGGACACGATCCGCTCGACTTCGAGATCGGACGCGACCACGGGCTCGACGAGCCCATGGTGGTCGGCTGGGACGGGCGCATGAGCGAGGCAGCCGGTGAGCTGGCGGGGTTGACCCAGGCGGAGGCCGACAAACGGATCCTCGCGTGGCTCCGTGAGCGCGACCAGCTCGTGAAGCGGGAGCCCTACCGGCACGCGGTGGCTCTTTGCGAGCGCTGCGAGACGCGGATCGAGCCGCTCATCTCGCTGCAGTGGTGGTGTTCGATGTCGGAGCTGAAGGAGCCGGCGCTGGAAGCCCTGCGTGAGCGGCGCGTCCGCTACCACCCCGAGTCGCAGCACCGCTTCGCGGTCGGCTCCCTCGAGCATGCGCCCGACTGGAACATCTCGCGTCAGATCTGGTGGGGCCATCAGCTTCCGCTCTGGTACTGCCCAGACGGTCACATCACGGTCGAGGAGACCGAGCCGGGTCGCTGCGCCGACTGCGGCTCGTCCGAGCTCACGCGGGATCGGGACGTCCTCGACACCTGGTTCTCGTCGGCGCTCTGGCCGTTCGCCACGCTCGGCTGGCCCGAGGACACGCCCGACCTGCGCGCCTACTATCCCGGCTCGCTGAACACGACCGCGCGCGAGATCATCCGCCTCTGGGAAAACCGGATGATCTTCACCGGGCTCGAGCTCGTCGGCGACGTCCCGTTCAGCGACGTGATCATCCATACGACGGTGCTGGCGCCCGACGGCCGGCGGATGTCCAAGAGCCTCGGCACCGGCATCGATCCGGTCGAGATCATCGACCGGTACGGGACCGACGCGACCCGCTACGGCCTGTTGAAGCTGACCTCCGGCCAGGACGTGCGCTTCTCGTACGGCGCGATCGACGAGGGCCGCAAGCTCGCAAACAAGCTCTGGAACGTGTCCCGCCTGATCCTTTCGAACACGTCCGGTGCCAGGCACGGGGCACGTCCGAAGGAGACGGTGGAGGGGTGGATCCTGGCCCGGATCGAGCAGGCGCGAACCGAGCTCGAGGAGCATCTGGGCGCATACGACTTCGCCGGGGCCGTCAACCTGCTCTACCACCTGACGTTCGACGACTTCTGCGATTGGTACGCCGAGGCGATCAAACCGCGCCTCTACGACGGCGACGGGGAGGCGCAGGCGACCGCACTTGCGGCGCTCGAGCGGCTGCTCAAACTCCTGCATCCGGTTCTTCCACACGTCACGGAGGAAATTTGGACGAACCTCCCGGACCGCAAGACGCGCCTGATCGTCGCCCCCTGGCCGGAGCCGGACAGCGCCCACGCCGGGGACCCCGGGGCGCTCGACCGGGTCAAGGAGGCGGCCGAGATCTTCCGGCGGAGCGGCGTTCGCGTTCCGCTCGAGGGAGAGCAGCTCCGCATCTTCGAGGCGGTCGTGAAGCCCGAGCGCCAGAAGGCGAACGGGAATGCCGAGGCGGAGATCGAGCGCCTCCGCGGCGAGATCGCGCGGGCGGAGAAGATGCTCGCGAACGACCGCTTCGTCGCGAACGCGCCGGCGCAGGTGGTCGAGGCCGAGCGCGGCAAGCTGGAACGCTACCGCCGTGAACTGGAGACCCTCGGCGGCGCCGCCGAGAGTCTCTAACTGGGCAGGAGCGGTGACTCGAGGCACCGGGGTGAAGCAGCCGACGCTCGACGGTGAGCGCTGGGTCGAGTCGCTCTCCCCGTGGCCGGAGGAGTTCGGGCTCGACCGAATCCGTCGGCTGCTCGCCGATCTCGGCGAACCGCAACAGCGCTTCCCCGCGATTCACGTCGTCGGCTCGAACGGCAAGGGCACGGCAACGCGCACGATCGAGGAGCTGCTCGGCGCCGAGGGGCTCAAGGTCGGGGCGTACTACTCACCGCACGTGCGGCGCTGGTCGGAGCGCATTCGCGTCGGCGGAGACGAGGCGGACTTCGCCGCGGCGATCGAGCGGGTCCGGCCACACGCGGAAGGGGCGACCCAGTTCGAGGTGCTGACGGCTGCGGCGTTAGCCGAGTTCGCGGCCTCGGGGGTGGACGCCGCCGTGGTGGAGGCCGGCCTCGGCGGCCGCTTCGACGCGACCAACGTCCTCGCTGCAGAGATCGTCCTGCTGACCAACGTCTCGCTCGAGCACACCGATCTCCTCGGTGACACGCGGGAAGCGATCGCAGGTGAGAAGCTGGCCGTCGCGAAGCCCGGCGCGACCGTCGTTCTCGGCGAGCCGGAGTGGGGGAAGCTGCTCGAACAGCATGCCGTCGTCCACGGTGGCGCGCGGGAGGCGGTCGAGGCGTTCCTCGGTCGGTCCGTGGACCGGGAGGTGGAGGCCAAGCTCCCGGGCCGGCTGGAGCAGCACGGAGACGAGCTCTGGGACGGCGCGCACAACCTTGCGGGGGTGAAGTGGCTCGTCGGGCGGCTCCCCAGACACGACTACGTCATCTGCGCGTCGATCCTCTCCGACAAGGACGTGGACGCGATGCTGGAGCACCTGGCCCCCGCAGGTCGTGCACTAGTCGCCACCCGCTCCTCCAACGAGCGCGCGCTCGGAGAGAAGGAACTGGCCCGCCGCGCCGAACGGTACTTCGAGCATGTCGAGGCCGAGCGCGATCCTGAACTGGCTCTACGCCGAGCCCGTAGCCTTGGTGGTCCGGTCTTGGTCACCGGCTCGCTCTATCTGCTCGCCGACCTCTCCCGGGCGGAGTACAAGACGTAGGATGGCGAGCGTCGGGGAGAGACTCACCGTGTTCGCGTTCGCGGCGTTCGTTCTGCTCGCCATCGTCGGCATCGCGTTTGCCCTGGGGTACCTGATCGGAAGAATCATCCTGTGATCGTTGCCGGAACCTTCAGCGGAGCTCACGACTTCTTCAGCTCAGGCACCTGGGAGATCGCGTGGCGCCTCGCACTCTTCTTCGTCGCGATCTTCTGGCTCAGCCTCGTGTACTGGGTCTACAAGGACGCGCGCCGCCGGATCGAGGATCCCTGGTTCGTGACGATGGCCGTCGTACTCGGCGCCGTGCCCTTCGTGGGGCCCCTTGTGTACATGCTCTTCCGCCCGCCCGAGTATCTCGATGACGTTCGCGAGCGTGAGCTCGAGATCAAGGGGATGGAGGAGCGCCTGTCGCGCCGCGACCTCCACTGCCCGGTCTGTCGCGCGGAGGTCGGGCCGGACTACCTCGTCTGCCCTGTCTGTACGACCAAGCTGAAGCAGTCCTGCGTGAGCTGCAAGGCGCCGCTCGAGGCGCTCTGGCAGGTCTGCCCCTACTGCGAGACGACTGTCGAGCCTGCGCCCGTCGGCGAGTTTCCAGCGCTCAAGCAGGCATCGCGTAGGCGGCGTACGCGGTCCGAATAGACTCCGCGGGCCGTGGCCCTGGAGCGGACGCTAATCCTGATCAAGCCGGACGCTGTGACGCGCAGGCTGGCCGGCCAGATTCTGGGCAGGATCGAGCGCCGTGGCTTCGAGATCCGCGCCGGAAAGCTCCTGCTCGTCAGCCGCAAGTTGGGCGAGGAGCATTACGCCGAGCATCGCGAGAAACCGTTTTTCAGCGAGCTCGTCGACTTCATCACCTCGGCGCCGACGTGGGCGCTGGTGGTCGAGGGCGAGGGCGCGATCGGGACCCTACGCAAGACGATTGGGGCAACGAACCCCGCCGAGGCCGAGCCGGGCTCGATCCGCGGAGATCTCGCGACGGCGATGCCGGACAATCTCGTCCACGGCTCGGATTCGCAGGAGTCCGCCGCGCGTGAGATCGGACTCTGGTTCTCCGGCGATGAGCTCGACTGACTCGGTCGCGATCAACCGCGAGCTCTGGACGCGGTCGAACGAGCAGTACACGGACCGCAAGGCGCTGGAGACCTGGTCACAGGACGACATCACCTGGGGCACCTGGTCGATTCCCGAATCGGACCTGAACGCCCTCCCGGCCGACGCCGGCCTCGACGTCGTCGAGCTGGGCTGCGGGACGGCGTACTTCTCCGCCTGGCTGGCAAAGCGCGGAGCACGGCCGGTCGGCGTCGATCCCACGCCCGCGCAACTCGACACCGCTCGGCGCTGTCAGCGCGAGCTCGGGCTCGAGTTCCCGCTCGTCGAAGCCGCCGCGGAGAAGGTTCCGCTGCCGGATGGGGCGTTCGACCTCGCCCTCTCCGAGTACGGCGCCTCGATCTGGGCCGATCCGTACAAGTGGATCCCGGAGGCGGCGCGGCTGTTGCGACCCGGCGGCGAGCTCGTCTTCCTGCGAAACAGCACGCTCTCGATCCTGTGCGGGCCCGATGACGGTCATATCGAGGAGCGGCTGGTGCGGCCGCAATTCGGCATGTATCGCTTCGACTGGCGGGGCGACGGCGGCGGGATCGAGTTTCACCTCGCCCACGGCGAGTGGATCGGGCTCCTGCGGGAGAACGGCTTCGAGATCGACGCGCTGCTCGAGCTGCGGGCGCCACCCGACGCAGTCACGCACGAGTTCTACGACTACGTTCCGTCGGAGTGGGCCAAGCGCTGGCCTTCCGAGGAAATCTGGAAGGCGCGGAAACGTGCCTGACGCGTCTTCCGCCGCACCGCTCCTGCTTGCCTCCACGTCCCCGCAGCGGAAGGCGATCCTCGAGCAGCTCGGCCTCCCGTTCGACACCGTCGCACCGCGCTACGAGGAGCAGACGCCGGAGGGTGCCGACGCGGTCGAGCTCGTCCGCGAGCACGCCCGGGCGAAGGCGCGGTCGGTTGCTGCCGAGGCCGGCGATCGGCCCGTGCTCGGAGTGGATACGGCCGTCGTCCTGGAGGGCCGTATCTACGGCAAGCCGGCCCACTCTGGCGACGCCGAGCGAATGCTGGAGGAGCTCGGCGGGAAGACTCATCTCGTCGTCTCCGGGCTCTGCCTCGTCACCCCCGGCTGGGAGGTTGTGGAAAACGAGTCGACACGCGTCATCTTCCGAAGCTTGACCGCACGGGATCTGGCGGCCTACATCGCGATGGGCGAGTGGGAGGGACGGGCTGGCGGCTACGCCATCCAGGGTCGCGGCGCGGCGTTCGTCCGCCGGATCGAGGGCGACTACCTCAACGTCGTCGGATTGCCGGCTGCGCTGCTCGTCCGGCTCCTCGGCGAGCGCTTCCCGGGCACCTACAGCGTTGGCTAATCCGGACATGTCCGGTGCTAGGCACCGGACAGACGACTCCGATCGCAGCCGTGGCGTGGGCCCCTAACGCGCGCCCGACCCCGTCGCCAGCGTGGTGAACGTCTTGACGCTGATCGCGAGGTCGACCACCAGACTGCGATGGCGGAGGTACCAGAGGTCGTAGGAGAGCTTCTCGGCCGTTCCTTCGGCGTCGGCCGTGTACCCACGGCGCACCTGTGCCCACCCGGTGATCCCCGGCTTGACGAGATGCCGCCGCGTCCAGAAAGGCACCGTCTCCTGCAGTTGCTCAAGGAACTCCGGCCGCTCCGGCCGCGGGCCGACCACCGACATGTCTCCGCGAAGCACGTTCCAAAGCTGCGGCAGCTCGTCCAGCCGTGTCTTGCGCATCAAGCGCCCGATGCTCGTGATGCGTGGGTCGAGCTCCTCTGCCCAGATCGCCCGCCCGGGCGCCTCGGCGTCCTGCCGCATCGTCCGGAACTTGAAGATCGTGAATTGGCGTCCACTCTCGCCGAGCCGTGTCTGCCGGAAGATCACGGGGCCGGGGGTTCGGCGCACCAACAACGCCAGGAAGGGGAGGAGCGGCGCGGTGAGCAGAAGGCCCACGCCCGCGACCACCACGTCGAACGTGCGCTTGGCCGCCTTCGTGTACGGCCTTTGGTACAGGTGCAGGATCGAGATGAACCACACGGGAGTGAGGTGCCTGACCGGAACGCGTCCGAACACGTGCTCATAGAACTCGGGCAGCCCGACGACCTTGAAGCCGCTTCCGGCGACGTCGAGCAGGTGCGTGAACGCCTCGGTTCGGTTGTGGCCGCCGGCGAGGACGACCAGATCCGGCCGCTGGGCTTCCATGATCGCCGGGAGATCGGCCACGCGGCCGTGCACCGGGGCTCCGGCAATCGTGTCGGTGGCGATCTCGTCGTCGACGATCCCGATCAGCTCGAACGGAAGCTCTCCGGCCAGGGCCAGGTCCTCGACGAGCTCCGAGCCTCCGTCACCCGCGCCCACGATCAGCACGCGCTGAAGCGCGGCCAGGCTGCGTTGCACGATGGCCTCCCAGGCGGCGGAGAAGATCAGGACGGCCGCGCCCATCTCGAACAGCGTCGAGGGAGCGAAGTGCATGTCCGCGACGACGGCATTGAGCGCGAAGGCGCTGACGAGGCCGGTGGAAGTCCCCACGGCGGCCGCGACGGAGGCGCCGAGCGTGAACAGGGTCAGCCGCCCGGAGGCGTAGGCCAGACGAAGTCCGAACCACCAGACAGCGGTCAGCGCGGTCGTGAGGAGGAGCCCCGTACCGAGGTTGTCGACGCTCCGCGAGACGAGGGCGAACACCGGGAGCCAGATCACGCCGACCCGTCCGCCGGCCGCAAGCATCGTGGCGACGCGGCGCGAGAGCCGGACGGCCCGAGCGGCAGGCTGGAGCAGCGGCTCGGCGTTGACCGCCGGCGGCGCCTCAACCGCAGTATCAGCGTGCCCCAGGTGCACTCGATCGTCCCCCGTCCGAGTTTTCGTCACCGCAGAAATGCAGCGAATCCTCACTGTTCAAACGTCACGGGCACACAATCGGTTACGGGGAGTAAGGACTGTGTGAGGGCCAAGTCATAGCCTCCGGCCGGTGGGCTACGATGAGCTTCCAGCCAGGAAAGGAAGCAAGTGTTCGAACGTTTCACCGAGCGTGCCCGGCAGGTCGTCGTCCTCGCCCAGGACGAAGCCCGGGCCCTGAAGCACAATTACATCGGGACCGAGCACATCCTGCTCGGGCTGCTGCGTGAGGAGGAAGGCTTGGCCGCGCGCGTGCTCGAGTCGCTCGACATCACGGTCGAGGAGGTCCGCGCGCAGGTCGCCCGCATCGTCGGCCAGGGTGACGAGGTCACGACCGGCCAGATTCCGTTCACGCCGCGCGCGAAGAAGGTGCTCGAGCTCGCACTGCGCGAAGCTCTGAGCCTCGGCCACAACTACATCGGCACCGAGCACATCTTGCTGGGTCTCGTCCGAGAAGGCGAGGGCGTGGCCGCGCAGGTTCTCGTGGCTCGCGGCGCTGATCTCCAACGGGTTCGAGCCACGGTGCTCGCCGAGCTGCAGAACATCGGACCTGGTCGGCGAGGACCAGGTCCTCGCCGCACGGCAGCCGGCGAGGAGGCGCTCTCCAATGCGCAGCAACTCGCCGGA
>JBBRYG010000025.1:0-15351 GCA_038237865.1 Gaiellales bacterium | reverse complement strand
GGGTGTTTCCCCCCCCCCCACCAATCCGCCTACTTCCGGGTTTGGGGGTGGTGGTGGGGCCCCCCCCCCCCCCCCCCCCCACGGCGATGGGTCGCGCAGACGCCGGTCGGCGCCTGGGCGTGTTGGGCAGCTGTCCATCCGCCTCTTACGGGAAGGGCGATCGCATTCTTCGCCAAGCGACCCTTATCAGAGCGGATATCGACGGGGACGGTCGGTTAGACCGAACATTCATCGCCGTGCACGCGCACGGCGCTAAGCGCTGCCGATTCATCCTCGTCGTGCGGGCGGCGCGGCGGACGTTCGTGACCCCAATGCGTCAGCCAGGTATCGACCAGTCCTGGCCGACGTTCGACGCGCCGAGGCTCAGAACCGCTGCACCGATCGACGCGATCGATGGTAAGGAGGTGGTCGCAGCCGTCGGCGGAGGCGCCTCGACCACCTCGCTCGCGCTCTTCTCCATCCACAACGGACACTTGATCCGCCTTCGCATCCCTAAGGCGGCAGACGACCGCGACACGTTCGCCGATGGCGGGAGCCTCGCCGGCTCCTACACAGTGAACTGCCTCGCCCGCGGGCTGGTCACGCAGACTGGCCTAACGAACGAGAGAGATGGACGCACGTTCGGCGTGACGCGGACGCTTTACCGCGCCGCGGGCGATTCGTTCCGCTTCGTCAGCTACCGCGCGTACCGCCATCTGACGCTTCGATCGGCACGGCCGCGGTTTCCGGAGCTTCGTCGCGGGGCGTCGATGTTCAGTGCGTGCCGCCCCATTGGAAAACGCGGTGCCACAGTCGCGGCGCCGAGCTTGATCCGGATACGGTGAAAGCGACGACGCCCCAGCACTGATCGGGGAAGAGCGCTGCCCGCTCTGCGGCCCCACCGATGTCCGGGCTGTTCGGGCACACCTCGTTCTTAACAGGCCCTGGCAAAGGGGAACGCAGCGTCATCGTCCCCCGATTGGAATAGTTGGCGCGCTGCGCACGTTCGCCGTCTCACATCGACCTGGAGGATTTCTTGGCCACTCCCGCTGCTGACCCACGCCGCTGGTGGGCGCTTGCTGTTCTCGGCGCCGCCTTCTTCATGACCATTCTCGACGTCTCGATCGTCAACGTGGCGTTGCCGACGATCGGGGAGAAGCTCGACTTCTCGCGCGGCAACCTCCAGTGGGTCGTCACCGCCTACGCGCTCGCGCTCGGCGGTTTTCTGCTGCTTGGTGGGAGGGCGGCCGATCTGCTCGGCCGGCGGCGCGTCTTCATGGTTGGAGTGTCGCTCTTCACGTTGGCGTCGCTCGCCTGCGGGCTCTCCAACTCCGAGGGGCTGTTGATCGCAGCGCGCGCGGTCCAGGGGCTCGGCGGCGCGATCATCTCCCCGGCCGCGCTCTCGATCGTCTCGACGACGTTCACCGAGGGGTCCGAGCGGAACAAGGCCCTCGGGATCTGGGGCGCGCTCGGCGGTAGCGGTGCCGCGGTCGGCGTGCTGCTCGGCGGCGTCGTGACCAAATACCTGGGCTGGGAGTGGATCTTCTTCGTCAACGTCCCGGTCGGCGCGGCTGTGCTCCTGCTGGCACCGAGGATCATTCGCGAGAGCAGGCGCGAGACCGAGGAAAAGCGCTACGACCCGTTCGGTGCGCTGACGATCACCGGCGGTCTCGCGCTGCTCGTCTACGCGATCTCGCGCGCGCCGTTCGTCGGCTGGGGAACGGCCCGCACGATCCTCCCCCTGATCGCCGCGATCGCTCTCATCGCCGCCTTCCTCGTGATCGAGCGGCGCGTGCGCGAGCCGCTGATGCCGTTCGACATCTTCCGCGTTCGAACCGTCTCCGGGGCGAACATCGTCGGCTTCCTGCTCGGAGCCGTCTTATTCGCCAACTTCTTCATCCTGACCCTTTACGTGCAGAACGTCCTCCACTTCTCGGCGCTGAAGGCGGGCGTCACCTTCCTCGCGACCGCGGGCACAGCGGTGCTCGCCGCGGGTGTGGCGCAGGCCCTCGTCACGCGCGTCGGCGTCAAGCCGATCCTGGTGCTCGGGCTCGCGCTGATGACGGCCGGGATGCTCTGGTACACGCAGATCCCGGTCGACGGCGCCTACGGCACTGATCTCCTCCCCGGTTATCTCCTCGTCGGCGTCGGGCTCGCGTTCTCGTACGTCCCCGTCTCGATTGCCTCCCTTGCGGGAGTCGAGGCGAGCCAAGCAGGCCTCGCGTCCGGCCTGATCAATACTTCGCAGCAGATCGGCGGCGCGATCGGGGTCGCCCTCGCCTCCACCGTGTTCTCCACGCACATCGGCTCCGGGCGGCCGACGCTCTCCAGGCTGACGGAGGGCTATTCGCTCGCGTTCTGGGTGATGGTCGGCTTCGGCGCCGCAGGATTCCTCGCCGCGCTCGCCTTCATCCGGCGCGAGGAATTGGCCGAGGCTCCCGCGGCCGCCCCGAGCTCTGGTTGAGGTCGTCCGCCGAGCCTAGGGGTCCGCTGCGAGTGCCTCGGGCACGGTCTCGTGCACGGAGAAGTGCCGGTCGAGGCCCGAGATCTGCAGCGCCCGGCGCGTCTCCACTCCGGGCGCGGCGAGGTGGAAGCTCTCGCTGTCTGGCAGCTTCGTGCGCGCTTCGATCAGCACGCCGATGGCGGTCGAGTCGACGAACTCGACCTCGCTGAGATCGACCACGAGCCGCCCCGGGGCGTCTGCACAGGCCTCGAAGAGCGCTTCGCGAACGACCTGGGCGTTGTGGAGATCAAGCTCGCCCGCCAGCCTGACGACACACGCGCCGTTCCTCATCTCGACCCCGAGCACCGGGTCCTTCCGTATCGCCCCGTCGGCGGGCTGCTGGTCGTGCTCCGTCACGCCTTCCCCTCCCGTTCGGACTCAACGAGCCGCCCTGGCTAGGACTGGGCACGGACGGCGCCGAACGATTGAAGCATCCTCGGCCGACTCTGCGCAAGACCTCGGTTTGACTGGAGCACGCGGCAAGGGCGATCTTTCTCGGAGTGAACGTCGCAACCGTCGCCGCGCGCGCCCGAACGGAGAACTTCCCGGTCGCATCCCTGCTCTTCCCGCGCCGGCTCCGGCCGCATCTGCGCGCGGTCTACGGCTTCGCGCGACTCGTCGACATGCTCGGGGACGAGCTCGAAGGGGATCGCCTGGAGGCACTCGACGAGCTCGAGCGTGAGCTCGAACTGTGCTACAGCGGCGCGGCGACGTGGCCGGTGCTGCAGGCGCTGCAGCCGACGATCCGTGCCTTCGACCTGCCCCGCGAGCCATTCCGGCGACTCATCGAAGCGAACCGGATGGATCAGCGGATCGCCGATTATGCATCCTGGGACGACCTGCGCGACTACTGTCGCCACTCCGCCGACCCGGTGGGGCGGCTCGTGTTGGGCCTGCTCCGGCGAGACGGCGATCCCCCGCTCGTGGCAGCAAGCGACGACGTCTGCACCGGTCTGCAGCTCGTCAACTTCCTTCAGGACGTTCCGCGGGATCTCGAGCTGGGGCGGATCTACCTTCCACGCGACGAGCGCGTCCGCTTCGGCGTGACCGCTCTCGACCGTCCCAGTCCGGAGTTGACGGCGCTCCTCCGCTTCGAGGCGACGCGTGCGCGTGACCTCCTCGCCGCCGGCCGCGTGCTGCAGGCGCGGATCGGCGGTCGCGTCGGCCGGGCCGTGGGTCTCTTCGCCCGCGGAGGCCTTGCGGCGCTCGATGCGCTCGAGTCGGCCGGCTGGGACGTCTTCACCCAACGACCGAGGCCGTCGCGAATGCGGCTCGCACTGGAGGCGGTGCGGTGACGGTGGACGCGGCCTATGCAGAGGTTCAGCGGATCACACGTCGCAGGGCCCGCAACTTCGCATACGGGATCATGGTGTTGCCTCGCGAGCAGAGGCGTGCGATCGCGGCGATCTACGCCTTCGCCCGCCGCGTCGACGACATCGCGGACGGCGATCTCCCCGTCGAGGACAGGCGCGCGCTGCTGGAGCGGCAGCACGGCGCGCTCGAGGAGCCGCCCGGGGACGACGCGACGCTTGTCGCGCTCGACGACGCCCGCGCGCGGTTCCCGATCTCGGGCGTGGCCCTGCACGCCCTGGTCGACGGCGGGCTCCAGGATCTCGATCAGACGCGCTACGCGAGCCTCGACGAGCTTCTCGGCTACTGCCGCAAGGTTGCGGGCGCCGTCGGCGTCGCGTGCGTTCCCGTCTACGGCTCCACCGATGTCGACCGGGCCGAGACCCTCGGGGTCGCGCTCCAGCTGATCAACATCATCCGGGACGTCGCCGAGGACTGGAGCCTCGGCCGGGTCTATCTGCCGCAGGACGAACTAGCCTCCTTCGCAGTCGCCGAGGAGGACATCGCGGCGGGCCGGACGACGGACGGCTGGCGTGCGCTGATGATCTTCCAGGCCGGTCGCGCGCGCGGGTATCTCGAGGACGGTCGGCGGCTGCTGGACTCCCTCGACGGTCGCAGCGCGCTCTGCGTGGGGACCTTCGCCGGGCTGTACGAGGCGACCCTCGAGCGCATCGAGGCCTCCGGCTACGACGTCTTCGGTAGCCGGCCGCAGCTTTCCACGCTGACGAAGCTGCGAGTCGTCGGGGCCGGGTTGCGCCGGTGAGGGCGGTGGTGATCGGAGGCGGACTGGCCGGGCTCGCTTCTGCGCTCGAGCTCGTCGACCGTGGGCACGACGTGGTACTGCTCGAAGCGAGGCCGACGCTGGGAGGGGCGGTGCAGACGCTGCCGGAGCGACCCGGCGACCCGGTGCCTCCCCCGGACAACGGCCAGCACATCGCGCTCGGCGCGTGCACCGAGTACCTGCGCTTCGTCGAGCGGGTCGCAGGAGCGGGGGCGCTTCGGCGTCTGCGGCTGTCGCTGCCGGTGTTCGACGAACGTGGACGCATGGCCAGGCTCGCTCCCGGCGCGCGCGGGCTCCTTGGCTACCGGCACCTCACGCTGACCGAACGCGTGCGAGTCGCCCGCGTCGTGCGGCGCCTGGCGGCCCTGGAGCCCGCGCCGCTCGACGACGAATCCTTCGGCCACCTCGTCCGCAGGCTCGGAGGCACGACGCGCGAGATCGACCGCTTCTGGGACGTGTTCATCCGACCGGGACTCAACCTTCGAAGCGATGAGGCAAGTGCGGCGCTGGCCGTCTTCACTGTGCGCGAGGGACTGCTCGGAGAACGCGGCGCGGCGGATCTGCTTCTGCCGGTGCGACCGCTCGGCGAGATGCACGGGGCGGCTGCGGGCGAGGCACTCGCGCGCGCGGGGGCGCACGTGCGCACGAGCGTGCGCGTGACGTCTCTCGAGCGAGGCGCCGCCGTACTCGCAGACGGCGAGCGGGTGGCCGGCGACGCATTCGTGATCGCGCTCCCGCCGCAGGAGAGCGCCAGCCTGCTTGAAGAGCCCGCCCCGAACCTGGAAGACTCGCCCATCGTCAGCGTGCACCTCCTGTTCGATCGTCCGATCCTCTACGAGCCGCTCGCGGCGCTCCTCGGCAGCCCTGCCCACTGGGTGTTCGACCGCGGCAGCCTGACGGGAACGCCGCCAGAGCACGGCCAGTACCTGACCGTCGTCTCCAGCGGCGCTCCCGAGCTGCTCGAGGTGCGAGGCCGTGAGCTCGTCGATCTGATGGCCGGCGAGCTGACAGGCAGGCTCGGCGCCGCCGAGCTCCTCTGGTCGCGCATCAGTCGCGAGCCGTCGGCGACCTTCGCCGGCAGGCCCGGAACTGCGGGGCTCAGGGCCGGGGTGGAGACGTCTCGCCCGGGGGTCGCGCGCGCCGGGGCCTGGACAGACACCGGTTGGCCCGCCACGATGGAGGGCGCAGTGCGGAGCGGGATTGCGGCGGCCGATCAGCTGTTGTCCGAAGTGGCAACTATGGTGGTGGCATGACTATCGCTGCCGTCCGGACTAGGACCGCGCTCGACATCGGGCTCGAGCGCGGCAGCGCGCGACTCTTCGAGCTTCAGCATCCGGACGGCTGGTGGAAGGGAGAGCTGGAGTCGAACGCGACGATGGTCGCCGAGCACCTGTTCCTGCTCCATTTCCTCGGGCTCCGCGACGACGAGACCGACCGGTTGCTTGCGAACGAGTTGCTCGCGCGCCGGCGGGCCGACGGGACCTGGGCGATCTGGTTCGAGGGGCCACCCGATCTGTCGGTCACGGTGGAGGCGTATGCCGCCCTGAAGCTGGCCGGCGTCGACGCCGGAGAGGAGACACGGGCGTACATTCGCCAGGCGGGCGGGGTGCGGCGGACACGGATCTTCACGCGTGCCTTCCTCGCGCTGATCGGGGAATGGCCGTGGCAGTGCCTCCCGCACGTTCCCGTCGAGGCGATGTTGCTCCCCGCCGGAAGCCCGTTCTCGATCTACGACTTCGCCTGCTGGGCGCGCCAGACGGTCGTCTCGCTCTCGGTCGTGGAGGCGCTGCGCCCCGTGCGGCCGAGCGGCATCGACCTTCGCGAGATCGGCGGGCGACCCGGCGAGTCGCGGTCGCCACGCCTCTCGCCGATCCGGCGGCATGCGATCCGCGTGGCGGAGCGCTGGGTACGCGAGCATCAGGAGGCCGACGGCTCCTGGGGCGGCATCCAGCCACCGTGGGTCTGGTCGCTGGTCATGCTGGCGGCTCTCGGCCACGGGTTCGAGGACGAGGCCTTCGTGCACGGACTCACCGGCTGGGACCGGTTCATGATCCGCGACGGCGACCGGCTCAGGCCCGAGGCCTGCCAGTCGCCCATCTGGGATACGGCACTGGCGGTCCTGGCGCTACGCGCCGCAGGCGTGCCGGCGAACGACTCGCGTCTACAGGCGGCGGGCGACTGGCTCCTGCGTGAGGAGGTGGCGACGCGCCGTGGTGATTGGGCGTTGCGCCGTCCCGCGCTCGCCGCCGGCGGGTGGTCGTTCGAGTTCGACAACGATCTCTACCCGGACGTCGACGACACCGCGGTCGTCCTGCTCGCCCTGGGCGAGCTCGGAATCGGTGAGCCGGCGGTTCGGCGCGGTCAGAACTGGCTCGCCGGGCTGCAGTCCCGGAGTGGTGGCTGGGGCGCCTTCGACGTCGACAACGAGGCTCACTGGCTCTACCGCTTGTCCGTGTGCGACTTCGGCAAGGTCACCGACGAGCCGACCGCAGACGTGACCGCGCACGCGCTCGAGGCCGTGGCCCGTGAAGATGGCTGGGAGGCGCACCGGTCTCGCGCGCTCGACTGGCTGCTGCGCGAGCAGGAGGCCGACGGCTCCTGGTACGGGCGCTGGGGTGTGAACCATCTCTACGGCACCGGCGCCGCGCTGCCGGCGCTCGAGGCCTGCGGCGTCTCGCACGACCATCCCGCCATGCGCCGCGGGGTCGCGTGGCTCGACAGCGTCCAGCAGCAAGACGGCGGCTTCGGCGAGGACATCCGCTCCTACCACGACCCCGCCTGGCGCGGTCGCGGCGCGGTCACCCCGTCGCAAACGGCCTGGGCGCTCCTCGGGTACGTGTCGGCGGGCGAGGCCGGGCGCTTGTCGACCCGCCGCGCTGCCGACTATCTTCTGGAGAGCCAGCGGCCCGACGGGGACTGGGAGGAGCAGCACTACACGGGCACTGGCTTCCCGCTCGACTTCATGATCCGCTACGACCTCTACCGGCTCACCTTCCCGCTCCTCGCGCTGGGGCGGCTCAGAGAAAGGCTCGCCTCGTGAAATTCCCACTCCGCTCCACCGTCCAGATCGGGAAGTACGTCGCGCAGCAACAACGGAAGGGGGAGCGTTATCCGCTCGTCCTGATGCTCGAGCCGACGCTTGCGTGCAACATCGCCTGCATCGGCTGCGGGAAGATCCGCGAGTACGAGTCGAACAAGGCACGGCTCACAGTCGAGGAGTGCGTCGATGCGGGCCTGCAGTGTCCCGCGCCGGTCGTCTCGATCTGCGGCGGAGAGCCGCTCGTCTTCAAGGGGATCGAGGACGTCGTCGCCGGGATGCTCGAGATGCGCAAGAACATCGAGCTCTGTACGAACGCCCTTCGCCTCGAGCAGTTCCTCGACGCGGTCGAGCCGAACCCCCGCCTGACCTTCGTCGTCCACCTGGACGGGATGCGTGAGATCCACGACTACGTCTGTGACTACCCCGGGCTCTGGGACGTCGCGGTCGAAGCGATCCGGACGGCGCGGGCGGCCGGCTTCCGCGTCACGACGAACACGACGGTCTTCAAGGAGAGCTCCGTCGACGACGTGATCGAGATGATGGGCTTCCTGACGAACGACGTGGGTATCGACGGGATGCTGATCGCGCCCGGATACCAGTACTCGCAGATCGACCCGGGGCTGACGATGACGCGCGCGGAGCACGAGGAGAAGTTCCGGATCATTCGCAAGGTCGCTCGCCAGCGCGGTTATCGGTGGCTGGCGAGCCCGATCTACCAGGACTTCCTCACCGGCGAGCGCAAGCTCGCTTGTGCGCCGTGGGGCTCGATCACGCGGAACCCGTACGGCTGGAAAGGCCCTTGCTACCTGCTCACCGACGGCATCTTCCCCACCTACGACGCCCTGCTGGACGGGATCGAGTGGGAGGAGTACGGCCCCGGCAACGATCCACGCTGCGAGCACTGCGGCATCCACAGCGGCTTCGAGCCGTCGGCCGCCTACGAGGCTGCTTCGTCCCTCAAGCAGAGCGCCAGGAGCATGGCGTGGACGCTGTCGGGCTGATCGCGGCCGTCGCCACGACCGCCGAGCAGCGTGCAGCGCAAAGGGCCGGGTTGCCGACCGCCCTGGTCGGGCTGGGCGGCGTCAACGGGCTTCCCGGTGGCTCTCTGCTCTCGTATGGACTCGCCGGTGCCCTCGGCAACCTTCCGCAGGGGACGGTGATCGACGCGACGCGCGTCGTCGACGACGAGGGCACCACGCTCTGGGAGGGTGACGGCCTCGGCGTCGCCGGCGCGGTGCCCGGCACGATCCTCGCGATGGACGAGGTCGTGGACGACCCCGAGGAGCGCGCGCGCCTGCACCGCCGAACTGGAGCAGACGCGGTCGACCTCGAAAGCGGTCCGATCGCGGCGAGCGGGCGAATGAAGGGTGTGCTCCGCGCGATCAGCGACACGCCCGAGCGCCGGTTGCACGGCATCTGCGCCGCTGTCACCCCGGCGGGCAGATATGACGCTCGCGGGATTGCAAAGGGCCTCATCGGCTCTCCGCGTGGCTTTCTGCGGGCCGGTCTCGACGGGAAGCGCGCTCTCGATGCGCTCACCGCGACCACCAGGCGGTGGGCCGATGGCTAAGCGGGTCCTGCTCGCAGCGCCCAGGTCCTTCTGCGCGGGCGTCGACCGGGCGATCGAGATCGTCGAGCGCCTGCTTGCCGAGCACGGGCGCCCGATCTACGTCAGGCACGAGATCGTCCACAACGACCATGTCGTTCGCCGTCTCGAGGCTCTTGGCGCGGTCTTCGTCGATTCCGAGGAGGAAATACCCGCCGGTGAGATCTGCGTGCTCTCCGCGCACGGCGTAGCGCCTGCGGTTCGCGAGAGCTGTGAGCTGCGGGGCCTGCGCGTCGTGGATGCGGTCTGTCCGCTCGTGTCGAAGGTGCACGCCGAAGCCCGGCGGTACGCGGACAGCGGTCATCTGGTTGCGCTCGTCGGCCATGCCGATCACGTCGAGGTGATCGGGACGCGCGGCGAGCGCCCGGACGCGACCGTGGTGGTCGAGTCGCCGGAGGAGGCGGCGCGGCTCGACTCCGGTGGGAAGCCGATTGCGGTGATCAGCCAGACGACCTTGTCGCTCGACGACGTCCGCGCCACGGTCGATGCACTCGAGGGACGGTTCGGTACCCTCAAACGGCCGGCCGCAGATGACATCTGTTACGCAACCCAGAATCGCCAGGACGCCGTCAAACGACTGGCCGAAGAAGCGACGCTCATCCTCGTGATCGGCTCGCACACGAGCTCGAATGCGCAGCGCCTCGTCGAGGTCGCGCGGCTCGCGGGCGCGGAGGCCGACCTGATCGACGGCGAGTCCGAGCTCGACGCCGAGGCGGTCGAGCGGCACGAGACGATCGGAATCACCGCGGGTGCCTCGACGCCGGAGGAGCTCGTGGAGGCGACGATCGCACGGCTGTCCGCCCTCGGCTACGACCAGGTCGAGGAGATCACGGTCGCCCGGGAGGACGTGCACTTCCGGCTCCCGCGCGAGGTCGCTTCGTGACGAGTCTCGAGATCCCCGTCTCGATCGCGGCCGCGCTTCCGAACCTCACGGTGATCGACATCACCAACGATGTGCGGCGCGAGATCGCCCGCAGCGGCGGGAGCGGCATCGCCTACGTGTCGCCGAACGGCGACCCGTCCCTGATCCGCGTACAGGAGCGGGAGAGCGGGTTCTTCACCGACCTCGAATGCCTGCTCGAACGGCTCGTTCCGCTGGAGGTCGGCGAGCGCGCCCGGACGATCTCGTTCCTGCTCGGGCCGCGGACCGAGCAGATTCCGTATGCCGACGGCAGTCTGTGCCTCGGCCAGTGGCAGCGGATCCTTCTCGTCGGCTTTGACGGCACCTGCAGCGACGAGTGGTTGCTGACCCTGGTCGGCTGAAGGCTCGTAGCTCTCCAGACGGCTGCGGGTTGACCAGCCCGCATCGCGCGACGCACACTTTCGGCACGCTGTGAGCGCCGAACTCGTCAGCGAGCTCGAACGACCGCGATCGCGACGTCGAAGTCTGCGCGTGCGCGCGACTGCGGCGCTCGGCCCACTGACCGCCCTCGCCGGCGTGATCTGGGCAATCGCTCAGCCCTACCGGGTCACATTGCTCGATCCGCGCGGCGAGAGCTTCTGGTGGCTCGTGGTCGAGCCGCCGCTGCTGGTGGTCGTGATCGGGCTGCTCTTCTACTTCGTGGTCCTGCCGGGTCTCCTGGACGACCTGGAGGCGGATGACGCCTCCTCCTGAACACGTTCACTGGCTCTTCGCGACCGGATTCTTGATCCTCGGGCTGGCGCTGCTCGCCGAGGCGATCGTCGGCTCGGAGATCTGGCGCAAGCGCACCTGGCGTGCATACCTTTTCCCGGCGACCTTCTTCGGGCTCGGCCTCTGCCTCTGGCCCGTGATGACCTTCTTCACGAACTCGACGATCCACATGCTCGCGCACGGGGCCTGGGCCGAGACGATGATGCTCGCCGGCGCGGTGGAGCTCGCGCTTGTGCGCGGGAAGCTGCAGAACCCGCGCTGGCGGCTCGCGATGGTGCTGGCCTTCCTCGTCGGCGGTGGCGCGTTCCTCGTCCACGAACAAAACGGCTGGCTCTTCCAGCGCTCGTCGTTCCTCCACCACCTGCTCGGCTGGTTGCTCGTCGTCAGCGCGATCGTTCCCCTCGCCCGGTCGTTCCGTCCGCGCTCGCTCGCTCTCGGCGGGGCGTTCGCGCTCGTCTTCGTCACGATGGCCGTCGCCCTCTACTCCGACCGTGACCGCGCGCCGGTGTTCGGCCACATCTCGCCGGAGGCGGGCATCCCGCGGCGATGAAGCGTGCCCTGCTCCTCGGGTTCGCCGGTCTCGCGCTGGTCGTGCCTGCGGTCGCTCACGCGCACGCTGCACTGGTGAAGACGGTGCCGTCGTTCCGGGAACGCGTGGAGACCGCCCCGAACGTCGTCCGGCTCGCCTTCGACGAGTCCGTCACTCCGCTCGGATCCTCGATCGTCGTCTACAGCGCTCGGGGCCGTGTTGTCTCCCGCCCGGCTCACGCTGCTGGCCCTCGCGCCGTCGAGGCGTCGCTACGGCGGGTCGGGGCGGGGGCTTACACAGTTCGCTGGCACGTGCTCTCGCGCGACGGACATGTGGGCTCGGGCGTCTACACCTTCGGCGTGCGCGTCGCCGCGCCGCCGCCGACCGCGGCTTTCGGAGCGAGCGGCCCGACCCCCACGGAGCACCTCGTCCGTTGGGCCTACTTCCTCGCTCTGGCGCTGCTCCTCGGTGGGCTTAGCTTCCGCCTGCTCGTGCTGCGAGGACCTCTCCCGGCCGCCGTCGAGCAGCGCTTTTTCCTCGTCGCCGGCGTCGGTGCGGTCAGCGTGGTCCAGGTCGGGGTGCTCGCCTTCATCCTGCGGGCAGAGGACGCACTTCAGCTCCCCTTTGGCCGGCTCCTCTACGGCGACCTCTCGCCGATCGCCGGCGGAACGCGGTTCGGGACGGCGTTCATCGCAATGACCCTCGGCTATGCGCTCGTGACCGCGCTCGTCTACCTCTCCTGGCTGACAGATCGGACCGAGCTGCTCTGGCCGGCCTTCCTGCTCGGGCTCGGGTTCGCGTCGGGCCTCTCGCTCTCCGGCCATTCGGCCTCCTCGCTCGGCGCCGAGCTCGCGGACTGGGTTCATCTCTCGGCAGCGGCGCTCTGGATCGGCGGGCTGGTTCAGCTTGCGCTTGTCGTCTGGCCGCTCGCACCGGAGCTGCGGCGCCGCGCCTTCGCGGGGTTCTCGCGTCTGGCGACCGGGTCGATCGCGGCGTTACTCCTCGCAGGGATCTACCTGGCGATCGTGCGTCTCCCGCGAGTCTCTGACCTCTGGAGTACGCACTACGGACACGTCCTGCTCGTGAAGATCTCGCTCGTCGGCTGCGCCCTGGCCTGGGGAGGGGTCCACCACCGTGTCGCCGGCCGACAGGAGGTCGCTGACACCGCTCTGGGCCGGCTTCGACGAAGCCTCGTCGGGGAGAGCCTGGTCGGAATGGCCGTGCTCCTCGTCGCCGCGGTGCTCGTCGACTCGAAGCCGCCGCCGAACGCGACCGGTTCGGTTCCGAACGCCGCATCGACCCGCGTGAGGTCTAAGAACTCCACAGGTTCCGGTCACCTCGCAGTACCAGGTGGGCGCGCTCGTGAGGACGCTCACGGGCGCGATAGCGCTCCTCTTCCGCCATCCAGATCTCCCACTGCGCGCGTGACGCTCGTCCGTCACGTCTGAGCCGGCGCCTCAGCCGCAGATCAACTGCGGCCACCAGTCGATCGGGTTCTCCCAACTGGCGAAGTCGTCGGTGTGGACGATCTCGGCTCCGTCGAGGGCTTTCGAGAGGTGCTCAGCGAAACTCTCCTGCCAGCGCCTCCCGCTCCGTCGATCGCGGCGATTCTGGTCGCCATCCCTTTTGGCGGTCGCCGGGCGCTGACGTCGGCGGCGACCCTCGCCAGAAGCGCCGCGAACTCGTCGGCGTGACCCTCAGAATCCGGGGAGGTCAGCAACGTCGCAAGCTCGAGGAGTCCTTAGAGCGAGCTGCTCTTCAGCGCGAGCACGTTCGCGACGAAGACCTTCGTCTCCTTGAACGCGCCGTACTGACGCACCGAGGCCGGCCCCTGGTACCAGGCGGCGAGCGCCTTCCGCTCGCTGCCGCCGAACTCCCGTAGGAGCTGCCGGAGGTAGGTGACCCCGACGCGGATGTTCCCGGAAGCCGTGCGCGGGACCTTGCGGCCGATCAGGACGTCCTCGGCGTAGCTCCAGGTGACGGGCAGGATCTGCATCACCCCCCAGGCTCCCACCGACGACGTGAGGTTCGTCTGGTAGCCGGACTCCATCCAGGCAACGGCGCGCACCAGCTGGCGGTCGACGCCGTACCGGCCGGCCCAGTAGTCGAGCAGGGTGCGGACGCGGGTCGCGGGTGTCGCGCTGACCGCCTTCACCAGCACCGGCTTGATCGCGAGCGGCGCTCTGTGGTGGAAGGCCGTCAGCGTGCGCCGGCCGGCGACGCCGTCGGCAGCAAGATGCCGCGCGCGCTGGAAGTGACGCAGCGCCCGCTCCGTCCGGGCGTCGAAGAATCCGTCGACCGGTATGAGCTCGCCGCGCCGCGCGAGCAGGAATTGCAGCACGGAGACGTCCCAGCCGAACACGCCCTGCTTCATCGTGCGCCTGCCGAAGAGCGGCGCTCCGAGGGGACCGAGCGCGCGGCGTGTCGCCGGCCCGGCCTTGCCATCGGCGCCCAGCCCGGCACGCCGCTGAAAGCGCCTCAGCCCGTTGCGGGTCGCAGGGCCGGAGATTCCGTCGATCGCGCCCCCGTAGACGCCGTATGCGCGGAGGGCGACCTGGAGCCCGGCGGTCTGCGGGTTCACGCGCGCGGCCGCCTCAGGCGCAAACCAGAGCAGGAGCAGGAGCACGATCGGGGCCGCACGACGCACGGCTTAAGACCTTTTGCACGCGACGGCTCGATTCCTGCCGTTAACGTGGCGCAGTGCTCTGGGCGATCTCGGGCGGCGCCGGCTTCCTCGGCCTCCATCTCTCGCGCCGGCTCCTCGCCGACGGGCACGACGTCCGCACGCTTGACGTCGTCCCGCTCGACGATCCTGAGCTCGAGCGGTCGGTCGAGGAGCTACGGGGCGACATCCGCGACCTCGAACGGGTCCGTGAGCTCTGTGCGGGGGCGGAGGTCGTCGTTCACGCCGCTGCCGCGCTGCCGATCCAGGCCTCGCGTGCCTCGATCCGCTCGGTCAACGTCGGTGGGACGGAGAACGTCCTGGTCGCGGCCCGTGACGCTGGAGCCGGCCGAGCAATCCTGATCTCCTCCACGGCTGTCTACGGCGTCCCCGAGAAGCACCCGATCGAGGAGGGCGACCCGCTCGTCGGTGTCGGCCCGTACGGAGAGTCGAAGATCGACGCGGAAGGCCTGTTCCGTGTCGCCGGGGGCGAGACGACGATCATCCGGCCGAAGACGTTCATCGGCCCCGAGCGCCTCGGCGTCTTCGAGATCCTCTTCGACTGGATCCGGGAGGGCCGCCGGATCTACACGCTCGGCCGGGGTCACAACCGCTACCAGCTGCTCGCGGTCGAGGATCTCGTCGATGCGATCGTCCGAGTTGCGACGGCGCCCGGGGCGGCGCGCGAGACGTTCAACGTGGGCGCCGCGGAGTTCGGCACCGTTCGCTCCGATCTGCAGGCCCTGATCGACCATGCCGGCTCCTCCTCGCGACTCACGCCTGTCCCGGCTCGGCCCGCCGAGCTCGCGCTGCGCGCGCTCGAGCTGCTGCGCCTGTCTCCGCTCGCCGAATGGCACTACAAGACAGCGCACCGCGATTCGTTCGTCGACACGTCGAAGGCGCAAGAACTGCTTGGCTGGAAGCCCCGGCTCTCGAACGAGCAGGCGCTGATCGAGACGTACGACTGGTATCTCGCGAACCGAGACAGCCTTGCCGGCGCGGGTGTCACGCATCGCGTGCCCTGGAACCAGCAGGCGCTCGGCCTCCTGAAGCGGCTTTCGTAGATTGGTGGAGGTATGAACTTCAATCGGGTCGACCGGTCATTTGAGACGGATACGCGGGCCGAGCCCGCGTATCCTGAAACGGCACCGCAAGCGGAGTCGTAGTGGTGCCGTAATGAACTTCAATCGGGTCGACCGGTCATTTCAGACGGATACGCGGGCGGAGCCCGCGTATCCTGAAACGGCACCGCAAGCGGAGCCGTAGTG
>JBBRYG010000024.1:0-15753 GCA_038237865.1 Gaiellales bacterium | reverse complement strand
GTCCTTCTCGACCTGGTAGTCGAGGAGCTCGAGCATCCCTCCTCCGGGCAGATCGATCAGGGCGGCCTCGATGGCGACACCTGGATAGCCCACGCTCTGCCCCAGGTACGGCCGGTCGAGGCGGCCGCGGAAGCGCGCTCGGACTCCCAACAGCCGTTCCCAGAACGCGAGCGACCTCTCGATGTCGGCGACGGAGAAGCCGACGTGGTGCACGCCGTCGAGCCAGGATCCAACGCCCTTCATCCTCGGGCAGAGACTACCCCGACCGCGGCCGGTTACCATCGGCCGGTGACGGCCACACGGGCCCTGGTGGAGCGCGCCCGAGCACGTGTCGCGGAGGCCGATCCGAGCCCGCTCGACACGGTGGCCGGGCGCTCGTTCTTCGACTTTGCCACCTGTGTCCTGGGCGGACGCCAGGCCGTCGGCGCGTCCTGGGCCGATCCCGCGGGCCGCCTGGCTGTCGAGGCGCACGCGCTCGACCGCGACGACCTCCACCCCGCAACGCTCACGCATCCCGGCGGCGTCGTCTGGCCGGCCGTCGTCGCCGCAGGACGCCACGCCTCCGGCCGAGAGGCCGTCGTAGCGGCCGCATTCGGCTACGAAGTGGTGGCCGCCGTCGCGACCCTGCTCGGACGCGATGCGAGGCGTCACTGGCACCTCGCCGCGGTCGCAGGCATCCCCGGCGCGGCAGCAGCCGCCGCGGCCGTCACCGATGCAGGGATCGACGTCGTGACTGCCGCGGTCGGCCACGCGCTGTCGGTCGCCGGCGGGTCGATCCAATGCATGCTCGAACGCTCCGAGACGCGGCTTCTCCATCGTGCTCACGCGGTGCGCACCGGCCTCGCCTGCGCCGGGGCGGCGGCCGCCGGCCTGAGCGCGACGCGACTCGGACTGGAGTCGCCGAACGGCCTCCTCGCCGCGGTCGGGAGCGCTGTCGACCCCTGGTCGAAGCCGCGCGAAGTGTCCCCGGCCCTCGCTGCGACTGCGCTCCGCCCGTGGGCTGCGACTGGGTTTGCGCAGGCGGCGGTGGACGCGGCGCGCGAGCTTGGCCCGGTACCTGCGGACGACATCGCGGCCGTCTCGATCTCCGTCTCGGCTGGAGCTGCAACGCTCGCAGGAAACCTGCGGCCGAAGACGGACGAGGAAGCTTGGTGGAGCGTCGCCCATGCGGCTTGCCTGACCCTCGTCAAAGGCGCCGAGGCACTCGAGCGGGGGCTTACAGACGACCCTGCCGTGACGGCGCTGCTCGGGCGATGCAGCGTCGTCGGCGACCGCGATGACCTCGGCGCCACCCTCGACGTGAGGCTCCGCTCCGGCGCCAGATCGACCGCGACCGTTCCGTTCGCGCTCGGCGGCCCGTCGCGGCCGCTGAACACCGAGCAGCAGCTCGCGAAGTGGAGTCACGTAGTGGGAGGCGACGGCGATCAAGCCTTCGGCCGCTGCCTTGCAATCGCGAAGCGCCCGTTCGCGGAGCTCGTCGACTCGATCCTCTAGGGGCCTGTCCTAAGCTGCGATCGACCCGTGTCGCTCGAGGCTCGCGACCACCTTCGCGAGCGCCTCCATGCCCGGGAAATCCGCAACCTCGAGCGGCGACGAGAGCCGGCCCTCCGAGACGACGTAGAGCCGGTCGGCGATCTCGAACACCTCGGGAATCTCGGTACAGAACAGCACCACCGGGTGCTGGGCCGAATAGGCGCGGAGGATCTCGTAGATCTCCGCCTTGCTCGCGATGTCCACCCCGCGCGTCGGCTCCTCCAACGAGAGAACCTCGGGTCGGCGCGCGACGGCGGACGCAATCGCGACCTTCTGCTGGTTGCCGCCGCTCAGCGAGCGAATGCCGATGTCGATTCCCGCGCTCATGACCCGGAAGTCGACGCGCAGCTGCTCGGCGAGCTCCCGCATCCGCCGCCGGCGCAGCCCTAACGGCCCCGAGATCTGCCGGTCGAGCCGGATCACGAGGTTCTCTCCCACCGTGAGGTTCGTGAACAGGCTCGACGCGCGATCCGCCCCGACGTAGGCGACGAGCGAGGCGAGTCTCGGTGCGCGCACCTGGCTCCCCGCGACTTCGACTCTGCCGCGCACTCGCTGCAGGCCGGCCGTCGCCCGGACGATCTCGCGCGCGCCCGACCCCTCGACGCCGACGAGCGCGGTGATCGCTCCCGAGGGCGCGTCGAAGTCGAGTTCCGAGAATGCACCACCTCGGTCGGTCAGCCCCGCGAACCGAAGGCCCGGCGCCACGACCGCGGTCGCCGGTCCGGCGCTGGTTTCCCGCGCGATCGCCAACTCGAGCCCGTGGACGAGCGTCTGCGCGATCTCCTCGGCGGTCAGCGCCTCCCCCTCGAGCAGCCGGACGCAACGTCCGTCCACGATCACGCCCACGCGGTCGGCATGCGCTGCGAGCTCGGTCAGCCGGTGGGAGATCAACATCACGACGCGACCCGCGTCCGCGAGCTGGCGCATCAGCAGGAACAGCTCGCCCGACTCCTCGGGCGTGAGCGCCGAGTTCGGCTCGTCGAAGAGTACGAGGCGCGCGTCCCGGACGAGGGCGCGCGCAATCTCGGTTCGCTGCTGCAAGGCGAGCCCGAGCGAACCGAGCGGAACGTCGATCAGGGGCCCGACACCGAGCTCGTCGAAGAGCGCGCGATCGCCCGGGTCGACGCGGGGCCACCACACTCGGCTGTCCTCGCGCCCGGCGGCGATGTTCTCACCGACCGTGAGATTCGGGAAGAGCTGCGGCTCCTGGTGCACCACCGCAACCCGGTCGGCGCCGAAAGCGGCCGACCACTCCTGGCCATCGACGCGTATCTCGCCCGCGTCGCGCTCGACCTCACCCGCCAGGATCTTGACCATCGTGCTCTTGCCCGCGCCGTTCGGACCGGCGATGCCGAGGATCTCGCCCGGGCGCGCCTCGAGGGAGAGACCGGCGAGCGCAACGGTGTCCCCGTAGACCTTGCGCAGGTCCCGGATCACGACGCCGCTCTCTGCGGGCGTCGTCACCGTTGGCGGCTCGTGGTGAAGCGGTCGATCACAACGGCCCCGATCGTGACCGTCCCGAGCAGGATCTGCTGGGCGAAGGGCCCCGCGGCGATCAGCGCGAAGCCGTTCGCGAGCACCGCGAGCAGCAGCGCGCCCGTGAGCGTCCCGATCGCGGTGCCCTTACCGCCGGCGAGGCTCGCCCCGCCGATGATCACCGCCGCGAAGACGGGGAAGAGGTACGACTGCCCGTCGTTCGGGCCGGCAGAGCCGATGAACGAGAAGTCGAGGATGCCGGCGAGGCACGCCGTGCACGCACAGACGACGAAGGCGAGGAACGTGTAGCGGCGCACCGGCAGGCGCGCGATGTGCGCCGCCGGCCTGCTGCCGCCGATCGCCTTCAGCCGGAAGCCGAAGAGCGTGCGGCCCAGAACGAAGCCGAAGATCACGAGCAGGACGAGCGACCAGAGCCCCTGCTCCGGGAACTTCCACGGCAGCGCGGCGTTCCCGAGGTTCGAAAAGACATGGAACTCGCCCTTCGGCACAGTGTGACCCTCCGGCGGAAACTCGGCGCTGAGGTTCTGCGTCTTGCCGATGTACAGCGTGAACCCGAACACCAGTGTGCTCGAGCCCAGCGTCGCGATGAACGACGGGATGCCGACGACTGCGGTGAAGAATGCGTTGAAGAGACCCACCCCCGCCGCCGCCAGAAACGCCACCAGGATCGCCAGATAGACCGGCACCGCGTGCGTGATCCATAAGACGGCCACGATGTTCGTGCAGAGGCCGTACACGTTCGCGAACGAGAGGTCGATCTCACCGGCGATGATCACCAGCGTCAGGCCGAGCCCCATGATCGCGATCGTGCTGAGGCCGCGCACGATGCCGAGAAGGTTGTCGACCTGCAGCATCTGGCCGTGGGTGCGGATCGAGAAGTAGCCCGCGACGATGAGCACCGCAAGCGTGACGCCGCCGAGGCGGGCGATCGTGGTGCGGGTGCGATCGAGCCGGCGAGTCGTCCTGCCGGCGCTCGGTTGCGTGCGGGAGGGTTCGCTCACGGAGACGGAGGAGGGCCGGGCGGCGCGGTCCGGGAGCGATTCCCGGAGCCGCGCCGCCGGTCAGGGGCGGTCGGCGCTTACTTCCCGAGCAACTTGTTCAGCTCGGCCAGCGCCTGCTTGTAGTTCTGCTTCGTGACGACGGAGAGGTGCTGCGTGTTTGGCAGGACCTTCCCGGTCTTCAGGAAGTTGGCGCACGCGAGGGACCCGAAGCCCGCCTGCTCCGGCCATTTCTGGTCGAAGAGCGCGATCTGGGTGCCCCGCTTGAGCGCGTCGATCTGCTCCGGCGTCACGTTCCAGCCCACACTGAACGCCTTGCCGGCCCGGCCAGCGTCCTTGATCGCACGCGCTGCGTAACCCGCGCCGATATCGACGTTCTCGATCACGTCGACGTTCTTGCCGTCGCCGGTGAGGAACGCCTTGTAGGCGTCGTAGGTCTTCGCCGGGTCGTACGTGACGCCAAGCGCGCTCTGCTCGCTCGTGATGAACTTCGCGCCCGGAATCGCCTTCTGGATGCCGAGGCGAAAGCCCTTCATGCGCCCCTGAGCCCAGAACTGCGACGGGTCGCCGCCGGAGACGGCGAAGGTCTTGAAGTGCAGGCCGTGCTTCTTCATGTAGGACAACACGGTCGCCGCAGCGGTCGCGCCTTCCTTGAGCGGCACCTGCGTGAAGTTCGTCAACTCGTTGCCGTTCGAGGTGACGCCGACGGTGAACACGGGGATCCCCTTCTTGAGCACCTGGTTCGCGATCGACGTGAAGCCGGTGCTGTTCGAGGGCTCGATCGAGAGGCAGTCGATCTGGTTCGTCGCCAGCAGCGCCTGGATCTGAGAGATCTGCTGCGGGATGTCCCCGGCAGGAACCGACGGGGCGATCGCCTTGCCCTTGAGGGGGTAGATCTTGTTGGCGTCCGGCAGCGTCTTCTTGTACCCGGCGATGTACTGCTGCGAGAAGCCCTGAATGGCCGAGGACTGGTACGAGAACACGTAGTTGATCGCCTGGTGCTTGTTGACCTTGTCCGCGATCCGCTTGGCCAGGGTGAACGTGCTCCCGTCCTTGAGCTTCACGGTCCATTTGTCCTTGGCGCTGGAGGACGCGGACGTGGGCCGCGCCACCCCGACTGCCGCGAAGATGAGTACTCCGAGCACGACCGAGACCGCTGCAGCCACGGTCCTGCTCTTCCACGCGTGGCCCGAGCTTCCGTTCTTCATGCCGCGTTACCTCCTTGCCGACCGCCGACGGGCAACCGCCCGACCGCGAGAGGACGTTTGTTTGGAACCGTTTGCACCCTCCCCCAAATCGGCCGGCACGTCAAGGTCGTGCCGTCAGAGCTTGCTCCGCCGGAAACCGCCGTCGATGCACATGATCTCTCCTGTCACGAAGCTGGCTGCGTCCGAGAGGAGGAACGCGATCACGGCGGCGACCTCGTCCGGCCGGCCAAGGCGGCCCAGGGCGTGCGCCCGCTCCGCGGCCTCTCGAACGATCACGCCGCTCTCGAACCCCGGCCGGACGAACGCCGTGTCGATCATGCCGGGCGCGACGGCGTTGACCCTGACGCCGGCCGGCGCCCATTCGACGGCGAGCGTCTGCGTCAACCCGGCGACGCCGCACTTGCTCGCGATGTACGGCAGCCGCTTTGGGAAGCCGAAGAACATGGAGATCGAGCTCAGGTTCACGATCGAGCCGCTCCGCCGCTCGACCATCGCACGGCCTGCCGCCTGACAGAACGAGAAGGTGCCGCCGAGGTTGATCGCGAGCACCCGGCTCCACTCCTCGAAGGTGAGATCGAGCGCCGCCGCGTGCAGCTGGATGCCGGCGGCGTTGACGAGCCAGTCCGGGGGGCCGAGCGCTGCGGTCACCGCCGCGACGGTCGCGACGACCGCCTCGTGGTCTCCAACGTCGCAGCGGTAGGCCTCGACTCGGTCGCAAGCCGCGAGCTCGTCCGGCGGGCCGCTCAGGTCGACTGCCGCGAGAGCCAGGTCCGGGTCGGCCTCCAGCAGCGCGAGCGAGGTCGCAAGCCCTATTCCACCCGCCGCGCCGGTCACGAGCGCGACGCGGCTCATCGGTCGAGCCGATACCGATCGACGACGTCCTCGCGCACCTCGATGCCGAGCCCGGGCCCCTGCGGCTCCGGCATGAAGCCGTTCTCGTGCACCACGGGGTTCGCGACGAGCTCGTACTGAGCGACGTCCCGGATCGGCTTCACCTCGAACTGCTTGCAGACCGGCGAGGCCCAGCTGACCGCGAGGCTGACCGCCGAGACGATCGCGGTCGACCACGCGTGGGCATTCGCCTGCGTCCCGGCGGCCTCGACCCGCTCGACGGCGTGCCAGAACGCCGTCAGGCCCTCGGCACGCCCGGGATCGAACCCGAGCACGTCGCACGTGCCCGTCGCGAGCACACGCTCGACACCCTCGACGCCGAACTCCTTTTCGCCGTAGGCGATACGGGTGGTCGTCTTCTCGCGCAGCGTCTTGTAGCCCTCCGGGTTCCAGTGCCCTAGCGGCTCCTCGACCCAATAGAGGTCGTGCTCCTCGAAGGCGCGGACCCGTGCGACTGCCTCGGCGACGTCCCACTCGACCGCCACTCCCATGTCGAGCATGATCGTCTTGTCCGGGCCGATCGCCTCGCGCACGCGCCGCATGTACTCGACGTCGCGGTCGTGCTCGAAGCCGAGGCGCGCGTCGCCGCGCTTGCCGAAGCCGACCTTGAAGCCGTGGAGCCCCGTCGAGACCCACTCCGCTGCCTGGGCCGCAAGCTCGCCGAGGTCCGCCTTCCCCGCGTGGCCCGAGGCGATCGCCGGCAGTCGCTCCTTGGTCGGCCCGCCGAGAAGGTCGAGCACCCGGGCATCGAGCACCTTGCCCTTGAGGTCCCAAGCGGCGATGTCGAGCGCCGCGACGGCCATCGAGGCGATGCCGCCGTTGCCGTACCACCAGGAGTGGCTCTTCAGCGCGCGCCAGATCGTTTCCGTTTGCACCGGGTCCATCCCGATCACGACCTCGCCGAGCGCGTCGATGAGCGTGGCCGCGGCTTGTGCTGCCTCGGGCCAGTAGGCAACGCCTTCTCCCCAGCCGACGAGTCCTTCGTCGGTCGTGACGCGGGCGAGGCAGACATAGCGCGTCCGATCGTGGTCGTTCGGCTCGGGATAGCCGATCGGGATCGACTCGACTGAGGTGATGCGCATTGGACCTCCGGCTGCTCGCGGTGTGGAGTGACGCTAATGGAACCGATTCCGAGAGGCAATAGCGGCCGGAGGATTGATTTAGGGAGGGCCGTCTGCTTGGCTTGGCGCCGGACCGATCTGGGGAGGACAATGGGACGGCGAGGGGTAGTTACGGGAGCCGCGAGCGGCATCGGTCGCGCCGCCGCCGAGCGTCTCTTGCGGGAGGGGGTGGACGTGATCGCGGTCGATCGGGACGCCGCCGGGCTGCAGCCGCTGGCCGCGGCGGGAGCCTCCGTGCTCGTGGCAGACCTCGCCGACGAGGGCGATCGCGACCGGATCGTCGCCGCGGGAGACGGAGCCGACTACCTCGTCAACTCGGCCGGAATCATCAGGATCAAGCCGATTCTCGAGTTCACCCTCGAGGACTGGCGCGAGATCTTCGCGGTCAACGCGGAGGCCGTGTTCTTCCTCTGCCAGCGGCTCGGAGCCCGCTTACGTGACGGCGGTGCGATCGTGAACTTATCGTCGAGCTCCGCCAAGCTCGCGAGTACCGTCGAGGTCGCGATCTACGCAGCATCGAAGACGACGGTGACCTCGATTACGCGCTCGTTCGCATATGCGTTCGCGTCTCGCCGCATCCGCGTGAACGCGGTCTGCCCGGGAATCGTCGACACGCCGATGCAGGACCGCGTGCTCGCGGAGGTCGCCCCACTGCGCGACCTGACCGCGGAGCAGCTGAGCGATGCCCGCACCGCCGCGGTGCCGCTCGGACGGGGCAGCTCGCCGGAGGAGTGCGCCGGCCTGATCTGGTTCCTGCTCTCGGACGAGGCGGCGTACATGACCGGGCAGTCGATCAACTTCTCGGGTGGCCTCGTCACCTGGTGAGAGCGGAGGAGGAGCAGATGGAGCATGGGCCGACCGAGGTGCTCGTCACCGGGCTCGGACATCCCGAGGGGCCGTACGTCCTGCCCGACGGGCGCGTCGTCTTCGCGAACACGTACTTCAGCGAGCTCGGAGTGTGGGAGGAGGGCAAGGGCAAGTCGACCTTTGCGCACACCGGGGGCGGGCCGAACGCCTGCATGCTCGGTTCCGACGGCTACGTCTATGTGACGCAGACGCCGAACGTGGGCGCCTGGAAGGCGCCGGAGTACCGCCCGCCCTCCATCCAGCGCGCGTCGATGGATGGAGAGGTGGAGATCGTCGCGACCGAGATCGAGGGCATTCGCTTCAACGGCCCGAACGACCTCACCTTCGGGTCAGACGGGCGCCTCTACTTCACTGACTCCGGCGATTGGGAGCCAGAAACGAAGCCGCATCCCGGCTACATCTTCGCGCTCGACGCGAGCGGCAAGGGCGAGGTGGTCGAGGAGCTCGATCACGTCTACCCGAACGGAATCGTCGCGGAGGCCGACGGTTCGCTCGTCTGGGTCGAGTCCTACACGTTGAAGGTGCTGCGGCGGCGGCCCGGCGGGTCGAAGGAGGAGTTGTGCACGCTCGCCGAAGGGCACATCCCGGACGGGCTCAAGGTCGCCGTGAACGGCGATCTCTGGATCACGACGGTCAGCTCGGGCGGCATCGACGTGCTCGGCCCCGACGGAACGCACAAGGGCTTCGTCGCGACCGGCGGTGTCCCCCTCAACATCGTCTTCGGCGGAACGGCGGTCTATATCACGGACATGGGAGTCTTCGACACCACGTCCGCCGAGGTGCCGCTGAACGGAAACCTGCTCCGGGTCGAGGTCGGAGTCGAGGGCATGCCGCTTTTCAGGGGCGCCGTCGGAGTCGCCTAGGCTCCGCTTGCGGTGCCGACCTCAGGAGTGCGGGCTTGCCCGCGCTCCGTCTGAAACGACCGCACGAGCGCACCCGAGTCGAGACCCACGCTCTAGGCTCCGCTTGCGGTGCCGACCTCAGGAGTGCGGGCTCGCCCGCGCTCCGTCTGAGCCGCCCGCACGAGCGCACCCGGGTAGAGACCTACGCTCCAGAGGGCGGGCTACGGAACCAGCACGGATCGCATGACGCGGCCGGCTCGCAGGTCATCGAGCGCCTCGTTCGCCTCCTCGAGCGGCCGGATCGCGGCGGTCAGGTGCTCGGTGGAGATCTTCCGCGCCAGGTAGAGGTCGATCACGTCCTCGATATCGGCGACGGTAAAGCCGCGCGATCCGAGGAGCGAGAGCTCCCTCCAGACGAGCGTGCTCGCCCGGGTCTGGAACGAATACGGAGTCGTCGCGACGAAGACGACACGACCGGCATAGCCGGCCAGCCCGATCGCCGCCTCGTCCATCGCCGCGGATGCGGCGCACTGAACGACCACGTCGGCCCCGTCTTGGCCGATCGCGTCAAGCGCGTCAGCGAGCGAGACGGCCTCGTCGGCTCCCAGGCTACGCGCCAGCGCCCGCTTCTCCGCGGAACGCGTGATTGCGACGACCCGGGCGCCGAAGGTCTTGGCGATCTGGACGGCGTTCGAGCCCACGCCGCCGACGCCCAGCACCGCAACGGTGTCCGTCGGCTTCACCTCGGCGATCCGCGCAAGCGCGTGGTAGGCGGTCCCGACAGCATCGGTGAGCACCGCAAGCGTCGCGGGTGGGATCCAGCGCGACGGCCGGATCAGCGTCGACACCGGCCGCACGACGTACTCCGCGAAGGCCCCGTCGACGTCGACGCCCATCCGCCGGACAGCCGGCCCGAGGTTCGGCCGCGGCGCATCCGCCACGTTCTCGATGTAGTAGATCGCGACCTGGTCCCCCGGGGACACCTCGGTCACTCCGGCCCCGACCCGATCGACGACGCCGGCCGCCTCGTGCCCCGGCACCACCGGAAGCTTGTCGGCGCCGAAGCCCCCCTTCTGGAGAAAGAGATCAGACCCGCAGACCCCGCAGGCCTCGATCCGGACGCGCGCCTCTCCCGGGCCGGGCAGCGGGTCCTCGCGCTCGACGAGCTGGAGCGGCGCATCGACGGCGGGAAGGAGGACGGCGCGCATGGTCAGGCGACGCCGTGCGAGATGCCGACGAACCGGGCGCAGGCGGCCGCCGCCGCAGCGAGCGAACCGGGAGTCGCGGATGAATGATGATTCGCCCCCAACCGGCACCACGTCGTCCAGCCCTCGAGCCCGCGGTCGAAGCGGAAGGCGCCGTTGGCGGTTCCGGTCGACGGGAACGACCGCCCGCTGAAGGCGCCCTCGGCCGCGATCAGGCGGTAGTCGCCGCCGATGTCGGCGAGGGCGAGCAGGGTCGCAGGGCCGGCCGGGGCAGAGAAGCACGCGCAGACGCCCGTGCAGTCGTCGCCGGCGAACCACGCGTTCTTCACCAGGGCCGGCCGAGCTCCGGGCGCGAGGTCCAGATCGTGCTCCCCCGAGCTCGCTAGAACGAACTCCCCCGTCTCGTAGTCGTACGTCTCGAGCTCGTGGTACTGCGCGGCCCCGCCTAGTGCCTTGCTGACGAAGAGCGCCACCGCGGTGAGGACGTCGCCCGTGCACGACCAGGGAACCCCCCGGCTCGCCGAGCGGCCCAGCCCGAAGCACGGCGTCACGGCGATCCCGCCGAACCGTATCTCCGGGACGTGGCAGTTCATCGCGCCCGCGTCGAGCTCGTGGGTCGCGACGAGATCCTCGATCGCCGCCGCGGCGCGGATGGAGCGGGTCAGCCCCTCGTCTTCGACCTCGACGGAGTAGAGCTGCCTGGTCTCGTCGAGCAGCTCGCGTGTACGCGCTTCCGGGACGGCGTCGAAGGCCGCCTTCACCTCGGCGGCGGCGAGCTGGACGACCTCGACGCCGAGTCTCGCGGACAACAGCTCGCTGGGAGTATCCACGCAGGCATAGCCGTTCTGGGGCGAGCCGACGCGGGCGATGCGCGCACCTCGAAGCCGCGTCGCGGCGGCGGCTCCGCGAACTGCGCTCAGCACCTCGCCGAGCACGGCCGGGTCATCGATCCGGCCGACTACGAGCTCGAAGGGACGCCGCTCCCGCACGAGGACGCTCGTAAGCATCGGCGTTCCGACCGTCGCACCCTCCGTCGTGATCGCGGCGTGGTCGAACGACTCCGGGACGCGCGAGCGGCGATGCGCTGCGAAGACAACGAGCGGGAGGTCGGGAAGCTCTGCCAGCGTCCACGCCGGCGGCGTCGCCATCGTCTCCAGCACGAGGATGCACTCCGCCTGCTCCTGCTCGACCCACTCGACATCGAGTCGCGACCGCACCTCGCCCGCGAGCCGGTCGCGATCGCCGCGCAGGTCGAACGGCACCACCGCTTCCCAGAAGTCCCAGTAGGGCTGGAACAACGTGACCCGAGGCCGCGATCGACGATGGGCCATTAGTCGATCAGGAAGCCGCCGTTCACGTCGACGACCTCTCCCGTGATGTACCCGGCGTGCTCAGAGGCCAGGAAGGCGACGAGGTCGGCGACGTCTTGCGGCCGGCCCAGCCGTCCAACGGGAATCCGCGATGCGAGGTCGGCGATGCCGGCGAGCATCGGCGTATCGATGAGCGCCGGCGCGAGGGCGTTGGAGGTGATGCCGAAGCTCGCGTACTCGCTCGCGATCGACTTCGCCAGGGCCATCACACCCGCCTTCGAGGCCGCGTACGCAGCCATCGACTTGGATCCCCCCGTCTTCCCGGCGGACGACCCGATCGCCACCACCCTCCCCCAGCCCGCCTCGCGCATGTGCGGCAACGCTCGCCTGGCGCAGAGGAACGAACCGGTGAGGTTGACGTCGATCGTCCGCTGCCAAGACTCGAGCGAGGTCGCCTCCAGCTCCTCGACGACGAAGAGCCCGGCGTTCAGGACCAGCACCTCGACTGGGCCGTGCGTGCGCTCGATCTCGGCGAAACCTTCACCGACGGCACCCTCGTCGGCGACGTTCATCACCAGAGGCGTGATGCCGTCGATGGAAGCCGGCTCGAGGTCCGCAGCGATCACCCGAGCTCCCTGATCTCGCAGCGTCTCGGCGATGGCGAGTCCGATGCCGCGCGCCGCTCCCGTCACCAGGGCGACCCGCCGGTCGAGCCCGCTGACCCTGATCGTGCTCAATACATCAGCTGGCCGCCGCTGACGTTCATCGTCGCGCCGGTCACGTAACCCGCCAGGTCGGAGGCGAGAAAGAGAACGACCGAGGCGACCTCGGACGGCTCGGCCATGCGCCCGAGCGGGATCGTGTCGACGAAAGCCTGCAGGCCCTGCTCGGTCATGCCGCTCCGCATCATGCTCGTGTCCGCCGCGCCTGGCGAGACCGTGTTGACGGTGATGCCGTAGGGCGCCAACGTCCGTGCGAGGCCGCGGCTCATGGACACGACCCCGCCCTTGCTCGCCGCGTAGACCACCGAGCCGCCGAAGCCGCCCGTCCACCAGCCCTGCGAGGAGAAGTTGATGATCCGCCCGCCTCGACCCGCCTCGCGGAAGATGGTGGCGGCGGCACGGTTCAAGAAGAAGACGGACTTGAGGTTGATCGAGTGCTGCGCATCCCAGTCGTCCTCGGTCACCTCGTCGATACTGGCCCGGCGGCGGAGGACCGCGGCGAGGCAGACGAGGATGTCGAGTCGCTCGAACACCGAAACGGCCCGCTCGAGCAACGGCCGATGCGTGGAGAGGTCGACCAGGTCCGCCCCGAGCGCCAGGTGCTCGGCGGGGCGGGCGAGCTCGCTCACGACCGCGTCGCAAGCAGCCTGGTCGACGTCCACCACCGCGACCCTGGCCCCTGCGCGCGCGAGTGCGCGCGCGACCTCGCGACCGATGCCTCCGGCGCCGCCCGTGACGAACGCTCCGCGGCCCTCGAGGCCGAGCTCGACCTTGTTCTCCACTTACGAGCTCAGCCTGCGCCCGGCATGCCGGTGACCGGGAGCAGCTCCGCGGCCCCGTGCGCCTTCGAGCCGAACCGCTCGGGCCTTACCCGGCCGACGCGCTCGTAGTACTCCTGCGGCACCTTCGTCGGGTCCTTGAACATCTGCCACTGGCACTTCTCGAGGTTCCCGCTCTCGTCTCGCTGCCCGTAGTGCGGCGGGTCGACAACCCGGACCGGGTAGCCGAAGCGATCCATCGGCATCTCCTCCATCAGCCGGATGCAATGCGTGCAGTAGTGGCAGATCCCCTTCTCCCCGTGGTTCCAGGGATGAGGCTCCGAGCTGACCGTCCAGTTGTACGGGGCCTCCATGCGCGGCGGCGTCCCCTCGATCGGGTCACCGCGAATCGTCCGGCCCCCCGAGCCGCAGGGGTCGAAACGCAGGATGAAGCGGTCGTCGGTCTCGATCAGCTCGAAGTCTCCGGTGCGCTCCGGCCCGACGAGGTGCCCGCGCATCGCCTCGCAGGCGACCAGCATGAGCGTGTACAGCGCATCGTCCCAGGAGTTCTTGTCGATGTCGAATTTGTCGTAGCGCCAGGAGAAGAGCGGCACGATCACCTTGTCCCACATCGCTCCGATCGAGGACTCGCCGCAACGCGCGACGATCTCGCTCATCAGGCCGTAGGTGTGGTCGACGTCCCGGTCGTGGCAGCGCCGCCAGGTTTCCTTCGCGGCGTCGAACAGCCGGAGAGCCTCCTCCTTGCTCTCGCGATGAATCGCGCGCACCGCGGCTTCCACCGACGTGAGGAACCGGTCCCACTGCTCGTACGCATTCCAGGGCGTCCCGTCCGGAAAGGCGAGCTTGGCGACGATCTCCTCGTTCACCCGCTCGAGCTCTTCCGGAGCGACGCCGTTCTCTCGCAGGAAGGCGTTCAGATCGGGGATCCACTGCCGGTAGATCGAGAAGCAGACCTTGCCCTCGTCGACGAAGTAGTTGGTCAGACGGGCGGCGTCGTCCCACCGCTCGCCGGTGATCGCGTCGCGCACTTTCCGGTACGTCGAGATCTTCTGCTCTTCCCACGAGTCGACCCGTGCCCGGCGCCCGATCGATGGCACGAAGGAGATCGAAGTCTGGTCGTCCGGATCGGAGACAAGGCTCATCCAGTGGATCCTTTCTCGGGAGCGTCCGGGGGGCCGACTGTACCTCGAATCGTTTCCAGCAGCAAGGTGCCGCCTCACGCTCGCGCGGCTCTCCCTCGGTAGTCGCTGCCCCGATACATAGCGTGATACGTTCGGCTCCGAGTCGTCACCAGAAGGGGCGGAGCCATGGCGCAGCGGCCGTTCGTCGATACGCACGTGCACTTCTGGGATCTGAAGGATCCGGCCCTCCGTTACGCCTGGCTCGAGCCAGACTGGGTCCACCCAGTCCTCGGGAACATCGACGGCCTCAAGGTGCTCCGCTACTCGGCGGATGAGTTCATCGCCGAGACCCGCTTTCAGAACGTCGCCAAGATCGTCCACGTGCAGGCGGCGATCGGGATCGACGATCCCGTCGAGGAGACGAAGTGGCTCCAGGCCCAAGCGGACGCCACGGGGTTCCCGCACGGCATCGTGGCGCACTGCGACCTTGCCGGAGCGGACGCCGAGCAAACGATCGAGCGGCACCTGGAGTACGCGAACATCCGGGGGATCCGCGACTTCGGTCAGGGCGACTACCTGATGGACCCCGCCTGGCAGCGCGGCCTCGGACTGCTCGCCGAGCACGATCTCGTCTTCTGTCTCGACACGACCTGGGAGAGCATGGGCAAGGTTCGTGAGGTTGCGGAGACGCAGAAAGGCGTCCTCCTCTGCATGGATCACGCCGGCTTCCCGCGGGCGCGCGACGACGAGTACTTCGCCAACTGGCGCAAGGGAATGGAGTCCGCGGCCGGAGCGCCGAACGTGCTCTGCAAGATCTCGGGGCTCGGGATGTGCGACAACGCCTGGACGGTCGAGTCGATCCGGCCCTGGGTGCGCGCCAGCATCGAGGCGTTCGGCGTCGAGCGTTGCGTGCTCGGGACGAACTGGCCGGTGGATCGACTCTACAGCTCCTACGGCGACGTGCTCGACGCGTACGAGACGATCCTGTCGGACTTCACGCCGGCCGAGCAAACGGCCCTCTTCTCGGGCAACGCGGAGCGCATCTTCAGAATCTGATGCGATCCAGAGGTGCCGGTGACCGCCGTTACGAGACGGTCCATTCGGCGTCTGTCGTCGGAAACACGTCGAGGGCGTCGAGCGTCGAGCGCTTGAAGATCATGAAGCTCCGCGTGAACTCGATCACGACCTCGGCGCGCTGATTGATACCGCGCGTGCGGATGCCGACGACGCCACAGCCCGGGCGTGACTTCGACTCCCGCACGGTCAGCACCTCGGACTCGGCCCAGAGTGTGTCGCCTGCGAGGACCGGCTTGGGCAGCCGGATGTCACCCCACCCCAGATTCGCGACCGCGTTCTCGCTCGTGTCGGCGACGGAAAGGCCTAGAACCACGGCGAGCGTGAGCGTCGAGACGACGAGCCGCTCCCCGAACTCGGTGCGCGCGGCGTAGGGCGCATTGAAGTGCATCTGGTTCGTATTCATCGTCAGCAGCGTGAACCACGTGTTGTCCGTCTCGGAGATCGTCCGCCCGAGGCGGCTGCGATACACGTCGCCGACCGCGAAATCCTCGAGGCACCTGCCGCCGTCGGTCAACGCGTCACCCGCTCACCAGCCATGACGTCGCCAAACACACCGCTCTCGCCGAGCTCACCGACCCGGCG
>JBBRYG010000023.1:0-17423 GCA_038237865.1 Gaiellales bacterium | reverse complement strand
CGGGGACGGCATCGCGAGCGATGCCTGGGCCGGCGGTGAGCTGGCGGACGATTGCGCTGTGGTCGTGGTTCGACGTCGCGGGGACGATGGGGCCGGGACCTAGGTTGTGCGTTGAGAGGCCGAGGCGGCAAAGCCACCTCGGCCTCGGGGACGGCATCGCGAGCGATGCCTGGGCCGGCGGTGAGCTGGCGGACGATTGCGCTGTGGTCGTGGTTCGACGTCGCGGGGACGATGGGGCCGGGACCTAGGTTGTGCGTTGAGCGGCCGAGGCGGCAAAGCCACCTCGGCCTCGGGGAAGGGATCGCGAACATGAAACCGCGTTCGCGTTGATCGAGCTCCGACGGGCGCCGGGCGCCTTTGCGCGCGTCGGCCACCGGGGCGCCGCGGCGCTGGCGCCCGAGAATACGCTCGCGTCGCTCCAGCTCGCGGTCGAGCTCGGTTGCGACATGCTCGAGTTCGACGTCCTCGATCTCGTCGACGGATCGCTCGTCGTTGCGCACTCCAACCGCCTGAGGGAGGTGAGTCACGGCGCCGCGCGCGGCCAGGTGCGTCGACGGTCGCTCGAGCAGCTGCGCCGACATGCACCGGGGCTGCCCACCTTCGACGAGGCGCTCGAGTTCTGTGCGGAGCGCCTGCCGGGCGTCGGGCTCCAGATCGACCTCAAGCGCCGAGGGATCGAACAGGCCGTCGTGGAGGCGATCCGTCGCGCGGACGTCGCTGAGCGCACGTGGGTGAGTGGGTTCGACGCGGCGGCCCTGCGCCGGATGGCAGAGCTCGCCCCGGATGTCCCTCGGTCGTACACGCTGCCGCGCGACCGGTTCGGGATTTCGAAACGTGGCCCGCTGGCACCGGTCGTGCGCCGAACGCTCGCCGCGATCGGCTCGTCGCTTCCGCGGCGCCTTCCCGGCCTTCTTCGGGCCGCGGATGCGCAGGCGGCGACGCTCCACCACTCGGTTTGCTCTCCCGCGGCGATCGACGAGGCACACGGGGAGGGCGCGGCCGTCTACGTCTGGACGGTGGACGAGCCGTCCCTGGCCAGGCGCCTGGTCGAGTCGGGCGTCGACGGTATCATCACGAATGACCCGCGCATCTTTGCGGGCTTGCAGCTGTGAAACGGGTCATCTTTCCGCTCCTGACGGTCTCGGGCCTGGTCGCCGCCGGCCTGCTGGCAGCCGTGGTCCTGGCCGCCGGAACCCCTCCGCCGGCGACGACGACGACCACCACCACCGGCACGACGGCGGCCGCGACGATCGCGAGCGGTGTGACGATCGCCGGAGTCGCGGTGGCAGGACTCGCGCCCGAGGCCGCGCTGGCGGCGGTCACCCGGGCTTTCGGAGCGCCGCTCGAGCTTGTGATCGGCAACACGCGCGTGCTCGTCACGCCCGATGTCCTCGACGCCGCGGCGGGAACCCAGAAGGCCGTCGACCGGGCCCTTTTGGCCGCCGCGGGCACGAACGTGCCGCTCGGGATCGCGACCGACGCCCGCCAGACGGCCGTCTTCGTCGCGGGCCTGGCCAGGCGTTACGACCGTGACGCTGCCGACACGAGGCTGTTTCTCCGGCACGGCCGGCCGTGGCTCTCCAGGGAGCGAGCCGGCCTGCGGCTCGACCAGCGCCGCGCCGTTCGAGACGTTCTCGCGGCCCTCAGCCCCGCGGCTCGCGAGACGATCGTCCTGGTCCAGCGCAAGCTGAAGCCGAAGCTCACTCGGCGGGGCTTCGGCTCCGTGCTCGTCATTCATCGTGGGCAGAATCGGCTCTTCCTCTACCGCGGGACGAAGTACCAGCGTGTCTTCGGCGTCGCCACCGGCCAGAGCGCCTACCCGACGCCGCTCGGCCGCTTCGCGATCGCCGTCAAGTGGAAAAACCCGTGGTGGTATCCGCCGGACTCCCCCTGGGCGAAGGGGCAGAAGCCGATTCCTCCGGGCCTCGGGAACCCGCTCGGGACTCGCTGGATGGGGCTGACCTCACCTGGAGTGGGGATCCACGGCACGCCGGACGCCGCCTCGATCGGCTACTCCGCGTCGCACGGCTGCATCCGGATGCGCATCTCCGAGGCCGAGTGGCTCTTCAACCACATCGACGTCGGAACGACGGTCTTCATCCTCCCGCACTGATGGCGCGGCCGGCTCGCCTCACGGTCCAGGCGCTCTCGGTTCTCCTCGTCGCGGGACTTCTCGGCCTCCTGATCTGGCGCGTCGCGACAGCGCACGGACGGCCGACCTCCGGGAAGGCGCCCGCCTTCTCGCTCCAGCGCCTCGACGGAAGCGGCGAGCTCGATCTTGCCTCGCTGCGGGGCAAGGGCGTCGTCCTGAACTTCTGGGCGTCGTGGTGCGTGCCGTGCAAGAAGGAAGCGCGCAAGCTCGAGGCGGCCTGGAAAAGGAACCGTGGCCGGGGGCTCGTCGTCGTGGGGATCGACGCCCAGGACTTCGAGCGGGACGCGCGCCGCTTCGCCCGGCGATTCGGACTGACGTACCCGCTCGTCCGCGACGCGAACGGATCGACGCTCTCGAACTACGGCATCAGCGGTTTCCCCGAGACCTTCTTCGTCGACCGGAACGGCCGGCTCGTGGGCGAGCACATCGAGGGCGCGATCCAGGAAGGGCAGAACGCCGAGATCTTCCGCCGCGGCGTCGAGCTGGCGCTCGCCCGGACGTCGTGAGACCGGTCGCCCTCGCCCTCCTGACGCTCGCGCTTGCCGCGCCTGCGTGGGCGAGCGAAGGCCATCCGTCGTTGTCCGAGCTCGAGGGGGAGGTGATGTGCCCGGTCTGCGGGACGACACTCGATCAGTCGAGCTCGCCGATCGCGCGCCGGATCGAGGGCTTCATCCAGGAGCGGATCCGCGCAGGGGACACGAGGTCGGAGATCAAGGGCGCCCTCGTCGCGGAGTTCGGTCCCCGCATCCTCGCAGCCCCCCCCCGCAAGGGGTTCGACCTCCTTGCGTGGTGGGTGCCGATGGCCGGGATCCTCGGAGCCGCCGCTCTTGTGGGCGCCGGCGCGTGGCGCTGGTCTCGAGGGCGGGACCCGGATCCGCCGGAGGGCGGCAGAGTTGGGCTCGACCCGCTCCTCGAGCGCCGGCTGGACGACGAGCTGGCCCGCTTCGACGCCTGAAGTGCTCGGTCGGATCCCCGTCGCGTTCCTGGCCGGCCTGCTCTCCGTCGTGACGCCGTGCGTCCTCCCGCTCGTCCCCGGCTACCTGTCCGCCGTCTCCGCTGTCGAGGCCGACCGGCTCGGGGCCCCGCGGGTGGGCCGGCGCGTCGCCGCCGCGAGCATGCCTTTCATCCTCGGCTTCACGGTCGTCTTCGTCGCTCTTGGCGTCGCGGCCGCCTCGATCGCGCGCATCGTCGACGCGCGCACCCAGTCCCAGATCGCGGGCCTCCTCCTTGTCGTGATCGGGCTCGCCTTCCTCCACCTGCTTCCCTGGCCCGACCGGCTCGTCGCGCCAGGCCTCTTGACGGGGGCCCGCAAACGCGGCTCGAGTGCCCTCCTCGGCGCGGCCTTCGCCGTCTGCGCGGCACCCTGCATCGGGCCCGTGCTCGCCGGCATCCTGGTCCTCGCGGGCGACTCGAGCACGGTGCTGCGCGGCGCGGTCCTGCTCGCGGCCTACTCGGCCGGCCTCGGCGCCGCATTCCTGCTTGCGGGCGTCGCGTATGCCCGGGCGATGGGCGCGTTTCGCTGGGTCCGGGACCGCTACCGCGTGATCACCGCAGCGAGCGGCGCCGTCCTTCTCGTCCTCGGCCTGCTGCTCTTCTTCGATCGCTTCTGGTGGATCCGCGTCTACCTGAACCGCGCATTCGAAGCTGTCGGGCTCGAGGGGATCTAAATCCTGGGAGGCGGCAGGAGCAGCGATCCTGCCTCCGCCAACTCGCGCAACTGGGCGAGCAGCGGCGCGAGCTCGACGCCCCGGTGGGCTGGTGCATAAGGCTCGAGGCGATGCACCGCCTTTGCCAGCTGGCGTGCCGTTCCGACCCTCCGTCCCCGGCCGGCCTGGTACCAGGCGACTGCGACGTGCACGAGTCCCTGGAAGAAGTCGCGCTCACCGGCGGCCGCCTGCCGCCAGAGCTCCTCCAGCTCCTCGTGCGCAGCGAAGTACTCGCCCGCTCGGATCAATTCGAGGCCGCGCTCGAGACTCACCGCGAGCGGGCTCCCTTGAGCGAGCACTGCCATGGCGCTACCCTCCGGCCGTGGCGACGATCCTGCTGTGTGGGGTCGATGTCTTCTTCCGCGGAAAGCTGGAGGCTCTGTTGGCGGGCCATCACCTCGTCACCACCGACAGTGTCGACTGGCCGGAGCTCGTGATCGCGGACATCGGGAGGGTCGATCCGGAGGAGGTTGCCGACGCCTACCCGGACGTCCCGATTCTCGGATTCGGAGGCCATACGGACACCGCCGGGCTGCGCCGCGCGCACGAGGCCGGGTTCGACCAGGTCGTGGTCAAGAACGCGCTCCAGGAGCGAGCGGCCCTGCTGGTAGAGGAGCTCGTAGCGCCGGTAGAGTAGCCCGCTCGATGACGTACATCATCGCCGAGCCGTGTATCGACATCAAAGACAAGTCTTGCGTAGACGTGTGCCCCGTCGACTGCATCCACGAGGCGGACCGCATCCTCGTGATCGACCCCGAGGAGTGCATCGACTGCGGCGCGTGTGAGCCCGAGTGCCCCGTCGAGGCGATTTTCCCGGAGGACGCCCTTCCCGACAAGTGGGAGCCATTCGTCAAGATCAACTACGCCTACGGGGACATGGACGTCGTCAACCAGCTGACGAACGAGTACGCCACCGAGCACAACGTCCAGAACCCACCGCTGGAATAGGCGCCGCTTGCCGGTGCCGACCGTCAGGACCTGCGGGCTCTGCCCGGGTGTCCGTCTGAACTGACCGGTCGACCCGCTCGACCTTCGTTTAGAAACCGTTCTAGGCGGGGGAACCCCTGGTTCCCCCATGAGCCCCTTCCTTGACCGCGGTGGCGCGGCCCGCTCGGGGTCGGAGCCGGCCACGGGTTGCCCGGGTTCGGGCGGTCTCTTTGTCTGTTCCTCCCGCCGGGCGGAGCCCGGCTCCGGCGGCGGGTGGCTTTGGGTCCGAGCTGGTTTTTTCTGGCTTGGGCAAGAGCCGGTGGCGGTGCGGAGGCGGGACCGCGCTCCCGCCGTAGCGACACCTCACGTTCATGGGAGCGCCGACAAGAAGGAGGGGGCTCATGGGGGAAACATGGTTTCCCCCATGCCGGGAGCCCGGCTCCGGCGGCGAAATGTCTGCTCGCCCTACCTAGAGCGGCGACCCCGATGTCTTGACGCGCGGCGGTGTAAGACAGCTCTCAAAGGGGATTACCCTCGAGCCCATCGCCAAAGGGAGGAACCTCATGCCGCAGAAAGCCTGGAGCGCGAAGCGCGAGCGACAGTACGAGCACGTCAAGGATTCGGAGCAGAAGCAGGGCCGCTCGACCAAGAAGGCGAAGGAGATCGCCGCTCGCACCGTCAACAAGGAGCGCGCGCGATCCGGGGAGGCGAAGTCCTCGTCCAAGCTGTCGCGGACGGACATGTCTTCCGGGCAGCGTGGCGGCCAGCGGTCGGGAACCGCCCGCCCGAAGGGCCGCACGAAGGAGCAGCTCTACAACGAGGCCAAGCGGATGAACGTCGCCGGGCGCTCGAAGATGAGCAAGCCGCAGCTCCAGCATGCCGTCGACCGGAAGAAGTAGGTCGACTGAGGCCTTGGTTTCACGGGTACGCTCGCCGAATGAAGCCGAAGACGCTCGATCACGTCGCTTTCTGGGTCGCCGATCGCGACCCGTTGGTCGACCACGCCACCGCGCACCTCGGCATGCACGTGATCGACCGCCAGGAGAACTTCACGCTCGTCGGCTCGAATGCCCGCCGGGGAAAGCTGACGTTCTTCGATGCCGAAGGCCCGCGTGAGCGCGGCGCAGTCAAGCACGTCGCCCTGCGGGTCTCGGACCTCGAAGAGGCGCGTCGGCAGCTCCCCGAGGGCGCGTCCGCGGAGATCGAGCTCGGGCAAGACATTCGCGTGCGGCTGGTCGAGGCCCCGACCGACGTCGACTACGACCTCGACCATGTCGCGATCTTCTCCGCCGAGCCCGAGCAGACTGCGCGCGACTATCTCCAGCTCGGGTTCGCGGCGGCCGACCCGAGCGATGACGGCCACCCGCGGGTCGAGGTGGGCGGTGCGTACGTCGAGTTCCATCCGGGCGACCCGGGGAACCCGGAGAAGCCGCTCCTGAACCACCTTGCCGTTCTCGTCGACTCTGCCGACGAGCACATCGCGGAGGCCGAGGAGCTCGGGATCGTCGACAACGTCGTCGACGCGGCCAACACGCGCGCCGTCTTCGTCTGGGGGCCCGACCGCGTCCGGGTCGAGTACGTCGAGCACAAGCCCGGATTCGCGCTGACGTAACCATCCTGGGCGCCGGAATGGCCGGCCTGTGCGCGGCGGTGCGGGCCCGCGAGCTCGGTGCGGCGCCCATGGTGCTCGAGCGGGGCGACCGCCCGGGCGGCTCGATGCTCGTCTCCAGCTGCGTGATCTGGCGCTATCGCGACTGGGAGGACTACCGCGCCGAGTGCCCGACCGGCGACGAGGCGCTTCAGCGACTCGTCTGGGAGCGTCTCGGCGAGGACATCGCATGGCTCGAGTCGCTCGGGGCCCCGGTTGTCGCCCACGAGACCGGCAATCCCAGGACGGTCGGGAAGCGGTTCGATCCGCGCGGCCTGACGGATGTCCTGGTCAGCGCGGCCCGGAACATACGCCTCGGACAGCCAAGTAACACAGTGTTACAAGGTCTCGCGACGATTCTCTGTACTGGGGGGTTCCAGGGGGATCCCGCGCTCGTCCAGGAGCACGTCCGCCCGGCGGCGCCGCTCCGTCTGCGCGCGAACCCGTGGAGCGCGGGCGATGGTCTCCGCATCGCGATCGAGCGGGGCGGCTCACTCTCGGGGGGGATGGACGAGTTCTACGGCAGGAACATGCCCGATGCCGACTTCGGCGAGGCGGACTTCGTGCCCGCGGCCCAGCTCTACGGCCGGTTCGCGCGCGTCTTCAACGAGCGGGGCGAGGAGTTCTTCCAGCGCGAGATCTCGTGGTCCGAGAACGACCTTGTGCAGGCGACCGCGCGGCAACCGGGGGCACGGGCCTGGTACGTCCTCGACGACGGCGCGCTCGCGGAGCGCGTACGCGATCGAACCGTCGCCGAGATGGTGGCCCTCGCGCCGACGGCTGTCGACCCGGCCGAGCTTCCGTTTCCGGCCCCCTCGGGCGCGCGGATCGCCGTGCGCGTCAAGCCCGGGATCACGCACACGATCGGCGGTCTCTGCGTCGACGAGCGGGCGAGGGTCGTAGGCGCTGACGGCCTCTTCGCGGCCGGCGCCGACGTCGGCGGTCTCTCGACCGGAGGCTATGCGAGCGGCCTGGCCGCGGCGCTCGTCCTCGGCCGGATCGCGGCGGAGAGCGCGGTCAGGTAGCGGAGGGCGTCGCCCGAGGATCGGGCAGCGGCGTGAGCTCGGGCTCGAGCCGGTCGCGCAGGTGCTCGAAGTCCGGCGGGAGCGAGAGCGCCTCGCCGAGAGTCTTGAGCGGCTCGTCGGAGGTAAAGCCCGGTCCGAGCGTCGCGATCTCGAACAGGACGCCGCTCGGCTCGCGGAAGTAGATCGAGCGGAAGTAGAAGCGGTCGATCACCGGCGTCGGCGATCCGCCGGCCTTCGCCACGCGCTCTCGCCAGGTCTCATGGTCGTCCATCGTCGATGCCCAGGCGACGTGGTGCACCGTCCCGGCTCCCGGACGCCCGAGGCGCTCAGCCCGGTCGTATGCATAGAAACCGCCTCGCTGGCCGCCGCGTGCTTCCCATGCGTCCTCGCCGCGGGGCTCGAACTCGAGCGCGTCTTCGAGGAACCGTTCGCTCTGCGGTGCGTCGCGCGTGAACGCACGAACACCGGCGAAGCCCCGCAGCGCGTGCTCGGACGGAATCCCGGGTGTCTCGGCGCGCAACGGAGGATCTCCGCTCTGGTCGAGGACGAGCGCGTGCTCGAGTCCTTCGGGATCTTTGAAGGTGAGCGTCGACCCGTCGCGCGCGGCGTCGGTCCCTTCATCGCGGAGGCGCCTCTCCCAGAAATCGAGAGCCTCGCCGGACGCGACGCGCCAGACGACGCGGTGAACCATCCCGGCACCCGCCGCTCCTGGGGGAGCCCCGGGGTACTCGAAGAAGGTGATGTCGCTGCCCGCGCTCCCGAGCTCATCGGCGTAGAAGAGGTGGTAGACGGTCGGGTCGTCCTGGTTGACCGTCTTCTTCACGAGTCGAAGTCCGAGCACCCGCGCGTAGTAGTCGACGTTTCCGGGCGCGTCGCCCGTGATCGCGGTGACGTGATGGACGCCTTCGAGCTTCAGTCAGACCGCCTGCAGATACGCACAAGGTCTCGGGTCAAGGCGCCGACTCGGCGGCGCCGCAGAAAGATCATCTGGGCTGCGCCCAGGTGATCGTCCCAAGCCCGAAACTTGGGTCACTGAACACCTTGGAGGTACGCACAAGGTCTCGAGTCATTCGGCAGCGGAGACGGGGCGACCTTCGTCACGAGCAGCGTGCCCTCGTCCGCCTCGATCTCGGAGCCGACTGCGGGTGGCTCGCCGTCCGCCTCGCGCAGCTCGTAGCCGGTGGGCTTCGACACGAAGAGCAGATGCTTGTCCTCGGCCACGGTCGGACTTTATCCAGCGGTCACATACGGTGGAAGGACGACGACGACGCTCGTTCCTCCGTCGGCGCTCCCCTCGACACGGAGGTGGCCGTTGAGCGTGCGCGCGCGCTCCTCGAGCTCCTCGAGTGTCCGCCGGCGCCGCTCGCCGGGGGCGTCGTCTGCGACCGTCGCCTCGATCCCGCCCTCTTCGGTGCGTCGGACCATGACCGAGACGCTCTGGGGAGGTCCGCGGCGGACCGCCTGGTTGAGCGCCTCGCGGATGATCTGGTAGAGCGCGGCCTGGGTCTGCTCGGCGAGCGCCTCGGCGGGCTCGACGTCGACGTCGACGCGCACCTGATGGGCGATTCCGATCTGGTCGGTCAGGGCGCGGACCGCCGGCCCAAAGCCCTGGTCGCGCAGGACGACCGGCTCGAGGTTGAACGAGAGGTCGCGCAGCTGCTTGATCGTCGCGCGATGCCGATCGAGCGCGCGACCGATGATCTCCTGCGCCTCATCCGCCCGTTCCTCCTCGATCGAGTTCAGCCCGGCGTCGAGCAGGAGCGCGATTCCGGACAGCGACTGGACGGCTCCGTCGTGCAGCTCGTTCGCGAGTCGCCGGCGCTCGTCCTGCTCGGCGGTGATCAGCTGCTCGGTGAGCCGTGACCGCTCGGCCTCGCGTACCTGGGCCTCCTCGAGCAGGCGCGCGTTCTCCTGCACGCGGGCCGCGAAGTCGGCGAGGACGGTCGCCCTCACGACGTCGTCTCGACTGAACGGGGTGTCACGCGTCAGCCGGAGGACGCCGATCTCCTCCTCGCGAACCTTGACCGGCACGATCACGGCGTTCTCAGCAGGTGCCCGCCGCGGTCGCTCCGAGGAGGCCAGCAGGCGCGCGTGGGAACCGAAAAGCCGTTCAGCCTCGCGCCGGGTCTGCTCGAGCACGTCACTCGACTCCGCGATCGCTCCGAGCGAGTCGACCAGCGACTCCAGGAAGCGAGCCTCGGTCGTCAGCTCCGCCTCGGCGGCCTTGTGCCGTCGCCGCTCGGCGACGATCAAGTAGGCGGCGAAGAGCGCCCCGATCACCACGGCGCAGGCGAGCCCGACCGCGGTGAGCGTCTGGCTCCCGGTGCCGAGCCCGACGACTGCGAGCACCATCGCGGCCGCGAAGGCAACGCCAAGGAAGCTTGTCCGGCGGCTCACCTCACCCGGACGCACGAGCAGAGTCGTGTCCCCGGGGTCCTAACTAGAGGCGCCGCGATAAGCGGCGCCTCAGTCGATGATCGCTTCGCGAAGCGCAATGGCCACCGCCTGCGTCCGCGTGTCGGCCTCGAGCTTGGCCAGGATGTGGCGGACGTGGCTCTTGACCGTCTCCTGGCTGATGAAGAGCTTGGCGGCCACGTCCTGGTTGGACATTCCGTCGGCGAGCAGCTGCAGGATCTCGCGCTCCCGCCCGGTCAGCATGTCGTCCTTGTCCTTGCCGGTCAGGAAGGCCGGCATCAGCGCCGGGTCGACATAGCCCTCGCCGGCGGCGACCTTCTCGATCGCTCGCAGCAGGGTCTGGTGCGGCGCCTCCTTGAGGATGTAGCCCTTCGCGCCCGACTCGAGGCCGCGGCCGAGTAGCGAGCGCTCGCTGTAGGCGGTGAAGATCAGGACGGCCGAGTCGGGCACCTTTTCCGTCAGCTGCTTCGTCGCCTCGAGCCCGTCCATGCCCGGCATCCGGACGTCCATGATTATCACGTTGGGCCGCCTGCGCTCGGCCAGGGCGACCGCGCTCGCGCCGTCGGAGGCCTCGCCGATCACGCGGATGTGCGGCGCCCGGGACAACGACAGGCGTAGCCCCTCGCGCACGACCTCATGGTCATCCACGATCAGGCAGGTGATCTCGGCCGGCTGGGGGGTCTCGCTCTCCAAGGTGGGCGGGATTGTAGTGGGGAAACCGGCGTTAGAGGCTCAAGGCGAGCTGCACAGGCTCGGGCTCGGGTTCGAGTCTCACCGCGCGGCGGTCGCGGACGCCGTATTCGCGAGCAAGATCCCGAACGACGTTACGGACCGGATTCGACTCCTCGGCGCCGAGATACGCGCGTCCCGCGTACAACCGATCGTAGTGCCGAAGCTGCTCGGGCCAGTCCTCGGCGAGGTGCTCGAGGAAGTGCTCCCGTGTCCCGGGCCGCAGGAAGAGGAGGTTGGCCCAGATCCCGGTGGCGCCCGCCTCGCGCGCGGCCCGGACGACCTCGCGGAGCTGCTCCGGCCGATCCGAGACACCCGGAAGGATGGGCGCCATTCCGACCCCAACCTCGATGCCTGCGTCCACGAGCGCCTTGAGTGCGCGTAGTCGCTGGCGCGGATGGGCCGTGGACGGCTCGGTCTTCCGCCAGACCTCCTCGTCGAGGGTCGGGATCGAGAACGTGACGCTCACCTTCGTCCTGCGCGCCGATTCCGCGAGCACGTCGAGGTCGCGGACGATCATCGGGCCTCGAGTGATGATCGAGAACGGGTTGGCGGCGCGCCCGAGCACCTCGATGCAGGCTCGCGTGAGCCGATAGCGCCCCTCGACCGGCTGGTAGGGGTCGGTCGCGGCGCCGATCGCCACCTGTCCGGGCACCCAGGAGACGCGCGCCAGCTCGCGGCCCAGGACCTCGGCGATGTTCGTCTTGACGCGGATCGACGTGCCGTAGCGGTTGTCCGATGGGCGATCCGAGCGCCGCTCGAAGTGGCGCACGTAACAGAACGTGCAGCGGTGAACGCAGCCCATGTACGGATTCAGGGACCACTGAAAGCCCATCCCCTTCACCGGGTTGAGCGCGCTCTTGCACGGTTCCTCGCGATACTCGACGCGCATGGTCAACTCGGAGAGTATCGAACAGACGTTCGTAGAGCTCGAAGACGGGGTCCGCCGCGTCACACTCCCGCTCCCGACCGGCCCGCGGCACGTGCACTGCTACGTGATCGACGGGACGCTCTTCGACACCGGGCTCGGCCTGGGCGCCGTGCCCTGGGGAGAGCTGGAGGTCGAGCGGATCGCGATCACGCACTTTCATCCGGACCACGTCGGCGGTGCCGCGGCCGCCTCGAAGGCGACCGGCGCGCGCGTTTCGCAGGGGAAGCTCGACTACGCCCAGTGCGAGCGCGTCTGGGGCTCTCACGACTGGCCGGAGCGGATCGCCGCGTGGTTCCGTTCTCATGGCGTCCCGGCGCCGGTGGCCGACGAGCTGATCGTGCAGGGCCATGCGTTCGCGCCGTTCATCCGCTACTCGCCGGATCCTGAGCTGCTGGAGGAAGGCGACCTGGTCGGCGGCTGGGAGGCGATCGAGCTTCCGGGCCACGCCGACGGCCACACCGGCTTCCTTCGGGACGGCGTGCTGATCGGCGGCGACCATCTACTCGAGCGGATCTCGCCTGCCGTCGGTCTCTACCCCGAGAGCCGGCCCGACCCGCTCGGCGACTACATCCGCTCGCTCCAGCGGACAATCGACCTGGCGCCGAGAGTCGTCTATCCGGGGCACGGTGACCCTCTGCACGATCCCGCAGGCCGGGCGAGGAAGCTACTCAAGCACCACCGCAACCGCCTCGACGCGTGCGCCTACTCGCTCGCCGCCGAGCCGCGCAGCGGCTACGAGGTCTCGCTGGCGCTCTTCGGCTCGGACCTCGCTCCGACCCAGCGGCGTTTCGCCGTCGCAGAGACGCTGTCCCACCTCGAGCGGCTGGTCTGCGAGGGCCGCGCCGCCCGCGGGGGAGACGACCGGCTCGTGACCTATACTTCCCGTCCAGTTGGACGACGAGATCCCGCCTAGTACCAACGGCCTGGGGGTCGGGTCGTGAGCCTTTTCGTCGAGCTCATCGCCGTCGGCGTTCTGATTCTGCTGAACGCCTTCTTCGTCGCGGCCGAGTACGGCCTCGTCACCGCGCGGCGGACGCGGATCGTCGAGCTGCACCACCAGGGCAACCGGCGCGCGCGCGACGTCCTGCGGATCACGTCCGATCCGCCGCGGTTCATCTCGGCGATGCAGCTCGGCGTCACGCTGACCTCCCTCGCCATCGGGGCCCTCGGCGAGCAGGCGCTTGCGGACGCGTTCGACCCGGTCATGGCGACGTTGCTGGCGATCGCACTCGCCTATCTGATCCTGACCTTCTTCCACGTCGTGATCGGCGAGCTCGTGCCGAAGGGCGTCGCGCTAGGCCATCCCGAAGGGACCGCGCTGGCCGTGTCCGCGCCGGTCCGCTTCTTCTTCATCGCCTTCCGGCCGCTGATCTGGGTTCTTCAGCGCTCGACCGAGGTCGTGCTGCGGCTGCTCCACCTCGATCCGCCCGGCGAAGGGGGCTCCGTCCACTCGGAGGCGGAGCTCCGGATGCTCGTCTCGCAGTCGACCGAGCACGGCGAGATCGAGCAGCAGGAGCAGGAGATGCTCTACAAGGTCTTCGACTTTGCCGACAAGGAAGCCTCGAGCGTGATGGTGCCGCGGCCCGAGGTCGTGGCGCTCTCGATCGACCTGCCGCCGGAGCAGTGCCTCGAAGCGGTGATGGACTCCCCGTACACGCGCTATCCGGTCTACCGCGAGACGCTCGATCAGGTGGTCGGGATCCTCCACGTCCGCGACCTCTTCAGGGCGCTACGGGACCGTGGGATGGCCGAGGTGAAGGTGGAGGAGCTGATCCGCCCCGCCCACATCGTCCCCGAGACGAAGGACCTGGCCGCGCTCCTGACGGAGTTCCGCCGTGCGAACCAGCACATGGCGATCGTGGTGGACGAATACGGCGAGATGGAGGGGATCGTTACGCTCGAAGATCTCCTTGAAGAGATCGTCGGCGAGATCGAGGACGAGTTCGACCTCCCGGACGAGTCGATCGAGGAGGTCGACGACGACACGATTCGCATCGACGGCACCTTCCCGATCGACGACTTCAACGAGCGTTTCCGCACCTCGTTACCGCTCGAGGACTACCACACGGTCGCCGGATTCGTGTTCGGGGTGCTCGGCCGTCAGCCCGAGGTCGGCGACGACATCTCGCACGACGGCCTGCGCTTCGACATCCTCGACGTCGAGGGGTCGCGGATCAACCGCCTCTCGGTCACCTTCGAGCGGCGCCGGGACCAGCGCGAACGCGACGGTGCCGAGCGCGACGAGCTCCAGGCGGATCTGCTCGACGCCGATTCGCGGGCCGACAGCTAGGCTCGCGCCGAGTGCCGCAGCGCCGCCGGTTCCGTCCCCCAGGGCTCGAGTATCTCTTCTCCGATGCCGGTGGCACCACCGGCTCGAAGGCGCACGACGTTGCGATCAAGCTGATCCGGCTCTACCATCGCGACCGCTGGCGCTACTCCCTGCGCCGGCGCCTGAGCTCCGTCGACGCGATCCCGCTCGACCGGCCGATCTTCCTGCTCGGGCTCCAGACCGGTGGGGACACGCTGATCGGCCGCTGCCTGCGCCGGAATCGTGTGGTCGTGTCGATGAGCGGCAACTCGGGCCACCTGACCGGAACCGACGAGCTAGGCATCGTGCGCAACCGTATGCGACGTCTGCCGCCGTCCCTCTGGCACTGCAAGTTCCGCTCGGACCTCGAGCATCCTCTGTACGGGACGATGCACAACGCAATCTACGCCTCCGACGAGCTGCTCCTCGGGTACCGCCGCACCGCTGCCGAAGCCACACCCGCGGACGCAGAGCAGTTCAAGCGGCTCCTGCGCGAGCACGTCGCCGTCTATGCGCACGACCCGGGCTCGGCGCGTTTCCTGGACAAGACGCACACAAATACGGTCCGCGTCGCCTACGTCCGGGCGCTCCTGCGCGATTGCGATCCGTTCTTCGTCCTCGTCGTCCGCGATCCCTACGTCTTCTGCCCGCGCTCGATCCGGCGGAAGCAGCAGCCCTTCGCGCGCGAGGTCCCGGACGAGCACAGGCTACAGCTCGCTGCCGAGCACTGGGCGAACTCGTACCGGCTCGCGCTCGCGGACGGCGCGCAGGTGCCCAACTTCACCACGGTCCGCTTCGAGGACTTCCTCTCCGATCCGGAACGGGTCATACGCGGTCTGTGTGGCTTCCTCCAGCTGGAGTTCGACTCGGAGATGATTCCTGCTGAAGGTCAGGCTCTGCCGTTCGCCACGCTTCCCGGCGATCACAAGTGGTACCCGGTCGGGCCCGATCACGACCCGCTCGAGCTCAGCGCGCGAGAGCGGGAGATCATCGACGAGCACTGCCTGTCGCTCGCCCGGCGGTTCGGCTACAGCCCGAGCGGATCGAGGCCGGACCCCGCACGCGCCCTCGCCTGACACGTGCGGGCTACCATGGGGACGAAGAATCCGGCCGTCGCTTCTGCCGGTATTCCGAGGGTCGGAAACGTCCACCAAGGAGAAACAATGTTTCGCATTCACTTCGCGCTCGCTGCCGCCGTCGCCGTGCTCACGGTCGCCGTCGCGCCGGCCGGCGCTGCGCTGCCGAAGCTCGTCGGAACCGTCGGGCCGGGCTTCACGATCACGCTCACCAAGGGCGGCAAGAAGGTCACGACGCTGAAGCCGGGCAAATACACGTTGCTCATCCACGACAAGTCGAACATCCACAATTTCCATCTGACGGGGCCGGGCGTGAAGAAGACCACCGGGATCACGTCCGTCGGAAACAAGACGTTCACGATCACGCTGAAGAAGGGCACCTATAAGTACGCCTGCGATCCGCATGCAATCTCGATGCACGGATCGTTTCGGGTCTAGCTCAGGTCGAGGGCGACGATCTCGCCGCCGCCCGTGATCCGGTAGCCGGCCAGATCGTTTTTTCGGACGGAATAGATCAGGTACGGTTTGCCGGCCCACAGGCCGATGTTCTCCACGTCCGTTCGGGACGGGCGCGCTGGTGACGAGAGGTGGGAGTGGAAGACCGCGAGCTCGTACCCGTCGTCCTCGGCGAACCACAGCTCCGGGTCGTCGAGGGCCAGCTCGAAGCGGTACGGAGAGGCAGCAGCGTTGCGGGCCGGCTCGTAGCGCTCGGCGTGGCCGTCCCGGAAGAGAACGAGCCCGCAAGCTTCGTTCGGAGCCTCGGCTTCCGAGTGCGCGACGAGGGCGTCGCGCACCTCCGGTGGGACTACCACCAGACCGTTCGCTCCATCGACGTCTCGACGTCCTCGGCGTCCCAGAAATCGGCGGACAGGTACTTCCAGCCGCCGTCGGCGAGGACTGCGACGACGGTCGCGCCGTCGAGCTCCGCCGCGAGCTTTCGTGCGACGTGGACGACGGCCCCGGATGAGACGCCCGCGAAGACGCCGTCTTCGTCGAGCAGGCGGCGAACCGCGGCGATCGACTCTTCGTTCGAGACGAGCAGCTTCCGGTCCAGCTTCGTGACGTCGAGAATCGGCGGCACATAGCCGTCGTCGAGCGATCGCAGGCCCATCACCGGGTCGCCCGGAAGCGGCTCGGCTGCGGCGACGACGAGCTCCGGAAACTGCTCCCGGAGCCTTGCACCGGTACCCATCAGCGTGCCGCCCGTGCCGAGACCGGCGACGAGCACGTCCACGCGGTCCAGCGCCTCTGCGATCTCTGCTCCGGTCCCGTCGTAGTGGGCGCGCGGGTTGGCGGCGTTCCCGTACTGGAAGGGCATGAAGTACCGCGGATCCTCCTCGGCCAGGCGGAGCGCGAGCCGCACCGCACCGTTCGAGCCCTCTTCCGGCGCGGAAAAGACGATCCGCGCGCCATAGAGGCGGAGGAGGCGCTTGCGCTCGTCGGTCGCGTTCTCGGGCATCACGCATGTGAGCGGATAGCCCTTGAGCTTCGCCACGAGCGCCAGCGAGATACCCGTGTTGCCGCTCGTAGGCTCGAGGAGGTGGCGGCCCGGCTCCAACTCGCCCGCCGCTTCGGCGGCCTCGATCATCTCCTTCGCGACGCGGTCCTTGATCGACCCGGTTGGATTCTGGCCTTCGAGTTTCGCGTAGATGCGGGTCGCGCCGACCGGTGTCAGCTCGACGAGCGGGGTGTTGCCGACGAGCGAGAGGAGGTTCTGTGCGACCCGCGTGTTCTTAGCCACCGGCCATCGCCGGTAGGAGAATCACGGTCGAGCCGGGCCGCACCTCGGTGTCGAGGCCGTCGAGGGTGCGGACGTCCTCGCCCTCGAGGTAGACGTTGACGTACGGCGCGACCTCGTCGTCTTCGACCAGCTGCTGACGCAGCGGCGGGAAGCGTTCCATCAGGTCGTCGAGCAGCTCGCGCACGGTGTCGCCGTCGGCCTCGACCTGGCGCGCGCCGCCGACCTCGGAGCGAAGAGTCGGAGGGATCCGCACAACGTTCATGCCGGCTCCCGCGCGCCGCTGCAGAACTCGACGTAGTCGACGTACTCCGTGATCGTCGGATGATCACCGCACACCGGGCAATTCGGATCGCGCCGGATCGAGACCTCGTTGAACTCCGCGGCTTGTGCGTCGAAGAGCAGCAGCCGCCCAACGAGCGGATCTCCGATCCCGAGCACGAGCTTGAGCGTCTCGCTCGCCTGGAGCGAGCCGATCACGCCCGGGAGCACACCGAGAACGCCGCCCTCGGCACACGAGGGCGCAAGCTCCGGCGGCGGCGGGGTGGGGAAGAGGCAGCGGTAACAGGGAGATGGTTCGTCGCCGAAGCGCTCTCCGTCGTCGGCTCGACCGGTCATTTCAGACGGACGCGCGGGCAAAGCCCCCGCGGCCAGGAGGCGGGCCCCCCGAGCGGCGCCCATGGCCCGCGTGTATAAGGTGAACAGGCCCACCAAACCGGAGATAGAGCCCGGAACGAACGGGATTCCGGGCCCCAAAGCGGCGGCGGT
>JBBRYG010000022.1:0-17574 GCA_038237865.1 Gaiellales bacterium | reverse complement strand
GATGATCTTGTCGTGGGCGACGTCCCACGAGACCGGAGTCACGTTGACCTTGATGCTCGGGTTCTTGGCCATGAAGTCCTTGGCGATCTGGTCGAGCTTGTCGCCCTCTGCGCCCATGGCCCAGACCGTGATCGTGCTCGCGCTCTTGCCGCCGCTCGCGGTAAGGACGAGTGCGAGGACGACTGCGCCAAGGCTGAGCGCGGCGGCCCGTAGGCTGCGTCTCATCGGTGCTCCCCTCTCAAGGATGGAGGGCGCCCTCGCCGCCTGCCAGCACCAGCTCCCATGTGTGCCTTGCAAACGATGGACGCCCCTTCATTCGTCGGTAAAAGGATCCACTGCCCAGCCCTCGAAATTGGTAAACGGCCGCAGCATGCAAGCGGTCCGGCGTAGCGCCGACGTGATCTGAGGCTCACCGGCGCGGCTATGGCGACGTGGTTTGCGCGCTGCCAAGTTCCGCCCCGGTCCATTGCAGCCTTTTACGGCGCCGCGCAGCCCATGGGCAGTTACGTGCACGTAGCGCGCTGCGTCGAGTCGAAGTGCTTGTGGCCGAGCCTCCTGGATCTGACGCAGGTTCGCGCCCGCCGTCAGGAGCTCGGAGGCGAACACGTGACGCAACGTATGCGGCGTCACGCGCTTGCTCTGGTTGACGCCGCGCCTGCTACGTAAAAGCTCTGGAAAAATGGCTTTTTCTACGGTCGGTGACCTATCGGCGCAGGATCTCGCTGGCGAAGTCGAGCAGAGTCCTCGCCCGGCGTAGCGTCGTCGTCAGCTCGCGTCGTGTGATCGGGATGAGCCCGTACTGCGCCGTGTCCTTCAGGTTGAGCAGCTCGATCAAGGTCTTGGCGGCTCGGTCTCCAGCCGGGACGATCTGGCGGAGCAGAGCCGCGGCTTCGCGATGATCCTCGCCGCGCGAGCGGCGGCCGAGCGCGGCGCAGCACGCAGCATCCGCGGCTGCGATTCCCGAAAGCACCGCGAGCGCCGCGGCGACGCTTCGGGAGGCTGGAAGCGCCTCTTCGCCAGCTGTCAACTCGGCGACCTCCAACGACTTCTGCGCATTCTCAAGGCGCGTGCGTGCGTGCGTGCGATCGCAGGGCTGGGTGCGGCCGCCCTGCTTCGTCACTTCGACGTTCCGAGGAGTTCGGCGGGCGTCGGGCCGGCGAGGGTGATCGCGTCTTGGCGCAGCTCCTCGACGACGGGGGGGCGCTCGCGACGAAGCCGGCGCACGTCGGCGGCTGAGACCTCGGAGACCGCAGCGCGGTTGCCGGTCCAGTCGTAGACGTGGTCGGAAAGCCGGTCCAACTCCTCTCGCCAGCCGGGGTCGTCCTCAGAGACATCGGCCGGTCGCACGACGAAGACGTCGATGTCGCTGCGGGTATCGCCGTCGCCGCGGGCGGCCGAGCCGAAGATCGAGACGTGTATGGGGGCGAGCTTCCACTCGGCGATCTCGGCGCGCAGCCGGCGCTCGAACTCCGTGCGGATGCCCGCCAGCAGTTCGACGGCCGGGGCCGCGAGATGCTCCCGGTTGAACGTGTGCAGGTAGGCGTTTCCGGCTTCCTCCGCCTGCACGAGACCTTCCTCGGCCAGACGTCGAAGGGCAGCGTTGACCGCTGGCTGCGAACCGGCTCGTACAAGGCGGGCGACCTCACGTCCCGTCAGCGGACGCGTGGTCCCGCGAAGCACGAGCAACACCTCAATGTCGATTGGCGAACGGATCAGCGCCCAAGGCCTCGAGAGGTCCATGATGCGGATAAGCATATCACTCATTTGAGAATATATCGTTTCATTTGAGCCGAACGCTTATCAAGTATGGGTCCGTTGCGATCCATGCGCGCTTTCTTGTCTACCGGCGAGAAAACGGGAGTCGATGAAAACCCAGGCTCGGCCACCTGTCAGCCGACCCCGCGGAGCCGCTTGATCGCTCCTCGCAGCTCGTGCGCGTTCACGCGCGTGTAGCGCTGGAGTCGAGGTGCTTGTAGCCGAGCAGTTCCTGGCTCCCGCGGGGATCGCTGACGACACTCTGGCTTACAGGCCTGCTACGGAGAAAACCCTAGCTCGCGCTCGAAGTGGTCGAGCAGGTCGAACAGGCCCACGCACTCCCAGGCGCGGTTACGGCGCCCGACCGCCGTTTGCCGGAGCACTCCCGCCTGCTCGAGGCGGAGGATCGCCTGGCGTGCGCGCTCCTCGGTCCCTCCGAGTAGCTGCGCGGCGGTCTTCACGTTGATGATCGGCTGTGCGGGCAGCAGCTCGATCAGGCGCAGCGGACCGGAGTTGCGGCGTGGGCTACCCGCTTGCTCGATCCAACTGCGCTGCAAGTCCGCGACATGACCGGCGAACGCGCGTCCACCGGTCGACGACCGGTGGACGGCATTAGCGAAGACCGTGTACCAGTCCTCTTCGTCGCCGTTGCGCCAGCTCGTCAACGCGGCGACGTACCGGTCGGCCTCGCCGCCAAGGGCAAGACTCACGGGCGGGAGGTACCTCGGTGCGATTCCGCGTCGGCGGAAGATGGTCAGAATCAGGGCTCTGCCGACACGGCCGTTGCCGTCGTGGAACGGGTGAATCGTCTCGAACTGGGCGTGCGCGATCGCCGCTTGGATCACGGCAGGGGCGTCCTCGCGGTTGCAGAACGCGCAGAGATCATCGAGCAGGTCACGAACGAGCTCGTGCGGCGGAGGGATGAACTCCGCGTTGCGTGGGCTTGACGCCGCGCCGCCAATCCAGTTCTGCTCCTCGCGGAGCAGCCCGCCAAGGTGCTCGGCGCGGGTGCCTGCAAAGAGGAGACGATGGACCTCGAGCAGATGCTCGCGCGTGAGCTCGTCGACCTCGCTCGCAAGAGCGACGGCGCGTTCGAGGGCGGCGATGTTGGCCAGGACGCTCTGGGCCGTGATGTCGCGGGCATCCGCCGAGAAGGCCGCGTTCGCGAGGCGCCGGTGCGAGAGCACGAGGCCCTCGATGCGCGACGACGCCACCGACTCGGCGCGGAGAAGCTGTCGGGCGAGCGCTTCGAGGTTGGCGAGCGCGGGCGGGTCGTCGTTCAGCTCCCGGCAGGCCTGCTCCGCGTTCGCAGCTGCGGCGGCGACGTGCGAGCCGAGCAGGAAGTCGTCGGCTGCGATCTCAGCCGGCACGTAGGCTTGATAGGTGAAGCCGCGCCTAGCGCTGCGGCCGCCGAGAGCCCCTGCGCGCGCCTCCCAGTGGCGGTCGACCAGTCGTCCTCGCTGTGATTGTTCCTTAAGTTTGGTTGCCATCTCTTATACCCAACTTTATCAGATGAAGTTTGGATACTGAGACAAGCCGCCAACTTTGCCTTCCAGCCAACCCAAGGAAGGTCAGAGCGTCGCGTACAGCTCGTAGATCCGCTCCATCGTGCGGCCGATCGCCGCGTCCGCGGCCTTGCGGCTCGGCAAGGAACGCAGATCCTCCATTGTGTCGGGAGGCCCGTAGGCAACGCGGATCGGCCCGAGCTTTCGGAGCCGGTCCGTTCCTGTGATCGCCGCGGGAACGATCGGCGCGCCCGCGGCGAGCGCGATCCGCGCCGCGCCGGCGTGGATCTGAGCCTGCTGCCGCTGCATCTCACCCGGAGGCTGCCGGTGCGCCTGCGGGAAGACGAGCAGGATCTCGCCGGCTCGGACGAGACGAACTGCGGTCTTGAAGGCTTCGACGTCGCCTTCCCCACGCCGGACGGGGAAAGCACCGGACCACTCGAGCAGCGGTTTCAGGAACGGCGTGAACAGCTCCGCCTTGGCAAGGAAGCGAAGCGAGCGTCGGGGAAAGAACGGGATCGACAGGATCCACGGGTCGACATTCGACCAGTGGTTGGAGACGAGGACGAAACCACCCGTGCGGGGAACCCGGTCGAAGCCGCGCACGCGCATCCGGTAAGGGCCGCGCGCGAGGGGAATGGCGATCGGACTCATGAACGCGTAGAACGGATGCATGAGCGCGGGGCGCCGGGTCGGCGCGCCCTAGGACGCGGAGAGATGCGGCTCGCGCAATGGTGCGCTCGACGCGTGGAGGCCCTGCAAGACCTCTTTGTAGGACCGGAGCATTCCAGTTTCGTGATACGGGACGCCACGTTCCCGGCAGAATGCCCTGACTATCCGTTGCGCCTCTCCCAGCCTGTTCCGCGGCATGTTCGGGAAGAGGTGGTGCTCGATCTGGTAGTTGAGCCCGCCGTACCACATGTCGTTGAACCAGGAACGGCGGACGTTCCGCGCCGTGATCACCTGACGTCGGAAGAAGTCGAGTGGCGTGTCCTCCTCCAGCATCTCCATCCCCTTGTGGTTCGGAGCGAAGATCGCGCCGACGTAGAGGCCGGTGAGCGCGTGCGAAAGACCAAGGAAGGCGAGCGCGCGCCACGGTCCGAGGGCCCAGATCGCAAAAACGACGAGGCCCACGTTGTGGGCGCTGAGAAGGAGTGTCTCGAGCAGCCGGTGCGGCGAGCGGTTTCGCCGCAGGAACTTGACGCTGGCGAGCTTGAGATGGAACGCCTCGAGGAGCAAGAGTGGGAAGAAGAAGAACGCCTGGTACTTGACGATGAACCGCAGGAAGCCGTTGGCCTCGCGTGCCTGCTCGGGAGTGAACGCGAGCCCGATCTCGATGTCGGGATCCTGGCCGAGCTGGTTCGGGTGGCTGTGGTGCCGGTTGTGCTTGTCGATCCACCACTCGCTGCTGATGCCGAGCATGCAGGGTCCCGTCAGCAGGCTGAGGAAGTCGTTGAACGTTCCGGGACGGTTCGTCTGGCGATGGGTGGTGTCGTGCATCAGCAGGCCGCCCTGACCGAGGGCGAACGCCAGGAGCACGGCTCCGGCCATCTGCACCGCGAAGTTGGACGTCACGAGCGTCACCAGGATCGCCGCCGCGAAGAGGCCGAATGCGACCGCGAACTTCACCAGGTAGTACGGAAGCTGCTTCTCGAGGAGGCCGGCCTCGACGATACGCCGCTTGAGATCCGCGTAGTCCCGCTCGGGGCGGCTCGACGGATCGAGCACGCGCTCGGCCACCACGCTCATCGCCCCGCCCCGGTGTGCCGCATCGCTTCGTGCCGGTAAGAGGAGCTCACGCGCGCCACGGTAGCAGCCCTCAGGTTCGAGCTTCATTCCATCAGCCGGTCGACCGCCTCGTGGGTCGAGTCGACCCTCGGCGGGCACGGAACCTAGGTTCGAAGGACCACTTCGAGCGCGGTTCCGGAGCCGGGGCGCGACTGCAAGTTGAACCCGCCCTCGATGCTCTCCGCGCGGGAGCGGATGTTCTTCAGGCCTTGACCAGCAGCTGTCGTCTGTCCGTCGAACCCCTCGCCGTCGTCGCTGATCGAGACGAACCGCTCGCCGAGCCGATCGCCGATCACGACCTCCGCACAGGTCGCATTGGCGTGCTTGCGCACGTTCGCGAGTCCTTCCTGGACGATCCGGAAGACCTCGATCTGCTCGTCGGGCGCCAGCTTGACCGCAGGGTCGATCTCGAGCTCCACCTCCAGGGCACCGTCGGCGGTCAGGAAGTCGACGTACCGGCGGAGCGCCGCGTCGAAGGGAGCGGTCCCGGACGCGGACGAAAGCGCCAGCACCGCGAACCGCGCCTCCTGCTGGGCGGCCGTGGCGGCTTCCTTCAGCCGCGCGATCGTCTCTTCTTGCGGCGCGCCGCTCTCCAGCATGGTGGCGTGGGTGGCGACGGCGAAGAGGTACTGCGCGAGCCCGTCATGGATCTCGCGGGCGACGCGGGCTCGTTCCTCGGCGACCGCCCGGCCGAACTCCGCGAACTGGATCGCACGCCAAGCGCCGACGAGCAGGACGCCGTACGCAAGCACCCGCAGGAAGTCGCCCTGCGAGACGTAGCTCGAGCCGAGCAGCGGCGTGAAGAGGTAGTGGAGCGACGCGAAGAGCATCAGCGTCGCACCGAGTCCGAGCCAGCGGTCGAGATCGTCCCGACGATCGCGAAAACGGATCCCGAAGCCAACCAGGGCAAGCAGGTTCAGCAACGCCTGCGCCGCGAGCGAGCCTGTGAGGAGCGGCGGCGTACCGTCCGAATCCTGCGGGTTCAGTGCCGGCAGGGCCGAGCCGAGCGAGCGGAACGACGTCCACGCCAGGAGGAGCAAGATCGCGGCGGCCAGGCAGGCGTTGCCGAGCGCGCGCTGGCCGCTCTTCGCTCGCCCCCGCGCGAACGGCGCGGCAGCGATCAGGGCCCAGGCCCCCAGTCGACCCACGATGCCGGCCCAGCCCTCCGCCCGGTGGAGGGGCTGACTGCCCAGGAGCGGCGCGATGCCGAAGGAGAGAGTCGATGCCGACGCCAGGAAGAAACCGGTCGCGAGCAGAAGGTCGAGCCTGCGCCCCTCGACCGAGAAGCGGACGCCCGCGAGCACGGCGATGATCCCTCCGGCGACGGCGACGGTGGTCTGCAGCACGAGCCGAAGCTCCGGCAGGGACCAGCGCGTTCCGAGGCTCTTGTGGGTCAGGAAGAGCAAAAGCGAGGCCCCGAGAAGGCCGAAGAGAAGGATCTGTCCCCAGAGCCAGGCCTGAAAGTCGTCCTTGCCGTCTTGCCGCATGTTCAGTGTTGTCGGCAGATCGACCCCTGCCGATAAGGCCCAAGAAGATCGATGCCAGAGCGAATCCTTCTCGTCGACGACCATCCGCTGACCCGCTCGGCGCTCGCGGCCCTGCTCCAGCAGAACGGCTTCGACGTCGTCGGGGAGGCGTCCGACGGGCGGGAAGCGATCGTCTGCGCCGAGCAGCTCCAGCCCGACCTGATCCTGCTCGACCTCTCGATGCCCGGGCTCGACGGGCTTCAGGCGCTTCCGCGCCTGCGCGAAGCCGCTCCCGCCTGCGAGGTGGTTGTGCTCACGGCGTCGGGGACGGAGGAGAACCTGCTGGCAGCCATCCGCGGCGGAGCGGCCGGATACCTGCTGAAGAGCGAGCCGCCGGCCCGCATCGTCGAGTTCCTGCGGGGCGCCGCCGAGGGTGAGGCCGCTCTGTCGGGCGCCGTGGCGCGACGCCTCCTCGAGCAGGTTCGCTCGGGCGGAAGCCGTGGCTCCGGCGTGCCGGATTCGATCGCCGCGGTGCTTTCGGCTCGTGAGCTGGAGGTGCTGCTCCTGCTCGACGACCATCTCGGCACGGACGAGATCGCGAAGCGACTCTTCATCTCGGAGCACACCGTCCGCTCGCACGTGAAGAGCCTGCTCCGCAAGCTTGGAGTGTCGTCGCGACGCGACGCACTCGAGGCGCTCGCGCAGGCGCGGCTCTAGCCGGCGCTCCTTCAGCGGGACTCACCCAATTTGGGTGAGTGGAATCCCGAGCGCCGGGCGATCAGGCTGAGGCCATCTCCGCCGATAGTTGCAGCGCAAGCTCCTTTTTCTTCGCGCTCCCGGGACGGAGCGATGTGTGGCGAAACGACTCGACGGCCGGCTCAGCCGGCCGTCGTACGTTCTGCGTCGAATCCCCGCAGGGCCGCCTCGACGAGCCGCGGGAGCGTCTCGAGGTTGTAGCCACCCTCGAGCACGGCACCGACGCGCGGGGCGAGCGAGGCAGAGCGGCGTGCCAGCTCTTGGAACCCTGTGGCGGTCACGCGCATGTCGACGAGATAGATGTCTTCCTCCTCATGCGCGTCGAATCCGGCCGAGACGAGCAGCAGCTCGGGGTCGAATCTGCGCACCGCGGGCTCGACGATCTGCCGGAATGCCTCGAGGTACTCGACGTCACCTGACCCAGCCGGCAGCGGGACGTTGACGACCGTGTCGGTTCGCTCGTTCGCGCCGCCGGTCCCGGGAAAGACGCCGGCCTGGTGCAGCGAGACGAACATGACCGACTCGTCCTCCCAGAAGATGTCCTGGGTGCCGTTGCCGTGATGGACGTCCCAGTCCACGATCGCGACGCGCGCGACGCCATGCTCCGCCTGCATATGGCGGGCTGCGATCGCGACGTTGTCGAGCAGACAGAAGCCGAATGCGCCGCTCGCCGGAGCGTGGTGGCCCGGTGGGCGAACGAGCGCGAAGCCGCCCTGCTCTGCCGCCGCGATCGCTCCTCCAGCCGCCAGCAGGGCCGCTTCCCAGCTCGTCTCGGAAGCGATCGTGTTCGGGTACTCCACCCAGGTCGGCCCGGTGAGGCCGGCGAGCACATCCAGGTAGCGCTGGTCGTGGCATCGTGCCGCCGCCGCAGCCGGCGCGGGGCGAACCTGGCCGGCGCCGGGGAACGCCTGGAGCAGCACGCCGATCCGCTCCGGCGTCTCGGGATAGCCGAAGGTGGGGTGGAGGCGCGCGAGCGCCGGGTGCGTCAGGACGTCGATCGGCGGACGGCGCCGGCCAGCGCCGCGAGCTCGCGTTCGCGCTGCGCCCGGCCGACGAGGTAGCAGAGCAGGGGCGCGTTCGTCCGGTCGCCGCTCGTGTGCGCGGCGATGCGCGCGAGGTCGAGCAGCTCGCGCGCGTCGGACTCGGACAGGTCGAGCTCGGCAGCCGGCACTCCTGCCTCGGCCGAGAGCGCGTCTCGGGCGGCTGTCAGCCAGGCGTCCACGATCGCATGCTACTTCCGCTCCGATCCGATCAGGTTCGCGTGCGAGCGGAGATTCGGTCGGCCAGCGCCGCCAGCCCCAGGCCTCGCGCGAAGGTGGACGCCTCGGCCCACGCGGGGGTCTGATCGCTGAGGGGAGGAAGGGGGGCCGAGGCGTCCAGCGTCGCAATTCGCCGGTAGACACGGAGTTCCTCCGCCTGCGCGGAGAAGCGACCGGCCGCCAGTGCAGCATCGAGGGTGTCGTGCTCGGCGAGAATGCTCGCGGCCGTCTTCGGGCCCACCCCCTTGGCGCCCGGGAGGCGGTCCGACGGATCACCGCGCAGAGCGATGAAATCGGGAACCTGCGAGGGCTGGACGCCATACCGTTCCCGCACCTCGTCAGGCCCGATCCGCGCGATCTCGCTGACCCCGCGAATTGGCTGGAGGATCGTCGTTCGGGAGCTTGCGAGCTGAAAGGCGTCCCGGTCGGATGTCGCAACGACGGACGTGCCGCCCCGAGCCTCCTCACCTGAGACCGCCGCTGCAAGGAAGTCGTCGGCCTCATAGCCCGCAGCCTTCGCGGCGGCGAAGCCGAACGCGCGCACGAGCTCCGGGAGCAGGTCGAGCTGCTCGAGCAGCTCGGCATCGAACTCGCGGCCGCCCTGGTAGCCCTCGAAGAGCTCGTGGCGGTAGGTCGGGGAGTCGAGTGTGTCCCAGCCGGCGAGCACCGCTCGCGGTCGCTCCGCGTCCCAGAGCCCCAGCAGGAAGTTGGAGAACCCGATCAGCGCGTTACCAGGCCCTCCGTCGGCGCGGCGCATGGTCTTCGGCAAGGCGTGATAGGCGCGGTGGGCTAGCGAATCTCCGTCGATGACGAGCAGGGGGCCGCTCACAATTCCTCCGCGAGGCGCTCGATCTCAGCCATCAACCGATCGGTTGCCTCGTGCGCTGCGACCTGGGGCTCCATACTGCGGTACCCGGCGAGGTCGATCGGGTGTCCGTAGCGAACTCTCAATCGCTCGAGCCGGGAGAGCCGGTCCGTCCCTGCGATCGCCGCCGGGACGAGGGGGACACCGGCCTCCAGCGCGATCCTCGCCGCGCCGGTGTGGCCCTTCGGCTGGTGTTTCTTGGCCAACCCCTTCAGGACACGCGTCCCCTGGGGGAACATCGTCACGGCATATCCTTCGTGTGCGAGCCGGATGGCGGTCTCGACCGCCTCCATGTCGCTCTCGCCCCGCCGGACGGGAAAACCGCCGCCGGCGTGGATCACGTGGTTCAGCGGCCACCAGTAGAGCTCGGACTTCGCCATGAAGCGGAGATAGCGGCGCGGCCAAAGCGGCAGCCCGAGCGCCCATGGATCGAAGTTCGAGATGTGGTTCGCAGCGAGAACGAGCCCGCCCGTGGAAGGGATGTTCTCAACACCGTCGGCACGCAACCGGTACACCCCGTGCAGCAGAGGCCAGCTCGCGGCGCCGACCAGGAAATAGAAGGGAGACGGTCGCACGTCGCCAAGTATCGCCGGGCAGGCTGCGCTTGGTGGCGCTCGCTAAGGTGTTTTGAGCATGGAAAAGACCCTCGTCATCGCAGAAAAGCCGTCCGTCGGGCGCGACCTCGCGTCTGCGCTGCCGGGCACCTTCGAGAAGAACGGCGACACGCATCTCGAGTCTGAGGAGTACGTGATCACCTGGGCCGTCGGCCACCTCGTCCAGCTGGCCGAGCCTGAGGAGTACGACGAGAAGTGGAAGAAATGGCGGCTCGCCGACCTCCCGATCGTTCCTCCGGACGGCTTCAAGCTGGTGCCCCGAGACGCCAAGTCGAAGAAGCAGCTGAACGCGATCCTGAAGCTGATCAAGCGTGCTGACGTGGATCAGATCATCAACGCCTGCGACGCCGGACGCGAGGGCGAGCTCATCTTCGCCTACATCTACGAGACGTCCGGTACGGACAAGCCGGTCGAACGACTGTGGATCTCCTCGATGACCAAGCAGGCAATCCGCGAGGGCTTCGAGAAGCTCCGGCCGGGAGAGCAGATGCTCGACCTGGAGGCGGCCGCTCGATCGCGCTCCGAGGCCGACTGGCTCGTGGGGATGAACGCCACGCGCGCGGCCACGATCCGCGGCCGCGCCTGGGTCGGCGGCGTCGTGTCGCTCGGGCGAGTTCAGACGCCGACGCTGGCGATGATCGTGAAGCGCGAACGCGAGATCCAGGCGTTCGTGCCGGAGCCCTACCGTCTCGTGACCGCGACGTTCGATCCGCGCTATCAGGGCATGTGGTTCGAGGGCGACGAGACGCGCATCTTCGGCGAGCTCGCCCGCGCCGACCAGATCGTCGAGAAGGTCCGAGGGAAGGACGGCGTCGTCGAGACTCTCGAGCGGAAGGAGCAGTCCGAGCGCGCGCCGCTTCTGTACGACCTCACGTCGCTGCAGCGGGACTCGAACCGCCGCTTCGGGTTCTCCGCGCGGCGCACGCTCCAGGCCGCGCAGTCGCTGTACGAGGGCAAGAAGGCGCTCACCTACCCGAGAACCTCCTCTCGCTTCCTCTCGGGCGACCTGGTCCCGCAGCTGAAGCCGACGGCCGCGACCCTTCTGCCGATCGAGGACTACCGCGCCGGAGCGGAGTACGTGGTCGGCCTCGCCCAGCTCCCGCTGGCGCGCGTGATCAACGACGCGAAGGTCGACGACCACCACGCGATCATCCCGACGGACATCGCGCACGACGTCAGCGCCTTCACGCCGGACGAACGGCGCGTCTTCGACCTGGTCGCCCGGAGGTTCCTGGCGGTGTTCCACCCGCCTGCCCGGTACGCGCGGACGACCGTGATCACCGTGGTCGAGGAGGAGCGCTTCCGGACGCGGGGCAAGATCACGCTCGAAGCTGGGTGGCGCGCCGTCTACGGGCTCGAGGCGGACGACGAGAAGAAGCAGGACGAGGAAGGCGAAGGCGAAGGCGAAGGGGCTGAGATCCCGGCACTCGAGCAGGGGCAGACCGTTCGCTGCGTGGAGGCCGAGCTCGAGGACAAGATGACGAGGCCGCCCCCGCGCTACACCGAGGCGACGCTTCTGTCGGCAATGGAGACGGCCGGCAAGCTGATCGACGAGGAGGAGCTGCGGGAGGCGATGAAGGATTCCGGCCTCGGGACGCCAGCGACGCGCGCCGAGACGATCGAGACCCTGATCCGGCGCGAGTACATCGAGCGGGTCGGCAAGGACCTCCAGGCCACGCCGAAGGGCCTCCAGGTGATCACGATGCTGGAGGAGCACAAGCTCACCTCGCCCGAGCTGACGGGCGACTGGGAGCACAAGCTGACGGAGATCGAGCACGGCGAGGGCGACCGCAGCGCGTTCATGCAGGGGATCGCCGACTTCGCGCGCGAGACCGTCGAGCAGATCGCAGCACTCGACAAGGAGAAGCTTCGCCCCGAGCGGGTCGAGCTCGGGCCCTGTCCGCGCTGTGGCGCAACGAGCGGCGAGATCATCAAGGAGAACTCCAAGGCGTACGGCTGCACGAGCTGGAAGAGCCGCGAGGAGGCCGGCTGCGGGTTCGTGGTCTGGAAGCGGGTCGCCTCGCGCACGTTAACTCCGGAAATTGCGAGACAGCTGATCGAGGAACGTCGGACCCGGGAGGTATTGTCGGGCTTCCGGTCGAAGGGTGGCAAACCTTTTCGAGCGCGTCTCGTCTTGAACGACGAGGACAAGATCGAGTTCGACTTCCCGGTTCGGGCGCAAACCAAAGAGCCCGCTGCCACGGAATAACAAGGAGCCCGTTCACGTTCTCTTCGTTGGATACCCGGTAGGGCGGTAGCCCCTGGAAAAAAGAGGGAATCCCGCCTAGAGTGCGAAGGTTGGGTTGTAGTCACAAAGTAGGTTCGAAAGGAAGTCTTTGACTCAGAATCAGCTGCACGAACTGCTTGACACCGATCAGGCTCGCCTGCTCGTCGAAGGAGCGGAGGAGCGCGGCTACCTCGAGGCCGCCGAGCTCGAGGCGTTCTCGCTCGAGCACGAGCTGAACGATCACGATGTCGAGGAGCTGACCCGCGAGCTCGAGCGAATCGGGCTCGAGGTGCGCCAGCCTGCCTCGGAGGCCGAGGCCGAGAAGGAGAAGGAGGCCGAGAAGCCCGCTCCTGCCGAGACGCATGTCCTCTCCGGCTCTGCCGACAGTCTCCAGCTGTTCCTCGCCGACGTCGGTCGCCACAAGCTGCTGACGGCCCACGAGGAGGTCATCCTCGCGAAGGCGATCGAGCGCGGCGACCCCGTCGCCAAGCGGCGCATGATCGAGTCGAACCTGCGGCTCGTCGTATCGATCGCGAAGGGCTACCGCGGGCTCGGCGTTCCGTTCCTGGACCTGATCCAGGAGGGCACGCTCGGTCTCAACCGTGCGGTCGAGAAATTCGACTGGCGGCGCGGCTACAAGTTCTCGACCTACGCGACCTGGTGGATTCGCCAGTCGGTGCAGCGCGCCGTGGCGAACCACGCCCGCACGATCCGCGTCCCGGTCCACGTCGTCGAGCGCCAGCAGAAGCTTTCGCGCGCGGCGCGCCGGCTCGAGGTCGAGCTTGGTCGCGAGGCGACGAAGGAAGAGCTCGCCGAGGCCACCGGCCTCCCGATCCAGCACGTCGACGAGGCCCTCGGCGCCGCGCAGGCGTCAGTCTCGCTGAACCAGACGGTCGGCGCAGACGACGAGGGAGAGCTCGGCGACCTGTTCGCCGACCGCGAAGCCGCAGATCCGTTCGACGAGGCCGAGGAGTCGCTCCGGCGCCAGGGCGTGCGGCGTGCACTCGACGCTCTCCCGGAGCGGGAACGGCGGATTCTCGAGCTGCGCTTCGGCTTCGAGGGTGAGCCGTGGACGCTCGAGGCGATCGGCCACGAGCTCGATCTCACGCGCGAGCGTGTTCGCCAGCTCGAGGGCCAGGCGCTCGCCCGCCTCTCGGCTCTGCGCGACTTGATCTCGCTGGCTGCGTGACAGCCGCCGGTCCTAGCTAGACGGGGGCGGCCGAAAGGCCGTCCCCGTCGTTTACACGCAGCTAACTTGTTGCGGAAGCCTCTGTCTTAGAGAATGACGAAGCGTTCCCATGGGGGTGCGCTCGAAAGGAGAAAATGTGAGGGGTAAGGGAATCAGGCTCGGCCTACTGGTGGGTGCGCTCGGGGCAGCGCTCGTGCTCGGCGGCGCGGCTGGAGCCAAGACGGACAAGGCGGCCGCGGGCGGGACTCTCGTCTTCGCGGGCGCGTCGGATCCGACCTATCTGGATCCAGCGCTCGTGTCGGACGGTGAGTCCTTCCGTGTGACCGAGCAGATCTTCGAGGGCCTCGTCTCGATCAAGCCCGGCACGACCAACATCATTCCGGCGCTCGCGACGAAGTACTCGGTCGCCCGCGACGGGAAGACGTACGCGTTCACCCTGCGCCGCGGCGTCAAGTTCACGGACGGCACCCGCTTCACCTCGGCGTCCGTCTGCGCGAACTTCAACCGCTGGTACAACTTCAGCGGCCCGTTCCAGGACGCCTCGGCGACCTACTACTACCAGGCGATCTTCAGCGGGTTCCACAAGAACGAGAGCGCCGACCTGTCGGCGCCGCTCTACCGCGGCTGCAAGACCGTCGGCGCGTACAAGGCGATCGTGAGGCTCACGCGCCGCAACGGGCCGTTCCTTCCGTCGCTGTCGCTCTCTGCGTTCGCGATGCAGAGCCCGGCTGCGATGAAGAAGTACGGCGCCAACAGCGGCGAGCTCCGCAGCGGGACCTTCTACCCGACCGGCTCGTACGCGTTCAGCCATCCGACCGGGACGGGGCCGTTCAAGCTCCAGCAGTGGACGGTAGGCGAGAAGCTCGTACTCGTCCGGAACGCCGGCTACTGGGGGCCGAAGGCGAGGCTCGACCGGGTGATCATCCGGCCGATCTCGAACAACGAGGCAAGGCTGCAGGCGCTCAAGACCGGCGAGGTCAACGGCTACGACCTCGTGGCCCCGCAGGACATCGGCTCGATCCGCGGCGACGCGAAGCTGAAGGCGCTCGACCGGCCGCCCTTCAACGTCGCCTACGTGACGATCAACCAGAAGAGCCCGCCGTTCGACAAGCTGGCGGTTCGGCAGGCGGTCGCTTACGGTCTCGACCGCAAGTCGGTCGTGAGCTCTTTCTACTTCGGCCGCGCGGTCGTGGCGAACGAGTTCATGCCGCCGCAGATCTTCGGCTGGACGAACAAGGTGACGAAGTACCCCTACAACCCGGAGAAGGCGAAGTCGCTGCTCCGGTCGGCCGGCCTCTCGCTGCCGGTCAAGGTCGACTTCTGGTACCCGACCGGCGTCTCGCGGCCGTACATGCCGAACCCGGCGCTCAACTTCCAGGCGTTCTCGAACAGCCTCGAGAAGTCGGGCTTCCAGGTCGTGCCGCACACCGCTCCGTGGCGGCCGGACTACGTCAAGAAGGTCAACGACGGCTCCGCGGGTGACCTGAACCTGATCGGCTGGACGGGCGACTACGGCGATCCGGACAACTTCGTCGGAACGTTCTTCCAGACCTTCAGCCCGCAGTTCGGCTTCCGCAACAACGCGATCTTCAGCATCCTCAACAAGGCTGAGGCCGAGGTGAACATCGCGAAGCGGACCGCGCTGTACAAGAAGGCGAACATCACGATCATGAAGTTCCTGCCGGGCGTGCCGTATGCGCACTCCAAGCCTGCGCTGGGCTTCCAGAAGAGGGTCAAGGGCTACATCCCGAACCCGACCGGTACGGACTTCTTCCTCCCGGTCTACTTCGGCGGCCAGTAGGCCTTAGCAGGGAGTCGGCGGACTAGATGCTGCGGTATCTCGTCCGTCGGCTCCTGCTCCTGGTCCCGATCCTCCTCGGCGTCTCGATTCTGGTCTTCTTCTGGGTCCGGGCGCTGCCCGGGAGTCCTGCAGAGTCGCTCCTCGGCGAGCGGGCGACCCCGGCGCTCGTCGCGCGCTACAAGCACCAGTACGGCTTCGACAAGCCGATCGCCGTGCAGTACTGGACGTACCTCGGCACGCTCGTACGCGGAGACTTCGGGGTCTCGATCGCGACGCACCGGCACGTGACGAAGGAGATCCGCCAGCGGTTCCCGGCGACGATCGAGCTCGCGGCCGCGGCGATGCTGTTCGCCATTCTGCTGGGAATCCCGCTCGGCTTCTTTGCGGCCAAACGGTACGGAGGCGTCTTCGACCAGGTCAGCCTGGTGGTGTCCCTGCTGGGGATATCGATCCCTATCTTCGTTCTGGCGATCCTGTTGAAGTACGTGTTCGCCGTTCGTCTCGGGTGGTTACCGAGCGTGGGGCGGATCGACATCCGCAGCGACGTCAAGCATCCGACCAGCTTCTACGTCCTCGATGCGATCCTGACGCGCGACTGGAGCACGCTCGTGGACACGCTGAAGCACCTCGTCCTTCCTGCGATCGCGCTGGGCTCGATCCCGCTCGCCGTGATCATGCGTATCACCCGCGCGGCGGTGCTTGACGTCCAGAACGAGGACTACGTCCGGACCGCGCGCGCAAAGGGTCTCGCCCCGCGCTTCGTCGACCGGCGCCACGTGCTCCGAAACGCGTTGCTGCCCGTGTCCACGATCATCGGCCTCCAGACCGGGCTGCTGCTCTCGGGGGCGGTGCTCACGGAGACGGTGTTCGCATTTCCGGGCATGGGGTCGTGGCTTCGAGACGCCGTGTTCAACCGGGACTATCCGGTGCTGCAGGGCGGCGTGCTCTTCCTCGCGATCGTCTTCGTGCTCGTCAACCTCGCGGTCGACCTCTCCTACGCGGTGATCAACCCGCGGATCCGGTACTCGTGAGATGTCGATAGCGGAGCTCGAGGCGACCCAGCTCGCCCTGGAGCCGCCCCAGGGCGGGCTGGGGAGTGAGGCCCTCTACCGCCTGGTGCGGAACCCCGGCGCGCTCGTCGGCGGCTTCTTCGTCCTCTGCTTCTTCATCGCTGCGATCTTTGCGCCCCTGATCGCGCCGTTCGGCCCGAAGGAGGGGAACCTGCTGCTCGTCGCGACCGGCAAGCCGCCGGGGCCCTCGTGGGGTCACTTGCTGGGCGTCGACCTGCTCGGCCAGGACGAGTTCTCGCGCATCCTCTACGGTGCCCGGGATTCCCTGCTCGTCGGTCTGGTGTCCGTGACGATCGGGCTCACGATCGGGATGGTGCTAGGCTCGCTCGCCGGCTACATCGGCGGCTTCGTCGACGGGGTGATCATGCGGCTGATGGACATCATGCTCGCGATTCCGGGGCTGTTGTTCGCGATCGGCGTGGTCGCCGTGCTCCAGCCCGGCCTCTACCAGATGATGATCGCGATCGGCGTCGTCAACATCCCGATCTTCGCCCGCTTGCTCCGGGGCTCGATCCTGTCTCAGCGCGAGAACGACTTCGTGCTGGCGGCGCGCTCGGTCGGGGTCAGGCGGCGCCAGATCCTCTTCTCCCACATCCTCCCGAACGCGATCTCGCCGGTGATCGTCCAGGGCACGCTGGCGATGGCCACCGCGATCATCGACGTCGCCGCGCTGACCTTCCTCGGCCTCGGTCCGCAGGATCCCGGCACGCCGGAGTGGGGGACGATGCTGACCGGCGCGAACGACTATCTCCAGCTTGCGCCGTTCCTCGCCATCTTCCCGGGCGTCGCGATCGTGATCTCGGTGCTCGGCTTCAACTTGATCGGCGACGGGCTGCGCGAGGCTCTCGACCCCAAGTTGCGCGGCCGTGGCTGAGGTGGCTCGACCGGCCACACTTCGCGGCCCATGGCGGCTGCAAACCGGCGCCACGCCGCGTCCTCAGTCGCGCCCGGGCGCGCAGCACGGGCGCACCCAGCGTCCGTGCGGGGCGTGGGTTTTGCAGGCCACCGGAACACGATCGGGCCCCGCCGCACCACGCCGCTCCAACACCTCCCCCGGTATACCCTCGAGGGTTTGGTGTGGCGTGGTTGGGCGGGACCCGCTGGTGGATCGGGGGCGAGCTAAAACCCCCCCCCCCACGGCCGCCGGGCGCGCCCGTGCGGCGCGCCCGGGCGCGACTGAGGACGCGGCGTGGCGCCGGTTTGCAGCCGCCATGGGCCGCGAAGTGTGGCCGGTCGAGCCACCTCAGCCACGGCCGCGCAACTTGGGGTCGAGAGCCTC
>JBBRYG010000021.1:0-22291 GCA_038237865.1 Gaiellales bacterium | reverse complement strand
GAGCCGGGCTAGAGCAGCCCTCGCCCGGTTGGCAATGGGACGATTCGCTCCAAGGCCTTCGCGCGAACGCCGCGGTCACCTGGTCGACGGTGGACGAGTGAGCGAGACCCTCTTTTAGCTTGTGGCGAGCAGCGTCGCGGCGCCGAGCCGCCTCCGGCCAGCGATGCTCGGCCACCGCGAGCACACCGGCCACTCCGTCCCAGACCCCGTCGACGCCGAGGTCTGGATCAAGTGGATCGGCGAGAGTCCGGGCCTCCAGCGCCTCGACGAGCTCGCGGTCGACCACCCCTGGCGCGACATACCCTTCGTCGGCTAGCTCGTCGAGCGCCCAGGCGACGCCGGCGGCGCCGCAGTAGAGGCCGCTCTCGGGACGTGCATCCGCGTTCAGTGCATCGGCGCGGTCGAGCGGCCAGCGCCCGTCTGCCGCGTCGAGCTCCCGCTCCGCACGCGCTGCGATGCGGGCGATGGCCTCCCGCGCGGCCGCCTCGCTGAAGAGCCGCTCCGCAAGGGGCTCGTGACGGGCCGGCGTGAACAGCACACGAGGGATCGTAGGTCGCCCACTCGCAGCGGCCGACCTCGCCCTCAACAGGTCGTCAGGCGCCGGTGGGTTCATTCCACGGGCACGCTCAACGGGTTGAATGGGCTGTGAAGAGGATGCCGAGTGTTACCTGCCCAGTGTGCGGCTTCATCGCCGAGACGACGAATGCCGAGCGTCTCCGAACCGTTTGGGCCGACCACCTGCTCGGCGGATGTGGAGATGACGTCGCTGCCTTGACAGCGGCGATGGACGCCGTTATCCGTCAGCGCCAGGAGCTCTGGCGCTCCGGGATCACGGATGAGGTCCGAAGCCTGACGGACACGCTCGAGCTGCTCTGGGAAGCCCTGCGCCACGCCCGCCTCGCCGAAGGCGTCTAGCGAACGCCCACGGCGGCCGCCAATCCTTGCCTTCGGCGCATCGGACTGACCCCGTACCATGGTCGGGATGCACGACTCTTCAGTCACGGTCAAGCCAGATGCAAGCAACCTCGAGCACCGGCTCGAGCAGCATCGGCCGGAGCTCACCTCCTACTGCTACCGCATGCTCGGCTCGCCGTTCGAGGCCGAGGACGCGGTGCAGGACACGCTCGTCCGCGCCTGGCGGAGCTTCGACCGCTTCGAGGGCCGCGCGGCGCTGCGCTCGTGGCTCTACCGCATCGCGACGAACGTGTGCCTCGACATGCTGAACGGGCGGGAGCGCCGCGCCCGTCCGATGGATCTCGGGCCTGCGCGCGAGCCTGTCGCTGCGAACCTCAACACGCTGCCGGAAGTCACGTGGATCGAGCCGATGCCCGACAGCCTCCTTACGGCGGCGGAGGCGGATCCCGCGGAGGTGGCCGTCGCGCGCGAGACGATCCGGCTCGCGTTCGTCGCCGCGCTGCAGCACCTTCCGCCACGCCAGCGCGCGGTGCTGATCCTCTGCGAGGTCCTCCGCTGGAAGGCGACCGAGGTCGCGGAGCTTCTCGAAACGAGTGTCGCGTCCGTCAACAGCGCACTCCAGCGCGCGCGGGCGACGCTCGACGCGAACGACCTGAGCGCCGCGGACCCGTCGCCCACGGTGGACGAGGCGGATGCCGATCTCCTCGCACGCTACGTCGCGGCGTTCGAGGCGTACGACATGGACGCGCTCACGTCCCTGATCCACGAGGACGCGACGCAGTCCATGCCGCCGTACGACCTCTGGCTGCACGGCCGCGACGACATCTTCCGTTGGTGGGTCGGACCAGGCGCCGCCTGCCGCGACTCGCGGGTGATTCCTGTCGTGACGGCGAACGGCTCGCCGGCGTTCGGGCAGTACAAGCCGAGCGCATCGGGGGACGGCCACGACCCATGGGCGCTGCAGGTGCTCGAGATCGCGGACGGACGGATCGTCGAGCTCACGTTCTTCCTCGACACGGATCGGCTGTTCCCGCTCTTCGGCCTCCCCGCCAGGCTCTAAGAACCCCTTTCACAATGAACGCTGTGCCGCCGGGCCGCGCTGGGCGGCGCGAGGCCGCGTCCTCAGTCGCGTCCATAGCGGTGCTATGCACGCTCCCTGCGTCCTTGCCTCGCACTCACCCATCGCACCCCGTCGACGAGCGTCATTCTGAAAGGAGTTCTAATCCTGAGGCGCCGTTCGGCGCGCGTAGCGTCAGTCCGGCAGAACGTCGGCCAGCCCCATGAAGGCGAGCAGCTCGAGCAGCTCGCTCGACGCTTGGCTCAGCCGGACCTGGCAGCCGTGGCGCCCCGCGGCGAGCTGGAGCCGCGCGAGGGCGTCGATCGTCACCGCGTCGGGGTCGACACCGCTCACGTCACAGAGGGCGACCGCGGCGGCGCTCCGCTCGAGAACCCTGCAGACACGCTCGCAGAGCCCGGGCAGGTCTGCGCGGCTGATCGGGCCGCCGATCGCGAACGCGATCGTTTGCGCTGGGGCGACCATCGGGAGATAGACCGTTCCGGGAGGCGAAATTCATCGGTCTCGAGACCGATGAGTTCTGTGTCACGTGGGGGTCTAACGCTGCAGACCGATGACCACGGAAAGGACAACGACCATGACAATGGATAGCCGCACACGCTGGTTCGCCTTGTACGTCCTCTGCCTCGGCAGCCTGATGATCGTGCTCGACGTGACGATCGTGAACGTTGCGCTTCCGACGATCAGGGAGGATCTCGGCTTCTCCCAGACCTCGCTCGCCTGGGTTGTCAACGCCTACCTGCTCACCTACGGCGGCTTTCTCCTGCTTGGCGGCCGGCTCGGCGACCTCTTCGGCCACCGGCGGCTCTTCCTCTCCGGGATCACGCTCTTCACGCTGGCCTCGCTCTCGTGCGGCCTCGCCACAACGCAGGGGTTCCTCGTCGCGGCGCGGGCCGTCCAGGGAGTCGGCGGCGCCATCGCATCGGCCGTGGCGCTGTCGCTGATGATGACCCTGTTCACCGAGCCCGCCGAGCGCGCGAAGGCGATGGGCGTCTTCGGCTTCGTCGCAGCCGGGGGAGGGAGCATCGGCGTGCTGCTCGGCGGAGTCCTCACCGACTCGCTCGACTGGCACTGGATCTTCCTCGTCAACGTCCCGATCGGCGTCCTCGTCTACGGTCTCTCCCTGCGGCTCCTGTCCGCCGCCCGGGGCTCGGCCGCCGCCGGGCGCCTCGACGTCGCCGGCGCCGTGACTGTGACTGCCTCGCTCATGCTCGCCGTCTACGCGATCGTGAACGGGAACCAGGAAGGTTGGACATCGGGCCAGACGATCGGCCTCCTCGCCGCCGCTGCGGCTCTCCTCGTGCTCTTCCTCGGGATCGAGGCTCGAGTCCGTTCGCCGCTCGTGCCCCTTCGTCTCTTCCGGCTGCGCAACGTTGCGACCGCGAACGCCGTCGGCGTCCTGTGGGCCGCCGCCATGTTCGCCTGGTTCTTCCTCTCCGCTCTCTACCTTCAGCTGGTGCTCGGGTACAGCCCGCTGCAGGTCGGTCTCGCCTTCCTCCCGGCCAACCTGATCATGGGAGCGTTCTCGCTCGGTCTTTCCGCCAGGCTCGTTATGCGGTTCGGCATCCGGGCGCCCCTGGCGACGGGGCTGTCGCTGGCCGCTGTTGGTCTACTGCTCTTCGTGCGGGCCCCGGTCGGCGGGAGCTTCATCGTCGACGTCCTCCCGAGCATGATCCTGCTCGGGTTCGGCGCCGGCATGGCGTTCAACCCGATGTTGCTCGCCGCCATGAACGACGTCGAGCCGAGCGAGTCCGGTCTCGCCTCAGGCGTCGTCAACACGTCGTTCATGATGGGTGGTGCGCTCGGGCTCGCCGTCTTGGCCAGCCTCGCGGCGTCCCGAACGGACAGCCTTCGCGCCACAGGCGACGGTTCGCTCGCTGCTCTGAACGGCGGCTACCACATCGCGTTTCTCGTGGGCGCCGCGTTTGCGATCGCGGCGGCCGCGCTCGGCGGCGGGCTTCTCCGAGCCCGGATCCCCGCACCTGCGCGCGAAGGCCAGGAAGCAGCGGGCGTCTCTGCTACGGCGGAGGCCAACTGATCGGAAGCGTGCGGTCGACATGACGTCGCCCACCTTCGGCGCGACGTTTGACAACACTTCGTCTGCTTCGTAGCTTCTGAGGCGTGGCTGAGACCGACCACGTGGCAATGCCCCCGCCCTTCACGCCTCCGCCGCAACCTGCGCCCCCGGCCGCGACGACGCGGGCGGGCGCGGGCGACGGGTGAGTCCACAAGAACGAGACGAGCCGACCTTCGGCGCCGGCGACGAGGAGTCGCCTCCGGAATACGTTCCGGGCAGGTTGATCGTCCGCGTCTGCGACGAGGTCGTCAGGCCTTACGTCGGCGGGGCACCGATGGCGATGACGGTCGAGACGGCGCAGGCGCTGCCCGACGCCGTCTTCGAGCCGCTCGAATACCTGCGCCGAGAAGGTCGCGTGCGCGAGTTCATGCCGCTCTTCGCGACGGCCGGCACACGCCTGACACGGCGAGATCTCAAGCCGCGCGAGCGCCATCGTCTCGCCGTGGCCTTGAGCGTCGCCGAAGCCCCAGAGGGGCTCGCCGGCGTCAACGTCGTCTCGTTGCCGGAGCGGCAGGTAACAGACGAGCTGATCCGGACGGTCGCTGTGGCACCGGGGATCGAGTTCGTCGAGCGCATGCCGGCACGCTGGCTGGCGCGAAGGGACGCGGTCGACCCGCTCTTGAACCGCCAGTGGGGATTACGGGCGATTCGCTGGTTCCAGGCTGAGCGGCCGTCGGCGTCGGAGATCCTCGTCGCCGTTGCCGATACCGGCATCGACGCCGCCCACCCGGACTTCCACGGGGTTGCCATCGACTACAAGCGCAGGGGCTCGAGCGCCCGCGACATCGTCGGTCACGGCACCCACGTGGCCGGCATCATCGCCGCCAGGGCGAACAACGCCGTCGGCATCGCCGGCATCTGTGACTGTCGCCTCGCTGTCTGGAAGGTGTTCCCGGACGAGCCTGAGCCGACGAGTGGCCGCTTCGTCGTCGACGGCAACCTCTATCTCGAGGCGCTACGGCAGGTCGCCGATTCGGGCGCCAAGGTGCTGAACCTCTCGCTTGGCGGAACCGCCTCCTCGCGGCTCGAGCAGCAGTTGTTCGATCGCCTCGAACGTTTTGGAGTCACCGTCGTCGCCGCCATGGGCAACGACTTCGCCCGCGGCAATCCGACTGAGTATCCAGCCGGCTATCGGGGCGTCTTCGCAGTGGGCGCGGTCGGTGAGGCGGAGACGCGGGCACCGTACTCGAACACCGGTCGCCAGATCGGCCTCACGGCTCCCGGCTCGAACGTCCTCTCAACCTTGCCGACAACGAGGTCGAAATACCGCCAGGAGAGCAACTATGCCGCCTGGAGCGGGACGTCGATGGCCACTCCTCATGTGGCCGGGGTCGCAGCGCTCCTGGCGGCGAAACACCCGGACTGGACTCCGGCTGACGTCAAGCGGAGACTGGAGGAGAGCGCCAGGAAGCTGCGGGAAATGGCCGGCAAGGACTGGACGCAGGCGTACGGGAAAGGGCTCCTCGACGCCGAAGCGTCGCTATCCTCGAAGAAGGCCAGAAAGGGTAGTCCATGAAGCTCCAATTCAAGTTCTGCGACGAAGCGACCAGCGAGGATCGCGACCGGCTGATCGCATCGTTGACCGACGACGGAGCTGCTCAGGTCGAGCCGGTCTTCCCCGATGCCGACGAGGCCGAGTTGGCGTCGCTCTACCGCGCCCTCGCCGACGATCAAGAGGCCAGGAAGGTCTTGCGGCGACTCAAGCGCTCGCGGGTCGTCGAGTTCGCCGAGTCCCAGCCTGAGCGCCATCTGATCTCGCCGATCGAGCTCGAGCAGCAGATGAATGGCGCTTCGCGTCGCCCACGCCGCTAACCCGGCCGACGCGCTGCGATTCCTGGCAGGATCTCAAGGCGATGGAGAGGCTCGCGCAGCTGAACTGCGTCGCGTGCCGCAAGGACGCCCCGACGGTGACGGATGCGGAGATCGCCGAGCTACATCCGCAGGTGGCCGACTGGGAGATCGTCGCGCCCGACGGAGTCAGGCGGCTGAGACGCGTCTTCGCGTTCGGCGACTTCGCGCAGGCATTGGCGTTCACGAACGGGATCGGCGAGCTTGCAGAGGAGGAGGGGCATCACCCCGCGCTGCTCACCGAATGGGGCCGGACGACGGTGTCGTGGTGGACGCACAAGATCAGAGGGCTCCATCGCAACGACTTCATCATGGCGGCGAAAACCGACGAGTTGTTTCGACGCTGAAGCGCGAAAGCCGAGTACTCGTCTCCCCGTGACCACATCTCCGGGGCCAGGCACCATCGAGAACCAGGCGCCCGGAAGACCCTGGAAGTAGACCGCTTCACGCTCCCTTTCGGGTCAGGTCTCGGTGCCAGGCACTGTTAATCCGGAGGCCTCTAGCGACACCCCCTCGCGTGCTTGTCCTTGCCCTGGGCAGGTTTGTCGAAGAACGCGGGGGGCACCCAATCAGGAAGGCAACTACGGCTGTTCTCACGGGGGGTCTGGCGTGCGCGTTCTTGCGATCGGTCTCGCCATCGCGGTCATCGTTTTCATCGTGACGGGCGGTCACGTGGTCTTTCTTCCGCTGCTCTTCCTGCCGCTTGGTCTCTTCTCGCTCGGGCACCGCCGCCGGCGCGGTCCTGACCCGTTCTCGAACCGCCGCGGGAGATTCTTCCGGTAGAAACCTCAAGGTCCTGGAGCTGCGCAGCTCGGAATCACTCACCCGTGGCCGCAGGGCTCCCTTGACCCAGGACGACCCGTTGTGTGACCCTCTGGACGTGACGACGTTCGCGCCCGTGACGGTCGCCGCCGTTCAGGCGACGCCGGTGATGCTCGACCTCGACGCGAGCGTGGAGAAGGCGCTCGAGCTCACACGCGACGCCGCCGGCCAGGGAGCAAAGCTCGTCGTCCTGCCCGAGTGCTTCCTCTCCTTCTATCCCTCGGCGTCGATCACGCAGTCGCGCTACGACGACGGGATGATGGATCTGTTCGAGCGGATGTGGCTGAGCGCGGTCGACGTACCCGGTCCGGTCGTGACCCGCTTCGAGCGCCTCTGCTCAGAGTTGAACGTCCATCTCGCAATCGGCGTCAACGAGCGCGAGAGCGAACGGCCTGGAACGCTCTACAACACCCTGCTCCTCTTCGGGCCGGGCGGGCTGCTCCTGAAGCATCGCAAGCTGATGCCTACGCATCACGAGCGGCTCTTTCACGGCATCGGCGCCGGAAACGATCTCCTGGTCGCCGACACGCCCGTCGGCCGGATCGGAGGGCTCATCTGCTGGGAGCACCGGATGCCGGTCGCGCGGTACGCGGTCTACCGCGGCGGCCCCCAGATCTGGGTCGCGCCGACGATGGACGACAGCGACGTCTGGCTCGCGTTGATGCGCACGATCGCGTTCGAGTCGGGTGCGACCGTGATCAGCGTCTGCCAGTACATCCACGGCGAGCAGTTCCCGGAGGACTTCCCGTTCGAGTTGCCGGGCGGTCGCGACCGAGTCCTCTCGAGCGGGAACTCCGCGATCGTCGACGGCAGCTCGCGCAAGGTCGTCGCCGGGCCACTGGTGGACCAGGAGGGGATCTTGCTCGCCGAGTGCGATCTGCGCGAAGCTCTCCGGGGGAAGCAGTGGTTCGACGCCGTCGGCCACTACAGCCGTGAGGACGTGCTCCTCGGCGTGCTCGGAGCGGCAGCCGCTCCCGATAACGGTCAGCCGCGCGAGGCGCCGCAGGCGATCGGCGTCGAGCTGTCTTCGACCTCGTCGTAGAGTGGATTGACGGCGCGCGCCGCGCGCGTCAGCCGCTGGGCGTTCCTTCCGGCATCTGAATCGACTCGTCGCCCTGGAACAGGCTGAAGGGGTTGCCCTCGGTGTCCTCGATCTTCTTGCCCATCTGACGCTCCTCTCGTAGCTAGCTCTCACAGGACTGGTTGCTCTTGACGGCCCCAGCAGGAGGCTAGACGAATCCATCCAGACGCCGGTGCGGTCCGCCTAGGTGTCGTCCATGCCAGTCAGTAGCATCGCGGCCCTGCACGGCTTGATCTTCACCGGGTTCCTGCATTTCACGCGCACTCGGTATCCGGACGCCGCCGACGCGATCTGGGCGGGCGAGCCGCAGTACCTCGCGACGAACGCGTATCCCGACGAGGACTTCGTGCGCGTGCTGGAACGTGCTTCGGCGCAGGGTGGGGTACCGCAGAGGGAGCTGCTGCAGGAGTTCGGCTCCTTCGCGGCCGAGACGACGTTTCGCCTGCTTCATCCGGGCTTCTACGACGAGAGCGGCGACACCCGCAGGTTCCTGCTGGACGTGGAAGAACGGATCCACAGGCTCGTACGCGCGACGGTTCCGCTGGCCTCGCCGCCCAAGCTGCACGTCGTCCCGCTGGGAGAGCACGGCGTGATGGTCACCTACACCTCGGAGCGAGGTCTCTGCGATCTCGTGCACGGACTGATCCGCGGCACGGCACGCCATTACAACGAGCGCTTCTCGGTCGAGCAGGTCCAGTGCATGCACCGCGGTGACCCCGCCTGTGCGTTCGTCGTCGAGCGCAGTTCAGGCTGAGGGGCGCAGGGCGCCGAAGCGGGCCGCGCCAGTCACCCAGGGGCGGGTTCGACCGTCCCGGCGCTGGCAGGGGAAGCTGCGAGCGGCAGGGTGATGTTGAACTTGCATCCGTCCGGAACGTCCTCGACGCCGATCGTCCCGCGGTGGGCCTCGATCAGCCCCTTCGCGATCGCGAGGCCGAGGCCCGTGCCGCTGTTGGGGTGCCGGCCCGGCTCCCTGCCCCGGCCCAGCGGCGCCCCGAGGAGGCGCTCGAGCTCTTCGGCCGAGACGCCGCCGCAGGCGTCCTCGATCGAGACGTACGCGCTGTTTGCCGCCGTCCCGACTTCGACGCGCACGGCGGAGTCCGGCGAGCTGTAGCGGATCGAATTGTCCAGGAGGTTCGAGAGCGCACGCTCGAGGTGCTCCATCGACACCTCGACGACGGGGTCCGGGCCTCGCAGCTCGGCGCGAAGCTCGACGCCGGATGCCTCGGCCAGCGCCGCGAAGGCGGCGACGAGGTCGGAGACGAGGTCGCCTAGACGCGTCGGCTGGAGCGTCAGCTCCATCGAGCCTGCATGAATGCGGCTCAACTCGAACAGTCCGTCGACCAGCCCGCTCAGGCGATCGGTATCGAGGCGCAGGCGACGGTGGAACTCGGCGGCGCCGTCGGCTTCGATCACTCCGTCCTCGAGCGCCTCGACGATCGCGCGGATCCGGGCCAGCGGTGTGCGGAGATCGTGCGAGATCCAGGTCACCAGCTCTCGTCTGGCGGATTCGGCGCGCGCCGCATACGCACGCGATTCCTCGAGCCGCCGTGACATCGACTCCAGCTCCTCGGCGACGCGCGCGAGCTCTTCTGTCGGCTGGTCCGGCAGCGGAGGAGCCGGGTCTCCGCGGCCGATGTCACGTGCGGTCTCGGCCAGCAGCTCGCTTGCGCCTCGCACGCGTGCTGCCAGCAAGAGGCCGACCAGGAGGCCGACGGTGCCGGCTGTCGCGAGCACGACCACCAGTGAGGCGAAGGGGCGGCCGGAAGCGAGCATCTCGTTCCCTGCGGCGAGTGCTCCCGCCGCGAGCGCGGCAACAGTCGTGAACGTCACGATCGTCATCTGTGCCATCAGCGAGCGGCCTCGCAGCACCTGCAGCAGGAGGGCTCCGATCGCGCCGATCAGGAGCGCCCCGCCCGATGCGCGGCTGGTGAGCTGGGCTGCCCCTCCGACCGATCCCTGGAGATTCCAGGCCGCCAGAGTCGCAACGGCGGACCCGATCAGGAAGACGGCGATCGCTCGACGGAGGGTCATGCGTCGAAGCGGTAGCCGGCGCCCCAAACGGTTGCGATCCGCTCGGGCCGCTCGGAGTCTCGCTCGATCTTCTTTCGAAGACGCTGGACGTGCACCGTCACGGTCGGCGTGCCGCCGAACGAGTAGCCCCAGACGTGCTCGAGGAGCTCTTCCCTGCGGTAGACCTTGCCGGGGTGCTGCATGAGGAAGAGGAGAAGCTCGAACTCCTTCGACGTCAAGGACACGGGAGACCCGTCGACACGGGCCGTGCGTGCACGCGGATCAAGCTCGATGCCCGCGCCGAGAACGGGGGAGAGGTCGTCGTCAGAGATCGAGCCGGAGCGGGACGACCGGCGCAGGACCGACTTCACCCGTGCGACCAGCTCCCGGGGCGAGAAGGGCTTGACGACGTAATCGTCGGCACCCAGCTCGAGGCCCATGATCCGGTCTCCTTCCTCGCCACGGGCCGTCAGGATGATCACCGGCAGCTGCTTCGGCTTCAGGCGCCGGCAGACCTCGAACCCGTTCAGGCGCGGCAGCATCAGGTCTAGGAGCACGAGGTCGGGCGGATGCGTCTCAACGCGTGCGAGGGCGGCTTCGCCGTCGCCCACGTGATCGGCCGTGAAGCCGTCGCGCTCGAGGTAGCGGCCGACGATGTCCGCAACCGTGGCGTCGTCCTCCACGACAAGCACCCGCGCTCGCGCTTTTCCGTTCATCCGTGGAGCCTTCCCACCGCGGCCGGGGCGCGAACGCCTGTTTAGCGAATCGTTAGGCGGCAGGGCTCTGCAGCGGAACGAGATGCGCGATTCCCGGCGGTGCATCCTCGGCGGCGGGGGCATCGCCGAGCGGCCCGACCCGAGCGAGATTCACGGCGGCCGTCAGGGCTCCCGCGTGGACGAACGACTGCGGGATGTTGCCGAGCAGCGCCCCGGTGCCGACGTCGATCTCCTCGGAGAAGAGGCCGAGCGGGCTTGCTTTCGCGTGGGCGCGCTCGAACACCGACGCTGCCTCTTCGATCTGACCGGCGTGCGCGAGGGCGTTCACGAGCCAGAAGCTGCAGAGGGCGAACGCGCCCTCGCTCGAGTCGCGGTTGCGGAAGACGAGGCCGTCGACTTCCAGCTCTGCGCGGATCCGCTCGAGGTTCGAGCGAGCGCGCGGATCCTCTGCGGGGATGAAGCCCACGAGCGGCAGCAGGAGATTGACGGCGTCGACCTCGCTCGAGCCGAACGATTGGCGGAACGCGCCGAGCTCGTCGTGCCAGCCGTGCTCGAGCACGGACTCGCGGATGGCGGTGCGCGCCAGCGCCCATTGCCCGAGATCGCCATGCAGGCGCCACTTCCCGGCGACGCGCAGCGCCCGATCGAGCGCGACCCATGCCATCACCTTCGAGTAGACGTGGTGCTGCGGGTCGCCGCGCGCCTCCCAGATGCCGTCGTCGGGCTCCTGCCAGTGCTCGACGACCCAGTCCGCCAGCACGAGATACCGAGACCAGAGCTCCAGCTTGTCCTCGCGGCCCCAGGCGCACGCGGTGGCGAAGCAGTCGAGCACCTCGCCGTAGACGTCGAGCTGCACCTGCGTGCACGCGTCGTTGCCGACCCGGACCGGCTGGGACCCGAGATAGCCCTCGAGGTCGGGGAGCGTCCGCTCGGAATGGTCCGAGCCGCCGTCGACGTCGTACATCACCTTCAGGCCCTTCTCCGGCACGCGATCCTCGCCGACACGCGCGCAGATCCAGTCGAAGAAGGCGTTCCCCTCGTCGCGCAGGCCGGTCGCGAACCAGCCGTAGAGCGCCAGCGCCGCATCGCGTACCCACGTGTAGCGGTAGTCCCAGTTCGATTCGCCGCCCGGCCGCTCGGGTAACGACGTCGTCGGAGCGGCGACGATCGCCCCGCTCGGCGTGTACGTCAGGAGCTTCAACGTGATTGCGCTGCGCTCCACCTCGCTGCGGTACGGGCCGTCGTAGGCAATGCGCCCGCACCACGAGCGCCACCAGTCCAGGCTCGCCTCGAGCAGCGCCGGCGCGTCGCTCGGCCGGAAGGCATCGCCGTCCCAGCCGAGCGAGAAGGACGCGCTCTCCCCCTCGCGAAGGGTGAAGGAGGTCTGCGATTCGATCTTGGCGAGCGTGGAGGTCAGAGTCGCGGCCAGGCGCTCGCCCGCGAGGTGGAGCCCGCACTCGCCGGTCTCGATTGTCAGCGGCGGCCCGCCGAAGCCGTCCCGGGCATCGAGCTCGTGCACGAGCTCGACCTCGCCACTGAGGCCCTCGCAGACCCGGAGGTACAGCGATCCGGCGCCGAGCTCGGGGGGTACGACGACGTCGAAGACGCGAACGCTCCCGCCGCTCGCGTTGTGCACGGTCTCCAGCACCGCGGTCCGATCGAGGTAGGCGATCCGCGAGTCGGTCCGCTCGCCGACCGGCGCGATCGTCCAATGGCCCCCGCGGCCGCGGTCGAGCAAGCGTCCGAAAGTGGGCGGGTCGTCGAAGCGGGGAAGGCAGGCCCAGTCGACCGATCCGTCTCGGGCGACGAGCAACGCGCCGCGGCAATCTCCGACGATGCCGTAGTCGGAAAGCGGCCGGAATGGGCGCTCGGACATTGGGCCGCGACTGTAATCGCGCCAGGCCTCCGCGCAGCGCGGCAGGTCTAACGATTTGCTAAACGGTGTTCCGTCTCGAGTCGAACGGGTATCGAGTGAGGATGGCAGCGACCGTCGACCAACTCGAAGCGGACTACTCGCCGGATGAGGAGCGGCCCCTCGCGAGCTACGCCGGTCTCGTCGGGCTCTTCAACGCGCTGGCGGTCGGCTCCGTCGTGGCCGTGCGCGCCAGGAAGGAGTCCGCGCCGGACCGCTTCGCCGCCGAGGATCTTGCGCTGCTAGGGGTCGCCACCTTCAAGCTCAGTCGGCTGATCGCGAAGGACAAGGTGACGAGCTTCCTGCGCGCGCCGTTCACGCGCTACCAGGACTCCGCAGGTCACGGGGAGGTCGAGGAACAGCCGCGCGGACACGGCCTCCAGCTCGCGATCGGCGAGCTGCTCGTGTGTCCCTACTGCATCGGTCAATGGGTGGCCGCCGGGTTCGGGATCGCCTATGCGGCGAACCCGCGCGCCACGCGACTCGCGGCGTCGACGCTCACCCTGGTCGCGATTGCGGACGCGCTTCAGCTCGCCTGGACGGCCGCCGAGGAACGCTCGTAACGAGCGCGCGGCGAACGTCAGCCGGGCCTCGAACGTTGGCATAGCGTCGCCGCGAAATGCGCGTAGGGTTTTATGGGCCCTAATGCCTCATGATTTATCGAATCGTTACGGAAAAAGGCCGACTTCCGTTCTAGGCTCGTTCCGCTCGCAATTCAGAGCTTCTTTTCTTCAGAGGGGGGACTCTCTTCATGAACGTTGGCATTTATCCGCGTCCACTGCTCCTGTTCGCGGCAGCGGCCGCGGCCACTGCTGCGCTGTTGATCGTCGCTACGCCGGCCGGGCACGCGACGACCAACGCCGCGGCGACCACGAACGCATCGAATACCCCGGGCGCCGTCTACGCGATGACGAACGAGCGGTCCGGCAACCGCATCCTCGTCTATGACCGCCGCTCTGACGGAACGCTCGCCGCGCCGCGTCCGTTCGCGACCGGCGGCCTCGGCACCGGACAGATCGACCAGTCCGGGAACAGCGTCGTCCTCGCCGGAGGCAACTTCGAGACGTCGCAGGACAACGTCGGCGGCAGCTCCGAGTACCTGTTCACCGTCAACACGGGCAGCAACAGCGTCAGCTCGTTCCGGCTCAAGCACGGCGATCCTGAGCTCGCCGACGTCGAGTCCGGCCTTGACCACCCGACCAGCATCACCTACAGCAAGCACAGGCTCTTCGTCCTGAACGCGCAGAACCAGTCGTGCTTGTTCCCCAGCAATCCGACGATCACGGGGTTCACAGTCTCGGGCGACGGCGAGCTGACCCCGATCCCCGGCTCCACGCGGCCTGTCCCGGGCGGCCCGAACTCCGGCTGCACCATGATCTCGTTCAACCCGCGCGGCGACGTGCTCGTCGTCTCCGAAAAGATCGCCGACCTGCTCGTGACCTACACGGTGACCCGCGACGGGATCCCGTCGGCACCGATCGTCAACAACACGACCGGCGTCGATCCGTTCTCCTACGCGTTCACGCGCCAGGACCAGCTGATCACGGCCGAGAACTACAACTCGATGGGCGGTGGGGTATCGACCTACGACGTGCCGGACAGCGGCGTGCTTGTGCCGATCAGCCCGTCCGTCCTGACGACCCGTAACGACAGCTGCTGGGTCGTGATCACGAACGACGAGAAGTACTTCTACGTCACGAATGCCGTGAGCGGCGATATCACGAGCTACACGCTCGACAACGACGGCAACATCGCGCTGCTCGAGCCGATCGCGGCGACCGTCGGCCCGATGGCCTTCGACGAGGCCCTCAGCGGCGACAGCAAGTACCTCTACGCGCGCAGCATCACCGAGGGGTCGATCCACGCGTACGAGGTGAACAAGGACGGGTCGCTCGTCCAGATCCAGACGATCGGCGGGCTCCCGCCCGGCGCCGCCGAGGGCCTCGCGGCTCGCTGATCCAATCACCTTGCGTCGGCGCGGCCCGTGTCGGTCGCGCCGACGCAAGCCAGAACCGCTCTCGCGGGGGATTGAGCCCCGGGCGCAGTCGGCCGACCCCGACAAGTGTCGATCCCGACGACCACTGCGGCCATGACCACCGACTTCGAACCGACACCGACCCCGTCGGCAGGGCTTCCGATCGAGGAGAACGCGCCCGGCGGGCCGCTGCACAACGTCCCGCTCGGGACGCTCGTCCTTCAGGCCGGGCTGATGCCGCTGGAGGAGATCGACCGAGCGCTGAACGACGCGGTCACGCACGGGCGGCGGCTCGGTGACCTGCTGCTCGAGCGCGGGCTGGAGGAGCGCGACCTCGTTCGCCTGCTCGCGGCGCAGCAGGCAGAGCCGTTCGTCGACCTGAGTTCCTTCCCCATCGACCGCGGCGCGGTCCAGCTTCTGCCGGAGACCGCCGCCACGACCTACTGCGCGCTTCCGATCGGCTTCAGCGGGGAGGCCGTGCTCATCGCGGTGCCGGCCGCCGACAACGCTGTGCAGGCCGAGCGGCTCGAGACGGCCCTCGACCGGCCAATCAGGCTGCTCACCGCTGTCCGCTCGGAGATCAAGGCTGCGATCGAGCGCTTGTATGCGGCGCCGGCGGCCCCTCACGTTGTGGACGAGCCCGAGTCGAACGAGTTCATCGTCGTGCTCGATCTCTCGAGCGGCGAGCGGATCGAGCTGCTCGCGCTCACGGATCGAGCGGCGGCCGAAGCCGTCGCCTCGAGCCTCGCGCACGAGGCAGCCGAGCGAGGCTCCTGGCCGGCCGGGCGCGGGCGACTCGTGCCGAACGCCGAGATCGTCGCCTTCGGGCTGATCGAGCGTGAGTCCGGGTGACTAGGCCACAGGCCGGCCTATGAGCGCGGCTTCCGATTCGAATGGTCTCGGCGCCCTCGTGTCAGACGTGCGCAGGAACGGCCGTCCGGTGGTTCGGTTCCGCTGCGCCGACCACGGCACGGAATGGGTAGTGGAGTGCGACGTCTACCCTGTCGACCAGCTGTCGGTGCAACCACGGACCTCCGGTCCGTACGTCTTCGCATCTGTAGCCGAGGCGAAAGCCTTCATGGACGAGTCGATGCTCGCCCTGCAGTACCTCGGCTGCGATTTGCGCTAGCCAGGAAGCGCAAAGGCCGCCCCGCGGGCGGCCTTCACGGTTCTTGAGTCGCGACCTAGCGAGGCAGGCCGATGCTGAGATTGACGAGCCTTCTCGACGAGACACCGCCGATCAGGCGCTCTCCCTGCTTGCGTGCCCGGACGAAGAACACCTGGCTTCCTCCCGCCAGGATCTGCAGGCGGCTGGTCGGCTGCACTGAAAAGGTGACATAGCCGTCCGGGCCGGTCGCCTGCTCGGGCGGAGTCGAGACGCGCCCGAACGGGATTCCCACCAGGAAGACGAGCGCCCCTTGGACAGGATGGTCACGGCTGTCGGCCACTCTGAATCGGGCCACGATCCGCTGGTGCGAACGCAGGATCAGCGGAGAGAACGAGACGCGGTCGACGATCAGCCGGTTCGGTAGCGAGACGTCGCTGATCGAGATCGCCGAGCCGCTCGGCACGCCCGGCTTCGCGATCACGCCCGTCGGCGCCGACGTGGAAGAGGTCGAGCCCCGGCTGTTGCTCCCGGTCACGCGCATCCGCAGCGTGTTGCCGACGTCGACGGCCTTGAGTGCGTAGGTGCTGCCCGTTGCCCCGCTGATGTCAGCGCAGCTACCGCCGCTCGAGTCGCAACGGCGCCACTGGTAGGCATACGTGATCGGCTGGGCGCCGTTCCACAAGCCACGATTCGCGGTCAGGGTCTGGTTCTGCTGCAGGACGCCCGAGATCGTCGGGGGGCTGGTGTTCACCGGCTTCCCGGCTACCGCCGATGCCTGCACGATCGCGGTCGCGTTCGAGTTTGCGCTCGAGGTCCCGTCGGCGTTGCTCGCAACGACCCGCGAGCGAATCCGGTGCCCGACGTCTGCCCCGGACAAGACGTACGACTTCCTCGTCTCGGCCGGGATCGTCGCGCAGTTCACACCGTTCACGCCTCCGCCACTCGTGCTGCAGCGAAGCCAGCGGTACTGGTAGGTGATCGGTGCCGTGCCTGACCAAGAGCCGTTCGAGGTGCTCAGCGTCCGTCCCTGGATAGCCGCCCCGGAGACCTTCGGCTCTGAGACGTTGTTCGGTGCTGCCTGCGGCCGGGCCGATCCGCCCGAGGGCATGAGGAGCGCCGTCGCAAGAGCGCCTCCCACCGCCGCAACGGCCAGTCCCCGAATCGGCCGCGAGCGTTCCTGGTACCACGCCTGCCGTGTCATCTGTTGCTCCTTCCCGAGAGCACGGAATGTGCGTAATACGACGAAATGCGGTCGACCCTGTTGGCCGCCTGACCGAAAGACTTACAACCTCCTAGGGTCGGGCCCTCGACTTTCCGACCTGCGCCCGGAGCTTCCAACGCCTCTTCCGCTCGGCATGGAGCCGCTTGTCGCTGCGGGCCTCGATCGCCTCGAGCTCGCGGAGAAGCTTGCGCCAGCTGCGCAGGCGGTCGAGCTCGAGTCGCCCGTCGTCGACGGCGGCCAGGACGTCGCAGCCCGGCTCGCGGTTGTGCGAGCAGTCGCGGAAACGACAGTTGGCCGCCAGCGCCTCGATGTCGTCGAAAGCGCTCTCGACGTCCCCCTCCCAGAGCTGCAGCTCGCGGAGGCCGGGGGTGTCGATCACCATCGCCCCGCTCGGAAGCAGGATCAGCTCCCGGTGTGAGGTCGTGTGCCGGCCCGTCCCGTCGGCGGCGACCTCGGACGTCCGCATCACCTCCTGGCCGGCGAGCCGGTTCAGGAGCGTCGACTTGCCGACGCCCGAGGAACCGAGGAGGACGGCGGTTCGGCCGGGTGCGAGGTGCGCCGCGACCGCCTCGATTCCCTCTCCGGTGAGATTGGAGATCGGGTGGACCGGGACGCCCACCGCGACCGTCTCGACCTCGAAGGCGGCTGCCTCGACATCCGGGTGCAGGTCGGTCTTCGTCAACACGACGACCGGGCTGGCGCCGCTCTCCCATGCGGTCGTCAAGTAGCGCTCGAGCCGTCGGAGGCTGTAGTCCTCGTCGAGCCCGGAGAGGAGGAAGGCCACATCCACGTTGGCCGCAAGGGTCTGAACCTGCGAGCCGCTGAGCGCCTCCTTGCGGGAGAAGCCCGAGCGCCGCGGCAAAATCGCGTGGACGACGGCGCGGTCCATGCTCGCGGTCGGGCGCACCGCGATCCAGTCACCGACGGCAGGCAAGCCGTACAGCGCCGCGTGCTCGTACTGGAGCTTTCCCGACAGCTTGGCCTCGAGCTGGCCGTGCTCGGTCCAGACGAGGTAGGCGCCGCGGTGCTGAGCCGCGATGCGGGCGGGGATCAGATCAGGTTGTTCGAGCTGCTCGAGCTCGGACGACCAGGTGTCGTCCCAACCGAGCGCCTCCAGTGGTGGTGCCGTCAACGTGAGTCTCCTTTGCGTGAGGGAATGCCGACCGACCGCCTCCAGGGGCGGCGGAGCTCACGACTCGAGAACCAGGACGCGGTGCGGCTAGGCCGAGAGCGGGAGCTCGTCGGTGGAGGCAAGCGCAATCGTCAGCATGTCGACCTCCTTCAGCCGGGGAACGTTCCGCTTCGACGGTAGCACGCGCCTACGGACAGCACCAGCCCGCGATCCTTGGATGCCCGCCGAAACTGGCGGCGATGTGAGCGACCGCAATGACCCTTCGGGGCTGCGCCGTCCGCAGGAAGAGCCACTGGTCAGCACTGTCCCAGGCGAGGACCAGCCAGCGGCCGTCTGGCGACCAGGCTGCGTCTCCAAACTCGCCGACTCCCGAGAACAGGATGCGTGACGTGCCACGGTCGGTGTCGACGAGGCGAACCTCGCTGCGTCCGCCCGCGAGGGCGCGCACCACCGCGAGACGGTGATCGCGTGGAGCAACAGCGGCGGCGACGCCACCGAACGGCAACGGGCGCAGTAGACGTCCGCGCGGCGAGTAGGTGCCGATCGAGGAGCCACCGACGACGAGCAGCCTGCGGCCGTCGCCTGTCCAGAGCAGCTCGAAAGGCATCGGGACAGGGAACGAGAGCCGGGGAACATCACGGTCGACATCGCCGAGCGCGAGGGTGCCGTTTGCTCCGACGGTCGCGAGCTCATGGGTGCCTGGGCGCCAGGCGGGAGTGACGGGCGCCTCTCGGACCTGCCACGCGCGGTCGTCCGTCCCATCGCCGTTGATGACCCTCACCGCTGTGCCCGCCCGGTACGCGATGCGGCAACATGGCGGCGACGCGTCCGACCAGGTTGGCACGCGCGGGCCACCGCGACGCCCGAGCGTCCAGTGGATTGTCCCGTCCGGCTCGATCGCGCGGAGCTCCGCGCCGTGGACGGCCGCGAGAAAGCGGCCGTTCGGCGACCACGACGCATCGTGATAGCCGCCGAGCAGGCGCTTCGAGCCATCGCGCTGTACGACCCACACGCCCTTGTCGGACTCGACGAGCAGCCGTCCTGCCGTGGGGAGTGAAAACACCGCCGGACGCGCGTTCGGCTCGCGCACCGCATCACGAACCTTCCCGAGCACCGCCATCCCCGGCGGGCTGAGGACAGCGGCTACGATCGCGAGCGCAGCGACCAGTGCGACGACCGGCCAGCGCGGGCGCGGGCGCGGAGAGGGGATGCGCTCCTCGTAGGCGCTGCGCACGACTCGCCAGCTGCGCTCGCCGGCCTCTCGCTCGCCGGGCGCGGCGTCTTCCCAGCTCATCGCAGGTCCTCTCCCAGCCGGTCCTGCAGCTCGTCGAGGCCGCGCCTGAGGCGGGAGTTGACCGTGCCGCGCGGGAGACCGAGGAGCTCGGCGATCTCGCTGGGCGTGTACTCGAGCAGGTGGCGGAGGACGATCACGGCTCGGTGCTCCGGCGAGAGCGCCGCGAGGCCCTCCGCCAGGTCGTGGGCGTGCGGGTTGCCCCCGGGCGGCGCGGCTGCGACGGCTTCCAGGGGCGCGTCGCCCACCTCGCGGCGGAGGGTGCGCGCGCGAGCCCAGTCGATCGCGCGGTTGACGACGATCCGGTGCAACCACGGGCCGAAGGGGCGGCGGCGGTCGAAGCGGTCGAGGTTTCGAACGGCGGCGAGAAACGCCTCCTGGGCGATGTCCTCTGCGCCCGCCGCGTCCCGGACGACGAGGTAGGCGGCGCGGTAGGCATTGGGCCAGTGATGCCTGAACAGAGCTTCCAGAGCGGAAGCCGAGCCTGCCTGCGCGCCCCGAATCCAGGCGCGCTCGTCGCCGCCGGAGCCCATCGCGCTCCGACTCTACGGTGCAGGCTGGCAACGAGGTCCATCAGCCGAGATACGGCGAAGGTCGCCTCAGCGGTCCGGGGGGCGAAGCACCGCGAACTGATCGGTGATCTCGAGCTCCGGCGAGCGGAAGCGAAAGAGCGCCCCAGGCCGCCCGCCGGCAGGCCCGCTGGCACGGACACCACCGGTCGGCTTGAGCACGCTCCGCCGGACGAGCACCCGCTGGAGGTTCGTTGCCGACACGTCGTGACCGAGCGCGGCGGCGCAGAGGTCGCGCAGCTCGGAGACGGTGAACTCGGCAGGCGCGAGTGCAAACCCGATGTTCGTATACGAGAGCTTGGCCCGCAGGCGCTCGCGGCCGCCAATCACGATGCCCTCGTGGTCGAATGCCGGAGAGGGCATCGAATCGACGGGATGCCAGCTCGTGTCGTCAGGGAGCTCGGGGTCGACCCCGGCCGGAACGAGACCGAGGTAGGCCGTGGCGAGCTGCCACTCCTGCGGAGCTCGGTTCGGATCGCCGAGCGTCTCGAGCTGCTCCAGATGCGCGAGCTCCCGGACGTCGACCTTCTCGGCAAGCTGCCGCCGGATCGACGCTTCCAGCGTCTCGTTCCGGCGCAGGTACCCGCCGGGAAGCGCCCAGCAGCCTTCGAAGGGCGGTTTCGCCCGCTGCCAGAGCAGGACGCTGAGCCCGCCTTCGCGCACCTGCAGCACGACGGCGAGCGTGACGTGCGCGGGGGCTGGGTGCGGAGTGGTAAAGTCCCCTGAAGGTTTTCGCCCCATAGTCGCAAACCATAGTCGAAAGGTCGAAATGAAACGGTCGCTCGCACTTCTCGGCGTAGCCGTGCTCGCCGTCGCCGGGTGCGGCGGCAGCGGGAAGAAGTCGTCCTCGTCGGCAGGGGGCACGAGCACGTCCGCGTCGTCCGCCAGCGCCGTTCGCGTCGGTCTGGTCACCGACGTCGGCGGGCTCAACGATCGCGGCTTCAACCATCTCGCCTACCTCGGCGTCCAGCAGGCGAAGTCGAAGCTCGGCGCAGAGTTTCGCGTCTTCCTCTCCGGCACGAGCTCGGACTACATCCCGAACCTGACCAAGCTCGCGCGCGAGGACTACGACCTCACGATCGGCGTCGGCTACACCGAGGCGGACGCGATCGACGCTGCTGCAACGCGCTTCAAGGACAAGAAGTTTGCAATCGTCGACGTCGACCAGGCATCGGAGAAGCACAAGCCCAAGAACCTGCTCGGCCTCCTCTTCAAGGAGCAAGACGTCGGCTACCTCGTCGGTTATCTCGCGGCGCTCGAGGAGACGCGGCGCTCCGGACCCGACGTGATCGGCTCCGTCGGCGGCGAGAAGCAGCCGCCCGTCGACCGCTTCATCGCGGGCTACCAGGCCGGCGCGAAGGCGGCCGATCCCGGAATCACGGTGCTGAACAGCTATTCCCAGGACTTCGACGATCAGCAGAAGTGCAAGGAGATTGCCCTCAACCAGATCGCGGCCGGGGCGGGCGTGATCTTCCAGGTAGCAGGCGGCTGCGGCCTCGGAGCGCTCCAGGCCGCGAAGGAGAAGGGCGTCTGGGGCATCGGCGTGGATGCGGATCAGTCGTTCCTCGGGCCGCACATCCTCACGAGCGCGGTGAAGCGAGTCGACACCGCGGTCTACCTCGCGATCAAGTCCGTCCAGGATGGAAAGTTCAAGGGCGGCTCGAACGCCGTCTACGGCCTGAAGGAGAACGGGGTCGCACTCGGCAAGGTCAGCGCCAAGGTGCCCAAAGCGGACGTCGCGAAGGTCAACCAGGTCCGGGCCGACATCATCAGCGGCAAGATCAAGGGGATTCCAACGGCGGTGAAGTAAGAACTCCTTTCAGAATGAGCGCTGTGTCGCCGGGCTGCGCTGGGCGGCGCGAGGCCGCGTCCTCGGTCGCGTCCATAGCGGTGCTATGCACGCTCCCTGCGTCGTTGCCTCGCACTCACCCATCGCACCCCGGCGACGAGCATCATCCGAAAGGAGTTCTAAGAACTAGCAAGGAACACGCCCGTCATTCGCAAACCAGCCCTATCTCATCCGCGAATGATGAGTGCATTATTTGATAAGCAGAACTTATAGTTATGCTACACTCTGCTCTCTGCGGTTGAGGGGTAAGGGGGAGCAATGGATGAGGGCATTCGCGTCGAGGTCCCTACGATCTCGGACGCGCTCTATTTGATGATGGCTTTGCGCGGTTTTCCGGCGAAGCTCGTGGATGGGAACGACGGCCCGGAGGTCGAGGTTCGGCCGATCCCGCGCGCGGAGCACGTCCAGTCGATCCTGACGACGGCGGCCAACTGGCTCGCCGACCGGGAGCTCGACTCGACCCGGATCCACGTCTCGGGGTCGGCGTTCAGGCTCGAGCCGGAGGCAGGGCGGTTGCGGAGGCGCGCCATTCCCGCCCAGGCTTAAGCACTGGGTCCTGATGGCCTAGGCGCCGCAAGCGGCGCCTAGGGCGTTGGTGTTGGGGGTTCGTGCGGTTCGACCGGTCATTTCAGACGCACGCACCGGCAGAGCCGGCGCGTGCTGATGGCGGCGCCGCAAGCGGCGCCTAG
>JBBRYG010000020.1:0-26420 GCA_038237865.1 Gaiellales bacterium | reverse complement strand
TGAAATGACCGGTCGACCCGATCGCACTTCTTTCGAGACCACCACTAAGGCACCGCTTGCGGTGCCGACCATCAGGGCGCGCGGGCTTTGCTCGTGCGTCCGTCTGAAATGACCGGTCGACCCGATCGCACTTCTTTCGAGGCCACCACCTAAGGCACCGCTTGCGGTGCCGACCATCAGGACGCGCGGGCTAGAGCTCGCCCGGCAGCATGGAGTAGAGGACGAAGTCCATGCGCCGGCCGAGGCGCGGGTTGTAGCGCGCCGAGCGCTGGATGCCCTCACGACGGAAGCCTGCGCGTTCTGCCACCGCCTGCGAGGCACTGTTCTCGGAGTCGGCCCGCAATTGCAGCCGCATGCACCCGTGGTCGAACGCCCAGGTTGCCGCCAGGCGGACGGCGCGCGTGACGTAGCCCAGTCCGCGCGCGTCACGCCTGAGCCAGTAGCCGATGTCGCCGACCTCGTGGTCGCGGTCGATCCAGTTGATCCCCGTGCCGCCGACGACCTCGCCCTGGGCGAGCAGGGCAAACGGCGAGGCGGCGCCTTCCCGCCAGAGCGCCGTCGCCTGGGCGACCCACGTCCTCGCCTCGTGCTCGCGGTAGGGCTGCGGGATCAGCTCGAGCCACCGGCTGATTTCGGGGTCCCCGTCGATCCCCGCGACGAGTGCTTGTGCGTCCTGCAGGTCCCAGGCGCGCAGGCTCACGACGCCGTCGGTCAGCGGCGGATCCGGTGGGCTGACGTCCACGCGAGCGAGGCTATTGAACCGCTGCGACGATCTCGGCGGAGAGGCTGGGAAACGTCCCGAGGAACTCGGCGCGCTCCGATTTGAGCCGCTCGACATGCATGCGGTACACGTCGGCCCGGCCCGTGCGCTCGTAGAGCTTGCGCGGCTGCAGCACCTCGGCGTCGCCCTCGTCGATCCTTGGCACGGAAGCCGCGACCAGATACCCGAAGTCAGGGTCTCGCTCCCACTCGATCGTGTCTTCGGCGATCCCTTTGACGATCGCCGACGAGTGCTTGATCCGCACCTTCTGCGAGCGCTCGTCGCTCTCAGGTCCGCCGACTCGCCCCGTGTTCAGCAGGTAGACCTCGAGCGGATGCTCCTCGAGCAGTTCGAGGAAGCGGTTGCCCTGCAGGTCGTGGAGCATCGGAAAGAACGGATTCGTGCCCGGGACGCGCAGTGACTTGCCTGCCTCGTCGGCACCACCGGCTGCCGTTCCCTTCGTCTCGCCGAGCATGAAGAAGGCCGCGGCCTGCGGGCCTTCGAGCTTGGCCACCGCGGGAATCACGCTCTCGTTCTTGTTCAGCACGAGCAGGAAGTGTGCGCCGGCGATGTCGCGCTCGGCCGCCGACTCGATCACGCCGAACGGGAAGGTCGCGCGGCCGTTCTGGGTATAGCTCTCGTCGTAGAAGTCGACGTCGTCCCCGTGTTGGGAGACGTTCTCGAGGTACGAGTCGGGCTGCGTGACGGCGCTGTAGATCGCGGGCTCGTCGTCCGGATTCAGGCCGTACGTCTTGGCGAAGCAGCCGTTCTCCGTCGCGTAGACGTGGCCGTCGGGCATCCAGGCGACGAAGTCGTCCTGTACCGGGAGCGAGCCGTTCTGACGGGTGAAGGTGGTGGTCGTCTTGCCGGTGCCCGAGAGCCCGACCGTCAGGCAGACCTTCTCGCCGTCGCCGGTCGGAATGATCTTGCAGCCCGCATGGAGTGGGAGGCCGCCGCGCTCGTAGACGAGCTTGTTCCACATCCTGAGCCCGCCCTTCTTCGACTCGCCGAAGTAGTCCGAGTTGAAGACGCGCGTGACGCCCCGCTCGAGGTCGACCATGATCAGGCGGTCGTCCGGGAAGCCGTCGGCCTTCAGGTTCGGCGTGTAGATGACCGTCAGCTCCGGCTCGAAGTTCTCCTCCGGAGGCCCGAAGTAGAGCTGCTGCTGCATCGCGGCGATGTTGGCGTTCGCCGCCTCGACGAAGAGTCGCGCGGGTGTCCGGAACTCGGGGTCATGGCCGATGTAGCCGTCGATTAGCACCATCTCCTGTCCGGCGATGTACTCGTCCTGCCGGCGCGCGAGCTTTGCGGCATCCTCCGTGGAAACCGCCTGGTTCTGACCGTCGGGCTCGTCCGTGACGATGAAGGTCGATCCCTTCGAGCGCGCCAGCACCTCGGTCTGCACGTTGAGGTTGCCGTACGTCGTCTCCCGGGCGGTCGGCATCTTCGCGGCGAGTGCCTTGACCTCCTCGGGGCTCGGGTTCTCGATCACCCGCGCCGCCTGGGGCGGCCGGAACGCCATCTTCGCCACGTCGATTCGCTCCTTCGTCGCTTGCCGGGCGGCGCGATTCTATCCTCGTGCGCCCGTTTGACTCGTAACGAAGCCGACCCGGAGCCCGATTGTGTACGTTCCGAAGCGGTGGAAGCGACCCACGACGTCGTCGTGATCGGGGCCGGCTGCGCGGGCATGCGCGCGGCCATCGAAGCGCACGACGCAGGCGCCGACGTCGCGATCGTCTCGAAGCTGCACCCGACCCGCAGCCATTCCGGCGCGGCCGAAGGCGGCATCAACGCGGCGCTTGGGAACGCGTCCGAGGACAGCCCCGAGAAGCACGCCTACGACACCGTCAAGGGCTCCGACTACCTCGGCGACCAGGACGCGATCGAGATCCTCTGCGAGGAGGCTCCGGAGGACGTCTACCAGCTCGAGAACTGGGGCGCAGTCTTCTCGCGGACGGACGACGGCAGGATCGCCCAGCGCCCCTTCGGCGCCGCCGGCGAGCCGCGGACGGCTTACGCGGCGGACATCACGGGCCACGTGCTCGTCCACGTCCTCTACGAGCAGATGCTGAAGCGCGATCTGCGGGTCTACGAGGAGTTCTTCGCCTGGCGGCTCGTCATGAACGACGACCGTTGCCAGGGCGTGATCGCCTGGGACCTGCTGAACGGCGGTCTCAAGACGATCGGCGCAAAGACGGTCATCCTCGCCACGGGCGGCGCCGGACGGCTTTACGTCGGCACGACGAACGCCTACGCCTGCACGGGCGACGCGATGGCCATGGCGCTGCGCGTCGGGGTCGCCCTGAAGGACATGGAGATGATGCAGTTCCACCCGACGACGCTCGCCCCGACCGGCGTCCTGATCACTGAGGGCTGCCGCGGCGAGGGCGCCCACCTGCTCAACTCGGAGAACGACCGGTTCCTCAAGCGCTACGCGCCGAACGCGATGGAGCTCGCCAGCCGCGACGTCATCTCCCGCGCAGAGCAGACCGAGATCGACGAGGGCCGCGGCGTCGACGGCAACGTTCTGCTCGACCTCCGGCACCTCGGTGCCGAGAAGATCCTCGAGCGCCTGCACGGGACGCGCGAGCTCTCGATGACGTTCGCCGGCGTCGACCCGATCTCCGAGCCGATCCCGGTCCGGCCCGGAGCCCACTACCACATGGGCGGGATCGACACCGACGTCTGGGGCCTGACCTCGGTCGAGGGCCTCTACGCCGCCGGCGAGTGCGCGTGCGTCTCCGTGCACGGCGCGAACCGGCTCGGCGGCAACGCCCTGATGGAGACGATCACCTTCGGCAAGCGTGCGGGGCGCCACGCCGCCGAGTGGGCGCTTGCGAACACAACCGTCGAGGTGCCGCCGTCGGTCGAGGCCGACTCCAAGCGCGAGCTGAGGGAGCTGCTCGACCGTGACGAGGGGGAGCGGCCGTGGCGGATCCGCGACGAGCTCGCGCAGACGATGCACGAGAACTTCGGCGTCTTCCGCCGCGAGGATCAGATGCAGCAGCAGGGCGAGATCGTCGAGCGCCTGCGCGAGCGCTACGAGCGCGTCGTGGTCGAGGACAAGGGCCAGGTCTTCAACAGCGACCTGACGCAGGCACTCGAGCTCGGCTTCCTGCTCGAGCTGGGCGATTGCATGATCGTCTCCGGCCTTGCCCGCAAGGAGAGCCGGGGTGCCCATGCGCGCCCGCACGACTTCCCCGACCGCGACGACGAGAACTACCTGAAGCACACGATCGTGACGCTCGACGACGGCCGCCCAAGCCTCGACTGGCGCGACGTGACCATGACCAGGTGGCAACCCCAGGAAAGGACCTATTGAGCACGCATCTTGCACCCGCCCCCGGATCGACGACGATCGAGCTCGCACTCAAGATCTGGCGCTACGACGCGGAGAGCGGCGAGAAGGAGCTCAAGCGCTACGAGGTCGAAGCACCCGACTGGGCAACGCTGCTCGACGTCCTCGACATCGTCAAGGACCGCCAGGACGGCTCGCTCGCCTACCGCAAGAGCTGCCGGATGATGATCTGCGGCTCGTGCGGAATGCGGATGGACGGTGCCGCAGTGCTCGCCTGCAAGACGCGCATGTACGACATCGCCAAGTCGGGCCACGAGCCGGTGATCTCCGCGATGGGCAACCTCCCGATCGTGAAGGACCTCGTCGTCGACATGGCTCCCTTCTGGGGGAAGATCCGCGCCGTCAAGCCGTGGCTCGACCCCGGCTACGACGAGATCGCCGAGAAGGAGCGGGTCGTCTCGCAGCAGCAGATGAACGTCATCCACAAGGAGGCGCTCTGCATCATGTGCGGCTGCTGCGTCTCCGAGTGCAACTCGATGGAGTCGGACCCCGAGTTCCTGGGGCCGGCAGCGCTCGCGAAGGGGATGCGGTTCGTCGGCGACACCCGCGACCGGGCCGATGTCGAGCGGCTGAACGAGCTGAACGGCGAGCACGGGATCTGGGACTGCACCCGCTGCTACTTCTGCAACGAGCGCTGCCCGAAGGGAGTCGATCCGCGGGACGCGATCGCCAAGCTGGGCGCCGAGTCGATCCGCCAGGGGATCGACCACGATCTGGGCGCGAAGCATGCGAAGTGGTTCGTCCACTCGGCGAAGACGACCGGCTGGCTGCGCGAGACGGAGCTCGTCCCCAAGACCCAGGGGATCGTGTCCGCGATCAAGCAGACGAAGTTCGCCCTCGGCCTCGCGCGCAAGGGCAAGGTGCCGCCGCCGTTCCCGCCGCACGTGGCGAAGGACGTGAAGGAGTCGCGCGCGCTCTTCAACCTCGTCAAGGAGCAGGGCCGTGACGGCGCGCTCGGGATCGTCCAGGGCGAGCACGCCCTCGGGCGGATCGAGTTCTCGGAGCAGGCCGGCGTGAAGACGAGCGACCCCGAGGTCCAGCCGGGAGTGGAGCCCCCGCATGCCGAGGGCTGAGACGAGCGGCTCGGGCCTGCGCAGGGTCGCGTACTACAAGGGCTGCCTAGCGTCGCTCTCTGCGAAAGAGCTGGACATCTCGACTCAGGCTTTGGCCCCCAAAGTTGGGCTCGAGCTCGTCGAGCTCGAGTCAGTCACCTGCTGCGGAGCCGGCGACATCCACGAGGCCGAGCCGGACTACTACCTCCACCTGAACGCCCGGATCCTCGCCTACGCCGAGGCGACCGGCGCCGAGACCCTGCTCACGATCTGCAACGTCTGCACGCTCAACCTCCGGCAGGCGAACTGGCAGCTGAAGAACGACGAGGCGTTGCGGACACGCATCAGCGAGAACCTCGAGCGCGTCGGCGTGCCGCCGTACAGCGGCAACGTCGAGGTGCGGCACCTGCTCTGGGAGATCGCCGAGGGAGAGGGGTACGAGCTGCTCAAGGCGGCCGCCCACCGCGGGTTGAAGGGGCTGAAGATCGCGCCGTTCTACGGCTGCCAGATCCTGCGACCGTCGAAGCTGCTCGGGTTCGAGGATCCGGATCGACCCTCCTCGCTGGAGCGGATCATCGAGGCCTGCGGCGGCGAGGCGATCGACTATCCGGCCAAGATCAAATGCTGCGGCTTTCCGATCATCCAGGCGCGGGAGGAGACCGCTCTCGGCGAGCTGATCCAGCCGATCGAGCAGGCAAAGGAGGCCGGAGCCGACGCGATCGTGACGCCGTGCCCCCTCTGCCACCTGTCGCTCGACGCCTGGCAGTCGAAGCTCAAATCGACGACGGGCAAGGACTTCCAGATGCCGATCCTGCACCTCTCGCAGCTCGTCGGCGTCGCGGCCGGCTTCCAGGAGTCCGAGCTGAAGTTCAAGCGGCACGTTGTCTCGGTCGCGCCGATGATGGACAAGCTCGAAGTCTGACACGGCGCAAGATTGCCGCTCGTCCGGCATCTATGAGTTATCGGAGGGGCGGTTTCCGGCGCGACGATCTTTCGAGGTCTCGCGCCGGAACCAATAATCGCGTGGGAACCCAGGGTTCCCCCACGAGCCCCCTCCTTTGCGGGCCGGTGCCGTCGGCGTGAGTGGGCCTCCCGCCGGGCGAAGCCCGGCTCCGGCGGCGGCTCGTGGTTGTCCGAGGACGTCTTGAAACCGGGGCTCAAGGCTCTTGGCGCGGCTTCGATCGCGGCGATTGCTTGGGGGTGGTTCGAGGCTGGATGGGTGCGGTTACGCGAGCTCGAAGTTCGGATCGCGGGATTGCCGCCCGAGCTGGACGGGCTGCGGATCGCGCACCTTTCCGACCTTCATCTCGGGATTCCCTCCCGCGGGGCGGTAGCCGTCGCGCGGGCCGTCGAATGGGTGGAGGCTCGTCGGCCTGATCTCGTCGTCGTCACCGGCGACCTCATCTCGCATCCTCGTGCCGAGGCGAGGCTTCGCCGGCTGCTCGAGCGGCTTGGCGAGCGCTGCTTCGTGGTGCTTGGAAACCACGACGTCGAGCGCAGCCGTGACCCGTTCTCCCGCTCAGCCGGACTGACCGATCTCGCTCCTGCACGGCTCCTGGTGGACGAGGCCGTGACGATCGAAGTCCGAGGGCTGTCCGTACAGCTCGTCGGCGTCGACCCGCGCACATTCCGCGGGCGGCGCTCGCGGCCCTGGCGCCATGCCGATCCGGAGGCGGACCTGCGAGTTCTGCTCTGCCACTTTCCCGCTGTCCTGAACCGGCTCCCGGCAGGCTCGTTCGAGCTCGTGCTTGCCGGGCATATGCATGACGGCCAGATCGCGTTGCCCCTCCCGCGCGGACGGAAGCTGCGCTTCGCTCATCTGACCGCGCAGTTCGCGGCCGGGCTGTACGAGCGGCTCGACGCGACCATGCACGTCTCGCCGGGTCTCGGGACGACGTTCGTGCCGTTCCGCTTCTTCGCGCGGCCCGAGGCGACGGAGCTCGTGCTCCGGCCGGGCTAGCGTTCGGGCGTGAGCGAGTACGCAAGCGAGGCGTGGGGGAGTACCTTGCTCGGATGGCCGATGTCGAGCTGACCGCGGTGGACGTCGTCGTCGAGGCGATCGGAACGTGAGCGGCCCGAATGTCGCCGGCCTGACCGGGCTCACGCTCGCCCGCGCGCCCGTCGTCTGCCAGAGCTGCGTCTGGTGGCAGTCGCGCGAGGGCCGGGGCACGGACAAGGCGAAGTGGATCGAGAAGACCGAGGACGAGTGGGGAGCCTGGGGAACGGTCTACCTGGACGCGGACGAGCGCCTGCTTGGATCGATGCAGTACGGGCCGGCCGAGCTGTTCCCCCGCGCAGCGGAGCTTCCGGCGGGGCCGCCGACGGACGACGCCGTGCTGATCACCTGCGCGTACCTCGTCGACAACTCGAGCCCTTGGGTCATGCAGTCGCTCTTCCTAGCGGCGATCGGCGACGCACGCGACAAAGGCGCGAAGGCGCTTGAGACCTTTGCCTACCGCTACCGGGAAGGAGAGAGCCAGTATGAGCGCTTCCAGGTGCACAAGACGATTTTTCCGCGCGACTTCCTCTCCGACTTCGGCTTCCAGACGCTTCGCACCTCCGGACTGGTCGAGCTCGTCCGGCTCGATCTCGGTGGGCTTGCCCCGGTCGTCGAGGGTACGCGCGAGAAAGTCCTCCGGGTCGTCAAGGACGCCTTCACGCCGGCGCCGGTTCCGCAGCGTCCCTGAGCCGTGACTGCAAAGGCCAATTGCGCCTGCTGTCTCGGAGGCACACGATGAATTGTTGGCTGCGGGTCTTCCACCGTTCGACGCCGATGATCTGACCCGGATCATCCTCATCCTGCTTCGGATCGAAGCTAAGCTTGACGGACTCATGGAGGACGACGATGGCGAAGAAGAAGATCAGCCCTGAGGTCCGCTCGAAGTTGCTCGAGATTCGCCGCGATGTTCGGGAGCTCATCGCGTTGTTGCAGGCGAAGCTGAGCGAGAAGCAAGCTTGAGGATCGCTCGAAGGCCCCGCTCGGACCCGGGCCAGAGCTCCTCGACGACTCCGCGTCCGGAGCGCCGGACGACGTAGGCAATCACGAGAGCGACCAGGATCGCGTCGTCCAGCTGCCCCGCGATCGGGATGAAGTCCGGGACGAGGTCGAACGGCAGAGCCAGGTAGACCAGCAGCAGCCCGAGCCCCAGTTTCGCCCGTTTCGGCACGCGCCGGTCTGCGAGGAGCCGCTTGAAGAGGACGATGCAGTCCGGGATGAAGCTCGCCAGCTCGCGCGCGTCCTCGCGACGGCCCGACACGAGCAGACCCAGGATCAGCAGGAGCCAGATCCCGAGCGCCGCGCCCAGCCCGGCGAGGAGCCAGAGCCAGAGGGTCAGGCCGCGACGCCGGCGCGCTGCAGCACGAGCTCGGCGATCTGAATCGCGTTCAGCGCCGCGCCCTTGCGCAGGTTGTCGCAGACCACGAAGAGGACGAGCCCGTTTGCGCTCGCCGAGTCCCGCCGGATTCGCCCGACGAGGACGTCGTTGCCGCCGGCCGCCAGTCGCGGAGTCGGGAACTCCTCAAGCCGGATCCCGGGAGCAGCGCCGAGCAGCCGCGTGGCCTGGTCGGGGGTCAGCGGCTCCTCGGTCTCGACCCAGACGGCCTCGGCGTGCCCGACGAGAACCGGAACCCGGACGGTCGTCGCGCTCAGCAGGAGCTCGGGGAGCTCGAGGATCTTGCGCGCCTCGGCGCGGAGCTTCGACTCCTCCTCGAACTCGACGCCGTCGAAGTCCCAGTCCAGCGCGAGATCGGCTTCGCCCGGTGGCGTGCGGCGCAGCTGCTCCATCCGCTGGGTGCCGGCGCCGGACGCCGACTGATAGGTGCTGACGCGCACGCGCGTGAGCCCGGCGGCGTCGTGAAGCGGCTTCAGCGCGACGGTCAGTGGGATCGCGCAGCAGTTCGGGTTGGCGAGGATCCCTTCGTGCTCGAGCGCCCGCGCGGCGTTCACCTCCGGGACGACGAGGGGGACGCCAGCCTGCAGGCGGTAGGCGGACGACTTGTCGACAGCGACCGCTCCGCCCCTGACGGCGTGCGGGACGAGCTCGCGCGAGGCCGGCGTCCCTACGGAGAAGAGACAGAGGTCGAGCTCGCCCGAGGAGAGGGCGGCCGGGGTCGCCTCCTCGACGACTTGCTCGCCGATCCGGCGCCCGGCTGAGCGGGCGGATGCAAAGACCCGGACGTCCCGATAGCCGCGCTCGTGCAGCAGCTCGAGGGTGACCGTCCCGACGGCGCCCGTGCCGCCGACGACGCCGATGCGCGGGCCGTCAGCCACCGAGCTCGAACGCCTCGTGCAGGGCCTGCACCGCCCGGTCGACGTCCGCGGTCGGGACGTGACAGGCGATCTTGATCGGCGAGGTGGAGACGATCGGCACGTCGATGCCTGCGGACTGTAGGGTCGCAAACGTTTTCGCGGCGACGCCCGGATGGCTCTTCATTCCGGCCCCGACCAGGCTCACCTTGCCGAGATCGTCCCGCGCGCTCCAGGTGACGTCGATCGAGTCGAGCACGCGCTGCGCGTCTCCACGGTCTTCCACAGGGGCGGAGAAGACGATCTCCGGCCCTGTCTGGACGATCGTGTCCACGTTGACGCTCGCCTCCGCGAGCGCACCGAAGAGGGTGGCCGCGGTGGCCCCCTCGACCCGGTAGACGGTCTCTTCACGCTGGTGCACGACCCCGGAGATGAGCGCCTTCTCGAGCATCCGTTCGTCCTCCTCCTGGATCCACGTGCCGTCTCCTCCCTCGAAGGCCGAACGGACGTGGAGTCTCACATTGTGGCTGCGCGCGACCTCGATCGCGCGGGTCGCCATCACACCTGCGCCAGACGAGGCCATCTCGAGCATCTCCTCGAAGGTCAGCACCTCCAGCATGCGCGCCCCGGGGACAAGCCGCGGGTCGGCGGAGTACACGCCACGCACGTCGGTGTAGACCTCGCAGAACTGGGCGCCGAGGGCTGCGGCAAGCGCGACGGCGGTGGTATCGGAGCCGCCGCGGCCGAGCGTTGTGATGTCGAGGTCGGTGGAGACGCCCTGGAATCCCGCGACGAGCACGATCTCGCTGCGGTCGAGCGCTTCATGAATCCGGCGGGCACGAACGTCCACGATCTTCGCCTTGCCGTGGACGGTGTCAGTCACGATTCCAGCTTGCGAGCCCGTGAGCGAGATTGCTTCGTGCCCCAGGTCGTGAATCGCCATCGCGGCGAGCGCGCACGAGATTCGCTCGCCGACCGAGATCAGCATGTCGAGCTCGCGTGGCTCGGGTCGCCGGGAGACCTGCTGCGCGAGGTCGAGCAGCTCGTCGGTCGTGTGCCCCATCGCCGAGAGGACGGCGACGACGCGCTGGCCCTTCTCACGTGCCGCGACGAGCCGCCGCGCCACAGCCTTGAGCTTCTCCGGGTCCGCGACGGACGTTCCACCGAACTTCATCACGATCAGGCCCGGCGAGGGGGGTGCGTGCTCGACGGCGGGGACGATCTCGTAATCGGTGGTAGTCACATTTCCCGCCGGCCCGTGAGCGCGCGGCCCAGCGTGACCTCGTCCGCGTACTCGAGGTCCCCTCCCACCGGCAGACCGCTGGCGAGCCGGGTCACCCGTACCCGCCCTCGCAGGCGATCGGCGAGATACGCCGCGGTCGCCTCGCCGGTCATGTTCGGGTTGGTCGCCAGCACGACCTCCTCCACGCCGTTCCGTTCCACTCGGCCGATCAGCTCGTCGATCCGCAGGTGCTCCGGCTCGACGCCGTCGAGGGGCGAGAGCGCGCCGCCGAGGACGTGGTAGAGCCCACGGAACTCGCTCGTCCGCTCGACGGAGATCAGGTCGACCGGCTGCTCGACCACGCAGATGAGCGAATGGTCTCGACGCGCGTCGAGGCAGATCGCGCAGACCTCCTCCTCGGTCAGGTTCCCGCACTCGCGGCAGAAGCGGACGCGCTCTTTCACCTCCGCGATCGCGGACGAGAGCGCGAGCGCCTCGTCGGTGGAGCGCTGTAGCAGGTGGAACGCAAGCCGGTGCGCCGTCCGCGTCCCCACGCCTGGGAGGCGAGAGAGTTGGGCGACGAGATTGTCGACTGCCGGGCTCAGCACTGTCCTATTGTGCCGACATGCCTCGGATTGCCGAGCTCGCGCTCTTCACTGAGGACGTGGCCGGTCTGACGGAGTTCTACGAGCATCTCCTCGGCCGGCGGCCCGAAAGCCGGTCGGTCGATCACGCCAGCTTCGACCTCGAGGGGGCGAAACTCTTCATCCATGCCTCGGGGGGCGAAGGCTCGCAAGGAGCCCCGAACGCCGACCACTTCGCCTTCGCGCTCGACCTGGACGAGGCGGCCGATCGGGCGCGCGTCGCCGGAGCCGCGGTGGACGGTCCGCGTGAGTTCTACTGGGGGCGCTCTGCCTACTTGCGCGACCCTGACGGCCGCGCCGTCGAGCTCACCTCAGAAGCCGGGTAGCCCCAATCCTCCCAGGCCGCCGGCCAGGCCGCCGAGCTTCGACTCGGCGAGGCTCGCCGCGGAGCGGAGCGCCTCGTTGACGGCGGCCAGCACCATGTCCTCGAGCAGCTCCGGGTCGGCCGGGTCGATCGCCTTCGGGTCGATCTTGATCTGCTTGATCTCGCCCGACCCGGTAGCGGTGACCGTGACCATCCCGCCGCCGGCGGTGGCCTCGACCGTCTCGTCTGCGAGCTCGGCCTGCGCCTTCTCCATCTGCTCCTGCATCTGGCCCACCTGCTGGAAGAGCTTGTTCATGTCCATGCCCATGTGTTCTCCTAGTCCTCTCGTTCGCGGGCGTCGAAGGTCTCCTTCACCAGCTCGAGGATCTGCTCCTCGCCCGGCGGCTCGTCGCGCGCCTGCGCCTCGTCGCCCGCCTCGCCCTCGGCAAAGGCGAGCCCGAGCTTGCGGCCGGTGACCTCGTAGAGGGCGTCGGCGAGAAGCGTCGCGTTCTTCGGCTCCTCGGCAAGTTGCCGATGGAAGGCCGCGCTCGACGGGAACTCCACCGTCAACGTGTCGCCCGCAAGCCCGGCCGGGTGGGCTTCGCGCAGCACAGAGGCCGCCGGAATCGAGCGCTCCTCGACCGCCGGTACGATCGTGCGCTGCCAGGCCTCCTGGAGCTGCTCGAGCTCGAGCGACGGCGGCTCGGGGGGCGGCGCCGCGGTCGGCGACGGTGGTTCGGGGACGTCGACCGGCTGCGTCGCGACGGCGTTGACATGGCGACCCTGCTCGAGCTGCTCGAGCCGGAACGCCATCGACTCGCGCGAGAGGTCCGCGCCGGGCCGCGTCACCTTCACCAGCGCAAGCTCGAGTGGTAGCCGCGGATCGCCGCCCTGCCGCATGTCGTCGACCGCGACGGCGAGCAGGTCGACGAGCCGGATGACAGTCGCCTCACCGAGCTGGTTCGCCTGCGCGCGCAGCCGCTCACGCGTCTCCTCGGTCACCGGTAGCGCGTCCGGCACCTCGCCCATGTGCTGGACGAGCATCAGGTGCCTGAGGTGTTCGAGCAGGTCGACGACGAGCCGGCCGAGGTCCTGTCCTTGCTCCGACAGCTCCTCGATGAAGGTGAGCGCCCCGGCCGTATCGTGATCGACGACGAGGTCGCAGAGCCGGAAGAGCGCCTCCTCCTCCACCGCTCCCAGCAGCTCCAGGACGGCCTGAACCGTGACCTTGTTCTCGGTTGCCGCAGCGAGCTGATCGAGGGTCGAGACCGCGTCGCGGAAGGCGCCCCGTGCGCCGCGGGCGACGAGCGCGAGAGCCTGATCGGGGGCATCGATCCCCTCGCCGTCGGCAACCCGACGGAGCAGCCGGACGAGCTCCGGCAGGCGCGGCCGCGAGAAGACGAACGTCTGGCAGCGCGAGCGGACGGTCGGCAGCACTTTCGAGAGATCGGTGGTGCAGAAGACGAAGACGAGGTGGGGAGGGGGCTCCTCGATCAGCTTCAGGAGCGCGTTCCAGGCGGCGTCGGTCAGCTGGTGCGCCTCGTCGAGGATGTAGACCTTGTAGCGCCCCTCGACCGGCTGGAGAATGACCCGGTCGCGGATCTCGCGGATGTCGTCGATCCCGCGCTGCGATGCGGCATCCATCTCGACGACGTCGAGCGAGGTGCCGCTCGCGATCGTCACGCAGGCGTTGCAGATCTTGTCCGGGGTTGGTGTCGGGCCTTGGGCGCAATTGAGCGCCTTCGCCAGGATGCGCGCCATCGAGGTCTTGCCGGTGCCGCGCGGCCCGGCGAAAAGGTATGCCTGCCGAACCTGTCCGGAGGTGATCGCGTTCCGGAGCGTCCGCACGATCGTCTCCTGCCCGACGACCTCGTCGAAATCCTGCGGACGGTACTTCCGGTAGAGCGCGGTCACCCGCTCGATCTTAGATCGAACCGGTGAACGTGTCGCAGACGGCCGGCCGGCCCTTCTCGTAGCCCTGCGAGAACCACCGGCGGCGCTGCTCGGAGGACCCATGGGTCCAGGTCTCCTGGTTGACCTGCCCCTGCGTGGACTCCTGGATCCGGTCGTCGCCGATCGCGGACGCGGCATCGAGTCCCTCGTTGATGTCGGTCTGGGTCAGCTGCTCGACCAGACCGGTCTCGACGGCGTGCGCGGCCCAGACCCCGGCGTAGCAGTCGGCCTGAAGCTCGGAGCGGACGGCGAGGCTCTCCGGCCCCTGCCGGTCGTTTCCGATCTTGTCGAGCACCCCCAGCTGGTCCTGGACGTGATGTCCGTACTCGTGGGCGATCACGTATGCCTGCACGAAGGCGGTGTTGGCAGCACCGAAGCGGGAGAGCTCGTCGAAGAAGTTGAGGTCGATGTAGACGAGATGGTCGCGTGGACAGTAGAAGGGCCCGACCTGGGACGTCGCGGTGCCGCAGCCGGTGCTCGTCTGGTCGGTGAAGAAGACGGTGTCCACGTTCTCGTACTGTTTGTTGCTTCGCTGGAAGACTCCGCCCCAGAACTTCTGGACGCTGTTCACCACTGCGACGATGCGGCAATCCTCGCGCTCGTTCGCGTCCTGCCCCGTGAGGCAAGCCTGCGAGATGTCGGACGGCGTGTCGCCGCGACCCACCTGCTGCTGGTCGAGCGGAGCGAGCTGGCCAAGGCCCCCGCCCCCGCCGGACAGCAGTGAGATCGCGAGATAGATGAGCAGGCCGACGATGCCGAGGCCGCCACCACCTACGGCGAGCCCGCCAGGGCCTGCAAGGCCCCCCCGCCCGCGGGCATCGGTTACCTGGCCCGGATCGAGACGGGCACCACGGCGAAAGCGCACGAGGTGCGTTGTTGCCGAGCGGCACGGCCGCGAAACGCCGGAGCGACTTGTCGGGCGAACACAACCGGTTCTGCCGGCGAGGTGCCGCGGGGTTGCGGTGTCAGGTTACGAGCGCCGATCGTCAGAAACGGCTATGGACGGCCTTCCTTGCATCGGCCGGCCGGTTGAACCTCGAGTGCACTGGCGCGGTGGCGAACGAGATCGCTCTACGCGTGCGCGTTCCTTCTCCCGTGACGGCCGGAGGCGAGCAGTATCAGGCCGGAGAGCACAAGCGCTGTTGACAGCGAAACGTCGATCCAGAGCGCCGCGGCCGGCGCCCCGACATGCGCCGTGAACGGTTCGGCGCGGCTCGCGAGATGCTGCTGGCCCAAGGCCGTCTCGGGGGGTGATGCTGTACTCCGCGGACGGAGAGAGTGGCCGGGCATCGGCCGCTTGCGCGGGCGACCCGTGGCCGGAGAACGCGAGTGCAGCCAACGTGAGGACAAGCGCTACGAAGGCAACGCCGACCGTCTGCCGGCTGGATTGTTCTAGAAGCCCGGGGGACCCAATCCCCATAACGCTTCCTCCAAGATCGATTGTCTCTTTCTTTGCTGCAGTATCGCCGGCCGGCGGCGCGACCAAACGCCTGCGCTCGAAAGATCACTCGTTCGAGGGACGTTGTGCCCTTCTGTAAACGACCGCTGGCGTCGTTAGAAGAAGAAGGTCGCGTCCAAGGCTACGCCCACCGTTGGGTCATCCGACACGTGCGAAAGAAAGAGACAAGACGCACGCTGGATCGGCGGGCGTAGCCTTTGACGGCCTGCTCGCCGCTAGTTAGGTCAGCCGCAGATTCTGTTCGAGCCGCAGATCGTCCTCCATGTCCTACCGCACTTCCTCTCACACAATGCTTGCGTTTGAGCGAAATCGCAAGGCCCTGGGATACGATCGTGTGCGCCGCGGCGGTGGAGGTGTGTGAACCGCGTCAGGGCCGGGAGGCAGCAGCGCTAAGCATTCCCTCCATGCGCCGCGGTTAGCCCTCTGAAAGTCCGGCTCGCTGCGCGAGCCATGGCGACTTTCCGAGGAAGAATTCAGTTCGGAGCCAGTGTGGCCACCGCCGGCGGAGCCGGCAGTGGTGGCGCGATGGCTTGGGTATTCTCGAGGCGTCTCTCGGGCGCATAGCTCAGCGGGAGAGCGCCCGCTTCACACGCGGGAGGTCCCTGGTTCGATCCCAGGTGCGCCCATCGCCGAACGAGGCCACTAACGGCGATGCCGGGAAGCCGTTGCGGCGTAATTTGGAGCTACGACTCGCCGTCCCAGTACCCGGTGGGCTCGCCGTGTCGCGCGAGGAAGAGCCGTTCGCCCTTCGCGTCTCGCGTGCCTACCTTGCCGCTGTCCGGGTACTCGACGATCTCGGGAGCGAGCAGCGTCGAGAGCATCAGGATGCGCACGGGCTCCTCGGTTCCGTTCCGCACCTGGTGTGCGCCGGCGGCGCCGCGCAGGAAGCAGGCGACGTCACCTTCGACGAGCTCGCGCTCTCCCTCGGGCGTTCGTAACGTCGGGCGCCCGCGCAGCACGATCAGCCATTCCTCGTTTGCGTGATGGAGGTGGTACGGCCAGACCTTCTTGCCGGGGTCGACCTCGTAGACCGAGCCGCCGATGAGCTCCGCGCCGACCCGCACGCCGATCTCGGCCACTCGGATCTGGAAGCCCTCGTGCTCTTCTTCCTCGGCCCATTCGGCGGTGTAGATGTTGGCGATCTCCATGCCGGAAAACTAACGCCTTGCCTGCCCGGCCCCAGGCCGGCCCTTTTCCCAGACGGAGACGTGCTTCGTGCTGTCGCTCGTGAACGGCTCCTGCTTCCAACCGCTCCAACGCTCGCGCAACTTCATGCCGGCGATCCGGGCCATGAGGTCGAGCTCGGCGGGCCAGACGTAGCGGAACGGAATCGACGATTGGCCGAAGCTGCCGTCACGCGTGCCGTAGTGATGCGAGACGAGACCCTGACGGGCGACGTCGTACTCGTCGAAGCCGAACTGCGTCGAATTCTCGAACGAGAAGACGCGGATGGTCTCGCCCGGCGGCAGCAGCCGCAGGGCGGGCACCCCCACCTCGATCACGAAGCAACCTCCGGGCTCGAGGTGCGCGGCGACGTTCTCGAAGCACGCGACCTGCTCGTCCTGAGTCGTCAGGTTCATGATCGTGTTGAAGACGAGGTAGGCGAGCGAGAACGCGCCCTCGACTCTCGAGGTCGCGAAGTCGCCGATCGTGACGCCGATCGCGTCGCCGCCGGGCTTTGCCCGCAGCCGCGCGACCATCGCCTCGGAGAGGTCGATCCCATGCACCGGGACGCTCTGCTCCGAGAGCGGAAGCGCGATCCGTCCCGTTCCGATGCCCAGCTCGAGTGCCGCTCCGCCCCCTGCCAGCGAAACGAGGAGATCCACCGTGGCCTCGACGACGTCGGGATCGCCCATCTCGCCGAGGGACTCGTCGTAACGCTCCGCTACGTGCTCGCCGAAGTAGTCCTCTGTCACGCTCGTAGCTGCTTCAGGTGGGCGGGCTGGGTGGCACAAGCCCGTCTGTGCAACTCGCGCACGGCGGCATGCTAAATGCACTGACGCAGCCGAGCACCATCTACGGCAGGCTTTGAGCCAATGGTCCCCGAGTCGAAACTGGAGCAGACCGAGCACGGGCTCGCCCCGGGGGGCGAGGGCTGGTTCGTGCTCAACATGCGTGACGCCGTCTGGCGTCACATGGACGGCCGCGGCGCCGTCTGCGTCGCGCTCGACGATTTCGAAGGCGCGCGGCAGCTCGTTCAGCTCGGGGTCAATCCGTTCGTGCTCGGGCCGGGGGAAGCGATGGCGCTGTACCACTGGGAGCTCGATCAGGAGGATTTCCTCGTCGTCTCGGGCGAAGCCGTTCTGATCGCCGAAGGCGAGGAGCGGCAGCTTCGCGCCTGGGACTTCGTGCATTGCCCGCCGAACACGAAGCACGTGATCGTCGGCGCAGGAACCGCTCCGTGCCTCGTGATCGCCGTCGGCGCACGCGAACGCTCGACCGAGCCCGACTCACTCGGCTTTACGGTCGACGAAGTCGCGAAGCGCCACGGGGCGAGCGTCGAGGAGGACACCATGGATCCGGGAGTTGCGTACGGGCCGGTCCCGCCCCGCCAGCCGACCGCGTACCGCGACGGCTGGCTTCCCGAGTAGCCGTCTCGGCAGCGAACCGTTGAGTCGGCGTCAGAACGTCCGCACACGCCGGCGGTGTTTCTCCTCCGGAGGATTCGTGAGATGAGTGAGGGTATGGCTGGCGACAGGGTTGGCACCAGTTGACAGATCCAGTCGACATCCGTGTGTTCCAGGAGGACGACCTTCCCTCGATCATCGAGTTTTCGCTCCGCGCCTGGGATCCCGTCTTCGTGTCGTTGCGCGAGGTGCTCGGAGAGCCGATCTTTCTGCGGCTGTATCCCGACTGGAAGGCGAACCAAACCGAGGCGGTCCGATCGAGTTGTACGCGTGACGAGCGGGATGTTTTCGTGGCGATCGTCGACGGATGCCCGGTCGGCTTCGTTGCCGTCGGGTTGAACGCCTTCCACGAGCGCATGGGCATCATCGACATGATCGGCGTCGATCCGGAGTATCAGCGGCGCGGCGTTGGGGATCGGTTGACGACGTTCGCGCTGGACCACATGCGGCGTTCCGGCATGGACATCGCGGTCGTGGAGACGGGCGGGGATCCCGGCCACGCACCTGCGCGGGCGGCGTACGAGGCGTGGGGGTTCACGCTCCTGCCGATCGCGCGGTACTTTCAGTTGCTGGACCCGAGCGATACCGCCCGTTGAGCTCTCGGCTCGCGTTCGTCTCAAGGAGGATGCGCGCTAGCGCACGAAGCTCGATCCAGCCGCGTCGGAGAGCGTTAGTGCCGCGAGTTCGCCGAGAACTAGAGGGCGACGCGCCGGAGCCCGTACAGCAACACACCGAATGCGAGCGCCACTGGGATTGCAGCCCAACGTTGGCTCGCGAGGGCGCCGGCCACCGCCAACACGATGATTGGCAGCGCCACGAACACGAGGATTCGGTCGACCCAGAGATAGCCGCCGAGCACTGGATTCACTGGGTCACCCTTCCGCCACATCCGCAGGGCGGTGCTTCCCGGGCCCCACGATTTCTGAACGGCGGTGGTCGCCCGGTGCGTATTCGGGATATCCCCGAACGCTGGCCCGAGCGGCTCTTCTGTCCTACGGCCGGCTGGCAGTGGTGACGAAGTCGGTCTTCGCATCCGTCTAGAACTTCCGGTCGTCGCGGAACCCGGCTGCGAGCGCTGGCTTGAGCGCCTCACATTCCGTCGCGAGAGCGCACCCTTGGCCAGAACTTAAGAACCGACCAGGGTATGTCGCTGGGAGCCGTTCGACCGGATCAGGTCGATGTGATTCCCCGCCTGGAACACGATCCACGTTCCGTCCGGCGACCAGCTCGGGTTTGCCCCGTCCCCCGTGAGGAGCCGCCTGTGGCGGCCGTCGATCCCCACGGTCGTGAGGCCGCCGTCCCGCCGCGAGTAGACGACGCGCATGCCCGACGGCGAAAAGCGGCCTGCGCGTGCGCCGGACCCGAGCAGCCGCGGGCTGCCTCCCTTTACACCGATGACGTAGAGATCGAAGACTCCAGCGTTCGTATTCCGGGCGAAAAGGATCCAGCGCCCGTTCCGCGTCCAGTCGAGCGCCCGCAGGCTCTCGCGCGATCGTCGGGACAGGAACCGGCCCCTGCGTTGTCTTCGCAGTCGGCGCGCGGGAGAACCACACGTACCGCACCGCCGACGGAAGCATCGACGGAACCGAGGACTGGGGCGCCTACACGGTCGACGAGGCTGCGCTGCGACACGGAGCAGGCGTCGAGGAGGAGACGACGGACGGGACCGTGGCCTACGGCAGCTTCCCGGCGCGCGCGGCGACGAGCTACCAGGACGGCTGGCTCCCGGATGGTCCGCGAGGCTGAGCTGAAGGAGACCGGCGCCGAGCTCGTGTCTGCGAGCATCCGGCCCTAGAGGAAGTCGTTTGCGTCGAAGCCCGGGAGCGATGCGCCGCCGTCGGAGCAGAGCGCGAGGTACACCGCAGCCCCGGGATCGCCCGTCCAGAGCGCATAGCGCCCCAGGCCGAAGTTGGCTCGGGCCCTTTCCACCTGCACGGCGGCGTGCAGCGCAAACGCGCGGGCACGGTCGAGCCAGAGCTCGTCGCCGGTTCGACGGAAGAGCTTCAGGAACGCGAGGCCGTTGCCGGCCGTGCCGTGGCAGAGGTTCGCGCCCTTCGCCAGCGGTCCGGCTCGCCAGGTGAGCTCGCCGCCGGCGACCAACAGCCGCTCGTGCTCGTCGTCCCCCGGCGCGATCTCGGCCAGGCACGCGACCATCCCGGGCGCGCCGTGGCACCACTGCGTGCGGATCGTTCCGTCGCGATGATGGATCAGCTCCTCGCCGACCTGCGGCGGCCAGTTCGCGAGCCCGTCCTCCTCGATCGCGTGTCGCTTGAACGCCTCGCTCGCGCGCCGGTGCAGCTCCTCGTCCGGCTCGTGCGCGAGCGCGGCAACACAGCCCGCGAAACCGTGCGCGGGTCCCAGGTACTGCGAGCTGTGTCCGTGGAGGTCTTGCGTCCAGAGGCCCGAGTCCTCCCACGCCTCGCGGAGGAGGCCGGCGCTCTCCCGCCAGAGATCGAGGCGGTCGATTCCACGGGCCGCGAGCATCGTCCCGGGGCTGCCATACATGAACTCGCGATGCGGATCGTCGGCGTTCGCCGCGACGAGCTCCGCGATCCGGGCCGCGATCTCGGCCGACGGCGCCAGCCGGTAGAGGGTGAGCAGGATCCCCGTCTCACCCATCCAGAAGCTCGGCGGATGAGCCCACTTCCCGAAGTCGGGTCTCGCACGGTAGGCCTCGAGGACCTGCTCGAGGACAGGAACGTAATCGCGGGTCAACTCGACGAGTCCCCGCCTCGCGAGCAGGTCGAGCGCGTAGATCACGCCGGCCGAGCCCAGGTAGACGGTCGTGAACGGCCCGTCCCCTTCGTCGTCGCGCGGATGCACAGGCCAGTACAGCGAATCGAACGACGCTTCGCAGTCGGCCGCGATCTCGCGGATCGCCCGTAGCGCCAGGTCGGTCTTCCAGGCCCGCGCATCGAGTGGCTCATGAGATTCGGGGGAGTAGAGCATCCTGCCGATCTTCTCAACCCGGTCGAGCCGCTCTCACAATGCGGCCGGCCTCTGCTCCGCGCGAGCGGTGCCCTCTCAGGTGGTCTAGGAGCCCTCGCCCTCAGGCAGCTTCTGTGCGATCTCCCAGATATGACCGCCAGGATCACTGAAGCTGGCAGTGCGCATTCCCCATTCCCGGTTCGTCGGGCCGTTGAGCAGCGCCACTCCGCGCGTCTCCAGCTCCGCGCATGCTGCATCCGCACTCTCCACCCAGATAGTGAGCTGGAAGCGCGATCCGGCGTCGCGACCGGCAACAACGCCGGGCTCGATTAGATCGTTCGCCGCAGGAATGCTGAGCAGATTGATGATCGTGTTCTCGAACTTGAATGCGACGGAGCTCTCGTCTTCATAGATGACCTGCGGGCCGAAGACGTCCCGGTAGAACAGCTTCGAGCGCTGCAAGTCCTCGACGAACAGGGTGATAGCACCGACACTCCTCAGCGACGCACTCACTTCCGCACCTCTCTCCACTCGTTCGGCGAATCCAGCTTAGTCACGCCGACAATGCGGGCAGGACTACGGCTTCCTCTCGGCGGCGCGGGTAGTACGTGCTGCTGCGCCTCCCGCCGAGAGGAGCCGGCGCCATCGACTGACTCACACCGTTCGGAGGTCGCACGACCTGTCTGGGCGACTACCCGTTAGGGGGAAGCGCGGCCAGGTCCTCGCCCGGGCGATCAGTGTGACGAACAGGCGCAGCGGCGCGCCCAGACTCCGAGGAGCCCGCCGTGCGCACGCTGATCGCCACCACCGTTCTAGCCTTCACCCTTGCCGTGGCTCCGGCTGGGCTCGCCGCCCGGATCGCCTTCACGAGGCGCGACCGGCAACCCGGACATCTGGGCAATCGATCCCGCAGGCGGCTTCCCCGTCGATCTCACGTCCGGTGCTTCGAGCGTCGACCAGTCGCCGACCTGGTCTCCCGACGGAGGACGGATCGCGTTCGCCAGCGATCGCAGCGGCGGCTTCGACGTCTGGCTGATGGATGCCGACGGCTCGAACGCCCTCCAGCTGACCCACGACGGCCCGAACTCCTCCGACGCGGGCCCCGCGTGGTCGCCGGACGGGACGCAGATCGCTTTCGGAAGCACACGCCTGACCGGCTCGTGGGCGATCTGGGCGATCGGCGTGGACGGGTCCGGACTCCACCGTGTCTCTCCCGGGTTCGGCGTCGACCCCGCGTGGTCGCCCGACGGGACGCAGCTCGCGTACGACTTCTTCGGCGAGATCCACGTCATGAACGCTGACGGCAGCGGCGATCATCCGATCACTCGCGGCGACGTTCCGGACAGTGCGCCAGCCTGGTCGCCGGACGGCTCGCGGATCGCCTTCGGCCGCTACCGCCCCGACTGGCAGACCTCGAACGTGCACGAGATCTGGAGCGCCGGCGCCGATGGAAGCCAGCCGTTCCAGGTGACGCAACTCGGCGGGTACAGCGGCCACCCGTCGTGGTCTCCCGATGGATCGCAGCTCGTGTTCCAGCTGAGCGGGCCGCAGAACACGGGCTCCGTGCTCGCGACGACCACCCCCGACGGACGCAACATCTCCGTCCTCCAGAACGCACCGTCGGGCAGCTACGTGCCGTCGTGGGGAACGACGCGGGCTTCCCCGCCGACTGTCGATCTCCGCTCGCCGAAGGAGGGCGCGGTGGTCGCCCAGGGGTCGCTCGTGCTCGCCCACTACGCCTGTGGCCCGACCGCCGTCTCGTGCGTCGGCACGCTGCCGGATCAGGCCAGGCTCGACACCTCGCAGATGGGCCAGTTCACGTTCGCCGTCGGCGCGACGGACGCGGCCGACCTCCGCACGACCGTCACTGCGACCTATCGCGTCGTTGACCTCACGCCCCCGGACGTGATCTTCCGTAGACCGTGCTGCGACGGGCCCGCCTACCAGATCGGCTCGACGATCGCGACCGACTTCTCCTGTGACGATGGCGCAAACGGGTCAGGCGTGGATCTCTGCAGCGGCGATGCATACCTCGACACGAGCACTGTCGGACAGCACTTCTTCGCCGTCCAGGCGCGCGACCGGGCCGGCAACGCGACGACCCGCCAGCAGCCGTACCGGGTCGTCTGGCCGTTCTCGCTCGCGTCGCCGATCGCGGCGCCGCCGACGTTCAACGTGTTCCGCGCAGGCGAAGGCGTGCCGGTGAAGTTCTCGCTCGGCGGCGCCCGGGGCCTAGACGTGCTCGACAGCGTCTACTTCATCCCCGTCGACTGCGACACGGGCGACATGCTCGGCAACGGCGGCACGATCGGAAAGCTCTCGTACAACGCGTCGCTCGCGCGCTACACGTACCTCTGGCAGACCGAGAAATGGCAGGCCGGAACGTGTGACCGGCTCGTCCTCGCCTTGCACGACGGCACCTACCGCGAGGCCTGGTTCCGCTTCACGCGCTGATCTTCACCCCCCGTCCGGCCGCTCCGAACCGATCTGGCTCCCTGCGGCCCCAAAGACGATCCAGGCACCACTTTGCTCATGCGCACGAACCCGCTCCCCCGCAGCGGCATCAGTCGCTCACGACGCTTCACGAGGGATCGCGTCAGGTTCGGGCAGGTTGCCTGATTCCGCCGTGGCGCCACGGCGCCAGGAAGAACGGGACGAGCAGTAGTCCGTAGACGGCGTGGATGAACACCTCGAATCCTTGGTTCGGTCCCTTCGGGTTCGTGAACCAAGGGAACGCCGTCCGGCCGAGGATCTGGAAATTGACGACGTAGAGCATTAGCCCGTACGCGATCGCGACCGCGACGAGGAGCGGCACTCTCCGGAGGGTCGGCACGGCTGCCAGGAGCAGCGCGAAGCCGATCCCGAAGACGATCGACAGGCTCGTGTGCGTGACGAGACCGACGAGCATGTTTTCAGGGCTCGGCGTAGGCTTGTCCTGCCCGTGGAAGATCGTCGAGATGTCGATCAACGGCGCTATCGCCGGCAACCCCTGCGTCGTCACGAATCCCATGGTCGCGATCAGGAAGCCGACGCCGCCGACGAATCCGGAGACCGATCCCCGCGTGAAGATGTCGGCAATCGCTGCCGCGGCCTCCGCGCGCCGTTTGCCGGGGACCGTGGTCTCGGCATCGCCGTGCGCTCGAGCTGTCGTAGCCATGGGACCTCCTCTTGGGATGGGTTAGGCGTTGGATGCGCAACGGGCCCGCACCGATTCCCAAAACGGCAAAGCCGCTGACGGGACGCCGGGTGCCTTCGGCGACTGCGAGCCCGAGCAGCGCCGCCCGCGTCGGATCCGGTTCGGCGCGGATCGAAACGGCGGTGTGCGGCATCCTACGAATACATGCCGACCGGAATCGACCGTGACGAGGTCCAGCGCCTGCTCGCCGGGGAGGACGCGCAGCTCGTCGACGTGCTGCCGGCGAAGGAGTACGCCGAGGAGCATCTCGCAGGTGCCGTCAACATCCCCCTGAAGGAGCTCGACGAGCGCGCGCCGCGCGAGCTCGATCGCGACCGACCGGTCGTCGTCTACTGCAACGACTACCAGTGAGACCTCAGCCCACGAGCCGCGGCGCGGCTCGCGACTCTCGGGTTTACACGCGTCTCCGACTACGTCGCCGGCAAGAAGGACTGGGGATCGTTCGGGCTCCCGCGCGAGGGCAGCAAGGTCCCACCTCAAACAGCGGGCGAGATCGCGCGCCGTGACGTGCCGACTTGCGCGCGCGACGAGCGGCTGGGAGATGTCCAAGCGCGCGTGCGCGACGCGGATTGGGACACGTGCGTCGTTCTCGACGAGGACGGTGTCGTGCTTGGGCGGATCGGCCGGAGGGCGCTCGCGTCTGCTGCGGACGTCAGCACCGAAGAAGCGATGACGCCAGGCCCGAGCACGGTGCGGCCCAGCATCGGGACGGACGCGCTCCGGGAGCGAATCGAAAGCCGCAATCTCACGAGCTACCTCGTCACGACGTCCGACGGACGGCTCGTCGGGCTCGTCCGCCTCGAAGACCTGGAATGAAGTACGTGGCACATGTGGCTGTTGCCGCCGCGGCGCTGCTGGCTGCCGGTTGCAGTAGTGCAACGTCGCACCGAACGCCGAACGCGAGCCCGGCTGGGGGCTTCGGCGAGCTGAGCGCCGGCTGGCGCACCGACTTCACCAACCATCTCGTTCCCGGCGTCGAGTTCTCCTCCGGCGGCCCGGGCAAAGACGGGATCCCCGCGCTGACGCGGCCACGCTTCGTCAGTCCCGCCGACGCGCGTTTCCTCGGCGCGCGCGAACCCGTGATCGAGCTCGCGATCGGCCGGGACGCTCGCGCGTATCCGTTGCAGATCCTCGTCTGGCACGAGATCGTGAACGACCGGGTCGCACGCGTTCCCGTCGCGGTGACGTTCTGCCCGCTCTGCAACACGGCGATCGCCTTTGACCGCCGCGTCGAGCGCCAGACGCTCGAGTTCCACGTCAGCGGCAACCTCCGCAACTCCGACCTCGTCATGTACGACACGGCAACCGAGTCGTGGTGGCAGCAGTTCTCCGGTCAGGCGCTCGTCGGCAGGCATGCGGGAGCCCAGCTTCGTCGGTTGCCGGCCCGGATCGTCTCGTTCGCGCAATTCGGGCGCGCACACCCGAACGGACGCGTCCTCTCGCGTGACACGGGCTTCGACCGAGCGTACGGCAACAATCCGTATCCCGGTTATGACGACGTCTCGAGTCCGCCGTTCTTCGCCGCCGCCCACAGCAAGGACCGTCGCCTACCGCCGAAGGAGCGCGTCGTGCTCGTCGAGGGCAGCGCCGAGGACGTCGCGATCCCGTTCTCCCTGCTGAAGAAGAAGCAGACGGTGCACGTCACCCTCGGCGGGCGCCGTCTGACCGTGCGCTGGAAGCCCGGAGCCGCGTCGCCCTTCAGCGACGCGGATGTCGGCTCTGCGCAGGTCGTCGACGACCGTGGCCGGCCGGTGACGTTCGACGAACCGTTCTGGTTTGCGGTCGCCGCGTTCCGTCCCCACGTAGTGATCGCCCGGTAGTCACGTCTCCCAGCGCTGGAGGTCCGCGCGTTGGAGAGGCCCTCGATGTCGCGCAACACGAGCGGCGCCCGGTATTCGAACGGCAGAGCACGGACGCGCTCGATCAGGAACGCGCGCAGCTGTGAATCCGGGTCTTCGTGCACGGCTGCCGGGAGATCCTCGAGCGGCCCGACGACCGGTTGCTTTCTCCGGCGGCGCATCAACGCTTCGTTCACAGCGATTCGATAGAGCCAGGTGAAGAGCGCCGAATCGCCGCGGAAGCGATCGAGGCCGCGCCACGCCTGCACGAAGACGTCCTGCGTCGCCTCTTCGACGTCGCGCACGTCGTCGAGCAGCCGAAAGAGAACGGCGCCGATCCGCCGTTCGTAACGGCGGACGAGCTCGCCGAAGGCGTCGACGTCACCCGAGCGCGCCCGTGCGACGAGCTCCGTGTCGTCTCGCACAAATCGATCCTACGGTTGAATCGACGGCGTCGGTTTCTGCATCTCACGGAACGTGAGCACGCTTGCGACTCTGGTGAACGGGAGCTGCGACGAGACCCGCGACTACCTCTCGGCACACGCAGAGCGGGAGTTGCGCGGTCTGCGGCGGCTACGGGTCTCCCGCCACTTGGCGCGGTGCGGCCCGTGCCGTGCGGCGTACGAGTCGCTCTCGCGGGCGATCGAGCGCTTACGCGCACTCGGCTACGTCGAGGCTCCACTCCCCAGCGTGGGGGGCGCGGGTGTGGATAGCGGGCGCCCCCCCCCCCCTGGGCCCATAGGCCCCCCCCGGGGAAGAATAAACGGCGCGGGCGGCCGGGAGGTGGCACCCGCGGCCCCGGCGGCCACCCGGGGGGGTAGATAGCAGCCCCC
>JBBRYG010000019.1:0-27208 GCA_038237865.1 Gaiellales bacterium | reverse complement strand
TTCTCGCTCGACTTGCATGTGTTAAGCGCGCCGCCAGCGTTCGTCCTGAGCCAGGATCAAACTCTCCGTGAAGAAGTGATTGCATGGCCGAAGCCATGCGATCTTTCGTCACCTTGAGCTTGTGCTCAAAGTCGATCCTCAAAAAAGAGGATCTGACAGGTTGATTCCTCGCGAAGCCCGAAGGCCCCTCGAGGTCTCGACGTAAACGCTTGCTGCTGAGTTTTCAAAGACCGTTTGCTGACCGGCGGCGTAAAAAAGCCTCCAACTCGCGCCAGAGGCCTTCAGGAGATCCGGATGACTTGCGTCGGTTCCGTTGCGTCCTGAGGGCGCTCCAGTTGTCGAGGGTCAGGAACTTTCCTTACGCCGCCCTTTCGGGCAGCCGAGCGATGATAGCAGCCCTCAGGTGCTCGTCAAGCGGACGAAGCGGCGCTTCCCGGCCTGGATCAAGGCGCCGGCCAGAGCCGCTCTCGGCACGTCGAGCTCGGCGGCCGGCTCGCCGTCGATCTTGACCCCGCCCTGGGCGATCAGCCGGCGTGCCTCGCTCGTGGACGAGACGCCGAGCGCCTCGACGAGGAGGGCGGGCAGATGCACGGGGTCGCCGTCGGGCAAGCTCGCCTCCGGAATCTCCTCGGGCGGCTGGTGCTCGCGGACGACGCGGGTGAAGTGCTCCTCGGCCCGCGCAGCCGCCTGCTCGCCGTGCGAGCGCTCGACGATCCATCGGGCCAGGGCGAGCTTGGCGCCCATGGGGTCCGAGGCGGGATCGAGCTGCTGCTCGCGCACGAGGCGGTACCACTCCGGGAGCTGCTCGTCGGGGATGCGCATCGTCCTGCCGAACATCTCCTCCGGCAACGCGGTGAGCGGGATGTTGTTGCCGAGCGAGGAGCTCATCTTCTCGCCGTCCCACGAGAGCAGGAGCGGCACGGTCAGGACGACCTGCGGCTCGAGCCCGTAGGCCTCCATCACCTCGCGCCCGGCGAGCAGGTTGTAGAGCTGGTCGGTGCCGCCGAGCTCGACGTCCGCCTCGACCGCGATCGAGTCGTAGGCCTGCATCAGCGGGTAGAGGAGCTCGGACACGGAGACCGGCTCGTGAGCGCCGAAGCGGTTGGCGAAGTCGTCCCGCTCGAGAATGCGCGCGACGGTGGTCGTGCGGGTCAGGCGAAGGACGTCGGCGAAGTCGAGCTTCGACAGCCATTCCCCGTTGAAACGCACCTCGGTCCGATCCGGGTCGAGGATCTGATAGGCCTGCTCGACGTAGTTCTTCGCATTGGCGTCGATCTCCGCGTCACTCAAGAGCGGTCGCTCGGCTGAGCGGCCGGAGGGATCGCCGATCCGGGTCGTGTAGTCGCCGACGATCAGGACACCGACATGCCCGGCGTCCTGGAAGGCGCGCATCCGCTGCAGCGGAACGCCACGCCCCACATGGATGTCGGGCGAGGTGACGTCGATTCCGAGCTTGATGCGGAGCGGCCGGCCGAGCGCCAGCTTCCGCTCGAGCGCTCCCTTCGGCAGCACGTCGACCGCGTTTCGCGTCAGCTCCGCGACGGGGTCGGCCACGGCCATCGAGCCAGTTTAGAACTAGTGAGCGGCCCGCTCGAGGTTCTCGACGCGGAGTGGCTCGAGCTCGTCGGCAGGCTCGAAGCCGAAGACCTGGCCGATGAAGGAGAGCATCGCCTCGAGCGAGCGGCGTTGCGCCTCCGCACCGCGAAAGCCGTGTCCCTCCCCCTCGAAGGCGAGGTAGGCATACGGGATGCCGCGCTCGTCGAGGGCAGCAGCGATCGCCTCGGACTGCGCCGGCGGTACGACCCGGTCATCCACGCCCTGCAGGAGGAGGAGGGGCGCGGAGATGCGATCTGCGTGCGCGATCGGCGATCTGTCCTTGTACAGATCGGCCCGCTCGGGATACGGACCAACCAGGGAGTGCTCGTAGTGCGCCTCGAACTTGTGGGTGTCCTGCACGAGCAGCTCGAGATCGGCGACGCCGAAGAAGGAGATCCCGGCCGAGAAGTCGTCGCGGAGTGCGAGCGCCAGCAGGGTCGTGTAGCCGCCGGCGCTTCCGCCGGTGATGAGAATCCGATTGGGGTCGGCCTCCCCTGCTTCGATCAGCGCACGGGCGGCCGCGACGCTGTCGTCGACGTCGACCTCGCCCCAGCGCCCGTTCAGCCGCTCTCGGTAGGCACGGCCGTAACCGGTGCTCCCGCCATAGTTGACGTCGACGACGGCGATACCGCGGCTAGTCAGGAACTGGGTGGCGAGGTCCAGCGAGGTCGTGACGTGAGCGGTCGGCCCGCCGTGGATCCCGACCACGAGCGGCGGCAACTCTCCATCAGGCGCTACGAAGTCAGGGTTCGCCGGCGCGTAGTAGAAGGCATGGGTCGGCTCGGCGTCTGCACCTGCGAACTCGATCGGGCGTGGCCTGGACAGGTACCGGGGATCGACCTCGCGTTCGGTGCCCCGCCGGACGATCTCGCGCTCGCCGGACTCGACGTTCACGAGCTGCACCGCCGCATCCTCGGCGGGCCCCCCGGCGGCGAGGGCGACGAGATTCCCGCGCGCGGTCAGCGGGCCGCCACGCGCCGCGGAGATCGGCAGGTCGATCGAGGTGAGCCTTCCCGTGGCGGGATCGAGCAGCTCGAGTCCGTCCTCGGCGGAGCGGGTGACGATGCAGGCGATCCGGCCGTCCTCGAGAAACGCGTAGCGGGCGAGGTCGAAGACCCAGGGCGGGTAGGCGAACTCCGCCTCGTCGTTCGCGAGCGCGGCGCCGTCTGCATAGAGGTTCCACCAGCCCGTGCGGTCGGAAACGTAGTGAAGAACGCCGGTCGGGCTCCATTGCGGGTCGACGACCGACTCCTGCTCCGACCCTGCGACGATCCGCTCACCGCTGAGTGTCCCGTCGACAGCGAGATCGGCAAGGCGGAGCTCCGTCCCGTCGAAGGGCATCCGCGGGTCGTCCCACGTGGTCCACGCGAGCCCGCGGCCGTCGGGCGAGATCCGTGGAGAGGAGAAGAAGTCGTGTCCGGAGGCGCTCACGCGCGGCTCCTCCGAGCCATCGACCGGGAAGACGACGAGCTCGTTCGTGACGGTGTCCCCCTCGTGTCGCTCGCGGACGCAGACCACGAGGCGCCCGTCGGGGGTCACGCGGCCGTCGGCGTAGCGGAGCGCGTTCGGCTCGGGGGGCTCCGGGGTGATGGGGACACCCTCGCCACCGGCCGCGTCGAAGCGGTACACGCGGCTGTCGTCGAAGCTCGAGCAGAAGGCGGTCGACCCGTGGAGCCAGTACGCACCGCCGCCGTACTCGTGGACACGACTTCGGACGTTGAAGCCCGGTGGAACGACGTCCCCGGCCTCGGCGCCGTCGGGACGGAAGACGAGGACGCTTCGTCCATTCTCGTACGCCCGTCCCTCGAGCCAGTACAGGCCGTCGTCCGTGAGGCGGACGTAGCCGAGCGAGACTGCCGATCCGCCCGTCAGGAGATCGACGGTGATCGGCGACTCCCACGACCCGTAGGGCGCGACGGCAGGCACCCCCCTCTCCTATCGCGGCGAGAGCCGCGCGTCAAATCAGAAGATGTACGGCAGCAGCCCCTGGGCTCCGAGTGCGTACCAGACGCCGAAGAGGAGACTCGTCGTTCCGAGCACCGGCGCAAGCCGGTTAAACGATCGGCGCCCGGGCCTGCTTCCGAGCGCGATGCCCCAGCCGGTCGAGAGCAGCGCCATCGAGACCGCGGTGAAGAACGCGAAGAGCGCCAGGGAGATCACCGCCAGCACGTGACTCTGGATCGCTGCGAGCAGCAGGAGCCCCACGCCGGCTGTCCCGCCGAGACCGTGCACCAGACCGATGCCGTACGCCTGCCAGGGGCTTCTGGTTCTCGCGTGCGCGTGGGTGCGCGCGCGCGAGTGGACATGCGCGTGCGTAGCTTCCCCGTGCCGGTGGGGCGCGTCGCGGTAGAAGCCTCGGCGCCAGCGGACGAGCAGGAGCACCGCCAGGCCGATGATCACGAAGCCGACGCTCGTCTCCGCAGCCGCCTGGACGGCCTCCGGAAGATAGGCGCTGTACAGCACCACCGGGAGACCGAAGACGAAGAGCGTCGTTGCGTGGCCCAGTCCCCACGCGAACCCGAGTCGGGCGGCGCGTCGAGCGGCCCGCTCTTTCCCGGAGGCGATCAAAGTGGTGACGGCGGCGAGATGATCCGGATCGCTCGCATGCCTGAGCCCGAGCACAACGGAGACCGCGATCACCACCAGCAGCGTGGTTCCGTCGGAGAAGCCGGCAATCCTGTCGTCGAGGCCGAACATCGCTACCTCACTTTCGGAAGGGCACGAACGGTCATCGCAATCCCTGCGCCGACGATCACGAGCGCGCTGAGAGCGGGTAGAAGGCGGGCAAGCGGTCCCTCGAAGGTGAGTCGGGCGAAGGCCCGCTTTGCGAGGACGGCCACGAGACCGATACCCGTGACAGTCAGCGCAAGGCCAACGCTGAACGCGACGATCAGCAGCAGGCCGAAGCCGATCCGGTGGAGCGAGATCGCGGCCAGCAGGACGACGAGCGCCGACGGGCACGGCAGGAGCCCGCCGGAGACGCCGACGGCGAGGAGCGAGCGCATGCTGAGGTCGCCGTGGTCGTGGTCGTGGCCATGGTGATGATCGTGTCCGTGGCGATGTGCCCGCCGGTGGCGCCAGCGCGCAACGAGCACGGAGCCGCCGATCCCGACGACCAGCAGCCCCGAGACGAGGTTCAGCCAGGGATAGAGCTTGTCCGGAACGACGAAGCGCGAGAGCAGCAGGGTCACGAGGCCGAGGGCGAAGACGCCGACCGTGTGGGTTGCGGTCACGATCAAACCGAGCAGCGCCGCGTGTCGTGGCGTGCCGCGCTGGCCGACGAGGTAGGCCGTGACAATCGTCTTGCCGTGTCCCGGCGAGAGGGCGTGCGCCGCTCCCCAGAAGAGGGCGACGCCGAGGGAGGCGAGGATGACCCAGAAACCGAGATGCTCGCGACCGATCAGGCCGGCGAAGCCCGAGTCGGCAACCCGATCGGGCGCTCGCAGCGACGAGCCGGAGGACAGCGCCGGCGCCAGATCGGGCCCGCTGCCAGGCTCGAGTCGGGCAGCGATCCTCGTCACGTCCAGCGGGCTCGAGAGCAGGTCCTTGGGGTACGCCCGCAGCTCGTTGCTCGAGCTCGGTGCGTCGCGGCCGACGACAATTTCCTTCCAGCCGATCCTGCCGGTGTAGTTCGTGTCGCGATACGTGATGGTCGTCGAGCCTTCGATCCGGGGGCCCCGCAGGACGATCTCGAGCCGCGTCGTCCGCAGCCCTCCCGCGCCCGGAGGATGGGCGAGCGCGACGGCTCCCGCCGTCAAGCGCGCGGGACGGCCGTCCGTCCCCAGGACGGCGCCCCGCGCGATCCGACGCGCGTAGAGACGTGCGTCGATCTTCCCCGCCTGGAAGGTCGGGATCTCGGCGAGGTCGAGCACGTAGCGGACGTAGATCCGGTGCCCCGACACCTCCACCCGGCTGAAGCGGTTGACCGTGAAGTTGCCGAGCGGGTGCGCTGACGCGGCAGCCGGGATGGCCAGTGCGGCGGCGAGTCCGCCGAGTACGAGGAGCTTCTTCATCGGGAGTACCTCCGTGCGACGGGTGCCCAGAGCAGGGAGAAGTGGGGGTTGAGCGAGAGCGCGCGCCGGAACCAGCTGCGCGCGGCCTCAAGGTGACCGAGGCAGCGCTCGATCATGCCTCGATGGAAGAACTTGAGCGCGTCCTGAGTCCCCAGCCGGAGCGCCCGCACGGAGGACTCACGGGCTTCGCCGCACCGGCCGGCGCGCTCGAGCGCCCAGGCGAGCACGTCGTCTCCGTCGATCGAGGGGCGATCCCGGCGGGCGAGTCGCGCCAGCGCGAGCGTCGCCCGTGGGTCCCGCGCGTGGTCGGCGTCGAAGAGCGCAGTCTCGAGGTCAGTCCTGACGCCGTTCGCGGCGAGCAGCCGCCGGATCACCCGAAGCAACCCGTCCTGGCGGCGGGCGTCCGCCGCGCGGCCCGAGACGCTGTCCAGATCCCGCAACGTCGTCACGAACTGCGGCAGCGGGATCGTGTCCGCGGCTCGGCGCTCGAGCTCGATCGCTTTCGGCAGCCGGTCTCGGGCGGCCGCCACGAGCGCGAGAGCGTCATACGCGTAGACGTACCCGGGGAACGCTTCGAGCGCGGCCCGGTACTCGCGCTCGGCCACGGCGACCTCGCCGTGCGCCCAGTAGAGCTTGCCGAGCTGGAAATGGCCCCAGGCGAGCGCTTCGGGCTGGGCGATCGCGGCGTCGAGCGCGAGCTGCATCGCCTCTGCCGCCCCGCGGAAGTCTCCGAGCAGCTCGCGCGCGTACGAGATCCGCGCGTACGCGCTGAGCGACGGACGTAGGTCGTTCATCCGGTTGAACGCCGCGAACGCCTCGTCGTAGCGGCCGAGCTCGACGAGGGCGTCGCCGATCACGCCATAGCTGCGGGCGGTCGTCGGCGAGAGCCTGCGCGCGCGCCGGCCGAGTGCGAGTGCCTCGCGAAAGCGGTGGCGCGAAAGGGCGAGCGAGCCCAGCCCGCTGGTCGCGAGCAAATTGCTGGGGTCGACATGGAGTGAGCGCCGCAGCGCCGCTTCGGACTTTCCGTAGTAGGCCGGATCGCCGGTCTCGCGCGCGCGTTGCTGGTAGGCGAGACCGAGGAGCGCGATCGTCTTCGCGTCGTCGGGGCGCGAGCGAGCATTTGACTGGAGCTGCCGCACGAGGCCGGTCGTGTCGCCTGCGGCGAATCCTCCGAGCAAGCGTGCCGCGTCGGGGGCATGCGCAGCCGTCGGAGAGCCCGAGGCGCCGCCTCGCACGCCACTGAGCAGCAGCGCCACGGCCACGACAACTCCGGCGAGCCCTCCGATTGCGATCCGCTTGCGCATACCTCCCTCCAGCTAGCGCGGCGGGGGCCGGGCGGCCCCCGCCGCGCCGTGGGCTACGGCTTCTGCTGGCCCTTCGTGTTGTCGAATCCGCTGAAAGGATCAGCCTGATACGGGAATGTCTGCATGTACGGGATGTCCGTCCCGTCCACACCGTCCCCGAGCAGGTTGGCCCGGGCGTTGTTCTTCAGGATCCCGGCGACCGCGCGCTCGGAGATGTCGATCACGTCATCTTCGAGCCGGCGGCCGTTCGGATACCCGGCGAGGTCCTTTCCGAGCACGCCGAGCCGGTTCCCCGTCCCGACCGGGCCGGCCGGTGCGATCGCCAGGTTGAGCCTGATCTCCTCCGCCATCGTCGGTCCCGTGTTGTTGAGCCCCGGGAGGCCCGTGAGGAACACGCCGACGAGGTCGTCGCGACCGCTCTCCGGGGCGTTGATCACGCCGGGGTAGAGCCGGTTGATCAGTGCTGCGAGGATCGACGTCTGGAAGAAGCCGAGGAACTTCTTCCCGTCGTCGAGGGGCATGCCGCGGTTCCATTCGTCCTTGCGCTCCGTCGGGATCAGAAGCTCGTTGACGAGGGGATTGCCGAGCCGCGACACCTGCACATACTGGTTTTTGACCACCCTGCGCGTGACGCGCTTCGTCCTGGTCACGAGCTTGCCGCGGACGCGGACCTTGACCCGCACCTTCGACTTGACGTTGGCAACCGTCAGCTTCAGGCGGTCCGTGGACGACCAGACGCCGATGATGTTGTTCCGGGCGCCGAGGCCGGCGATCGGAAGCTGCAGCGCGATCGAATGCACGCCGTAGCCCGCGAAGAAGTCCTTCCCTCCTCCGGTGATGCCGGTCCCCCGCCGGAAGTTGAGCGAGTCGAAGATCGCCCCGATATCGGCGTAGAACGCGTCGTCGCGCTGGCCGGCGAACACCGAGCCGCCCGACGAGAGCGAGCCAACCGCGTTGAGCGCGAGCTGATGGTAGTTCGGCGTCGTTCTCGGGCCGATGTTGTTGGGCGGCGTCGTGCCACTGAAGACCGCCTGCGCGCGGCCGGTCAGGATGCGGCTCACGGTGTACCGCTGGACCGTGTTCCGCAGGAACGCAACCGGCGCGCTCTTCTGGAACTGGAAGCGGTAGACGACGTTCGGCTTGCCGTCGCCGTCCGTGTCGATGTTGATGTTGTACCGGGCGGTCGAGGAGAACTCGTAGTACATCGGCCCGGCGCCGGGATCCTCAGCGGGGATCCAGTTCGAGATGATCGTCGCGGTGTCCGGCTTGTCCGGGCTCCGAAACGCAAAGACGTCCGTGTTGTCCGCGCTGGGATCCTCCGCAATCAGCGGCGCCTCCCGGTGGCTGGATGCCTGCGCGGCGGACGGCGCGCTTCCTCTGGTGGCGACGGCGACGAACAGTGCAGCGATGCCGGCGACCGCCAGGAGAGCGAGTGCAACCTTTCGCATCTCCGTACTCCTTTCTCGAGACGGCCGAGGACAGAGAGTGGTGGCCGTCGAACGCAGGCAATTCGCACACGAGGCGTCACCGGTTCGATTCGCCCGGAGCGAACCAGCGCAGAGGCAAGCGCGAATAATGCGGTGTGGCACTCAGACCCCGTGCACGAAAGCGGCTGCTACGGTTGCCAGCCTCCCGGGCTATGCGCAGGGATCTCGCCCACCTATCCGACGAAGCCCTCGTGACGCTCGTCGCCCGTTCCGACGAATCCGCGCTCGGCGAGCTCTACGACCGCTACAGCCGGATCGCGTTCGGGCTCGCCCGCCGGATCGTCCGCGACGAGACGCTCGCGGAGGATGCATTGCAGGAGGGCTTCATGAGCATCTGGCGCTCCGCGGGACAGTTCATTCCCGAGCGGGCCAAGGCGAGCACGTGGTTGCTCACTCTGGTGCATCGCCGCGCCGTCGACCTCGTCAGACGCGAGGATCGCCGTCGCGCGGAGCCGCTCGATTTCGTCGTCGAGTCACATGTCGAAGCGGCGGACGACGTCGCCTGGCTTCGCCTCGAGCGGCAGCGCGTGCAAGGAGCGCTCCGAAAGCTGCCGGATCAGCAGCGCGAGGCGATCGAGCTCGCCTACTACGGCGGCTTCACGCAGTCGGAGCTCGCCGAACGACTCGGCGAGCCGCTGGGAACGATCAAGAGCAGAATGTTCGCCGGCCTTGGGAGACTGCGCGAGCTTCTGGCCGAACCGGTCCTCGACGACACACCCTCATGGACAACGAAGCACCCCACGACCTGACCGCCGCGTACGCGCTCGATGCGCTCGATCCCGCCGAGGAGCGGGCCTACGAAGCGCACCTTGCCCAGTGCGAGCTCTGCCGGGCCGAGCTTGCCGAGCTGAGGGAGACCGTCGCGTCGCTGGCGTACGGCGTCGACACGCCCGAGCCGCCTGCTCGCCTGCGGAGCCGGATTCTGGCCCAGGCCGGCGCAGAGCAGACGAACGTCGTCCCGATGCCCCGCCGCTGGACGGCTCCGGCCGCCGTTGCCTTTGCGGCTGCAGCCGCCGCGGTCGCGATCGGGCTCGGGATCTGGGCGTCGTCCCTGTCGGACCGCCTCGACCACGCCGAGGTGACCCAGCAGCAATCCGAGCGGGTCGCGGACATCCTCGCGACCGAGGGGACGGTTTCCACGAACCTCGACGGCCGCGGAAAGCTCATCGTGACGCCGAGCGGTGAGGGCGCACTGGTGCTGAACCGGCTTGAGCCACCAGCTCCAGGCCACGTGTACGAGGCCTGGGTGTCCGAGGGCGGAAAGCCAAGGCCGGCCGGCCTGTTCAAGCCCGGTCGAAAGGTCACGGCCTTCCCGCTCACCATCCCGGTACCGACCGGCGCGGCGGTGATGGTCACCGAGGAGAAGGCCGGCGGCACAGACCTTCCGACGTCCGTCCCGCTGTTCCTCGTGCGAACCTAAGGCTAGAATCGCTCGCTTGCTCCGCCGGAAGCGCACGCCAGGGGCGCAGGACCGGCGCCCACGCAGGATCCGCAAGCTCCGCCTCCTCGCCCTCCTCCTCATCCTGGGTCTGCTCGGCCTCTCCGCGTTCTCCTTCGGGATGATCACGGCGGTCGCGAGCCAGATCCCGACCTGCGACCCTGGGCGCGTTCCGCGTGAGGTCGACGGGCATGTCTATGCGAACGACAACCACACGATCCTCGCGACGCTCCGCGGCTCGGAGAGCCGCATCCTCGTCCGCAGCGACCAGATCTCGAACTGGATGCAACTGGCGATCGTCGCAGTCGAGGACAAGCGCTTCTACCAGCATCGCGGCGTCGACGTGCGCGGGATCGGGCGCGCGGTGTGGGCGGACGTCACGAGCAAAGGCGTCGTTCAAGGCGGCTCCACGATCACGCAGCAGTTCGTCAAGAACTCGTGCGTCACGAGCAAGCGGACGATCTCGCGCAAGCTGAAGGAGGCCGCCCTCGCCTGGCAACTCGAGCAGCGTTGGCCCAAGAACCGCATCCTGACCGCCTACCTGAACACGATCTACTTCGGCAACGGCGCTTACGGCGTCCAGCGAGCCGCACAGACGTACTTCGACACGACGGCGGAGCGGCTGACGCTCGCCCAGGCAGCGCTACTGGCCGGGATTCCGGCCGACCCGAGCAGCTTCGACCCCGTCACCAACCCCTCGGCGGCACGCGCTCGGCGGACGGAGGTGCTGACCACGATGCTCGACCAGCACGACATCGGCCGCGCCGACTACGACCGAGCGGTCCGCGCATCTCTCCCCCGGCCCCAGCGCGTGCGCCTCCCGGGTATCCAGGGACCGGCGCCGTACTTCGTCAACTACGTCAAGCAGCAGTTGATCTCGCGCTACGGGACGCGCAGGGTCTTCGGCGGCGGTCTCAACGTTCAGACGACGATCGACCTCGGGCTGCAGCGGCTCGCGCGAAAGGCGATCGAGTCGGTGCTGACGGAGCCCGACGGACCGTCCGCCGCGCTCGTCTCGATCCGTCCGAGCACCGGCGAGGTGCTGGCGATGTACGGCGGCGACAACTTCCGGCAGAGCCAGTTCAACCTCGCGGTGCAGGGCGAGCGGCAGCCGGGCTCTTCCTTCAAGCCCTTCGTGCTCGCGACGGCGCTGCGACAGGGGATCTCGCCCTCCACGACGTTCGCGTCCAGGCCGGTGAGCATCTTCATCGGCGACCGCTACTGGGTCGTGCACAACTACGAGAGCGAGTACCTGGGTGCGGCCGACCTGACCACGGCCACGATCCAGTCCGACAACAGCGTGTACGCGCAGCTCACCAGGCTGGTCGGCCCGGGCAACGTGGCCACGACAGCGCGCAGAGCCGGGATCACACGGAAGTTGAACCCGTATTTCGCCATCGGTCTGGGGGCGGATCCGGTCAGCCCGCTCGAGATGGCCCGTGCGTACTCGACCTTCGCGAACGACGGCATGCGCGTGGACGGAACCGAGCTCGGGAATCGCCCCCGCGCTGTCGCCAGGATCCGAAACGCCACCGGCAGGCTGATCGCCGAGAACCGGCCCAGGCTTCGGCCCGTCTTGACGCAAAATCAGAATGCGCTGCTGACCTCGATCCTCCAAGGCGTGGTCCGGTCGGGCACAGGGAGACGGGCCGCGCTCTCCGACCGCCCGGCCGCGGGAAAGACCGGCACGACCGAGAACTACGGGGACGCCTGGTTCGTCGGCTACACGCCGCAGCTCGCCACGGCGGTCTGGGTCGGCTACCCGAACCGTCTTCGTCCGATGCTGACCGAGTACCACGGGGAGCCGGTGGCAGGGGGAACGTTCCCCGCGGAGATCTGGCACGCGTTCAGCCAGCTCGCGCTCGCGAGGACGGAGCCGGAGCAGTTCCCGTCCTACTCGCTCGACTACGCGTCGACGAAGCGCGTGGTCTGGCGCGACGGGCGGCTTCAGCTCGACAACGGCAAGTGCAAGGAAACCGCGCTCGTCGCCTACTTCAATGGCCATGGACCCGCTCGCACGGCGAACTGCCGGCCGAACGAGGTCGACGTGCCGAGGGTCGTCGGCCAGTCGGTCGCGGTCGCGAAGGCGCGGCTCGCCGCTCAGCCGTTGAGCGCGAACGTGGTCTACAAGCCTGCGAAGGCGCGCCAGCGCATCGACGTCGTGATCGACCAGTTCCCCCGCTCGGGACGAGCGTCATCCTTCGACGCCGTGACGCTCGTGCTGGCGAAGCCGCTCGACGGCATCGTGCCGAACGTCGTCGGACTGACCGTCACGCGTGCCCGCTCTCGGTTGCGGGCAGCGGGACTCACCGCCGCGTTGCCGGAGGACGTCTCCGATTCCGCTCGTGTAGTCGCGCAGACGCCGAAGCCGCGCGTCGCGGCGGTCCCGAAGCTCCGGGTCAGACTGACCGTAACCCGCGGCTGAGAAAGGGCGAGCCCGCCAGTCCGTAACGCCAGGTGACCTCGGTCGCCTGGCTGATCCCGATCCGGGGGCCGGTCGCGATCTCTGGCGCGGACTCGCGCTCGTCGAGCCGAAAGGGCGGCTCGTTGAGCGGAAGGCCGTCATGCTCACGCGTGATTGCGAGCGCCTGGCAGAGCTTCCCCGGGCCCGAGCAGAGCGCCCGAACGGGCTCGACCCCTCGGCGGGCCCGCTGCTCGTCGATCCCCACTGTGGGCTCGAGCGCCCGGATGAGGACCGCCTCGGCCACGCCCTCCGCTCCGCAGACCAGGTTCAGGCACCAGTGGATGCCGTACGAGCGGTAGACGTAGGCGCGGCCCGGCGGCCCGAACATCGATGCGTTCCGGACGGTACGGCCGCGATAGCCGTGACTCGCCGGGTCCTCCCGGTCGTAGGCCTCGACCTCGACGATCCGCCCTCCGGCGGCGCCTACGAGGAGCGTCACACCGATCAGATCCGGGGCGACCAAGTGGACGCTGCGAGCGAAGAAATCGGGGTTCATCGGCGAATGTGCGTAGAACGGTCGCCCCGGCCAAGCCGGGACGACCTCCAGGTCGGCGTCGCAAGCGAGCGCCTTGGCTCGTGGACGCTGCGATTGAAGAAGTCCTGTGCGATCATTCCGGCGCGCGGGCGTCGTAGCGGAGGAACTTTGGGATCGCGAGCACGGTGATGAGCGTCCCGGCGACACATGCGAGCCCCCCGGAGACGACGGAGAAGCGCAGGCTTGTCAGCGACGCGACCAGACCGGCCTCGACGTTGCCGAGCGTCGGCGCGCCCGCGACCTGGGCGAGCTCGATCCCCGAGAGTCGCCCCCGGAGGGAATCCGGGGTGGAACGCAGGAGGATGGTGCTGCGAAAGACGGCGCTGATCTCGTCCGCTGCTCCAGCCACCGCGAGGAAGACCAGTCCCAGAACGAGCCCGTTCGCGAGCCCGAACAGGGCGATCGCCGCACCCCACGCTGCAGCTGCGACCGACACGGCCAACCCGAGCCGGCGGACGTGTCTCATCCAGCCGGAGAGCAGCGACGCCAGCAGCGCGCCTGCGAACGGGGCTGCATAGAGAAAGCCGACGGTGCGAGCCCCGCCGCCGAAGTGGGCGCCGTAGGCCGGGAAGAGCGCGCTGGGCATGCCGAAGATCATCGCGTTCGTGTCGACGACGAAGATCCCGAGGAGCGGCGGACGGCCGCGGACGAAGCGGAACCCCTCGCGAATCGCCGCGAGGCCGGGGCGCTCGACGTCGTGGAGCGGGGGCAGCGACGGGAGGAGGCAGGCGGCGACGAGGGAGGCTCCGAAGGTCGCGATGTCGACCGCGTACGCGCCCGGAAGCCCGATCCCGGCGATCAAGAGACCCCCCGCGGCCGGTCCGGCGACATGTGCCAGGGTCGAGTAGACGCTCTGGAGCGCCATCGCCTCCGTGACCTTGTCGGGGCCGACGAGCCGGGGTGTGAGCGCGTCCATGGCCGGGCGCGAGAAGCCCCAGGTCGCGGCGCCGAGTAGCTCTGCGACGTACAGCGCCCAGAGATGCGGTCGCGCGAGGCTCGCATTCACGAGCAGCCCCGTCGAGACGAGAGCGAGCGCGATGTCGGTGACGATCAGCAGGCGCCGGCGGTCGAAGGCATCGGCAACGGCGCCCCCGTAGAGCGACGCCGTCAGCAGCGGTACGAGTGCGGCCGCACCGAGCAGTCCGACCGCGAGGGTCGAATGCGTGATCCGGTAGACCTGGAACGGGATCGCGACCGTCGTGATCTGGTTGCCGATCGCCGAGACGCCCTGTCCGAACCACAGCCGCCGGAACGCCGGCTCGGTCCGAAGGAGCCGGGTGTCGACGGCAAGGCGCGAGAGCAGGGCGACGAGGCCCGGCCGCTGCGCCGGGTCCGGCGGACCCACCTCCGTCAAAAGAGCTTCTGGCCCTCGTCCGGGCGCGACGTGGAGGCGAGCAGGCGCCGGGCCCGCCGGCCGAGATCGCCGAGATCGACGCGTCCCGCCTCGGTCTGCTCGGCCAGCCGCTCGGCTAGGTCGAGCGCCTCGTCCAGGAGCGGCGAGGGGCCGGCGGCCCCCTGTCCCATGTCGTGCAGGATCGTGCGCTCCGTCCGGCTCGCGACGATCGGGCCGGGGACGCCCTCGATCCACACGTTCGTCCGCCGGCCGTCACCACGATCGCCTCCGGTCAGCGGCTCGAGGGCGTAGATCTTGTCGGCGCGCGCGTACTTGCCGAAGCCGAGGAAGACCATCCGGGTGACGCCGTCCGCCATGTCATGATTATGTCGTCCGGGGCACCGGCTCGGACCTCCCTCGTCGAGGGTGCGACGCGGGCGTGCCGCTCGGTGATCTGGCCCGCTTCGAGGGTCGCCTCCGCGAGGCTCTGGAGCGCAGTGTGGTGCAGCTCGCAGATGATCGAGCCGTCCTTGGTCGTGAACGGCGGGGCGGTTGCGAGGGACGCGATCTTCACTCTGCGACGGCCGCGCGCAGAACCTCGGCCACGCGCTCCTGATCGCTTTCTCCGATCTGCGTGAAGAACGGGAGCGCCATCGTGCGGCGACTCGCGTCCTCTGCCACCGGACAAAGCCCTTCCGCGAAGCCATAACGCTCGCGCATGTACGCCTGCAGATGGATGCAAGGGAGGTAGCGGGCGGTACCGATCCCTTCACCCTCGAGCGCTCCGATCACCGCTTCGCGATCGAGATCCGAACCGATCTTGATCACGTAGACGAACCACGAGCGGCGGTGGTGTGCGTCGTCGGGAGCAGGCAGCTCCACACCCTCTAGTCCGTCGAGCAGCCTCCCATAGCGCTCCGCAGCTTGGCTGCGGAGCGCTAGGATCCGCGGCAGCTTTTCCAGCTGGGCGATCCCGAGCGCCGCGCGAAAGTCGTCGATGCGGTAGTTGAACCCGAGGCGCGCATGTTCGAGCCAGCCGCCGTCGTCGGCTCGACCCTGGTTCCTGAGCGAGCGCAGCAACCGCCACTCCTCCTCGGAGTGCGTCGTGACGATCCCGCCTTCGCCGGTCGTGATCTGCTTGTTCGGATAGAACGCGAACACCGCCGACGGGCCGTGCGAGCCGACCGGCTCGCCGCGATACTCGGCCCCGAGCGCTTCGCAGGCGTCCTGGATCAGCGCGAGACCATGGCGGTCAGCGAGCTGCTGCAGCTCCGCGAGCTCACAGGGATAGCCGAAGATGTCGACTGCGACGATCGCCTTCGTGCGCTCGGTGATCGCCGCCTCCACGGCGGCGGGGTCGAGGTTGAGCGTCTGCGGGTCGACATCGGCGAACACGGGAGCGGCACCGGTGTAGATCGCGCAGTTCGCCGACGCGACGAACGAGTACGGGGAGGTGATCACCTCGTCGCCGGGCTCGAGGCCGGCGAGATGGGCGAGGAGATGCAGTCCGGCGGTGCCGCTCGAGACGGCGGCGGCGTAGGGCGCGCCGACACACTCGGCAAAGAGCTCCTCGAACCGCTCGATCGTCGGCCCCAGCGACAGGCGGCCCGACCGTAGAACCTCGACGACCAGCTCCTCCTCGCGCTCGTCGGTCCACGGGCGCGAAAGGGGGACCACCCGCGTGGCGGAGCTCACGCCTCTGCGGCTGCTTTGGCCGGTGCCGGGTTCGCGTACTCGAGCCAGTGCTCCCAGCGCTCGCTCTTGCCCTTGACCGTATCCAGGTACGCCTGCTGGATCGCAAGCGTGACGGGTCCCGGTCGTCCGACCTCGTGATCGTCGATCTCCCGGATAGGCGTCACCTCGGCGGCCGTTCCGCACATGAAGACCTCGTCCGCCAGGTAGAGGTCGGTGCGGATCAGCTGCTTCTCCACGACCGGATAACCCAGGTCCTGCGCCATCTGGATGATCGTGTCGCGCGTGATCCCCGGGAGGATCGATGCGGAGAGGTCGGGCGTGAAGATCGTCCCGCCCTTGACGACGAAGATGTTCTCGCCGGAGCCGTCGGCCACGAAGCCCTCGTGGGTGAGCAGGATCGCCTCGTCGTAGCCCGCCCGGTTCGCCTCGGTCACAGCCAGCATGGAGTTGAGGTAGATGCCGGTCGCCTTTGCGACGTGCGGAATAACGTTCGGGCCGACGCGCTGCCAGGAGGAGACCTTCGCGCGGATCCCGTTCTTCAGACCCTCGGGGCCGAGGTAGGCGCCCCAGGGCCAGCTCATGATCACCACGTCGACGGGGTTCCCCGCCGAGGAGACTCCGAGCTCGCCGTAACCGAAGTAGGCGATCGGGCGCAGGTAGCACTCCGCGAGTCCGTTGGCCGCGATCAGCTCCAGGCACGCCGACTTCAGCTCGTCGACGGCGTAGGGAAGCTCCATGTAGAGGAGCTTGGCCGAGTTGTGCAGGCGGTGAAGATGGTCCGTGAGCCGAAAGACGGCGCTGCCCTGTTCGGTGTCGTAGGCGCGAATGCCCTCGAAGACGCCGGACCCGTAGTGCAGTCCGTGGGTGCCGACGTGGATCTTGGCGTCGCCCCAGTCCACCAGCTCGCCGTTCATCCAGATCTTCTCGAGTTCCTGCATCGCCGCCTCTCTGTCGGTGACGGGGCTCAGACGAATCCTAGCGGGGGAATAGGATTTCCCCGCTCGTCCTGATGGTCGGCACCGGCAGGCGGTGCCTTAGGAGTTCTTAGGGGTCGAACAGCACGTCGGCGGGCACGGCGCGCGTCAGGCGGATGAGCTGCGACGGGGCCAGCACCAGAACGTGCCTCGCGGAGCCAGCCTCGAGGCTGAGTGTCCCCTCGCCGAGGAGGAGCTGCTCGATCAGCACGCGGGCGGCCGAGGTGTAGGGAAACGGTGGCGCCGGGATGGCGACGGCCTCGTGCCCGGGGAGGCCGGCGGCGAGCGTGACCTTTGCAGCGTCCGGCGCTCGCCCGGCCGGGACGAGCGCGATCAGGAGCGTCCCCGCGCAGTCGTAGGCGACGGTCGACACGGCGACCCCCGGGAATCCCTCCTCTGGGGCGAGCTCCTCGATCCGTCCTTCAGCTCGAGCAGCTCGCAGCACCTCGGCGACGCGCTCCACGGGCTCCGGCCACACAAGGCTCAGCGTAGAACTTTGCCCGCAACCATCTGGGGGCCTTCCCCGTTCTGAGGGTGGGAGACGACCGCGAGAGACGAGATGACGGATCAGGAAGTTCGGATCGCAAAAACCGAATCGCTGTTTCGCGACGTGAACGAGCGCATCGCCGAGAGCGCCGAGCGCTTCGAGTCGACGGACGCGCAGTTCGTCTGCGAATGCGCCGACCAGGCGTGCACCGAGCGAGTCGAGGCGACGCTCGAAGAGTACGAGGAGGTGCGGGCCGAGGCGACCCAGTTCCTGCTCCGCCCCGGCCACGAGGACACCCGCGTCGAACGGGTCGTCGCGCGCCACGGGCCGCGGCTAGCGATCGTCGAGAAGTTCAACGCGGTCGTTGCAAGCACGGTTCGCCGCCTCGACCCGCGCGCCGAGCCGGCTTAGTTGGGCCATCACCCCGCCAGCGCGACCGGGCTGTCGGACTTCTCGAACCTCGGATGCGTGCACTAGCGTCGCGCGAAGGCCACGAGCGGTGCAATGTCTCCGGCGTCGGCTTCGCGGAGCGCCGCGATGTACTCCCGCCGAGCAGCCTCACGATCGTCCGCGAGTTCCTCGCCCCACGTGAACTGAGTGCCTCCGAGTGTCCCAACAAGGAGGTCGGCGGCGAAGCGGGAGTGGCGGCCGTTGCCGTTCGGGAAGGGGTGGATCCAGGCGAGCTTGTGGTGGAGGCGTACGGCCGCTTCGTCCGCGGCGAACGAGTTCTCATCTGCCCAGTACCGCACGTTGGCGATCAGCTTCGCGATCTCCTCGATGATGTACGCGTGATCGACGCCGATGTTCTTGTTCGTCGCCCGATAGTGGCCCGCCCACTTCCAGACGTCACCGAACATCCGCTTGTGGAGCCGGCGCAAGAAAGGCTCGCTCAGGATGTCGCGGGCCTTGAACCGGCGACCGCGGGCCCAGGCGATCGTCTGCACGATGCCTTGCTGCTCGACACGGTCGAGGTCGGCGCGGGTCGTAACCCATGACGGAATGAGGCCGTCGGCTTCGTCTGCGTCGAGCGGCGTCTGGCCGTCGCCCGCGCCAGCGAAAGTAGTGCACCGGCTAGTCGCGCCAGAGCTCGCGCGAGCCTTTGACCTGCTCTGCGAGTTCGTCCACCAGTCGCTCCTGGTCATCTCGAGCCCCCACCTGATCCTCCAGGAGCATCGTCTGATGTGCACGGCCGACATCGCGGGCGGCGACGGCGCGGGCGCGGCGGTTGACGGTCTCGTCCAGAGAGCTGTTCGGCACCAACGCGTAGACGATGGTGCAGTCAAGTGCCTCGGCGGCACGGCGCAGTGTGGCCAGGCGGATCGACCCGTCCGCTTCCGACGCCTCCATCTGGAGGACGGCTTGCTTGGTTACACCGAGGCGGTGGCCGAGATCAGCGAGTGTCATCCCCAGCGCCTCCCGAATCGCGCGGATCCAGCCGCGAGGCGGGGTAAGCGGGACAACGTCTCGCAAAACGGCAAGCCGCTCGTCAAGAACCGTGCGAGCAAGTTCAGTCGTCGGAGCCATAGTCAAGGTATAGATTACCTAAATGATCAAGTTAGTCAAGCCAGCACTTGTCTGGGAAAGATGTCAAGCGCCGCCTTTACTTCGGGCGCCGTTAACACGTTCCTTACGCTGCCTGGCACCGCATCGCCCGCGGCGACCCGTGCCAGGCCCAGCAGGGCTCGTCGTTTACCACATTTATCCGTGCCTCTGGCACCGGTTGGTCCTTTCGGACAAACCGGGGCGGTTAGAAGAGACCCGGCACGAACCGGCGCCTGACCCGGCGACGGTACGCCTCGTACCCCGGGTACTGCGCGGCCAGCCACGCCTCCTCGCGCTTCGCCTTTTCCGCCCACAGCAGGGCGAGCGGGCCGACGAGCGCCAGGCTCGGCCAGCTCGTCGCGGCCAGCCCGTACCCACTGAATGCCAGGAGACCAGCTCCGTAGATCGGGTGCCGGACGACCGCGTAGAGGCCGGTCTCGACCAGCTCGCCGTGCGCCTTCGGCCGCGGCAGCATCGTGAGCGACCGGCCGAGACGGTCGACGCGGCGATCGCGACCGCGAACCCGGAGGCCCCGAGGACGAGGCCGAGGAGCCGCGCCGGCCGACGGAGCGACTCGGGCCAGTCGGCCGGTAACGCGCCTGTGAGGACGATCAGGGTCATCAGCGCGAGCTGCGCCGCGACCCAGATCTCGCCGCGGCTATTCCAGCGAGAGGAAGCGCGCATCGTCGAAGTCGGCGCCGAGCTGCTCGAGCACCTCGGGCGGCGCGGGCTGGTCGATCGAGAGCGCCATCAACGCCTTCCCGCCCCGCCGGGTGCGGGAGACGGCCATGTTCGCGATGTTCACGCCCGCTTTGCCGAAGAGGGTGCCGACCTTGCCGATCACTCCGGGCACGTCGTCGTAGCGGAAGATCACGAGCAGGGGCGCAAGCTCCATGTCGAGCTCGAATCCGAGCGCGCTCACCAGCCAGAGGCGATTGTCGTTTCCAAGCGTCGTGCCGGCGACACGCATCGTCTCCCCGCCGGCCCGCGCCTCGACGCGGATGAGGTTCGTGAAGTCACGAGAGCCGCGGCGGCGCTCCTCGCGCACCTCCACCCCGCCCTCGGCCGCGATCAGGGGCGCGTTCACGTAGTTGACCGGCTGGTCGGAGCGGCCCTGGAACGCGCCGTTCAGCGCGGCGACCGTGAGCAGGCGCGTGTCGTACTGCGCGAGTCCGCCGAAGTAGGTGAGCCGAAGCTCGTCGACACGGCCGCCGGCGAGCTCCATCGCCAGGCGCCCGAGCTTCGCGGCAAGCGGGATGTAGGCGCCGAGCACCTCGAGATCCTCCGCGCCGATCACGGGGATGTTGACGGCGTTCGACACGAGCCCGCCTTCGAGCGCGGCAACGACCTGCTCGGCGACGATCACACCGGCGCGGTCCTGCGCCTCCTCCGTCGAGGCCGCCAGATGCGGGGTCACGACAACGTTGTCGAGCTCCAACAGCGGGCCGTCGTACGGCTCCGACGAGAAGACGTCGAGCGCCGCGCCTCCGACCTTGCCGCTCTGCAGCGCAGCGAGGAGCGCGGCCTCGTCGATCAGCTCGCCGCGCGCGGCGTTGACGAGCCGAACGCCGTCTCGCATCTGGGCAAAGGCCTCCGCGTCGACCGACTGGCGCGTTTCGACCGTGAGCGGCAGGTGAAGCGTGAGGAACTCGGAGGCCGCGTAGATCTCTGCCGGGCTCGCGAGCTGCTCGACGCCGAGCTCCCGGAACCGCTCGGGAGCCACGAACGGGTCGTAGGCGGCCACGCGCATCCCGAGCCCCGCGGCGCGACGCGCGACCTGCTGGCCGATCCGACCGAAGCCGAGGACGCCGAGTGTCTTACCGGCCAGCTCGACGCCTTCCCAGGTCTTCCGTTCCCAGCGACCCTGCTTGAGCGCCGCGTGGGCCTGCGGAATGTTGCGCGTCAATGCCACGAGCAGGCCGATCGTGTGCTCGGCCGCGGAGATCACGGTCGAGTCTGGCGCGTTGGCGACGACGATCCCGCGTCGCGTCGCGGCCTCGACGTCGACGTTGTCGACGCCGACGCCCGCCCGTCCGATCACCTTCAGTCGGTCGGCGCGGTCGATCAGCTCCGCCGTCAGCTTCGTCGCCGAGCGGATCACGATCGCGTCGTAGCCTCCGATCGTCTCCGCGAGGTCGGACTCGCAATCGACGTCGACGTCGAAGCGCTCCTGCAGCAGGCGTACGCCGGCCTCCGCGATCTCCTCTCGGACAAGGACCTTCGGGCGACTCACACGGGAGCGTGCTCGAACGCCTCGAGCGCGCGGGTCACGGCGACGCCACGCTCGATCTCCGCCCCGGCCTCAGCCAGCACGAGCTCGACGGCGGCGAGCGCAGTCGTGATGTCGAAGACGTCGAACCAGCCGATGTGGCCGATTCGGAAGATCCGATCCTTGAGCTCCGCCTGCCCCGTCGCGATCGTGATTCCGAAACGGTCGCGCAGCGCCGCGACGATCTGCGAGGAGTCGATCGCGTCAGGCGCGCGGATCGCGGTTACGACCGCCGAGCGATCCTCGTCCGGCGAGAACAGCTCGAGGCCCATCGCCTTCGCGCCCTCGCGGCACGCGCGGCCGAGGCGCCTGTGGCGATCGAATGCGACCTCGAGCCCTTCCTCGAGGAGGAGCCCAAGTGCGACGTCGAGCGCCCTGACGATCGAAACCGCCGGCGTGAACGGCGCGTCGAGCTTCTCCTGGCCCTTGCGGGTGCGCTCCCAGTCGAGGACGAAGCGCGGGGAGGTCGAACGGCCCGCGGCCTCGAGCGCCGCCGGCGAAACGGAGCAGAACGAGAGGCCCGGCGGACACATGAGCGCCTTTTGGGAGCCTGAGACGACGACGTCGATGCCCCAGGCGTCGGTGTCGAGCGGAACGGCGCCGAGCGAGGAGACGGCGTCGACGACGACCAGCGCGCCGGCTTCCTTCGCGCATGCCGCGAGGGCTTGGACGTCGGCGACGACGCCGGTCGAGGTCTCGGAATGGACGAGGTAGACGACCTTGACGTCATCGTCGAGAACGCGCCGCAGGTCGGCCGGCTCGGGCGTCTCCCCCCACTCCAGCCGCTCGTGCACGAGGTCGGCGCCGTACGCGCGCACCATCGCAGCCCACCGCTCGCCGAAGTTCCCGGCGGAGAGGACGAGCTGTCGATCGCCCGGGGAGGTGAGGTTCGCGACGGCCGACTCGAAGGCGCTGGTGCCGGAGCTCGTGAACAGGAGGACGTCGTTGTCCGTGCGGTAGACCTCGCGCAGGCGTGCCAGGCAGCGCCCGTAGATCTCGCGGAAGTCGTGGCTGCGGTGGTGGATGACGGGCTCGGCCATGGCCGCGAGCACCTCCGGCGGCACCGGCGTTGGGCCGGGTGTCATCAGGTAGCGCTTCTCGGCCACAGTCTGAGCGTAGCGCCCCCAGAGGCTGGCGTAGGCTGCGTTCGTGCAGGAGCTCTTCGCCTTCGCCGCGGCGCTGGTGGCGCTGCGTCTGGCAGGGGAGCTGGCGCGGCGATGGCGCATACGTCGAGCTCCGGAGCTCGCCGCCTGGTCGGGGTCGCTATTGACGTTCGCGCTCGCCTGCGCGGCACTCGCATGGGGCGCCGCCGCCGGCTGGGACGGACGGGCGTTCCGCCTCTACTACCTCTTCGGCGCACTGCTGAGCGCCCCGCTCCTCGGAGCAGGCTCGCTACTCCTCGCAGGCCGGCGCTGGGCCGCCCCACTCGCGCTGCTTTACTGCGGGCTCGCCGCGGGTGTCATGCTTGCCGAGCCGCTGACGCGCCCAGTCGACCCGAGCGGGATCCCTGCCGTGCAGGATCACCTCGATCTGCTGCCGGCCCGCCTGCTTGCGATCGTGGGCAACGCGGCCGGGACGCTCGCCGTCGTCGCCGTGGCGCTCCTGACACTGCGCCGCAGGCCTGTCGGGAACGCGCTGATCGTCGCAGGCACCGTCGTCGCGGGCGTCGGCAGCGCGCTCGTCGGCCTCGGCGAGGCCGGCACGGCAGCGTTCTTCGCCGCCGCCGTCATCCTGCTCTACGCCGGGTTCATGAGCGGAACATCACAAACCTCGCTAACTCTTCGACAACTGGTTCGTCACACCCCCTAAACCGGCCGTCCTCGGCTGCGGCACAGTCGCGAGGCGGCCCGGACCCGGGGGGGTTCTCGAATGCGGCCATATCTGTTGTTTCTCCTTGCGTGCGTGTGCGCGCTCGCGGGGGCCCTTGCGGCGCAGGGGCAGACCGATCCGGCGCCCGATCCCATCGAAAGGCCAACCGCGGCCTCGAGCCCGGCCGACGAGCCGGATCTCACCGCGCGTGCGCTGCAGAGGGAGATCGACCGGTACCGGCTGACAGCCTGGCGCTGGCAGCGCGTGATGGGCCGCCCACTGAAGCTGAGACTGTCGAACCCACCGAAACAGCTCCAAGACCGGATCCCGATCTGGAAGCGCGTCGCCGCCCGGGCGAAGGCACAAGCGCTGCATCCTCCGCACGAGCAGGCGTGGCGCTGCATCCATCACTTCGAGGGAGCCTGGAACGATCCGAACGGACCGTATTACGGAGGCCTGCAGATGGATCTGGGCTTCCAGCGGACGTACGGTCGGGGACTGCTGCAGCGCAAGGGGACCGCCGACCACTGGACGCCCCTCGAGCAGATGTGGGTGGCTGAGCGGGCGCACCGAGCGGGACGCGGCTTCTACCCGTGGCCCAATACCGCCCGCTACTGCGGCCTGATCTAAAGGGCGAAAGAGGGGCTCTACGGGGCATGTCTGAAAAGCGTGGGTCTGACCCCTGTGTGAAAGCTTTGTGACGATGTGTCCACAGGCCTCGATTCGAGACCTGTCTGCAGGCTAGGAGCCGAGCTTCTGCAGCAGCAGCTCGTTGACGACCTTCGGGTCGGCCTGGCCGCCGGTCTCTTTCATCACCTGGCCGACGAAATAGCCGAGGACGCCCTGCTTTCCCGCCCTGTAAGTCTCCACCTGGCCCGGGCTTTCGGCCAGGATCCGTTCGACGAGCGGCTCGAGCTCGGAGGTGTCAGCGACTGCGACGCGGTCGATGAAGCCGGCGGCACTGAAGCCGTCACTGATGCTTGCCGCAGTCGCCTCGCGCCGCGCATCCCGTGTAAGACCGGGGATCAGCAGCACCTTCGCCATCTCGGCAATCGCGATCTGCCCCGGGTCGGCGCCGAGCGCCGAGAACTCGTTCGCCAGCCAGTTCGAGGCATCGCGCTCGGGCACACCGGCGTCAACGAGCGACTCGTACGCGCTCGACAGGCCCCCGCTCACGATCACCTGCGCCGACGCGAGTCCCAACTTCGGCTCGAAGCGCCGGATCCGGGCACCGGGTAGCTCCGGCAGCTCGCCCCGAAGACGATCGATCAGCTCGCTCGCGGGCTCGAGCGGGACGAGATCGGGCTCCGGGAAGTAGCGGTAGTCGTCGGCCTCCTCCTTGGAGCGGCGCGGCGTGACCGTGTCGGACTTCACCTCGTAGTCGAGCGTTTGCTGGACGACCTCCCCACCTGACTCCCACAGCTCGATCTGGCGGCGCACCTCGGCCTCGATCCCGCGCGCGATGTGGTTGAACGAGTTCATGTTCTTCAGCTCGGTGCGGGTGCGAAAGGCGGTCTCCCCGACCTCGCGCACCGAGACGTTGGCGTCGGCACGAAGTGTCCCCTTCTCCATCTCCGCGTCCGAGATCCCGAGCTCGACGATCGTCTGGCGCAGCAGCTGGAGGAAGCGTTTGGCGTCCTCCGCGGTGTGCAGGTCGGGCCGCGTCACGATCTCCACCAGCGGCGTTCCGCCGCGGTTGAAGTCGACGTTCGAGTGGGCCGCGCCCACGATCCTGCCGGTGGCGCCGCCGACGTGGATCGTCTTCGCCGCGTCCTCCTCGAGATGAGCGCGGACGATGCCGACCTCGGCGTCGCCGTCCGCGCCGGGAACGACGAACCGCCCGTCCGTGCAGAGAGGCTCGTCGTACTGGGAGATCTGGTAGCCCTTCGGGAGATCGGGATAGAAGTAGTTCTTGCGATGGAACACTGCGCGCGGCGCGATCGCGCAGCCGAGCGCGAGGCCGAGCTTGACCGTCCATTCGATCGCTTGCTCGTTCGCCACCGGAAGCGCGCCAGGGTGGGCGAGGCAGACCGGGCAGGTCCGCGCGTTGGGCTCGCCGCCGAAGCCGGCTTCACAGCGGCAGAACATCTTCGTCCGCGTCTTCAGCTGGACGTGGATCTCGAGGCCGATCACGGGCTCCCACTCAGGCATGCGCCAGGAACTCCTTCGCCTCGAGCAGCGGAACCTCGATGTCGCCGCGCACCTCGAAGACGGCCAGATACTCGGCCAGCGCGCCGTACATCCTGATCACGCACAGCTCGCTCTCCCCGGCCTCGAGCGAAAGGCGCACGTCCTCCAGCTGGACGGCACGTGACCCGTCGAGCAGCCGTGGTTGCACCCCGAACACCCGCTCCACCGCGAGCACGAAGTCCGCCGCCTGGTCCACGATTGTCTTCATCTCAGCCGCTCCGGCACGGTGTCGAAGTCGATCGCCTGCTCGAGGGCGTGCCCCACCGCAAAGAGCCTGTTCTCCGAGAACTGCGGGCCGATCAGCTGCAGTCCGACCGGAAGGCCCTCCGAGAGCCCGCAGGGGATGCTCATGCTCGGCAGGCCGGCCATGTTGGGCGGAATCGCGAGCACGTCCGCCAGGTACATCGCGACCGGATCCGCCGTCCGCTCCCCGAGCGGGAACGCGACCGTCGGCGAGGTCGGGCTCACGAGCACGTCGTAGCGCTCGAACGCATCGGCGAACTCTTGCCCGATCACGGTTCGAACCTTCTGAGCCTGCCCGTAGTAGGCCTCGTAGTAGCCGGCCGAGAGCGCGTACGTGCCGAGCATGATCCGCCGTTTCGGCTCGTCGCCGAAGCCCTCGTTCCGCGTCCGCGCCGCCATCGCGTAGTAGTCGTCGGCGTCGACGCGGGGCGAGTAACGGACACCGTCGTAGCGCGCGAGATTGGAGGACGCCTCTGCCGGTGCGATCAGGTAGTAGCACGGCAGCCCGTACTCAACCGAGCGGGGCAGCGAGCACTCCCCCACGTCGGCGCCCAGCTCGGCGGCGAGGTCGATCGCCTGGCGAACCGCCTCCGCGACCCCCCTTTCGATCCCCTCCGCCTCGTTCAGCTCCGTCGGCACTCCCACGCGGATTCCCTCGAGGTCGACCGTCTTGGGAAGCTCGACCGGCGGCACCTCGACCGTGGTCGAGTCGCACTCGTCGCGGCCGGAGATGATCCCGTAGAGGCGCGCGCAGTCCCGGACGGTGCGAGCGACGGGTCCCACCTGGTCGAGGCTGGAGGCGAACGCGACGATGCCGTAGCGCGAAACCGTCCCGTAGGTCGGACGCAGGCCGACGTTCCCGCAGAGCGCCGAGGGTTGCTTGATCGAGCCGCCCGTGTCGGAACCGAGCGCCCACGGCGCGAGCCCTGCACTCACCGCGGCCGCCGAGCCGCCGCCCGATCCACCGGGGACACGTTCGAGATCCCAGGGGTTCCGCGTCGGCCCGTAGGCCGAGTTCTCCGTGGAGGAGCCCATCGCGAACTCGTCGGTGTTCGTCTTCCCGAGCAACTGGAGTCCCGCGGCCTTGCAGCGCTCGGCCACGGTCGAGTCGTAGACCGGGACGTAGTCGTCGAGGATCTTCGAGCCGGCGGTCGTGCGGACGCCCTTGGTGCCGATCACGTCCTTCAGGGCGATCGGGACGCCGTCGCAGGCGTCGCCGTCGACGAGCGTCAGGAAGCAGTGGAGCTCGGGGTCGCGCGCTTCGATCGCGGCGCGGTAGGCGGCACGAAGCTCCGCTCCCGAGACGTCGCCACGCTCGAGCATGGCCATGGCCTCCTCAGCCGTCAGGCGCAGGGTGTCGATCACGTCGCCGAGGGCGGGACGTTGAAGTGGTCGCCGTCACGGGCCGGCGCGTTGGCGAAGACGTCCTCCAGCGGCAGCGAGGGCCGGGGCTCGTCGGCGGCGAGCACGTTCACGACTGCCAGCGGGTGGGATGTCGGCGGGACGTCGGAGAGGTCGAGCTCCGAGACCTTCGAGACAGCCTCCAGGATCGCGTTCAGCTGCCCCTCGAGCCGCCCGATCTCGTCCTCGCTCAGGTCGAGCCGGCCCAGACCCGCAACATGGAGCACGTCGTCTCGCGAAATCGCCATCGATCGCATCCTCCCAAAAGAAAGGGGCCCTTTCGGGCCCCCACGATCGGTTCCGAAAGGAAAGCCCTAGCCTGCGGCGGCCTGCACGTTCGCGGCCTGAGCGCCCTTGGGGCCCTGCACGACCTCGAATTCCACGCGCTGACCCTCGGTCAACGACTTGTAGCCGTCCATCGTGATCGC
>JBBRYG010000018.1:0-32767 GCA_038237865.1 Gaiellales bacterium | reverse complement strand
GCCGACATCGACCCTCTCTCGGGACCGAACTTCACCGAGGCGAAGAACCTCGCCAACGGTCAGACGGGTTCCGGGAAAGATGGTCTACTACACGTCGAGCTCGGCCGCTGCCGGACAGGTGGCGCAGATCGTCCTGCTGCTCGGCGAGCCACTCTTCAAGCCGCTCAGCCAGCACGTACAGCTCGGCGAGAGCGCGGAGATTCGCGACCGCCTCCTGGGCCGCTCGACGATCAGTTCCGTAGCGGGATGCCCCCGACAAGAATCGAACTTGTGCACGCGGTTTAGGAAACCGCTGCTCTATCCACTGAGCTACGGGGGCAAAAAAAGCCCTATTTGCAGGGAGATTACGACAGCAGTCGTCCCTGCCGATCTACCTCCTCGGATCGTAGCGTGCGGATGAGCATCTTCTGGGCGGGCTTTTCACGGAAACAGACAGAGGCGCGGCTCGGCCAGACTCCCATCACCAGACGTTAGACACGGGTTAGCGACGGGTTAGAGCCCGTGGCGACGGTAGCCCGCGATGAGACCTTCGAGCGCTCACCGCGGCGACATCCAAGGGCTGCGGGCCGTAGCGGTGCTGCTGGTCGCGCTCGGCCACGCGGGCGTCGGCTTCCTGCACGGGGGCTTCATCGGCGTCGATGTCTTCTTCGTCCTTTCGGGCTTCCTGATCACGGGAATCCTGCTCTCCGAAGCCCGCGAGAACGGATCGGTGTCGCTCATCCACTTCTACGTCCGTCGGGCGCGCCGCATCCTGCCGGCCGCCGTGCTCACCCTGGTGGCAACCGACCTGGCGGCCTACTTCCTGCTCAACTTCGTTCGCGCGCGCGAAGCCGTCTGGGACAGCCTCTCCGCGGCCACGTTCGCCGCGAACTTCCGATTCGCCGAGCAGGGAACCGACTACTTCGCCCAGGCGCAACCGCCTTCGCCGTTGCTGCACTTCTGGTCGCTGGCCGTAGAGGAGCAGTTCTATCTCGTCTGGCCGGCCCTTCTCTCCATCACGCTCTTCGGAATCGGAGTCGCCCGACGTCGCCGGTCGATCGGCAAGTGGCAGTACCGGCGTCTGCTCGTCGTCGTGGCCTTGCTCGCGTGCGTCTCGCTCGGATGGTCGATCCATCTCACCGCCACTCTGCCGCCCGCGGCGTACTTCTCTCCCTTCACACGCACCTGGGAGTTGGCGCTCGGCGCTGCACTGGCGCTCAGCGCGCCTATCCTGGTTCGCGTACCACCACGATGGAGCGCTTTCATGGGATGGTCAGGACTGCTGGCGATCGCCGCTGCGGCCGTCATGTTCTCCAGCCGGACGCCGTTTCCGGGATACGCAGCGCTCTTGCCCACCGTCGGGACGGCACTCGTGATCTGTGCCGGGCTGGCGGATCGGCAGCCGCGGTCGGCCGTAGGTCGCGTTCTCGAGCTCGCGCCGATGCGCTTCATCGGTGATCGTTCCTACGCCTTCTACCTCTGGCACTGGCCTGTGCTGATCATTGCCGGACAGTACGTGGGCTACGAGCTCCCGGTCGGCGTCAAATTGCTGCTGCTGGCCGGTGCGATCTTGCTCTCGATCATCTCGTATGCCGTCTTCGAGAACCCGATCCGCCGAGCGAGGTGGAGCGCGCCGAGAACCGCTGTCGTCTTCGCCGCTTTCATGGCCGTGACGTTAGCCACCGCTGCGGCGTCGTTCGCCGCGATCGACAAGAAGGAAAGGCTCTTGAGCTCGCCAGCCTCGGAGCTGGTCGGGGCCACAGCGCTTCCGACCGTGAACTACACATCCGCCCGCGTGGTCGAGTCGGACGCAGACGCTCTTCCCGAGGTCGTGGCGGCCGCCGCCGCAGCGCGCCGCGGCGACCGAATCCCGTCCGGCCTCACTCCGCCAATCGGCGAGCTTCAGAACGAGTCGCTGCCGTACTCACTGCCGGGCGGCTGCGTTCCGGTCGCGGCCAGCTCCGCGAGCTCGAGCAAGATCTGCCGCCTCGGAAGGACGACGAGCTCGAAGTCGATCGTCGTCATCGGCGACTCGCACGCGCAAATGTGGATGCCTGCGATTCTCCGCATGGCCGTGAGGGACGGCTGGCTCGTCATCCCTCTTCTGCGCCCGGGCTGCACTCCCGATACCTGGGTCGACCATCGGGGTCTCGCAGCCTGTCGGCCGTGGTACCGGTGGGCTGGTCGGCAAGTCAAGCTCTTGCATCCGGAGGTCACGCTCGTCGGAGGCGCCGTCGGCGGATCTCGAGGAGCCGCGGCTCGCGCCGCCGAGCACGGGATGGTCTCGATGGCGAGGGTGCTCGAGCCCGCCTCCGGCGAGGTCGTCGTGATGGGCGACCCCGAAGGGCTGACGCGAGATCCGCTCGATTGTCTGCTCTCGCGGCACGCGTCCATGGCTAAGTGCACGACGACGTGGCCTCCTGCCGCCCTTCAGCCGTACGACGACATCGCCGAACAGGTGCGGAATCTCGGCATTGGGTTCCTCGATACGAGAGGCTGGTTCTGCTTCGAGTATCAGTGCCCGGCGGTCGTCGGGCGTACGATCGTCTACAAGGACAATCACCACATCACGTCGACCTATGCACTCCGGCGCGCCGCGACGTTCAGGGCAGGGTTCCGGCGGACGATTCGCAGAAGGCTCTAGCTCATGCCGAGGCGGCAGGTGATAATCGCCCGCCTGCTCCACTGCCATCATCCGCTCGGCAGCCGGATCAGGAACCGGCCTCCCGACCTGGAGGGCTCCGCGGTCACGTCCCCGCTGACGCTCCGGGCAAGCCTGCGGGCCAGCGAGAGACCGAGTCCCGCTCCCGCGGCGGGATCTGTGCCCTGCACGGCACCGCGGACTCCAGGCTCGAAGATCCGCTCCTGCTCGTCGCTCCCGACCCCGGCGCCGTCGTCGTCGACGGCGTAGACGACGGACGAGCTCTCGCGGCCAATCGAGATGCTGACGCGGCTCGTCCCATAGCGGCACGCGTTTTCCAGGACCGGCTGGAGGATCCGCTGGGCCAGGTCGGCGTCGACACCGACCCGCAGCCGCTGGCTGGGCGCTCCGACCTGGACGTCGATCTGACGGTCGGCGGCCAATCCTCCGCAGGCTGCTGCGGCGCCCGCGGCGACGGCCTCGGCATCGGCGACGCCGCGGGCGCCGCCGCCGGCCTCGTAGCGCGCGGCCGCCACGAGCGCGTCCACGGTTCGTGCGAGCTGGTCGGCGTTCCGGTGGATGAGCTCGAGCGCGTCCCGGTACTCGGATGGCTCGCGGTCGCGGCGGAGCGCGAGCTCCGACTCGGCGAGGACGCGCGCGAGCGGCGTACGGAGCTCGTGCGAGAGCTCCGCCGAGAAGCGGCGTTCGTGCCGGAGGCTTGCGGCGAGGCGGTCGAGCAGCGCGTCGAGCGTCGCCGCGAGCTCCGTGAGCTCGTCGTGCGGAGGGCCGAGCGCGAAGCGGTGGTCGAGGTGATGCTCGCTCCAGTCGGCCGCCTGCCGCGTCATCCGAACGACGGGCCGCAGCGAGGAGGCGAGCACCCACCTGGCGCCGGCGCCGACGAGGAGGAGCACGAGGCCACCGAAGACGAAGGAGGCGACCAGCGCGATTCTGCGTGTCTGCTCGTATGGCGCGAGCGATACGCCTGCGACCACCGTGCCGGCCCTCCTGCCGCCGAAGACGACGGGTGTCGCGTACAGCCTCGCGTCGTTGGACGAGACGTCAAGGAATCGTGCGGGCCCGCCCGCGAGCTCGTGCGCGCCGCGGTCGACCGCGGCTGCAGTACGCGGCCGCTCGAGCGCGCGGGTTCCGGTGAAGACCCAGAGAAAGGCGTCGGCCGAGTTGTCGTCGGGCGCCTCGCCGACCCTCAGGTGCCCGTGATCGAAGCGCAACGACGCGAGCTGGGCTGTGGCGCGCGACCGGGCGAGATCTCGAGAGTCGCGGTCGAGCGTCCTCATCAGGATGACGTTGAAGCCTGCGACGAGTCCGACCAGCGCGAAGCCGACCGCCGCGACGACGGCGAAGAGCAGCCGGCGTCTGATGCCGAGTCTGCTCACGCGATGCGGTAGCCGACGCCGTGCACCGTCGTGATCTCGGGCGCCGCCTCGAGCCGCTTCAGCTTGCGGCGCAGGCGCGCGACGTAGGCGTCGAGGGTGTTGTCGCGCACGAACGCGCCGTGTGGCCAGCCGGCCCGGACGAGCTCGCGCCGCCGGACGGCTTCACCCGGCCGTGCCATCAGTCGCGCGAGCAGCCGGAACTCCGTCGGCGTCAGCGACACGGTGGTCGCCGCACTTCCTGCGGAGTGCGTGACTGGATCCAGGCGAAGGCCGGCGGCTTCCACGGCTCCCTCCCCGCCGGTTCGTCGTAGCAGCGCCTGCAGCCGCGCGACGAGCTCGACGAACGCGAACGGCTTCGCGAGGTAGTCGTCCCCGCCGGCATCGAAGCCCGCGATCCGGTCGACGAGCGCGTCGCGCGCCGTCAGGAACAGCACCGGGGTCTGGACTCCGCGCGCCCGAAGGGCCTGGCAGAGGTCGCGGCCGTCGGTGTCCGGCAGCCCGATGTCGATCACCAGGACGTCCGGCGCCCTCTTCTCGACGCGGGCGAGCAGATCCGCGCCCGTGGCGACGGTATCGACCGCGAATCCCTCTTCGCGGAGGCCGCGGCCGAGGACGCCCCGCAGCTCGGCGTCGTCCTCGACGACCAGGACGGTCTGGCCGTACATCAGTTCCGAGTATGGAGGCAGCCGGGGGTGCTCACGTCACTCCTCGCGCAGGATCGCGCCGAGCGGCAGGCGCCGGATCTGCAGCGCCGCGAGGAGCGCTGCCGCCAGCCCACCCAGAACCGCAGCGGCGCCGAGCCCGCCGAGATATGCCCAGGGCACGGCGAGGTGGTCCGGCGGCGGGTCGAACACGTGCTGGAGCATCGCGACGAGCATCTCAGCGAGCAGCCAGCCCAGAAGTGCCGCGAGCAGCAGCGAGGCCACGAGGACGAGCGCCGCCTCGCTCCAGAGGAAGGCGGCGGCCCGCCGAAGCGACGCGCCGAGGGCGGCCATCGTTGCAAGTTCCTGGCGTCGCTCCGCCAGTCCGACGCTGACGACAAGCGCCATTGTCGCGGCGGCGAGGGCGAGCACGAACGCTTCCTCGATGCGGCTGATCCCGCGCAGGCTTACGGTCGTGATCGAGCTCACCGTCTGCGCGGTCTGCTCCCGGATGCTCTTGACGCTGGTGCCGTACATCCCGGTCGCGGCGGCGATGCGACGGGCGAGCGCGGTCGGGTCGCCGCCTGCGCGGACGAAGACGAGGTTCGGGCCCGGATCGTGCGTGACTTCCTCGAGGTACGTCAGGTTGGTGACCATGAACGAGTCCTTGGGTGCCGCGGGGAACTCCTGCACGACGCCGACGACGTGGAACGGGACGACGTGGAAGTGGCCGGTAGCGTGATCCAGGACGCGCAGCCGCAGCAGGTCGCCGACTCGCACTGAGTAGTCGCTGATCGTCTCTTTCGAGACGAGGATTCCATCGTGCGTCGAGCCGAGCCGGTCGAGCATCTGGTGCGCCCCGGCGCCGAGGAAGTAGGAGTCGCGGAGGCTCGTGCCGCGCAGCAGCGAGGCGGGATCGACGCCGAACGTGTCCTGCAGGTCGGGTCCCACGTACGCGTAGGAGTGGTCGACCGCGGAGACGCCGCTTGCGCTCGAAAGACCACCGATCCGCTCGACCAGGCGGTGGGCGGCGACGGCGCCGGGGGGCGCGGTGACGACGACGTCGGCGCCGAGGGTGAGCTGGGCGTCGACGCGTGCTTGCTGGTCGTAGGTGGCGACGAAGATGCTGAGGTTGACGCCGAACGCGAGCAGGAGGCCGAGTACGAGCAAGCCTCGATTGATCGCGGCGCCGCGCCGCCCGGCGCTCGCGAGCAGGAAGCCGATCGAGGTCGTCGCGCGACCGCCGGCGGCGCGTGCTGCGGCCCACGCGACGATGCGGCCGCGGAGGCGCAGCAGCAGTAGCGCTGCCCCGATCCACAGCAGCGCGGGCGCCAGGAACATGTAGACCGACAGCGAGAGTGTCGGGTTCGAATCGGGGTTGACGACGGCCGAGAAGCCGGTGCGGACGGTCAGCCAGTAGACGAGCCCGGCAACCGCGAGCGCGGCTACGTCGACGTAGAGCCGCTGCCAGAGCGGACGCTCGCTGCGCCGGACGCTGCGCCGGGCTTCCGTGACGCTGCCGGCGAGGGCGCCGAGCCCCGCGGCGACACGCGCCGCCAGGGCGCCGATGGCGGCGAGCGCAACGCAGATCCCGAGTGTGGCGAGGACTCGTCCCGTGCCGATGCCGACCCCGGAGCCGGTCACACGAACGGCGCCCAGCGCGACGGCCGTGCCGATCGTGCCGGCGACCAGACCGAGCGCGATGCTCTCGAGCGCCGCGAGGACGAACAGGTCGCGGCGCCGCGCGCCGCGCGCGCGCAGCAGGGCCAGGTTGCGCCGGTCGCGCTCCGCCGTCCCGAGCGCCGCGAGGTAGGCAAGGCCGAGGGCGATCATCCCGCCGGGCGCGGCGAGCATGATGTAGAGGGTCTCGGCGTAGAGCGCGTCGCCGGCGGCGGTGTCGAGGTTGTCGGCGAGGTTGTCGACGAAGACGATCTGGCCCGGCAGCGAGCGCTCGACGCGGTTGCGGATCTGGGTCGCCTGCCTCAGGGCTCGCGCAGGGCTTCCTGTGAGGGTGGCCGTGTCGACCTGGGCTTGCACCTGCCATTGCGTGCCGGCCTGCACGCCGGGGACGGCGGACGCCCCTGCCGCAGCGGTCAGCGTTGGCAGCGCCGGGGCGATCTTCCGCGCGAACGTCGAGAGCGGCAGAATCGCGACGTTCGCGGGGGGCTGTGCCGGGGCCGGCCCGAGCAACGGGTTGAGCGGCTGGAAGAGCTCATCCGGGGCGGTCACCAAGGCGATCCCGCTCACTCGCAGTCGCAAGGGGCGTGCACCGCGTCGCGGCGTCAGTGCCACGGTGTCCCCCGGCTGAGCCTGCAAGGTTGCGGCCAGCTGCTGGTCGAGAACGACGTCCCCGGGCCTCAGCGATCCGCGGAGGAAGCGCAGCGTTCCGGCACGGGCAAGATGGGCCGGCGCGAGCGCGAGGATCGAGCCGGCGCCCGAGCGGATCGTCCCGGCTGCCGCGGAGTCGTGCTCGATCCCGGCGAACGGCGCGGTCGCAGCCGGGTCCGCCTCCGCGACTCCCGGCTGCCGGGCGACCCGCGCCGCGACGTCGACCGCTGCCTCGTAGCTTCCGACAGGGCCCTGCCAGTCGAGTGGCACGTTGCGTACGGCGCTCGTCGTCATCCCCCCGAGCGAGTGCCCGATGAAGAGCAGCATCGCCCCGAGCAGGCCGACGGCCGCTGCGAGGGTCAGCACCCGGAGGGCGGTGCGGCCGGGCGCTCGGACGAGCTCGACGAACGCCAGCGACGCGGCGCTCAACGCTCCTCCCGGACGACGATGCCGTCCTCCAGCTCCAGCTCGCGACCGAGACGGGCGGCGACCCCCGCGTCGTGCGTGGCGACGACGAGCGCGAATTCGAACTCGGCCTGAAGCGCCTCGATCAGGTCCAGCATCCGCTCTCCGGTATCCGAGTCGAGGTGCCCCGTCGGCTCGTCGCACAGCAGCAACTCCGGCCGCTGGGCGAGCGCTCGCGCAATCGCGACGCGCTGTGCCTCGCCACCGGACAGCTCCGCCGGCAGGTGGTCGGCCTTCGCCGCGAGCCCGACGAGCTCGAGTAGCGCGTCGGGCGCAAACCGTGCAGCTGCCTTCCCGGCCGCTAGGTGTGCCGCGAATGCGACGTTCTCGAAAGCGGTGAAGCTCGGCAGCAGGTTCGCGCCCTGAAAGACGTAGGCGAGCCCATGCGCGCGCAGCGACCCTTGCGCAGCGCGGTCGAGCGACGCAAGCGGGCGGCCGTGCCAGACGGCGCTGCCCCCCGTCGGCTCGACAAGCCCGCCGAGCACGTGCAGCAGCGTCGTCTTCCCGGAGCCGGAGCGGCCGAGGAGCGCGAGGCTCTCACGTACGTGGAGCTCGAGCGATACCCCGCCGAGCGCGCGGACCGCGGCGTCGCCACGGCCGTAGACAACCTCGACGCCGTGACAGGCGGCGAGTGCCTCGCGCACCGCCGGAAGCGTCGTCACACCGTCGCTCCGTTCCTGATCTCGATCACACGGTCGACGGCGTCGGCGACCCGGGGCGAGTGCGTGACGAGGACGACGGTGCTGCCGAGCTCGTCCCGGAGACGTCGCATGGCCCGCAGGACGGTCTCCTCGCTCTGCGCGTCGAGCTCCGCCGTGGGCTCGTCGGCGAGCACGAGCGGCGCCTCTCGCGCCGCCGCGGACGCGATCGCGACGCGCTGCTGCTCGCCGCCCGACAGCGACCCTGCACGTTGCCCCTCTCGTCCCAGAAGGTCGAATGCATGAAGCGCGCGGGCTGCGGCGGCGTGGGCTCCGCGGCCCCGGCCCGCGAGTCGCAGACCGAGCACGATGTTCTCGCGCGCGCTCAGTGCAGGCCAGAGGTTGCCACTCTGGAAGACGAGCGCCACCCTGACGGCGCGATGGGCCGCGAGCTCCGCCTCGCTCAAGCGGGCCAGCGAGCTTCCGAGCACACGCACGTCGCCGGCTGATGCTTCGTCCAGGCCGGCCGCCAGGGAGAGCGCGGTTGACTTCCCGGAGCCCGACGGGCCGAACAGCGCGACGAGCTCTCGCGGCTCGACCCGGAGGTCGAGCCCGCGTAGGGCCACCGTCTCCGCCGTGCCCGAGTGGAAGATCCGGAAGACGTCGTGGAACTCGAGCGCGCCGAACGCGATCTCCTCGCGGAGCTGCGGCTCGCGGTAGAGGCTCCTCAGCTCCACCGGAAGCTCTCGATCATCAACCGGTAGGCGTCGACGTTGTCCACCCCCTCGGGGGTGCCGAGATCGACGACTGCCCGACGGCCTGCCTTCCAGAGGTAGTAGCGGTCGACGACGAGCTTCACGCGCCTGCCCGTGACCGCGTTCGGCGCGCTCTCGGTGGTGTAGACGACCTTGATCGCCGGCCTGCCCGCCACCGTGAGCGCCTGCGGCGGGGTCTGTACCCGCGCGCCGCTCAGATTGGCGATCTCGGCCCGGACGGTCGCCTTCGTCGGAGTTGCGCCCGTGCCGGCGACGATCCGCACGATGTTGTTCTTGTCACGGAAGGTGACACGGTCGCCGGAGCCCCGCTGCGCCCATCCCTCCGGGTACTTGACCGAGTAGTCGGCCGCGCCGTTTCGAAAGCGCAGGAACACCTGGTTGTCGGGGATGTCGCCGGCTGCGGTCGCGCTTGCCTCCGCCTGCAGTGCGTCAGGGCCGCTACCTGAGGAAGTCGTGGTGGGCTCCGTTGATGGTGTGCTGTGCGCCGCGGTTGTTGCGGTTGTTCCCGTCGTCGCCGCGGCTTGATGCCCACCGGAACCTCCGCAGCCGGCAGCGGCGACGGCGGCGGGGAGGGCGATTGCGGCGACGAGAAGTCTCACGGTTGCAGTGTCTGCCTTCTTCTCTGAACCTCTCCTGACCGGGGCGTGCCAGCGCGCGCGGGTCAAGCGGGCTGCGGAATCCGTTCTTTCGCGACCACGGTCGTGACCGGCAGGCCCAGATGCCCGACGCGGCGGGGGAGGTCGACGTGCAGCCACCGCGAGATGCCGCGGGGAAGGGTCGAGAGGATGATCTCGTGAAAGTCGCCACCCAGCAGCGTCTCCTCGATCGCGTCCATCGGGTCGTGGCGCACCGACACCGATCCCTCGACCCTGCCGCCGGCCGCTTCGTCGATCAGCGGGAGCGCGAGGGCGAGCACGTGTTCTCCCTCGGTGTGTCTCTGTTGACGCTCCGAATCATTCACCTCGGCATGTTGAGCGGGATTCGGGACGAGGAGGTGAAAGCGAGCCGGGCTCTGTGCTGAGCGTTGACGGATCGCCTCGAGCAGCGTTGGCGTCGCAGCGGTCTTGTGTGCGACGACCAGAATCTGGGCGGCGGTCTCGACGGGGCCGGCTCCGGCCTCGGTGACGTCTCTTCGAGTGATGCTCAGGTAGGCGACGACGAGCACGATCGCCGCGAGGAAGAGCGCGGTCGTCACGGTCGTCCCCAGGGCGAGGCCGCCGTCGGCGCGAGTCTGTGAGAGGTAGTCGCCGAGCGAGGCGCCGAGGGGGCGCGTGAGGATGTAGGCGATCCAGAAGGCGGTCACCGCGTCGAGCCGGAACCGGTAGTGCGCGACGGCCACGGCCGCGATCACGCCGGCGAACATCACCGCGGACAGCAGGTAGCCGACGCTCAGGCGCTCCGCGGTGAGGTCGCCCGCCGCGGTCCCGAGCGCGAAGGTGAAGAGAACGGCGAGCCAGTAGAAGGCCTCCCGACGGGTCGTGTAGATCGTGTGGATCGAGAGAGTTTTCTCGCTCGCGAACCAGGCCGAGAACACGGCTGCCAGTGCGACGGAGAAGACGACGGTGGTCGTGACCAACGAGACACCCGCGTTGTCGGTCAGGTTGTCGGTGATCTGCGTTCCGACGACGCTGATCAGGACGACGGCGAGCCAGTAGATGGCCGGCACATACCTCCGCTTCCCGAACTGGAAGCACAGCGTGACGATCAGCAGCGCCGCCGTGATGAACGTCGTGGTGGTCAGGCCGAGGTTGAGGTTCCCGGCTAGGTAGTCCGACGCGGTCTCGCCGACGGTGGTGCAGAGCACCTTGATGATCCAGAAGTAGACCGTGACTTCTGGAACCTTGTTCAGCATCTTCCTGCCTCGTCGGCTGGTGCCACTCGTTTCGTTCGTGCTCATGGCGCGCGAGCCTGCATGTCGTCACCTGAGCCTGACCTGACTGCGCTCGTGCCACGCTCCCCCATCGGGGGGAGGAACGGATCCCCCTTTCGAACTACGGTCTAGGCGAGATCCGATGGACTGCGGTGTCCGCTCGGGCGGATCGAAGGGAGTGGCCGGTGGCTTGGAACTGCGGTATTCGAGAGGCGCCAGAAGCGACGCAGACTGGGGCGGAGCTGACATGGCTCGACTGACCAGTGTCCCCGAGGCCGCGGGCTCTCGCCGCGCCGAGGGGCGGCTGCCGGCTCGCGCGCTGCTGTACCTCGCAGCGGTTGGCGTACCGGCGGCCGTGCTCGCTGGGTTCGCGCTGTCCGGGCTACGGACCGACAGCCGTCACTGGGGAGCATTCGCCGCGCTCGCGAGCGCCGCCGCGCTGGCACAGCTCTTCGTCGTCCGGACGCCGGGCAACCAGTCCTACCACACCACGATCGTCGTCCTGATCGCCGCGGTCATGGTGCTTCCGCCGGCCTTCCTGCCGCTCGTCGCGGTCGTTCAGCACCTCCCCGAGTGGCTCAAGGAGCGCTATCGCTGGCCGCTGCCGGTCTTCAACGTCTTCAACTACACGATCGCGCTGCTCGGCGCGGCGGCCATCTCGCGGCTCGCCCTCCACGGCCACGCTGCCGGAACGACGGCCCGCTGGGCACTCGCGGCTTCCGCCGCAGCGGTCACGTTTGTCGCGATCAACCACCTGCTCGTCGCCGGGATGATCCAGACGGCGAACGGGCTCTCCTTCCGCTCGAGCGGCGTGTTCTCGCTCGAGAGCCTCGGCACCGATCTGGTGCTGGCCGCTCTGGGGGTCCCGCTTGCGGCGCTCTGGCTCTGGTACCCGTGGCTCACGCCGGCGATCGCGGCGCCACTCTTCCTGCTCCACCGCTCGTTGAGCGTCCCGGTGCTGCGCGAGCAGGCCCAGGTCGATCCGAGGACGGGGCTCTTCAACGCGCGCTACTTCGACGCCGCGCTGCGTGACGAGCTGGAGCGGACGCGCCGCTTCGGCCGCCCTCTCTCGGTGCTGATGGTGGACATCGACCTGCTCCGCGATCTGAACAACCTCCACGGCCACCTCGCCGGCGACGCCGCCGTCCGCTCGATCTCGGACGTCTTCCGGCAGCAGCTGCGGAGCTACGACGTCGCTGCGCGCTCCGGCGGCGACGAGTTCGCGATCGTCCTTCCCGAGGCGGGCGCGCGCGCCGCGAGCGAGATCGCAGAGCGCATCCGCGCCGCCTGCGCCGAGACGGTCTTCAGCGCGGGCCCCTCGCGCCGAGGCCTGCGTGCGACGATCTCGATCGGGACCGCGACCTATCCGGCCGACGCCGACGAGGCGACTCGCCTGGTCGAGCGGGGCGAGAGGGCTGTCGACGAGGCGAAGCTCGGGGGAGGGAACCGTGTGGCCAGCGCCGGCGAGTCCGCTTCGTGCACGACAGACGCACGCTTCGATCGTAAGATCAGCGTACGCGCACTCTCGGGCTAGCGGCCGTTCTCCCGCCGGCTGACGCAGTCGCCGAGTAGCGCCCTGCGCGACGAGCGTGGGCGGTATAGCTTCCGGCGGCGTTCGTCGTTGCGCGGGCCGAGCCGACGTGAACCACGACGCCGGGCGCCGGATGTCCTGCGCAGTCGGTGACGGTGCCGTGCACGGTTCTTCCCGTGGCGCGCGCGGTCACGCGTCCTAACGGGAGGTAGCCGTTCAGGCTTACCTGCCCCAACGCCTCGAGCGCGCGATCGTGGTTCCACGTGGAGGCGAGCGTTCCGCCGGCAACGATGTAGTTCCCGAACGGCGCGACGTCGTCGTCGTTGGGCTTGAGCAGGTCGAAGATCGTCGTCGCAACGAGGCCCCCGCAGAGCGGGAACGACACGCCCGACTTCATGGCGGCGCCGGTGCTGCCCGGGGAGCGAATAAGCACGGCAATGCCCTTGAGCGTGCCGACAGTGGTCCCCTTGACGACGTGCGGAACGAGCAACGTGTCCTGCTGGACGAGCTTCCAGTTGAACGTCCTGACGTCCGGCGTCAACTGGGTCACTGTCGAGGGCATCCCGCCGAGGGTGAAGTACACGGTCCAGTCGATGCCGACCTTGCCGCCGAGATCGGGCTTCTTCTGAGCGTGATACTCCGGCCCCTCCCACGTGCCCCGGAGGTCCTTCGCCCCCGTGACGTGCGTGTACCGAGGCAGGACGGCGATGTCGACGAGGAGCGAGGCCGAGAATCCCCGCGTCTCCCTCACGTTCCCGCCCACCCTGACGTGCTCCACCACGCCTGCCGAGGCGGACGCCGTGCCGACGAACGCGAGCATGATCACGAGCGTGAGGCGGGTGAGGCGACTGTGGAAGCGCACGTCTGGAAGCCCCTCCTAATTGGTGTTGTCGAAAGGTCGAGGAAAGCGCACTCTAGCCCGGCAGCACTCTCAGGTACGTCCCCAGCCAGTACGGCAGGAGGAAGTCGATCCCTGGGCCTTCGCGCGACCCCTCCGCCGAGCACAGAGTGAGTTGCGCCGTTGAGGGCGGCGTTGCAGCGCACGCAAAGGACCGCCGAGTCAGCGGGTCGCTCACCTTCCGTCCCGATCCGGGCCCGTCCACACCCGAGCCGAACGGAGAGCGCTGCCAGACGAAGTCCATGCCGTTGCCGGGGCGCGCCCAAAGCGGCACGACGAAGTCCGCGAGCCACCCCGTGTTGCCGTTTGTGTCGGTGTAGGCGACAACGCCTCGGGGGCTCCTCGCCCACAGCTTCGCGAGATACGCTGCGGAGGCTGCGGAGGTGACGTTTCGCGGCATCCCCGTCGGACCCTTCACTGCACTCCAGCGTGTGAGCCAGTCGGCGAGATCGCTCGTGATCTCCGCTCCGAGCGCCATGTGCGGGTTCGACACCGACGGGCTCGAAGGGGTCGCCGCACCCACGAGGACGTCGACGAGGTCGAAGTACGCGTTCCGGTGTGACAGCGTCGGCGCGGCCAGGATTCGATAGGAGCGGAGCCAGCTCGCCTTCAGCGCTGGATCCGACTCGAGAAACGTGGCCGGGCCGAGCGCCGCGTGCCCCAGGTTGAACTTGAAGTACGCGACGGCTGGATCAATCGTGCTGAACCAGATCGGAATCCACGCGAGATCAGTGGCGGCGGCGACCGCTTGGTAGCGTCCGGCGAACTTCGCCGGATCGACGGTCGCACCGATGCGCAGGAGTGCGAGTTGCGCGTCGATGTCCCCGATGAACGTGGTGACGATCTGGCCGGTCGGCGGCAGCGGCACGTTCCAGTTGTTGCGCAGGAGGAAGCCGAGCGCGGGATCGACGAGTGCGCGGATCTGTGTGCGGATCGCCTCGTCGGGAATCAGCGCGTAGGCGTAGCCGAGCCCCATGAACAGCCCCAGGTACTGGTCGCGGCTGATCGGATGGTCGATCTCGCCTCGGTCGCCGCAGCCGAAGCCGTACGTGATCGTTCCGACCGGCCGAAACGTCCGGCTCTTCGCGTGAGTTCCAGCCTCAGCGACCGTTCGGTAACTCCCCGAAGAATCCCTCCACCCGCCCGCCGGCTTGACGTAGTAGCAGCTACCGCGCTTGTCCAGGGCGCCATCCGTATAGCCGAGGCCGTCGTTCGGCATGCTGCTACGAGCGAAGATGCCGGCGTACGAACGCGGAACGGCTGCATAGAGCGGGGCTCCGAGAAGGTTTCCGTTCGGCTTCGCCACGACGGCGTCCGTGGTGACGTCGAAGTTCTGCTTGATGCCGTTCAGCAGCGTCCTCACCCGGACGAGCGCGTCGGGACTCATCGTGGCGGCATACCTGAACCCTTCGGCGGCGAGGTAGTGGCCGCTCCAGATCATCGAGTCGTTCTCGAGCCCGTAGGTCGGATGCCGCGTGACCGAAACGCGCCGCGCAGCGTCGATCGACAGGACGGTGCCGTACGGAAGATGCCGCTCGATTCCGCTCTCGAGTGTGTCGCGCGCGGCGGCGAAGTCCGGGCCGGTCGCAGCGGATGGCTGGGCGTGTCCATCTGAAGTATCGGGAGCCGTCGCCGGGGGCCACCGGCGCGGCAGCGGCGGCTGCAACACCACTAGCGCGTCATTCAGGGATCGCGACGACGGGAACTGAAACGGAAGGTCGAGTCCGAGCGAGCCGCTCTTCGGTCCCACGGGCTTCGGGAGGCTGACGCCCAGGTTGCCGCTGAGCGAGAGAACGGCGTTCTGCACCGCTGCGCTCAGGTCGAGTGTCTTGCCGATCTGCGCCTCCAACTGTTGCTGGCCAGGCAGGATCTTCAGTGCCAGGTGGATTGTCAGGTGTGCGCCGACGCCGCCCCAGGAGAAGCTGGTGTTGACGACGTCGGCGCCGAGGACGATCGCGCCGTTCGCGACGGTCGCCGTGAGGTTGATCGGCACGCCCGGGAACCATCCGCTGCCGCCGACCTTTGCGGTCGCGCTGATCTGAGCGCTCGTCAGCGTCGGCCGCGTCGGATCGGATGCGTTCAACCTCGCCCCGGCCGCAAGTCGGATGTCAGAGATCGTCAGCGCGAACGGCACGTCCCCCTTGACCGAGAACCAGTTCTTTCCCGCGGGCGTGCAGCACGCGGCGCCGTCGGCATGCGCCACGCCGGAAAGCCCGATGCTCCAGCCACCGTTGAGCGGCGCCGCAATCGTGAACTCCGACGGCGACGCTGACGCGAACCCTGGCGGTCTCGCGACGTTCATCGATCCGGACACCTTCTGGAGCTCGACGTCGAAGTGCCATCCGTTTCCGTGCAGGTGCGTGATCCGCTTGCCGCTCAGCGCAGCGATGCCGGCCTGCGCCTTGCGCGTGTACTGCGCGGCAAGCCCGTTGCTCCCGTTCGAGCCCGTCCAGGGCTGCGCCATCAACGCGTTCGCGGCCTCCAGCGCGGCGGACGTCGTCGTCGCCGAATCGTGCTGCGCCGATGCTTCCGAGCCGGACGCGCAGAAGAGCGCGGCGGCGAAGACGGCAAGTGCGACCAGCTTGTAGCGGTTACCCACACCTCGACCGTAGCGCCTCGGGTGCGTCGTTTCATCAGGGAATTCCCTTGCATTCGGCAGCGCGCGCCGACACCGTTCGAGGGGCACGGCGCATGATTCCGGCGCCTCGGGCGTCCTTTCTCCCTGAGACCGCGAATCGCCGCGGTTCGAGAGGAGACCGAGCAATGCGAAAACTCGTAGCAGCCGTCGTGGGGGTCGTGGTTCTTGCAGCTGCGGGCTTCGCTACGGCCAGCGTCGTCAAGAGCCCCGGCAAGGGTCACGCCGGAAGCTCGACCTCCGGAAGCACGACCGGGACCTTGCCGACGCAGACCGGCACGACCGGCGGCCGGAAGGTGACGATCTGTCACAAGACCGGGTCGAAGACGAATCCTGGGGTCACGATCACCGTCAGCCAGAACGCGCTAGATGCGCACATGGCCCACGGTGACCAGCTCGGGCCCTGCCCGACCAAGGCCGGCGACGTTGAGGGAGACGACGACGACAAGGCCAAGCACGACAAGAAGAAGCACAAGGCCGGGCACCACGCGAAGCCGAAGCACTCGAAGGCCGAGCACGCCCAGAAGGGCAAGCCCGAGCACGCGGCGAAGTCGAAGCATCATGCGTCGACCTCGCACGCGACCGGGCACGGCAAGCACGCCCACAAGCCCCATGGCCACTCGCAGCCGACGACGCAGCCCGTTCACGGGAACAGTAGCGGCGACCACGGAAACGGCGGTCACGGCAAAGGGAAGTAGGTAGCTGGCGGGCGCGGCCGCAGCGGTGGTCCGCGCTCGCCGACTTCCTCCAAGCCGCGGGACGGCGGCGCTCGTCGCCGCCCTCGTGACGGCGGCGTTCTTCGTCGCGTTCGGCGTCCTCCACTACGGCTTCTTCACGGAGAAGCCCTTGCGCGACACGCCGATCTACGAGCGTTACGGCGACGCGATCGTGCACGGCTCGGAGCTGCCGTACCGCGACTTCGGGGTCGAGTATCCGCCCGGAGCGCTCCCCGCGTTCGCCGCGCCTTCGCTCGCGGCCGGGGCCGGCGACTTCGAGGGCTACTCGCGCGTCTTCGAGCTGCTGATGCTCGCGTGCGGCGCTGTCGCGTCGGGGCTGACGGGCTTCCTGCTTGTTCGGCAGGGCGCGGGTCCTCCGCGGCTCGTGGCCGGGACGCTCCTCGCGGGATTGGCACCGCTCGCGCTCGGGCCCGTCGTCCTCTCGCGCTTCGATCTCTGGCCCGCGGCGCTCACGATCGGAGCGCTTGCGGGCATCGTCTCGGGCCGGCGCCCGCTCGGATTCGGTCTGCTCGGCGCCGCGATCGTGGCGAAGCTCTACCCCGCCGTCGTGCTGCCGCTGGCGATCGCCTACGTCTGGCGCCGCGAGGGCAGACGGGCCGCACTGGTTGCCGGCGGCTTCGCCGTCGGATTCGTCGCGCTCTGCTTCCTGCCCTTCCTGATCGCCTCGCCGCACGGCGTCTGGTCGAGCCTCTCGGGGCAGGCGGGCCGCCCGCTCCAGCTCGAGAGCCTCGGCGCATCGTTCCTCCTTGCTGCCCACCAGGCCTTCGGATTGGAGCTGGCCCAGGCCGCCTCGAGCGGGTCGGACAACCTGATCGGGCGGCTGCCCGACGTGCTCGCGACCGTCCAATCCCTGCTCGTCGTTGCCGCGTTGATCGGAATCTGGATCGCGTTCGCACGCGGGCCCGCGACCCGCGACAGGCTCCTGCGCTACTCGGCCGCGGCGGTCTGCGCGTTCGTCGCGCTCGGGAAGGTGCTCTCGCCGCAGTACCTGATCTGGCTGATGGCGCTCGTCCCGCTCGTCCGGGGCCGCCGCGGGATCGCCGCGGCCGCTCTCTTCGTCGCGACGATGACCCTGACGCAGCTCTGGTTCCCCTCGCGCTACATCGAGCTCGTCTACGGGCTCGATCCGCGCGCTTCGTGGCTCGTGGTCGCGCGCGATCTCCTGCTCGTCGCCTTGCTGGTCACGCTCGTCTGGCCCCGCGTGTACGCGCCGCGCCTCGGCAAAGGCGTCGTCGCGGCGCTCGCGCTTGCCGCCGCGGCTGCGGTCGGAGCCGGCTTCGCGAACGCGGGCCGGAGCGGCATTCGGACCCACGAGGGAATCCTGGTCGCGACCGGAGAGCCCAGCTCCTGCGCCATGCACCGGCCGGCGCCCGCGACGACGAGCGGAGCGGTCAGGTACGAGACGACGAGCTTCGTGAACCACTCCGCACGGGCGCGTTGCGTGACCATCAGCCTGCGGGTGCGCGGACAGGCGAAGATCTTCAGCGCCGCCTACCGCAAACGCTTCGACCCGGCCGGCCCGCGCCGCGGCTATCTGGGCGATGCGGGCCGCTGCACGAACCTCGCCGGAGCGACCGGCGGCACCATCCGCTACGCCTTCGTCGTTCCCGCGGCCACGGCCTTCGCCGTCGACGTGGAGCCCTGCGGGGTGCAGGAGCTGCCGGACTACCGGCTGGAAGTCCTCTCTCCGGGCGCTAACCTCAGCCCGTGATCCGCGAGCTGCTCGAGGCGCGAGCGGGCGAGGACTACGACCTCTACGCGCGCGCGATCAACCCGCAGTTCGTGCGCGTGCTGCGCACGATCGGCTTCGACCGGATCTGGGCGCGAGCTGAGGGGCAGTACCTCTACGACTCAGACGGCACCCGCTACCTGGACATGCTCGGCGGCTTCGGGATGTTCAACGTCGGCCGGAACAACCCGCGCGTCCGGGCGGCGCTGATCGAGGCGCTCGAGCTCGAGACCCCCGGCTCGGTGCAGCTCGGGGTCTCGCTCCTGCCGGGACTGCTCGCCGAGCGCCTGCTCGAGCTCGCACCGCCGCGGCTGACGAACGTCCTCTTCACGAGCTCCGGCACCGAGGCGATCGAGGCGACCCTCAAGCTCGGCCGCGCCGCCACCGGGCGCACGCGCGTGCTCTCGGCGGAGAATGGCTTCCACGGCCTGACGCTCGGCTCGCTCTCCGCGAGCGGCGACGCGCACTTCACCGAGCGCTTTGGCCCGCTGCTCCCGGGCTTCGAGCGCGTTCCCTTCGGAGACCTCGAGGCGCTCGAGCGGCAGCTGCAGCGGGAGGACGTCGCTCTCTTCCTCGTCGAGCCCGTGCAGGGGAAGGGCGTCAACCTGCCGCCCGCCGGCTATCTCGAGGGTGCCCAGGGGCTCTGCCGGCGCTACGGGACGCTTTTCGCCGTCGACGAGGTGCAGACCGGCTTCGGGCGCACCGGCAAGCTGTTCGCGTTCGAGCACTGGAACCTCGAGCCAGACCTCGTCCCGGTCGCCAAGTCGCTCTCGGGCGGCTACGTCCCGGTCGGCGCGCTCCTGATGTCGCGGCGGGTGTACGAGTCGGTCTTCGACTCGCTCGAGCACTCCGTCAGCCACGGCTCGACCTTTGCGCCGAACGACCTTGCGATGGCGGCCGGACTTGCCGCGCTCGAGGAGGTCGCTCCGCTCGTCGAACGCTCCGCCAGCCTGGGGGAGCGCCTGCTCGCACGCACCCGGCCGCTCGCCGACGAGCATGCCGCCGTCCGCGAGGTGCGCGGTCTCGGCCTGATGTGGGCGCTGGAGTTCGGCGAGCCGGAGTCCGGCGGCCTCGGCTGGCGCGTGCTCGAGCGGATGCAGACAGGGCTCTTCGCGCAGCTCGTCGCCGTGCCGCTCTTCACGAAGCACCGGATCCTGAGCCAGGTGGCCGGCCACGACCTCCCCGTGCTGAAAGCGCTCCCGCCGCTGGTTCTGACCGAGGAGGACGTGGACGAGTTCGCGGCGGCGCTCGACGAGACGATCAGAAAGGCCGCGCGGCCCCGAAGCGTCGCCGGGCTAGCGTTGAAGGCGGCACGCGCTCGCTAGGCGCGGCCCCAGAGGGCAAGCAGTCCGCGAAGTGACATGGCGGCGATGTTTCGTTACCCGCGTGACAGAACTAACGGCCGGGGTCAGACCCTGGCCGTTCTGTGTGACGAATCGTCCACAAGCGAGGCGCTCCGCCCTGGTGAGCAAAGCATCCCGCAAGGCGATTTGGCGTACTGCGTTTCGTTACCTGCGTGACAGAACTAACGGCCGGGGTCAGACCCTGGCCGTTCTATGTGACGAATCGTCCACGGAAACGCGCGCGCGCGACGGCTAAGAGTGGAGTAGGATGGTTGGACTGGCCCTGCGACCAGAGCCCCGGCCGAAACCCTGAAGGCCGTCAACGTGCTTAGCGCACGAGACGATGGAGCTTCGGCAAACAGAGTTCCGAGTTGCAGGGCCACAACTCTGCGTTGCTCATCGAGGCGATCGAGATGTGCCTTCCGCCAGACGAGGAAGCGAAGCAATCTCCATCTCGTCAGCCGGGCTCGCGTGGACGAGATGAAGCTCGTCACAGCCTAGTCGCCGTCGGGCCCTTCGGCGCGCCGCATCGCCTCATAAACCCCGTCCCAGTGCTCCGAAATCTCTTGCAAGGTACGGGCGGTCGTCAGCGCAGCGCCTTCCAGTCCGGCGATCACCTTGTCTACGTCGTCCAGGCGCCTTCTCGAGCGTCTCGACGGTGGCGCTGAGGGCGCTCACCTGCTGGGCGACGATCTCAACTCAGCGTTTGGCGACCATGGCGCCCGGCCAGTCTGCGGACGTCGCCCTCTTCCCGCTGGCGGCCTCCGAGCGCCGCGCGATCGTGGCGGAGAACTGGGGCGACTTCCAGCGCGAGCTGAAGGCTGCGGCAGGGGCGGGAACCACGCACTACGGCTGATCTCCGCGTCTGCGTTTCGTTACCCGCGTGACACAGCGAACGGCCGGGGTCAGACCCTCGCCGTTTCGTGTGCCCGCTTTGCCTCGAGATCGTGTCTTCGTCGAAGTCGCGCCGTCTCAGGAACCGAGGCCTACAGCTCGCTGAGGTCGCCGCTGCGCTCGTTGATGCACATACGCGCCCAGATCTCGGACAGGCCGACCAGGCGCTTGCAGAACTCCTTGCGGTCGGCCTGATCCTCCGGAACCTTCTCGAGCGGGATCGAGACGCGGACCTGGTGGAGGACGACCTCGACCTCCTCGCTCATCTCGTGCCGCTCCTCGGAGACGATCGAGACCTCGCCCGCCTCCGGGACGAGCAGCTTGCCGAGCTCCTCGATCTCCGCCGAGGTGGCGTCACGGCCGGCGAAGACGCCGAAGTTGATCCGGATCTCGAGCCCGGACGGCTCCTGCTCGGCGACGAAGGCGATCACGTTTTCGATCTGCATTGAAAATCGTATTACCGGCCGCGAGGTCGCCTAACCCTCCACAGGCTCCCAGCGGAAGCGGCGGATCGCCACCAGCGCGCCCACGAGACCCCAACCGCCCAGCACCGCGATCGCGCCGGGGCGCGACCAGAACGCGTGTCCCTGCAGGTAGATCGCGTACACGAGCTTGACGAAGTACTTGAGCGGGAGCACGTCGCCGATCGCCCGCAGCACGCGCGGATAGTGGCCGGTCGGGCCGAAGCCGCCGGAGAGGAACGCCATCGGGAGCAGCACCGTGTTCACCGCCGCCGACGATCCCTCCGCCGAGCGGATCAGGGTCGTCATCGCGAGACCCATCGCCGCGAATGCGGCCGCCCCGAGCAGCAAGGCCGCCAGCAGCGAGAACGGCCGCGCCGGGAACGGCGTCCCCTTCAAAACCCGCCCGAGGCCGAACAGCACGGCCGTCTGCAACGCAAAGACGATCAGCATCGAGACGATCACCCCCGCCAGGTAGACCCCTGCCGGCATCGGCGTCGACCGGATCCGCTTCAGCAGGCCGAGCTCGCGCCGGCCGACCAGCAAGAGCGCCAGGCCGGCGAAGCCCGTGTTCGCCGCGCCGTAACAGGTGAGACCGACCAGCACCGCCCAGGCGGCGGGCCGCCCCTGGTAGTGGCCGTTGTAGACACTCGAGAGGAGGACGAAGAGGAGCAGCGGGAAGACGAAGATGAAGAACGCCGCCTCGCGACTGCGCCAGAACAGCATCTGGTCGCTTCGGACCTGGTGCAGGAAGAGCCTCATTCGGGCCCCGTCAGCTCGAGGTAGACGTCCTCCAGGGTCGGGCGGCGCACCGTCAGCCCCTCGAGCTCGCGTCCCTCCGCGATCGCTTGCGCAGTCAGCTCGTGCAGCAGGCGCGTCGGGTCGGAGGTTCGGACGATCACCTCGTCAGGCCCCTGCCGGTAGCGGATCTCCGTCTCCTGCTCGCCCCCGGTCAGCGCCGCGGGCGTTCCCTCGCGCACGATCCGGCCCTCGCGGAGCACGGCGACCCGGTCGGCCAGCTGCTCCGCCTCATCCAGGTAGTGGGTCGTCAGCAGGATCGTCTTGCCGAGCGAGCGGAGCGAGCGGATCATCTCCCAGGCCGCGCGGCGCGCTGCCGGATCGAAGCCGGTGGTCGGCTCGTCGAGGAAGACGAGGTCGGGGTCGCCGACAAGGGCGACGCCCAGATCGAGCCGGCGCTTCTGGCCGCCGGAGAGCGTCTTCACGCGCGCGTCACGCTTGTCGCCGAGGCCGACGAGCGCGATCACCTCCTCCACGTCGCGCGGGCGCTCGTAGTAGCCGGCGAACATCCGGTGTGCCTCGGCGACGGTCAGGTTCGCCCACATCTGGGACTGCTGGAGGACGACGCCGATCCGCTCGCGGAAAGCCTTGCCGGCGCGGCCGGGGTCGACTCCGAGCACCTCGACCTCGCCGCCGTCGCGCTTGCGGTAGCCCTCGAGGATCTCGACCGTGGTCGTCTTGCCCGCGCCGTTCGGCCCGAGGAGGCCGAAGACCTCGCCCTCGGCGATCTCGAAGCTGATCCCGCGGACGGCCTCGTGCTCGCCGTAGGACTTGCGGAGGTCGCTGACGGCGATCGCGGTCATGACTCGAGCTCGAGCACGGCGACACCCGCGGGAGGGAAAGGCGGCTCCACCCCGTCGCCGAAGTGGGCCGCGAGCTCCCCGCAGTCGGGCTGGTGTCCGACCACGACGACGGTTGCACCCCGTCCGGCGACGGCTGCCTGAAGCTCCTCCGGCCCTGCTCCCGGAGCGAGCCGGTCGTCGGGCTCCGGCTCGCCGAAGCCGAGCGCGGCGGCGGTCTGGCGTGCGCGGAGGAGCGGGGAGGAGAGCACGGCGTCGACACTCATCCCCTCCGCCCGCAGACGCTCGCCGAGCGCGCGCGCCTGCTTGCGGCCGTCCGCCGTCAGCTGCCGTAGCTCGTCGGGAGAGCCTCCGGCCGCCTCGGCGTGGCGAACGAGCACGACCCGCATCAGCCGAGCTCGTAGACGATCGGGAAGCCGGCCTTGCGAGCCTCGGCCGTGAACTCCTTGCGGGCCGAGGGCGTGATGATCCCGTACAGGTCGACCTCCCAGTCCTTGCAGCGGTCTTGCTGTACCTGGAGGTTCTGGAAGCCGACCTTGGCTGCCATCGCGCGCAGGGCGAGCGCCTGCCGCCGCGTGCGCCGGTGGCCGAACACCGCGGCGAGGCCGCCCTCGACAGGATGGGAGCGACACTCGATCCGGACCTTGAAGCCCTCCGGCACCGCTTCCCGCCGGAGCAGGACCGCCTGCCGGTAGGTCTTCAGGAAGGGCAGCGCGGCGGCGTAGTCGTGGCACCCGCGCTGCTGGATCGTGAGCCCGGTGAAGCCGCGCTTCGCGGCCCTGGTCGCCAGCTTCAGCGCCGCTTCGCGCGTCCGCCGGTGCCCGAAGACGGCGACGATCCCGGCCTTCTGCTCGGACGGGCAGACGGACTGCTCGGTCACGGGGGAGGATGGCTTGACGGTCGTGGCCGGCGCGGGCTGCGTCGGTGTCGCCGCCGCCGTGGTGGCGGGCGTGGGCGGTGGTGGAGCGGTGGAGCTCGTCGTGCTCGCAGTGGTGGTCGCCGGCGGGGGCGAGGCGGTCGTCGCCGTCCCGGCCGTCGTGCTCTCCGCCGTGGTCGTGGCCCCGGCGGGCGCCGTCGTCGGTGCCGCGCTCTTCGAGTCCGAGCCACAGCCCGCGAGCGTGAGCGCGAGCAAAAGGACGACAGGCGGAAAGGCGACCCTCACCGGCAGCGCAGGCTACTCGGTCTCAGGCGAACGAAGGCGCCGGAGCGGGACTTTCCACAGCTGATCCCCAGGCAGATGCCGTTTCCCCACACGGAGTCCACGGGTCCCAGTTCAAAGAACCAACTTGACTACTCCCCGAAAACGTCGCAAACTGCGACGAACCGCCGAATATTGACAACCGAATCGGACGCCAGCCGTCTTAAGTAGTCCACATGGCCCATTGATGGCTCGTCCGAATCGAAGCAGTATCGACGGTGAGGGGCGGAGCGAGAGGCGGCTCTAACTTCGAGGGGGAGGGGACAGTGTCGGAGACATCCGGCGGACACGGGCACCAGGGCTCGACCCTGAGGGACTATCTGCGCGTCGCTCGTCGGCGGAAGTGGATCATCCTGCAGGCAGTTCTGCTCGTCCCGGCAGCGGCGGTGCTCTTCTCGCTGCAGCAGCAGAAGCTCTACCAGGCGAGCGCCGACGTCTATCTTCAGCAGAACCTCGCGAACCAGCTGAACAACATCCCCGATCCGAGCCAATACCAGCAGGCCGATCGGAAGGCGCAGACCCAGGCGGACATCGCGCGCAGCTCGGGCATCGCCCGGATGGCGCTGGACGATGTCGGTCTGACGGGCGAGTCGACCCAAAACTTTCTCGGTGCGTCGAGCGTCACCGCGAAGCAGAACGCCGACTTGCTTCGCTTTTCGGTCACCAACAGGGATCCGCAACTCGCCCGCCGCCTCGCGAACGCCTACGGCCGAGCCTTCATCAGCTACCGGATTACGCTCGACAGCGCGCCGTTCGTACAGGCAAAGCGCGCCGCGGAAAAGCGCCTCGAGTCGCTGGACAGCGGCTCCGCGGCGCACGCAGACCTCGTCGAGAAGCTCGCGACGGTCGAGACACAGCTCGCGCTCGCGAGCAAGCCTGCAACGCTCGTGCAACCGGCCGACGACGGCGAGCAGGTCCAGCCGCGGCCGGTGCGGAACGGGATCCTGGGCCTTGCGCTCGGGATCGTGCTGGGGATCGGGCTCGCCTTCCTCTGGGAGGCGCTCGACACGCGCGTTCGCTCGGCCGAGGAGATCACGGAGCGGCTCGGTCTGCCGCTGCTCGGCCGGCTGCCCGAGCCGGCGCGCAAGCTCCGCCAGCAGAACAAGCTCGCGATGCTCGCGGAACCGCATGGGATCCAGGCGGAGGCGTTCCGGACGCTGCGGACGAACCTCGACTTCGTCTCGCTCGACCGCGATCCGCGCACGATCATGATCACGAGCGCGATCCAGTCGGAGGGCAAGTCGACCACGGTCGCGAACCTGGCGATCGCAGCGGCGCGCACCGGCAAGCGGGTTGCACTCGTGGATCTGGACCTTCGCCGTCCCTATCTCGACCGTTTCTTCAGCTTCGACGAGCGGCCGGGGTTGACCGAGGTCGCGCTTGGCTACCGGGATCTAGACGAGGCGATCCTGAGTGTGGCGCTTACCGACGAGGCGGTCGACGGCGAGAAGTCCAGGAACGGCAGGAGCAACGTCCGGCGACGGGCCGGGAACGGGAACGGCAACGGCCCGAGCAAGGTCGGCGGCGTGCTCGACGTGATTTCGGCGGGCCCGATCCCACCGGCGGGTGGGGACTTCGTCGGGACGAGCGCGATCGCGGAGATCCTCGCAGGTCTTCGCGACCTCTACGACCTCGTTCTGATCGACGCGCCGCCGCTCCTGCGGGTCGGGGACGGCATCGCGCTCAGCGCTCGCGTCGACGCCGTGGTCGTGGTCACGCGCCTGAACATCCTCAAGCGGCCGCTTCTGCGCGAGCTCGACAGGGTGCTCGAGTCCATTCCAGCCGAGCGCCTCGGCTTCATCGTCACCGGCGCCGATCTGGACGACGCCTACGCCTATGACTACGGCGACTACTACCGTCCGGAGCGAAGCCAGAAGGACCGCCCGAAGGTCGAGGCGAATCGTTGAGGCGAACCAAAGTCCTTGTCGCCGACCCGCAGGCGATCTTCCGAGCCGGCGTGCGCAACCTGCTCACGCGCGAGAGCGACTTTCAGGTGCTCGAGGCTGCCTCGTACGGCGACGTCGCCCGGGAGCTCGACCGCGGTTGCCCCGACATCGCGCTGATCGACCTCGAGCTCCCGCCGGACGGAGGCGTGGAGGCGGTAAAGCTGCTCGCCGGCTCGCGCTCGACCCACCTGATCGTGTGGAGCTTCGAGCCGACGCGCGAGACCGTGCTGCCGGCCGTGCGCGCGGGCGCGGACGGATACCTGCACAAGGAGATCTCGCCGGGCGGGCTCGTGCGCGCGCTGCGCGGCGTCGTTCGCGGGGAGGCGCCGCTCTCACGTGACCTCGCGACGCTGATGATCGACGCGATCCACGGCCTCGAGGACCGCGACCGCACGCGCGAGCGGCTCTCGGTCCTGTCGGCGCGCGAGCGCGAGATCCTCGAGCACGTCGCAGAGGGAGCTCGCAATCGCCAGATCGCGCTCGAGCTGACGATCTCCGAGTTCACGGTCAAGCGGCACATGCAGAACATCCTCGGCAAGCTCGAGGTGGGGTCACGCCGCGCGGCGGCCGACTTCTATGTCTCGGCCCAGGCCGAGCTTGCCGGCGCGGGGGCGCGTCTGTGATGCAGGACCAGCCGCGGATCGCGCTTCTCTACAGCGTGCCGCTGCTGCGCGAGGCGCTGCTCGAGGTTTTCGAGGACATCGCCGAGGTGCAGGCCTTCCCGGCCGCCCGCGGAGACACGACCGGACTGCTCCGCTCGGTGAGCCCGGACGCGGTCGTCGTCGACAACGCCGACGAGGCGGAGAACGCCGCCCCGTGGGCGAAGCTGCACGGACTCCCGCTGGTCTTCATCTCATTGCGGGAGCGCAAGATCAAGCTACTGAAGAACGGCGGCTGGGAAGAGTCGCCGGGCACGGATGCAGAGACAGTCAGGAACCTCCTAGCCGGTTCCATGTTCAGGCGGGAGGGGGCGACGGGATGAACGCGACAGAGCGGGGAGCTCTGCTCGAGGGGGTAGAGATCTACGAGGCCGCGACGGCTGCGGTTGATGATCGGACGTTGGACATTCTGGAGCGGCGCCGGCGGACGTCAACGGTGCACCGGCGCGGCTGGCTGGTGCGGCGGATGCTGCTGCTGGCGGACGTGGTCGGGTTGCTGACCGCAATGCTGCTGGCGGAGTGGGTTGTAAGTAGTCATGGCGACGGCGCCCTGTTCGACGCGCGCGAAGAAATCGCGGTCTTGATCGCCACCCTTCCCCTCTGGATTCTCGTCGCCAAGCTGTACGGCCTCTACGACCGGGACGAGGAGCGCACCGACCACTCCACAACCGACGACTTCGCCGGTGTCTTCCACATGGTCACGGTGTGCATCTGGCTGCTTTTCGCGGGCGCTTATCTGACCGGAGTCGCCCACCCAGCGGCCCCAAAGCTGCTGCTCTTCTGGGCCGCGGCCGTGGTGCTTGTCCCCCTCGCACGCGTCTCGGCTCGCGCGCTGAGTCACCGCAACCTCGCCTACGTCCAGAACACGATCATCGTCGGAGCCGGAGACGTCGGGCAGCTGGTCGCGCGAAAGCTCCTCCAGCATCCCGAGTACGGGATCAACCTCGTCGGTTTCGTCGACGACCAGCCGAAGGAACGGCGGGAGGATCTCGGTCATCTGACGGTTCTCGGCGCGCCTGACAGGATCCCTGCGTTGATCAGGCTCCTCGATGTCGAACGGGTGATCGTCGCCTTTTCGAACGAAAGCCATACGCACACCCTGGAGCTGATCCGGGCTCTAAAGAACCTCGATGTACAGGTCGACGTTGTTCCGCGACTGTTCGAGGTTGTCGGGCCAGGAGTGGGCATCCACACAGTCGAAGGCCTTCCGCTCGTAGGGCTGTCGCCCGCGAAGATCTCCCGCTCCTCACGAGCCCTTAAGCGGTCAGTGGATTTCGTCTTAGCCCTTATTGGCCTGGTCGTGACAGCCCCGGTATTCGCTTATTGCGCTTACCGCATCAAGCGTGATTCTCCAGGGCCGGTCCTCTTTCGTCAGCGCCGTCTGGGCATGGGAATGCGCGAGTTCACCGCGCTGAAATTCCGGACGATGCGAACAGAGACCGACGACACGCCTCATCGTGAATACATCAGGCAAGTGATGGATGCAGCAGCGATACCCTCCGGCAATGGGCTTTACAAGCTCGATCGCTCTGAGGCTGTCACTCCGTTCGGCCGCTGGCTGCGCAAGACGAGTCTCGACGAGCTTCCCCAGTTGATCAACGTCATGCGGGGCGACATGTCCCTCGTGGGGCCGCGGCCGTGCATCGACTACGAGACCGAAGGCTTCGCGCCGCACCATTTCGAGCGGTTCAACGTACCGGCGGGAATGACGGGTCTCTGGCAGGTGACCGCGCGTGCGCACTCCACCTTTGGCGAGGCTCTGGATATGGACGTTGCGTATGCCAGAAACTGGTCGCTCGGCCTGGATCTGCGGTTGTTGTTCAAGACGCCGCTGCAACTCGTCCGCACCAAAGGGACTGCGTAATGGCACATTTCAACGGCAGCAGCACCGGTGGCCCGGTGCGCATCGCCGTCGTCGGACTGGGTTATTGGGGGCCGAATCTGGTCCGCGTTCTGCACGAGCTGCCGGAGGCAGAGGTCGCGTACGTCTGCGATGTGCGGCGCGAGGCACTCAATCACGTGGGACGGCGCTATCCCGCGATGAAGCAAACGACGCGGTACGGCGACGTGCTGAAGGACCCTCTCGTGGACGCGGTAGCGATCGCCACCCCTGTTTCGTCGCATTTCAAGCTCGCTGCGGCCGCATTGGAGGCTGGTAAGCACGTTTTCGTCGAGAAGCCGCTCGCGGCGTCGTCGGAGCAAGCGCTGCAGTTGATGGCGCTGGCAGAGGATCACGACCGCGTGCTCATGCCCGGCCACACGTTCCTGTACAGCCCACCGGTGAACATGATCAAGGAGCTGATCGACGGCGGTGAGCTCGGCGACATCTACTTCATCTCGACATCGCGTGTGAACCTTGGTCTGCATCAGTCTGACGTCAGCGTCATCTGGGATCTCGGCCCGCACGACTTCTCGATTCTGCGGTATTGGCTCGGCGAGAACCCGACTGACGTCTCGGCGATGACGCGCGACTGCATCGTCCCTGGCACCCCCGACGTCGCATTCGTCAATCTGCAGTACGCATCGCGAACGGTTGCGCATGTCGAGCTCTCATGGCTCGCACCGAGCAAGCTCCGGCGGACGGCGGTCGTCGGCTCGCAGAAGATGGTCGTCTACGACGACACGAGCATCGAGCCCGTCCGGATCTTCGACTCTGGCGTCGCTCTTCCCGACCCTCAAGACTTTGGGCAGTACAAGCTGAGCTACCGCACCGGCGACATTGTCTCTCCGCAGGTCCCGGCGCTAGAGCCGCTGGCACTTGAACTCAGCGACTGGTGTGGCGCAATCAGTGAAGGGCGCGACCCGCGCTCCTCAGCGTCACTTGGTACTGACGTCGTACGACTAGTCGAGTGTGTCGAACGCTCGACCGTGGAAGCTGGCGCCGTCGTCCATATACCTGCTCTAGAGGGGGTTGCGTAATGCGCGTATTGGTGACCGGCGGCGCTGGGTTTATCGGCTCACATCTTGTGGACGCACTGCTCCCGCGCATTCACGACCGGCGGCGGTAGGTCGCGCTTGCAAGCTAGGGCACGGGCTACTCGAAATGACACCCGACACGATGGCGGATCCGGTCCCGCTTGCCAGGCTGGTGCGAGTGTGACGGCCGTCGCTGCGGCGCTCCCGCCTGCGCGGAGCCTGCGTGCAATTATGACCTCGGTCGCGCCGGTGAGCCTGGCGGTGCAGGTATGTAGCTTCGTTTCTTCGATTGCGCTCGCACGCGTACTCGGTGCGACTGGTGCAACTGATGCGTATTACCTGGGCCTCTCGATGCCTGTGCTGGTATACGGAATACTGCTTGGCGCACTGCGATCGGGGGCGATCCCGGCTCTCACCGAGGCCGCGGGCCGCGAGGGCGAGGAAGGACTCAAGCGTTCTGCAAGTGACCTCCTCTCCGGTGTACTGGCTGCGTCCGTGTGCCTCGCCCTTCTCGTCACCGCATGCTTTGAGTTAGCTCTACCGCTCATCGTCGGCGGACATGCACTGGATTTGACTCGGGTCATCGTCCTAGAGTTGGCGCCGTACGCAGTGCTTGGCGCAATGACCGGCGTATTTAGTGCGGTCCTCGCGGTGCGTGGATTATTCGTCGTGCCGGTCGCGGTAATGGTGCTCGAGCCGGTGTTTAAGAGCGCTCTGATTTTCGGCCTCGGCCACCAGATCGGCGTCCAGGCTCTCGTCGCAGGAAACCTCGCCGGCGGGGGTGTCGCCGCAGCGGTGCTCTGGTACGTGCTTCGCAAGCAGGGACTCTCTTTGCGCCTTGCACGACGCTTCGACACGTCATTCGTTCGGGACACGGCTCGCGTCAGCATTCCACTGATCGTGAGCATGAGCGTACTGCAGGTCAATCCAGTCATCGACCGCACCATGGCGAGTAGTTCCGGCGCTGGCAGCGTGACCGCCCTCGAACTGGGTCTCAGACTGTTCCTCGTGCCGGCGGGCATCGTGACGGGGCTCCTGATCGCGCCCATCACAGCGACTTGGGCCCTCCGTAAGGCCGAGGGTGGATGGATCGCACTTCAAGGGAGCATTACTAGGGCTCTGGTTGGAGCGGCCGCAGTCGTGCCCCCGTTCGTTGTGCTCGGCGTCATGCTGCGACACCAACTGGTCGCGCTCTTCTTCCAGGGCGGGGCGTATTCCGCCGACGCTCTGCAACAGACCACGTCCGTCTTCGCCCTCATCTTGCTCGCGCTGCCGGCGCAGATGCTCGTCGTTGTGTTCTCGACGCTATTCCTAGTACAGAAAGACACCGTTTTTCCGATGAAGATCGCGTTCGCGAACGTCGTCCTGAACATCGCCTTGAATTTCGTCTTTCGTGAGTACTTCGGCGTTGCGGGCATCGCACTTAGCACCAGCCTCACCTTTACGCTGTTGCTACTGGTCTACATGTTCGCGGCGCATCGACGGTGGGGGCCTTTCTTCGTAGCCGATCTGAAGCTGGCTTTGATGCGTGTCGCCGCATCGGCCGGCGGTATCGCCTGCGTGGCAGCCCTTCTGCTTTCGGTTCTTCCGGCCGCGCACTCGCGTCCAGATGTACTCCTCGTCGTCTTCGCAGTTGGCGCGGCCGCGCTGGTCACGCATGCGATTGTCCTGTTGGTCGGTCGTGACCCTCTGGCTCTCGGCGTGGCTTCTCACCTTCGCCACCTGGCGCCTCGGTGAGCCCGTGAAGCGCGAGCCGTACGATGTCATGTTCTACCTCCCGTCGGTCACGCCCCTACTCGACGGGGGTCGCTCGCGACCGGGCGGAGGCGCGGAGACTCAGGTCATTCTTCTTGCGCGGGCGCTTGCCAGGCGGGGATACAAGGTTTGCCTCGTGACTTACCCATCGGAGCCGGCGCTGCCGTCGACCATTGACGGTGTCCACATCATCGTGCGGTCGGCCTCCAAGGCAGACCAGCCCTTCGTAGGGAAGCTGCGTGAGGCTGGGAGAATCGCTCGCTCCATCCTCCGAGGAGACGCGTCGGTTGTAGTTGCTCGCCTTGCGGGACAGCAAGTCGGCCTTGTCGCCCTCTCTGCGAAGCTTCGGCGGCGGCGGTTCGTGTACTCGAGTTCCAGCATCCTCGATTTCGATTTTCCTGCTCTGCGTCTCAAACAGCGCGACCTTGCGCTCTATCGGCTTGGCCTTCGATTGGCGTCTGAGTTGGTGGTGCAAACGGAGGAGCAGGCGGTGCTGTGCCGGCGGCGGCTGGGTCGGTCGGCGGTGTTGATTCGGAGCGTTGCGGAGCTTGTTCCGGAGCGGACGGCGGCGGCGGAGGCGTTTGTGTGGATCGGTCGGGTGGATTCGAACAAGCGGCCGTTGGCGTTTGTCGAGCTTGCTCGCTCGCTTCCGGAGGCTCGGTTTTGGATGGTGCCGGTGCGGAGCGTGCGTGAGGGGTGGCTGCTGGATGAGGTGGAGCGTGCTGCTGCGACTGTCCCGAATCTCGAGTTGCTGGAGCCACGGCCGCGGGCGCAGTTGATGGAGCTGGTCGAGCGGGCGGTAGCCGTGGTGAGCACGTCGAAGTTCGAGGGGATGCCGAACACGTTTTTGGAGGGATGGACGCGTGGCGTCCCTGCTCTGGCGCTTTCCCATGACCCCGACGGTGTGATCGGGCGGCACGGTCTCGGTGAGTTCGCTGGTGGCTCGCGTGAGCGTCTGGTCGCCGGCGCGCGCAGGCTGTGGGCGGGCCGAGCCGATCAGCGTGACCTGTCTGCGTGCTGCCGTCGCTACATCGCCTCCGAGCACTCGGAGGAGGTCGTGATGGGGCAGTGGGAGCGGGCACTCGGTATTTCGGCGTCTGTGTCGGCTCGCCTGGTCTTGGAGGGGGTCGCGTGAGTCGCTGTTCGAGCACCTACGACGTGGGGTTTTACGTTCCCTCGATCGGACCGTTGCTCGCGCGCGAGGTTGTTCCGCCCACGGGTGGCGCGGAGACGCAAGTCTTTTTGGTCTCGCGTGCGTTGGCGGCGCGCAGTGCGCGTGTCTGTCTCTGCGCGTTCGACGTTCCGGATGCGGGAATACCGGCTTCGCTTGATGGTGTGGATATCAAACTTCGAGAGCCCTACCGCGGCGGCGCCGGTATGCGCGGCCAGCTGCGGGAGGTGCTGGCGATCAAACGTGCGATCACTCATATCGATGCCGACGTCATTCTCACGCGCACCGCTAGCTTTCATGTCGGCCTGGCCGCGCTCTTCGCGAAGCTCAGTGGGTGCCGCTTCGTCTACTCGAGCGCGAACTTAACGGACTTTGCGTCCGCTCCGCCAGGCTTGAATCGGCGTGATCGCGCCCTGTACAAGCTCGGAGTTTCTCTTGCTGATGACATTGTTGTCCAGACGGAGGAGCAGGCGCGATTGTGTGAGGCGCGGCTCGGGCGAACCGCGATCCTCATCAAAAGCATCGTTGAGCCGGCGTCGAGGCGGATGGCTAAGCCGGAAGCAT
>JBBRYG010000017.1:0-36571 GCA_038237865.1 Gaiellales bacterium | reverse complement strand
ACGGGGACCCGTTCCCGCCGCGCCTTCTCGACAAGGCTGCCGACGTTCGCGACGACCGCGTCGCGCTCGTGAGCCCCCTCGACGACGCCGTTCTGCACGTCGACGACGAGGAGTGCGGTGTTCGGCCGGTTCTCGAGTGTGCTCATCGTCTCCCCTTACTCACGCTGGGCTCCGGTGTCCACCCACGATAGAGCACCCACCGACAGCGGCCGGAACGAACCTCGGACCGCCCCCGTCCACAATGACGCGGGGAACGGATCTCCTCCCCCCGCGCCACTTCTAGGCCTCGTGGGCACCAAGGCATCCGCCGCCGGAGCCGGGCTCCGCCCGGCGGGAGGCCCACCAACCCAAAGACCGCCCGACCCAAGCCAACCCACCGCCGGCTCCGCCCACGCTCGAGTCACACCACCGCGCGCGAGGAGGGGGCCCACGGGGGAACCAGGGGTTCCCCCGTGGAAGAGCGGTTCCCCGCGAGAGAACGCGGTAGCGTTCGAACGGTGATCGGGGAAACGCTCGCAGACCGGTACGAGCTGGAGGAGCTCGTCGGCACGGGAGGCATGTCGAGCGTCTACCGGGCGCACGACACGCTGCTCGAACGCAACGTCGCGTTGAAAGTTCTGCACGATCACTACTCCGACGACGAAGAGTTCGTCGAGCGCTTCAAGCGGGAGGCGCGCTCCGTCGCCCAGCTCTCGCACCCGAACATCGTCACGGTGATCGACCGCGGCGAGGAGGAAGGGCGCCAGTACATCGTCTTCGAGTACATCGACGGCGAGAACCTGAAGGAGCTCGTGGTCCGCAGCGGCCGCTTGCCGGTCGTGCGGGCACTCCAGCTGGCGCTGGAGATCGCGCATGGACTTGCGTTCGCGCACGACAACGGGCTCGTCCACCGCGACGTCAAGCCGCAGAACGTCCTCCTGAACGGTGACGGGCGCGCCAAGGTGACCGACTTCGGGATCGCGCGCTCGCTCGACGTCGAGCACGGCGTCACCCAGACCGGCACCGTCATGGGGACGTCCAACTACATCGCCCCGGAACAGGCGAGCGGTCAGCCGGTCGACGCGCAGAGCGACGTCTACTCGCTCGGTGTCGTGCTCTACGAGCTACTGGCCGGAGACGTGCCGTTTCCGGGCGAGAGCTTCGTCACTATCGCCATGAAGCACGTGAACGACCCGCCGCCGAACCTGCTCGACGTGCGTCCGGAGGTCCCGCTGCGGGTCGCGGCCGCCGTCGACCGGGCGCTCGAAAAGGACCCTGAGCAGCGGTTCTCCTCGATGGACGCGTTCGCCTCCGAGCTCGAGGCGTGTCTGGCGGAGCTGGCGGGAGACGAACCGCCGGAGGACGTCACGATGATCGTCCCGGCCGGCCGGCAAGTGCCGCAGCGCGGAGCGCGCCGGCGCTCGCCATGGCCGCTCGTGCTCGCCGCCCTCGGTCTCGCGGGCATCGCGGCCGTCATCGTGGGGCTGCTCGCTCTTCGCGGCAACGGCCGCGAGAAAGCAAAGCCGACGGCGGCCCCCATCCGACTCACCGGCGTCGGCTCCTACGATCCGTTTGGGGACAAGAGCGAGCACAACGAGTCGGTCGCGAGCGCCGCGGACCGTCAGGCCGCGACGTACTGGACGACCGAGCATTACCGCTCCTTCCGCAAGCAAGGCGTAGGGCTGGTACTCGACGCCGGACGCCGTGTCGTGCCCAAGACGATCACCGTGACATCCGACTCCCCCGGATTCAGGGCTCAGATCCAGGCTGGCAACAACGCAGCAGGCCCGTTCAGGGGGGCATCGAGCCGCCGCGACGTCAGCAGCAGCACGACGTTCCCGATCAAACTGGACGCACCTGCTCGCTACTTCGTGGTCTGGATCACGTCACTGCCGATCGGCTACGCCCACGTCAACGAGGTTCGCGCGAACTAGAACTGGAGCTTGGCTCGCCGCTCGTGTCGTTCCTGCGCGAGCGAGATCAGCCGGCGCAGCAGCTCGTCGTACGGGATTCCCGATGCGTCGAACAGCTTCGCGTACACGCTCGTCGAGGTGAAGCCCGGGATCGTGTTCAGCTCGTTCACGATCACCGCTCCGTCCGCAAGGACGAAACAGTCGACACGAGCCATTCCCTCGCACTCGGTCACAACGAAGGTCTCGACAGCGATCTTCTGAACCCGCTCGATCGTCTCATCCGGGAGCTCAGGCGGGATACGGAGGTCCATCCCGCCCTCCTCGTACTTCGACGCGAAGTCGTACCATTCATGGCCAAGGGGCACGATCTGCCCGGGCAGCGAGGCGATCGGATCGCGGTTGCCGAGCACGCCGACCTCGACCTCGATACCGTCGAGGAACTCCTCGACCAGCACCTTCTCGTCGTGGCGGAACGCGAGCTCGACGGCGGCGCCCAGCTCGTCGCCGTCGTGAGCCTTCGAGATCCCGACCGAAGAGCCGAGTCGGGCCGGCTTCACGAACACCGGGAAGCCGAAGGGGTTCTCAACCGGGTCACCGGAGCGCAGCGCGACGTGGCGGGCAACCGGGATCCCGCTGTCGCGGACGACCTTCTTGAACAGGTCCTTGTCCATACACAGGGCCGATGCCGCCACACCGGCGCCGACGTACGGGACGCCCGCGAGCTCGAGCAGGCCCTGCACGGTGCCGTCCTCCCCGAACGGGCCGTGGAGGATCGGAAGCACGACGTCGACTGCCCCGAGGGTCGCCGGGACGCCCTTCGCCGGGACCGGTAGGGTCTCCGCCACGGAGTCGCTCTGGCCGCCCGGGCCGAGCTCCCAGCGGCCGTCTCGCCCGATCGCAACCGTGACGACGTCGTACTGAGCGGGGTCGAGCGCCTCCAGGACCGAGCGCGCGGACGCCAGCGAGATCTCGTGCTCGCTCGAGCGGCCGCCGGCGAGAACGGCGACGCGAAGCCTCTCGCCCATCAGGGCGGCGGGCCCGGCGTGGTCGGTGCGACGAACTTCCCGACCGCGATCGTCACCGTCGTTCCCGGCGGAGCCTGGGTCCCGCCCCCCGGATCCTGCGAGAGCACGATCCCATCCTCATTCGGGTCGCTCGTCGTCTGAGAGACGATCTGCACGCGGAAGCCGGATGCCCGCAGCTGTGCTGTCGCATCGCTCTGAGACTGGCTCGAGACGTCCGGCACGGCGGAGGTCTTCGGGCCCTTGGAGACGTCGAGCGTAATCGTCGTACCGGGGGGCTGCAGGGTGCCGGCGCCCGGGCTCTGATTCACGACCGTGTTCTTGGGCTGGGTCGACTCGACGTCGTGGCGCCTGACCGCGAAGCCCGCCGCCTGCAGTGTCGAATTGGCGCTGTCGAAGCTCGAGCCGACCACGCTCGGCACCCCAAGGGGTTGTGGGCCCTTCGAGACGCGGAGCCGCACCTTCGAGCCCTCGTCCACGGATGCGCCCTCCCTCGGGCTCTGGTCGAGCACCGTTCCGACGTCCTCATTGGAATCGACCCGTACGACCCTCGCCTTCAAACGAGCGTCGGCGAGCTTCGAGACGGCATCCTCCACCGAGTCGCCGGTGACGTCGGGTACCGTCACTTCGGGTGGCCCGGAGGAGACGTAGATCGTGACCTCGTTGCCCTTGTTGGTCTTCGCTCCGGGCCCCGGGCTCTGCCGGAAGACGTAGGTCTCGGCGAAGTCGCGGTTGGCCTCCCGGATCACGTTCTCCTGCAGCCCGATCCCGCGGATCTTCTGGACGGCGTTGATCTCGCGCAGACCGGTGTACTTCTCCACCCGCACGGTCGAGCTGGTCAGCTGATCCTGGATCTGCGCGTACAGGAAGTAGCCGCCGACGATCGCTCCGGCGACGAACAGGAGCGCGAGCAGCCAGGGCCAGACGGCGCGTCGTCTGGGCTCGTCGTAGTCGTAGTAAGCGGCGGGCGGCGCGTAGGGCACCGGCTGACGGAGCTCTGTCACCGCAGTCTGAGCGGACGCGGAGGCGGGAGGACGCGAGATGATCTGAGTGGCCGCTTCCTCCGTTGCGGGGGACACCGAGGCCCCCCGGGCTACGCGGGCCAGATCCGCGTCCATCTCCTCGGCGTTTGCATAGCGATCGTGCGGGTCCTTCGCGAGCGCGCGCATGATCACCAGGTCCAGATCGCGGGGGATCTCGGCACGATGGGTCGAAGGCGGCTCGGGGACCGCGGACAGATGCTTCATCGCGATCTCGACCGGCGTGTCGCCGCTGAAGGGCACGACCCCGGTGAGGAGCTCGTAGAGAACGATCCCGACGGAGTAGAGGTCGGAGGTCTGGTCGACGGGGGAGCCCTTCGCCTGCTCCGGCGAGAGGTACTGGGCCGTTCCGATGATCGACCCCGCCTCGGTCATCTGGCTGGCGCCGGCCCTCGCGATCCCGAAATCGGTCACCTTGAGCCGGCCGTCGGAGTCGACGAGGACGTTGTGCGGCTTGATGTCGCGATGGACGATGCCGTTCCGATGGGCAAACCGAAGCGCTCCGAGGATCTGTCGCGCGTAGTCGATCGCGATCTGGATCGGGGCCGGCCCGCGCGAGATGATCAGTTCCTTCAGGGACCGACCATCGAGATACTCCATCGCGATGTAGTAGGTGCCATCGGCCTCGCCGCGGTCGTAGACCGAGACGATGTTCGGGTGTGAGAGACCGGCGGCGTTCTTGGCCTCGCGGCGGAATCGCTCGACGAACTGCTCGTCGTTCGCGTGGCGATCGTTCAGGATCTTGATCGCGACGCGCCGGCCGAGCTCCTGGTCCTCGGCGAGGTAGACGTTCGCCATCCCGCCGGCGCCGAGCTTGCGCACGATGCGGTAGCGCCCGTCGAAGAGCGTGTCGATCAGGGTGTCTGAAATGGCCATCCCTAGTCCTTACAGGGTAGGGAGTTCGACTCCTACCGCAGGAGTGCCTCCATCACCTGCTTAGCAATCGGCGCGGAAACCGTGCCTCCGAAGCCGCCGCGCTGGTTCTCGACGACCACGGCGATCGCCACCCGGGGCGCGTCCGCGGGCGCGAAGGAGACGAACCAGGTCGTATTGACGTTGTTGGCTCCGGTCTCGGCGGTGCCGGTCTTTCCCGCGACGCGGATGCCGGGAATCTGGGCGGCGGTACCCGTCCCACCCGTGACGACGGCCTCCATCATCGACCGGAGGGCGTCTGCCGTCTCGGGCTTGACCGCGCGCCCCAGCTTGTGGGGCTTCGCGCGAGACACGGTCTTCCCGGACGGGCCGAGCACGCGATCGACGAGATGCGACCGGATGACGACGCCACGATTCGCAACCGTCGCCGCCACGAGCGCCATCTGGAGCGGGGACGCGAGCATCCGCTCCTGTCCGAATGCCAGGCGACCTGGATCGACCTGGAATTCCGGTTTCTTCGGGGAGAAGAGACGGTGGTTCTTGTAGAGACCGCTGGAGGCGCGCTCGTTCTCGGGCAGCTCCAGCGGCGGGAGGTCGTAGAAGCCGTAGCGGCGCGCGTACTCGAGAATCGTCCCGGCGCCGATCGTCTTCCCGATGTTGCAGAAGACGGAGTTGACCGAGTTCTCGAAACCCGTCGCGAGGCTGAGGTTGCCGAATGTCTCCGCGCCGACTCCGTCCCGGTTTCCCGCGTTGAAGACCTTGTCGCCGTACTCCTCGCAGTAGCCGGGGTCGTAGAACGAGGAATCTGGCGTGTAGCGCCCGGTGTCGAGCGCAGCCGAGGCCGTGATGATCTTGAAGATCGACCCCGGGGTGAAGAGCCCGGCCGTCGCGCGGTTCAGGAGGGGCGCCGCGGGCTGGCAGGCGCCCGAGCGAATCCGGTCGATCGCGGCGAAGTTCTTCTCGACGATGTTCGGGTTGTAGGTCGGGCTGGACGCCATCACGAGCACACGACCGGTCCGCGGCTCGAGGGCGACGACCGCGCCGCACTTCCCCTGCAGCGCCCGGAGGGCGAGCGCCTGAGCCCCTGGGCGAAGCGACAGCACGAGGTCGTTCCCGTGCACCGTCGTCCCTTTCAGCTTGTCGAGGGTCGTGTCGAAGACCGTGTCGAGGTTCGAGTTCGCGCCGGTCAGGTAGTCGTTGTAGGCGCGCTCGATCCCGGTCTGGTTGTGTGACTGGGTCGAGTAGCCCACCACGTCTGCGAAGAGGGGGCCGGTGGGATACCGGCGGAAGAAGAGTGCCTGCCCCGACACCTTCCGCTTGACGTTCGTCGCCAGCAGCGTCTTGCCGTCGGAGGCGTAGATCTTGCCGCGATCGATCGAGAACTGGGCGACTAGGCGGATCTGGTTGTCCTGGCGGTCCGCGAGCCCGGCATTCGCCCACGTCTGCCAGTAGGTCGTGCCGACGATCAGCGCGGCGATGAGCACGAGCGCCGCGACACCGACCTGGGAGACCTGCTTGTTCAACGCAGGCCACCTCTCGACTGAGTCGTGCTCGTCAGCCGCGAAAAGCCCGCCTCGCAAGGACGCAGAGAGCGCGCGTAGCCGGCGGCTACGGGTGCGACCGAGGACGCCGCGAGGCGGAGCTTTGCAGCGCCCTGGCGAGTGCGAGGCACGCGAGAGGGGGCCGTCAACGCAACACGTCTCTATTGGCGCGGTTCGAGATCAGCAGCAGGCCCGCGAGCAGGACGAAGTTTGCGACGACGCTCGAGCCCCCGTACGAGACGAGCGGGAGGGTGATGCCGGTCAGCGGAATCAGGCGCAGGATCCCACCGACGATGATGAACGTCTGCAGCGCGAAGCCGAACGTGAGCCCGACGGCGAGCAGTTTCGAGAAGCCGTCCTGCGTCAGCAGCGCGATTCGCATCCCACGCAGAACGAAGACCATGTAGACGAGCAGCAGCGCCGCCACGCCGACCAGCCCGAGCTCCTGCGCCAGCGCCGAGTAGATGAAATCGGTGTTGAGGTACGGGATGATCTGATGACCCGCGGTGTCGGTGACGGTGCCCTTGCCGAGACCTGTCCCACCGAAGCCGCCGTGCCCGATCGAGTAAAGGGACTTCACGAGCTGGAAGCTCTCGCAATCCTGCCGCAGCGCAGGTTTGCCCGTCAGGGGACAGTGGACCGCGTGGTCGGTCCAGGGATGCAGCCAGATCGTCACGCGGCTGCGGACGTGTTGCGTGACCGTGTAGACCCCAGCCGCTCCGGCCAGGAAAAGACCGAGCCCCGCAGCGACGTAGGCGAGCCGCGCGGTCGCGACGTAGAGCATCGCGAGGAAGATCCCGAAGTAGAGGAGCCCGCCGCCGAGGTCGTTCGTCTCGATCAGGACGAGCATCGCCATCCCCCAGACGACGAAGAGTGGACCGAAGTCCTTGAGCCGGCCCTGCGCCAGCACTTCCCGTTTCTCCCGGAGGTACCCGGCGAGAAAGACGATCAGCATGATCTTCGCGAGCTCGCCGGGCTGGAACTGCAGCGGGCCGACACGCACCCAGAGCCGCGAGCCGTTCACGGTCGTCCCCAGCACCGGCAGGACCGGCAGGATGAGCAGACCGATCGCCGTGAGCCCGAACAGGTACTTGTAGCTCTCCAGTCGCCGGTAGTCACGCGCGAGCAGCACGAGCGTCGCGGAGAAGAGCGCGACCGCGACGACGATCCAGAAGCCCTGCCTGAACGCGTCCTTCGGATCGAGTCGGTAGATCTCCGTCAGCCCGACGGCGGTCAGCAATCCCGCGATCGGCAGCAGGTACGGATCGGCGAAAGGCACGGCCCAGCGGGCGACCAGGTGCGCAATCAGGTAGAGCACGAAGAAGAAGCCCGCGTAGGTGAGCGAAGCGGTCGAGACCTCCGCCTTTCGCGCGATGTAGACGCTGGCGAATCCGATCGCGGTCAGAATCCCGACGACGATCAGGAACCCGAGCTCGCGGTTCCGGGCGCTCACGTCGCGCGCTCTGCGGAGACCGGCTCCGCCGGTCGGGAGCGGAGCGCGGTCAGCGGCGTGAGGCTCAGTCGAGCAGCTTCCACACGAGCAGGGCCGCGGCCGCGGCGACCAGAAGCAGGACCACGAACCAGACGAGGACGCGCCGGCTCCGCTTGCGGCGCTCGACCTTGCGGTCGGCATCGACCTGGGCCTGGATCTCGTCCGTGGACAGCACCATCGTATCCACGACCGGCACGGCATCAGCCTCGGTCAGCGTGTCCTCCTCCTCCGGCTGTGCCTCGTCCATCGCCTCGGCGGGCACCGCCTGCTCCCGCGTCTCGCCGTCATGAGCGCCGTCGTCTGCGATCTCGAACGTGACGACGGTGATGTTGTCTTCGCCCCCGCCCTTGTTCGCGGCCTGCACGAGCGCGCGGGCGGCCCGCTCCATATCTTCGCGGTGCTCCTTGACAAGGCCGAGGATCTCCTCGCCCGAGACCATCGACGAGAGCCCGTCGGAGCAGATGAGGTAAACATCCTCGGGCTGAGCAGCGATCGTAAACGTGTCGATGTCGACGTCCGGGTCGGTGCCAAGGGCACGGGTGATCACCGAGCGTTGCGGATGTGTCTCGGCCTCCTCGGGCGAGAGCTTGCCACTTCGCATCAGCTCGGCCACGAGCGAATGGTCCTCGGTCAGCTGCTCGAGCTCACCGTCACGGATGAGGTAGGCCCGCGAGTCGCCGACGTGGCCGAACGAGACATTGCCGTCTTCGACGAGCGCGACCGTGATCGTGGTTCCCATGCCGGAAGCACTCGGATCCTCATGCGAGCGGTCGTAGACCCGGCGATTCGCCTCCTGGATCAGGCCGACGAGCCGCTCCTCGCCGCCAGGAGCCTCCGGCTGCGTCTCCTTCAGCGCCGCCGCAGCGAGACGCGATGCGACCTCGCCGGCATGCGCACCGCCCACACCATCGGCGACGGCGAAGAGCGGCGGCTCACAGACGAAGGCGTCCTCGTTCCTCCGCCGCTTGCGACCAGGGTCCGTGACGCTCGCGACGCGGCCGATCACTGGTCGTACCGCAGGTCGGTGTCTCCGACCCGGACGATGTCGCCCGGCGTCAGCCGGCGGGGCCGCTCGAGCTGCGCGCCGTTGAGATACGTCCCGTTCGTCGAGCCAAGATCCTGCACCCAGACGCCATCTTGACGTGGTTCGAAGCGTGCGTGACGAGCGGACGCGAACTCGTCCTTCGGCAGGGCGATGTCGTTCTGCCCTCCGCGCCCGATCGTCAGCTGGGCGGAGTTGAGCTCGAAGTCGGAGCCCTCCTTCAGCTCCGAGCTCTTCACGACCACCAGGCGACCGCTCTGGATCGACGGCTCGGCGCGGGCGATGCCGGCTCCGCCGCCGCCTGACGGCGCGAGGATGAAGCTCTCCTGGGGCAGCCGAAGATCACGGCTGGCCGTGCGGACGATGCGCCAGATGAAGAGATAGAGAAGCACCAGGAAGGCGATCTTGAGCGCCAGCAGAACGGTATCGACTGCGACCGAGCCGACCAGCCTCATCAGGGAGCCTCTCTCGAGAAGGTGATCTCCGTCGAGCCGACGACGAACGAGTCGCCGTCATGCAGCTTCGCCCGCTTCGCGCGCTTCCCGTTCACCTCCATGCCGTTGGTCGAGCCGAGGTCGACGACCCAGTAGGACGCGCCCTCCTGCCGGATCTCCGCGTGACGCCTCGAGACGTTCGCATCGGCGAGCTGGATGTCGCAGTCGCGGGACCGGCCGATCACGACCCGCCGCTGGCTGACCTCCTTGCTGGCGCCGTCCCAGCTGAGCCGTACCACCTCCGCCTCCAGGCCGAGCTCCTCCGCCGACACCGCCTCCGTCGGCGCGGGCGCCTTCGGCTTGTAGATCATCGTGGCGCCCGCCTCGAGGTCCTCGAGCGGCTCGTCCGCACCCTGTCGGCGCTTTTCGGGCTGGACCATGCGCGTGGCGATACCGAACTCGCCCATGTCGAGGTCGTCGTCAGTCTCGAGCTGCACGCGCGGTGGCGTCAGCAGGGCATAGCTCTCTCGTCGCGCATGCTCCGCGAGGTACTCCTGGAGCTCGCTCCTGAGGTTCGACTCGTAGCTTGCGAACTGCTCGTGGTCGCCCGTGGACAGATAGATCGTGTACTCGTTCGGGACGTAGACCCGCGAGACGGAGATCGTGCGGTGGTCGTCCATCTCCTTTGCGAGCTTGCGCGCCAACTCGACCGGCTGCACGTTCGTGCGGAAGGCCCGGCCAAAGACGCCCTCGAAGAGGGCCTCGATCTTCTGCTCGATCGCGCGAAGAACCATCAGTGGGCCTTCCAGTAATGCTGCCGCAATTCCGGGTCGCCAGCACCAGGGCGTCGTCGCAACGCGAACTCGGGCCTGAAGGCGGCGTGCGTCGCTGGCTGTGGCACTAGACGAGGTTTCCCCCGGCCGGCGATGCTAACGCACGCTCAGGGCGAGGCTTGCCACCCAGACGCAGACCACGAGCGGTAGCGCAGAGACAGCAGGCACGGGGAGCAGGGTCGCGGCGAGCAGGCCGGCGCCGAGGACGGCGATTCCCCACGGCCCGCGTGCACGGGCAACAGGAACGAAGGCGGCGGCGGCGGCGAGCGCGAGCGCCTCCAGACCGAGAGCCGGCTTCGATGCGAGCGCGGTCCAGAGGGCAGCGGCGACGGCAAAGACGTCCTCGCTCCCCCCGAGGCCGAGCTGGCGGGGCGGGGGGGCACCGTCGAAGGGAAACGGAGCGCCCCGTATGCCCGCGACTAGCCCGGCGCAGAGGACGGCCGCCGCTACCTGCGCCGCCCGGCGGGGAGCCGAACGCGAGAGCTGTGCGGCCAGGGGCAGCAGCCCGAGCGCCGACAGCGGCGCGAGCAAGGGGCCGAGGGCGAAGAGCAGGCCTGTCTCCGGTTCCCCCCAGGCGAGGACGAGCAAGGCGAGCGCGAGTCCGGTGTAGAGCACCGCGAGGCCGAGCGCGATGTTGCCGAGCGGGAGCACCGGAACGGCGAGCGTGAGCACGAGCCCTGCTCGTGGAGCCACGTAGGACGCCCCGCCCGCCAGCGCCGCCAGACCGAACGCCCAGCCGCTCGGAAAGAACGGCAGCGTCCAGGCAGTCCAGCCCGTCACGACCGCAGCCAGTAGCGAAGGCACCAGGCGTACGGGAGGGCGAGGAATCGAGAACTCCCGGCTCCGCGTCGACCGGCCGCGCTGCTTGCGGCGCACGAGCCGGAGCGTGTCGGCGAGCCCGGCCGCAGGGGGGCGGCGGGCCGGATTCAGTTCGAGGGCACGATCGACGGCCGCGAGCAGCGACTTCGGGAGATCGGGGCGCATCGTCGCGAGCGGCTCGGCCCCCTGCTCGATCGCCCGTGCCGTCTCGAGGAGTGAGGTCTGCCAGAACGGATGGCGGCCGGCGAGGGCCTCCCAGAGCATCACGCCGACCGCCCACACGTCCGCAGCCGCGGTGGCGGTCTCGCCGGCGAGCCGCTCGGGCGCAATGTAGGCGAGCGTCCCCGGCACGTCTCCCGCGGCGGTCAGGGTCTCGGCCTCGGGAATCTGGGCAAGGCCGAAGTCCAGGACCCGTGCATCGACGGCGGCGCCGTCAGCGAGCAGGACGTTGGACGGCTTGACGTCGCGGTGCACGATCCCACGCTCGTGCGCGTGCGCGAGACCCTCGAGCACCTGCGCCGAAGCCTCGACGGCACGCGCGTCGTCCAGCTCGCCCGCACGCAAGGCCTCGCGGAAGGTGCGGCCGGCGGTGTACTGGTAGGCGATGTAGACGTGACGCGAGTCACGGCCGAAGCCGTACGCCCGCTGGCAGCCGGGATGGCGCAGCCGCGAGGCCGCTTCCGCCTCGCGCTCGGCTCTCGAGGCCGCCTTGCCCTCCCGCGAAACGATCTTGAGCGCCACCTCGAGCCCGTTGTGCTCGTCCCGCGCAAGCCAGACAGAGCCCGATCCGCCGCTCCCGAGTGGCTTGAGCGGCCGGTAGCGGCCGAGGACGAGATCGCTCTCGATCCGGGCTGCAGCGAGGTTCGACATGCGTCCTCCGAGGTTGGCGGGAGGGCCCGGAAGTCCTTTTCCGGCCGAGGTTCGAGTTAGAGTGACCCTGCCCTCGGCTGGCATTCGGCCCCATGACCGAACGCGACAACGACATCGAGTTCGACTTCTTCGACGAGCCGGAGACCGAAGAGGCGACCGAACGCGCCCGCATCCCCCGGCGGCCGTCGGGCACAGGCGGTTCCGGCGGTCGAGGACCGCGCCGATCCGTGCGCACCCCCTCCGGGGTCATCCCGATGCTACGGCTCGCGGGCCTGATCGCGTTTCTCATTCTCGCGGTCGTCCTGCTCGTCGTCGGTCTACGCGGCTGCGCGTCGGGCAGCAAGCACGACACGTACGCGAAGTACATGGAGAAGGTACGCGGGATCGCCAGCCGCTCCGACCAGGTCGGTCGCGACCTGAACAGCACGCTGACGGCGACGGGTATCAAGGAGGCCGACCTCGAGTCGAAGATCAACGGATACTCCGCCCAGGAGCAGCAGGAGGCGAGCCAGGCCCGAACGATCGAGCCTCCCGGCCCCCTCCGCGTCGAACATCAGCATTTGATCGAGGCACTCGACCTGCGCGCCAGTGCCCTGAGCCGGCTCGCCGGCGCATTCCGCCAGACGGCGACCGCCAAGGACGCCACTGCGCCGGGCAGGCTGCTTGCGGAGCAGGCGCGCCTGCTGGTGGCGAGCGACGTCAACTGGGACTTCTACTTCAAGGAGTCCGCGGTCAGGAAGCTCCAGGATCAGGGTGTCAAGGGCGTCGAGGTGCCGGACTCGACCATTGTCTCCAACCCCGACCTCGCGAGCACGCAGGCCATGTCGGCCGTCTGGTCGCGCATCCACGGCGCCGCGACCGGTGGAACGCCGGGCGGAAACCACGGGAGCGCGCTCGTGTCGGTCACCGCCCTTCCGGACGGGAAGCGCCTCGACTCGAGCGCCGAGAACACGATCACCGCCTCGACCGATCTCGCGTTCCAGGTCGCCGTAGAGGATTCCGGCGATTCCCAGGAATTCAACGTCCAGGTGACGCTCACGATCGCCAAGACCCCGAACTCGATCGTCAAGCACAAGACGATCCAGCTGATCAACGCGGGGGAGAGCAAGACCGTGACGTTCACCGACCTCGGCCCTCCGCCCTTCGGTGTCCCGACGACCGTGAAGGTCGACGTGCAACCGGTGGCGGGCGAGAAGACGACCACCAACAACTCCGCCGAGTACAAGGTCATTTTCTCGCTCGGCTAGATGAGCCTTTCGACAGCCGAGTGGATCGCGATCGCGGCGGCGGTCGCCGCGCTGGTCGCGATCGCCGTCAGCCTCCTCGCCTGGTCGAAGTTGCGGGCCGTACGCGCGTCGCAGCTCGTCCTGCTCGGTGGCGGGAAACAGGATCTCGTCGACTTCGCCGTTTCGCTCCAGGGGCGGATCGACGATCTGCACCGCGCCGTCGACGAGATCGCGGGGGGACTCTCCCGGGTCGACCGCCGACTCGATACGGCGGTGACGAAGACATCGCTCGTCCGCTACGACGCCTATGAGGGCGCCGGCGGTCACCAGTCCGCCTCGATCGCGCTGCTCGACGCGGGCCGAACCGGGGTGGTCGTGACCGCAATCCAGGGCCGCGACTACGCGCGCATCTACGTGAAGGAGCTCGAGCGCGGACGCCCCAATGTCGCCCTCTCGCCCGAGGAGCAGGAGGCCGTCGAGCGCGCGATGGCTCGTTGAGCCGCCCGGTGGCACCCCTCCGCATTGCTAGATTTCGCCCGAGGTGCAGCACGTTCTCGTCCTGAACGCGAGCTACGAGCCACTGAACGTGTGCTCGGTTCGGCGCGCTCACGTCCTGGTCTACAAGGGCAAGGCCGAGGTGATCGAGGAACTCGAGACACCGCTCCACTCGGCGACCGACACGTATCCCTGGCCGCACGTGATCCGGCTGATGACCTACGTGCGCGTGCCGCGCGCCGTGCGGCGGAAGATCTCCCGCCGCGCACTGTTCGCGCGTGACGGCTGGCGCTGCGTCTACTGCGGCACGTCCACGGGCAGGATGACGCTCGATCACGTGATCCCGCGCAGCAAGGGCGGCGAGTCGATCTGGGAGAACGTCGTCACCTCCTGCGCGACGTGCAACCACAAGAAGGGGAACCGAACGCTCGAGGAGGCGCGAATGGTGCTGCACACGCCGCCCCGCGCGCCGACACCCGTGCTGTTCATCAAGATCGCCGCACCGCGGATCCCGTCCGGGTGGCAGCCGTATCTCGGCGCGCTGTCGACCTCGACCTCGACTGCGGCCGCTTAGCGTTCGAAGGGACGGTAGTCGACCTCACCCGCGGCGATCCGACGGTTGAGCTCGAGTAGGCGCCGGTCCGGATCGTGCGCGGCGACGCGGACGGGCAATCCCGCTCCTAGAGCGTGGTCTGGGCGCTGGGCACCGCGAACAGCGTCCCGTGACGCAAGCCGCGCGCAACTTCCGAGAGCTGCTCCTGCGTCTCTTCGAGCGCATCAATCAGGTGCTGCTCGCCCCCACTCCGTTCAACGCCGCGACGGCACGCTCTGTTCGTGCGCGTGCCTCCTCGATGTAGAGCATCGTCGCGTCGATCTCGGAGAAATGCTCCTCGTCCAACTCCTGCGGCCTCCTCGGTGGAGTGGAAAGCTTAGACGAGGGGGGGACGGAAGCTGCTGGGCCATCTCGCCGGAACGTACCGCTCGATTCCGTTCGAGGGTGCGTCGTATCTGTGCCGACTCAGCCGCGCTCGACCGGCAGGTCACGCTGCTCCCACTCGCTCCAGGAACCTGGATAGAGCTTGCCCTCGCGCCCGGCGAGGTGGAGGCGATGCAGCACGACGCAGGCCGTGACTCCCGAGCCGCAATAAGCGACGAGCTCGCCAGCCGGCAACGCGGGAAGGGGCTCGTTCCACGGCGCACTGCGGGCGCCCGGGATCCGGCCAGGGGTACGGTCGATCGGGTTCGGCTCGCCCCGGAACCGCGCCGGCAGGCGCGCGTCGACGACGACCAGCTCCTCGCGCCGGCGCGCGAGCTCGCCGGCCTCGATCGTGTCACCGGCGCACGGACGCGCGACAAACCTGGCAGGCTCGACCACCTCTTCGCCGCTCCCGAGCGGCCCGCGCCAGGCCTCGAAGTCGATCACAGCGCAGTCGTCGTGGCCGAAGTGACGAAGGAGCCACCAGAGCCGCTCCGCACCCCCGAGCGACCCGTAGGCGACGACGAGGACACCGGGGCCGATGCCCGCCTTTCCTGCGGCACGAGCGAAGTCGTCAGCCTCCGGCAGCGGATGCCGCCCGCGCTCCCCAGGCGCCGCCGAAAGCTCCGCGTCGACGTCGAGAAAGGAGGCGCCCGGAATATGGCCCGCGAGATAGGCACGGCGGCCCGCCTGGGCATCCCCAAGCTCCCAGCGACAGTCGACGAACTGGTAGCGCAGACTGCGAGTCTACGCGGCGTCGGCCTCCGCAGCCGGATGGCGATGGACCTGTCCCACGAGGTGCCCGTGGGTCTCGGTGCCGTACCCGCCGGGGACCGGGATGTAGAACTCCGGATAGCCCCACATGCCGTGCTCGGAGACGTCCAGACCGGCCGTCTCGACGTGCTCATCGACCCGGATCCCCCAGAGCCGCTTCATCGTCCAGAGGCAGCCGAAGGAGGCGCTGAAGGTGAATGAGCCGACCGCGAGCAAGCCGAGCGCCTGGACACCGAGCTGGTGGAACGAGCCCGTGTAGAGCAGCCCGCCGGAGCCGGTGGCCAGGTTCGACGCCAGGGCGGGGACGGCGAACACGCCCGTGGCAAGCGTGCCCCAGATTCCCGCGAGGCCGTGCACGGCGACGGCCCCGATCGGGTCGTCGATCCCGAGTCGCTCCACGAGCGGGACGGCCACCACGGCGATGGTTGCGGCAACGAACCCGATCAGCGCCGCAGCCCAGGGAGCCACGAACCCCGAGGCCGCCGTTACGGCCACGAGCGCGGCGATCACGCCGTTCAACATCATCGAGACGTCCGGCTTGCGCAGGACGACCCACGCGGTCGTGATCCCGCCGAGAGCGCCGGCCGCCGCCGCGAGGTTGGTCGTCAGCGCGACATAGCCGAAGTAGCCGAGATGATCGCCGGTGACCACGGCGAGCGTCGAGCCCGGGTTGAAGCCGAACCACCCGAACCAGAGGATGAGCGTTCCGAGCACGGCGTAGGGCATGTTGTGGCCCGGGATCGGGTTTGCCCGCCCGTCGTGCCCGAACTTGCCGATTCTCGGCCCCAGCAGGATCGCACCCGCGAGCGCGGCCAGCGCACCCTGGTAGTGCACGACCGTGGAGCCGGCGAAGTCCTGCATCCCGAGCCCGAACAGCCAGCCGCCCGCGTGCCAGACCCAGTGTGAGGTGACGGAGTAGATGAGCGTGAAGCAGACGCCGAAGGCGAAGTAGACCCAGAGCTTCGCGCGCTCGGCCATGGCGCCCCAGACGATCGCCAGGGAGACGCCCGCGAACACGACCTCGAAGAGGTACGCGCTCGCGCCGGGGATCGTGCCGAAGAACGCGAACGGCGCCTGGCCGACCGCCAGCATCGAGTCGACGGAGGGGAAGAAGCCATGCAGGCCGAGCAGGCCGTTCCCGTCGCCGAAGGCGATCCCGAAGCCGACGGCCCAGTACACGAGCGAGCAGATCCCGAAGATCAGGACGTTCTTGCCGGCGATGTGGGCGGCGTTCTTCATCCGCGTCAGCCCGGCCTCGAGGAATGCGAAGCCCGCCTGCATGAACATCACGAGCACGGCCGCGACGACTACCCAAACGGTGTTCACGGCGATCAGAAGATCGTGGTCGCTCATGCGAGGCTCCTTCCGGTTCGGTGGTGCGTGACGTTCCCGGCGGGTGTCGTCCAGACAAGGCCGTCGCCGGATTCATGTCCGCTCCGCGCCGCGTCGGCGACGGCCGAGACGACCGCCGGGGCGATCCCGTCCTCGACAACGAAGGTGAGCACCGCCTTCGGCAGGAAGCGCGACTCGAACACACGGCCGCGGTACTCGTGCGTGAGACCCCGCTCGGCACCGTGGCCGATCGCCTCGACGACGGTCACTCCGACGTGCCCCGTCTCCTGCTCCACGGCATCGATCACCGTCTCGACCCGCTCACGGGTCACCACCGCTTCGACCTTGATCACTGGACGGTGCGGCTCCGGCGCTCGAGGAAGATCGTGTCCCGCCAGATGCCGTCTCGTTTCGCGATCCGCTCGCGGCGGCCGACGACGCGGAAGCCGCAGGCCTGGTGCAGCGCGAGGCTCGCGAGGTTCTCGGGGAAGATCGACGTCTGGATCGTCCAGATGCCCGCGGCCTCAGCGCCGTGGACGAGCGCCCCCAGCAGGTCCCTGCCGATCCCGAGCCCGCGCGCCTGACGGGCGACATAGACGCTGTTCTCGACCACGCCGGCGTAGCAACGCCGCTTCGAGGCCGGCGCCAGCGCTGCCCAGCCGGCGACCTCCCCGAGCAGCCCCGCGACCAGCCGGTGCTCCGGCAGGTGGTCTGCGTCCCACGGGTCCCAGGACGGGACTTCGGTCGCGAACGTCGCGAGACCGTCACGCATCCCGTCCCAGTAGATCTCCGCGACCGCGGGCCAGTCAGCGGCCTGCAGCGGGCGGAGGTCGGCGCGCGGAACATCCGCCAGGGTGTCTGTTGGCCGTACGCCGAGCTCCAACGCCCTACGGGCCCTGGTTACGCGCCCCGAGCCATTTGCACTAGAAACAGAGCTCATCCGTCCTACGATCAGCAGTCGTAGTACAGGCTGAATTCCGCGGGATGGGGCCGCAGCCGAACGACGTCGACCTCGTGCTCGCGCTTGTAGTCGATCCAGGTGCGGATCAGCTCCTCGCTGAACACACCGCCCGCGGTGAGAAAGCCGTGATCGACCTCCAGCGCGTCAAGCGCCTCCGCGAGCGACCCCGGCACCTGCGCGACCCCACGATCCTCCTCGAACAAATCCCAGTCGGCGGGCTCACCGGCGTCCAGGCCTTTCTGGATCCCGTCGATCCCGGCCATCAGCATCGCCGCGAACGCCAGGTAGGGATTCGCCGACGCATCCGGGCAGCGGAACTCGATCCGCTTCGCCTTCGGTGAGTCCGAGTACATCGGGATGCGGATGCAGGCGGAGCGGTTCCGCATCGAGTACACGAGGTTGACCGGCGCCTCGTAGCCCGGGACGAGCCGACGGTACGAGTTCGTCGTCGGCGCGCAAAACGCGAGCAGCGCCGGCGCGTGGGCGAGCAAGCCGGCTATGTAGGAACGGGCGAGCTGCGACAGGCCCCCGTAGCCGGACTTGTCCGCCATCAGCGGCGTGCCCTCCTTCCAGAGGGACTGGTGGCAGTGCATGCCCGAGCCGTTGTCGCCGAAGATCGGCTTCGGCATGAACGTCACCGACTTGCCGGCTGCCCGGGCGACGTTCTTGACCACGTACTTGTAGGTCATGACCTGATCGGCCATCCGGGTCAGCGTCTGGAAGCGGAGGTCGATCTCGCACTGGCCGCCCGAGGCGACCTCGTGGTGGTGGAACTCGCAGGGGACCCCGAGCCGCTCGAGCGTCAGCACCATCTGCGTGCGCAGGTCGCTGAGCGTGTCGTGGGGCGCCGGCGGGAAGTAGCCCTCCTTCTCCCGAACGGTGTAACCGAGCCCGGGCTTGCCGGAGTTCCAGTGGCCCTCCGCCGAGTCGACGAGGTACCGAGCTTCGTTCGGGCCCATTGCGTATGAGACCTCGTCGAAGACGAAGAACTCGCACTCCGGTCCCAAATAGGCCGTGTCTGCGATCCCGGTCCTGAGCAGGTACTCCTCTGCCGCTCTCGCGATCCGGCGCGGATCCTTTCCGTAGCCCTTCTTCGTGAGCGGATCGGCGATCTCGCAGATCAGGGAGAGCGTCGGTGCCTCGGTGAAGGGGTCGAGCAACGCGGAGGACGCGACCGGCATCAGCAGCATGTCCGACTCGGAGATCCCCTGCCAGCCCCGGATCGAGGAGCCGTCGAACCCGAGACCCTCGTCGAAGGCGGACTCATCGAAGGCGCGGATCGGCAGCGTCACGTGCTGCCAGGTGCCGAGCAGGTCGCAGAACTTGAGGTCGACCATCTGGGCCGTGGTCTCGCGAGCCCACTCGAGCGCCTCGCGCGCGTCGGGCGCCGTCTCCTGGCCGTTCATCAGGTAATGCCGCGTCTCTTCCGCTGCCATGCTCTGCCTCCCGTGTCGGACCACAAAAAAAGAGCCCAGGACTCGGCTGAGTCCTGAGGCTCCATTGCCTCGGCGCCCGCCTTCACCGGCGGACGACCTGCACGCACTCTAGTCGACGACCCGGACGTGCTGTCAAGATCGACCTGTGCCGAACGTCTGGGCCGAGGAGTGGGGCGAGACCGAGTGGGAAGGTGGGGAGAAGTCGACTCGGCTCGGGCGTGGCGACGACCTTGGAGCCACGCTCTACGAGCTATCGCCCGGTGGAGGCAGCACCTACCACTTCCACCACGGCTCCGAGGAGATCCTGGTCACGCTGGGCGGACGGATCACGCTCCGCACTCCGGCAGGCGAGCGGGAGCTCGAGGAAGGGGAGGTCGTGCACTTCCCGCCCGGACCGCAGGGCGCCCACGAGCAGCTGAACCACACGGAGGAGCCCGTCCGGTATCTCGTCGCCGGAACGCGTGTCCTTCCGGAGGTGGCCGAATACCCCGACCTTGGGCAGCTCACCGCGCAATCCCGACTTCCGTCGCAGCATGGTGAGCAGCTGTTCGTGATCCACGATCTCCCGGCCTCGGACGACGGCGCCGCTTGACACGGCTGCTACCGTCGTACGCGGCGATGCCAATGCTGCTCTTCGGCTGACTCACCGGTGCTCGTGCGCCACCGTTTCCGAACGGTAGGCGCCCCGTCCGTGTCCCGTCGTTCGAGTAGGAGCAGTAGATGGTTGCCGTGGAAGTTCACAACCTGCGCAAGGAGTTTTTCCGCCGTGACGCGGACCGCACCGGCCTGCGCAAGCGCCGGCGCCGCGTTCCTGCGCTGAACGGCGTCTCGTTCACGATCGAGCGCGGCGAGTGCGTGGCGATCCTCGGCCAGAACGGCTCGGGGAAGTCCACGCTGGTCCGCCTACTCTCGACGCTGCTCCTGCACGACGGCGGCTCGGCCGAGGTGTTCGGGCACGACGTCTTCAAGGAGCCGCGCGCGGTCCAGCGGCTCGTGAACCGCGTCTCGGTCGAGGCGTCGTTCTTCAAGAAGATGAGCTCGGCCGAGAACCTGAGCTACGCCGCGCGCTTCTACGGCATGACCGCCAAGCAGACGAAGGAGAAGATCCCCGAGATCCTGAGCAAGGTCGGCTTTCCGGTCGACCGCAGGCACGAAGGGATGGAGCACCTGTCACGCGGAATGCAGCAGAAGGTCGCGCTCGCGCGCGCCCTGTTGACCTCGCCCGTGCTGCTCCTGCTCGACGAGCCGACGACGGGTCTCGACCCGCGCTCGAAGCTCGAGGTGCAGGACTTCATCCGCGAGGTGCGGGTGACGCATGACGCCACGATCCTGCTCTGCACCCACGACCTCGACGAGGCCGAAGCGCTCGCGGACCGGATCGGAATCCTCGACCGCGGCGACCTGATCTGCCTGGCGCCGGCCGGCGAGCTCAAGGAGCAGTACGGCAGAGAGACCCTGGAGGAGACCTTCTTCGCGGCGACCGGGCGATCGATCGAGGAGGAAGACGAAGATGCGGAGCGGGGGGTGTTCGCGTGAGCGAACAGCGCCCGCTCTGGGGAAGGGCTCCGGGAAACCGGGAGGTTTCCCGCTCCGTCATCCATGCCGGGCTCGGCCACCTGCGGGCCGTGCCTGGCGAGGCGTGCCTTGAAGAAGGGGGCGCGTGGGGGAAACCTGGTTTCCCCCACGGGAGCGGAGCGCAGCGGAGCGACGGAAGGGGTGTGTTCGCGTGAGAGACGCAGGCGCAACCCTCCGGCACGAGTTCATCGGGCTGACCGGTGTCGTCGAGCGGAACGCCTACCTGATCAAGCGCTACTTCTGGTGGGAGCTCGCGTTCTTCCTCTGGTCGCTCGCGAACACGCTCACGATCGTCTTCATCGCCAAGGGCATCAAGGCCACGGGCGGGAACATCGACGTGAACCGCGCGACTACGACGCTGCTGATCGGGGCCGTGATCTGGTCATACCTCGGGATCATCTTCGAGTTCATGACCGAGACGGTGGCGTGGGAGCGCTGGGAGGGCACGATCGAGTACACGTTCATGGCCCCGCTCTCGCGGGCCGTGCATCTCTCCGGCGTCGGCCTGTTCGCGGTCGTCTACGGCGTGATCCGCAGCGCCATCCTCTTCGTGGCGATCGCTGCGTTCTTCGGGCTTGACATGCCGAATGCGAACTTCTTCGCGGCCGCGCTGATCCTTGGGGTCGCCGCGGTGTCGTTCACCGGCATCGGGATGATGGCGTCGGTCCTGCCCCTGATCTCCCCGGAGAAGGGGGCCCAGCTCGGCTTCATCGCCCAGGGCACCCTGCTCGTGATCTCGGGGGTCTACTACCCGGTCTCGGTGCTGCCGCAGTGGATGCAGTGGCTCTCGACGATCTCGCCTGCGACGTACACACTGCGAGGGATTCGGAGCGCGATCCTGAACGGGGCGGGTGTCGGGGACGTCTGGGGCGACATCTGGCCGCTGATCGTGATCGGCATCGTCGCGGTGCCGCTCGGCCTGTGGATCTTCAAACAGGGCGAGGTCTACGCGAAGAAGCACGGGAAACTGAAGCGATCCGGGTAAGACAAGTCGAATTTCGCCACTAGCTCTTCGTGGCGCAGCTCATCGACGAACTCAATTCGCGAGGTTCTCTAGGCACTCGCGCAGTCCATCCCGCCAATGGGGCAGCTGCGGAGCACCCTTCTCGCTTCGAAGCACGGAATAGGGCGGACGCGGCGCGGGCCGCGCCAGGTCACTACTGGCGATTCTCCGCACGCGGCATTCGAGCCCGGCGTCCTCGAAGATCGCTTCGGCGAACTCGGCCCACGTGCAGTCACCGGCGGCGGCGAGATGCCAGATGCCGGGCGGGCGGCCGAGCAGCTCGCGTGTCGCGCGGGCCAGATGAGCGACGTAGGTAGGAGCGCTGCGCTGATCGTCGACGACGGACACCTCCTCGCGCTCAGCCCCGAAGCGCAGCATCGTGCGAACGAAGTTGTTACCCGTCCGCCCGAAGAGCCCGGAGCTGCGGACGATCCAGGCGCGCTCGCCCGCCGCCGCCTCGCCGTGCAGCTTCGTGCGCCCGTAGGCGGACAGAGGGTTGGGAGCGTCCGACTCAACGTAAGGCTCCGATTTCCGGCCGTCGAAGACGTAATCGGTCGAGTACGAGACGAGCGGCGCCCCGAGCTCTTCGGCGTGACGCGTGCCGCCGACGTTGACCGCGGCAGCGGCCTGTGGATCGTCCTCAGCGGCGTCGACGTCGGTCCAGGCGGCCGTGTGCAGGACGAGATCGGGCGCCTCCAGCAGCGGCGCCGGGTTCGTGACGTCCCAGTCCGCGCGCGTGAGTGCCGTGACGTCTGCGTCTGCGAACTCCGCCTGCAGCGCCCGGCCGAGCTGGCCGCCGGCGCCGGTGATTAGAACGCGTCGCTTGGCTCCCGGTTCCCCCGCGCCCCCTCCCCCCGCCGACCCACTCACTCCGTCGGCATGCCGGTGTCGCGGTCGGACAGAATCGGCGATCGTGTGCTCCAGAGGTCGACGACGCGAGGATCGTCCCAGGCGATCTCGTGCTCGTCCGGGTCGGACGAGTCGTACTCCTCGCTCACGTGGTAGAGGAAGAGCAGGTCGGTGAGCGCCTCGAATCCGTGCGCATGGTGCCCCGGGATGTAGACGGCCACCGGATTCTCGTCCCCGATGTCAAGCATGAACGTCTCGCCGCTCCCGCGATCGAGCACCACCACCCGGGCCATCCCCATCAGGCAGGCGAAGAGGTCGTCCTGGCCGCGCTCGTGGTAGTGGAGGCCGCGAATCACGCCCTGGCGCGAGAACGAGAGGTTCGTCTGGCGCGATGGCTTCGGCAACCGGCTCTCGCGCCGGAGCTCCACGAACCACCCGCGCACGTCCTCGAAGCGGCGGAGCGGGATCACCTCCAGGCCGGCGATCACTGCTTGTTCACGCCGTTCGCGCGCACGAAGTCGTTCACGTCGTAGTAGGCGTCGATCGACTCGCCCGCGTCCCCCCAGAAGCCCTCGAGGACGTCGTACTCCATCGTTCCCTGGTCGACGTACCAGTTGTTCACGTCGGTGATCTCGAGCTCGCCGCGCCCCGAGGGCTCGAGCTGCGGGATCACCTCCCACACCGATCCGTCGTAGAAGTAGATGCCGGTGACCGCGTAGCCGCTCGGCGGGGCGTCGGGCTTCTCCACGATCCGGACGACGCGGTCGCCGTCGAGCTCGGGCACGCCGAGGTGGCGGAGGTGCTCGGGCTCGTCCACCTTCGAGAGGAGAATCCGCGCGCCGGTCGCCTGAGCCCGGAAGTTCTCGACCGACGGCGCCAGCGAGCGCTCCAGCACGTTGTCGGCAAGCATGACCACCACTGGATCGCAGTCGACAAAGCGCTCGGCGAGCTCGAGTGCTTCAGCGATTCCTCCGGCCTGATCCTGGTAGGCATAGAAGAGCCGGTCGATCCCGTAGTCGTGACCGTTGCCGAGCAGGCGGAAGAACTCCCCCGCATGCGTGCCGCCCGTCACCAGCATCAGCTCGTTCACGCCCGCGCCGACGAGCGCCTCGATCGCATACGTCACCATCGGGCGGTCGTAGATCGGCAGCAGGTGCTTGTTCGTGATGCGGGTGAGCGGATGGAGCCGCGTTCCGCTGCCCCCCGCGAGAATGACGCCCTTCATCGCGATGCGATGCTATGGGAGTGGAGGTCCGACCGATGCTGGAGGAGGGATTGTCGCGGGCAGTGCTCTCGAAGCCGCGCGGCGAGAGCCCCTGGTCGAGAGTGACGGTCCGCCCCGTGCTGGTCGACGAGAAGCTGCGCTACCAGTTCGAGTATCGCCGGGGCGAGCAGGCCACGCACGCCAATCTCGCTCCCGCGGAGGCAGAGACCGAGCTCGGCACGCTGATCCGCCGTGACTTCCGGCAGGCGCTGCTGCAGACGCCGGTGCACGACTATCAGGTGCTGGACGGCGACAAGGTGCTGCGGCGTCCGCCCACCGGGCGACCGACCGGTCTCGCTCACGACCGGCCCAAGCGGCGGCTGCTCGGGGAGGGGAAGGCCGTGCCGTTTCTCGTCGAGCTCGGGGTGATGACCCCGGACGGCAAGGTTCGAGCCCAGCGCTACGACAAGTTCCGGCAGGTGAATCGCTTTCTCGAGCTCGTGGACGACGTGCTGCCGCGGCGGGCGTTGCGAATCGTCGACTTCGGCTCGGGGAAGTCCTACCTGACCTTTGCGCTCTACCACCTGCTCGCCGTCGAGCGTGGCCTCGACGTCGAGATCGTCGGCCTCGACCTGAGGGCGGACGTGGTCGGGCGCTGCCAGGCGCTCGCGGGCCGCCTAGGCTACGAGCGGTTGCGCTTCGAGGTGGGCGACATCGCGCTGTTCTCCGGGGAGCCCGCCGATGTCGTCGTCTCGTTGCACGCCTGCGACACGGCCACCGACGACGCGTTGGCGCAGGCGGTCCGCTGGAACGCCGAGGTGATCCTCGCCGTCCCCTGCTGCCAGCACGAGCTTGCGGGTCAGGTGCGAGACGACGCCCTGCAGCCGCTGCTCGAGCACGGGATCCTGCGCGAGCGCTTTGCGTCCCTCGCCACGGACGCGGCGCGCGCCCAGCTGCTCGAGGCCGTCGGCTACGAAACCCGGGTCGTTGAGTTCGTCGACCTGGAGCACACGGCGAAGAACCTCCTGATCCGCGCGGTCCGACGGGGCGAGCCGAATCCTGGGGCGATGGGCCGGTACCGTGCCTTCAAGGATCGGCTGAGGATCGATCCCGCCCTCGAGCGGGCGCTTGCAGACGTGCTACCGAAGGAGAGCGAATGACCGACGAGCCGCGCGAAGTCCAGACCGACCCGGTCGTGCTCGAGGGCGACGACGTGGGGCATGTCGAGCCTGCTTCCCCGCTCGACCCTTACACGCCGGAACCGGGCCCCGGCCCGGGCGAGCGACGCGCCTTCAACGTGCTCATGCTGGCGCTCATCCCGATCGCGATCGTCGTCGTCGTCCTGATCATCGCCGCCGTTCGATGATCAGGATCGGCGTCGTCCTCTTCGAAGGGGCCGAGGAGCTCGACTGGGCGGGGCCCTGGGAGGTGCTCGCAGCCTGGGCCGAGCAGTGGCCGGGCGACGGCGTCGAGGTCTTCACGATCGCGCAGGCACGCGAGGAGATCCGCTGCGCGAAGGGCCTGCGTGTCCTCCCCCACCGCACGTGGGACGAGGCCGGAAAGCTCGACGTCGTCGTCTTTCCGGGAGGCCGCGGCACGCGTCCACAGCTCGCCGACGACACCGTCCTCGACTGGGTTCGCGGCACCGCCCAGAGCGGGACGCTGATGACGAGCGTCTGTACCGGCTCGCTCGTCTACGCCGCGGCCGGCCTCCTCGACGGTCGCGCGGCGACAACGCACTGGGGCTCGCTCGAGCAGCTCGGGAAGCTCGGAAAGAAGATCGAGGTGAAGCCAGACGACCGCTTCGTCGACACGGGCGAGGTGATCACGGCCGCGGGCGTCTCGGCCGGAATCGATATGGCGCTTCATCTCGTCGCGCGCCTTCACTCCACGGAGCGCGCTCGCGAGGTTCGCCGGTACATCCAGTACGACCCCGAGCCGCCGGTGTAAGAGGAGGAGGAGGGCTAGCGGCCCGCGGGCCTGAGCGCCGGACGCGCCGCCTGGCCAAGCGGCGACGGCTGAACCCTCACGAGCCGCGCAAGCGATGCCGGCAGCCACCAGTTCCAACGGCCGAACACCGCCATCAGGGAGGGGACGAGCAGCGCGCGGACGATCGTCGCGTCGACGAAGATCGCGACGGCGAGACCCAGGCCGAACTCCTGCAGGCCGACGATCGAGCCCGCGACGAAGCCCGAGAACGCCGCCACCATCACGATCGCCGCCGCGGTGATGATCAAACCGGTGCGCTCGAGGCCGTAGGAGACCGCGCGCGTGTTGTCCGGATGCTCGTCCCACGTCTCGCGCATCCGCGTGACGAGGAAGACCTCGTAGTCCATCGAGAGCCCGAACAGCATCGCGAACAGGAAGATCGGGATCCAGCCCTCGACCTGCCCGAAGTGGTAGAGGCCGGCGAGCGTGCTGCCCGCACCCCACTTGAAGACGACGACGAGCATCCCGTAGCTCGCGCCGACGGAGAGCAGGTTCAGCAGCACCGCCTTGAGCGGCAGCAGCACCGAGCGGAATGCGCGCATCAGGAGCAGGTAGGTGAGCACGAGCACGGCAAGCACCAGCCAGGGGAAGTACCGGTAGGCCTGGTGGAGGAAATCGACGCCCTGGGGCGGCCCGCCGCCGCCGAGGACGCTGGCGTTAGCGGGAAAGCTCGCACCCGGGATGATCGAGCCCCTGAGCCGGTGCACGAAGTCCTGGGATGCATGCTCTCCGTACTCGTGGCGGCCGGCGACGATCACCTGCTCGTAGCGCCCGGACAGATCGACGAAGCGCCCGGCGGTGCCCGACTGGACGAAGGCGACCTCCGGGTCCAGCTCGAGCAGCGCCCGCAGCCGGGCGACCGCCGCCTGGATCTGCGGCGAGCGGACGGAACCACCTCCGCCGGCGTCGATCAGGACCTGTGAAGGCGAGAGGGCTCCCGGGCCGACGGCGTCGCGCAGCAGGTTCAGCCCGCGTACAGACTGGGGTGTCTGAGGGATGCCCCGGGCGGATCCGGGCGTCAGCTCAAGAGCGTAGACGGGGATCGCGGCCGCGATCAGGAGCGCTGCGCCGCCGGCCAGGAACACGAGCGGCCGCCGCATGATCCAGCGGGCGAGCCTGGCCCAGAACCCATGCTCCACGTCCGGCCCGGCCAATCGCGGCAACGGCACGCCCTTCCGCCGAAGCAACGCGGCGACGTGGGCGCGACTCGTCCCCCGGCGCCCGTAGAGCGAGAGCAGCGCCGGCTGCAGCGTTGCCGCCGCGGCGATCGAGACGAGCGGGATCAGAAACCCGCCCAGTCCCATCGAGCGCATGAAGGGCAACGGCATGAAGAGCAGGAGTGCGAGCCCGATCGCGACCGTCGCGCCGGAGAAGATCACCGCTCGTCCCGCGGTCGCCATCGTCCGCAGGATCGCGTTCTCCGTGGAGTCGCCGCGCTCGAGTTCTTCCCGAAAGCGGTAGAGCACGAGGAGCGAGTAGTCGATCGCGATCCCGAGCCCGATCAGCTGAACGAGGTTGGTCACGTACGTGGCCGTCACCATCAGGTGCGCGGTGAGGTAGACGACTCCGAGGGTGCCCGTGATCGTCGCCGCCGCGAAGATGAAAGGCAACGTCGTCGCGAGCGAGAGCCCGAACACGGCCAGCAGGACGGCCAGGGCGATCGGCAGCGCGATCAGCTCGCCCTTCTTCAGGTCGTTCGAGAAGATCGGGTCGAGGTCGTGCTGAATCGCGGCCTGGCCTGAGACGTAGGCGTCCACGCCCGGCGGCGGGTGCAGGCGATGCAGGATGTCGTCCGTGTAGCCCTTCGCATCCGAGAGGTTGAGCTCGGAGAGGATCGATCCGTAGACGACGTGGTGCGGCACGAACCGCAGCGGCGTCGCCTTTCCGCCGGGCACAGCTTCCGCGCCGCTCGCCAGGCTGGCCTTGAGCTCGTCCACGATCCCCGTCGGCCCACTGACGATCCGGTAGACGATCAGGAACTCGCCGTCCGAGCGGTCGCCGAAGCGCTCTTGCAGGATCGTCCGGGCGCGCTCGGAATCGGTGCCCGGAACCGTGAACGTGTTGGAGAGAAGCGGGCTCAGATGTGCGGCCGCATACCCTCCGGCGAGCACGACAACAAGCCAGAAGACCAGGATCGGCCAGCGAAAGCGCAGCACGAGGCGGGTCCAGCGGGCCACGACTCAAGACTAGACAGCCGGGGTACGGTTAGACCGTGGACAACAAGCGCCGCGACCTCGAGCACGCTGCGGAGGAGATCGAGCAGCTTTTTGCCGACCTCTGGCAGGTCGTTCCGTTCTCGCGCGGGATCCGGCGAGGCTTTCGGCCACAGGTCGATTGCTACCGGACTGAGGACCCGCCGACGCTGACCGTGGTGGCGGAGCTGCCGGGCGCCGACCCCGACGCCGTCCAGCTGGTCGTCGCGCAGAGATCGCTGGTGATTGCGGGCGAGAGGGACCGTCCGAAGGATTGCGGCCATTACCAGCAGATGGAGATCGACTACGGCCCGTTCCAGCGCCAGGTGACGCTGTCGGTCGACGTCGACGCGGATGGCGCGACCGCGTCGTACAGACGCGGCGTGCTCACGATCCGGCTCCCGATCACGCCGAAGCCGGCTCCACGAGAGAGCGTCTTGATCCACGTGAGGACATCGTGACGGAGACGATCCAGGAGCTCGAGCAGTCCGATGCGCTGACGTTTCCGGCCACGCTACCGGTGCTGCCCCTGAAGGAGACCGTCGTCTTCCCCGATTCGATGACGCCGCTCGCGATCGGGCAGGACCGCTCGGTCAAGCTTGTGGAGGACGTCGTCTCGGGCGAACGCCTGCTGGCCCTGGTGACCGTCAAGAATCCCGAGGCGGATCCGCCCGGCTGGGACGACATCTTCCAGATCGGGACCGCCGCCGTCGTCCACAAGATGATCAAGGTTCCCGACGGAACGCTCCGTATCCTGGTTCAGGGTCTCCAGCGAATCCGGCTCGACAGCCAAGTCTCAGGCGACCCCTACCTCGTCGGCGAGTTCAGCGACCTACCGGACGTGCTGGCAAAATCCCGTGAGGTCGAAGCGCTGACCCGCAACGTCCAGGGCCTGTTCGCGCGGATCATCGGCCTCGTCCCGTACCTACCCGAAGAGCTGCAGATCGCAGCCGCGAACGTCGAGGATCCGAGCGCGCTCTGCAACCTCGTCGCGTCGACCTTGCGCCTCAAGACCGAGGAGAAACAGACGCTGCTCGAGCTGGCGGAGGTCGAGACCCGACTGCGCGAGATCTCGTCGATCCTGAACCGCGAGCTCGAGGTCTTCGAGCTCGGCTCCCGCATCCAGAACCAGGTGCAGGAAGAGATGGAGAAGGGGCAGCGTGAGTTCTTCCTCCGTCAGCAAATGAAGGCGATCCAGGACGAGCTCGGCGAAGGCGACGCGGAGCAGGCGGAGGTCAATGAGCTCCGCGGCCGTTTCGACGAGATGCAGCTTCCCGAGGACGCACGCAAGGCGGCCGGCCGCGAGCTCGGCCGGCTGGAAAAGCTTCCGTCGGCCGCGGGGGAGTACGGCGTCATCCGAACCTACCTCGACTGGCTCGTGACCATGCCGTGGGACAAGACGACCGAGGACAAGCTCGACCTCGTCGAGGCCAAGCGCGTGCTCGACGAGGACCACTTCGACCTCGAGAAGGTGAAGGAGCGCATCCTCGAGTACCTCGCAGTCTCAAAACTGAAGAACGACCTGACCGGCCCGATCCTCTGCTTCGTGGGCCCGCCTGGCGTGGGAAAGACCTCCCTGGGCCAGTCGATCGCCCGCACCGTGGGGCGAAAGTTCCAGCGGCTCTCGGTCGGCGGCGTCCGGGACGAAGCGGAGATTCGGGGGCACCGGCGCACGTACATCGGCGCGATGCCCGGCACGATCATCCGGGCGCTCCGCGACGCCGAGTCGCTGAACCCGGTGATCCTGATCGACGAGATCGACAAGATGGGCGCAGACTTCCGCGGCGACCCCTCGAGCGCGATGCTCGAGGTGCTCGACCCCGAGCAGAACAAGACCTTCCGCGACCACTACCTCGACCTGCCGTTCGACCTCTCGAAGGTCCTCTTCATCTGCACCGCGAACACCCTCGACACGATCCCCGGCCCGCTGCTCGACCGGATGGACGTGATCCAGCTCTCCGGCTACACCGAGGACGAGAAGTTCGGGATCGCGAAGAAGTACCTGGTCCCCAAGCAGCTCGCGGAGCACGGCCTGCGGAAAGGGGTGACGATCTCCGACAAGGCGCTGCGGCTGATCATCCGCGAATACACGCGCGAGGCCGGCGTCCGTGGACTCGAGCGCCAGATCGCGGCGGCCCTGCGCAAAGCTGCTCGACAGGTCGCCGAAGGCCCGCCGAAGGCCAAGACGCTTCGCATCGACGAGCCCCGCGTTCGCTCGTGGCTCGGCGCCCGCCGCTTCTCGGGCGAAGTACGGAAGCGGACCTCGGACCCGGGTGTCGCGACGGGGCTGGCCTTCACCGCGGCCGGCGGGGACGTGCTCTTCATCGAGGCGGCGGCCTACCCGGGCAAGGGACGGCTGACGGTGACGGGCCAGATCGGCGAGGTGATGCAGGAGTCGGCGCAGGCGGCGCTCTCCTGGGTGCGCTCGCACGCCCAGTCGCTCGGGATCGACCCACAGTGGTTCACGGAGAACGACATCCACGTCCACGTTCCCGCGGGAGCGATACCGAAGGACGGCCCCTCGGCCGGGATCACGATGGCGACGGCGATCGCATCGCTCGTGCGCGGCGAGCCCGTGTCGGAAGAAGTGGGCATGACCGGCGAGATCACCCTCACAGGGCAGGTGCTCCCGATCGGCGGGATCCGGGAGAAGTCGCTCGCGGCTCAGCGAGCCGGGCTGAAACGCGTGATCGCGCCGCGAGAGAACGAGGACGACCTGGAGGAGCTGCCGCCCGAGACGAAGGACGAGCTCGAGTTCGTGCTCGTCGACTCGATCCAGGAAGTGTTCGACGCCGCCTTCGACGGCAAGAGCGGCGCTAGGACGAAGCCGGTCGCAGTGCGGAACGGAAAACGCGCAGCGAAATCCGTCTAGGACGCGGCATCGGGGCGAGCAGCGCGGCCCGGCGGCACAGCGCCGCGTTTCGCCAAGCCCTCCTGGGCCAGCCTGAACGACGAGAACAGCTGGTCGCATGGGTCCGTGTCGCCGTTACGCGGATACCGGCAGAGCAGCAGGTACTCGGTCTTTCCACGCAGGACGAATCCGATTCGCTCCACCAATCTCCGCCCTCGCGTCTCGTAGGCGACGTCGTAGCGCCGTGCCTGCTCCCCGCCGAGCTCGATCGTGTCCGATGTCGACAGCACGCCGCCCTGCTGCTGGGCGATACCGCGCGCAGCGGCGTCGAGCTCCTTCGTCACTCGCTCGAAGCGGCCGGGCCGATACCGGCGGATGAGCGGAAAGCGCGACACGGCCACGAGCGCAAGGCTCTTGCCCCCCTCGACGGCCTGGACCTGGCGGCCGCTCCGAGCGACTTGCCAGGTCGCGATGACCTCGAACGTAAAGCCGGTTCCGCGGACGATCTTGGGAGGCGGCTCCCCCTTCGAGCCTCCGCAGCCGGCGGCCAGCAGCACCCCTGCGAGCACGGCTGCCTGTTTGCAACGAACGCCGGCGGGTACGAACCGGCTGGAAACGACCTGAAAGGACGATCCACGTATGGCCAAGACCAAGGACAAGCTATTGGACAAGACGGGCGACGCGCGTCCGTACCTCGAGCGCGCGATGAAGGACGAGGACCTGCGCGAGAACGTGCGCAGCGCCTTCGAGTCGGCCCGCGGCGTCTACAACGAGCTGATCGGCGGTCGCGGCGCCGTCACCCTCGCGACGCGCGTTGCCACGGACAAGGAGATTCAGGAGCGGCTGAAGGATGCCCTCGACGAGCTGCGTGAAGCGGCGGACCGGGTTCAGGGCAAGAAGGACCACGGCGGCCGCAACACGATGCTGCTGATAACGGGAATCGCGCTCGGCATCCTCTTCAACCCGGTCTCCGGCGCGCAGACCCGCAAGTGGCTTTCCGACAATCTCTTCGGCTCGAGCGACGAGTTCACCTATCAGGGTGGAGGCTCGGGCAACAACAGCTAGGAGCTAGTGCGGAAGGACGGCGGCCGGGGTCGATCCGGCCGCCGGGCTCTTCTTCGGAGCGGGAGAGAACGCCTTCGCCTTCGCCACGAACTCGTCCGCCCGGCCGGCGGGTGCCAGCGCACGCTGCAACGAGCCCGGGTCGAGACCGTCGGCGCTCGAGATGTCGTTCGCGGTGAGCAGGATGGCGCCTGACTTCGGCGCGGCGCCGGCGAGCTTGGGGGCCCAGACGGCGCCACCGGCGAAGCTCACATCCTGCAGGTGCTTCCAGGCGAGCAGGTACTTGGTCGGATTGACGGCGCCGTCATAGCCGAGCCCGAGCAGGCTGACAGGGTGGAACTCGAAGTGGAGGTGGTAGGGCGTCCCCTGTGCATCACCGGTGTTGCCGACGAAGCCGAGCACGGCGCCGGCCGGCACCTTGCTGCCGTTGACCGCCAGCGGTGAGAACGCGGAGAGATGCGCGTAGTAGAACAGGTTCCCCTGGCCGTCACGAAGCCAGAGCCTGTTGCCTCCCACCTCGTTCCACCCGACCGAGAAGACCGTGCCGGACGCGACCGCGAGCAGCGGCGCGCCGAGCGGCGCAAAGATGTCGTCACCGTGATGCCAGCCGCCCGAGACGTCGGCGCGCGGGCCCCCGTATGTGTCCACGAACGACGATGGGCCGTAGACCGGGAACACGTACGGGCCGGCGGTCAGCTTGGGCTGGATGTCCGGCGGGCGCACGACCGGCGGTAGTCCCCTCGGCTCCGGGGCGGGCGATGCGCCGCTCGCTCCGTTCTTGACCTTGGGCGGCTTCGGGGTGGTCACGGGGGCGGGCGGCGCCGCTTGCGCTGCGACCTCGGCGTACCCCACGAGGATCGTCGTGCCCGCAGGAAGCCCGCCGTGATCGGCGGTCAGGTGGATGTCGAGCGCCGTCACGAAGCCGCGGTAGCCCGTGGCCGCCGAGCCGCTGGCGCCGCCCTCGATCGTCCGGAGGCTTCCCCAGTCTGCAAGCGTGGCGCTCCCGCCGCTCGAAACGGGTTGCCCGAGCACGACGAGGCCGCTGACGGACGAGCCCTCGACGTCGCCGCTGGCGGCGCCCGCACGTGCCGTTGCGTGAGCATGGGCCACCACGCTGGAGGCGGTGATCTCCCCGTTGAAGAGCGAGACCGAGCTGACCTCGGCGGATGCGCTGGCGCTCGCGTCGCTCCCGGAGACCGTCGAGACGCTCGCATTCGCGGAGCTGGTGGTGACGGCGCCGTTGTAGGCGAAGCCACCGCTGAACGTGACCTGGTCGGGAGGAGCCGAGACGGTAGGCGTCTCAGCCCCGCCGCCCGGCGCGACGACCCGGATGCCATAGGCGCGCGCGGTCGCGCCCGCCGCCTGGGCGCTGTCGCCGGTAGCGCCCGCGGAGGCACTGGTCAGCAGGGTGAGGGCGACGAGGATTGCGAGCGGCGCGCGCTTCAGCACGAGCTCCCCATTATGCAAGCAGTGGAGACAGAGGTGAAAGGTTTCGCCTCGACCGCGAGAATCATTCCCTGATGGCCTGGACCGCCCTCCCTCTCGCGGCGCTCACCACAGTGTCGACGCTCCTCGGCGGAGCGATCGCGTTCCGCTTCCGCCGGGAGCTGCCGACGCTGATCGCATTCACAGGCGGCATCGTCGTCGCGGTGGCGCTCTTCGACGTCCTGCCCGAGGCGATCGACGCCGTCGACAACCCGCGACGGGTTACTGCGCTGGTCGGCGCAGGCTTCCTCGGCTTCTTCCTCGCGGAGCGCCTGTTGGTGCTCCATCACAGAGACGACTCCGAGCAAGCTCGCGCCCATTCGCACGTCGGGGCGCTCGGAGCCGCCGGTCTCTCGCTGCACAGCCTGATCGACGGCCTCGGGATCGGGCTCGCCTTTCACCTCGGCACGTCGACCGGGCTCCTGGTGTTCCTCGCGGTGATCAGCCACGACTTCGCGGACGGGATGAACACCGTCAGCTTCATCCTGCGGCAGAGCGACGACATACGCAGCGCACGCCGCTGGCTCACGATCGACGCACTTGCTCCGCTCGTGGGCGCGGCGATCGGCGCGTCTGTCAGCGTTTCCGAGCACGGCCTCGGATACGCGCTCTCGCTCTATGCGGGCTTCTTCCTCTTCATCGGTGCGACCGACCTGCTGCCCGAGGCGCACAGCCACCCTTCGTGGCGCCGCGTCTTGCTGACGCTCGCCGGGTTCGTTGCGACGTTCGCCATCGCGTTCCTGGCTACTCGCTAGCGAGGCGCTCGCGCGCGAACTCGCGGAAGCGGTCTCGGGCAGCGTCGTCCGGGCCGAGCGGCTCCTCGGCGCCGTACCTCGGGTCTGCGGCGATCTCCTCGGCGACGGCGCGGACTTCGTTTGCGATCGCCTCGTGATGCCCCTTGTCGGTCAGGAGATCGTCGACCCAGCCCTCGGATCCGTCATAGGGCGGCAGATCGTGCTCGAACAACAGCTGCCCGAGCGTGATGCCCACGCGGATGTAGGCGAACGTGCGGAAGGCGAGAATCCGGTGCGGCGAGCCGGCGAGTCGCTCGATCTCGGGATCCTCCTGCTGGATCCGCTGGACGATCGTGCCGATCGGCTCGTCGACGAGCGGAAGCCAGATCTCCTCGAGCTCGGGCACGGATCGAAGCTTAGTCGGCGCGAGCTCGCGCGCGATACGCGATCTGACCTGCGACGAGCAAGAGCAGGACGGCGAAGAGCCTTCGCAACGTGTCTCCGTGCAGCGCCTCCGCCAGAACGACGCCGCCCTGCGCTGCGACCGCTGCGGTGAGGCCGATCGCTGCGGCTGCTCGCCAGCGGACATTCCCGTAGCGGGACTGGCGCCAGGTCCCGGCGACGACCGTGGGCAGGATCGCGAGCAGCGACGTCCCGATCGCCTCGTGGGTCTCGAGTCCGAGCGCGACCAGCGTCGGGACGAACAGGATTCCCCCGCCAACCCCGAACATGCCGGCGAGTACGCCCGCGGCAAGTCCGAGCGCGATTGCGAGCGCGTACGTCACTTGATCAAGAGCCAGATCGCGATCGCCGTCAACAGACCCGCGAACAGCAGCTCTAGCGTCCTCCCGCGCAGGCGCTGCTGCACGACGGTCCCGCCGACTGCTCCCGCAGCCGCCGGAAGCCCGACGAGCGCCGCGTACTCCACGTGGACCTCGCCCAGAACCGCGTAGGTGATCACGCCCGACAGCGCCGTGATACCGATCGCCGCCAGCGAGGTCGCGGTCGCCTCGTGCGCGCCGAACGCAGCGAGGAGGAGCAGGAGCGGGACGACGATGATCCCGCCCCCGACCCCGAAAAGAGCGCTGAAGAAGCCCGCGACCACCCCGATGAGCACGAGCCGCATCGCCTTATCCTAGGCGGGTGGACGCGCTGACCGAGCTGGCCGCAGCACCGGAGCGAGCGGCGATTCTTCTCGACGTCGACGGCGTGCTGGCGCCCATCGTCGCGCGACCCGAGGACGCGAGGGTCCCGGACGAGGCGCGGGCGGAGCTGCGTCGGCTCGCGCGGCGCTATGCGCTCGTCGCATGCATCAGCGGTCGTGAGGGGGCCGACGCACGACGCATCGTCGGCGTGCCCGAGCTCGTGTACGCCGGCAACCACGGCCTCGAGCTCGAGCCCGAAGCTGCCGGGTGGAGCGAGCCGCTTCGGCGGCTGCTGGCCGGCGTGGACTGGCCGGAGCTCGAGGACAAAGGACTGTCCGTGTCACTGCACTACCGGACTGCTCCGGATCAGACCGCTGCCCACGAGCGGCTCGAGAAGATCGCGGCGCAGGCGCGCGCGGCCGGGTTCGTGGCGCGGTTCGGTCGCAAGGTGCTCGAGATCCTCCCGCCGGTCCACGCCGACAAGGGGACCGCGGTGCGGCGGCTGCTCACCGACAGGGGCCTCTCGCGCGCCCTGTACGCCGGGGACGACACGACCGATCTGGACGCATTCGCCGCACTCGCCGAGCTCGAGCTCGCGATTCGCGTCGCGGTCGCCTCCGCTGAGGGCCCACAAGCGTTGATCGAGGCGGCCGACCTGGTCGTCGGAAGCCCCGGCGAGCTCCTGCAGGTGCTCGCCGGCCTCTAGCGCTGGCGGCTCGCCAAGCCCTCCTAAGCGTCGATCCGCTGCTCGGTCTCGGCGTCGAAGAGGTAGAGCTTCTCCCTCGGCACCGTGAAGGTCAGCTCCTGGCCCGTGCTGACCTGCTGCTCGACGGAGACCTTGGCCTGCATCGGGGTGTCGTCGCGGGTCATGTGCACGAGCTGCTCGTCGCCGAGGTATTCCACGACGTCGACCGTCGCGTCGAAGGCGACCCCGTCGACGTGGCCGTTCGCGATCCGCACGTGCTCTGGGCGAAAGCCCGCGATCCGGTCGCCTCCCCCGACGCCGTCGAGAACCGGCGCCGGGACGAGGTTCATCGCCGGCGAGCCGATGAAGCCTGCAACGAACAGGTTCGCCGGCTGCTTGTAGAGCTCGTTAGGCGCGCCGACCTGCTGCAAGACACCGAGGCGCATGACCGCGATCCGGTCGCCCATCGTCATCGCCTCGACCTGGTCATGGGTGACGTAGATGGTCGTGGTCCCAAGCTCCTGCTGCAGCTTGAGGATCTCGGCTCGGGTCTGGACGCGCAGCTTGGCGTCCAGGTTCGAGAGCGGCTCGTCCATCAGGAAGGCCTCCGGCTCGCGCACGATCGCGCGGCCGAGTGCCACGCGCTGGCGCTGGCCGCCGGAGAGCTGCTTCGGCTTCCGCTTGATCAGCGGGTCGAGGTCGAGGATCTCCGCCGCCCGCCGAACGCGCCGGTCGATGT
>JBBRYG010000016.1:0-40187 GCA_038237865.1 Gaiellales bacterium | reverse complement strand
CGAGGGTTGCGGGTTGGGGGGGGGGGGGGGCCCCCTGGGCCCCCCCCCGGGCCCCCTCGTTGTGGGGGTCGGCGTGGGGATTGTTGTGTGCGCAACTGCGGGACCGGGGTCCCGCCTCCGCGCCGCCGCGCGCGCGAAACCCAGAGCGAATCTGGCCCTTTGCCACCGAGACATCAGTTCCTACAGGGGCTCGAGGATGGACGGATAGCCATCCGCGCCGTCGAACGGGGTGGGACGCGATCCGAGGAAGAGCGGCCGGTCGGCGGCGTTCAGCAGCACGGGCATCATGTCCGGGCCGCGCAGGTGCCCGAGGACCCCGGCTGCGCAGGGGAGCTCCCCGAACTCCGTTACGGCGTCGGCGCGCACGCCGGGGCCGGCGACCACGAAGGGCACCGGATCGCCCGAATGGATCACGTCAGGAGAGGCCGGCGTCGCGTGGTCGCCTGTGACGCAGACAATTGCTCGGTCGGCCGGCAGCTCGCCGAGTGCCGCGTCCATCGTCTCGACCATCGCCTGCTTTCGCCGCGGATCCTTCGTGTGGCCCGCGGTGTCGGCGCTCTTCTGGTGGACGAAGACAAAGGTGTCACCACGGTCGAGCCGTTCCCGTGCGAGCGCGACCCGCGCGCGCAGGTCGCCAGCCGGGTCGTCGGTCTCCGGCGCCTCGATCGTCTTAAGGCTCACGGCCCTTGCAAGCCCTCGCAGGAAGGCCGATTCCGCGACGAAGGTGCCGCGGAGCCCGTGCCGCTCCTCGAACGTCGGCACCGGGCGCGGCCGCCCCCACCACTTGAGCGTGATCACGTTGAGGCGCTCGCCCTCGAGCAGCTCGAGCACCTTCCGGCTCCAAGCCTCCGCCGCGCTCGCGGTCCGTTCAGCTTCCGGGACGAGCGGCTGCGGTCGCAGAACCGGGTGTCGATCGCGGAAGAAGGCGTCGGTGTCGGTCACGCGCTCATCCGCCCCCCCGGAGATCCGGAGCACCGCCTCCCCGCGCCAGACGTGCGCGAGCGAGAATGTCAGGCCGTTGAGCTCGAGCCCGTCGCAGCGGGCGACGAGCCGCTCCGCCTCGTTCGAGTCCCGGGCAGGGTCCGGCCGGCCGGTCAGCCACCACCCGTCGCCGCGCCGCTCGGCTGGACGGAGGGCTGCGTAGGCGAAGACGTGCTGCGCGCCGACCTCCTGTCCGCGGCCGAGCGCCTCGAAGACCGCTCGCCCCGGGAACTCGTCCGGCCGGTAGCCGAGCATCGACCAGTGGGCCACCTCGCTCGAGGGGGCACGGCCGGGACCGACCGCATAGAGGACGCCGCAAGACCCGGCTGCGCACAACCGGTCCAGGTTCGGGGTGGACGCCGCCTCGACGCCCGTGCGGCCCCCGAGGGATGCGTGCGCGCGGTCCGCCACCCCGTCCAGCAGAAACACGACGATCGGATGCACGCGCCGAGGTTAGACCGGCATGCGGTCGAGCGACCGGATCACCCGCGCGACCGCCGGCGGCACGAGCGGCTCCCAAGCGCCGCCCTCGCGCATGGCGTCACGAACGTCGGCGCCGGAGACGCCCTTTTCGATCCCCTCGTCGAGGATCACTACCTCGTAGCCGGCCTCGCGCATCCGCTCGAGCTTCGTGTCGCCCCACTCCGAGAAGAGCCGGAGATATTGCGTCACACCCGGCGGAACGTAGGCGGGCCAGAGCTCCGGCTCGTTGACGGGGAAGGGGATCACGTGGACCGGGACCCCTTCGTCGGCCGCGACGCCCTCGACCATCAACAGCCGCTCGGTGTAGGTGAACGGGTTCGACTCTGGGAGATGGCGGAGCGGATCGCTCGGCTCCTCCCTGATCCGCCAGGGATCCGGGTTCGTGATGCCGACGAAGACCTCGTCGGACCGCGCCGCCGCGCCGCGCAAATACTCCAGATGGCCGTTGTGGAAAGGCTGAAACCGCCCGTGAACCATCCCGAGGCTCACTCGACGATGATGCCGGTCCCTTCTTCGACACGGCCGATCCGCCGGATGAAGAGCCGCTTCGACTCGAATTCGGCCTCGAGCGCGGCACCCTTCTCCGCCGGGAGCGCGACGAGCAGGCCGCCTGCGGTCTGGGGGTCGTAGCCCAGCGCTTCGAGCGTCTCCGGCAGACCGTTCGAGCTCACGTGCGCCGCCGCGAAGTCCCGGTTGCGCGGGTCACCGCTCGTCCGAACGCCCTTGCGGGCGAGGTCGAGCGCGCCGTCGATCGCGGGGAATCGGCCCGACTCGAGCACAATCCTGACGTTGCTGCGGTCGGCGACCTCGTGGGTGTGGCCAAAGAGGCCGAAGCCCGTCACGTCGGTGACCGCGTGCGGCTCGAAGGCACGCAGGGCATCGGCCGCTCCCTTGTTCAGGGTCCGCATCCAGTGGATCGCGCGGTCGAGCTGCATCTCGCCGGCGAGGCCTTTCTTGTGGCCGGTCATGATCAGTCCCGTCCCGAGCGGCTTCGTGATGTACAGCGCGTCGCCGGGCAGGGCGCCGTTCTTCGGCCAGATGCCCTTGGGATGCACTGTGCCCACGACGGCAAGCCCGTACTTGGGCTCCGCGTCCCGGATCGTGTGGCCGCCGGCGAGCAACCCGCCGGCCACGCGCACCTGCTCGTCCGCAGCCGCGAAGATCTCACCGAGCATCTCTATGGGGAGCTCCTCGGGGAAGGCAGCGATCGACAGGGCGAGTAACGGCGTGCCGCCCATCGCGAACACGTCGTTCAGCGCATTCGTCGCGGCGATCGCGCCGTAATCGCCCGGGTCGTCCACGACCGGTGGGAAGAAATCCAGTGTGAAGATCAGCGCCCGCTCGTCATCGAGCCGGTAGACAGCGGCGTCGTCCGCCGGCGCGAGTCCCACCAGCAGGTTCTCGGCCTCCACGGGCACGAAGCCGGCCAGCAGCTTCTCCAACCGCGCAGCGGAGTACTTCGCGGCGCAACCGCCGCACGACGCTAGATCGGTGAGCTTCACACGCCCGGTCTCGGTGTCCACAAGTCCTCCCTGTCGGTCGGCCCGCTGAAATGTAGGGCGCTGAGCCCTCTTCGTCTACTGACAACGAACGGTTCGGCCCATTACATCCCCGGTTTTACGGCTTGTTTAGAAAGCCGAGCGTCGGTGTCGATCCCCTTCTAGGGCACGGGCGAGCCGCCGCCTGAGCAGGGCTCCCAGCCGTGGGGGAAACCATGTCTCCCCCACGGGCCACCCTTCTTCTGGGTCGCGACTAGCCCCGCGGAGTCCTGCCTCCCGCCGGGCAGAGCCCGGCTCCGGCGGCGGATGGTTGGTGGTCCTAGCGGGTCTTCCCGACTTGGGCGAGAGCCCGTGGCCACGCGGAGGCGGGACCGCGCTCCCGCCGTAGCGACATCTGACGCTCATGGCACAACCCACAAAAAGGAGGGGGCCCGTGGGGGAACCCTGGGTTTCCCCACGCTAGAACGGCGGCGACGCAAGAGCGCCGCCGCCGTCAGGGGAGAGGAGGAGCCTTGACGGTTCCCCCACGCGTTCTTTCGGCGTTGCGCACCCGCCACCTGCTCGGCGACGGGATGACTCTTAGAGCCGGTTTCCGGAATGAACTTCGATCGCGTCGATCGGTCATTTCAAACGGACGCACGAGCAGAGGTCGCGCTCGAGCGGGTCATGCAGATCGTCCCGCCAGTGAAGCTTGGCGGCGCCCGGGATGTGGCCGCTCAGACGGATCCGGGTGTGCGAATGATCCGCCAGAAGAGGTACAACGCGAGGACCGCGGCAATCAGGAAGCCTACGAGCGAGACCGTGTGGCTCACCCGTGCCATGAGGGCTGACGAGACGAGCAGCCCGACCACGATCATCGCGGCGCCGATCCGGTTCGCGACCGAGCGCAAGACGTGCTCCAGGCCGCCGAGGTCGGTCGGGGAGACGCCGACCTTGAGCGTCCCCGTCTCCAGCTTGCTCACGAGCTGTCCGACGTGGCGCGGCATGCGCGCGAGCGGCTCGAGCTGGGTGGACATCCACGCGAGGAACTGATTCGGCTCCAGGCGACGTTCCGCCTCGCGGAGCATGACCTCGAGGGCGTCCTCCTCCATCAGGGCGATCGGGTCGAGCTCCGCGTAGAGCGCGCGAGCAATCGAGTCCGCCTGCGCCAAAGTCTTGCCGACGAGGGCGAAGCTCGTGGGCAGGCTGATCCCGTACTCGAACGAGATCCGCTGAAGGTCGGCCAACGCCTCGCCGGCGCGAATACCCGAGAGCGGTCGCCAGTGGTACCTGGGAAGCTTCCGCCGAAGATCGTGGAGGAACCCGGCTTCGTCGGATGCGAGCGAGGTGAGCGAGAGCCCCAGGATCAAGTCGGCCACGTCGTCGGCCCGGTTCTGCGCGACGGCGAGCAGGAGCAGCGACAGGTTACGGCGCGTGTCGTCGTCGAGACGCCCGAGCAACCCGAAGTCGACGAGCGCAAGCCGGCCGTCCTCGAGCAAAAGCACGTTTCCGCGATGCGGGTCCGCGTGATAGACGCCCTCGACCGTGACCTGGTGGACGTAGGCCTTGAAGAACTGGCGTGCGAGCTCCTGGGCGCGCTCGGGCTCGAGGCCGTGATGCTCGTCGACCTTGCGTCCCTCGAAGCGCTCGAGGACGAGTACGCGCTCGGTCACGTGCGGTCTGATGACGTCCGGGACGAGGAGCGAGTCGTAGTCGCGGAGAATGCCCGCGACGAGCTCGGCGTTGTTCGCCTCCTCGATGAAGTTGAGCTCTCCGCGCAGGTGGACCTCGAGCTCGTCGGCAAGGGCCCGCGCCTGAAGTAGTTGTGCCCGCTCGGAGCGCTTCTCGAAGATATCCGCCGTCGAACGCAGCAGCGCCAGGTCGAGATCGATCTTGTCCTCGATTCCTGGGCGACGGACCTTGACGACGACGTCGCGGCCGTTCTTCAGCAGCGCCTGATGGATCTGGGCGATCGAGGCAGTAGCGAGCGGCTTCGGATCGATCTCGGCAAAGACGTCGCCGGGGAGGTCCTGGTTGATCACGGCTTCGATCTCGGAGAAGGGCACAGGCGGTACCTGATCCACAAGTCGCGAAAGCTCGTCGATGTAGACGTCGGGGAGCAGGTCGGGGCGCGACGAGAGCAGCTGGCCGAGCTTGATGTAGGTCGTACCGAGCTCCTCGAGCGCCTCCCGAAACTCCCGAGCCCCTTCTCTCGTTGCCGGCCGGCTGCCCACGACGCCGAGCTCGCTCAGCACGCGCCGCAGACCGCTTTTTCGCGCAATGCGCGTCACCGTCAGCGCTCGCTGAGCGCGCTGCAGCCGGGCCCCCATCAGGGGGCAATCATGTCAGTCGTCGAGTCGGGAAGGCTTGATGCGCTGGCGGGCGAGAAAGCCCTCGACTGCGTGTCGGTGGACGCGCAGGACGCGCCCGACCCGAACGGCGTCGAGACGGCCGTCGTGAATCAGCCGCCGGATCGTCTCGGGATGGACGCCGAGCTGCCCGGCAACCTCGCGCACGCTGTAGAGACCGTTTGGTGGATCGCTCGTCAACGCCGAGCGAAGGTTTACACACGCGGCCGCCGGACCGCATGGGCCAAACGGCCCGAATCTCCCCGCGGCCGGTACTACGTGAGGTGCGCCCGGATCGCCGACCTGAGCTCGTGCAGCGACATCGAGCCCTCGAACTTGGCGGCGATCCGTCCGTCTCGGCCGACGAGGAACGTCCAGGGCTCCGTCGGAATGCGCCACTCCTTGACCCAGCGGTTGACGCCGTTCGAGGGCTTGTTGCCGCGGTAGATCTCGACGTGGATGAAGCGGATTCCCGAGTCCGCGAAACGGCGGCGGGCTGCTTCGACCACGTCGACGACCGGGCCGCAGGTGCGGCTTTCGCAGAAGGCAGGCGTGGCGAAGACGAGGACGAACGGCCTCCGGGCGGCGAGCGCTCCGGCCACGGATTCACGCAGCAGCTCGCGATCGGGCGGCTGTCGCGTCGTCAGGGCAGCGACGCGGCCGTGAGCGCTGGCAAGCGTCGGGGTGCGCGAAGGAATCGCCCGAGCGCCGATCGACGGCGACGCCGAGCGCGCCTTTACGTCGAGATCGCGTATCCCTCCGATCGGCATTCCTCCCACCGGCCGAGCGACCAGCCAGTATCGCCCGGGCAGCGCGAGCTTCAGGCGGACGACATAGATGCTCTTGGCGTCGTCTGCATGGACGTCGGCGCCGGCCACGCTGACCCGCTCGAGCCGGGCGGTCGCCTCGCGAAACGGCACGGCGCTCCGCGCCTTCGCGACCCAGACGCGTGCGGTCGGGCGCTCGATCGAGCGCCCCTGCCCGTTGACGACGAGAAACGAGACGCGGACGTCGCCATGCGCGTAGTCGGATGTTCCGGGAACCAGAGCGACGGCGGGACCAGCCTGCCGCCAGATCGCCTCCAGCGTGCCCTTCGTCGGCGCGCTTCGCTTCGAGCCGTCTCCTGACGAGCCGCATCCAGCCGCCAACAGGGCGACCACGACGACGGCGAGCAAAGCGCGCACGCGAACGGAGTCTAGTCGGCTCCGTCGAACATGCTGTCCGGCAGGATCGACGCAACGGAGAGCAGCGCGAACATGAGGATGCAGGTCCTGACTGCGAGATGGAACAGGCGGGCCTTTGTCACTTTGGTCACACCTCCTTTCCAGGCTAGAAACGGACGTCCTGGAGCGCCTCTGCGGCGTTCCGGTAAAGGCGGGCGGCGGTCTGATCGTCTCCGCGCCGGGTCGCCAAGTCGCCCTGCGCAACCCAGGCTGACGCACGATGGCTCGCGGAAGAGAGCTGATCGAATGCCTGCTCGGCTGCGCGGAGCGCGTCTGCTGCCTCGCCGAGGCGCTCTTGCTCCATCAACGCGCGGCCGAGGACGAGTTGAGCCATGCCGATACCGTCGAGGAAGTCGACGCGGTCGCCGAGGAGCTGCAATGCGTGCCGTGCCTGCTCCTCCGCCTTGACGATCTCACCGGTCTCGAGGTGAACATGCGCGAGCGAGCTGACCGCATGGGCGGCCTCCGCATCGCTCCCCACCTCGAGGTGGAGCCGGAAGGCGTCCTTCAGGAATGCGACGGCCTCGTCCGACCGCCCGAGCAAGAAGTTGATTCCGCCGAGGTTGTTCATCAACCGTCCGAGGTTCCGGCGATCGGAAACCTCCTCGTAGATCGCCCGAGCTCGCTCGGCGTAGGAGCGGGCGAGCACCCAGTGGCCCTCGCGGTCCGCGATCAGCGATGCCTGGAAGTAGATGTCGGCGGTCGTGTGGCGGTCGTTGACCCCTTCGGCCAGCTCGAGCGCGCGCTCGACGTCCTCCCGCGCCGCCTCGAGATCCCGCCGGCGCCGGTAGCAACGCGACCGCCAGGCAAGGACGTTCGAGCGCAGGAGATCCGACGGCAGCTCGGACTGCTCCGCGATCTTCAGCGCCTCGTCGAAGAGGCCGATCGCGGTTTGGACGCTCGAAAGCTTGTAGCGCGCCACGCCGAGGAGGAACAAGACGTCCGCTCGCTCGATGTCCGAGAAGGCTTCACGCTCGGTCAACTCGCGGGCGCGCCCCAGTTGCTCGAGCGCCTCGCGAACCTCGCCCTCACGCATGCGCGCGGTTGCTTCACCTTTGAGCGCACGGACCTGGAGCTCGACCATGCCGGTCGACAGGACGGCGGTCCGGAGCGCCTCGAACGCTTCGATCGCCTCGGCGTTCCGGCGTCCTTCGATCAGCGCCTCGGCGCGCGCGAGCGACGCATCCACGCGTCCCCGCTCATCGGCCGAGACACCGTTCGCGAGGAAGCCGGCGTCGACCCCCAGACGCGCCGCGAGCCATTCGATCGTCTCGCGAGTCGGGCGGGTCTTGCCCCGCTCGATCTGGCTGACGTACTCCTTCGAGAAGCGCTCTCCGGCCAACTCGGTCTGCGTCAGTCCCCCGGCGACGCGCAGTTGCCGGAGCCGCTCACCGAGCCGGACCCCGGCCTGAGTGACGCTCGTGCGCTGCTTGGTAACGATTCGCCCGGTCATAGACGGCTTCTGCATGCTTCACCAAACTCCAAATGGGCTATACGGGCATCCCCCAAAAAGGGCATGTTCCCAGCGGAAACCCTGTGAACCACCATACAAGAAAATCACTTGACCGAGCTACTTGACAGCGGAGCGATCGGCTCCTAAAGTGAGCCCAACTTGCAACCGAGCCACGCCAGGGTCGGCTGCAGGAGGCGCTTTACCAGGTGGATAATCCCGAGGGCGTGGCTGGGCCGCAGAGCCAAGTCCCGGGGAAGCCGCCACAAGGGTGGGGCTGCCTGACAGGAATCGACCCCCGGAGCCGCAGCCGGGGGTCTTCCTTTTTCTCGGGAGAAAGTGCTGCGCACTTTCTCCCGGGTCTTTTTGCGGCTGTGACGACTCGCGTGCTTGTGAGCCTCCCGCCGGGCAGAGCCCGGCTCCGGCGGCAGATGTCAATGGCCCTAGGAGGGTTTTACGGAATTGGAGTGATCGCGCGTGAAGTCACTCCGCGTCGTCCTCGCGTGAGGGTGTAGGCCACCGACGCCATCTTCTCGCTGCGCCTCTAAATCGCCAAACCCTCCTAGACGGGTTCTAACCTGCTGGGGGTCGAGCCAGCTGGCGCCGGAGCCGGGGCTTGGCCCGGCGGGAGGCTTACGACCCTCGGACTCGCCGACCCCCTGAAGAAGGGGGCCAATGGGGGAAACATGGTTTCCCCCGTTACATCCGGCGGCAGACGCCAGTGGCCCTAGCCAGTTTTCCCCTGCCCCCGGCAGAGCCGGTCTCCGGCGGAGCCGCTCGCCCATGCGGGATCGGCAAAACGAAAATCCTGCGACGGATCAGCGGTAGCGGTCGGCAAGGACTTGCTCCAGCGCGTGTGACGCCTGGCGAATCATGCCGGGGTTGGTGTGCCAGTAATACGGCAAGGCCGCCACGGCCTGATGGAGCGCCCAGCCGCGGCCACGTAACCACGAGGCATCGTCGACGTGCAACTCGGATAGGTAGCGGGCGCGATTGTCACCTTCGAAGATGTTCCATGCGGGCTGGAGGTCACAAGCGGGATCGCCGACATTGAGGCCGCCCCAGTCGATGACGGCCGATAGGCGGCCATCAGCTATCAGCAGGTTGCCCGGCAGCAGGTCGCCATGCACCCAGACCTCCTCGGCGTCCCAGTCCGGCGCGTTGACCGACTCCTCCCATGAGCGAAGGGTGGCATCACGATCGATTCGGTCACCGAGCTGAGCGATCGAGTGACGGACATGCTCGTCGAATTCGGCGAGTGGTGCGCCTCGACCAAGAGGAGGACGCGGATGCGCATCGGTTGCGTCGACCTGGCGCAGCGCATTCACGAAGGCCGCGAGCTCGACGGCTGCCTGATCCAGATCGTCGATCCTCCCGTTGGCGTTTTCGCCGGGCAACCACTCGTACACAGACCACTCGAAGGGGTAGCCCGCGGCCGGACGCCCTCCAGCCAGCTGCACGGGAACCGCGAGCGGCAGGTGTGGCGCGAGCCTCGGCAGCCACTTTGCCTCCTTTGCCGCCTGGCCGACGGCCCACCCGATGCGCGGCAGGCGAGCGGCCAGATGGTCACCGAGCCGATAAATGTCGTGATCGGTCCCGTACGACACGACAGGGACGATCGCCAGATCGGCCCATTGCGGGAACTCTCCGACGAGCAGGCGACGTACAAGCGTGACGTCGGTCTCGATCTCGCCGGGATGCATCTTGGGTGTCGCCATCGTGGGTTCCCGTTCTTTGAGTCGAGCGAGTCGCCGCCGGAGCCGGGCTTGGCCCGGCGGGAGGCTTACGACCCTCGGACTCGCCGACCCCGCGAAGAAGGGGGGCAACGGGGGAAGCCTGGTTTCACCCGTTTACCATCCAGGCGCGCCTGGATTCCCGGATCGCCGCGAAGTCGTCTTCCGACAGGAGCCCCCCCATTCTGCGTCCCATCGTGCCGAGCAGGCCGACCGCGATGAAGATCCAGGCCTCGGCGTCCGAGTCGCGGTCAGGGTTCGCAACGCCAGCGGCCTGGCAGCGGCTGATGATGTCGGCCACGAAGCCGTGTACGTCACGCATGTGGCGGCGCAGGAACTTCCGCACCTCGTGGTCGTCGGCAGCTTCCACCAGCGCCTGCATCCAGAGCTCTGCGACGAGGTGCTTCCGCTCTTTCAGCGCGACGTAGGCCCCGCCCATCGAGGGAAGCCAGTCTGCGGGGCTGTCTGCCAGCTCGATCGCCTCCTCCCACGCCGCCCGAAGGCGCCGCCAGGATTCGTCGATGCACGCCAGATAAAGGTCGCGCTTCGACGCGAAGTGCCGGTACAGGATCGGCTCCGAGACACCTGCCACGCGAGCGATCTCCGCCGTGGTCGTCCCGCGGTAGCTGCCCTCGGAGAAGATCCGAAGCGCCGTGTCGACCAGCGCGTCCCGCCGCTCAGCCGCGGGCAGGCGCTGCGAAGCGGTCGGCGTCATCCGCCGACCGCCGGCTCGGGCGCGCCGTGCGGCGCCTGGCGTGCCTGGCGGATCATGACGACGGAGAGCACGGAGCCGACGATGACGACCGCGGCCCCGACGTGAACCGCGACGTGATAGCCGGCGATGAACTGGGCTGCGTAGCCTGGATCGCGCTGCCCGACGCTCACCTGCGTCGCGACGAGTGCTCCCATCACGGCGATCCCGATCGAGCCGCCGACCTGGCGCATGCTGTTGATCACAGCCGACCCGACCCCCGCCTTCTCGATCGGTACCGATCCCATCGCGGCCGAGGTCGTCGGTGCCATCGTGATCGCCATGCCGAAGCCGCCCGCGAGCAAAGCCGGGAGGATCGTCCAGAACGACGAGCTCGCCTCGAGCCGCCCGAACAGGAGCAGCGAGACAGCAAGCAGCGCCATCCCGGCTCCCATGAACCACCGTGGTCCGTACTGGTCGGAGAGACGACCGGCCACGGGAGCAACCAGGATGATCAACACCGTCATCGGCAGGAAGGTCGCGCCGGCCTGGATCGCGCTGTAGCCGAGGATGTTCTGTAGAAACAGGGAGTTGAAGAAGAAGATTCCGAACATTGCGAGGCCGACCATGAGCATCACGGCGTTGGCGCCCGCGAAGGTCCTGTTCTTGAAGAGCGAGAGATCGAGCATCGGAAGCCGCTGCCGCGACTCGAGCATCAAAAATGTCCCCAGCGCTACGATCGCGATGGCCAGTAGCGAGAGCACGCGAGCAGACGTCCAGGCGTGGTGGTTTGTCTCGATCAGCCCGTAGGTGAGCGCAAACAGACCGATCGCGGACGTGAGCAGGCCCGGGAGGTCGAGCCGCTGCTCCCTGGAGGTGTCCTTCGTCTCGTCGATGAAGAGCCGCGCAGCGATGATCCCGGCGATGCCGATCGGGATGTTGATAAAGAAGATCCAGCTCCAGTCGATCTCCTCCGTGAGGAGACCGCCGACAAGCGGGCCGATCGCGAGTGCGAGCCCCGCCACGCCTGCCCAGATGCCAATCGCCATCCCACGCTGACGAGGCGGGAACGTCGCCATGATGATCGAGAGCGTCGCCGGGTTCATCAGCGCCGCCCCCACACCCTGCACCGTCCTGGCGGCGATCAGAAGCTCGGGCCCGTTGGCAAGCCCACAGACGAGCGACGAGAGCGTAAAGATGACGAGCCCGGCGATGAAGATCGCCCGCCTGCCGAGGAGATCGGCGAGCTTCCCGCCCGTGAGCAGCAGGACGCCGAAGGTGAGCGCATAGGCGTTGACCACCCACTCGAGCTCCGAGATTCCGATCCCGAGATCGGAGCGGATCGAGGGCAGCGCCACGTTCACGACGGTGTTGTCGAGCATGATCATGAACAGCCCCACGGCAACGGCCACAAGCGTCAACCACTTCCGGTTCTCGGCGGCAAAGACTCTGGCTCTCACGACCGGTTCCTTTCCCCCACGCGGTAGTTAGTGGGCGCTAGGTTAGTGACGGCTAGCATCGTGGTCAAATAGCCTTTCGCCCGATGGACGATTTCGTGTGGCGACCGTCGCCCGAGCGAGTCGAGAGCGCAAACCTGACCCGGCTCGCCCGTCGCCTCGGGGCGGCGGACTACAGGGAGCTCCACCGTGTCTCGATTGACGAGCCGGACCGGTTCTGGCCGGCGTTGATCGATGACCTCGGGCTCGAGTTCTCCACGCCGTGGGATCAGGTCGTCGACACGACTCGCGGCCCCGAGTGGGCGACCTGGTTCGTCGGAGGAAAGCTGAACGTCGCCTGGAACTGCGTCCATCGCTGGGCCGCTGGAGAGCTCGGAGCCGAGGAGGCGGCGATCTGGCAATCCGAGGACGGCGGCCGTTCGTCGCTCACGTGGCAAGAGCTCTCGGACGAAGTCTTCCGGCTCGCCGAGGGGCTCGCATCGCTCGGCATCGGGAAGGGCGACGCCGTCGGGATCTTCCTGCCGATGTCACCGCAGGTCGCGATCGCGTCGCATGCGATCGCCCACCTCGGAGCCGTCCAGGTGCCGGTCTTCTCGGGCTTCGCCGCACCCGCCATCGCCGCGCGGCTCGCCGACGCGAAGGCGAAGGCGCTGATCACGGCTGACGGTTCGCTGCGGCGGGGCCAGGTCGTGCCGATGAAGGAGATCGCCGACGAAGCCGTCGCCGGTGCACCGACCGTCACACACATGATCGTGTGGCGCCGGCTCGAGCTCGAGAACACGCCGATGCACGTCGGGCGGGATCGCTACTGGGATCAGCTCGTCGAGCAGGCGAGCGGCGACCTGCCGCCCGTCGACGTCGATTCGGAAGCCCCCTACCTCCTCGCCTATACGTCCGGCACGACCGGGCGGCCGAAAGGCGCGTTGCACGTGCAGGGCGGATTCCTCGTCTCGATCGCGCGCGAGGTCGCCTACCAGACGGACGTCAAGCCGGGCGACCGCATCCACTTCGCGACCGACATGGGCTGGATCATGGGCCCGTGGACGGTGACCGGCGGAGGCGCGTGCGGCGCCACCGTCGTCTATGCGGAGGGCGCACCGGATTTCCCAGCCGACCGTCTCTGGCGCCTGGTCGAAACCGAGCGCGTGACGATGCTCGGCGTCTCGCCGACACTCGTCCGCGCCCTGATCCCGAAGGGCGACCCCGAGGCCGACACCTCCTCACTGAAGGCGATCTGCACCACCGGGGAGCCGTGGAACCGCGATCCGTATCTCTGGCTCGCCGATCGCGTCGGCCGCGGCCGGGCCCCGATCGTCAACGAGTCGGGCGGGACCGAAGTCGGTGCGTGCTTCCTCGCGACCTGCGTGACCGAGCCGGTGAAGCCCGTCGCGCTCGGCTTCCCGGCGCTCGGCCAGGACATGGACGTCTTCGGTCCCGACGGCAAGCCCGTTCGCGGCGAGGTCGGCGAGCTCGTGTGCAAGGGCCCCTGGCCCGGCATGACCCGTGGCCTCTGGGGCGACGACGATCGCTACCTCGACACCTACTGGCGTCGCTTCCCGGGTGTCTGGACTCACGGCGACTGGGCGTCCGTCGACGCCGACGGCTACTGGTTTCTCCACGGCCGCTCCGACGACACGCTCAACATCGCGGGGAAGCGGATCGGCCCGGCCGAGCTCGAGTCGGCGGCCGTCTCCCACGGCGCTGTCGCGGAAGCCGCCGCCATCGGCGTCCCACATGAGGTGAAGGGCGAGAGCGCCTGGGTCTTCTGCGTCCTCAAACCCGGACAGGACGCAAGTCCCGCTCTGCGCCAGGAGATCACCGTGTCCGTGACCGACGAGCTGGGGAAGGCGTTCAAGCCGGAGAGGATCCTTTTCGTCCCGGATCTCCCTCGGACCCGCAGCGCCAAAATCGTCCGCCGCGCCGTTCGGGCGAGTGCCCTCGGCGAGGACCCCGGTGACCTTTCTGCGCTGGAAAATCCCGAGGCACTGGACGAGATCGCCCGGTCGGTCTAGTCCCCGTGCAGGCATTTAGGCTTTACGACACATAAGAGTAGCTTTCGTAGCTCTGAATGTAAGAATTGACCGGGTTCGCGCAAGATTCCGGCAACGACGGTCATCTTCCTGATCGAGCGTGCCGAACGTCGCCGTCAGACTCGCCGCCCTCGGGCTTGCCGCGACCGCCTTCGCCGGCGGAGCGGCGCAAGCCGGAGCGACAACTCCAGCCCAGAACGTCACGGCGCTGCGAAACCTGATCAACGCCACCCGTGCTCAGCACGGCCTCGTCCCAGTTCGACCTTCGCGCCAGCTCGATCGTTCTGCGCTGCTGAAGACCGAGGAGATCCGCCACTGCAACTCGTTTTCCCACACCCCCTGCGGGACACCATTCTCGAGGAGCTTCCAGGCCGTCGGGTACTTCCGCGGCGCCGCGCGGGTCGGCGAGAACCTGTACTGGGGCTCCGGCGCCCTCGCAGGCCCGGACAAGGTGATGGCCGCCTGGCTCGCATCGCCTCGCCACCGGGCGATCCTGCTCGGCGCCGGCTGGCGCGAGGCCGGGCTTGGCGTCGTTCACGCACCGAGACTGTTCGGCGCCGGAGACGTCTGGGTCTGGGCGCTTCAGCTCGGCCGACGACGCTGACCGAGGTTTTCGCCTCAGAGTCGTAAACGGCTAGACTGGACGGGATGCGACTGGCGCTCGCCCAGCTGAACTCGATCGTCGGTGATCTCGACGGCAACACCGCCCGGATCCAGGAGCTGATCGAGGAGGGGAAGACGGCAGGCGCCGATCTCCTGCTGTTCCCCGAGCTGGCGGTCACGGGCTATCCACCGGAAGACCTTCTGCTGCGACCGGGATTCGTCCGCGCGGCGGAGGCCAAGCTCGAGGAGATCGCCCGTTCCTGCCGGGGCCTGACTGCGCTCGTCGGCACCCCGCATTTCGACCGCGATCTCTACAACGCCTGCGCCGTGTGCGCTGGCGGAGAGGTGAAGGCGATCTACCGCAAGCGTTACCTCCCGAACTACGGCGTCTTCGACGAGGACCGATACTTCGCGCCCGGCCGGGACCTGATCCTGCTCGAGGTCGGAAAGACACTCGTCGGCCCCACCGTGTGCGAGGACATGTGGCAGCCCGGCCCGCCCGCGACCGACCTCGCCCTCGCCGGCGCTGAGCTCGTCGTCAACATCTCCGCGTCCCCGTACCACCTCGGCAAGGAGCGCGAGCGCGAGGAGATGCTCGTCACCCGGGCGCGCGACAACTCGTGCTTCGTCGCCTTCTGCAACGCGGTCGGCGGGCAGGACGAGCTGATCTTCGACGGGCACTCCTGCGTCCTGGACGATGAGGGCACCGTGCTCGCGCGCGGTCCCGGCTTCGAGGAGGCGCTCGTCGTCGTCGACTTGGAGCCGCGAGAGGTGATCGGGCGGCGGCTGCGCGACGTTCGCCGCCGGGCGCTCGCACGGGAGCGGGAAGAGGTTCCGCCAGTCACGGTCGTGCACGTCGGCACCGAGCGGCCTCCCGCGAACGGCAAGCGCGCGGCCGGTGAGGTGATCCCGTTCGCCGAGGAGCTCGAGCAGACCCGGCAGGCCCTCGTTCTCGGCCTGGGCGATTACGTGCGAAAGAACGGGTTCACGGAGGGAGTCGTCGTCGGCGTGTCAGGCGGGATCGATTCGGCGGTCACGGCCGCACTCGCCCTCGATGCACTCGACCCGGAGCGCGTCCACTGCGTCTCGATGCCCTCGCGGTACTCGTCGGCGGGCACGCGCAGCGATGCGAAGCGGCTTGCCGAGAGCCTTGGCTGCCCGTTCATGGAGCTTCCGATCGGCCCGATCGTCGCCGAGTTCGAGGCCGCGCTGACCGACGCCTTTGAGGGGCGAGACGCGGATCTGACCGAGGAGAACATCCAGGCCCGCGCGCGGGGCGTCCTCCTCATGGCGCTCTCGAACAAGTTCGGCTGGATGCTCGTCGCGACCGGCAACAAGTCCGAGCTGTCGGTCGGCTACGCGACGCTCTACGGCGACATGGCGGGAGGCTTCGCATTGCTGAAGGACGTCTACAAGACCGATGTCTTCCGGCTCGCCCGCTACCTGAACGAGCGCGCCGGGCGCGAGCTGATCCCGCAGAGCATCATCGACCGGGCCCCGAGCGCCGAGCTGCGGGACAACCAGCTCGACCAGGACTCGCTGCCCCCGTACCCCGAGCTCGACCGCGTCCTCGAGCAGTACGTCGAGCACGACCGCACGCTCGAGGAACTGTCCGAGGACGGCTTCGACAGGGGCGTCGTCGAGCGCGCGGTCGCGATGATCGACCGCGCCGAGTACAAGCGACGCCAGGCTCCGCCCGGCGTCAAGCTGAGGCCGAAGGCGTTCGGGCGTGATCGCAGGACGCCGATCACCAACCGCTGGCGCGGCTAGACGCCGACGTCGATCGGCTCGGCAGGCGGGCCGTCCTCGAGCAGGTCGCGGAGGAGGGCGGGCAGTCGTCTGGGCGCGAAGATCGCGCCTACGGTTTCGAGCTCTGGGAGCGTCCACCACCGCTGCTCGGCAATGCCCTCGGCGCGCAGCTGCTCCGTCGTCCACTCGGGGGCCGGCTCGAACACTCCAGTGCGAACGAGATAAAGGCGCTCCGCCTGGCCGGCCCAGCCCTGCATTCCTGTGAACCAGTGCTCACGCGTCCACACCGGGGGGCCGATCTCGAAGTCACGCAAGCCGCTCTCCTCGGCGAGCTCCCGCAAGAGCGCATCCTCGTCTGTCTCGCCCGGCTCGACGCCCCCGCCCGGGGGCGCCCAGACCGTCTTGTCCGGCCACTCGAAGCGCACGAGCAGGACTCGGTCCGCGGGATCGAGGACGAGCGCGCGGACCGCCGGTCTGAGCGGGAGGGACGTGGAGCGTCCGGCTAGCTCCTGGAACCAGCGCTCTCGCTCCAGCCATGGAACGGCCGCGTTCGCCGGCGACGTCGAGGGCAGCACGAACAGGCGCGTATCGCCGAGCCGTCGCTCCTGGAGACCAAGATCGGGGCGCTCTCCGAAGACGCCGCGATAGGCCTCCTTGCCGACGAAGCCGATCCAGCGCGGGCGCAGGTCGCGCGCGATCCACTCCAGGCGTTCTGCCGAGCCGTCGAAGTCGGCGCGCCGGAGGTCGCCCGAGCCCGGCGTCGTTCGGTGAGCCGCGTTCGTGATCCCGACTCCCTCTGCGAGCACCGCGCGTTGCTCGTGCGGCTCGTACAGCCGCGACGTAAATCCCGCAGCGTGGAGAACCCGCCAGAAATCGTTGCGCGGGTTCGCGAAGTGCGCGCGAGCGGCGGCCGACACACGGCCGGGGTTGATCCCGCAGAAGACGACGCGCAGGTCGGTGTCGAGAACGTCCGGGAGGACGCTAGGCGGCTTCGGGCTCGGCGATGGCGGCGGGGTCACGCGCGTCGAGAAGCTCCTCGAACCGGAGCCGAAGCTTCTCGCCGTTCAGCAGGACGGCGTGTCGCGAACGCCGTGGCTCGAGATGAACCACCGTCACGGTCACGTCCCAGCCGCCGTAGCAGCGGGCGTAGCACTCGGCTTCGCTGAGCGGCCGGAGCCGTCGCATGCCCGGACACTACGCCGCCCCTCGGACGGCTACAGATCCTCCGTTTTCCGCAGCACGAGCAAGGGCGCGAGCCGCTCGAGGAACGTGCTGACCTCGAAGGCCTCGGCAGGTGCGAGGACACCCGCGCCGCGGGCCTCACCGGCACGAAGCGCCTCTGCCCCGCGGGCAATCAGCTCTGCCGTCAGCCCGTAGACGTCGCGGCCGCTCAGCGTGACCCGGCGCCCGCCTTTCGGCCCGCGAGCCTCGGCGACCACGGCGAACTGCGTTTTCATGCGACGCGACTCGGACGGGCCTCCGCCCACACGCCCGCTGAGCCGCACGAGCGGCGCGACCAGACGGCCCAGGCCCGCGGCCCGAGCGGCCGCCTTGGGCGCTCGGACATACGACCGGGCACGCTGGGTCTGTGTGTGACGCGGCACCGTCAGGGGCTCGGTGCCGCCCCATTCGACGACCGTGTGCTCGCCCGAAGGGAACGTCACCATGCGGGTGCTCGCCCCGAACCCCGAGCGGATCAGCTCGCCACCTTCCCATGTGACCTGGTGCTGGCCCATCACGTGGCCGACCGTGGTGCGAGTCCCGGCCGAGGCTGCCATCTTCGTCACCGCATACGCCGCGATCACCTCGTCGAGCGGCTCGAGCCCGTCCGCTGCCAGGCGCGCCGCGAGATCGCCGGGCACGTAATCGAAGCCGAACGAGGTGAGGACTGCCACCTCGGCCGCCTCGGCGCGGCCCGGGTAGCGCTCGTAAACCAGTTGCGCGAACGCCTGCTCCCCGCTGGTGTCGAGGTAGTGCGCGCGACGGTCGATCGCAGCAGCGACCGGAAGGTCGCCAACCCGGAGGAACGGTCCCGCCAGGGATGCGACGACCGAAGCGCCGTCGAACGCCTCGCGGAGGGCCCGATCGTCACGGGCGTCGGCGATGCGGATCTCGTCACCGGCGACTGCGGCCTCCTCGAGCGCCGCACGGCGTCTGCCCACGAGCCGGAGCGGAATGCCGAGCTCGCGCGCCCGTTGCAGCACGAGGCCGCCGGTGTATCCGGTCGCACCGAGCACGGCGAGCGGTCCAGTCGTCACGGCTCGCCAGGATACGCGGGCGGGTGACCAGACGAGGGTTCGACTATGCGACGGCGCTCGAGCGCGGCGGTCGCGGTTGCACCAGCTGAATTGCGCCGAAATCGCCACGTTCCTTCCACAAGGGACTGTCCCTCGATGCTGGCGGAAAGAGACGGTTGTGGACGAAAAGGCGCGCTTTCGTTACGTGCGCCCCGAGTTACGTGCGCTCGAGCGGCGCCATCGTCAAGCCGTGCCCGCGCAGCTGGTCCCAGTAGAGCTCGGCAGGCTCCCGGTGACCCGACCAGACCACTGCGCGTCCGCCGGTGTGGATCTGCTCTGCCAGCTGGAGTCCACCCTCGTAGGACACACCCGGGATCGTGGCGGCCAACGCGAAGGCCACGCCCTCGAACGTGTTGTGGTTGTCGTTCAGCACGACGACGCTCCACGGTGCGTGCAGCCCGGTGCCGGTGCTCTCGTCGAGCCGCTCCTTGGTCGCGGGAGACATGGACCAATCGTAGTAGCGTCCTGGAGATGTCAACCGTTGCCTTCGACGTCGAAGCAGTGCGGGCGCGCTACTCGGCGCTGCGACAGCCCCTGGCGTTCTTCGACGGGCCGGGGGGCACACAGGTGCCGGACGAGGTGATCGACGCCGTCTCGCGCTACTACCGCGAGTCGAACGCGAACGTGAGCGGCCCATACGAGACGAGCCGTCGAACCGAAGCGCTCGTGACCCAGGCCCGGCTGACGGCTTCCGAGTTCCTCCGTTGCAGTCCGGAGGAGACGATCTTCGGCGCCAACATGACGACGCTCAACTTCGCGCTGACCCGCACGGCGGGCCGCACGTGGCGCGCGGGCGACGAGATCGTCGTGACCCGGCTCGACCACGACGCGAACGTGTCGCCGTGGCTCGAGCTGGCGCACGACCGGGAGCTCGAGGTGTACTTCGTCGACATCCAGGACGACACGACGCTCGACCTCGCAGACCTCGAGCGGCTGCTCTCCGACCGGACGCGCGTGGTCGCCTTCCCGGTCGCGTCGAACGCGATCGGGACGCTCACGGACGTCAAACGCGTCACCGAGCTCGCGCACGACGCAGGCGCCCTCGCCTGGGCGGACGCCGTCCACTACGGCCCCCACGGGCCGATCGACGCCGCCGACTGGGGCGTGGACGTCCTGATCTGCTCTCCCTACAAGTTCTTCGGCCCGCACCTCGGGCTCGCGTTCGGCCGGGCTGAGCTGCTCGAGTCGTGGCGTCCGTACAAGGTCCGACCGGCGTCCGACGAGCCGCTCGGCCATCGCTTCGAGACCGGCACGCTCCCGCACGAGCTCCTGGCCGGCTTCGTCGCCGCCGTCGAGTACATCGAGTCGATCGGCTGGGACGCGATCCGGGCCCACGAACTTGAGCTCGGAGAGCGATTCCTCGCCGGCCTGCCGGAACGGGTCAACCTCTACGGACTGCCCTCGATGGACGGCCGGGTCGCGACCTTCGCGTTCAACGTCGACGGGCTCGCGACCCGCGACGCCGCGACCCGCTTGGGCGAGGCTGGTTACGCCGTCTGGCAAGGGAACTACTACGCCGTCGAGGTCATGAAGCGGCTGGGGCTCGAGGACGGAGGTGCGGTCCGAGCCGGCGTCGTCCACTACAACACGGCGTCCGAGGTCGACGGGCTCCTCGAGGCGATCGCCGGCCTTTGACGTCGGCCGAGCTCCTCCAGCGGCTGATCCGCTTCGACACCACCAACCCGCCCGGCAACGAGGCGGAGTGCGTGGAGTTCGTCCGCAACCTCTTGGCGGAGGCGGGAGTGGAGTCCGAGCTGTACGCCCTCCAGCCCGATCGGCCGAACCTCGTCGCGCGCGTCGAGGGCGCGGGCTCCGCGGCGCCCTTGATGCTGCAGGGCCATGTCGACGTCGTGACCACCACCGGGCAGGACTGGGCCAGGCCGCCGTTCTCCGGCGAGCTCGTGGACGGGGAGATCTGGGGCCGGGGCGCGCTCGACATGAAAGGGCCGGTCGCGATGCTCGTCTCCACCTTCCTTCGCGCCGCGCGCGGCGAGCTGAAGCCGCCCGGAGACCTGATCCTCGTGATTCTTGCCGACGAAGAGAACGGCGGCGACCACGGGGCCAGGTTCCTCGTCGACGAGCATCCGCACCTGTTCGAAGGCGTCAGGTACGCGCTGAGCGAGGCCGGCGGGGTCTCGTTCTATGCGGCGGGCAAGCGGTACTACCCGATCCAGGTCGCAGAAAAGAGCATCTGCTGGATGAAGGCCACGGTCCGCGGGCCGGGCGGCCACGGCGCGATGATCAATCGCGGCGGGACGATGGCCCGGCTCGCGAAACTGCTGCGCGACCTCGATCGCAAGCGACTGCCGATCCACGTCACGCCTGCCGCGCACGCGATGATCGAGAGCATGGCCGCGCCGCTCGCGCGGCCCCAGCGAGACGTGATGCTGTCGCTGCTGAAGCCGCGGCTGGCCGACGGTGTGTTGAGTGCGCTCGGGAGCCGCGGCCAGCCGATCGAGCCGCTGCTCCGGAACACCGTCAGCGCGACGATCGTCCGCGCCGGCGAGAAGGTGAACGTCGTTCCTGCCGAGATCGAGCTGGAGCTGGACGGCCGCGTCCTTCCGGGCTTCGGGCCGGACGATCTGATCGCCGAGCTTCACGAGCTCGTGGGCGACGACATCGAGATCGAGCTGGTGCGCCACGACCCTGGCCCGCCGGCGCCGGACCTCGGCCTGTTCGACACGCTCGCGGGCATCCTGCGTGAGCTCGACCCGGAGGGGATCCCGATCCCGCTGCTCCAGGCCGGTGTCACGGACGGCCGCTTCTTCTCGAAGCTCGGGATCCAGACGTACGGGTTCACACCCGGACGGTTCCCGGAGGACTTCCCGCTGCTGAAGCTCGTCCATGCGGCGGACGAGCGGATCCCCGTCGATGCGCTCGAGTTCGGCGTCGAGGCAATCTCGCGCGCGGTGGAGCGATTCCACTGATGGCGCCGCTAGCGGTGCCTACCTCAGGACGTGCGGGCTGTGCCCGTGCGGCCGTCTGAAATGACCGGTCGACCCGCTCGAGCTCATTCCGGCACCTCCTCGACGCTGCTGATCCTCGGCGGGACGAAATTTCTCGGGCGGGCGATCGTCGAGGCGGCGCTCGCCCGCAGTCACGCGGTCACGACGTTCACGCGCGGGGAGACGAATCCCGGCCTCTTCCCCGAGGTTGAGGAGCTGCACGGCGACCGGGACGGCGGCCTGCAGCCGCTCGAAGGGCGCGCATGGGACGCAGTGATCGACACGTCCGGCCAGGTCCCACGTGTCGTGCGCGCGTCGGCCGAGCTGCTCGAACCGAGCGTCGGCCACTACACGTTCACGTCCTCAGTCTCCGTCTACGCGGACCTGGCCGAGCCGCCTACCGAGGCGACCCCTGTCGCACAGCTCGACGACGAGTCCGTCGAGGAGCTCGGCGAGAGCTACGAGAACTACGGCGGCCTGAAGGCGCTCTGCGAGCGCGCGGTGCAGGAGGTCTTCGGCGACCGGGCGCTGATCGTGCGTCCAGGGTTGATCGTCGGGCCGCACGACCCCACCGACCGCTTCACCTACTGGGCGCGCCGGCTCGTGCGCGGCGGCAAGATCCTCGCGCCCGGCCCGCCGGAGCGGCAGGTGCAGTTCGTCGACGTCCGCGACCTCGCTGAGTGGATGGTGCAGATGGCGGAGGAGCGTCGCAGCGACGTCTTCAACGCAACCAACGAGGGGATCCCGATGAGCCAACTGCTCGAGGGTGCCGAGGTGGAGTGGGTGAACGACGGCTTCCTGCTCGAGCACGGCGTCGGGGAGTGGATGGAGCTGCCGCTCTGGATCGCCGACCCGGCGTTCGCGGGCATGCAGGAAACGAACGTCTCGAGGGCGGTGGAGGCGGGATTGACGTTTCGCCCGGTCGGCGAGACCGTCCGCGACACCCAGGCCTGGGACGCCGCACGAGGCACCTACGAGCCTGCGGCAGGTCTCGCCCCGGAGCGCGAGGCCGAGCTGCTGGCTGCCTGGCCGGAATGAGCCACAAGGATTACTCGGCCACGCCCCTGTCGAAGAAGCTCGGCGCGAAGCCCGGCGTCGAGGTGCTCGTCCTCTTCACGACGGGCCGAGCCGAGCTCGAGCGCCGTTTCCGTGCCCTGAAGGCGACCCTTGCGCCGGCCGACGGCCTCTGGGTGGCGTGGCCGAAGAAGGCATCGAAGATCGAGACCGACCTCGACTTCGACGCGGTGCAGAAAATCGGGCTCGACGCGGGACTCGTGGACAACAAGAGTGCCGCCGTCGACGACGGGTGGCAGGCGGTGCGGTTCGTCTATCGCGTCAAAGACCGCACGGCGGCGCAAATCCGGCAGGGCGAGGGATCGCGATCCGATGGATCCCCGACCTCCCCCCGGAAACGCAGGTGAAAGCGATCTGGCGACCGTCCGGCGACCAGTCGGGGTCCGGCCCGGCGCAGCAGTAGAGCAGGCGCCAACTTCCGTCTGGCCATGTTGTTGCAGCGGGCGTCTCGTAGAGCGTGCAGCTCTGTCCCAGGCGGCAGGAGCTGAAGGCGATCCTCGCTCCGTCCGGCGACCATGTCGGCGGCCCTGTGTACAACGCGGCTACGCACCCGACCCCCTCTGCCGGACGTCGGTTCTGGCCGTCCGCGCCGACGACGTAGACGATGCAGTCTCCCCCGATCGCGATCTCCGCGCCGCCGGGCGACCACGCGGCCTCTGTTCCCGGAACCCGGCCCAGCTGCCTACTCGTCCGGGTCCGGACGTCGAGCGTGAACAGACTGTGGGCAGAGACGTAAGCGAGCCGCCGCGAATCCGGCGCCCAGGAGGGCCTGGAGACGAAGCCCCTGACCAGGATCCGCTTCCGGCGACCGGACGCGTCCATCAGCAGCAGCGACTCGCGAGACCCGTCGTAGGACGTACGGACGAACGCGATCTGCTTACCGTTCGGCGACCAGGCGGGTCGAAGGTTGTAACCGTCGCCGTTCGTCAGCCTCTTGACCCGGCTCGTGCCGAGAGTGACGACCTCGATCTCGGAGCGAGTCGGTCTGCCCTGCGCGCCCCTGCCGGTCGAGTGGACGAACGCGATTCGCTTCCCGCCGGGTGACCACGTGGGTTGTGCGTACCCGGGCACCGATACCAGCGCGAGCGCGGAGACGAGGAGCGCAGTGAGCATCCGTAGGCTGAGACGCCGGTTTCGCTCACGTCGTTAGCATGGCCGGCGTGAGCACCTTCCACCAGCAGACGCTCGACAACGGCCTCCGCATCTTGACGGCGCCGATGGAATCGGCGCAGTCCGTGACCTGCGCGATCATGCTCGCCGCCGGCTCCCGCTACGAGACCGCCGAGACGAACGGCATCGCGCACTTCGCCGAGCACATGTTCTTCAAGGGGACGGAGAGGCGGCCGACGGCGCGCGACATCTCCAAGGAGATCGACGCGATCGGCGGGGAGTTCAACGCCTTCACCGGCAAGGAGTACACCGGCTACTACGTCAAGTGCGCGGCCGAGTCGCGCGACGTCGCGCTCGACGTCCTGGCGGACATGCTGCGCAACTCGAAATTCGACACGGAAGAGATCGACCGCGAGAAGGGCGTGATCATCGAGGAGATGAACATGTACTTCGATACGCCGCGCGACTTCATCGGCGGCGTCTACGACGAGCTCCTCTACGGCGACCAGCCGCTCGGCTGGGACATCATCGGCCGGAAGGACATCGTCCGCGGAGCGACACGGGAGACCTTCACCTCCTACCTCGACCGCTGGTACAAGCCGGCGCGGATGGTCGTCGGGATCGGGGGTGCGCTCGGCGACGGCCTGACCGAGCGGATCGAGGAGCTGCTCGGCGACCTGCCGGATGCCGAGACCGGCGATCCGGCCGACGCCGAGGTCTCGCAGAACGGCGCTGCTCGGGTGAAGGTGCACACGAAGCAATCGGATCAAGCACACATCTGCCTTGGCGTTCACAGCTATCCGCTCGAGCACCCGGATCGCTACGCGCTGCAGGTGCTCTCGACGATCCTCGGCGGCGGGATGTCGTCCCGCCTCTTCACCGAGGTGCGCGAGCGTCGCGGCCTCGCCTACTACGTCTTCGGGATCAACCACAGCTACACCGACGCCGGCTCTCTTTACGCGCAGGCGGGCGTCGACATCAACCGCATCGACGACGCGGTCACCACGATCTCTTCCGAGCTGCACAAGGTCGCCCAGGAGCCGATCCCCGACGACGAGCTGGAGAAGGCGCGCAGCTTCGCGAAGGGGCGGTTCGTCCTCCAGCTCGAGAGTCCGCAGGGGCTGATCATGTTCGGGCTCCGCCGCGAGGTGCTCGAGGGGAATGCGCCGGATCCGGACGAGATCCTCGCCGAGCTCGACAAGGTCACCGCCGAGGACGTCGCCCGCGTCGCGGGCGAGCTGATCAAAGGGAACGGCATGAACCTCGCAGTGATCGGCCCGTTCGACGATCCGGGCCGCTTCGAGCAGCTCCTCGCGTAGCCCTGGGCCGCGGGACAGGGAGGAAGAGCTGGGGTCTGACCCCCGCCTTTGCTACAGCGTTGCGAGGTCCTTGCGGAAGTGCTCGCGATCCTCGTCTTCGCTGATCGCCTCGCCCGCCTGCTCGGCGAGTGCCTTGCAATGCGCCGCCTGCACGGGATCTCCTGCAACTCCGTGGGCTCGAGCCAGAGCCTCGTACGCGTAGGCGAGGTCCCAGTCGCCGATCCCGTGCTGCTCGCAGATCTCGAGGCAACGGCGTGCGTGCCAGAGAGCGGGCTCCCCTTGCCCGATGACCGTGTAGACGCGCGAGCACTGCCACTCGCTCCGAGCGAAATTCTCCGGCTTCCCGACGTTGCGCCAGTGATGGGCCGAGGCATGAGCGGCATGGATCATCTCGTCCACCTGCTCGGGCGTGCGCTGCTCGAGCTCGAGCAGCGTCCAGGTGTGGTTGAAGAGATCGACTCCGAGTTTCCGCTGATCCAAGGGTCGAACCTATCGGAGCAGCGCGAGCACCTCCCGGCCGAGCCGCTGCGCCGTCGTGAGCTGCATGCCGCGCGCATAGGTCAGGACGACGACGATCCGCGGGCCGGAGCGGCCGTAGACGATTGCCGCGGTGTGTCGCGCGTCCTCGATCCAGCCGTTCTTCTGCGCGATTCGCGTGTGCGGGGAGAGCCAGGGGCGGAGCAGACCGGCGTTGTTGCCGGCCGGCTCGGCGCTCAGCAACAGCGCGAGCGCGTAGCGGGAGCGGTCCCTGTCGAGGCCGCTCAACCGGAAGGCGCGCAGGTTGCCGAGCGCTCCCGCATGGAAGGCGTAGAGGATCCGGCCGAGATCGTGCGCGGTCGTGATGCGGCCGGAGACGAGCGGCGGCGGATTCTGGACGTCGAGCAGGCGAGAGGTTCCCACGCGGTATCCCTGGGGAAACGTGCTTCGGTACGCGCCGACATGCCGCAGAGCCGCCTCGACCGCGCCGTGGCCGCCGAGCCGCTCGAAGAGCCGGTTCGCGGCGGGATTGGACGACCAGCCCGCGATCGCGCGCATGTCGTAGTCCAGCGGCGACCAGGCGGGGTGGCGGAGGCGCGCGAGCGTGGCCAGCAGCACGCCCAGCTTGACCGTCGAGGCGGCAGGAAACTGCGCATCCGCGTTCCACCCCGCTGTGCGGCCACTGACGAGGTCGTGCACCCAGAGCCCCGCCCAACCGGGGAAGCTCCGGCCCAGCGCGGCGAGGCGGGAGGCGAGGGCCGCGTCACGGCTCCGCTCGGGAGCGGCGCGAACAAGCCGCGGGAGCGCGGGGAGCCGCGGCAAGCCTCGGTGCAGGCGAACCCCGCGACTCCGTCTCGGGCATGCGTCGGCGCGGCGGACAGCGGCGGCGGCCTGGGCACGGCCGGCGCCCTCGAGGGAGCCCCGCGCGCGGTCGTAGCCCTCGGCCTGCCGGACGAGCCCGCGCCCGAGCGAGGCCGCCGCGTACGCGAGGCAGCCCGGCACGGACGAGCCGTAGACCGCGTCCTCGACCGCTCGGCCGGCGTCGTAGCGGGCCTGCATCCCTTCGGACGTGCGCGGGAGCGAGAGCGTGGCCCGCGCAGCGGCGAGCCGGCGGTCGATTCCGGCAGAGGCCGGCAGCGCGACCGTCAGCACGACGGTTCCGAGAAGGAGACTAGTCCTCGCGCGCGTCGGTCGTCGCACGCTCCTTGATCTCCTCCACGACGGTGGGATCGGCGAGCGTGGTCGTGTCGCCGAGCGTGCGGTTCTCGGCGACGTCCCGCAGGAGGCGTCGCATGATCTTGCCGCTGCGCGTCTTCGGCAGCTCAGGCGTAAAGACGATGGTCGCAGGCTTCGCGATCGCGCCGATCTTGGTCCCGACGTGCTTGCGGAGCTCCTCGAGCATCGCCAGGGAGCCTTGCTCGCTCCCTTTCAGCGTGACATAGGCCACGATCGCCTCGCCGGTCGTCGCGTCCTTCCGGGAGCAGACCGCGGCCTCGGCAACCTTCTGGTGGTCGACGAGCGCCGACTCGACCTCGATCGTCGAGATTCGGTGTCCCGAGACGTTCATCACGTCGTCGACCCGTCCCAGGAGCCAGAAGTCTCCGTCCTCGTCGATCCGCGCGCCGTCGCCGGCGAAGTACACGTTCTCGTACTTCGACCAGTACGTCTCGCGGTAGCGCGCGTCGTCGTTGTGGATCCCGCGCAGCATCGCCGGCCAGGGGCGCTTCAGCACGAGGTACCCGCCGCCGCCCGGGCCGACCTCCTCGCCCTGCTCGTTGTAGACGGCCGCCTCGACGCCCGGGAAGGGCTTCGTCGCCGACCCGGGCTTCAGCGTGGTCACGCCTGGCAGCGGCGTGATCAGCACCATCCCGGTCTCCGTCTGCCACCAGGTGTCGACGATCGGCGTCCGGTCGCCCCCGATGTGCTCGCGGTACCAGACCCAGGCCTCGGGATTGATCGGCTCCCCCACCGAGCCCAGCAGCCGCAGCGAGGAGAGATCGTGCTTCTGGGCGTGCTCCGGCCCCCACTTCATGTGCGAGCGGATCGCCGTCGGAGCCGTGTAGAGGATCGTCACCCCGTAGCGCTCGACGATCTCCCACCAGCGATCCTTGTCGGGAAAGTCGGGCGTCCCCTCGTAGAGCACCGATGTCGCGCCGTTGCAGAGCGGCCCGTAGACGATGTAGCTGTGACCGGTGATCCAGCCGATGTCGGCCGCACACCAGTAGACCGAGTCCTCCTTGAGATCGAAGATCAGCCGGTGCGTCGTGGCGGTGCCGACGAGATAGCCGCCGGTCGTGTGGACGATCCCCTTCGGCTTCGCAGTCGTCCCGCTCGTGTACATCAGGAAGAGCAGATCCTCGGCGTCCATCGTCTCGCACGGGCACGACTCCGGGTCGTCGGAGACCCCGTCCGCCAGCTCGTGGAACCAGGCATCGCGGCCCTCGCGCATCGGCACGTCGTTGCCGGTACGACGGATGACGAGCGCCCGCCTGACTCCGGGTGCGGCGTCCATCGCGTCGTCCGCGGTGCGCTTCAGAGGGACTGTCGAGCCTCGCCGCCAGGCCTCGTCCTGCGTGACGAGCACCTCGCAGCCCATGTCGTTCATGCGACCGGAGAGCGAGTCCGCGGAGAAGCCGCCGAAGACGACCGTGTGCGGCGCGCCCAGCCGGGTGCAGGCGAGCATCGCGATCGCAAGCTCGGGAACCATCCCCATGTAGATCGCGACCGCTGTGCCCTTCCGGACGCCGAGCTCAGAGAGGACGTTCGCGAACCGGACAACCTCGCGCTGAAGTTCCGCGTACGTGATCTCGCGCCGCTCTTCCGCCGGCTCGCCCTCCCAGTGGTACGCAACCTTGTCCGGTGTCGCCTCGGCGTGGCGGTCGACGCAGTTGAAGCAGACGTTCAGCTTGCCGTCGAGGTACCACGTGGCGTACGGCGGCTTCCATTCGTAGAGCTCGCCGAAGGGCTCGATCCAGGTGACCCGCTCGCGGCCCTCCCGCTCCCAGAAGTCCTCCCAGTCGCGCTCGTAGAGCTCAGGCTGCGCGTTGGCGGCGCGCATGAAGGCGGGATCCGGCGGATAGCGCCGCTCCTCGAGCTGCATCGTGTCGATGGTCACGGCTGCAGGTCGTACGGGTAGTCGGTGATCACCTCGTGGCCGTCCTCCGTGACGAGAACGAGATCCTCGAGGCGCAGGCCGCCCCAGCCGGAGCGATAGAGGCCGGGCTCCACCGTGATGACGTCGCCCGGAATCAGGTCATGGCCCGTCCGTGACATCGAGGGCAGCTCGTGCACCTCCAGCCCGACGCCGTGACCGAGGCCGTGGAAGAACCCGTCCTCGAGCACCTCGCCCAGCTCCTTGTTCCGCTGCGTCTTGTAGCCCGCCGCCTCGAAGATCTCGCAGACGAGGTCGTAGAGGGCTGTTCCGTTCACGCCCGGCTTGATTTCCGCCGTCGAGCGCTCGAGCGCTTCCTTCACGAGCCGGTGATATTCCTTGAGCTCCTCGGACGGCTCGCCGACGACGTACGTCCTGGTCATGTCGGCGAAGCAGCCTGTCTCCCGGTCCTTCGGGAAGAGGTCGAAGACGATTGGCTCGTCCGGCTTCAGCTGCCCGGAGCCCTCGTTGTGGCCGACCGCGGTCTGCGCTCCGTGCGACACGATCATGTCGTCGCCGGCGACGCCGTGAGCGCTGAAGACCTGCTCGATCTCCTGCTTCAGGCGCTCGCTGGTGAGCGGCTCGCCGTCAACCTCGAGCCCCGCGCCGTTCGTCTCGGCGCCCCGCAGCAGCTGGCGAGCGCGGTCGAGCGCCGCCTCGCAGGCGTTCTGGGCCCGCCTGATCCCCGCCAGCTCTGCCTCGTTCTTCGCGCGCCGGCGGTCGTTGAACACATCCCGGTCGACCGTCAGCACGACGCCGCTCTCCCGCAGGTGGTCGGCGATCCCGAGCGGAAACGTCGCGGGGACGACAGCGGCTTCGATGCCGAGCTTCTTGCAGGCGCGAACGACGAGCTTCTGGGTGATCTCCCAGCCTTTGAGCCCCTGGCCGTAGAGCTCGTCGGCCCCGAGCTCCTCGAGCGGCAGGATCTCGAGCTCGGTCGACTCGCGCACTCGCGGAATCTCGAGCGAGTGCAGAACCGCCACGCGGCGCCCGCCCGTCTCCGCGTAGAGGAACGGGTCGGGAATCGTGAGCGGCACCTCGTGCCGCAGCTCGGGCGAGCGAACCGTGTCCCCGTAGATCAGCACGTCCGGCACGGGGCGATCCTATCGGGACGTAGACTCAGATCCGGTGAGCGAAGCGCTGCAACAGGCCCAGGCGCTGATGGGGGAGTGGGACAGGGAGCTGCGCCGGGAGCTGCCCGACGGCGCCGACCTCTTCGACGCCCACACCCACCTCGGCAACGACATCGACGGGATGGTCGGTGACTTCGACGTCCTCTCGGAGGGGATGGACAAGTACGGGATCTCGCGCTGCTTCATGTTCTGCCTCGACGAGCCCGACCGGCATCCAGGCTTTCAGGCCGGGAACGACCGGACGCTTGCCTTCGCCGAGCGCTCTGGCGGGAAGGTGATCCCGTTCGTCCGCCTGGACATGAACGAGGAGCCGATACCCGAGGCGGCGCGCTGCCTCGACCTCGGCGCGAAGGGGATCAAGCTCCACCCGCGCGCACAGAAGTTCCTTCTCAACGACGAACGGCTCGCGCCCGTGTTCGAGCTCGCCGCCGACCGCAAGGTGCCGATCCTGATCCACGGCGGGCGCGGCTTGCCGCCGATCGCCGACGATCTGGCGCGACTCGTCGACCGCTACGCCGATGCGCAACTGATCGTCGCCCACGCGGGGATCGCGGACCTCGCGGCGCTCGCGGACCGGCTCGGCGGGAAAGCCGGCGTCTTCTTCGACACCTCAGTCTGGAGCCCGCTCGACCTGCTCGGCCTCTACCGCCTGGTCGGGCCCGAGCAGGTGGTCTACGCCTCCGACTATCCCTACGGGCAACAGCCGGCCTCGCTACTGATTGCGGTGCGGACCGCGCGCCTCGCCGGCTTCGACGAGCAGCAAGTCCGGGACGTCCTCGCCGGCAACGCGAACCGGATTGCGGACGGGGCCGCGCCCCGCGAGCCCACCACGCCGAAGGGAATCGACATCTTCCAGCAGCCGATGGCCCTCGCACGTATCCACCAGTACCTCTCGATGGCGACGCCGCTGCTCTGGACGCGCCAGCAGGACACGGTGGGCGTCCTCGGCCTCGCGCTCAACGCCTGCGACGACCGCACGAACGGGCACCGCAGCGAGCTCGACCAGATTCGCGAGCTGCTGATGACGGCCCAGCGGCTCTGGCTCGAGCTCCCGATCGACGGCGACGACAAGGCGCGAATGGCGCACGCGCGCGCGACGTTTCGGCTCATCCACCTGGCGGACATCGTTGCGGTGACGACCCGTGTCTGAGCTGACGATCAACGGCGACCGCTACGAGCACGAAGCCCCCGTCGGGCGCTCGCTCGCAGAGGTCCTGCGCGAGGACCTCGGGCTGACCGGCACGAAGGTCGCCTGCGGCGAGGGGCACTGCGGCGCCTGCACGGTGCAGCTCGACGGCGTGCCGGTCCTGTCCTGTATCACGCTCGTCCACACGGTCGGCGGCCGCGAGGTGACGACGATCGAGGGGCTGCGCGACCACAAGCTGATCGACGCGTTCGTCCGTGCCGACGCGGTGCAATGCGGCTTCTGCACGCCCGGCCAGGTCGTCTCCGCCGCTGCGCTCGTCGAGGCGAACCCGAATCCGACGAGCGCCGAGATCCGGCACGCGATGTCGGGCAATCTCTGCCGTTGCGGCACCTATCCGAAGATCGAGGAGGCCATCGGCAAATGGCACGCATCACCATGAGTAGCTCTCGCGGAGCAAGTGCCACGACTGCGCCGACGGATCGCCGGCGTCACGAGGACGCGTAGCGTGGCAAGACTGATCAAGACTGAGAAGGAAGTCGAAGGCCGCTACGAGGACGTCTGGATCGTCGTCGACGAGGATGCCCTCGAGCAATGGCCTGCCGGGCCGCTGAAGGTCGTCGGACGCGATGTGCCGCGTATCGACGGCGCGGAGCGAGCGCGTGGACAGGCGCCCTACACCGCGGACATCCAGCTGCCGGGCATGCTCCACGCCGCCGTCCTGCGCTCCCCGCATGCGCGGGCGCGCGTGAGCAGCATCGACCTCGCCCCGGTGCGCTCGCTGCCGGGCGTCCGCGCGGCGATCGGCCCCGACGACCTCGACCAGTTGACCGACGAGCCGGGCTACGTCGGCCACGCGATCGCCGCCGTCGCAGCCGAGACTGTCGGGCAAGCGGGAGCCGCGGTCGAGCAGATCGCCGTCGAGTGGGAGCTGCTGGAGCCGCTGCTCGACCCGGACGAGGCCGTACGCCAGAGCTCCTACGTCGACGACGGACCCGACCCGTACGAGCGAGGCGACTTCGAGCGCGCCGTGGCCGGGGCGGATGCCGTCGTCGAGGCGGAGTACCGCACGCAGGTCGTCCTGCACAACTCGCTGGAAACCCACCAGGCCGTCTGCCACTGGGAGGACGACGGGATCACCATCTACATCTCCACGCAGTACATCTGGGGCGTCCGCGACGCGATGGCCGAGCGCCTCGGCCTCCCGCCCGACAAGGTGCGGGTGGTCTGCAAGGCAATGGGCGGCGGCTTCGGCTCCAAGAACGGGCCCGGCGACTACACCTCGATCGCCGCCGAGCTGGCAAGGCGCACGGGCCGCCCGGTCAAGTGCGCGTTGACCCGGCGCGAGGAGAATCTCGCAACCGGCAACCGGAACGCGACGATCCAGCGGCTGACGGCCGCGGCAAGCGGCGACGGGACGCTCGTCGCCCTCGGCGGCGACTTCGTCAACGCGATCGGCAACGCGGGCTGGTCCCCCTCCACGGAGGGCCCGATGCAGCTGCTTTACGCCTGCGACAACATGCGGACGGCCAACTACGGGACGAAGCTGAATACGCCACCGAACGCGGCCTTCCGCGCCCCCGGCTTCGTGGAGGGCACGTTCGGGCTCGAATGCCTGCTCGACGAGCTGGCCGCGAAGCTCGACATCGATCCGCTCGAGATCCGGCGCCGGAACTACGCCGACTCCGACCGCATGGACAACCGGCCGTTCTCGTCGAAGAACCTGGCCGAGTGCTACCGCCGGGCCGAGCCGCACTGGGCCAAGCGCGACGAGGTTCGCGCGCGCAGCGAGGGCCCGTGGAAGCACGGGATCGGCCTCGCGAGCCAGATCTGGTACGGCGGCGGGGGGCCGCCTTCATACGCCTGGATCCGGCTCGGCTCCGACGGCCGCGCCCAGGTGGTCACCGCGATGCAGGACATCGGCACCGGCTCCCGCACGGCGATGGCCCAGATCGCGGCCGAGGAGCTCGGGATCCCGCTCGATCATGTCAGCGTCTCGCTCGGAGACTCCGCCCGCGGCCCGTTCGCGTCGATCTCCGCCGGCTCCTCGACCATCCCGTCGATGGGCCCGGCCGTCCGCGCTGCCGCAGCCGACGTCAAGCGGCAGCTGATCGAGATCGCGGCGCAGCGCTACCACCTCGAGGAGCGCGTGCTCGAGCTCAAGGACGGACGGATCGTCTCCAGCGACGGCGGCTCCTGGCCGCTCGAGGAGATCACGGGCCTGCTCGAGGACGGCCAGATTCTCGGCAAGGGCGCCCGCGGCCCGAACCCGACGGGGATGCGCGTCCTCACCTTCGGCGTCCAGATCGCGGAGGTCGCGGTCGACACCGAGACGGGCGAGGTCCGGGTGGACAAGATCGTCGCGATCCACGACGTGGGACGGGTGGTCAACGCGCTCGGCGCCTCCAGCCAAGTCGAGGGCGGAATCATCCAGGGCATCGGCCACACGCTCTCGGAGGACCGGATCCTCGACCCGGAGACCGGGACACCGCTGACCCAGACGCTCGACGTCTACAAAATGCCCACGATCGCGGACGTGCCCGAGATCGTCACCGACCTCGTCGACGTCCCCGACCCGCACTTGACGAACCTGGGCTCGAAGGGGCTGGGCGAGCCGCCGATCATCCCGACGGCGGCGGCGATCGCGAACGCGATCCGGGACGCGACCGGAGCGGATGTGCGCTCCCTTCCGATCACGCGCGAAGAAATGTTGCGCGCACTAAGAGAGGCTGCTGAACGGCAGCGGGAAGGCGACAAGGTTGCAGCTGGTTCGGCCTGAGTCGCCGGAGGCGGCAGCCAAAGCGCTCGGCAACGGCACGCGCGCGCTGGCCGGCGGGACCGAGCTCGTCCCGCTGCTGCGCGAGGGCATCGTCCAGGCCGAGACGCTCGTCCACATCTCGGACGTCGTCCCGCGCGGGATCCAGGGGACGACGATCGGGGCCGGGACGACGCTCGCCGAGCTGGAGACCGACCCACAGATCCCACAGGCCCTGCGCGAGGCTTGCGCCCAGGCCGCCTCGCCGCAGCTCCGGTCGATGGGAACGATCGGCGGGAACCTCCTCCAGGCGACGCGCTGCTGGTACTGGCGGCTCAAGTTTCCGTGCTACCTGCACGGCGGGGATCGCTGCCACGCACGCGACGGCGCGCACCGGGAGCACGCGATCTTCGGGAACGACCGCTGCGCCTCCGCCCATCCTTCCGATCCGGCCGCGGCGCTGCTCGCCCTCGACGCGACCCTGCGTACGACCAGGCGAGAACTTCCGGTCGCCGAGCTCTACCGGCTCCCGACCGACGACAACCGTGACCTCACGACGCTCGCGCCGGACGAGCTCATCCTCGAGCTGAACGTCCCGAAGGCGGGGGACAGCACGTACCTCAAGGCGATGGATCGCCAAAAGTGGGCGTTTCCGCTCGTCGGTGTAGCTGCCGTTCGGGACGGCGAGACCGTGCGCTTTGTCCTCTCCGGCGTTGCACCGATCCCGTGGGCGCTCACCTCGGCAGACGCGTTAGAGGAGTCCACGCCGCTCCCCGGTACCGCCTACAAGGTCGAGATCGCGCGGGCGCTCATACGCCGGGCCGCCACGAGTCTCGGGCTCGCACCGCGCTAGCATGCCCCGTCGCATGCGTCGCCGCCTCCTCGCTCTCCTGCTCGTCGCGTCCGCCTCAGGAACGATCGCCGGGACAGTGTCCGGCGCACGCCCGGGGACGCCAGCGGCGAAGATCCCGGCCATTCCGGCGCTCTCGGAGATCGCGAATACCTGTCCGCTGCCGGCTGCTTACCGCCGCGCGTTCGTTTCGGCGGCCCGGGTCACGAACCTCCCGCTTGCGCTACTCGTCGCGGTCGGTCAGGTCGAGTCGAACCTCCGCGCCGATGCGCGCTCAGTGGCGGACGCACGTGGGCTGATGCAGGTCCTTCCGTCAACCGCCCAGGAGCTCGGACTCGACGCAGACCGCCCTGACTCGAACGTGCTGGCGGGAGCGCGCTACCTCCGCCTCCTGCTCGACCGCTTCCGCTCGTCGGACCTGACCCTGGCTGCCTATAACGCCGGGCCGACGGTCGTAGAGCGCGTGGGTGGGTCGCCGACGGCCGAAACCCAGACGTACGTCGCCAACGTCACCACCAGGTGGCGGAGGCTGAGCGGCTGCCGCTAGCGGTGCCCCGGATCGGACTCCTTGCCATCGTGCTGCTCTTGGCCGGCTGCGGCGGTGGGGGCGATCGGAGCTCGCAGACTGCGAAGCAAACGGCCACTGTCCCGGCGGCGCAGCCCGGAGCGACCGGCGCCTGTCCCGTCACGGGCAAGCAGGTCGCCATCCCCAAGCTGAGCGCCACGACGAGGTCGACCGTCACCGTCACGACGAACCTCGGCGGATTCGCCTTCGTTCTCGACGTCAAGGACTCGCCCTGCACGACTGCCTCCTTCGCGGCGCTCGTGCACAAGGGGTTCTTCAACGGGACCCGCTTTCACCGCATCGTCCCCGGCTTCGTGATCCAGGGCGGCGATCCCACCGGGACCGGGACGGGTGGCCCCGGCTACAGCATCGTCGACGTCCCACCTGCAACTGCTCGCTACACGAAGGGCGTCGTCGCGATGGCGAAGACGGGCGCCGAGCCGCCCGGGACCTCCGGGAGCCAGTTCTTCGTCGTAACCGGGAGCGACGCCGGGCTACCCCCCGAATACGCGCTGCTCGGGAGGGTGACGAAAGGACTGGCCGTCGTCGAGCGCATCGGCAAGCTCGGCGACCCGCAGACCGAGCAGCCGACACGGAAGGTGGTCGTCCGCACGATGAGGATCAGCCCCTAAGACACCGCTGAAGCGGTGTCTTGAATGCTGTCGCGCCACCGAAACCTGGGAGGGCCATTTCTAAGTGATCGCGGCTGTCATCCTCGCGGCCGGCGCCTCCAGCCGCTTCGGTTCGCCGAAGCAGCGTGTCCTGCTGGAGCCGGTGCTGAAGCGCGTCCGCGCCAGCTCGGTCGACGACGTGATCGTCGTGCTCGGTGCGCATGAGGTCGACTCGTCTGCGCGCACCGTCACCTGTCCGGAATGGGAGCTCGGGCCGGGCGCGTCGCTGCGGTGCGGCCTTCGAGCTCTCGATGCGAGCGTCGAGGCAGCGGTCGTCGTCCTCGGCGACGGGCCCGAGCTCGACCCACGCGCGGTCGACCGGGTTATCGCGGCGTGGCGTGCGAGCGGCGCCGATCGCATCGCAGCGACCTACGGTGGCGTGCGACTGCACCCGTTTCTCCTCGCGCGGACCGCGTGGGACGAGATTCCTGACGAGGGACTGCGCTCGCTCGGGGCTGAGCGCGTGCCTTGTGACGATCTCCGCCCTCCAGGAGACGTGGACTTTGCCGACATACAGGGAAGGTGGCCGAACCAGCCCGCAGAATGAACTCAGGCATGGAGCTCGTCCAGCAGCTCGAGCAGACCGGCGACGAATCGCCGCTCGCCCGCGCTCGCCTCCACCGGCAGCTGACCGTCGAGGAGACGGCCCGAAGATCGGGCTTGTCCGACGAAGAGGTGCGCTGGCTCGAGGAGGGCCGTGTCTACCGGTTCCCGAGTCCCGACGAGGCGTTGCTCGGGACATTGCTCTACGCCACCGCCCTCGGAATCGACGCGGCGGAGGCCCGTTCGCTCGCCGGCCTCCCGACCGTCGGAGGGCACCGTCAGCGCAACTCCCTCCCTCGCATCGCCGTCCTCGGCGCGATCCTGATCGCGTTGGCCGCCCTGCTCGCGATGGTGCTCGTACCTCGCGGAGGACAGTCGAAGACTGCAAAGACCACGGTCGCTCTCCCGCCGCCCTGGCGAGTCCCGATCACGGTGCTGAACGGCAGCGGCGACATCAACTACACGCGCCAGGTCGCGAGCCAGATTCAGGCGCAGGGCTACAGCATCCGCAAGGTCGGCCGTGCCGACAGCTTCCGCTACCTGCAGACCGGCGTCTACTTCCCGCCCGGCTGCGAGTCGCTCGGACTCAGGCTCGCGAAGCAGCTGGGCGTCGTGCTGAAGCCGCTTCCAGGCGGCTCCGGACCGTGCCAGCTCTACGTGATCGTCGGGCCCGCCCGCGGGCCCTAAGCGGAAAGTCCGAAGGACTTTCGGGCCTAGAGAAGTGGCGTACGCAGATCCGCGAGCCTCTGCTTCAGCGCGACCGGCATCGGCTCGATCACCGTCTGCCGGACGAACTGGCGCAGGTGCTCCTCGAAGCGGTAGCGCTTGCTGCAGTACGAGCAGCGAGCCAGATGGGCTTCCGCCTCGACGCGTTCTTCGTCGCTCAGCACCCGGTCCATGTACGGCTGCATCAGCTGCTCGCACTCGCCGCAAGGATCGAAGCTCATAGGCCGACCTGTGGCCTATGAGCAGGGGAAGGGGCCTCGGGGGGAACCGGGAGGTTCCCCCGCTGCGAAATTGGCCACGCCGGCAAAGCCGGCACGGCCGCTTCAGCGACATCGCAAGCGATGTCGCGGTCCTTGGCCTGCGCGGCGATCTCAGCGGCGCGCGGGCTGAGGCGAACCTCGAAGAAGGGGGCCCATGGGGGAGACATGGTTTCCCCCATGGGAGCGAGCCGAAGGCGAGGGACGCTCATAGGCCGGCCTCTGGCCTGGGAGCGAGCCGAAGGCGCGGGACGCTCATACTGGATCTCCGACTGCCGAATCCGCCATTGCCTGCTTCAGGATACGCCTACCTCGATGCAAACGTGACATGACAGTCCCGACGGGAATGTCCAGGATCTGCGCCGCGTCTGCGTAGGTGAAATCGCCGATGTCGACGAGCACGACGACGTCACGGAAGTCATGCGGCACCTCGGAGAGGGCGACGACGACGTCGCTCTGCGACAGACGCTCCACGACACGCTCCTCGTCGGTGTTGCCGTCCCCCGACTCCTCGAGCTTGTTGTAGAGGAAGTAGTCCCCTTCCTCGAGCGGCTGCGTGTCGGGCGTGCGCTGCTGTCGCCGGCCGCGGTCGATGTTGAGGTTGGTCAGAATTCGCAACAGCCACGCGCGCAGATTCGTTCCCGGCGTGAAGGAGCGCCAGCTGCGAAACGCGCGGGCGTAGGTCTCCTGCATCAGGTCCTCGGCCTCCTCGCGGGAGCGGACGAGATGCCGTGCAACCCGGTAGACCTGGTCGGAAAGTGCAAGCGCGTCCTCCTCGAAACGCACGCGGTCGCGGGCGTCCGTTGCCAGCTGCCGGGCCTCCGTGTCCCGAGTGGTCTCGCTCATGCGGGCCACCCTAGCAGCGTCGTCTCGGGGGTCTACAACGCCAGTCAGCCGCGCCTGATTCCCCAAGTAACATAGTGTTACAAGGCGCAGTTTTCGCTCAACGAAGCGTCGCGCAACGCAAGTAACACAGTGTTACTTGGCTTCTCATACTTGGGGAGAGAGGACTTCCCGGAAGCCGCCGCGCGACATCGCCTCGACCAGCGCGTCACGCGTCGTGCGCTCGTCGTCCCAGGCGAGGGACACCTGGCCCATCAGCGTCGCGTGCGCGAGCTCGAGTCCCTCGTGGCCCTCGAGCACCTTGCCGAGCCGCATCACGCACCGTTCGCAGCGGATCCCGCTGACCTGGATCGTCTCCTCGCGCGTCACAAATCGAACGCTACCGTTCGCTCGACCAAGTCCACGCTGACCGCGGCGAGTCCGTCCGCGTGCCCGACTTCAAGCTGACGCTCGGCCTCGCATGCGGCGCCTTCGAGCCGCGACGCATCGACCGGCAGTTCCGACAGGAGCTGCGGAATGGTGCACGCATCCGGCCTGTCCGGGTGAATCAGTTGCGCCGAGGTCCCGAAGCGCGAGGCTGCCCAGCGGTTCTGCTCGTAGACGGTCCGCGCCCCGGGGTCGAACGGTCGCGGTGGAGCCTCGAGCGCCCAGGCGCAGAGATCCCAGAGCAGCCGGACGAGAGCAGCCGCCCGGGCAGGAGAGGTCGGCTGATCCGGCGCCCGGATCTCGAGCGTTCCGAAGCGGGGATGGGGGCGTACGTCCCACCAGAAGCTCGTGTAGTCGGTGGCCAGCCCGGACGAGACCACACGCTCGACCGTCGCTTCCCATTCCGCGTAGGAACGGACCGGCGGAGGAGCGCCGTGCCGCGGCAGCAGCCCGAGCACCTCGGCACGCGTCGACATCATCCCCGTCTCCACGCCTCCGAAATAGGGCGAATTGGCCGAGACGGCGAGCACGAGCGGCAACCAAGGCAGGATCGTCTCGAGCACGCGGAAGCAGTCCTCGGCGCTGGGCATGCCGACGTGGACGTGGAGCCCGCTCACACCCTGGCGCCTGGCCGATGGGCCCGCGTACTCGAGAAAGGCCCGGTACCGCTCCTGGTCGGCGATCTGCTGATCCTCTGCGCGGCTGAGCGGATGCGAGCCCGCGCCCGCAAGGCGAAGGCCGTGGGCGGTCGCGATCTCCGCCGCGCCTCTCCGCAGGCCGACGAGCCGCTCGACCGCCTCGTCGGCGTCTGCCCCGACCGTCGTCGCAAGCTCGACGACCGAGGCGTGCAGCTCGGTCTTCAGCACCCCTGGCAGGTCGAGGCTTCCCGCGGCCGCGACCAGGGTCTCGACCTCGGGCACCTGCTGAAAGGTCTCCGCGTCGAGAATCAGCAATTCCTCCTCGACGCCGGCGGTCAAGGTGCGGTCGAAATGGGCTTCGATCACCGCGACCGGATGCCGTGCACGGGGCCGCCCGCCGCTTCCCACGCGTAGTAGGACGCGCTCGGGCCATAGGCCGGCTCGTAGGCGGTGATGTGCGGGTTGCGCCCGACGTCTAGCGCACGCTGCGCGTGGTGGAGCAGATTCGGATCGTCGCTCTGCTCCCAGACGAGGATCAGGTGAGCGGCGGTCATGAAATCGGCGACGAAGCTGCAACCGGACGCGGGGCACGGAAACGGATTCGTCCGGACGCAGAACCAGCCGCTGTGGTCTGCCGACTCGTCGTCCTGCCAGAGCTCCTCTTCCTCGGTGAGCTCGTCGTCGGCCAGAACGGCGCGGCCCGGCTCGATCCAGCGCTCCTCCTCCACGGGCACAGGCTAGCTCGCCAATCAATCCCGACTTCGGGCACTCTAGACGCGGGGTCCAGGCAGTCCGGTCCGCAGCCGCAGTTGGGCCGGCGGGGCGTGCCAATAGGCACGCCGCCTGGGCCCCCTCGCGCCACCGGCCGGCGGCGGCTCCAGCCGGGCGGAGCCCGGCCGCCGCCGCCGCCTCGCACCGCTGACCACCCTCCGCCCGAGCAGGACGATGCCGACATGGACATCTCGTTCTCCGGGGGGTCTGGTTCGCTCGACCTTGCTGCTCACGATCATGTTTTCCGCGACCTCGCTCGGCTTCTT
>JBBRYG010000015.1:0-44140 GCA_038237865.1 Gaiellales bacterium | reverse complement strand
TGTTCGCGGAATGATCGTAGAGGTGCATCGGTGTGTCGATCTGCTGAACGTGACCCTTGTTCATCACCACGATTCGGTCGCCCAAAGTCATCGCCTCGACCTGATCGTGCGTGACGTAGATCGTGGTCGTCTCGAGCTCTTGCTGCAGCTTGAGAATCTCGGCTCGGGTCTGGACGCGTAGCTGTGCATCGAGATTCGACAGAGGTTCGTCCATGAGGAACGCCTCGGGCTCGCGAACGATCGCGCGACCGAGCGCAACTCGCTGGCGTTGGCCCCCGGAAAGCTGCTTCGGCTTCCGCTTGATCAGCGGGTCGAGGTCGAGGATCTCCGCCGCCCGCCGAACGCGCCGGTCGATGTCCTTCTTCGGGATCTTCTGGTTGCGCAGTCCGAAGGCAAGGTTGTCGTACACGGTCATGTGCGGATAGAGGGCGTACGACTGGAAGACCATCGCGATGTCCCGTGACTGAGGCGCCACGTTGTTGACGACCCGCTCGCCGATCAGGATGCGACCGTCACTGACACGTTCGAGCCCCGCCAGCATCCTCAACGCCGTGCTCTTGCCGCAGCCTGATGGGCCGACCAGCACCATGAACTCGCCGTCCTTGACCTCGAGGTCGAGATCCTTCACCGCAGCCGTATCGTCAAAGATCTTGCTGACGTTGTCGTAGGTCACACTGGCCATCGCTACCCTCCTTCCCGCGCCAGACGGGATCGTAACGTGACAATGGCCACATGAGCTGTCCTCCGTATGCGCTGGAGCGCCTGGGCGTCGTGCTGGAACGCGATCCGGACGACCCCAAGGAGGCCTGGGGCGTGCTCAACCCCGCGGCCGCGCGTGGCGCCGACGGCGAGCTCTACCTCTTCCCGCGCCTCGTCGCCGAAGGCAACTATTCGCGGATCGGCCGCGCACGCGTTCGCTTCGAGGACGACGTCCCGGCAGGAGTCGAGCGCCTCGGGCTCGCGCTCGAGCCCGAGGAGGACTGGGAGCGGAACGCGCAGACCGCGGGTGTGGAGGATCCCCGGATCACCTACGTCGCCCGGCTCGGGCTCTACCTGATGACGTACACGGCCTACGGCCCCCTCGGTCCCCGCATCGCGATCGCCGCCTCTCCGGACCTCGAGCGCTGGAAGCGGCTCGGCCGCGCGTCGTTCGCACCCGATCCGCCCCTCCTGACCGACTTCGGCGAGTGCGCGAACAAGGATGCGGTCCTGTTCCCGGAGCCGGTGCGGGCGCCGGACGGCGTGCTCTCGTACGCGATGCTCCACCGGCCGGCAGGGGACGACGAAGCCCAGCCGGGGATCTGGGTCTCGTTTGCACCGGCGGACGAGGTCGAGCAGGACCCGGGCCGGATCATTCGCTTCCGTGGACACAGGCCCGTCGCGTTCCCGGAGCAGCCCTGGGAGGAGCTCAAGATCGGAGCAGGCCCGCCTCCGCTGCGGTCGCCCGAAGGCTGGCTCCTGCTCTACCACGGCGTCTCGGGCCGGCTCGTCACGGGTGCCGACCTCCAGCCGGCGGTCCGCTACTCAGCGGGCGCGCTGGTGCTCGATCCCGACGAGGTCTGGGAGGTGACCGCCCGCTCGCGCGAGCCGCTGCTCGAGCCGGAGACACACGAGGAGCGCGACGGGATCGTCCCGAACGTCGTCTTCCCGACCGCGCTCGACGAGCGGAGCGACGGCACCGCCGACGTCTACTACGGGATGGCGGACTCCCGCATCGGCGCGGCGCGGCTCCGGCGCACGGCCTAGAGCCGCTGGGGACGAAGTTCGGTCGGGTCGACCGGTCATTTCAGACGGACGCACGGGCCGAGCGCGCGCGTCCTGAGGGTCGGCACCGTCAAGCGGTGCCTTGGGCCGTTCGGGGTTGAAGTTCGATCGGGTCGACCGGTCATTTCAGACGGACGCACGGGCCGAGCCCGCGCGTCCTGAGGGTCGGCACCGTCAAGCGGTGCCTTGGTGCTAACTCTCGACCGCCGGCCCGCGCAGGGGGTTCCCGGGAAGACTGAAGTGCGCGGCGGCAAGGAACGAATAGGCAATCGTAAGCGTGAGGAAGGGCATGACCCCGGCGACGATTCCGAGGACATTCACGAGCACGAGTGCGAGTGCAAGGCCCGTTGACGCGACCGGACGACGGAAGAGGTCGATCAGCGCATCGCCGGCCACGCGGTGAAGCGGGCGCTCACGCTCGAAGACGGCGCGCGGCCAGAGCGAGATCTGCGTGATCGCGAAGAGTGCCAGCAGATCTCCGACGATGACCGCGAGTGGCCACGCCCGGCTCGAGTAGAAGCGGATCGCGGTCACGCCGAGGAGCGCGACCGCGCCGGCGAGCGCCGCGAGGGCAAGGCCGCGACGCGAGTGTGCGCGCAGCCCGACGACGAGCGCGTCCCGCAGCATCAGCTCCTCAGTCTGGGCGAGCGTGACAGCCGCGTACATCAGGGAAACCGCCAGCGGCCCCCCGACGAGGACGAGGACGAGCAGCGCAGCCAGGGCGTACAGCGCGGAGGCAAACAGGACGGAGTAGGCAACCACGAGCAGAAGCGCCCCGAGCGCCGTATTCAGGATCGCGAGCCTCCAGGACTGGTGGTAGAAGTCGGCGGCGGCTGCACGCAGCGCGCCGGCGGCGCCCAAGGGCCGAGCAGCCCCCCCGAGCGGCGTTGTCCCGAGGTCCGAGGTCAACGGCCGGGCAGCCCCCCCGAGCGGCGTCGTCCCGAGGTCCGGGTTCAACCCTTCACGCCGGCGGCGGTGACGCCCGCGATGAAGTAGCGCTGGAAGAAGACGTAGATGAGCGCAATCGGCACGATCGCGATCACGCTGGCCGCCATCAGCTGAGGCCAGAGCGTCTGGTACTGCGTCCGGAACTGGAACAGCCCGAGCGGGAGCGTGTACTTCGACTCGTCACCCAGGAAGATGATCAGCGGCCAGAAGAAGTCGTTCCACGTCCCCTGGAACGTCAGGATCGTCACCGCCGCCAGCGCCGGACCGGCGAGCGGCAGCATCACGCGCCGGTAGGTCTTGAAGTAGCCGGCGCCGTCGAGCTTCGCGGCCTCCTCGTAGTCCTTCGGAATCGTGAGGAAGTACTGGCGCATCAAGAACAGCGTCGTCGCACCGACGAGGTTGATCAGGAAGTAGCCCTGGTAGGTCCCGATCAGATGCAGGTGGAAGACCGGGGAGTCGGTGAGCATCTGGAAGATCGGCACCAGCCGGAGCTCGTTCGGGATCATCAGTGTCCCGAGTACGAGCATGAACAGCAGCTCGCGGCCGGGGAAGCGCAGCCGCGCGAAGGCGTAGCCGCCGAGCGAGGACAGGAAGAGGTTGGTCATGGTGACGACGGTGGCGAGGAAGACGCTGTTGGCGAAGTAGCGCTTAAAGTTGAAGCTCGTGATCGCGCTGTCGTAGGCGCGGAAGCTCGGGTGCGCGGGCAGGAAGTTGAACCCGGCGGTCTCCGGCAGCGACTTGAGCGAGGTCGAGATGCTCCACAGGAAGGGGACGAAGAAGAGAATCGAGATCAGGATCAGGCCGACGTAGGCGAGGATCCGCCGAACCGTGTCGGCCCGCTCGCGGCCCGGAAGCGACGGCGGCGGCGGCGTCCCGGCAGCGGTCTCGCCCTCGAGCGCCAGCTGCTCCGCCGCGACGACGGGCGGGACGGGCGGGAGCCTGCTCTCGGAGTCACCCGTCGTCACGCCGACTCCGCACGGCCGAACAGGAGCCGCTGGCCCAACGTCAGGGTGAAGATGATCACGAAGAGCACGATTCCCACCGCAGACGCGTAACCGAACCTGACCTCGTTGATCGCGGTGTTGTAGAGGTAGAGCACGATCGTCATCGTCGAGTAGTTCGGACCCCCTCCCCCGCCCGAGACGAAGAACGCCTGGTCGAAGATCTGGAGCGAGCCGATCACCGAGATGACAGCGACGAAGAAGTGGCCGGGTTTCAGGAGCGGGAACGTGATCTTCCAGAACGTCCGCCACGAACCGGCGCCGTCGATCGCCGCGGCCTCGTAGACGTCGGTCGAGATCGACTGGAGCGACGCCAGGTAGAAGAGCATCATCGTCCCCGAGGTGGTCCAGATGTTCAGGCCCATGATCGACTGGAGAGCGGTGCTGGACTCACCGAACCACGAATGGGCGTATGTCTCGCCGCGCACGCTCCCGATGATTGAGTTGAGCAGTCCATCGGAGCTGAGCAGGTAGAGGGCGATCGCGGTGATCGCAGCCGACGAAGCGAGCGAGGGGAAGTAGAACGCCGCCCGGAAGAACGTCCGCGCGCGCAGCGCCTGGTTGACGATCACCGCCATGGAGAGGCCGAGGGCCATCTGGCAGGGGACGACGACCGCGGTGTACAGGAGCGTGTTCTTGAGCGCCTTCCGGAACAGAAAGTCGTCGAAGATCTCGCGGTAGTTGCCGAACCCGACGTTGTCGATCTTGCCGAGCGCGCCCCAGTCGAAGTAGCTGATGTACAGGGCGTAGATCAACGGGTAGATCGAGAAGACGAAGAAGCTGGCGAGGGGCAGCAGGATGAACCCGTAGCCCACGAGAGCCTCCCGAAGCTTCTCGGAGCCGAGGGTCTTCTCGTCGGTCCTCGCCCTGGTCGCCAACAACCGCCCCCTGTCGAAGGGCGCTCCCTCCCTCCGGAGTGGAGGGAGGGAGCGTCGTTCCTACCGGACTCGCACTACCGTGCGGACTGCGCCTCGCTCTGGATCTTCGAGAGCATGTCGGGGATCGACTGCTTCCCCTCGAAGACCGCGCCGAGCTCGTTGTTGCCAACCGTCCAGACCTTGTCCCAGCCGTTCGGCCAGATCCAGACGTGCGCGTATCCCGCCTCCGAAAGCAGTGGCTTTCGGCTCGGCGCCGGGAAGTTGACCTTCACGTCCGATCGAGCCGGCAGCGCGAGGCCCTTGCTCGTCCAGAGCTTCATCCCGGCGGGGCCGGTGAGGTACTTGATCAGCTCCCAGGCCGCGGCCTTGTTCTTCGAGGCCGGGCTGGTGGAGTACGCGACGGTAAAGGCCAATGTCCCGGGGACCTTGCCCTTCGGCATCGGATAGAACCGCCACTTGAGTCCTGGGAACGTCTCGGGCAGGTACGGGTAGGCCCAGTTCCCCTCGAACGCGATCGCAGCCTTCTCCTTGCCGATCGCCTCGCCACACCAGCCGGCACCGAGCTTCGCCGGGCTGTTCCCCAGGCCGTCGCGCTGCAGGCCGACGTAGTACTCGACGGCCTGCCTGACCGCCGGCGAGGTGAACGTCGGACGGCCCTTCGTCAGGACGCTGCCCTTGTTCTGGTACACAAAAGCGAGCATGCGCTGCCACTCGGTCGCGAGGCAGATCGGCCTCGCCGTGCCCGTCATGACGCTCTTCAGCTTCTGCGCGACCGACCGCAGCTGCGCCCACGTCTTCGGCGGCTTGGCGCCCACCTTCGCGAGCAGGTCGAGGTTGACCTCCATCGCCAGCGGTGACCAGTCCTTCGGGAAGCCGTACGTGTTGCCCTTGGCCTTGAAGGCCCCGAGCAGGCGCGGATAGAAAGGCTTCGTCGGGAACTTCGACTTCGAGACGTACGAGTTCAGCGGCGCAATCAGACCCTGGGAGATCCAGGTCGGCGCCTTCTCCGAGTTGAGGTAGAAGACGTCCGGCGGCTTGCGCGCCGAGAACTTGGCCAGCATCGCCTGGTCGTAGTTCGGAATCGAGTCGTACTTGACGTCGATCTTCGGGAACTTCCGCTCGAACGCCGACACGACCTGATTCAGCAGCTCCTCTTCCGTCTTCCCGACCGACCAGCCGGACAACGTCACCGACCCCGAAGCAGCGGTCGCGTGGCTGGAAGACGCAACGTCCGTCTTCCCTTGCGATCCGGCTGCCAGGACTGCCGCAAAGACCACGACCACCCCTAGCACGACGGGCAGCGCAAGTCGCTTACGCATCATGTCCCTCCTTCTCAATGGAAGCGGTACATCCGAGGGAACAGACCCAAGGATTCCAGTGATGAGAGATCGAGGCCGCTGCCCCAGCGGCATCTCCGCAGATCAGCTCTTTTCCCCTCATACCAGCGTCCTCCAGATTACCCCGTTTCGTAGCGAACGCAACTTTCTCGCGGACTCTTCGGCCCGTCGATTGCAAGACCGAGCTCGCAGTCATTTACAGCAGCTTCCGGATCTGCGGCCAGGTACGGGTGTTCAGCACCTGTTCCTTCGTCAGCCAGGCTCGCCGCGCCTGGCCGATGCCGATCTCCATGTGTTTCAGCGCACGAACCTCGTGCGCGTCCGTGTTGACGACGACCTTGACACCCGCCTCACCAGCGAGCCGAGCGTGCACATCTCGGATGTCGAGCCGGTTCGGCTGGGCGTTGATCTCCAGAAAGGTGCCGGTCTCGGCCGCTTTGGCGACGACGTGCTCGACATCGATCGGCGCGGGCTGACGGATGTTGATCTTTCGAGCCGTCAGGTGTCCGATGCAGTGGACGTGCGGGTTCTCCATCGCGGCCATGATCCGCTCCGTCGGGTTCCGGTCGAACGCGGCGTGGAGCGAGGCCATCACCCAATCGCGCTCGGCCAGGACTTCCTCGGGAAGCGAGACCGCACCGTCGACCTTGATGTTGACCTCGATTCCCTTGAGGATCCGAAACGGGGCCAGGCGCTCGTTCAGGCCGTCGACCTCGAGATCCTGCTCGGCGAGCGTCCCCCGAGGGTGGTCGGTGATCGCCAGGTACGCGTAGCCGCGCTCGCGGGCTGCGAGAGCCATCCGCTCGAGCGTGTGCTTGCCGTCCGACCAGGTCGAGTGGCAGTGCAGGTCCCCGCGAATATCCGCGAGCTCCACCAGCGCCGGTAAATCGCCCTTGCGCGCGGCCTCGAGCTCGCCGGCGTTCTCCCGGAGCTCAGGCGGGATGAACTGGTAGCCGAGCCGCTCGTATACCTCCGCCTCGGTTGCGAACTTCAGCTCCTTCCCGCTCTCGACGACCGTGATCGAGTACTCGGAGACGCTCAGTCCGTCCCTCACCGCACGCTCGCGAAGAGCGATGTTGTGGTCCTTCGAGCCGCTGAAGTGCTGGAGCAGGTTGCCGTAGGACTCCGGCGGGACGACGCGGAGGTCGAAGCGGAGGCCCTCGTTCGAGAGTACGGTCGCCTTCGTCGGCCCCTTGGCGGAGACCTCGATCACCCATGGCAGGTTGGTGAAGTAGTCGGTGAGCGCCTCGGGGTCGGTTGCCGTCGCGATGATGTCGAGGTCGCGAAAGGTCTCCCGCCGGCGTCGCGCGCTGCCTGCTTCCGAGACCTCGACCGCAGCCGGATGCTCACGCAGGACGGAGACCACGGCCAGCAGCGCCGGTAGACCATCCCCGAGGAGCCGGCGGTCTGACGGCTCCTGCTTCTTCTCGGCCAGCGCCTTCAGGATCCGCTCCTCGGACTTGGCCCCGAGCCCGGCGAGCGTTCTGAGTCGCTCGCTCTGCGCGGCCTGTTTCAGCTCCTCGATCGTCGTGACGCCGAGCTCCTTCCAGATGCGCGCTGCGGTCTTCGGGCCGAGCCCGGGCAACCGCATGAAGAGCACGACCTCGGCCGGAACGATCCCCTTCCGTTTCGTGAGCGCGTGCATCTCGCCGTCGTCGACGACCTGGACGATCTTCTCCTCGATCGTCTTCCCGATCCCACTCAGCTCCTTGGCTCGGCCTGCGAGCGCGAGCTCGGCGACCGACCCGGCCGTCTCGCGGATCCGCGTGGCGGCGCGGCGATACGCCAGCACGCGGAAAGAAGCCTCTCCCTCCAGCTCGAGGAGATCGGCCAGGAGCTCGAGCTGCTCCGCAAGATCGCCGTTCCGGGGCAGCGCTTTGCTCATCCGGCGATCATAGGCCCGTGCGAACCACCGTCTGTCTACCCACCTACAACGAGCGCGAGAACCTCGAGCCGATGCTGCGCGCCCTCGGCGAGCTTGGTGTCCGGGTGCTCGTGATCGACGACAACTCGCCCGACGGGACAGGCGTGATCGCCGACACGCTCGCCGGGGAGCTCGACCACGTGGACGTCCTCCACCGTGAGCGAAAGGAGGGCCTGGGCCCGGCGTACCTCGCGGGGTTTCAGCGCGCGCTCGCGGACGGGGCCGAGCTCGTGCTCGAGATGGACTGCGACTTCTCCCACGACCCCGCAGACGTGCCGAGGCTGATCGCCGCGGCGGGCGGGGCCGACCTCGTCCTCGGCTCCCGCTACGTCCCGGGCGGCACGATCGGCGACTGGGGCGCCGTTCGCCGGTTCGTCTCGGCCGCCGGCTCCTGGTATGCGCGGGTTCTCCTCGGGGTGGGCATCCGCGACCTCACGGGTGGCTTCAAGTGCTACCGGCGCCGGGTGCTCGAGACGATCGACCTCGGCTCGATCGAGAGCAAGGGCTACGCCTTCCAGATCGAGACCACCTATCGAACCCTTCGAGCCGGGTTTCGTGTGGCCGAGGTGCCGATCCACTTCGTCGACCGGGAAGAGGGCGGGTCGAAGATGACCCGGTCGATCGTCCTCGAGGCGATCTGGAAGGTTCCGGCGCTTCGGCTCGGTGCCCTGCTGCGCCGCTGCTAGCCCGCCCCGCCAGACAGGTCCGAACCGGCTGGGTCTGACCCGTGTGTGCCGAAACTGTGACGCTTTCTCCACAACAGGCTCGGTCGGATACGGCTGAACGAAACGCGGCTCGCTGGGACATGGCTGGGGACAGTCCCCCGACGTATCCAAAGAAGCCACGTCGGGAGAAGGTTCGCGGCTACCCTTGCAGGCGTGTTCGAGGTGACCGACGAGACGTTCGAGCGCGACGTGTTGCAGGCGGACACCCCCATCGTGCTCGACTTCTGGGCGCCGTGGTGCGGGCCGTGCAAGAAGGTCGAGCCGATCCTGGAGCAGCTCGAGCTCCAAGCGCGTGGGAGGGTGGAGTTCGCCAAGGTGAACATCGACGAGAACCCGTTGGTGGCCGCTCGGTATGGCGTCCTCTCGATCCCGACGGCCATCGTCTTCGCCGGCGGCGAACCACGGGACACGCTGGTCGGCGCACGGCCGCGCAAGCACTACGAGCGAGCGCTCGCCGACTTCCTCTAGGAGAAGTGCTCCCAGCCGGCGAGCTCGTAAGGCTCGCCGTGAAGCAAGAGGCTCACGCCCTCGCCGTCCTCACAGCGCCCGATCACCGGAAAGCGTCCGGGGTCGTCGACCGCGGCGAGGAGCTCGTAGTCCTCGCCGAAGCCGAGGTCTGCGAGCCCTGCGCCCTCGGCCAAAGGGACGCGCTCGAGCTCGAGCACCACCCTGCAGCCCGAGCGGCGCGCAACATGGCCCGCGTCGACGGCAAGCCCGTCGGAGAGGTCGAGCATCGCGTGAGCGTGCGCCGCTAGCTCCCGGCCTTCCAGCAGGCGAAGCGGCGGCCGCGCGTAGGCGTGCCTCCGAAATGCCGCTCCGGCGGATCCGAGTGGACCGGTCACGACGAGCAAGTCGCCAGGTCGCGCGCCTGCGCGGCCCGGCACGCGATCGGAGCGGCCGACCGCGGTGACGCTGAGGACAAGCTGCGACGCGGACGTGGTGTCGCCGCCGACGACCGGAACAGCGGTCTCGGCAATTCCTTCGTAGAGCTCGATCACGTCCTCGACCCGTGTGTCCCCCGGCGTCGCAAGCGTGACGATCAGCCCCATCGGCTCTGCGCCGGAGGCGGCGAGATCGCTGAGGTTGGCGACCGCGGCGCGCCAGCCCACCTCGCGCCAGGAGATCCAGTCCAGGCGGAAGTGGACACCCTCGACGAGTGCGTCCTGGGTGACCACGAGCTCGCCGACCCGGGCCGCGTCGTGCTCGATTCCGCGAGCGAGCCCGCGCCGCTCGAGCTCCGCGAGAAGTCCCAGCTCGCCGACTTCAGAAAGACGCATCGATCGCCGTTCGCAGCGCGCGCGCCTCGGCGACCGCGCGGACCACTGCCACACCGGAGGCGCCCGCTGCAAGGCACTCGGCGACGTTCGAGGGGTCGATCCCCCCAATGGCGATGACCGGGACGGAGACGAGGGCGCAGATCTCCGCCAGTCCGTCGAGCCCGATGGCCGGATCCGCGTCCGCTTTCGTGGGCGTCGACCACACCGGACCCGCCCCGACGTAGTCCGCAAGCGAGGACACCTTCCTGGCCTCGTCCGGGCTCGTTGCAGAGCGTCCGACGATCAGATGCTCCTCGCGGGCGCGCTCCGCTCCCTCGTCCTCGCGACCGAGATGGACGCCGTCAGCCCCCAGTTGGAGAGCCGCCTCGAGATCGTCGTTGACGACGAAGGTCACGCCCGAGAGCCGGCACAGCTCCGCAATCTCGCGCCCGCGCTCGACGACCTCGCGCGTGGTCGCGCCCTTGAGGCGGAGCTGGACGACCGTCGCGCCTGCCTCCGCTGCGAGCTGCGCAGTCGCCGTGTCAGAGACGATCGCGTGCAGCTTCATCCGCTCGAGATTCTCGCGCGACCGTCGAGGGAGCCTGGGTCGAGCCCGGCGAGCGCGTCGTAGAGATTCACGTGGAACGACCCAGGGCCCTTGGCCTCACGAGCGGCATCCTCGCCGGCGACCCCGAACGCGGCGAGTGCTTCGGCGGCAGCCTCGAGGGGATCGTCGGGCTTCCCGGCGAGAAAGCAGCCGGTCAGGGCACTCGACATGCAGCCGGTTCCGGTCACCATCCCCAACAGCTCGTGCCCGTTTGCCACCGACAGCACGCGCTGACCGTCGGAGACGTGGTCGACGGCGCCGGTAACCGAAGCGACGAGGCCGAGCTGCTCCCCTGCGGTCTTGGCCAGCTCTGCGGGCTCCTGACCTGCGCCGATCGACTCGACGCCTCGCACTTCGGCCGCGACTCCGACCAGGGTCGCAACCTCCCCGGCGTTCCCGCGCAGAACAGCCACGTCCACGTCGTCCAGGATGCGCTTGGTGGTCTCCGTGCGGTACCGGGTCGCTCCGGTCCCGACGGGGTCCAGCACGACCGGGATGCCGCTTCTATTCGCGCTCTTGCCGGCCAGGAGCATCGCCTCGACCCAGGCAGGCGAGAGCGTTCCGATGTTGAGCACGAGCGCTCCGGCGAGCCCGACCATCTCCTCCACCTCCTCGCGGGCGTGCGCCATCACGGGCAGCGCGCCGAGCGCGAGCGTTGCGTTCGCGGTCTCGTTCATGACGACGTAGTTCGTGATCTGGTGGACGAGCGGCTTCAGCTCGCGCAGCCGGGCGAGGGTCGTGCCGGGAGAAAGACTCATACGGCTCCTTGGATGTTGAGGACGTCGACCGGTCCTTCGCCTGCTCCAAGATCGAGCAGACCGTGCCGGACGGCCGCCGAGGCCGCTCGGCTCGCGCCGCGGGCGGCGTCTTCGAGCGACTCGCCCCGGGCAAGAAGTGCAGCGAGCGTGGCGGAGTGCGTGCAGCCCGCCCCGTGGGTCGCGGCTATCCGGTGGCGCTCCACCGCGATCTCGATGTGGCGGTCTCCGTCGAAGAGGTGGTCGACCGCTTCGTCGCCGTGCCCGCCTGTGACGATCACCGCCGCCGCGCCGAGCTCGTGAAGCCGCTCTGCGAGGTCATGACGCGCGCCGCCGCCCACCAGCGCCTCAGCCTCCAGCAGATTGGGCGTCACGACCGTGGCGAGTGGGAACAACCGCCCGACGAGTGTCTCGACGGCGTCGTCTTGCAGGAGCTTTGCACCTGAGCTCGCGACCATGACCGGATCGACCACGAGCGGCACGGGGTGCTCGCCCAGCCAGCCCGCGACCGTCTCGATCAGCTCGCGGGAGAAGAGCATCCCGGTCTTCGCCGCGTCGACCCCGATGTCGCCGTAGATGGCGTCCAGTTGCGCCCGGACGAAGTCCGGGGGAAGCGTCTGCACGGCCGTGACGTCCGTCGTGCTCTGGGCGGTCAGCGCGACGAGCGCGGACATGCCGTGGCAACCTGCCGCAGCGAACGCCTTCAGGTCGGCCTGGATCCCTGCGCCGCCGCCCGAGTCGGACGTGGCAATCGTGAGAGCGCGTGGAACGGACATGTCTCCCTTCGCCGGCATGACCCGGATCAGGTTCGGCGGGTGTGATCTCAGCCCCGCGGGGCACCCCGGTGACCCGAGGCTACCATCCGGCGATGGCCGTCAGCGCCACGCTCTGGGACGACCTTCTCGATGGGGAGGAGCTCGCACATCTCTCCACCATCGACCCCGTCGAAGCCCGCACTGCACCCCTCCCGAAAGGGCTGCACCCTCGACTGCGGGAGGCACTTCCGTTCGCCGAGCTCTATGTGCATCAGCGAGAGGCCTGGGACGCGGCCGCGCACGGCGGCCACGTGATCGTCACGACGGGCACCGCCTCCGGCAAGAGCCTAGCCTTCAACCTGCCCGTCCTCGACGCGCTTGCGCGCGAGCCCAAGAACCGCGCGCTCTACCTGTACCCAACGAAGGCGCTTGCGCAGGATCAGGCTCGCGCGCTGGCGGAGCTGAAGGGACCGAACGTCCGCGCGGCGATCTACGACGGCGACACGCCGAGCGAGCGGCGCTGGCAGATCCGCAAGTGGGCGAACCTGATCCTCACGAACCCCGACATGCTCCACGTCGGCGTCCTCCCCCATCACGATCGCTGGGCCGACGTCCTGCACAACCTCCGTTTCGTCGTCGTGGACGAGGCGCACGTCTACCGCGGCGTGTTCGGCTCGCACGTCGGCAACGTGCTGCGGCGGCTGCGGAGGCTCGCTGCGGTCTACGGGGCCGAGCCGCAGTTTCTGCTCGCCTCCGCGACGATCGCAAACCCGGGTGAGCTCGCTTCGTCGCTGGCGGGCATCGATGCGACAGTCGTCGACCGCGACGCGGCGCCTCGCGCGGAACGCACGATCGCGCTCTGGAACCCGGAGTTGATCGACGCGGAGCTCGGGCTCCGCGTGAGCCCGCTCGGCGAGGCGTCACGCGTCATGGCCGGATTGGTCTCTCGCGGGCTCCGCACGATCTGCTTCGCCAAGAGCCGAAAGGCGGCCGAGCTGATCCATCGGTTCACGGTCGACCGGGTCGACGCCGAGATCGGTGCGCGACTGGCGCCGTATCGCGCCGGTTACACGCCGGCACAGCGGCGCGAGATCGAGCGGCGGCTCGTCGACGGAGACCTGCTCGGCGTCTCCGCCACCGGCGCGCTCGAGCTCGGGATCGACATCGGGCTCCTGGATTGCGCCATCTCCGTCGGCTTTCCCGGCACCGTCGCGTCGCTGCGCCAGCAGTGGGGGCGGGCAGGCAGGCGAGGCCATGGACTCGCGGTCCTGGTCGCGAGCGAAGACGCGCTCGACCAGTACTTCATGCGCGAGCCCGAGATGTTGCTCTCACGACGTGTGGAGGCCGCAATCCTCGACCACGCAAACCCGCGCGTGCTCGACGGCCACGTTCGCGCGGCCGCCTTCGAGGCACCCGTGGACGATGCCGACCGGGCGACGCTCGGCACCGAAGCGCTCGAGCGGGCGCCGCTTCTGCCCGAGCTGAAGCACACCAAGGCCGGCTGGGTCTGGGCCGGAAAGGACTACCCCGCAGCACGTGTGCCGCTCCGCTCCACGAACGCCGACTCGTTCACGATCGTCGAGGCACAGACCGGGGCCGTGCTCGGCCTGATCGAGCGCGAGCGGGCGTACTCGACGGTTCACGAGGGCGCGATCTACCTCCACCTGGGCGAGAGCCACCTCGTCCGCGAGCTCGACCTGACCGCACGGGCTGCGGTCGTGACGCCTTACACGGGCGACTACTACACGCAGGCGAAGAAGGAGACGGCGACGGCGATCGAGAAGACCCTACGGAGCGAGCGTCGCTGCGGCCTCGAGCTCGCATTCGGCCGCGTTTCCGTCACCGAGCAGGTCGTCGCTTACAAGAAGCTATCCATCCGTGACCAGGCGACGCTGGAGACGGTTCCGCTCGACCTGCCCGAGACGAGCTTCGAGACCGAGGCGATCTGGTACGTCCCGGCCGATACGCAGCTCGAGGGGTTGGGCGAGATGCCAAAGCTCCTCGCCACGCTCCACGCCGCCGAGCACTCGATGATCGCGCTCCTCCCGCTGTGGGCGATGTGCGACCGCTGGGACATCGGCGGGCTCTCGACGAACGTCCACTTTCAGACAGGGCTTCCGACCGTGTTCATCTATGACGGCCATCCGGGCGGCGTCGGCATCGCGGAGCGGGGCTTCGAGGCGTTCGAGGGCTGGGTCGCCGACACCGCTCGCATGCTCGAAGGCTGCCCGTGTGTGGACGGCTGCCCGTCCTGCGTGCAATCGCCGAAGTGCGGCAACCTGAACGAGCTGCTGGACAAGGACGGGGCGCTCACGCTCCTGCGACGGATGGTGGCGGCATCTACCTGAAAGGCAACGCGGCGGTCGCAGTCGTCTTGACCGTGCTGATTGCTGGTTGCGGGAAGCAGAGCCACGCGACCAGAGCGGAGACAACAACCTGCCTGGAAGCACAGGGCTTCTCGATCCTGCCCGTCAAAGGCGACACTTTCGCGGAATTTGCCGAGGAAGGAGCTGTCACGTTCGTTGCCCGCTTCGCGCCCGGGCTCACGAGCGGGGCGCTCCTGTTCGAGCACACTCATGGAAGCGCAGCCTTCAAGCTGCGCGAGATTCGGGACAAGGGGCTGGTGCAGCGACAAGCCAATGTCCTCGTCTTCTGGGAGGTTCGGCCGGCGGGCGGCGACCGGAAGAGGTTTCTCGAGTGTCTTCGGTAGCCCGCGCCTCCTAGCCGCCCTTGAGAGCGCCGCGCAGGCGCTGCTTCGTCGTCAGCAAGCCCTCGAACAGGTCACCGTGCTTCCGGATCCGGTCGAGCACGACGTCCATGGTGAAGGCGCGTGCGTCCAGATCGGGAGTGAGCTCCTCCCAGCGGAGCGGCGTCGAGACGGGCGCACCTGGTCGGGGGCGGACCGAGTAGACCGAGGAGATCGTCTTTCCCTCACCGTTCTGGTTCGAGTCGATCAGCACGCCGCGCCGCTTCGACTTCGTCCACTCCGTCGTCGCCAGGCCGCGGTTCGTCCGGGCGATCGCGCCGGCGACGACCTCGGCGAACCGGCGTGTGTCCTCGAACGTATAACGGCGCTCGATCGGAACGAGTACGTGAATCCCGTCAGCGCTCGAGGTCTTGGGAAAGCCGGCGAGCCCGAACGCGTCGAGCGCCTGCTTCACGAGCAGCGCCACCTCGACGGTCTCCGCGAAGCCAACGTCCGGCGAGGGATCGAGATCGAAGAGGACGAAGTCGGGCCGGTCCGGCCGGTCGGCGCGCGAGTACCAGGCGTTCATGTCGATGCAGCCCATATTCACCATCCAGAGCAGCGCCGCCTCGTCGTTGACGACCGCGAAGTTGACCCACTTCTTCGTCGTCGACCGCTCGCGGGTCGAGACGAGCGCGCGATGCGTCGGGATCCAGTCGGGGAGGTGGCTGGGCACGTCCTTCTGGAAGAAGTGCTTCCCCTCGATCCCGTCGGGATAGCGGATCATGGTGAACGGCCGACCCTTCAGATGCGGGACGAGAGCGGGCGCGACAGCCCGGTAGTACTCGAGCAAGTCGCCCTTGGTAATCCGCTCGTCCGGGAAGAAGACCTTGTCGAGATTCGAGAGCTTCAGCTCCTTGCCGCCCGCCTCGACGCGATCGGTGGCCGGTAGCTCCCGGAGGACCTGAGCCGCCGACTTGTCGTCGCGGAGCCCCTGGTATGACGGCGCCCGGAGCCGCCCGTCGTGTGTCCACTCCGCAAACTCGATCTCGCAGACAAGCTCGGGCTCGACCCAGACGACGTCCGAGCGCCGCACTTTCGGCATCTTCGGGACGACGGCGAACGGCGACCCGGGCCGTTTCAGCGGCCGCAGCCGGTCGAGCAGCTTCTCGATCTCCTTGCCGGTGAACCCCGTGCCCACATTGCCCGCGTACACCAGCTCGTCTCCGCGCTGGTAGGCGAGCACGAGCGAGCCGAAGCTCGTGGCGCGGCGGCCCGTACCCTTCGTGAACCCGGCGATCACGAACTCCTGCCGGCCGTGCGTCTTGATCTTCAGCCAGTCGCGAGTGCGCTTGCCCTGAACGTACCGAGAATCGAGGCGTTTGGCGATCACGCCCTCGAGCTGCTGCTGCTTCGCCGCTTCGAGCAGCGCCTCGCCGTCGTCGAACGCCTCGGAGAGACGCACCGTGCGGTTGCGGCGGTCGAGCAGACGCTCGAGGCGCTTGCGACGCTCGACCAGCGGCAGGTCGACCAGCCCCTCTCCCTCGATCTCCAGCACGTCGAAGGCATAGAAGACCATCGGCGTGCCGGCCTCTCCCTGCTGCATCGCGGAGAAGCTGGAGCGCCCGGCGTCGTCCAGCGCGCACACCTCGCCATCGACGACGCAGTCCGGGGTCTTCAGCGCCTTCTCGAGTTCCTTCGCCACGCCCGGGAAGCGGGCGGTGAGATCGTTCGCGTTTCGGCTCGTGAGCGTGGCCTCTCCCCCTGAGACCTCCGCCAGCGCGCGGTAGCCGTCCCACTTGACCTCGAACGACCACGAGTCTCCGCACGGAATCTCGCGAGCCAGTGTCGCAAGCATCGGCGTGTACGGGCCGCCGTGGCTTCGCTCGGCTGCCGCCTCGTCTCGCTTGCGAATGATCAACCAGTTCTTCGGGTCACCGCTCAGCTTTGCCGGAACGAGGGCCCACGTTCCCTGGAGCCGCTTGCCGTGGAGACGTACGGTAAGACCGCCGCCAGGCTTCTCCTCGACGAGCTCGTAGGTGCCGTTGTCCCAGACCTCGATCAGGCCGGCCCCATAGTTCCCCTTGGGAATCTCGCCCTCGAACGTAGCGTAGTCGAGGGGGTGATCCTCGACGTGGACGGCCAGATGTTGCTGCCCGGGCTGTAGGGGAACGCCTTTCGGCACGGCCCAGCTCGCGAGCGCGCCGTCGCGCTCGAGCCGGAAGTCGTAATGCAGTCGACGTGCATCGTGGCGCTGAACGACGAAGATCGCGCCCTGCGGGCGCGATCCAGCTGTGAAAGGCTCGGGTGTCTGCTTCGGATCGCGCTTCCGCTTGTAGTCGCGAAGCTGGTCGCTCAAGATGCTTTCTTCTTAGCGCGCGGTCGCGTCTTGGCGCGAGCACGCGCCGAGATCGTTCCACTCCAGATCAGTCGGGCCACGAAGCTCCGATACCCGTGTTTGGCGGCGGCCGAACTCGGCAAAAGCTGGGTTCGAAGGAAGGTGCGTATCCTTCCAAACAGGCTTCTCCACCCAGCGAGGTGCCGACTCTCGGGCCGGATTTCCGGCCCGAGGTCGTAGAGAAACCAGGGGATAACACTGTGGATGTTGTGGAGAGCTCGCCGACCGCTTCGCCACAAACCTGCTACATCCTTAGGCAATCTGCACTAAGACAGCAGTCGGACGAGTTGGCTCAGGCGTAAACGCCGAGCGAGCGGAATCGCGCTCTCCGCCTACGCTTCAGCTCGTCCGCCGGAACGTTTTCGAGCTCTTCGAGGTGCCGCCGGAGACTCTCGCCCAGCAGCCGCGCGGCTCCGTCGTGGTCCATGTGGGCACCGCCCTCGGGCTCGTCCACGATCCCGTCGATCACCCCGAGATCGAGACAGTGGAGAGCGTCCGGCTTAAAGGCCGCCGCCGCCTTCTTCGCCTCGCCGGCGTCGCGCCAGAGGATCGCCGCGCAACCCTCCGGGGAAATGACGGAGTAGATCGCGTTCTCCTGCATCAGCACCCGGTCCGCCAGGGCAAGGGCGCTCGCGCCGCCGGAGCCGCCCTCGCCGATCACGCACGCGATTGCAGGCACCCCGAGCCGGGCCATGAGAGAATGCGACCGGGCGATCGTCCCACCTTGGCCATGCTGCTCGGCTGCGACCCCCGGGTAGGCGCCGGGGGTGTCGACGAGCGTGATCAGGGGAAACCCGTGCCGGTCCGCGAGCTCCATCGTTCGCATCGCCTTGCGGTAGCCCTCGGGATGCGCCGATCCGAAGTTTCGATCGACCCGATCCTTGATGTCACGTCCCTTCTGCTGCCCGACGAGAGCGACGGTGCGGCCGTCGAGCCGGCCGAGACCGGAGACGATGGCATGGTCGTCACCGCGGCCGCGGTCACCGTGCAACTCGACCCAGTCGTCCAGCAGCCGCTCGACGTAATCCAGCGTGTACGGCCTGTCCTGGTGACGCGCGAGCTCGACCGAGCGCCAGATCTCCTCATCGGTCGATTCCTCGGCGATCCGCTCGAGCTGGCGCTGGAGCTTCTCCAGCTCGCCCGACAACCGGGCCCCGCCGAGCAGGTTCACGTTCCGCAGGCGCGCGAGCCGCTCGCGCAGCCGAAGTTCCTGGTCAGTCGCCATTTTTTGAGAAGAGGCGCAGCAGCCGGCCGACATAAGCACGCAGCTGGGGGCGTGCGACGACCGCGTCGACGTGGCCGAACCTGAGGTTCGCCTCAGCGAGGCCGAAGTCATCGGGAAGCTTCTCTCGTGTCGTCTGCTGCACCACCCGGGGGCCGGCGAAGGACATCAACGCGCCGGGCTCGACGACGATCACGTCCCCGAGGCTCGCGAAGCTCGCCAGGACTCCTCCGGTCGTCGGATGGGCGATCACGCTGAAGAGGGCACTCCCTGCGTCCTTCAGATCCTCGACAGCCGCCACCGTCTTGGGCAGCTGCATGAGCGCAAGAATCCCTTCCTGCATGCGCGCGCCACCGGACGCGGAGACGGACACGAGCGGCACGCCGCGTTCCGCGGCCGCGTCACAGGCTCGGGAGAACTTCTCCCCGACGGCGCTCCCCATCGAGCCCCCCATGAAGGAAAAGTCCATCACCGCCAGCTGGCAGGGCTTGGCCTCGATCTCGGCGCGGCCGATCACCATCGCCTCGCCGAGCCCGGTCTTGAGCTCCGCCTCGGCGAGTCGCTCCGTGTAGGGACGGAGGTCGAAGAAGGCCAGGGGATCCTTCGACCGAACATCGACGGCCTCTTCGTGGAAGCTTCCGTCGTCGGCGAGGGAGGCGATCCGGGCCGCCGCCTTCATCGCGAAGTGGTGGCCGCACTGCGGGCAGACCCAAAGGGCGGCGTCGAGCTCGTCGTCGCGGTAGTGCGAATCGCACCTGGGACACGTATTCGGGTGGCTCCGCTGGGGCGGTTCCGGGGCGTTCTTGTGCTCGATCGAGACATCGATCCGGGATGGCATGGAGTGTCGAGTTTAGACTTCGCCCCTCGCCGGGACGGTTACAGGCCGGCTGCGGCAGCAAATCGTGTCAGCGGCTCGACGTTCGACGGCTCGAAGCTCAGGCCGGTGAAGCCGGCCCCGAGCACGCTCGCCCGCCGGCTCACGTCGCCCAGAATCTCCTCGACCTGTGAGGTGGAGAGGCCGCCCGGCTCGGGCATGAAGACGGAGAGCTCGGACGGCTCGAGGACGTCCGCGTCGAGCGCCACGTAGACGCAGGCGACATCCTCGAGCGCGCCGGCAACGGCGTTTTCACCGGTATGCACCGCGGCCTCGGCCAGGTAGTCCTCCTCGGCCGGATCGAGCGCGCGGGCGCCGATGAGCGCTGTGTCCTTCGGGTCGACCGCTCCGGAGTCGAGGATCATCCGCAGCGGCATCCCCCACACGTTGCCCGAGGGTGAGGTCTCCGGGGTGTTCAGGTCGCCGTGGGCGTCGAGCCAGATCAGCGCCATCCGCCCCTGCCGGGCGGCGAGTCCCTCGACCGCACCGATGTGAGCGCAACAGTCCCCGCCAAGGACAACCGGCCGCTCCGGCAGATCGGCTGCGAGCGCGAGGTTCTGCTCCTCCAGCGTGCTCGCCTCGACAATGGCGGCCTCCGGATACGGCAGCTCGAGGTAGGCAGCCTGCGCCATCGCCTCGCCGCCGTCCCCCCAGGCCTGCGGCACCCGGACGAGACCGGCGCCGAAGGCGCGGCCGCAGGAGTGGCACTCGTACTCCGGACCGAGGGCAACGGCGGTGAAGGTCCTGCAGTCGGGGCACTTGGCGCGGAGCCGGCTCATGGGCTGACGTGTGGCCTCTGAGCAGGGGAAGGGGCCTCGGCCTGCGCGGCGGCGCTCATGGGGCAACCTCTGTTGGGATCTCTTTGGCAAAGGCGATCGCCTCGTAGGCCACGTGCATTCCCGCGCGCTCGTAGAGCCGGGTCGCGCCCGTCGGATTCTGCGCGTCGACGCCGAGCGCGACCTTGCGCTCGCCGCGGCGATGGAAGTCACCAAACCCGTGGAGGAGGAGCGCCAGTCCGAGGCCACGCTTCCGCCATGGTTTTCGCACGCCGATGGCGCCGATCCAACCGGCGTCGAAGCGCCGGCGATCGCACCGGAGCACGGCTGCGACCTCCTCGCCGTCGCGTACGAGGAACCAGAGCGTCGGATCAAAGTCGGGCGCTTCAAGCCGGAACTCGAGCCAACGTTCGAACGGCTCCGGAACGAAGTTCCACTCCTCTGCGAAGGCATCCTGAAGGGTGTCGTAGAACGTCCGAGCGTCCTCGTCGCGAAACGTCTCGACCTGGAGGCCTTCGGGCCAGTCTGGCTCGGGAGGCGCTTGGTCGAGCTCGATCAGCATCCGGTAGAAGCGGCGGGCCTCCAGGAAGCCCGCCAACTCGAAGAGCGACCGCCCGTCGACATCGGGCGCGAGGCACCAAGCCTGGATCCGCGCCTTCCCCCGCCTTCGCGCGCGCTCCTCGGCCGCGGCGATCATCCAGGCGCCCAGACCTCGGCCCTTGGAGCTGGGGTGGACGTACCCGTCGAGCTCCGCCAGCTCGCCGTGATCGAAGACCTCCGCGTACGCGGCAAGGCCGTCGCCCTCGACGAGCCGGCGGTCGGGCTCGCCCCAGTCTCGCCGCCACCATTCCCGGACGTCGGCGATGGTGGAGTCCGACCAGCCCTGCACGGCCGTGTCCGCCGCCACGATCAGCTCGTTGACGGCATCGGCGTCGTCCATCGTCGCCGACCTGACAGTGAAGCCCTCAGGAAGGGACCAGCTCATCCAGCGTCTCCGGCAGTGGTGTGAGATCGGCGAGCTCGCGCGTTGGCGGCCTGGGCCCCGCGCTCTCCTGCAGGCGATTGATCCAGACGGACGTGAGCCCCAGCTCGCTCGCCGGTGCGATGTCGTGAAAGAGGCTCGCAGCGACATGGACGTGCCCCGAGTCGCTGGCGCCCGTCTCGTCCCGAAAGCGCTGCCAATGGCCGTAGGCGGGCTTGTAGGAGCCGACGTCCTCCGCCACGATGGTCGCGTCGAACGGCACGCCGATCCGCTCCTGCGATCCGGCGATCAGCGAGCGGTCGGAGTTGGAGAGGATCGCAAGCTTCCAGCCGCGCGCGCGCAGGTCCGACAGCGAGCGCGGAACCTCGGGAAACGGTTCCCAGTGCGGAAGCGAGCGCGCAAGCGAATCTGCCTCACCCTCCGGCATCGCGAGACTCTCCGCCTCCGCCAGCCGCATCAACGTCAAGGTCAGGACCTCGGCATACGGGCGATATTCCTCGGCCTGGACGTTCGGCTCGAGCTCGTGGTAGCGCTCGAGCAGCCGGGACGCGTCCTCGACGCCGAACAGCCGCTCCAGCTCGCGCCGGATGCCGCCGTTCCAGTCGATCAGCGTCCCGTAGCAGTCGAACGTCGCCCAGCGCTCGGCCATGCTAGGTCTCGAAGCGCTCCAGGACGATCGAGGCGTTGTGCCCGCCGAAGCCGAACGAGTTCGAGACCGCGACGCGCACGTCTGCTTCACGCGTCTCGTTCGGGATGTAGTCGAGATCGCAGGCAGGATCCTCCGTCTCGTAGTTGATCGTGGGCGGAAGCTTCCCGTCGCGGATCGCGAGGATCGAGAAGACCGCCTCGATCGCGCCTGCAGCGCCGAGGCAGTGACCGGTCGCCCCTTTCGTCGAGGAGACCGGTGTCTTGCGCGCCTTCTCCTCCCCGAGCGCGAGCTTGATCACCCGCGTCTCGCCGGCGTCGCCGAGCGGCGTCGACGTTCCGTGTGCGTTGATGTAGTCGATCTCGTCCGAATCGATTCCGGCGTCGGCGAACGCGTTCCGCATCGCCCTCGCCGGGTTCTCACCCGTCGGATCCGGCTCTGTGATGTGTATCGCGTCAGAGGAGAGCCCGTACCCGGTCAACTCGGCGTAGATCTTCGCGCCTCGACTCTGCGCGTGGTCCAGCGCCTCGAGCACGACGATCCCGGCCGCCTCGCCCATCACGAAGCCGTCCCTGGCAGCGTCGAACGGCCGGCTCGCGCGCTTCGGGTCGTCGTTTCGCCGCGAGAGGGCTCGCATCGCTCCGAAGCCGGCGATCCCGACCTCGTTGATCGCCGCCTCCGTGCCTCCGCAGATCATCGCGTCCGCCCGGCCGAGCCGGATAGCGTCCATGCCCTCTCCGATCGCCATATTCGAGGCCGCGCAGGCGGTGCATTGCGACGAGAGCGGGCCGCGAGTGCCGAGCTCCATCGACACCCAGCCGGCGCCCATGTTCGGAATGATACAAGGGATCGCGAACGGGTTCACGCGATCGGCTCCGCGCTTGAGCAACGTGTCGTAGCAGTCCTGGTAGGACTGGAGGCCGCCGATTCCGGTGGCGACGGACGCGCCGACTCGGTCTCCTGCCGCCTTGATGTCGAGCCCGGAGTCCGCCTCGGCCTGCCGCGCCGCCGCGACGACGATCTGCGCGAAGCGGTCCATACGCCGCGCCTGCTTGTGATCCAGCCATTGCCTCGGGTCGAACTCCTTCAGCTCACAGGCGAAATGGACGGGAAAGTCGGTCGCGTCGAAGTGCGTGATCGGGCCCGCCCCGGACTCGCCCGCAAGCAGATTCTTCCAGGTCGTCTCCACGTCGTTGCCGAGCGGTGACACCGCGCCGAGCCCGGTGATCACGACCCGCCGTCTGCCGTTTGTGCTCACTACATCCCCAGCCCGCCGTCGACGAGCAGAACCTCGCCCGTGATGAACGAGGCGTCGTCGGAGCAAAGAAACCGTACCGCTCCGGCGATGTCCCGCGGGGTCCCGAAGCGACCGAGCGGGGTGTTCTGGAGCATCAGGCTCTTCATCTCGTCGGCGATGATCTGGGTCAAACGAGTATCCACATAGCCCGGCGCGACGACGTTCGCGCGCACGCCGCGGTTTCCGAGCTCCCGGGCCAGCGCCTTGGTGAACCCGATGATCCCCGCCTTCGAGGCCGAGTAGTTCGTCTGGCCCGGGTTGCCTCGCAGGCCCACAACGGAGGAGATGTTCACGATCGCCCCGCCGCGCCGCTTCATCATGCCGCGCGCCGCGGCCCGAGACGTGTGGAAAACCCCGCCAAGGTTCGTGCCGATCACGTCGTGCCAGTCGTCGTCGGACATCCGCACGATCAGGCCGTCGCGCGTCAGGCCCGCGTTGTTGACCAGGATGTCCAGGTCTCCGGCCTCGGCCACCAGCCGCTTCGCCTCGTCCGGGACGGAGACGTCCGCCTGGACGGCCTTCGCGCCCGCCTCCTCGGCCACGGCCTCGGCCTCTTCCTGACCCGATCTGTACCCGAGTGTCACGCTCGCCCCCGCCCGGGCCAGCTCGAGCACGATCGCGCGCCCGATCCCGCGTGATCCGCCGGTGACGAGGGCGGTCTTTCCCCCGAGCGACGCGAACGCAGCTGGCTCAGGCAGCGCCGAGGGTCTCCTCGAGCCTGTCGATTCCCTCCGGGGTGCTGACCGAGATCGTCTTCGCGTTCCGGTCGATCCGCTTGACGAGGCCGGACAGGACGTTCCCGGGCCCCACCTCGACGAAGGTGTGCACACCCTCTCGCATCAGCGCCTGGGCGGCCTGCGTGAAGCGGACAGGCGCGGTCAGCTGCTCGACGAGCAGCGGGGCCATTCGCTTCGCGGTCTCGATCCTGGCGGTGACGGTGGACATGAAGGGCGCCGACGGCTCCGCGAACTTGACCTTGTCCAGCGCCGGCCGCAGGCGATCGGCGGCTCGGGCGACGAGTGGGCTGTGAAAGGCCCCCGACACGCGCAGCTTGACCGCGCGGCGAGCGCCCTCGCTGGTCGCGGTCGCGCAGGCCTCGTCGACCGAAGCGTGCTCGCCGGAGACGACGATCTGGCCTGGGCAGTTGTAGTTCGCCGGCCAGACGTTGAGGATCCGGCGGCAGATCCGCTCGACGACCTCGTCGTCGAGGCCGAGGATCGCCGCCATCGAACCCGGATTCTTCTTCGCTGCATCGGCCATCGCCAGTCCGCGTTCCCGCACGAGCGCAATCGCCTCCTCGAGCTTGAGCGCGGAAGCCGCGGCGAGGGCCGCGAACTCCCCGACCGAGTGTCCGACGACGAAGTCCGGCTTGATCCCCCGCTTGCGGATTGCCGCCAGCACCGCCAGGCTCGTGGCGACCAGCGCGGGTTGCTGCACCTCGGTCTGGACGAGCTCGTCCTCCGGCGCATCGAAGCAGAGGTGGACCAGGTCGAGGCCGGATGCCTCGCTGCCGCGACGGAGGACGTTCATCGCTTCCGGCGAAGCCTCCGCGATCTCGCGCGCCATCCCGGCCTCGAGCGAGCCCTGGCCGGGAAAACAAAATGCAACCTTTCCTTTGTTCATGCCACCCTCGGTTCGGTCCAATGCAGGAGACCCGACCCCCAGGTCAGGCCGGCGCCCATTCCGGTCATCAGCACGAGCTTGCCGTCCGCAAGCAGACCATCAGCCTGCGCATCCGCAAGCGCGAGCGGGATCGAGCCGGAAGAAGTATTGCCATAACGGTCAACGTTAATCACGACACGGTCTTTCGGGATGCCGAGCCTCGCCCGGGCATGCTCGATGATCCGCACGTTCGCCTGGTGTGGGACGTAGACGTCGACGTCGTCGACGGTGAGCCCGCAGTGTTCCAGCACAGCATGGGCCGACGAGACGAGTACGCGGGTGGCGAACTTGAAGACCTCGCGGCCGTTCATGTGCACGAACCCGTTGGCGCTGGCGTCTTCGACCCGGCGCGAACCGCTCCCCGGAAGCGAAAGGTGAATACCGCCACCCCCGTCCGCACCGAGCTCGAAGCCGAGGAAGCCCGGGCGGTCCACCTGCTCCAGGACGACAGCCCCCGCGCCGTCGCCGAACAGGACGAGCGTGGAGCGATCGGTCCAGTCCAGGATCCGGGAGAGCACGTCTCCGCCCACGACAAGCGCCCGCTCGGAGAGCCCCGCCGCGATCATCCCGTAAGCCTGGGCGACCGCGTACATAAAGCCGGTGCACCCGGCGAGCAGGTCGTAGGCGGCTGCATCGACAGCGCCGAGCCTGTCGGCGAGCAGCGCGCTCGAGGTGGGGAACATCATGTCGGGCGTCACCGTGGCGCAGACGAGCAGATCGACGTCCTTCGCTTCGATGCCGGCCTGAGCCAGGGCAGCCTGCGCTGCGGGAAAGGCGAGGTCGGTGAGTGCCTGCTCCGGGGCGGCGATCCTCCGTTCGCGGATACCCGTTCGCTCCATGATCCACTCGTCCGACGTGTCCACGAGGATCGAGAGCTCCTCGTTCGAGAGCACGCGCTCGGGAGCGTAGGCTCCGATCCCGGTGATCGAGACGGGGCGCCCTTCGGCCTTCCCGATCACGTCCGTTCCACCGCAAACGTGAGCGTCGCGCGACACGCAAGCTGCCCGTCCACCCGCGCTTCGGCCTTGCCACGGCCGATCGGGCCGCGCACCTTCTCGAGGTCGCACCGCAGATCGAGGATGTCCCCCGGCTCGACGATGCGCTTGAAGCGGCAGTCGTCGATGCCCGCGAATAGCGCCAGGCGGCCGCGGTTCTCCTCCTCGCTGAGTACGGCGACGGCGCCCGTCTGCGCGAGCGCCTCCACGATCAGGACGCCGGGCATCACCGGTCGGCCGGGGAAGTGGCCGCCGAGGTACCACTCGTTCCGACGAACGGTCTTGCGCGCGACCGCCCCCTGACCGGGGCGAAGCTCGAGCACCTCGTCGATCAGGAGAAAGGGCTCGCGATGCGGAAGAATCTCCTCGATCTCGGCCCGCCCGAGCACGATCGCGGTCATGCCACGGGCCGGTCGACGGCGGCGAGCCGGTCCCGGAGATCGTTCCGCCCACGGTGGGCGTAGCGCTTGGCCGTCGCAAACTGCGCCTCAGCCCGAAACTGGCGGATCCGGGCGCAGAGCTTCGCGAGCGACTCCTGGTCAGCGTCGCGGGCGTCCTCCGGGTCGCGCAGAACACGCGCGGCGAGCTTCTCCACGCGCGAGGCATGCCGCTCGCACAACGCCTCGAGCGCTCCCCCGTCCCCATCCTTTGCGCGTGTCACCAGAATCGGATCACTCAACCTCGCGTAGACCAGTGGGCTTGCCCGAAGAGATCGTTCGATTCGACGGGTGGCACGACGGGGAAGTTGCACGCCGCGAATCTAACCTAGCGCGATGACCGACGGACTCGCCAAGAACGCGGTGATTCCGTCATCGATGCCAGCGGAGCGTCCGGCTGACGTTTCCAGCGACGTCATCGGCCCGTGCAGAGACCACCCGCGCGGAGCGGCCAAGCGAGAACCTGCCCGCTCGAACCGAGCGAAAATATGCTCGCCTGTCAGCCACCACGCGCACTCGGGCCGGCTCATCGACGCGGAAGACGAGCCGCCGAAACGAAACGGCGCGGAGGACAGGAGCCCTCGTGTCGATCCGAAAAGGCAGCGTGTGGACGACCACTCCGAGCGGCGTCGCGACCGTGACGACCGCCGCGTAGACGCCGTCCGCCGCGGGCTTTCCGGACGTCAGCCCGTCCCAACCGACGGTCTGGGGCCCTGCGTTCAGGTCAGCCATGTACAGCGCCGCGACCAGCGGCTTGCCCTGCTTCACCTCGACCCGGACATGAGCAGAGCGGGCGAGGAGGAACGAAAGCTCGAGGGCGTCGCGGCGGCCGTCGCCGTTGGGAGAGAACGCGGCGGAGGCAAGCTTGAAGCCTCCGAGCGTGCGGTCGACGAGAATCGCGACCTCGGAGACGACCGTCACCTTTCCATCGGACGCGCTGAGCACGATCGAGTAGCGCCCGTCTGCCACCCCATCCGCCGTGAAGGCGAACGACTGCTTTCCGGGCCGCTTCCGCTCTCGGAACAGCGTTGCGAGCTGCCGGCCGTCGGGGGCCCGCAGGGCCGCGGTTACCGTCGCCGAGGCACTGAGCCGGTAGGTGATCGTGCTGCGATCCTGTTTCCCGTCGGCGTTCGGCGAGATCGTCGCGGGTGACGCGAGCGGCTTGCCGAGCGTCAAGGGGATCGGGACCGCTCCGACGAAGCCGCTCGCGGCCCGGACGTCGGCCCCGGCGGAGATCGTCCAGGCATAGCGCCCCTTCGGAGCAGTGGCGGCGTCCCATGCCCAGTCGATCTCGGTGCTGGTGCCGGTTCCCGTCGCGACGGTCGCGCCCGATGGATCGGTGACCGTGACGACCCAGGGGAGCGCCGTCGTAAGCCGACCCCGGAAGCGAACGAGAGCACCGGGATCCCCCGAGGCCAAGGGGTCGTAGAGCTTTGGCAGCCCGACCGCGGCCACCTGGGCGGCGACCGCTCCCAGCCGGGCGTACAGGGCGTTGCCCGGACAGCTCGTGAAGCCGGTGTCCCTGTGGCCCGAGATCGCGCGAAGGAAAACGGGAGTTCCGGCCGGGAAGCGCGGGTTGCCGCCCGAGGTCCAGGTCAGCGTCGAGAGCGGGTCGGCGTGCGCGAGATCGAGCCGCCAGGCGAGCAGACCCGCAAGCGCCGTCTGCGCCGCCACGCTTGGTTGTGCCGATCCGTAGGTTCCGATCACGGCGACACCGACGCTGCCGGTGTTGAAGCCCTCGGCGTGCGCGCCGATCACATTCCTGCCGACGCCGCCGTAGCGGCCCTCGAACACCTGCCCGTAGCGGTCGACGAGGAAGTTGTAGCCGATGTCGTTCCAGCCGTTTCCCTTCACGTGGTAGATCTCGATCCCGCGTACGATCGCCGCCGACTGGGCGGGCGAGTAGGTGTTCGCGCCGGCCGTGTGGTGGACGAGGGCAAAGTGGACTCCGCCCGCGTAGGCCGGAGGCGCGCGACGGATCGCCTCGTTCGCGCCCCATGACAGACGCGGGATCACAGACGGCGAGCCCGCAACTGAGAGTCGCCTGGGCGGAAGCCCGTCCGAAGGGCTCGAGACGAAATAGGCGCGCAGGCGAGAGACCGTTCCCCGCAGGCGGTAGGCGACCTTGTCGGAGGGACCCGTCCAGTAAGGGTTCCCGATTCGCCACCCGTTCGAGCGCATCCCCTCCGGATCGTCCGGCAGATCCTCCGCCTCGGGCGCCGCGGTCCGCCACGGCCCCCAACGGCCGCCGGTCGAGCGCGTCCGGAACTCGACGCTGCCAGACCCGCGCCAGTGCAGGCCGACGAGATCGAACTGCCGTGGCGAAGCGGCGGCCAGCGACCGCGCGCCGTGAAGCGGCACCTCGCGTGAGGTGAGCGTGGCCTCAGCGTGCGCGCCGGCGGGCGCAGCGAGCAGGGCGGCGGCTGCGAGCAGAAGCATCCTCATTCGATGGCGGACCCATCCCCAGGGTCGCAAAGGCAGCCTTCGGCCACAAGGCTTCAGACCCTGCCTTGATAGAATCCTTACGCGTTGAAGATCCGCCTTTTGCGGGTACTTTTGGCCTCGGCCGCCTTGTGCGCCCTGGCCTTCCCGGCTTCGGCTTCGGCGGCGCGGGTGCTGGCGATTCACTTCGACGACGACCTCGAGGTCAATCCTGTCACCCAGGGCTACGTGAACCACCAGCTCGACCGGGCTCAGCGCGAGCATTACGACGCGGCGGTGATCCTCCTCGACACGCCCGGGGGCCTGTCCTCCTCGATGCGGAAGATCTTCCAGAAGGAGCTGGCGCTGCGGATCCCGGTGATCGTCTACGTCTCTCCGGCGGGCGCTCGGGCGGGCTCTGCGGGCCTCTGGATCTCCGAGGCCGCGGACGTACTCGCCATGGCGCCGCAGACGAACATCGGCGCCTCTACGCCGATCGATTCCGGGGGCGGCGACCTCGGCAAGGACCTCCGCCACAAGGTCGTGAACGATGCCGCCGCGTCGATCGTCGCATTGGCGGACAGCCATGGACGAGACACCGCCTTCCCCGAACAGGCGGTCCGGGACGCCAAGAGCATTCCCGCCCGCGAGGCGCTCCAGCGGCACGTGATCGACGTGATCGCGCCAAACCTCCCTGCACTGCTGCGCCAGCTGGACGGATACCGAACGAAACCGAAGGGCTTCGTTCTTCATCTCGGGGGCGCGACGACCCACACCGCCAGGCCGGGCTTCCTCACCCGGCTCTTGAACACGCTGATCGACCCGAACGTGATCTCGCTGCTCTTTCTCGCCGGGATCGCGGGAATCGGCTTCGAGATCTTCCACCCGGGCGTCGTCCTGCCCGGCGCGCTCGGCGCGGTCGCGCTCGTCACCTCGCTGTACGGCTTTTCCGTCCTGCCCGTCAGCTGGGCGGGCCTGGTGCTCCTGCTGCTCGGGATCGCGCTCCTCGTCGTCGACCTGCACGTCACCAGCCATGGCGCTCTGACCCTCGCGGGGCTCGTCTGCCTCGCAGTCGGCTCGATCATGCTCTTCCAGAACGCGCCGGCGCCGTACCACACCTCGAAACCGCTCGTGATCGGCCTCGCCGTCGGGCTGGGAGCTGCATGGGCGTTCGCGGTCGGGAAGGCGCTCCAGGTTCGAAACCGTCCGGCGACGCTCGGACCGCAATCGATCGCCGGGGCGGTGGGTGAGGTGCGACCCGACGGGCGTGTTCGGGTGAACGGCGAGCTGTGGCAGGTGCGGAGCTCGATCGGTGAAAAGCTTCGCCCGGGGCAACGGGTGCGCGTCGAGTCACTGGACGGCCTCGTCCTGACCGTGCGCCCGGCCGAGTAGGATCGCCGTATCAACGCCGCGCTCATCATCCTGGCTGCGATCGCCCTGCTGGTCGTGCTGTTCCTCTTCCAGGCGATCAAGGTCGCGCGGGAGTACGAGCGCGGAGTCGTCTTCCGGCTCGGGCGGCTGCTCCCCCAGCCAAAGGGACCTGGACTCTTCGTCCTGATCCCGGTGGTCGACCGGATGGTCAGGGTCGACCTCCGGACGATCACGCTCACCATTCCTCCGCAGGAGGTGATCACGAAGGACAACGTCCCCGTGCGGGTGAACGCGGTCGCGTACTTCCGGATCGTCGAGCCGAAGGACGCGATCGTCCAGGTCGAGAACTTCATGGTCGCGACCTCACAGATCGCGCAGACCACGTTGCGCTCCGTGCTCGGCCAGCACCAGCTCGACGAGCTCCTCTCCGAGCGCGAGAAGATCAACTCGATCCTGCAGGGGATCATCGACGAGTCGACGGCCCCGTGGGGGATCAAGGTCTCGATCGTCGAGGTCAAGGACGTCGAGATCCCGGGCGGGATGCAGCGGGCGATGGCGCGGCAGGCAGAGGCCGAGCGTGAGCGGCGCGCCAAGGTGATCAACGCCGAGGGCGAGTTTCAGGCGTCCGAGCGCCTCAAGGACGCGGCGATCGTGATCGAGAAGCATCCGATCGCGCTCCAGCTCCGCTACCTGCAGACCCTGCTCGAGATCGGCGGTACGAATTCGTCGACGATCATCTTCCCGGCGCCGGTCGACCTGATCCGGCCGTTCCTCGAACGTGCCGACCGCGCCGACCGCTGACCGACCTCCGCCGCGACCCGACCACGGGCCGAACGGTCGCGATCGCACCCGGCCGAGCGCGTAGACCCGGCGCCGCCCGTCCCGTCCTGGAGCCGCCGACCGCGGAAGAGTTGGGGCGCTGTCCCTTCTGCGCCGGGCACGAGGAGATGACACCGCCGCACACGCTCGTCCTGCCCGCCGCGGGCGACTGGTCCGTGCGGGTGGTGCCAAATCTCTATCCGGCTCTGGAGCGCCAGGAGGTCGTCATCCACTCGCGGCGGCATACCCGCTCGCTCGCAGAGCTAGAGGACGGCGAGGTCGAGCTTGTCGCGGCCGCGTGGCAGGAGCGGCGTGCGAAAGAGCCGGCGGGATACCTGCACGCGCTCGTCAACGAGGGCCGGGAGGCGGGCTCCAGCCTGCCGCACTCGCACTCGCAGCTCGCCTGGCTCCCCGAGCCGCCCCAGCCCGAGCCTGCGCTCGAGGGCGAGCTGGTGCTGGAGCACGCCGGCGTCGTCGCACGGTGCCCGCGTCTTGCTCGCCTTCCCTACGAGACCGCGATCGCGCCACTCCAGCCGGAGCGTGGCGCCTTCGACAGCGAGCTGCTGGCCTCCGCCCTAAAGCTGCTCGCCGAGCTCATCCGGCGCCTCCAGGCGCTCGAGGGTTCTGTCCCCCTGAACGCGTGGCTCCACGACGCCGCCGGCGAATGGCGGTTGGTGCTGCTCCCACGCCTCAGCATCCTCGCCGGGCTCGAGCTCGGCGCCGGCATCTTCGTCAACGCGTTGCCCCCGGAAGAGGCGGCCGAGCGCCTCCGGAACGCGCGAGGCCGCCCGGAGGCGGCCTCGAATCGATCTCCCGACGGCGTTGGCTAGAAGACCTGCGTGTCCACCTCAGGCTCGGAGCTGAGGTCACGGAACCGGCGCGCCGCGTCGATCGCTGCGCCGAGATTCAGCCCCTTGTCCTTCGCCTGCTTGATCAACATCACGGTCTCGAGCGCCTCGATGTCGTAGATGCGCTGCTTCTTGCCCTTCGTCGGAATCTGGGCCTTGTTCGTCCAGTAGTCGAGCTGCATCTTCGAGATGCCCGCGATCTGACAGACCTGGCCGAGATAGAGCTCGATCTTGTCCAGATGCTCGGATAGGTTGATCGGCTCGAGAAGGTCGACCTGACGACTCACTGACATTCGCACACCTTTTTCCATTGGACGGGGGGAAACCTGCGTTCAAACATATAGCTGTCAGCTCCGATATCGGAAAGGGCTGACTTAGAAATCTCCCCCATCCGAGGGAGGTTTAGGGGAGATTTGTGGCGGGCGAGCCGTTCTCCGGCTCGGGGGAGTCACCAGGGTCACCCTTCTCGTCACCGTCATCGACGACCGGCGCGAGGCTCGAGACCAGCTCGTTTTCCCGCAACCGCATCACGATCACGCCCTGGGTGGCGCGGCTCGACCGCTTGATGTCGTCGGCCGCCATCTTGATCACCGTCCCACCGGTCGAGATCAGCATCACCTGGTAGCCCTCCCGAACGACGCGGGCCCCCGCGAGCTGGCCCTTGGCTTCGGTGAGCTGCACCGTCTTGACCCCGAGCCCGCCTCGCCCCTTGACGGGATAGTCGGAGACCCGGGTTCGCTTGCCGAAACCGTTCTTGGTCACGACAAGCAGGTCGGCATCGTCGCTCGCGATATTCAGAGCGATCACCTCGTCGCCCGCGCGCAGGCGCATCCCCTGGACACCCGACGCGTCCCGGCCCATCGCCCGGACGTCGGACTCGTGGAACCGGATCGCCTGACCCTTGCGCGAGACCATCAGCACGTCGTCCGTCCCGGTCGAGTGCCTGACGCCGATCAGCTCGTCGCCCTCGCGCATCTTGATCGCGATGATGCCGTCGGCCTTGAGCGAGGTGTTGTACGTGGCGAGCTTCGTCTTCTTGACCACGCCGTTCTTCGTTCCGAAGACGAGGAGCTCCGCCTCCTCGAAGCTGCGGGTCTGGATCACCGCGCGCACCTGTTCGTCCTGGCGGAACGGGAGCAGGTTCTGAATCGCGCGGCCCTTGGACTGGCGTGACCCGAGCGGGAGCTCGTGGACCTTGAGGCGGTAGACCTTGCCGACGTTCGAGAAGAAGAGGATGTAGTCGTGCGTCGAGGCGACGAAGAGGTGCTCGATGTAGTCGTCGTCCTTCATGTCCATCCCCATCACCCCGATGCCCCCGCGCCGCTGCTCGCGATACGTGGTGACCGGGAGGCGCTTGATGTAGTTCGAGCGCGTGATCGCGATCACCATGTCCTCCTCCGCGATCATGTCCTCGAGCTCCAGATCCTCCTCGCCGGCGATGATCTCTGTCCGGCGGTCGTCGGCTCGGCCGTAGATCGAGCGCAGCTCCGCCAGCTCCTCCTTGATCAAGCCGTCCACCCGCGTCGGATCGCCGAGGATCCCGCGTAGCTCCGCGATGCGCTCCTGCAGATCGGCGTACTCGTCCTCGATCTCCTTGCGGGCGAGCCCGGTCAGGCGCGCCAGCCGGAGGTCGAGAATCGCCTGCGCCTGGATCTCGGAGAGCTCGAACTCGCGCATCAAACCCTCGCGCGCGTCGTCGGTGTCGTCTGCCGCGCGGATCAGCACGATCACCGCATCGATGTTGTCGAGCGCCTTCAGGTAGCCCTGGAGGACATGGGCGCGGCGCTCCGCCTGGCGGAGGTCGTACTTCGAGCGGCGGGTGACGACCTCGCGCTGGTACTCGAGGTAGTGCGTGACCAGCTCGAGCAGCGAGAGCGTGCGCGGCACGCCGTCGACGAGCGCGACCGCGGTGTAGCCGAAGGTCGTCTGGAGCGGCGTGTGCTTGAACAGCTTGTTCAGGGCGACCTGCGGGATCGCGTCGCGCTTGAGGTCGATCTGGATCCGCATGCCCTGCCGGTCGGAGTGGTCGGCGAGATCGGAGATCTCCGTCAGCACCTTGTCCTGCACCAGATCGGCGATCTTGCGGATGACGCCCGCGTCACCGCCCTTCTTGACGCCGTACGGAAGCTCGGTCACGACGATCGCGGACTTGCCCCCGCGCAGCTCCTCGATGTGGGCCCGCGCGCGCATCACGATCCGGCCTCGGCCGGTGCGGTAGGCGTCGCGGATCCCCGAGCGGCCAACGACGATCGCGCCCGTCGGGAAATCAGGGCCTTTGACGTGCTTCATCAGGCGCTCGACGTCCGCGGACGGGTCGTCGATCAGCTCGACGATCGCGTCGATCGCCTCGCCGAGATGGTGGGGCGGCATGTTCGTGGCCATCCCCACCGCGATCCCGGACGAGCCGTTGACGAGCAGGTTGGGGAACCGTGACGGGAGCACCTTCGGCTCGCGGCGCGACTCGTCGTAGTTGGGCTGGAAGTCGACCGTGTCCGCGTCGATGTCGCGCAGCATCTCCGTGGAGATGCGCGCGAGCCGGCACTCCGTGTATCTCATCGCGGCGGCCGGATCGTCGTCCAGGTTCCCGAAGTTGCCCTGGCCGTCCACCAGCGGGTAGCGCAGCGAGAACGGCTGCGCCATCCGGACGAGGGTGTCGTAGATGGCGGTGTCGCCGTGGGGGTGGTACGACCCCATCACCTCTCCGACGATGCGCGCGCACTTCTTGTACGGCCGGTTCGGCTGCATGCCCGACTCGTGCATCCCGTAAAGGACGCGCCGGTGCACCGGCTTGAGTCCGTCGCGCACGTCCGGGAGGGCGCGGGAGACGATCACGCTCATCGCGTAGTCGAGGAAGCTCGAGCGCATCTCCTGCTCGAGCTCGCGCGTCTCGATCCGCCCGGGACCCAGGGCGCCTGTTTCTAGCTCAGACATTCATCAACTCCACCGAGCGAAGCGATGGTCAACCCGCCCCCGCGGAACATGCGCGGGCATTTCCGCGGTCAAACATCCAGGAACCTCACGTCCTTCGCGTTCTGCTCGATGAACAGGCGGCGAGGCTCGACCTGGTCGCCCATCAGCTTCGAGAAGATCTCGTCGGCGCCCGTGGCGTCCTCGACCTCGACGCGGATGAGCGTGCGCTTGGAGGAGTCCATCGTCGTGATTCGCAGCTCATCTGCGTCCATCTCGCCGAGGCCCTTGAACCGGCTGACCTGAATACCGTCCTTTGCGAGGGCGAACGCCTCGGAGCGCAGCTGCTCGAACGTGTGCGCCTCGCGGGTCTTCTTCCCCGCGGCGATGCGGAACGGCGGGCGGCCGACGATGCCCACGAGCTTCATGTAGGCCTGGCGCAGCCGCGCGTAGAACGGCGAGGCGAGCAGCTCCGCCGGAACGGTCACGAATGACGCGGCGCTGGTCTCCCGCTCGATCACCTTGGCTCGAAGGCTCTCTGCGTCATGCTCGATCACCGCGACCTCATAGCCGTTCGGCCCCAGCGCCGCGAGGGCGCCTTCTACATCGGCGGGCACGAGCGCGTCCATCTCGACCAGCCGGTGCTCGACGACGAAGTCCGCGGCCGGGCCCCCGAAATCGGAGCGGAGGCGGCCGAGATACCCCTCGAACTGCACGAGCTCCTTCACGAAGCGGCCGTACTTGGCCTCCGTGAAGGTCGACTCGTCGCCGGCGCCGTCTCTGACGAGCATGTCTTTAATCCGCTCGCGGACGAGGAGGTCCTCGAACTGGGACTCCTTCTCGACGTACAGCTCCTGGCCGCCGAACTTGACCCGGTACAGCGGCGGCACCGCGATGTAGACGTGCCCTCGCTCGACGAGCTCGGGCATGTTGCGGTAGAGAAAGGTGAGGATCAGCGTTCGGATGTGCGAGCCGTCGACGTCGGCGTCCGTCATCAGGATGATCCGGTGATAGCGGAGCTTCGAAACGTCGAACTCGTCGCCGATGCCCGTCCCAATCGCGGTGATCATCGCCTGGATCTCCTCGTTCGAGAGCACCTTGTTGATCCGGTTCTTCTCGGCGTTGATCACCTTCCCGCGCAGAGGCAGGATCGCCTGGTACGTGCGGTCGCGGCCGTCTTTCGCCGAGCCGGCCGCGGACCGGCCCTCGACGAGGTAGAGCTCGGTCGACTCGGGATCCCGCAACTGACAGTCCGCGAGCTTGCCGGGAAGAGCGGAGCTGTCGAGCGCGCTCTTGCGGCGCGTGAGCTCACGAGCCTTGCGTGCGGCGTGGCGCGCGCGTGAGGCGGCGATCGCCTTCTGGATGATCTGTCGCGCCTCGTTCGGGCTCTCCTCGAGGAACTCGTTCAGGCGCTGGTTCACCGTCTGCTCGACGAGACCTCGCACCCATGGATTGCCCAGCTTCGTCTTCGTCTGACCCTCGAACTGCGGATCGCGCAGCTTCACGGAGATGACCGCCGCTAGCCCCTCCCGGACGTCCTCGCCCTCGAGGCTGTCCTCTTTCTCCTTCAGCAGGCCCTTGTCGCGCGCGTACTTGTTCAGCGTTCCGGTCAACGCGGCCTTGAAGCCGGAGAGATGCGTGCCGCCCTCGTGGGTATTGATGTTGTTGGCGAAGGTGTAGACGGACTCCTGATAGGAGTTGTTCCACTGCATCGCGACCTCGACGTTGCCCTCCTCGGTCAAGCCTTCGAAGTAGATGACGTGCTTGTGCACGGCGTCCTTCGACTTGTTCACATAGGCGACGAAGTCGCGGATGCCCCCCTCGTAGTGGAACTCGACCGTCTCACCGTCTGCGCGCTCGTCCGTGAGGACGATGCGCAGCCCGCGGGTCAGGAACGCCGTTTCCCGGAGGCGCTGAGTGAGCGTTTCGGCGGAGAGCTCCAGCTCCTCGAAGATCTCTGCGTCTGGGAGGTAGTGGATGGTCGTGCCCGTGTCGTCCACGGCGGCGGTGCCGATCTCCTCCATGTCACCCGCGGGGACACCACGCGCGAACTCCTGCCGGTAGACCTTTCCGCCGCGCCGGACCTCGGCGACCAGCCGCTCGGACAGGGCGTTCACGACCGAGACGCCGACGCCGTGGAGCCCGCCGGAGACCTTGTACCCGTCACCGCCGAACTTCCCGCCGGCGTGCAGTTTCGTCAGGACGACCGTCAGAGCCGGCAGGCCCTGCTCCGCCATCAGGTCGACGGGGATCCCGGAGCCGTAGTCGCGCACCGTGACGGAGTTGTCCGGATGAAGCGTCACCTCGACCTTTTCGTTGCGCCCTGCGAGCGCCTCGTCGACCGAGTTGTCGACCACCTCGTAGACGAGGTGGTGGAGCCCGCGGGCACCGGTCGAGCCGATGTACATCCCGGGCCTGAGCCGGACCGGCTCGAGACCTTCGAGGACCGTGATGTCCTTTGCGGAGTAGGTCGTTTCAGTCATGAAAAAAGCCCTGCAAACCGGGCAGTTGCGGGCATGAAGAAGCTTATCAGAACGAGCGGTCGGATTGAACCCGCGCGAAGTTCGCCGCAACGGCCTTTTCGACCAGTTTGCGGAGGTCTTCGTCGGCGATCGAAGCAGCCAGCGCCGCGGCCGCGGCGAGGTGCTCGGGGCGGGGTGCCACAGGGGTCGTCTCGCCCCGCTCCGGCAGTTCGACAGCGGGCTCTGGAAGAGGGCCGACGACGAACCGGAGGCGCGGCGGCGCGAGCTCGCCGAGCGCGTCCCGAAGGCGCCCCTCCAGCTGGCCGAGCTCGAACGCCCAGGACGACGAGCTGGCGTGGACGTGCAACGTGCCATCCCGGCCGATCCGGGCGGGCCATGCGTTTCGTGCGATCTCCCGGCCCACGGCGGCGGGCCACGCCGCCACCACGAGCGCGATTCCCGGGTCGGACTCGAGCCGATCGAGCTCGCGGCGGACGGCAGCGGCGACACGAGCGATCACGCGGCGCGCACCTCGCCTGGCGTGACCGACAGGAGCTGCGACGGCTCGGCCGGCAGCATGCCGGCCTCCGTCGCGGTCACCAGCGTCTGCCCTCGGCCCGCGACGCGGGCAGCCAGGATCCGGCGACGGCCCGTGTCGAGCTCCGAGAGGACGTCGTCCAGGAGCAGGAGCGGGGGGACTCCCCGGCGGTCGGCGATCAACTCGGCCTCGGCCAGGAGCAGCGCCAGAACCGTCAGCCGCTGCTCGCCCTGCGAGCCAAAGCTTCGCAGGTCGCGCGCTTCGCTCGTGATCAAGACGTCGTCGCGGTGCGGGCCGAGGCCGGTCGCGCCGCGCTCCAGATCCCGCTCGAGCCTCGCCGAGAGGCCCTCGGTGGTCGGAGGCTCGCCCGAGTAGGCGAGGCGGGTCTGTGGGAGCCCGAGCTCGTCTGCGCGCTCGGCAAAGCCCGGAGCGAGCAGCGCAAGGGTCTCGGTGCGCGAATCGACGAGCGCGGTGCCGAGCTCGACCACCTGCTCGGTCCATGGCTCGACCGCATCGCGCGACGAGTAGCCGGCCGCGGCCCTCCGCAGTGCGGCGTTCCGCTGCGCGAGCACGGCCGTGTACCCCGGCGCCAGCTGGCCTCTGGCCGGAGCGAGCCGCGCGAGGACGCGGTCGAAGTAGGCCCGCCGCGCCGCGGGCCCACCCTTGACGACGGCGAGCCGGTCGGGCGTGAACACGAGCGTCGCGATCTCGCCGCGGAGCTGCTCGGCCGCGCGGAGGTTCGCCCCGTTCAGCTTTGCCCGCTTGCCCTCGCCCCCACGGAGCGTGAGCTCGAGTGCGAGCGGCGAGTCGCCGCGCGATCCCGACAGGGCGATCCGCCCCGCGTCAGCTCCGAAGCGAATCAGCTGCGCATCGGCTCGTGTCCGGGGCGAGAAGCCCTGCGTGCCGACGTGGAGCGACTCCAGCAGGTTCGTCTTCCCGGCGCCGTTCGGGCCCGTCACCAGCACGAGCCCCGGAGCGAGGTCGAGGTCAAGCCGCGCGTACGAGCGAATGTCGCGGAGAGAGACCGACGCGACGATCAGCCCGGCAGCCGGATCGGCATGATCAAGTACGTCGGGTCGTCGTTCCCACCCTCGATCACCGCCGGGCGGAGAGGAGAGATCAGGCGTAACCGGACATCCTCCGAGGTGACCGATTCAACGCCCTCGCGGAGGAACTCGGCGTTGAAGCCGATCTCCAGCGGCTCGCCGGAGAAGGGGGCCGGGAGCGACTCCTTCGCCTCGCCGACGTCTTGGGTCCGCGCGAGAACCGTCAGCTCGCCCTCTGCAAACCGGAGCTGGATCGGAGAGGTTCGCTGCACCATCACGCCCACGCGCCGGACGACGTCGAGCAGCTCGCCGCGCGGAAGCACCACCTCGTGCTCGAACGTCTCGGGGATCAACTGCTTGTAGTTCGGGAACTGACCGTCGATCCGCCGGGTCGTCAGCCAAACGTCGGCGGCGACGAAGGCGACCTGGTTCTCGTGCACGCCGAGCTCGATCGAGTCGCCGGACTGCGCGATCCGGGAGAGCTCCGCCAGGGCGCGCGCCGGAATGATCGCCTCGAGCTCCGGCGCGGCTCCCCGGAGCTCCGTCTCCTTGACCGACATCCGGTAGGAGTCGGTCGCGGCCATCACGAGCTTGCCGCCTTCGAAGCGGACGAGGATGCCGGTCAGGACCGGCCGGGACTCGTCGCGAGAAGCGGCGCGCGCGACCCGCGAGATCGTGTCGAGCAGCGCCTCCCGGTCGACGGTGAACGTCCCGACGGCATCGAGATCGGGGAGACGTGGGAAGTCCTCCGCGTTGTAGGTGTGAAGTGACGACTTTGATGTGCCGGAGGCGACATGGAGCACACCCTCCTCGGCCCGGTGCTCGAGCGTGACGTCGTTGTCCGGCAGCAACCGCACGAGGTCGACGAGAAGCCGGCCAGGCACGACCACAGACCCTTCGCCGTCAACCTGGGCCTCGAGCGACGAGCGCAACGACAGCTCCATGTCCGTCGCGGAGAGATGCAGCCGACCTGCCTCCCCCCGCAGGAGAACGCCGGAAAGGATCTGCACGCTGGCCCGCGTCGAGACAGCACGGGCGACGAGCGCAAGTTTCTGTCCGAGCTCGTCGCGTGAGCAAGCGATCTTCATCCCCGTCCCCACTCCTACTGTGGTGTTGCTTTCAATCATTTAAAAACCTCGTAGTAGTCATAGGGGCTGTGGATCCGGGGACAAGCGTGTGGTTCGCGCGCCAGGAGCCATTCTCGCAGGGGAAGCAGACGGGGACAGAATCGACTGGTCCCACAGGCTCAACGCCTCAACGGACCTGTTTCACACGAGCGGTCAATTCCTGCACAAGGTTGTAGACAGACCTGTCCTCACGGATCAGACGCGCGATCTTCGAGGTTGCGTGGATGACGGTGGTGTGGTCGCGGCCGCCGAACTCCTTGCCGATCCGGGGTAGCGACGAGTCGGTCAACTCGCGGGAGAGATACATCGCAACCTGGCGCGGGTAGACGATGTTCTGGGAACGCCGCTCGCCGCAAAGCTCGTCCATCGACAGGCTGAACCGCTCCGAGACGAGCTCCTGGATGCGGCGGATCGACACCTCCGCCGCTTCGCCCTGTGGGAAGACGTCGCGGAGCACGTCCTCGGCCAGCTCGACCGACAGCGAGCGGCCGGTCAGGGACGAGAACGCCACCACGCGCGTGAGCGCCCCTTCGAGCTCGCGGATGTTGGTCGAGATGCGAGATGCGATAAAGGAGAGAACCTGGGTGTCTGGAATGTTGATGCCGTCCGTCTTCACCTTCTTCCGCAGGATCGCGATCCGGGTCTCGAGGTCCGGCGGCTGGATGTCCGTGATCAGCCCCCACTCGAAGCGTGAGCGCAGCCGCTCCTCGAGGGTCGCGATCTCGCGCGGCGGCCGGTCGGAGGACATGACGATCTGCGAGCCGGCCTCGTAGAGCGTGTTGAACGTATGGAAGAACTCCTCCTGGATCCGCTCCTTGTGCTCGAAGAACTGCACGTCGTCGACCAGCAGCAGGTCGTAAGTGCGGTAGCGCTGCTTGAACCCCTCGATCCGCTTGTCTCGGAGCGAGTTGATGAAGTCGTTCATGAACGTCTCGCTGGTGACGTACTTGACCGAGAGGTCGCGGGAGTGCTCGGCGACGTACTGTGCGATCGCCTGCATCAAGTGGGTCTTGCCGAGCCCTGTCCCGCCGTAGATGAACAGTGGGTTGTATGCCTGGGCCGGCGCTTCGGCTACGGCCAGGGCGGCTGCGTGGGCGAAGCGATTCGACGACCCGATCACAAACAGGTCGAACGTGTACTTCGGGTTGATGCCCCCGTCGCCGGCCGGCGGTGTGGCTCGCCGCGCGGGCTGTTCCGCCTGGGCAGGAGACTCGAGTGGAACCGGCGCGGTCACCGAGAGGGCCACGCGCCGCTCCTGACCGGTGACGTCGCGCACCGCAGCCCCGATCAGCCCGAGGAAGTGACCCTCGATCCACTCGCGCGTGAAGTCGTTCGGAACGCCGAGGACGAACGCGTCGTCACTCAGCTCCAACCCCTGGGCCTCGGCGAACCACGTCTGGTACGTGGTCTCGTTGAGCGCTCCCTTGAGCCGACCGGAAACCTCGTTCCACAGGCTCGCTGCAGTCAGCTCGATTTGGCGCTCCACCTGGGGCCTACCACTCCTCTCGGGCTCGGGGAAGCGGCGAGCATAGCAGCGTCCCGAGGACGCGACAACGGGTCGAAGTTGGGGACAGAAAAACGACGATTTGCAGGGGTTTTTATCGTTCCACACCACTCTCCACACCTGTGGAGGAAGTGTGTCGGAACGTCACTTTTCCCGCGCATTCCAGGCTCTTCACCTGTGGACAACCTTCCGCACCAACCCTTCGCTAGACTGGCTTGCCGACGCCCCCTCATCGGGGGATCTTTCTTCTCCTCGAGCCTTCGTGAAGCGGACCTACCAGCCAAACGTGCGCCGGCGCAAGCGACGCCACGGCTTTCGTGCCCGGATGTCGTCGAAGGCCGGCCGGGCAATTCTGAAGCGGCGCCGCGCAAAGGGCCGCGCGCGGCTCTCTGCCTGATTCCCGAATGCACCGTCGGAACCGCCTGTCTCGCTCGCGGGACTTCGACGCCGTCTACCGGCAGGGCCGCTCCGTCTCGACGCGATTTCTCGTGCTCTATTCGTTCCCGCGGGACGATGGCGCGGGCGACTCGCGGCTCGGGCTGGCTGTGCCGAAGGGGACGGGCACCGCGGTCGTGCGGAACCGGATCAAGCGCCAGCTCCGCGAGCTCTGGCGAGCTCGACTCGAGCGTGTCCCCCCAGGACGCGACTACGTTCTGATCGCGAAGCCGGGCCTGCACGAGGCGGCCGAGGCGAACGGCTCCGACTGGCTCGGTCAGCGTCTCGACGAGGTACTCGGGAAGGCGGCGTGATGCGATACGCCGGGGTCGCGCTCGTCTGGGCGTACCGGCTGACGCTTCGCCCCTTCCTTGGTGGCGGTCGGTGCAAGTACCACCCCTCGTGCTCGCAGTACGCACTCGACGCGTTCCGGGCGCACGGGTTGTTCAAGGGCGGCGTGCTCGCCGGCTGGCGGCTGCTGCGCTGCAACCCCTGGAGCCGAGGTGGCGTTGATTACGCGCGCGAGCAGAAGGTGTTCAGATGATCTACCTCGGCCTGCTCGAGCCGCTCGAGCGTCTGCTTCGGCACGTCCTCAACGGTCTGCATGCGATCGGGCTGCCGTGGGCCTGGTCGATCATCGGCCTGACGGTGGCCGTGCGGATCCTGCTCGTTCCACTGACCGTCAAGCAGATCCACTCGATGCAGAACATGCAGCGCCACGCGCCTCAGATGAAGGAGTTGCAGAAGAAATACAAGGGCGATCGCCAGAAGCTCAACGAGGAGCTGATGAGGTTCTACAAGGAGAACAACATCAATCCGGCCTCGTCGTGCCTGCCGCTTCTGGCCCAGTTCCCCGTCTTCATCGGGCTCTACTACACGCTCCGGGCGTTCGCCAAGAATCCGCCTGCCGGCGACCTCTCGTGGCTGCACTTCCTCCCGAGCATCGCCGAGCACGCCAACAGCCACTGGTCGGGCTTCGTGCTGATCGTCGTCTACGTCGTCAGCCAGCTTGCCTCGACCTACTTCATGTCCCAGGGCACGATGCAGCAGTCGCAGCGCGTCCTCATGATGGTTCTGCCGGTTGCGTTCGTCCCGTTCATCATCCGGTTCCCCGCGGGCCTCGTCCTCTACTGGATGACGACCAACCTGTGGACGGTGGGGCAGGGACTGATCACGCGCCGCCTGATTCCGAAGACCCCTGTGGCCGCGCCGGGAGGGCCGAAACGCTCCTCGCGGACCCCGCCGAAAGCGCCGTTGCCGGAGGCCGCGGTCGCGCAGGTCCAGCAGGCGCAGAAAGTGAAGGAACATCCCACACAACCACGGCGCGTGAAGCGGAAGAAGAAAGCGCGCCGCTAGCGGCCGTGGCGGAAGAGCTCCAGGTCGAGGCCACGGGTGAGACCGTCGGCGAGGCGAAGTGGGCGGCGCTGCGGGAGCTCGAAAAGCGCCATCCCAGCCTGGACAAAGCCTCCGTGCAGTTTCAGGTCGTGGCCGAGGGCGAGCGAGGCCTGCTGGGAGTCGGATACTCGCCCGCCCGCGTGATCGCAACGACGATGGCGGTGACGGAGACGCCGCCTCCGGTGGAAACGCATGACGAGAGTGAGCGGGCGAGCGAGGTACGCGATCTCGCGGAGCGGATCGTGAAGGGGATCGGTGTCGCCGGCCGCGTCGAGGTCTCGGAGGACGCGGAGACGATCACGGCGACCTGCGAAGGGCCCGATCTCGGCATGCTGATCGGGCGGCATGGCCAGACGATCGACGCCGTCCAGTACCTTGCCAACGCGATCCAGCGCCGCCGTCATCCGGACGAGCGCCTGAACGTGGTGATCGACGCGGCGGGCTATCGAGCCCGCCGGCGCGAGACACTCGAGGCGCTGGCGCTCAGGTCGGCGGAACGCGCCCTGCAGGACGGGGAAGAGATCGACCTCGAGCCGATGACCGCCGTCGAGCGGAAGGTCGTCCATCTCTGCCTGAAGGAGTTCGAAGGCGTGGAGACCTCGAGCGAGGGAACCGAGCCCAACCGCTACGTGGTCATCTACCCCGTGTGATCGAGGACTGGCTCCGCGCCGTCGTCTCGACGCCGGGGCTGACAGGACTCCGCGACCCGACCGCCGCCCGCCGCGTGCTGCTCGAGGACAGCCTCGCCGGGCTCGACCTGGTCGCGCGCTTCGACGGATCGATCGTGGATGTCGGCTCGGGCGGGGGGGCACCCGGAATTCCGCTTGCGTGGTCCCTTCCCGACCGCGAGGTGACGCTGATCGAAGCGGAGCGCCGAAAGGCGGACTTCCTCAAGCGCTGGGAGGCTGAGCTCCCGAACCTCCACGTGATCTGGGGCCGCGCTGAGAGTCAGGCAACCGACGGCTTCAAGGTTGCGGTGGCGAAGGCGCTCGCGCCTCCACAGGTCGCTGCGGAGTGGTGTCTTCCCCTCGTCGAGCCAGGAGGTGCGTGCGTTCTCTGGGTCGGGCCGAGCGCCGATCGCGTTCGCGTTGCGCAGGTTGCAGCGCGCCTGGCGGCGAAGCCGGCCGAGTCGCCGCCCGGCTTCATCGTTCTCGAAAAGGTCGGGCCGACTCCGGCAGGCTTTCCGCGACGCCCCGGCGTGGCCCGGAAACGTCCGCTTTGATCGCGGGGGGGGGGGGGGGGGGGGGGGGGGGGGGGGGGGGGGGGGGGGGGGGGGGGGGGGGGGGGGGGGGGGGGGGCGGGGGGGGGGGCGGGGCGGGGGGGGGCGCGGGGGCCCGGGCGG
>JBBRYG010000014.1:0-50450 GCA_038237865.1 Gaiellales bacterium | reverse complement strand
CCGCAATCCTGAGAGCGGCGTCGCAAGCGACGCCTAGAACGGTTTCGAATGAAGTTCGAGCGGGTCGACCGGTCAGTTCAGACGGATCGCGGGCGGAGCCCGCAATCCTGAGAGCGGCGTCGCAAGCGACGCCTTGGCGCGAGCTCCGGTGCCAGGCACCGGCCGTGCCCCGAGAACGCCGGTTCGTCGTGCAACACTGAGTGCGATGGCTCAGCCCGCCGCACGCAACCTGGGGCGCCTCTCGGAGATCGCGCAGGTCGCCGTCCGCCACGGCTTCGGGTACTGGTTCGACACCCATCGACTCACCGATCTCTTCCCGCGCAGGGGGGCCCGGGGGGAGCTTGACGCGGCCGGCCCCTCCCAACGCGGGCAGCATCTTCGCGAGATGCTCGACGAGCTCGGGCCGACCTTCGTCAAGTTCGGCCAGCTGCTCTCGACGAGGCCCGACGTCCTCCCGCCCGACATCATCTCGGAGCTGCGCGGCCTCCAAGACGACGTGCGGCCGTTCCCCTTCGCCCAGGTGGAGCAGGTGATCGAAGAGGATCTCGGGCTCACGCTCGACAAGCTGTTCCTCGAGTTCGACGAGCAGCCGGTCGCCGCCGCCTCGATCGGCCAGGTGCATCGAGCCACCCTTCCCAACGGGAAGCTCGTCGCGGTCAAGGTGCAACGCCCGGGCGCGCCGCGTCAGGTCGAGGCAGATCTCGCGCTCCTCTACCAGGCCGCCCGTCTGGCGAGGGAGCGGGTGCGTGCGCTCGATTTCATCGATGCGCGCCAGCTCGTCGACGAGTTCGCCCGCTCGATCCGGCAAGAGCTCGACTACCGGCTCGAGGCCCGCAACGCGGACACCTTCCACCGCAACTTCGCCGGCCACCCGCACGTCCACGTCCCGCGCGTGCACTGGACCTACACCCGTAGCCGCGTGCTCACGCTCGAGTGGATCGACGGGACCCAGATCAGCGACGTCGATCCTGCGCGCTGGTCGCTCGAGGAGCGGCGGGAGATGGCCTACCGGATCACCGAGACCTGGATGACGATGATCTTCCGCCACGGCTTCTTCCACGGCGATCCGCACCCGGCGAACATCCTCGTGCTCGGCCGCGCCGACCAGATCGGCCTCGTCGACTTCGGCGCCGTCGGGAACCTGACGGACGACGACATGTCGAAGCTGACGCGGATGTTCATCGACGCCGCGGCGGAGAACGTCGAAGCACTGCCGAAGCGGCTCGCCGATCTCGGCGTCCGCTACCCGAAGGAGCGCGAGGAGGAGTTCCTCGCCGAGCTGCGCGAGCTCTACTACCGCTACTACGGCGCGAGCCTCTCGGACATCGATCCACTCCAGGTGATCAGGGAGGCCTTCCAGCTGATCTACTCGATGAACCTGCAGCTGCCGACGCGCTTCCTGCTCCTCGACAAGGCAATCGCGACGCTCGGCTCGGTCGGTGTCGAGCTCTACCCGGACTTCAACGTGTTCGAGGTCGCGCGCCCATACGCGCGCGGGCTGATGCTGGAACGGTTCGGTCCCCGACGGATGGCCGCGCGAGCACGCAAGGAGTCGCTCCGCCTGGGTCAGGTTGCGCTCGAGCTGCCGTACCAGATCCACGACGTGCTCGAGGAGATCCGGGACGGCCAGATCGAGGTGGGATTCGTCCACAAGGGCCTCGACGAGTTCATGGCCAAGATCGACGTCGTCTTCAACCGGCTCGTGATCGCGATGATCGTCGCGGGCGGGCTGATCGGCTCGAGCCTGATCGGCATCTTCGCGAAGGCTGGGCCCCACCTGCTGGGCGTGAACATCATCTCGGTGCTCGGGTTCGCGCTCTCCGGGCTCCTGGCCCTGTGGTTGCTCTGGGGCGTTGTCCGTTCCGGCCGCCTGTAACGCACCGACTCATACCGTTCTTGCCTGAAATGTCACCCTTTCGGGGGGGTCGAGGGACGGCGCGCAGGACGATGAACGTGGTGGCGAGCTCCACCACTTTTCGCCCTACCTCTGCGGCTTTGACGAAAGGATAGGACTTGAATCTGCATTCGAAACTGACGATTTGCGCTGCCGTTGTCCTGACGGCGCTTTCGGCGGCCGCCGCGGCGATTGCCGGAAATGTGACCGCAACCGCGACCGTGACCGGCGCGGGAGCGCTCGGTCTCTCGCACGGCGCGACCGCAAGCGTGAGCAACACGCTCGACGGCACCGACCAGACCGTGTCCTACACGATCCCGTTGACGCTCGATGATGCTCGCGGCTCGGGTGCGGGCTGGAACACCACGATCACGTCGACGACCTTCACGACGGGCGGCGGCACCCCGCGAACCCTTCCGGGCGCATCGTCGATCAGCGGTGTGACGTCGTCGTGTCGCGCGGGCGGCAGTTGTACCGCGCCGACCAACGCGATCACCTATGGCGTCAGCGTTCCTGACGGTGCGAGCGCACCGGCCGCGGTCAAGTTCTTCAACTCGGCAGCCAACACCGGGATGGGCCGTTTCACGGTGACGCCCACCATCGGTGTCAACATCCTCGGCAATGCCTACGCCGGCAGCTACACCAGCACCGTCACCATCGCGGTGGTCTCGGGCCCGTAGCCTTCGGGCTACGCCATGAGCCTCCGTAGGCCTCTTGCCGCCACCGCGGCAGCTCTTACGAGCGCGCTGGTCGTCACGACCAGCGCGCTCGCATCGTTGTCGCTGACGATCGGGACCGCACCCACCTTCTCCGTGACCCTGGACGGGTCGGATCAGGCGCCCGGGTACACGGTTCCCCTGACCGTGGCCAACGGCGGCAGCACCAAGAACGGCGGCTGGAACCTGACGATCACCTCGACGACGTTTACGAACGGCGGCGGGAACACGCTGTCCACCGGTGCCTCGAGCCTCAGCGGGGTCTCGATCGGAGCCTGCGCCGGCACCGTCTGCCCGACGAACTCCATCGGTTATCCGGTGGGCGTCCCGGCCGGCGCCACCGCGCCGGGCGCGGTCAAGTTCTTCAACGCGGCACTGAACACCGGGACAGGCACGGTCACGGTGACCCCGACGGTCGGTGTCACTGTCCCGGGCAACAGCTTCGCGGGCACGTACACCAGCACGCTCACGATCGCCGTCGTGGCCGGTCCCTAACCTCTCGCCATGCGCCGCCAGCTCATCACGCTTCTGGGAGTCCTTGCCCTAATCGGTGCGCCGCCGGCCGCTGCTGGCACGGGGCCGGCCTTCGGGGTGCACGCGGTGGGGAAATGGCCCCGCGGCTACTTCGTCTATGCGGCCCCCGGCGGTCGGCTGCTCCACGGCTCGCTGGCGGTGGTGAACAGCGGAGGCCGGGCGGGAGCGGTCAAGCTCTACGCCGTCGACGCGACCACCGGGCGAACGAGCGGGGCCGTCTACCTCACATCCGGCGAGACCTTGCGTGGAGCCGGGAGCTGGATCAGGCTGGGGCGAACGCACATAACGCTGCGGCACGGACAAAGCGCCAAGGTGCCCTTCACGGTCGAGGTCCCCGCCGGGAGCGACGCCGGCCAGTACGTCGGGGGCATCGCAGCCGAAACCGTGGCGCGGACCTCCGGGCCGAGCTCGAAGGGGAAGGCCCGTGTTCAGATCAACGTCCGGAACCTCTCGATCATTGCCGTGCAGGTCAACGTGCCCGGCGAGCTGAAGGCGGGTCTCGAGATCGGAAAGGCCGTCGCCGGGGGCTTGCGGGGCTCGCAACAGGTCAGCGTGCACATCGCGAACACCGGCAACGTCCTGCTCAAACCAAGAGGTTCGCTGACGGTGACGGACAGGGATGGGCATCGCGTGGCGCGGGAGCAGCTCAGGCTGGACACCGTCCTGCCCGGTACCGAGATCGACTATCCCGTCACGATTCACCACAAGGGCCTCTCGGCCGGGACTTACCGGACGCACGTGACGCTCCGTTACCGCGGACTCGGCGGGGGCGGAAAAGGCGTGGTGTCCGCATCGCCAAGCCTGACCGTCACGAAGGACCAGGTGACGCAGGTGTTCGGAAAGTCCGGCGGCAGCACCCCGCCGCCGAGCTCCGGCGCGGGGACGAACGCGACGTCGGCACCGGCGCCGGGCACCGCTCCCGCCGGGAACGACGGGGACTCGGGCTCCGGGACGCTGAAGCTCGTACTGCTCGGATTGGGGGCGGTAATCCTGCTCGGGCTTGGCTACCTGGCGGCCTCCTGGCGGACCCGCCGTCCGTCCCGCTCCGCGTAGGACGCGTCCACTCGGGGCGGCTGTAGATCGTTCGTCACGCTTTCGAGCGAAAGGACATCTAGTCGCCGCCCCTAGAGGACGCTAGCGTCGCCGGCATGTCGACGGCCTTGCTCCTCGCGGAATCCGAGCCGGACACGCGGGGGTTCCTGCTCCGGCATCTCGCGAGCGACGGCTTCGAGCTCGTCGAGGACGAACGCCCTCCGGACGTCGTCCTGCTCGGCGACTCGAGCGCGCTCGACGACTTCCGCGATCGCCACGGGGACGTACCGCTGATCGTGCTCGGCGGGCCCGAGTCCGACGCCGTCGACCGGGTCCGGGCCTTCGAGCACGGCTGTGACGACTTCCTCGCCCGGCCCTTTCACTACGAGGAACTGCTGGCCCGAATTCACGCCGTTCTGCGGCGCGCGACCCCGCCGGTGCACGAAGTGATGCGCGCCGGTCCGATCGAGCTCGATCGCGCAACCCGCCGGGTGACGGTGCTCGGCGTCGCGGTTCCCGTTGCCGGCAAGGAGTACGAGCTTCTGGGGAGGCTGCTGACCGACCCGGAGCGCGTGTTCACGAAGGAAGAGCTTCTGCGCGAGGTCTGGGGCTTTCGCTCGCTCGGCCGGACGCGGACGCTCGACTCGCATGCTTCGCGCCTACGCCGAAAGTTGCAGGCGACCGGCGAAGGCCGATTCGTCGTCAACGTCTGGGGTGTCGGCTACCGGCTCCTCGACTAGTCGACGATCTCGACCACGTCGCCGTCGGCAAGGACGTGCCCTCGGCCCACGCGCTGGCCCGGAAATCGAGCTGAGCCTCCCCAGACTCGTGCGCCGGTGCAGCGCTCCGCGAGCTCGTGGTGGATCGTGTGCGCGACGTCCTCGACCGAGACCGGTGGCGAGAGGGCCACGGGCGCGAAGTCGCCTCGCAGATAGACACGGATCAGCCCCGTCAGCCCCCACAGCGCCTGGCGCACGCGGTCGAGACTGCCGTCGTCGAGGATGCTGACGGGCACGACCTCGAGGCTCGGCAGCGCGGCGCGTAGCCGCTGCTCAGACCCCTCCGGCGAGTCGTCCGTCTTCGTGGCTGCGATTGCAGCCGGGAGGTCGATCCCTGCCTCGTGAACTTCGTTCACGACCGTGACGAGACCCGTCGGGTCGGCGGCAGCCTCGTGGCAGAAGAGGATCGCGTCCGCGCCGCGCAGCACTCCGAGCAGCGCGCGTCCGCCACCGCGACCGGCGTGCGCGCCTTCGATGAGCCCCGGGATCTCCACGAGCTGGACGAGCACGCCGCCGATGCGTGTCAGGGCCGGCACAGGCCGAGTCGTCGTGAACGCGTAGTCCCCGGTCTTGATCTGGATGTTCGAGAGCGCCTGGAGCAGCGACGACTTGCCCGCGTTCGGCGGGCCGACGAACGCGATCTGCGCTGCGCCCTCACGCCGGACAGCGATCGAGTCGCGGTGCACGACGCGCTTCCGCGCTCGGGTCTGCTCGAGCTCCGACTCGACCCATTTGCGGATGTCCGCGTACGGGCCGTTTCGGTAGCCGGGGAGCTCGGCCAGCGCCGCCCGGAGCTCGCGAATCCGGTCGGCGCCCTCCTTCCCCACCAGTCGGCGCTTGATCACTTGCATCTGCGTGCGATGCGGCATCGGCATCGGTTTCACCTTCCCTTCTCAGTCGTGCGGGAAGGCGCGCGAACCGGAACGCGTCGGCGGTTCGCGTCCGTTTCCCGCCGCTTCCCCGGACGCTGGTCTCGGAAGCGGCGGACTAGCCGTGCTGGCTACAGGTGATCGAGCGCCAGGCGAGCTCGCGCATGGAGCGAGCCTACCACCGCGCTACAGCAGAGCCCCCTCGAGCCGCAGGAGGGCTTCCTTCCGCTCCAGGCCCCCGGCGTAGCCGACCAGCTTGCCGCTCGCCCCGATCACGCGGTGGCAGGGAAGGACGATCGGAAGCGGGTTCCGGTTCATCACCATGCCGACGGCCCGGGCCGCGCGCGGCCGGGCGGCGCGGGCAGCGAGCTCGCCGTAGGTGACCACCTCGCCGAACGGCACACGTGCCAGCTCGTCGAGCACACGTTGATTGAACGCGGCCAGCAGATGGACGTCCAGCGTGACGTCGAAGGTCTCGCGCCGGCCCTCGAAGTACTCGTCCAGTTGCCGGCGAGCGTCGTCGACCGGAAGCCCGGAGCGAAGCACGCGGAGACCGAATGCCCTAGCGAGTGACTCGAGCTCCTGCTCCGGGTCGGCGTCGTAGGCGATCCGGCAGAGACCGCGGTCGGTCGCCGCGACGAGGAGCGTGCCGAGCGGCGAGTCATGGAGCTCGTACGCGACATCGAGGAGTCCTTCGGCGGCGGCGGCCTTGCGGAAGCGGCGGTCGAGCGCAGCTGAGATCTTCATGGCAGTTCCTTTCGCAGTCGGCGGACGCCCGAGGAGGCGGCCTGGCGGGCGGCGGTGGCGTTCGATCCGAGCGCCGCGCCGATCTCGGCATAGTCGAGGTCGTAGCCGTAGCGCAGCACGACCGCGGCACGCTCGGTCGGGGGGAGCCCGGCGGCGAGGTGCTCGAGCTGGGCGTACGCGGGACGCCCGTCGGTGCTCGCCAGCTCGTCGGGCAGCTCGGAGGCGGCGGGCGGACGGCGGCGGTGGAGGTCGATCACGATCCTGGCCGCGATCGTGAACACCCAGGCCCGAAGGTGCTGCCCGTGTTGGAGGGTCGGGTACGCGCGCAAGGCGCGCAGGAAGGTTTCCTGAAACGCGTCCTCCGCGCGCTCACGGCCCAGCCGCTTTGCCAGGAATCCGAGGATCTCCTGCCGGTGCTGTTCGTAGAAGCGCTCGAAGGGTGGCGGATCCATCGACGACATCTTGAAACGCAGGGGTGGTCGGAGGTGTGAGGATCGTGCCGTGCACGTCGCAGTCGTGGGTCACGTCGAGTGGGTGGAGTTCGTGCGCGTCGAGCGGGTTCCGCGGGCCGGCGAGATCGTCCATGCCCTGGAGACTTGGGAGGAGCCCGCCGGGGGAGGTGCGGTGGCCGCCGTGCAGCTCGCGAAGCTCGCAGGCGGCGCGACGCTCTTCACCGCGTTCGGCGACGACGAGCTGGGACGGCGCGCGCGGGCCATGCTGACGGAGCTCGGGGTCACAGTGCGGGCGATGGTCGACTCTACGCCCCAACGCCGGGCCTTCACGTACGTCGACGAGAGCGGCGAGCGGACGATCACCGTGCTGGGCGAGAAGCTCGTGCCGCGGGGCGCCGACGCTCGCCTGCCCTGGCACGAGCTGGCGGAGGCCGACGCGGTCCTCTTCGTCAGTGGCGACGTCGAGGCCGCGCGGATGGCCCGGCGGGCGCGGCTCCTGGTCGCGACGGCGCGAGAGCTTCCCACCCTCGCCTCGGCGGGCGTCGAGTTGGATGCGCTCGTGGGGAGCGGGGAGGACGAAAGCGAGATGTACCGGGCCGGCGATCTCGAGCCGCCGCCGAAGCTGGTCGTCACGACCGCTGGGCTGCTCGGCGGCTGGGTCCAGCCGGGCGGCCCGTACCGGCCCGCGCCGATTCCGGGCCCGATCGAGGATGCGTACGGATGCGGGGACGCCTTTGTCGCCGCCCTCGCGTTCGCGCTCGGGCGCGGCGATCCCATCGACGATGCCGTCGTGCTCGCCGCCCGCTGTGGCGCCGCCGTTCTGACGGGCCGGGGCCCGTACGAAGGGCAGCTGACGGCCGAAACGGCCGAGTCCCGCTGAGGCACGTCGCGCGCACCGGCCAATTGGGACAGCGCAGGTGCCAGGGCACGTGTCATGGCCCGTGGGGACGTGGCTGGAGAAGATCACCCTTTCAGGGTGGACAAGTGGGAGATGGTGGTTTAGAGTGGGGCGAAGTGGAGAGCTAATTCTCGTCCCAGACCATGCTTCTCGGCGCACACGAGCACACCATCGATGACAAGAACCGTCTCACGCTTCCGGCCAAGTTCCGCCAGGCCTTTGCGGATGGTGTCGTCGTCACGCGCGGTCTCGATGGATGCCTCTTCGCCTTCCGTCGTGAGGATTGGGGTCGACTCGTCGACGAGCAGCTCGCCCCGCTGGATCCGCTCAGCCAGGAAACGCGGCGCCTCAACCGGTTCTTCTTCTCCGGTGCGACCGAGGCCGAGCTCGACAAACAGGGCCGCGTGATGGTGCCGCGCGAGCTGCTCGAGCACGCGGGCCTCGGCAAGGAAGTCGTCGTCGCAGGCGTCAACGACCGGCTCGAGATCTGGGATCGCGTCGCGTGGCGCAAAGAGCTGGCAGAGGTCGAAGGGAGCGCAGAGCATGTTGCCGAACGTCTTGCAGCCAAGCGCGACTGATCACATCCCCGTCCTCGCTGCCGAGGTGCACGAGGGCCTCGCCGTGCAATCGGGGGAGACCGTCGTCGACGGGACCTTCGGCGCCGGCGGGCACGCGTCGCTGCTCGCGGCCGACCTCGGGGGCCGCGGCAAGCTGATCGCGATCGACCGCGACCCGGAGGCGCGCACCTATTTCGATCGCCTGAGCAAGAACGTCGGCATCCAGACCCGGTTCCTTCGCGGGGACTTCGCCCTTCTCCTGCGGCAACTGGCGGACAACGGTGTCGAGGCAGATGCGATCCTGCTCGATCTCGGCGTCTCGTCGATGCAGATCGACCGCCCCGAGCGCGGCTTCTCGTATGCCGCCGACGCCCCCCTCGACATGCGGATGGACCCGTCTGCCGACGTCAGCGCCGCCGGGATCGTCAACGAGGCGGGCGAGCGGGATCTCGCCACCATCTTCAAGCGTTACGGCGAAGAGCGGTACGCGCGTCAGATCGCGCGGGCGATCGTCCGTCGCCGGAAGGAGTGTCCGTTCGAGCGCACCGGCGATCTCGTGGAGACGATCCGGGCCGCGATTCCCGCACCTGCGCGTTTCGGAGAGGGGCACCCCGCCAAGCGCGTTTTCCAGGCCCTGCGCATCGCGGTCAACGACGAGCTCGGGTCGCTGGAGGCCGCGCTGCCGGCGGCGTTCTCGATGCTCCGGCCGAACGGCCGTCTCGCAGTGATCTCCTTCCACTCGCTGGAAGACCGGATCGTCAAGCGCTTCATGCGCGATCTCGAGCGCGGATGCGACTGCCCGCCGGACTTCCCGATCTGCGTGTGCGGGAAGAAGCCGCAGCTGCGGGCGACTCGACGCAAGCCGATCCGCCCCGCTGCCCCTGAGCTCAGTGCCAACCCCCGCGCCGCCTCCGCTCGCCTCCGCATCGGTGTGAAGACGAGCTGATGGCAACCTGGGCCGCCAGAGCGGAGACGATTCCTGCGCGGCCACGGCCCGAGCCACGGGCAGTGCGGCGTCCGGCTCCACGGGCGCGGGCAATCGGGGTCGCCTGGATCGCTGCCCTCGCTGTTCTGCTGGCCGGTGTGGTCGCTATGAACGTGGCGGTGCTGCGCCTCAACATCACGCTGGATCGCCTCGGGCGTGAACGCACGGACCTGCGGGCCGGGAACGCTGCTCTCTCATCGCGGCTCTCGAGCTCGGCGGCCGCGCTGCGGATCCAGTCGCTGGCTGCAAGGCGGCTGGGACTGGTCCCGGCCGACCCTGACCAGACCAGCTATCTGAAACTCGCTCCCTAGGGAACCAGTGACCCGCGTCGTCAACCGGCGGATCAGGGTCTTTCTCGCCACCCTGATCCTCGCGTTCGCCGGGCTGCTGGCACGGGCGGTCTGGTTGCAGGGAGTGCAGGCGCGCTCGCTCTCGTCGCTCGGCCGCACCCAGCACCGCGAGCAGGTCGCGCTCCCGGCGCCGCGCGGGACGCTCTACGACCGTGGCGGCGTCCAGCTCGCGCTCGGAGAGCAGGCGACGACGGTGTATGCCAATCCGCACCAGGTCGTCGCACCGCGCCGGGTGGCGGCGGCCGTCGCACGAACGCTCGGGCTGGACGAGAGCGAGGTCCTGGCAAAACTCGCCGATCGGACCAAGGGCTTCGTCTACATCGCACGCCAGGCCGACGCCGCCCGTGCGAGGACGCTCCAGCGGCTGAAGCTCACAGGACTCGGCTTCTACCCGGAGGAACGCCGGACGTACCCGCTCGGGTCTGTGGGGGCCCAGGTGCTCGGGTACGTCGGCGTCGACGACCGCGGGCTCTCCGGTCTGGAGGTCGAGCTCGACCGCGAGCTCGCGGGCAAGCCGGGCCAGGAGACGATCGTCAAGGATCCCGGCGGCCGGGCGATCGACGTCGTCTCGGACCGGCCGGAGCTGCCGGGGCGGGACGCCTACCTCACCCTCGACCAGACGATCCAATCGAACGCCGAGCAGGTCCTGCGCGAGACCGTTCGGCAGTGGGGCGCGAAGAGCGCGACGGCGATCGTGCTCGATCCGCGGACGGGCGCGATCCTCGCGATGGCCGTACAGCCCGGCTACGACGCGAATGCGTTTCCCGCGACCGCGAGCGACCTGCAGCGAAACAGGGCGGTCACCGACACCTACGAGCCCGGCTCGACCTTCAAGCTGATCACGGTCGCCGGTGCGCTCTCCGAGCGGATCGTCTCGCCGACGACCCGCTTCAACCTTCCGTATTCGATCCAGGTCGCCGACCGGGTCGTCCACGACGCGGAGGAGCGCGGGACCGTCAACTACTCCGTCGCGCAGATCCTGACCCACTCCTCCAACGTGGGGGCGATCACGCTCGCCGAGTCACTCGGCAAGCACCGGCTCGCCTCCTGGATCAAGCGCTTCGGCTTCGGCAAGGCGACCGGGATCGACTTCCCCGGCGAGAGTCCCGGCATCGTCCTCCCCGAGGACGACTGGTCCGGCTCCACGATCGGAAACGTCCCGATCGGTCAGGGGATCGCGGTCACCCCGGTGCAGATGGCGGCCGCCTACGCCGCGGTCGCGAATCGCGGCATCTGGTCACGGCCCCATCTCGTCGACCACGTCACGGGCCGGGGCCGCCCTTCGCTCCATCGCCACCGGCTCGTCTTGCGGCCGATCGCCGCCCAGTTGATGTCGATGTTGCAGGACGTCGTCGCCGAGGGCACCGGCACGTACGCCGCGATCCCCGGCTACCAGGTGGCCGGCAAGACGGGCACGGCGCAAAAACCCGACGAGCGCGGCGGCTACGCGAGTGACCGATACGTCGCGTCGTTCGTCGGGATCGTCCCCGCGTCGCGACCTCGACTCGTCGTCCTGGTGGCGGTCGACGAGCCCCACGGCGGGATCTTCGGCGGCGTCGTCGCGGCGCCGGCGTTCCAGCAGATCGCCCGTTTCGACCTCCAGTACCTCGAGGTCCCGCCGGACGCTCCGACCGGATAGGAGTCGACCCGGGGGCGACAGGCCGCCTCACTAGACTTCCCAGTCGTATGCAGCTGGAGCGGCTCATCGCCGCGCTCGGCCCGACCGACGTCGCCGGGAGCGCTCCCGTGGAGATCCGTGAGCTCGCCTACGACGCGCGGGAGACGGCTCCGGGTGCGCTTTTCTTCTGCATCCCCGGCGAGCGGGCCGACGGGCACGACTTCGCAGCACAGGCGGTCGAGGCCGGTGCTGCGGCGGTCGTCGTCGAGCGGCTGCTGAAGCTCGACGTGCCCCAGGTGCTCGTTCCGAGCGTGCGCACTGCGATGCCCCGTGCGGCCGTGGCGTTCTTCGGCGATCCGTCCGCCGAGCTGCCGGTCGCCGGGATCACCGGGACGAACGGTAAGACCACGACGGCGTATCTGCTGTCGGCGATCCTGGCGGAGGACGGCCAGAGGCCCGGTCTGCTGACGAACGTCGAGCGGCGCGTCGGGGAGGAAACGCGGCCGGTCGGGCTCAACACCCCCGAGGCGATCGATCTGCAGCGGCTTTTCCGGGAGATGCACGCGGCTGGGAATCGCGCCTGCGTGATGGAGGCGACGTCGATGGCGTCGGCCAAGGGCCGGCTCGCAGGCACCCGGTTCGGGGTGCTCGTCTTCACGAACCTGACCCAGGATCACCTCGACTTCCACGGCGACATGGATTCGTACTTCACCGCCAAGCGGCGGCTCTTCGGTCAGGCCGAGCGGGCGGTGATCAACGTCGGCGACGAGTACGGACGCCGGCTCGCGGCGGAGATTCCGGATGCCGTCACCTTCGATCCCGCCTCCGATCGTCTCGCTGCGCGGCTGAAGTTGCGGGGCGGCTTCAACGTGGAGAACGCGCTCGCGGCGGCGGCGGCGGCCCGGTCGCTGGGACTCTCCGAGCACGTGATCCGGCGCGGGCTCGAGTCGGTCGAGCGGGTGCCGGGCCGGTTCGAGGCGATCGACGAGGGTCAGCCGTTCACGGTGCTCGTCGACTACGCGCATACGCCGGACGCGCTCGCGGCGGCGCTCGAGGCAGCGCGCGGTCTCGGACGGGGCCGGCTGATCTGCGTGTTCGGCGCAGGTGGCGACCGCGACCAGGGCAAGCGACCTCTGATGGGCAAGGTCGTCTCCGAGCTCGCGGACGTCGGGCTCGTCACCTCCGACAACCCGCGCAGCGAAGACCCGGCTGCGATCGCCGTTGAGGTTGCCGGCAACACCGGCCTGGAAATCGAGCTCGAGCGTCGCGAGGCGATCGAGAGGGCGATGACCCTCGCGAGCGAAGGAGACGTTGTCTTGATCGCAGGCAAAGGGCACGAGCAGGGGCAGGAGATCGCGGGCCGCAAGCTGCCCTTCGACGACCGCGAGGTTGCCCGCGAGGGGCTGCGACGACTGAAGGCGCCGGCGTGATCGCGCTTCCGACGGAGCTGCTCGACGGCCTCGGGCGGGTCGAGTCGGCGGTCACCGAGGTGACGGGTGTCCAGGTCGACTCGAGGCGGATCACCCACGGCGACCTGTTCGTGGCGGTCGGCCACGGCTCGGAGTTCCTCGGAGACGCGCGCGCCATGGGCGCAGCAGCCACGCTCGTCCCCGACGACGCGTTTGCGGCCCTCGCGGCGATCGGGCGCGCCGTCCGCGAGCGCAGCTCGGCGCGCATCGTCGGGATCACCGGCTCCATGGGCAAGACCTCCACGAAGGACATCCTTGGCGCGCTCTGCGCCCCGGTCGCACGCACCGTTGCAGCGGAAGCGAGCTTCAACAACGAGATCGGGGTGCCGCTGACCCTCTGCCGGCTCGAGCCGGACACGGAGGTCTGCATCCTCGAGCTGGCGATGCGCGGATTCGGCCAGATCGCTGCTCTCTGCGAGATTGCGTGCCCCGAGATCGGCGTGATCACGAATCTCGGGCCCGTCCACCTCGAGCTCGTCGACTCGCTCGAGGGAGTCGCCCGCGCGAAGGGCGAGCTGGTAGCGGCGCTCCCCGCCGGCGGAACGGCGATCCTGCCGGAGGGCTTTCCCGTCGAGCGAACCGATCTCACGGTCGTCCGGATCGGCGACGTCGACGCGGTGGTCGACGGGGGCAGGACGCTCCTCGGCGGTGTCAGCTTCGACTTCACCGCCCGCCATCAGGTACAGAACGCCGCCACCGCGCTCGCAGCCCTCGACGCCCTGGGACTGCCGAGGCCGGAGCGGCTCGACGTCGGCTTCTCCCGCTGGCGTGGCGAGGAGAACGAGCTCCCCGGCGGCGGCCTCCTGATCAACGATGCGTACAACGCGAATCCCGTCTCGATGCGAGCCGCGCTTGCCTATCTCGCTGAGCGAGCAGGGAAGCGACGTCGCGTTGCGATCCTCGGCGACATGGCCGAGCTCGGCCGTACCGGCCCCGCCTACCACCGCGAGGTGGGCGAGGCTGCGGCGGAGCTCGGCATCGACGAGCTGGTCGCGGTCGGCGAGCTCGCGCGGGCCTATCTCGAAGCCGGTGTTCCGGGGCGCTGGGCCCCCAACGTCCACGAGGCGCTGCGCGAGCTCGACGGCGTCGTGCGCCCGGGAGACGCCGTGCTCGTCAAGGCCTCGCGGGCGATGGGGCTCGAGGCCCTCGCGGAGGCGCTGACGAAGGCTCCCGTCACGTGATCCGCGTCCTCGCGGCGGCCGTGATCGCGATGGTGGTCTCGATCATCGTCGGACCTCGCTTCATCGACTTCCTGCGCCGGAACGAGTTCGGCCAGCACATTCGGGAGGAGGGCCTCGAGCACCACCGCGTCAAGCAGGGCACTCCGACGATGGGCGGTCTCCTCTTCCTGGTCGTGGCGGCGATCGCGTTCCTCGCCGTCTCGAAGTACAAGGTGCCGGCACTCACTGTGCTCTTCGTCACGCTCGGCTGCGGTGCGGTCGGCTTCATCGACGACTTCATCAAGCTCACGCACCGCCGCTCGCTGGGACTGCAGGGCCGCTGGAAGCTCGTTTTGCTCGGGCTGATCACTGTGGGCGTCGGGTTCGCGGCCGACCACCAGCATCTGCCGACGTCCGTCTTCATCCCGCTCGTGCACTGGAACCTGGAGCTCGGCTGGGGCTGGTACGTGCTCCTCTTCCTCGTCATCGCCGGCACCACGAACGGTGTCAACCTCGCCGACGGGATCGACGGCCTCGCGGCCGGCACGGGAATCATCTCCCTCATCACCTACACCGCGATCAGCGTCGTCGTCTACATCCGCTCCGGCAACCCGGGCGGTCGCTTCGACGCGCGGCTCGACCTGGCGATCGTCGGCGCCGCGCTGATCGGGGCCACGATCGGGTTCCTCTGGTACAACGCCGCTCCGGCCGAGTTGATCATGGGGGACACCGGCTCGATGGCGATCGGCGGCGCGCTCGCCTCGCTCGCGATCTTCACGAAGACGATCTTCCTGCTCCTGCTGATCGGCGGGATCTTCGCGATCGAGGCGCTCTCGGTGATCATCCAGGTGATCTCATTCCGGTACTTCCAGCGCCGCGTCTTCCTGATCGCCCCGATCCACCACCACTTCGAGATGAAGGCCTGGTCCGAGACCAAGATCATGGTGCGCTTCTGGATCGTCACCGCGATCCTCTGCGCCGTCGGCTTCGCCCTCTTCTACCGCGACTACAGGTTCTTCCGAAGCTGACCGTCCGGGTCGTCGATATTGGCGGGCGAGCGATGGCCGAGGCCCTCGAGCAGGCGGGCGCCGACGGCGACGTCCTCGTGATCGAGAGCTCCTCGGAGCGGCTCGAAAAGCTACGGCTCGCGTGCTCGGCGGCGAACGTCTTCTTTCTGCTGGGGACGCCGGACGTCCTCCCGCTGCCCGACTGCAGCGTCGATCTGGTGCTCGGAGACGCGATGCCCGCCGAGGCGGAGCGCGTGTCCTGCCAGAGATGAAGCTTCCTCACCGCGTGCTCGTGGTGGGGCTCGCCCGCTCGGGTGAATCGGCGGCCCTGGCGCTTGCGCGACGCGGAGTCGAGGTCGTCGCGGCCGACCGTGATCCGGCAATCCCGGCCGGGAGGCTTGCCGAGGCAGGCGTCGAAGTCCACGCGGGGACGGAGGAGGAACGTTTGCTGGACGGAGTCGAGCTGCTCGTCAAGAGCCCGGGCGTGCCCGGGGAGTCGCCGCTCGTGGCGGGCGCTCGCGTGCGTGAGCTTCCGGTCTGGAGCGAGGTCGAGCTCGGCTATCGCCTGCTCAGGGAGCATCGGTTCGTCGGCGTGACCGGGACGAACGGGAAGACGACCACGTGCGAGCTGCTCGGCGCGATCTTCCGCGCAGCGCGGCGCCCCGTCGCGGTTGCCGGCAACGTGGGCCGGCCGCTCACGAGCTTCGACGGCGCTCTGCCGCCGGAAGCCGTGATCGTCTGCGAGCTCTCGAGCTTCCAACTCGAAGACGTGCACGAGCTCGCCTGCGACGTTGCCGTCCTGCTCAACCTCGAGCCGGACCATCTCGACCGTCACGGAAGCTTCGAGGCCTACCGCGACTCGAAGCTGCGGATCTTCGAGCGGGCCCGCGTGAAGATCGTCCCGCGCGGTCTTGGCCTCGAGGGGGCGGAGTTCTCAGCCGACGATCCGCTGCCCGCTGATCCCCTGATCCCCGGGGCACACAACCGCGAGAACGCGGCCGCTGCAACTGCCGCTGCGCGGGCCGCCGGGATCGAGGACGACGCGATCGCGGAAGGGCTGCGCACGTTCCAAGGCGTGCCCCATCGGCTCGAGCTTGTCGGTGAGGTCGACGGGGTGCGCTGGGTGAACGACTCGAAGGCGACGAACACCGCCGCCGCTCGCCGAGGCATCGACGCCTACGCCCACGAGCCTCTCCGCCTGATCCTGGGCGGCTCGCCCAAGGGCGAGACGTTCGGCGGTCTCGCGCTCGACCTGCCGCCGGGAGTCCGCTCGATCGACCTGATCGGTGAGGCCGAGGACGAGCTGGGCGCGGCCCTGGATCTCGCCGGCAGGTCCTACCGGCGCGCGGGCGACCTCGGCACGGCCGTCGCGCTGATCTCGGCGCAGGCCGAGCCAGGTGACGTGGTCCTCCTTTCGCCCGCCTGCGCGAGCTACGACCAGTTCGCGAACTTCGAAGCACGGGGCGACGAGTTCCGCCGGCTCGTCGAGGCCCTCCGATGAAGAAGGGGCAGCTCGAGGCACAGTTGCTCGTGCTGGTGACCCTCGGGCTCGTCGCGTTCGGGCTGGTGATGGTCTACAGCGCGACCTCGGCCCCGGCTGCGCTCGCCCGAACCGATCCGATGTCGTATTTGAAAAAGCAGGCGATCTACGCCCTGCTCGGGCTCGGACTGATGATGGGGGCTGCACGCTTCGACTACCGCCGGCTGAAGTCGCTCGCTCCAGGATTGGTGCTGACGTCGCTCTGCCTCTGTCTCGCCGTGCTCGTGATCGGGAGCCGGGTCAACGGCGCCAGGCGCTGGATCGAGCTCGGCCCGGCGACGTTCCAGCCCTCGGAGCTCGCGAAGGTCGCGCTGGCGGTCTGGGCGGCCGCATACCTCGCCCGGCGCCCGGCGCCGCAGACCCTGCAGCAGCTCGTGCGGCCGATCGGGATCCTGCTCGGAGCCTTCGCGCTGCTCGTCCTGCTGGAGCCCGACCTCGGCACCGCGATCGCGATCGTCGTTGTCCTCGCCGCGGTGCTGCTGATCTCCGGGACGCCCGTCCGAACTTTGAGCGGCGGCGCCGGGATCGCAGTCGCGCTCGGGCTCGCAGCGATCTGGGCCGAGCCGTACCGGCGCGCGCGCGTCTTCAGCTTCCTCGACCCCTGGAAGGATCCTCAGGGCGCCGGCTTCCAGACGGTTCAGGCGCTGATCGGCCTCGGCTCCGGCGGCCTCCTCGGGACGGGCCTCGGCCAGGGCGTGACCAAGATCAACTACCTGCCCGAAGCGCACACCGACATGATCTTCGCGGTGATCGGCGAGGAGCTCGGGCTCCTGGGCGTGACCGTCGTGATCGCGGCCTTTGGAACGTTCGCCTACGCCGGCCTGCGTGTTGCGCTCGCGTGCAAGGACCCGTTCGGAAAGCGGCTCGCGGCGGGTCTGGTTGCGCTGGTCTCGGGGCAGGCGGTGATCAATCTCGCCGCGGTGCTCGGCCTGGCGCCACTGACCGGGATCCCGCTGCCGTTCATCTCCTACGGCGGGTCGTCGCTGGTGGTTGCGCTCCTGTCGGTCGGCATCCTCCTTAACATCGCCGGTGCCCATGGAGCGGAGCGGAGAGCTGCGGTGCCTGATCGCGGCCGGCGGAACAGCCGGTCACGTGATGCCGTCGCTCGCGGTCGCGGAAGCACTCGTCGCCCGCGGCGCGCGAGTGACGTTCGCCGGGTCGCCGGATCGGCTCGAGGCCCAGCTCGTCCCTGAGGCGGGCTTCGAGCTCGACACATTCAGGATCTCGGGCCTGCCTCGGCGCCCGTCGCCCGCCCTCGCCCGCGCCCTGCTCCTTGCAGGTCGCGCACCGCGGGCCTGCGGCCGAATCCTGGCGGCGCGGAGGCCGCACGTCGTGCTCGGTGGAGGAGGGTACGTCTCCGGACCGATGGTGTTCGCGGCTGCGCGACGCCGGATTCCGGCGGCCGTGATGGAGGCCGACGCGCACCTCGGCCTCGCGAACCGCCTCGCCGTGCCCTTCGCGCGACGCGTCTTCCTGTCCTTCCCGATTGAGGGGCGCCATGCTGGCAAGTACCGGGTGACGGGGCGCCCGATCCCGGCGCGGTCCCGCGCCACCTCGCGGGATGAGGGGCGGCACGTCTTCGGGCTCCCCGAAGCGGGGCCGGTGCTGCTCGTCTTCGGGGGTAGCCTCGGCGCGCAGTTGCTGAACGAGCTGGCGATCGAGGCCTTCGGGGCGACCGGGCCGGCCGTCCTGCATCTCTGTGGGACGCGCGACTACGACGAGCTGCGCCCGCGGGCGACGCGGCCGGACTACCGGCTGCTCGCGTTCACCGAGGACTTCGGCGCCGCGCTGGGCGCAGCCGACCTGGTGCTCGCCCGCGCGGGCGGCTCCGTCTGGGAGCTCGCGGCCGCCGCGAAGCCTGCGGTGCTCGTGCCGGGCCTGTTCGCGACCGGCGACCACCAGACGAAGAACGCGCGACCGTTCGGGCGCGGCGGCGGTGCCGTCGTCGTCCCGGAAGCCCAGGTGGGACAGGTGCCGGAGCTGATCCGCTCGTTGCTCGACGACCCCGGCCGGCTCGCGGAGATGGCGCAGGCGATGCGGAAGCTGGCTCGTCCGAACGCGGCGGACGAGATCGCAGAGGAGCTCGTTGCACTTGGCGGCGAAGCGTCATTCTGAAACGAGTTCTTAGCGGGCGGCGCATCTGGTTCGTCGGCATCGGCGGTGCCGGTCTCTCCGCGTATGCCCAGCTCGCGCGTGCGTGGGGCGCGGAGGTCGGAGGCTGGGACCGGCAGGCCACGCCGTACTTCCGCTACCTGAGGGGAGTGGACGTGACGGTCGGTGCGGAGCCCGAGGTACGCGAGGGCTGGGAGGTCGTCGTCTCGAGCGCATTCGCGGGCAGCGTTGCCGGGAAAACGAGGGCCGAGTTTCTCGCGGAGCTCGTCTCCCTCCGCGACTCGATCGTCGTTGCGGGCGCACACGGCAAGACCACGACGAGCTCGATGATCGCCTACGTTCTTCGCGAACTCGGCCGCGATCCGGCATGGCTGATCGGCGCTGAGGTGCCGCAGCTCGGCGCGAACGCGGGCGTGGGTGAGGGTTGGCTCGTCGTTGAGGGGGACGAGTCCGACCGGACGATCGAGATTCTGCGGCCGCAGATCGCGGTCGTCACGAACGTCGACCTCGATCACCACACGACCTTCGCGTCGCGCGCCGAGGTCGAGGAGCTGTTCGAGCGCTGGCTTGCAGAGGTGTCTCAGGTCGTCCGCGGGGAGGAGCTCGATCCGTACGGCGGCGCGCTCGCGGTTCCGGGGGATCACAACCGCAGGAACGCGGCCGCCGCGCTGGCGGCGCTCGGGCTGGCCGGGGTCGAGCGGTCGGAGGCCGAGCGGGCCCTCGCCGGGTTCCGTGGCGCCGGGAGGCGGCTCGAGCTGCGCGGCGAGGCGGGCGGAGTCGAGGTCTACGACGAGTACGCGCACCATCCAACAGAGATCTCTGCGAGCCTCTCGGCCCTCCGCAACGACGGCCGCTTGCTCGTGGTCTTCCAACCACACCTCTACTCGCGGACGCGCCACCTCGCGCGCGAGCTGGCCTCCGCCCTCGCTGCAGCCGACGCCGTCGCCGTGACCGACGTCTACGCGGCCCGCGAGGAGCCGGTGGAAGGCGTCGACGGCAAGCTCGTGGTCGACGCGCTCGCGGAGCTTCGACCGGGCATGACGATTGGTTGGACGCCGACCGTCGAGGCCGGCGCCGAGTTCGTCCGGCGCCGCGCACGTGCCGGCGATCGAATCGTCCTGCTCGGTGCCGGTGACGTCGACCGTGCGGCGCCCCTCGTTCTGGAAGGGATGGCGTGACGATCGAGGAGTCCGTCTCGCTCTCGCGGCTCACCACGATCGGCACGGGCGGCCCGGCGCGGGCCTTCGCCCGGCCACGCTCGGAAGCGGAGCTGCGCGAGGCGCTCTCGTGGGCCGGCGAGCAGCAGCTCGAGGTGGCGACGATCGGGCTCGGCTCGAATCTCCTCGTCGCGGACGACGGCTTCGACGGTCTCGTCCTGCAGCTCGACGGCGAGCTTGCGGCGGCGACGACCGAGGGAGAGCTCCTGGTCGCGGGAGGTGGCGCGGCGAACGCAGTGTGCCTCCATCGTGCACGTGCGGCAGGGCTCGGGGGCTTCGAGTTCGCGTGTGCGATCCCCGGCACCGTCGGCGGTGGCGTCTGGATGAACGCCGGTGCGTACGGGGGCGACTGGGCCGGCCTCATCGTCCGCGCGCTCGTGATCGACGCCGACGGGTCCGCCTGGCGGACTCCCGAGCAGCTGGGCCTGCGTTACCGCCACTCTGAGCTGCGTCACGGCCAGGTTGTGGCTCGGGTCGAGTTCCGCCTCGTGCCGAAGCGGGGCGACGAGATCAAGGCGCTCGTCGCTCGGCTCCAGGCGCAGCGGAAGGCGGCGCAGCCGACGAACAAGCGCACCTTCGGGAGCGTCTTCAAGAATCCCGAGCACGAGCTCAGCGCGGGCCGCATGCTCGAGGCTTGTGGCCTGCGGGGGCATCGCGTCGGCGGCGCCCAGATCTCGGCGCGGCACGCGAACTTCATCGAGAACGCCGGCGAGGCTCGCTCAGCTGACGCGATCGCGCTGATGGCGGAGGCGCGTCGCCGCGCGCACGACCAGTACGGCGTCGACCTCACCCACGAGGTCGAGTTCCTCGGAGCGCTCGAGCTGCCCGCGCTCGGGGAGTAGGAGCAGCCGGGCTCGCGGCGAAGACGGCCATGTGTCGGAGAACGTTCTGGTGCTGCCCGACAGCCGACGCCGCCTCGGCCTCTCGCGCTTTGCGCCGTCTACGCGTTCGCTCGCGGTCGCCGCCGCACTCGCGCTGGCCATCGCCGGCTCGTACTGGCTTGCCCGCAGTACGTCCGTGTTCGCGGTCACTTCGATCGAGGTGACGGGTGCGCCGCCGCGAATCGCGGCGCAGGCGCGCGCTGCGCTGGGGTCCGAGCGCGGAACAAGCCTGCTTTCCCTCGACGGCTCGGAGATCGTGGATCGGCTACGCGCGCTCCCGACCATTCGCGCAGCCACCTACGACCGGAGTTTCCCGCACATGCTTCGGCTCCGGATCGAGCCGGAGGTGGCGGTCGCGGTGCTTCGTCGCGGCGGCGAGTCATGGCTCGCCGCCGCAGATGGTCGCGTGATCGCAGCGGTTCCGCGCGGCGCAGCGCCGGGGGTACCGCGGATCTGGCTCGGCTCGAGCAAGACGGTCCTCCTGGGGGAGACGCTTGCCGACCCCGCGGGAGCGCTTGCCTCGCGGGCGCTCGCCTCATTCCGCGGCGCGGGGTTGAACGAACGGGTCTCGTTCGTCAAAGCAGACGGTGGACGCCTGGTCGCAGGCCTTCGCGCAGGGCTCGAGATCAGGTTCGGGTCACCCGTCGACCTGCCGCTCAAGCTGGCGATCGCCCGCGACATCCTTCCGCAGCTGGCGCCGCCCTCGGCAGGGGGTCCGAGGTATCTGGACGTGACCGTGCCGGAGCGGCCTATTGCCGGGCTCAACCCTCAACCCGAAGGTTGAGGTTGACTGTTGGCGGCGTTGACATGAGGGGCTCGGGTGCGTACCCTCCGGCGAACGAGACGGTCGACCGCCCCAACGCTCTACTCAAGCTTCAGGTCGAGCCCTCGCCAAGGATATGAGCCAGAGCGGTAACTACCTCGCGGTGATCAAAGTCGTCGGCGTCGGCGGCGGCGGAACGAATGCGGTCAACCGCATGGTCGATGCCGGGCTCAAGGGCGTCGAGTTCATCGCCGTCAACACCGACGCCCAGGCGCTCCTCATGGCGGATGCGGACCTCAAGATTCAGATTGGCGCACAGGGCACGCGTGGGCTCGGTGCGGGCGCGGACCCGAACGTCGGCCAGTCCGCGGCCCAGGAGAGCCGTGACGAGCTGAAGGAAGCGCTCAAAGGCGCAGACATGGTGTTCGTCACTGCGGGCGAGGGCGGCGGCACCGGCACCGGTGGTGCACCCATCGTCGCCGAGCTCGGCCAGGAGCTCGGCGCACTCACGGTCGGCGTCGTCACCCGTCCGTTTGCGTTCGAGGGCCGCAAGCGGTCGGACCAGGCCGAGCGGGGAATCGACGAGCTTCGGGAACGGGTCGACACGCTGATCGTGATCGAGAACGACCGCCTCCTGCAGGTGGTCGAAAAGCAGACTTCGATCGTCGACGCCTTCGGGATGGCCGACGATATCCTGCGCCAGGGCGTCCAGGGAATCACCGACCTGATCACCGTGCCCGGCCTCGTCAATCTCGACTTCGCCGACGTCCGGACGATCATGCGCGACGCCGGTTCGGCATTGATGGGCATCGGCTCTGCCGCGGGCGAGAATCGCGCCGCGGAGGCCGCGCGCGCCGCCGTCTCGTCCCCGCTGCTCGAGGCCTCGGTGGAGGGTGCTACCGGCGTCCTCTTGAACGTCACGGGTCCCGCCGAGATTGGCCTCTTCGAGGTCAACGAGGCGGCCGAGGTCGTCACGAGCGCAGCCGACCAGAACGCGAACGTCATCTTCGGCGCCGTCATCGACGACTCCATCGGCGAACAGGTGCGCGTGACCGTGATCGCCACGGGCTTCGGTGGCGGGGCGCGCCGCCGCCGCCGGCGCGAAGGCGCGCTCGAGGCGCCGATCCCGGCGGCGACGCCCGAGAGCGAGCGCTTCGAGATGCCGCGTGACGTGCTCGACGTGCCGGCCTTCCTGCGCGAGGACTAGGAGGGTTTGGCGGAACGTCGCTCGTTGCCGGCGGCACAGCCGATGCTTCGTCAAACCCTCCTGGTCTCGGCTCGATCCGCGGCGGTTCAGCGGCCGCCCGCCCGTGGGAGCCGGCGCGGCGATGTTCGACCTCTCGTTAGCATCGGCGCCGAATGGAGCAGACGCTTCAGCGAACGCCTCTGCGAGATCGGCACATCGCACTCGGCGCCCGGATGGTGTCTTTCGCCGGCTGGGAGATGCCCGTGCAATACGAGGGCGTGATCCCGGAGCACCACGCGGTGCGCGAGGATGCCGGTGTCTTCGACGTCTCCCACATGGGTGAGCTCGAAGTCGAGGGCCCGCGCGCGCGCGAGCTCCTGCAGGCGACGCTCTCGAACGACCTCGAGAAGGTCGAGCCCGGTCGCGCGCAGTACACGCTGCTCACGAACGAGCGTGGCGGGATCGTCGACGACCTGATCGTCTACCAGCTCGACGCCTTCCGCTCTCTGCTGATCGTGAACGCGTCGAACCGCGAGGCGGACTACCGCTGGCTGAAGGAGCGCGAGCTGCCGGGCTCGGACGTCCGAGACGTGTCGGACGACTATGCGCTCCTGGCCGTTCAGGGCCCACGAGCGATCGAGCGGCTCGGATTGCCGGAGGCGCCGCCGTTCACGTTTGCCGAGGGCGAGGTCGCCGGCGTTCCGTGCATGGTCAATCGCACCGGCTACACCGGCGAGGACGGCTGCGAGCTACTCGCCCTCGCGGAGGACGCCGTTGCTCTCTGGGATGCGGTCCTCGAGCGCGGGGTGACGCCGTGCGGCCTCGGCGCACGCGACACCCTGCGCCTCGAGGCGTGCTTCCCGCTGCACGGAAACGACATCACGCCGGACACCGACGCGATCTCCGCCGGGCTCGGCTGGTGCTGCGACCTCGACAAGGAGTTCTCCGGAGCACAGGAGCTGCGCAAGACGAAGGCGCGCGGGCCCGACCGGAAGCTCGTGCCGTTCGTGATGGCCGAGAAGGCGATCCCCCGCAGCGGGATGGGCATCGATGGTGGCGGAGAGGTCACCTCCGGAACCCATTCTCCGATGCTCGACGTCGGGATCGGGCTCGGCTACGTCCCCGCAGCGGACGCGGTTCCCGACACGGAGATCACGATCGACGTGCGTGGGAAGCCACGCCGCGCGCGAGTGGTCAGAAAGCCCATCTACCGGCGAGAGGAGACAACGTAGTGGCCGCGAGCGAGAGCTACCCCGACGATCTCAAGTACCACCGCGAGCACGACTGGGCGCGGATCGACGGCGACGAGGCTGTGCTCGGGATCACCTGGTTCGCCCAGGACGCTCTTGGCGAGCTCGTCCACTACGAGACTCCCGAGGAGGGTGCCTCGATCGCGCGTGATGCCGCATACGGCGAGGTCGAGTCGGTCAAGGCGGTCTCTGACGTGATCTCCCCGCTCTCGGGTGAGGTTCTCGAGGTGAACCAGAAGGTCGTGGATGCGCCCGAGACGGTGAACGACGATCCCTACGGAGCAGGCTGGCTCATTCGGGTGCGCCTGACCGACCCGTCGGAGGTCGCCTCGCTCCTCGACGCCGCCGCATACAAGCAGGTTGTTGCAGACAGTTGAGCTATCTGTCGCTGACCGACCGCGACCGCGACGAGATGCTCGCGGCGATCGGTGTCTCCTCGGTCGAAGAGTTCTTTCGTGACATCCCAGCGGGCGTTCGGCTTCAGCGACGGCTCGAGCTCGAGCCGGCCCTGTCCGAGCAGGAGCTCACGCGTCATCTCGAGGAGCTGGCGGCGAAGAACGTCCACACCGGGATGGAGCTCTCGTTCCTCGGCGCCGGGATCTACGACCACTACGTGCCCGCCGTCGTCGACGCCGTGTTGCAGCGCGGCGAGCTGCTGACGGCCTACACGCCCTACCAGCCGGAGATGAGCCAGGGCGTCCTGCAGGCGATCTTCGAATACCAGACCGCTATCTGCGAGCTGACCGGTATGGACGTCTCGAACGCCTCGGGCTATGACGGCACCACGGTCGCGGCCGATGCCTGCTTCATGGCGAAGCACGTGACAGGCCGCACGAAGGTCGTCGTGACCGAGGCGACGAACCCTCAGGTGCGGCAGGTCGTGAAGACCTACGCGCCGGGCTTCGGGCTCGAGCTCGTCGAGGTTCCCCACCGCGGTGGGACGACGGATCCGGACGAGCTGGCCGCCGCAGCGAAGGACGCGGCAGCCGTCATCTTCCAGCAGCCGAACTTCTTTGGCTGCCTCGAGCCGGCGCCCGAGCTCGCGGCGGCGGCGAACGAGGCCGCGGCGATCGCGGTTGCCCACGTGGATCCCGTGTCTCTCGGTGTCCTCGAGGCCCCGGGCAAGTACGGCTGCGGGATCGCGATCGGCGAGGGCCAGGGAGCAGGCAACTACCAGTCCTACGCCGGACCCCACTACGGCTTCCTCGCGGCCCGGAACGAGTTCATCCGGAGGATGCCGGGCCGGATCGTCGGGGAGACGCTGGATGCGGAAGGTGAGCGCGGCTATGTCCTCACCCTTCAGACCCGCGAGCAGCACATCAGGCGCGAGAAAGCGACCTCGAACATCACCACCAACCAGACACTGCTGGCGCTTGCCGGGCTGGTCTACCTCTCGTGGCTCGGGCCTCAGGGCCTGCGCGACCTGGGGGAGACCTGCATGAGCCTCGCCGCCTACGCAAAGGAACGCCTGGAGCTGGAGCCGGCGTTTCCAAACAAGACAACATTCAAGGAGTTTGCCGTGCGCGTCGGACGGAACGCGAAGGACGCCGTCCGGGACGCCCGCGCCAGGGGCGTCAACCCGGGCTACGTCGTCGGCCGCGACTATCAGGACCTCGACGATGCGCTGCTCGTCGCGGTCACCGAGCGCCGAACCCCGGGTGACATCGACCGGCTCGCGGAGGTTCTCCGGGCGTGAAGCTGATCTACGAGCACTCGCAGGACGGCCGGCGCGGCGGCGAGCTTCCACGCTATGAGGGCCTCCCGCGCGCAAACGTGCCGGAAAAGCTGCGGCGCAGCAGCCCGCCGCGGCTCCCGGAGCTGGCCGAGCCGGAGCTACTGCGGCATTTCACCGCGCTCTCCAGCCGCAACTTCGGTATCGACACCGGCTTCTACCCGCTCGGCTCTTGCACGATGAAGTACAACCCTCGCGTCAACGAGAGGCTCGTCTCGTTGCCCGGGTTCAAGGACCTCCATCCGCACCAGGACGAGGACGGCGCCCAGGGCGCGCTCGAGCTGATGTGGAGGCTGCAGGAGATCCTCTGCGAGGTCGCCGGCCTCGACGCGTGCTCGCTTCAGCCGGCTGCCGGATCCCAGGGAGAACTGACCGGGCTGATGCTGATGCGGGCCTACTTCGCCGATCGCGGCGAGGGCGGGCAGCGCGACACGATCGTCACCGCCGACACGGCTCACGGGACGAACCCTGCGAGCGTAACGATGGCCGGCTACAAGCTCGAGAAGTGCGGCACGGACACGCGGGGCAACCTCGACCTGGACGACCTCCGCTCGAAGGTGAACGAGCGCACCGCAGGCCTGATGCTCACCAACCCTTCGACGCTCGGCCTGTTCGACGAGCACATCGAGGACGTGGCGAAGATTTTCCACGAGGTCGGTGCCCTCCTCTACTACGACGGGGCCAACTTGAACGCCGTCTGCGGGATCTCGCGAGCCGGCGACATGGGGTTCGACATCGTCCACATCAACCTGCACAAGACCTTTTCCCAGCCGCATGGCGGCGGCGGGCCGGGCGGAGGCCCGATCGTCGTCCGCGACAGGCTCGAGCCGTTCATTCCTGTGCCGCAGGTGGTGCGCGACGGCCAGGGCTTCCGCCTCGACTACGACAGGCCTAGGTCGATCGGGAAAGTCCGCGGGTTCACTGGCCCGTTCGGCGTGTTCGTGCGCTCGTACGCCTACATCCGCTCCTACGGCCCGGGTCTACGGGAGATGTCCGAGACGGCGGTGCTGAATGCGAACTACCTGCTCGCACGGCTGAAGGACACCTACGATCTGCCGTTCGACCGGCTGTGCATGCACGAGTTCGTGCTCTCCGCCCGCAGCCTGAAACGGAAGCACGGGATCACTGCGCTAGACGTGGCGAAGCGCTTGATGGACTACGGCTTCCATCCGCCGACGATCTATTTCCCGCTGATCGTCCCCGAGGCGCTCATGATCGAGCCGACCGAGACGGAGCCGAAGGAACGGCTGGACGCGTTCGTGGACGCGCTGCTCGCGATCGCGCGCGAGGCTGCGGACGAGCCGGAGCTGCTTCGGGAGGCGCCCCACGGCCGGCCGGTCCGCAGGCTCGACGAAGTGATGGCCGCAAAGCGCGCGATCGTGAAGTACGGCTTCGAGGACCATCCCGATCTCTCCGGCGAGGCCGTCGAGCCGCGGCAGCTCGAGGTGCAGAAGGGCGCGTAGTCGTTTCGTCTATGCCGCCAGCGGCAAGGCGAGCTGCGTCAGCTCGAGCCGCTGGAAGACCAGCTCGACCTCCCGCGCGACGGGAGAGAAGTCCGCCGCGGGCCAGACGAACGGATCGTCGGCCCGTTGCAGACGCTCGAGCTGCCACAGCAGCCGGGTGTCGCCCGATCGCAGCAGGACGGTCTGGGCGTAGCTCCTCGCCCAGATCTCGTGCGCCGAGAGGAAGTAGCGCTGTCTGCCACGGCTACCGGGGAACGGCCGCCGCGCGAGGCCGGCGGCGACTGCCCTCCAGGCCGCGAACGCCGGATGCAGGGCTGAGGCCCAGGCGCGGCTTCCGCGGTCGAAATGCGTCTGGTGGTCGACGAGGTGCCCGAGCTCGTGGAGGAAGCCGAGTGCGGCGCGGCCTCCGCGCCGCGAGACGCGAAGGTCGATCGGATCCGGCCCGCGATATCGATACGCGCCGGCTTCGGCGATCGTCACCGTGGGCCGGACAGGCACAGGCTCGAGGTCGGTGCGGAGGCCGTGGAGACGTGACGCCGCTTGGAGGGCGTCGCGCAGCTCCGCCCCGAGCACGCTCCTGCGTGGAAGCGCGACGACCTCCTCCAGCGTGCGGAGTCGAGCCGGTCCCTGCCGACTCGCGCAATCCGGATATCGGCGCCGCGCCACAGCTGAATCGTCGGAGTCGACCCGGACGGACAGCTCAGAACAGGTCGTCCAGGTCGTCGTCCGGGGGTCCCGCGGCCAGCCACGCCCGCCGCCGAAGAGCGATCGCTCCGACGAGGCCGGCGAGCACGATCGTCGCGCCGAGGCTCAGCCAGGTGAGTGCAAACCACGCGACGAGCGCGCTGACGATCGCAAGCCACCGCCCGAGGTCGTCCTCGGTGACGAACTGCCACAGCATCCGAATGCTGGTCATCGGCTCCCCTCCTGGAGTTACCCTCCTGATCGGCACGGTGCCGCCGCCGCGCGATCCCTCGACGGAATGAGACGCGGCGGCTCAACGTTGGCCGAGTCAATGGACCGCATCCCGCTTGGATCGCAAGGGCTCCAGGTCTCGTGAACCCGGTGAGGCGGCGCCGGGCGATCGTGCTGGCGACCGCGGCCGTCCTCGCGGCCGTTGACCTTCTGCACAAGGCTTCCGTTGGAGCGACGTACCACCATCCGCGGCCGCCTGCGGTCGGACTCTTGATGGCCGCCGCCGTCGTCGCGCTCGTCGTGCTCGTGCCGCGGCTCCCGTCGGACGCCGCGTCGGTGGGCGCCGGGATCGCGGCCGGAGGAGCCCTGGGAAATCTTGTCTCGCTCCTCAGCTCGTCGGATGGCGTGCCGGACCCGCTCGTCGTCACCCACTCGGGCCTCGTGGTCGCGTTTAATCTGGCGGACGTGTTCGCGCTGGCGGGCGACGCGCTCCTGCTCTCGGCAGCGGTCGTCCACGCGCTCCGGAACCGGCCTGCGCTCCACGAATCCGTGTAACGCAGCGCGGTTTCGCGAGACTGTTCACTGGAACTCGAGAAGGAGGCACATGCCGAAGGTTCAGAAGTCCGAAGCGGAATGGCGCGCAGAGCTCTCGCCGGAGCAGTACCACGTGTTGCGCGAGAAGGGAACAGAGCGCCCATTCAGCGGCGAGTACGACCATTCGTTCGAGGACGGCACGTACCGCTGCGCCGGTTGCGGGACAGAGCTGTTCACATCCGAGACGAAATACGACTCGGGGTGTGGGTGGCCGGCGTTCTCCGCGCCCGCGAGCGGCGAGGCGATCGACGAGGAGACCGACGGGACGTTCGGAATGAGGCGCACCGAGGTGATGTGCGCGAGCTGCGGCGGCCATCTCGGGCATGTCTTCCCGGACGGGCCCGCGCCGACCGGGCAGCGCTACTGCATCAATTCCGCAGCACTGAAAATGGAGGAGGACTAACTTGCAGAAAGCAACATTCGGTGCAGGATGCTTCTGGGGCGTCGAGGCGGCGTTCCGCCAGCTCGACGGCGTCATGAAGACCGAGGTCGGATATGAGGGCGGCGCCCTCGAGAATCCCACCTACGAGGACGTTTGCTCGCACACCACGGGCCACGCCGAGGTGGTCGAGGTCACCTACGACCCGGAGAAGATCGCGTACGAGCGGCTGCTCGAGGTCTTCTGGGGCAAGCACGATCCGACGCAGCTCAACCGCCAGGGCTGGGATGTCGGCGACAACTACCGCTCGGTGATCTTCTTCCACGACGACGAGCAGCGGGAGGCGGCGACCCGCTCGCAGGCGGAGGAGCAGGGGCGACACAGAAAGCCCGTCGTGACCCAGTTGGAGCCGGCGCAGACGTTCTACGCCGCCGAGGACTACCACCAGCAGTACCTGGAGAAGCGGGGCCGCTCGAGCTGCAACGCGTCACTCGCGCGGGCGAGCTAGCGGCCGAGCTTCTTCAGCGCCTCCCAGGAGCCCTTGGCGGTCGCGATGTCGTCCTCGCTGTGGCCAAGGCGGGACTGGGAGGTCGCGGCCGGCCCGCGGCGGTTGATCGCGACCTACGTCGAGTCGAGTGACCCGTTGTCTTTGCCTGAGATCCATCGAGATCTCGCGCTGCACATGGAGGACAGCTACGACGAGAACCCGGCGCGGCTGACACGTCTGATCTTCGTTTTTCGCGCTGCCGCCGTCGCCCTGGGAGTCGAAATACTGGCCTGGATGGTCGATCTCGCCATGCGTAGACTTCGGTCGATGGTCTCAAGTCCACAGTCGGTCCCGCGGCCAGAGCCGCTGCGTCCAAGTCCGATGAAGCCGGAAGGGCGCGACGCACCTCCGAGCACCGGTCGCCCGCGCTAACGCAACTGACCGCTAGCTCGCGACGGCGAGTTGGCCGCAGGTGGCGACGACGTCACAGCCTCGGTGAGCCGGACGGTTCTGGTTGTGAGCGTTCGCCGACTTCGTGGCGGTCGCCGCGTCGGTCGTGGGCGAGCAGGGGCGGGCGGGAGGCCATGCAGGACGCATTTGCGTCAGTCGTTCGGAGCGGTCGCGACTCTGGCGGCGAGGCGCCGCTCTACCGTTTCTCGAGGTGTTCCCCGAGGGGGAGGCGAATCAATGAGCAAGCTGCGCCCGATGGAGAAACGCGGCGGTGTGAACTGTGCTCCATCCATCACCTTTGAAAGACATGAGCCAAAAACCTTCAAAGCTGAGGAACTCTGCAAATTCCCTTTCCGTGCGAACATCGTCCCGCTATGCGATGGAAAAACGCGGCGTTCCGCTGCCGCTTCGAGGCGGGCGACCCGGAGGCGATCGTAGAGCGGCCGAGCCCGATGAGGCCGGAGAGCCGCGGCGGCTCGCCGGCTGAGTCGATCCGCGGCTAAAGCCTCCTGCTCCTGGCTCGGGCCCGCACGCGAACAGCACGCGCGCCTCCGGCTCGCCTTCCGCCGGACTAGGGCTTAAGGTGGCCGCCGTGGGAGCCAGCGAGAACGAGCAAAGCGTCCGGCGCTACTGGGACGAGTTCTGGACGAAGGGGAACCTGGACGCCGCCGCGGACTTCTACGCGCCGACCTACCGCGAGAACGGAGTGGAGCTGACACCCGAGGAGTTCGCCGCCGGCGCGAAGACCTGGATGGACAAGTTCGAGGCCTTCGGCGCCACGGTCGAGAAGCTTTTCACCTGCGGCGACAACGTCGTCGCGAGCCGGGTCAGGTACCGCGGGAAGCATGTGGGCGACTTCAAGTCCGTGCCGGCCACGGGCAAGCTGACCGAGATCACCGGCAATGACATCTTCGAGTTCGACTAGAACGGCAAGGTGGTCGACCATTGGCACGAAGCCGACCACTTGCTGCTGTACCAACAAGTGGGTGGAGAGATTCGTTCGAAGTAGCGGCTCGATTAGCAGAGTCGGCGAAGAGCGTGAATGTGTCCGCCACGCGCAAGCGTGACCTCTTGCTCGATCAGGGCGAAGACCGTTCGCGGCAGCTCGATGATGGGTGTCGCGACGGTCGAGCGCAGCGATCACGACGTCGGTGTCGAGGACGCAGGCGCTCACGCCCGTTCCTCGGCGCGAAGCCACGCGAGGTACCTCGGCTCATAGAGGCCGTCGAAGACCCCGAGCGCGCGGCTTGGATCGCGCTCTGCTCGCGTTACGACGATCCGGTCCGGGCCCTCTGCCTCGATCGAGACCTCGTCACCCGGCTTCAATCCGGCGCGCTCGAGACTCTCCACCGGCAGCGTCACCTGGTGTTTCGAGGAGATCTTCGGCATGCCTTTACTTTGGTGTAAAGGCGACTCGAGGTGTCGTTTCGGCCGCCGCAGAAGTCGCCGCCAGCTGCCCGCACGCGGCTGCGATGTCCCGCCCGCGCGTAAGCCGCAACGTCGCGGGCAGGCGCGCGCGATCGAGCACGTTCTTGAATGCGGCGATCGCGTTCCGCGAGGAGCCCGCGTACATCCCGGTCGGGTTGTACGGGATCAGGTTGACCTTGAACAGTTTGGGGTCGAGCAGCTCGGCGAGCGCCCGGGCCTGCTCGACGCGGTCGTTGACGCCGGCGAGGAGCACGTACTCCACGAACACCTTTCGCCTTCGTAGGTCGACGTAGCGGCGGCACTCGGCCAGCACCTCGGCAAGCGGATAGCGGTCGTTGACCGGCATCAGCTCGCTCCGCAGCTCGTCCGTCGGGGCGTGCAGAGAGAACGCAAGGCGGATCGGCTCCTCGACTTCGTCGACGAAGCGGCGCAGGCCGGGCAACCACCCGACCGTAGAGATCGTCGTCCGCCGGTGGGTGATCCCGAGGCCGGGAAGCTCCCGCGCTGCCTCCACCACGGCGTCGATGTTGAGCATCGGCTCGCCCATGCCCATGAACACGGCATGGTTGATGGGCTCGATCCGGCGGAAATGAAGCGCCTGGTCCAGGATCTCGGACGCGGTCAGATTCCGTCCGAACCGCATCTGGCCGGTCGCGCAGAACGTGCAGGTCAGGGGACAGCCCGACTGCGACGAGAGGCAGAGCGACCTGCGACCGTCGCGGTAGCGCATCAGGACCGCTTCCACGGGATGACCCTCAGCGGTGCGGAAAAGCGTCTTCACCGTGCCGTCACGCGACTCCGCCTGGTGCCTGACCTCGAGGGTCGAAAACGGCACAGCATCGGCCAGCTCGTCCCGGAGCGGCGCCGGAAGGTTCGTCATCTCCCCGTAGCTCGCCGCTCCTCGTGCCGCCCATTCCCACACCTGACCGGCGCGATAGGAGGGCTCGCCGCGTTCGTTGAGGCGTTCGGCTAGCTGCGCCCGATCCATGTGCGACACGGTAGCGTCGCCCCGTGCCGTCCTGGTGGCAGCGTGCCGTCCTCTATCAGATCTACCCTCGCTCCTTCGCCGATTCGAACGGCGACGGCATCGGCGATCTGCCCGGAATCGTCTCGCGCCTCGACTACCTGGAGTGGCTCGGCGCCGACGGCATCTGGCTCAACCCGACCTTTCCGTCCCCGAACGCCGACTGGGGTTACGACGTCGCCGATTACTACGACGTCCATCCCGACCTCGGCACCCTCGCGGACCTCGACCGGCTGATCGCTGAGGCAGGAGCTCGCGGAATTCGAGTGCTCCTCGACCTCGTCCCGAACCACACCAGCGACCGGCATGCCTGGTTCGAGGAATCGCGCAGCTCGCGTGAGTCGCCCCGGCGCGGCTGGTACATCTGGCGCGACCCGAAGCCGGACGGGTCGCCGCCGACAGACTGGATCAGCGTCTTCGGCGGGGGTCCCGCGTGGGAGCTCGACGAGCCCACGCGCCAGTACTACCTGCACCACTTCCTCAAGGAGCAGCCGGATCTCGACCTTTGGAACGAGCAGGTCCGGGAGGCGATCGACGACGTGCTCCGGTTCTGGTTCGAGCGCGGCGTCGCGGGATTTCGCATCGACGTCGCCCACGAGGTCGTGAAGCGGCGAGAACTCGTCGACGATCACGGGGAAGGGGAGGCCGGAGGACATGTCGACCGCGAGGAGACGCACGCGGTGCACAAGCGCTGGCGCCAGGTTGCCGATGCCTACGAGCCCGAGCGGATCCTGGTCGGTGAGACGTGGGTGAACGATCTCCGTGAGCTCGTACGCTTCTATGGCTCGGGCGACGACGAGCTCCATCTTGCATTCAACTTCCCCTTCGCCTGGGCGGAGCTCGCCGCCGCCCCGCTGCGGGAGGTGGTGGAGCGAACCGAGGAACTGCTCCCGGTGGGTGCGTGGCCGGTGTGGATGCTCTCGAGTCACGACATGGTCCGCTTCCCGACTCGCATGGCCGACGAGGAGGAGGCGAAGGTTCGATGCATGCTGCTGGCACTCCTGACGTTGCGCGGCACGCCGTTCCTCTATTACGGCGACGAGCTCGGGCTGCGCCAGACGGAGATCCCGGCGGAGCGCGTTCGCGACATTGACGACCGCGACGGCGCGCGCACGCCGATGCCGTGGGCACCCGACGGCGGGTGGACCGATCCCTGGCTTCCGGTCGGCGAGACGGCGCGGAACATCGAGGACGCACGGCGCGACCCGGGCTCGACGCTCGCCTTCACCCGTGATCTGATCGCGCTGCGGCGCAGCCGCGACGACCTGCTGGAGGGGGCGTACGAGTCGCTGCCTTCCCCGGCCGGAGTCTGGAGCTACCGGCGGGGGGCTGCGACGGCGGTCGTGCTCAATCTCTCCGACCACGAGTCGGGTTTCGACCTCGGCGGGCGGGTGCTGATCTCCACCGACGGCTCGTCTTCAGTGCCCAGCCGGCTGCCTCCGTGGACGGGCGTCGTCGTCGATCTCGAACGCCTGGTCAGGGGCAGTAGTGCCAGGCGCTCTTGATCGCGGAGAGCTCGCTCACGGCCAGCTCCACCTCGCGCCCGAAGAAGATCCGCAAGACCTCGGTGTCGACCTCGCCGGGATCCGCGGCAGCCACGAGCACCGAGCCGGAGGAGAGAACCCGGACCGGAACTGCGAGGAAGTGCTCGGCGAAGTCCCTGGGTAGTAAAGCTGCGGCCTTTGGGTCGACCGACCGGGCCGCGATGTTGACGTACGGAATGTCGTTCTGCTGGGCGAGCGCGTGCGCGAGGTCCGACTCGAACACCCACTGCTTCTCGATCAGCACCTCGCCCAGCCGGCGGCGTGTTTGCTCGACGACTTCGAGGGCTGCCTGGAGCCGCTCGTGCGTGAGGAGCCCGCGATCGACGAGGACCGTTCCCAGGAAACGGCGCGCCTGTACACCGGAAGCGCTGTCGTGGGACATCGGTTGTGTGGGGTGGGGTATGGGAGACATCCGCAGGGCCACTGGTGGTATCGGCGCGCAAGAAGTCCGGCCGCTCACCCTTTCGGGGGTGGCCACGGGATCGCATGGTTGAATGCCCTCGGTGATCGATCTCCGCTCCGACACGCTCACGCAGCCGACGCCCGCGATGCGCGAGGCGATCGCCTCGGCGAAGGTCGGGGACGAGCAGAAGCGCGAGGACCCGACCGTCAACGAGCTCGAGCGCCGCGGCGCGGCGTTTCTCGGCCAGGAGGAAGCGGTCTTCGTCCCGACCGCGACGATGGCGAACCAGATCGCGCTGAACATCCTCGGCCGCCCCGGAGACGCGCTGCTCGTCGAGCAGCACGCCCACATCATGCTCTCGGAGCTCGGCGGCCCCGCGGTGCACTCCGGCCTGTTGACGATCGGCCTCCCGGGTTCGAACGGACGGTTCAGTCCAGAGCAGGTCGTTGCCGAGATCCGTGACCGCACGAGCGTCCACGTCGCCCCGACGCGGATCGTTACCGTCGAGAACACGCACAACAGCTCCGGCGGCCGCGTCTGGCCGCTGGCCGAGATCAGAGAGCTTGCAGCCACCTGCCGCGAGCACGAGCTCTTCTTCCACCTCGACGGCGCGCGACTGGTCAACGCCGCGGTCGCCTCGGGGCTGGACTCGGCGCAGATCGGGCGGGAGTTCGACACGGTCGCGCTCTGCTTCTCGAAGGCGCTCGGCTGCCCGCTCGGCGCGCTGATCGCAGGGCCGCCGCGCTTGATGGGTGAGGCGCGCAGACGAAAGCACCTCTTTGGCGGAGCGATGCGGCAAGCAGGAATCGTGGCTGCCGCGGCGCTCTACTCCCTCGACCACCACGTCGACCGCATCGCCGACGACCACGCCCGGGCCCGGCGCCTGGCGGAAGGACTCGCCGCTGCCGGTGTCGCCGTCGATCTCGATCAGGTCGAGACGAACTTCGTCCAGATCGAGACGGGCTCGGATCGCGCAGGGGCGATCGACCGGATGAAGGGCGAGGGAGTCCTGGTCTCGACGACCGTCCACCCGACGGTGATTCGCGCGGTCACGCATCTCGACATCTCGGACGACGACGTCGACACGGCGATCAGCGCGATCCCGCGTGCGCTCGAGGTCGTTGCCGCCGCCTGAAGCGCCGGTCGCCGAGCTCTCACGGCTCGTCCGCGAGGCGCAGTCGGAGCAGCGGATCCCGTCGATCAGCGCCGCCGCTCTGGGGAACGGCGAGGTGGTCTGGCAGGAGGCGCTCGGGCTCGCGGACGTCGACGGAGAGCTCGAGGCTTGCCCCGACACCCAGTATCGGATCGGGTCGATCACCAAGACGTTCACCGCCGCGGGGATCCTGCAGCTCCGCGACGCCGGCGAGCTCGATCTCGACGATCCTCTCTCGAAGCACGTCCCCGAGGCGGAGCACGGTGCAGCGACGCTGCGTCGAATGCTCGCTCACGTCTCCGGGCTCCAGCGCGAGCTGCCCGGCCACGTCTGGGAGACGCTCGAGTTTCCCGATCGCGAAGGGCTCGTCTCCGGGCTCGCCGATGCGGAACAGGTTCTGCCGCCGGGCTCACGCTGGCATTACTCCAACCTGGCGTTCGCGGTCCTCGGCGAGGTGGTGGCGCGGCGCTCGGGTTTGGACTACGAGGAGTACGTGCGCGAGCGACTGCTCGACCCGCTCGGGCTCGAGCGGACGACGTTCGAGCAGACCCAACCGGCCGCGAACGGTTACTTCGTCGAGCCGTACGCGGACCGCGTCCGCCCCGAGCAGAACGTGATCAAGGGGTCGTTCGCCGCTGCAGGATCGCTCTGGTCGACGACCGGAGACCTGTGCCGTTGGGGCTCGTTTCTCGTCGAGGGCGCTGAGGGCGTTCTCTCCCGGGAGACTGTCGAGGAGATGCGGCGGTTCCAGTCGATGGCCGATCTCGAGACGTGGAAGCTCGGCTGGGGCCTCGGGGTGATGCTCCTCCGCGAGGACGATCGTGTCTTCGTCGGGCACGGCGGCGCGATGCCCGGGTTCCTCGCCGGGCTTGCCGTCTCGCCGAAGGAGCGCTCGGGGGCGGTTGTGCTCGTGAACTCCGGTGGTGACGTCAAGCTCGAGGAGCTAACGCGCCAGCTCGCCGTCAAGGCCGCGGAGGCGTACCCGCCCGAGCCGGAGGCATGGCGACCTGGGGAGGCCCCGCCGCCGGAGCTCGAGCCGGTGCTCGGGCGCTGGTGGACCGAGGGCCTCGAGGTCGTGATCCGTTATCGCGACGGAAAGCTCGAGGCGCGCTACGCGGGCGCGTCCCCCTCGCTACCGCCGTCGGTCTTCGCCGCCGAGGGTGAAGACCGGTTTCGAGGCGTCTCCGGGCCGGAGGAGGGCGAGCAGCTCCACGTCGTCCGGGACGATCGGGGCAACGTCGAGAAGCTCTACTGGGCCACGTACCCGCTGCGGCGGACGCCTGAGGTCTTTGGCGGTTGAACTCCTTTTGGGCGCGCCCTTTGCGGGGCCGACCCATCGAACCGGCCCGATCCCTTCTTGGGCGAGTGCGGATCGCGCGCGGAGGCGGGCCCGCGCTCCCGCCGCAGCGCACACAAACATCTGCCTGGCCCGAGCCAAAGGAGGGGGTCCGTGGGGGAACCCTGGGTTCCCCCACGTTCTCTACTCGTACTGGAGGGCGTTGAGGACATTGAGCCGCGCCGCGCGCCGGGCGGGCCAGATCGCTGCGAGCATTCCGACGACGATCGCCGCGATCACGAAGTAGGCGAGCTGGAGGTACGGCACGGCGAAGACGATGCCCTGGCCGGCCAATGCGTGCGTGACGAGCACCGAGAGCAGGAGGCCGAGGACGATGCCGAGCACGGCTCCGATCAGCGCCGTCACGATCGACTCGTGGCGGATCATCCGGCGCACCTGCCGCCTCGTCATCCCGACCGCACGCAGCATCCCCAGCTCGCGCGTGCGCTCGAACACCGTCAGCACGAGCGTGTTGACGATCCCGAACAGGCTGATCACGACAGACAACCCGAGCAGCACGTAGAGGAGGTTGAGCAGGCTGTTGATCGGCCGCTCGAAGTTCTTCTTGAACTCTGAGCGGGTCTGCACCTTGGCGTCCGCGAACGACCGCAACGGCAGCTCGAGAGAGGCGGTGGCCGCCTCTCCAGCATCGCCGTCGACGTTGATCAGGGCCATCAGGTTCTGCGGCCGCGCGTAGTTCGCGTCGAAGAGCGTCGTCGAGATCGTGATCGGGCCGAAGGGCGAGCCGCCGTTCGGCTTCTTGTAGATGCCCTCTACCTTGAGTCGCACCTTCTTGCCTGACGGGAACTCGAGGCCGACGGGCGAGCCGAGCCGGAGGTGGTTGCTCTTCGCGTAGTCGTCGTCGGTGAAGAGACCGTCCGTGCCGAGACGCCGCGGGACGCCCCGGTCGCCCGCGACCCAGTCCAGGTGGATGACCTTGGCCATGTTCGTCTCCACCGCGGTCAGGTTCTCGGACGAGCCGAGCGCCATCGCGGAGCCCGCGCGGATCCCGGAGACGGCTCTTGCAGCAGGAGATCCCTTCACGGCCTGCTCCGCGCCGACCGTCAGTGGGGTGAAGGTGTTCTCGGCGGTGATCGCGTAGTCGGCGACGAACAGCTGGTCGACCGCGTCCTCGAACGAAGAGCGAAGCCCCTGCCCGAGCACGGCGACGAAAGTGACGAGCGCGAGACCGATCATCAGGGCAGCCGCCGTGGATGCGGTGCGGGACGGATTGCGCATCGCGTTCTCGCGGGCGAGGTTCCCTGCCGCACCGCCGACCTGCGTCGCGGGCCAGCCCAGCACAGAGGCGAGCGGCTTGATCAGGCGTGGGGCGTTCAGCGCTACACCGAGGAAGAGCGCGAGGATGCCGACGCCCAGCAAGAGCAGGCGAGGAGCCACCGGAATGTCGCCGAGCACGCCGTAGACGACCATCGCGGCCCCGAGCACGAAGACGACGATCGCCGTCGCCGGCCCGAAGCGCTGGAGGCGCGAGGGTGGGAGCACGGCACCTTCCCGAACCGCGGCGATCGGCGGTACGCCCGTCGCGCGGAACGCCGGCCTGAGGCTGGCGAGGAGCGTTACGAGCGTGCCGACCACGAGCGAGACGATGACGGTGCGCGTCGCGAAGACCGTGTCGGACTGCGGGAGATCGATGCCGAACGCGACAAAGGCGCTGTTCAGGAGCTTTGCGAGCCCGAAGCCGGCGAACAGGCCGGTGATCGAGGCGAACACGCCGATTACGAATGCCTCGAGCACGACCGACCACAGAATCTGGCGGCGCGACGCGCCGATCGTCCGCAGGGTCGCGAACTCGCGGACGCGCTGCGCGATCGTGATCGAAAGCGTGTTGGCGATCACGAAGGCGCCGACGAACAGCGCCACCCCGCCGAACGCGAGCAGCGCCTTCTGGATGAAACCGAGGAAGTCGCCGATGTCCTTCTTGTCCTCCTTGGCCTGCGCCGCGGCGTCGCGGGCCTGTGAGGTGGGGGGAAGCAGCGGCCGGATCTCGGACAGAAGCTTCGGCGTGGAGACGCCCGCCCGCGATTGCACGCGGATGATGTCGATCTTGCCGGGCTTGCCGAAGAGCTCCTGCGCGGTCTGCTGGTCGAACGCGGCGATCGTGGCGCTCCCCAGCGAGCTGAGGCCCGCGAACTTGGCGATCCCCACGATCTGAAACGACCGGACCGGACCGTCGATCTCGACGCCGATCGTGTCTCCGAGGTGGAAATCTCGGTCGCCGGCAGTGTTCAGGTCGATCACGATCTCGGAGCCCCCGACGGCCCAGCGCCCGGAGGCCAGTGACAGCGGGTTGAACTGCTGGTGGCGCGGATCGACGCTGAAGCCGAACGTCGGCGCCCCGTGCGTGTTGATGATCTTCCCGTTCTTTCCGACGAGCTTCGTGTTCTCGTCCTGGAGCGTCCCCGCAGCGTCCGCAACGTCGGGCAGATTCCGGATCTTCGTCAGGACCGAGTCCGGGATGCTCGGCGTCTCGACCGGACCACCGTCCGCGCTGTCCACGGCGCTCTTGCCGGTGATGACCACGTCGGCGTTCTTGTACGAGGTCGAGAAGATCGTGTCGAAGCTCGCGTTGATCGTGTCTGTGAGGACGTACGTTCCGCTGATCATCGCGACCCCGAGGACGATCGCCAGCGCCGTCAGGACCGCGCGGAGCTTGCGGCCGAGGATCCCGCGGAGGGCTACTCGGATCACTGGCTCAGCTCGTTCATGACTGCGAGGATCTCCTGCGCGTCCGACTTGCCGACGTCCCTGACGATGAGGCCGTCCGAGAGGAACAAAACCCGGTCGGCGATCGCGGCGGCGCCCGGGTCGTGCGTGACCATCATCGTCGTCTGGCCGTAAGCGTCGACCGACGATCGCAGCAACTCGAGGATCTCATCGCTCGTCTTGGAGTCCAGATTTCCCGTCGGCTCGTCGGCGAAGACGATCGTGGGCCGGCTGACGAGCGCGCGCCCGATCGCCACCCGCTGCTGCTGGCCGCCCGACAGCTCCGAGGGTCGGTGAGGGGCCCGATCGGCGAGGCCGATGCGGTCCATCAGCTCCGCGACCCAGGTCGGGTCTGGCTTCTCTCCCGCGATCGAGAGGGGAAGCAGGACGTTCTCCTCGGCAGTGAGCATCGGCAGCAGGTTGAAGAACTGGAAAATGAACCCGATGTGCTCGCGCCTGAGCTTCGTCAGCTCGTTGTCGTTCAGCTTGGCGATCTGTGTCCCGTCGATCGCGACCTCGCCCGTGGTCGGCCGGTCGAGGCCGGCCAGGATGTGCATGAGCGTCGACTTACCCGACCCGGACGGGCCCATGACGGCGGTCAGCTGTCCCCTTGGAACGTCGAGCGAGACGCCGCCCAGTGCGTCGACGGCCGTCTCGCCTGATCCGTAGCGGCGAGTCAAATCCGTGGCGGAAACGACCGGGCCGGTACGGGGGGCGTCCGCCGGCGTTGCGGCTGCGGTGGCTGAGATGACGTTGCTCACGGTGGGGCTTCCTCCTGATCGACTCCGGTCAGTGTCGCTCCCGGGCGGGGTGCCCACAAGTGAGGGATCCCGCCTCTCCGTGGTGCGGTTCCCCGTACCTGCTCCCCGAAGCACTACCTGTCCCCGACCGCGAGGAATGTCGCCGCCATGACGCCGAAGACCACGATCAGAAGTGCGCCCTCCCATCGGCGCGACCTCCCGTCGCGGATCACGAAGGCGACGAACACGGCCGCGCCGCCCATGGTCGCGATCTCGATCGGCCTGAAGGCAAGGGTGAGCGGATGTGAGAAGGCGAACGAGAGCAGCGCAATCACGGGGATCAGAAAGACACCGACCTGCGCGCTCGAGGAGATGGCGATCTCGGTTGCGAGGCGCATCTTCCCTCGCCTCGCAATCACGATCGCACCGCCGTGCTCCGCCGCGTTGCCGACGATCGCGACGATCACGATCGCGATGAAGAACTGCGAGAGGCCGGCCGCCTTGGCGAACGCGTCGAGGGAGTGCACCAGCACCTCGCTGATCAACGCCGTCAGGACCGTTGCGAGTGCCAGTGCGACCACGGAGCGGCGCAGGCTCCAGCCACCGGGAGCCTGAGGCGGCTGCGTCCCGGCGGAGGAGCCGCGGAGGCCGCGCAGGGTAATCAGGACGTAGATCACCAGCAGCGCGATCGCGGGGCCGATGCCGAGCACCGCGAGCGAGTGCCGGTTGGGATCGCCGCTCCAGCCCGGGATCGCAGGGATGAGGAGCAGGAGGACGGCGAGGAACACGAGCCCCAGCTGACCGAGCAGGCTGCGGCGGTCGAGCCTGGCCTCCTCGCCGAAGAGAAGCGCCGCACCGAGGACGAGCAGGATGTTCGAGATCACGCTCCCGGCGAGCGAGCCGCGGACGACGTCGAAGAGGCCGTCCGCGATAGCGATCAGGGCGATGATCAGCTCGGGGGCATTGCCGAAGCTCGCGTTCAGAAAGCCGCCGATCCGTGCGCCGGTGTGCTCGGCCGCGTGCTCCGTCGACTCGCCGATCAGCCAGGCGAGTGGGATCAGCGAGAGCGCCGAGCTGATGAAGAGGAGGACCTTGTCGGGATGAAGAAGGACGTCCGCGAGCAGGGTGGCAGGGGCCAGCGCGAGCGAGGCCCAGAGGAGTCGTCGCGCCACGGCGGCTAGCGTACCCGCGGTGCTCGAGGCGGTTTTCTTCGACCTGGGCCACACGTTGATGGACTGGGTGTGGGACGACGAGCTGCTCGTCGCCGGCCACGCCGCGGGTCTGCGCGCGATCGGGCGGGAGGATCTCCCTGCAGCCGAGCGGCTGACGGAACGGTTCCGGGAAGAGGCGCAGCTCTTCGACTGGGATCCGCCCGAGGAGGTCGAGTACCCGGCGGTCGTGCGTGCGATGCTCGGTGACCTCGGCACGGCGGTCTCCGAGGACGAGCTGCGCCGATTTCTCGAGGCAGAGCACGCGGCGTGGGCGCCGGCTCGGCGGGTGGCGTCGATGAGCGAGGCGCTGCTCGACTCGATCCGTGAGCGCGGGCTCAAGACGGGCCTTGTCTCGAACGCCTGGGATCCACGCTGGCTCCTCGAGCGCGACCTGGAGGAGATGGGCCTGCTCTCCCGGCTCGACGCGATCGTCTTCTCGTCGGACGTGGGCGTGCGCAAGCCGCGCCCGGAGATCTTCCGCCGTGCCCTCGACGAGCTCGCGGTCGTGCCGGAGCGGGTCGTGTTCGTCGGCGACCGCCTCGCTGCTGACATCGGCGGCGCCGCGGCGCTGGGGATGACCACGATCCAGGCGATGTGGTTTCGCGCGGAGGAGGACGAGGACGCGGTCGAGCCGGACCACCGCGCGTTTACGATGGTCGACGTCCTCAATCTCGTCGACCGCGAGATTGCGCAGCAAGGTCGTTGGCGACCCGAACCGCGCGCGCGGCCGGACTAGCGCAAGCGCAAAACGGGGCGCTTGTCAAGTCTTGCGCACGGCGGCGCCGTGGCCCCACAATTCCTCCATGGCGACCCGATCGCAGCGCACGAGCGAGCTGCCTCTCCGCCCTCAGGACGAGCTCGAGTGCCGCCGCTGCGCCGTTCACTGCGACAAGGTCGTGTACCCCTCCGCCTGTGTCGCTCGTGCCTGCCCGTTCCTCTATGCCTACGAGGAGTTCGGGCACACCTACATCGGATGCATGCAGAAGGTCTACAACGTCGAGATCGACCTCGAGATGCTCCACGAGGCTGAGGCGCGTCGCGACGGCTTCGGCGCCGTGCGCTCGACCGGCGCCGCACTTCCGATGTGCAAGGTGGAGGTCGAGGAGTGCTACGGAGCGGCGCGCGCCGGCGAGCTCGGGTGCCAGAACCCCGAGTTCCACGAGCTTCCCGCCGGCTCGCCGACCTTCAAGGTCATCGCTCGGCTAGTGGACTGATCTCCTGCCTGCCGGTGCAGATCTCCGGCCCAGCTCCTCCGGGACCTTTCTGAGCAGCGCGTAGCCCACGAGCGGCGACAGGGCTGCGAGGGCGAAGGCCGTTCGCCATGAGCCGGCATTCACGACCGCACCGAAGCCGATCGGAGCGACGATCGAGCCCGCCGCCAGGAAGGTCTGCTGCAATCCGAGTGCGGCGCCCGCCCGAGCGCGGCCGGCGGCCTCCGCCGTCGCGGTGAAGGAGAGCCCGTTCCAGGCGAGGCTGAGCGTCCCCGCGGCGAGCAGAGCGGGAAAGAGCAGGCTCGCCGGTGCGTCGACGAGCAGGGCTGTCAGACCTGCCGTCAGAGCGAGCAGCAGCGCCACGAGCCGGAGCGGCGCGATCCGCTGCTGGAGCCGATCCGATACGTAGCCCGCGACGATCCGCGCCGCGCCGCCCAGCACCTGCGTCAACGCGAGCGCTCCGGCCGCCAGCGCGGTCGAGTAGCCCAGGCGGTCGTGCAGGAACAGGACGAGGAAGCCGAGCAGGCTGATCTGCGTCGCGACATAGAACGTGCTGCCGAGACAGAGCCGCCAGATCCGCGCATCTCGGAGCGGACGGAACAGCTCGCCCTGCTCCTCCGCCGGCTCCACCCGGAGCAGCGCCACGCCCACGATCGCAGACACGAGGCAGGCGACGGCGAGACCAAGGAATGCCGCCCGCAGGCTCAGTTGGGCGAGCGCGGGAAGCGAAACGGCGGCCGCTGCTCCGCCCAGCGGCACGGCGGTCTGGCGAATCCCTAGTGCCAGGCCTCGCTCCTCGGCACCGAACCAGGTCATCACCGCGCGTCCGGTCGCTGAGTTGACCCCGGCACCGAGCGCGCCTGCAGCGGCGAGCGCGACCACCAGCCCCGGGAACGACGAGGCGTAGGCCGCTCCGACGAGCGCGCCCGCACAGCCGGTCAGGCCGAGCGCGATCACGCGGCGCTCGCCGATCCGGTCGGTGAGCAGACCCCAGAGGAGCAGGGTCGCCAGGGAGCCCATGCTGATCGCTGCGAGCAGGACGCCGACCTCGGTCAGCGAGAGGTCGAAGTGCCGCCGGAGCGGGGGAGCGATCGCGGGCAGGCCAAGGAGCACGGCGGAGAAGCTCGCCTGGCCGAGAATCCCGGCGCCGAGGATCGTCCAGCGGTAGCTGCTGGAGCTGCGGCTGAGCTCAGGCGGCGTGCCGGGAGTGGAGGTCACGCAACTTCCTCAGCTCGTCCTCGTCGGGCCCCTTGCCTTCCTTGCCCGGCACCTCGAGAAACGTGGGGAGCCCCTGGAGTCGCGGATGACCGAGGAAGGTGCCTAGCCCCTCGCCGATCAGGCCCTCGCCGACGTTGGCGTGCCGATCGCGATTCGAGCCGAGCGGGGCTGCCGAGTCGTTCGCGTGGAGCGCCCGGAGGCGGTCCAGGCCGATCCGCTCGTCAAGCTCGCCGAGAAGCGCATCGAGCTGAGCGCGCTCGGTGACGTCGACGCCGGAGACGAAGAGGTGGCACGAGTCGAGGCAGATCCCGAGCCGCGGATGACGGTCGAGCGCCTCGAAGATCGTGCCGAGCTCGTCCGTCGAGCGTCCGATCGTCCCGCCGGCGCCCGCCGAGTTCTCCATCAAAAGCCAGGTCGTGTCGCAGCAGCGCTCGAGCACCTGTCGCAGCGCGGGCACGACGCGCTCGACTCCCGCCTCGAAGCCTGCACCCAAGTGCGAGCCGACGTGGAAGATGACGGCGTCCGCCCCGATCGCGCACGCCGCGTCGACCGTCGAGCGCAGCGTCTCGACGCTCTTGCCGTAGATCGTCTCGTCAGGAGTCGCGAGGTTGACCAGATAGAGGGCGTGCACGGCTGCGCCGAGGCCCGTCTCGGCGCGCCGCTCGCGGAACCGTGCGAGGACAACCGGATCGTGCTCGGGAAAGCGCCAGGCTCGTGGGCTCTGGACGAACAGCTGGACCGCGTCCGCGCCGATCTCGACGCCCCGGTCGAGAGCGCCCTTGACGCCGCCCGAGCAGTGGGCCCCGAAGTGCACCTCAGTAACCTACCGGCGTGTCCGTTCGTGTCCGCATGGCGCCGTCTCCCACGGGTGCGTTGCACGTCGGAGGTGTCCGCACGGCGCTTTTCAACTGGCTCTTCGCCCGTCATCGAGGCGGCGAGTTTCGGGTCCGAATCGAGAACACCGACACGAGTCGCGAGGTCCACGGCGCCGTTGAGCATGCCCTCGAGTCGCTTGCCTGGCTGGGGCTCGACTGGGATGCGCCGCCCACCTTCCAGCTCGACCGCCAGGCCGAGTGCGCCGAGGCGGCGCGCCGCCTGGTCGCCGCAGGCGCGGCCTACGAGGACGAGGGGGCCATCCGCTTCCGGATGCCCGACGAGGGCGTCACCGGCTGGGAGGACGTCGTCAAGGGTCGAATCGAGTTCCCCAACGAGCAGATCGAGGATCTCGTCCTCGTTCGCTCGGACGGCCGTCCGACCTACAACTTCGCCTCCCCGCTCGAGGACGTCTGGGACGAGATCACGCACGTGATCCGCGGCGACGACCACATCTCGAACACGCCCAAGCAACTCAACGTGATCCGGGCCCTCGGCGCCGAGCCGCCGGTGTACGCGCACGTGCCGAACGTCCTCGGAACCGACGGGAAGAAGCTCTCGAAGCGCCACGGCGCGACGGGCGTGGACGAGCTACGCGACCAGGGCTACTACGCACCGGCGCTGATGAACTTCCTTGCGCTGCTCGGATGGGCGCCGGACGGCGAGACCACCGTAATGAGCCGAGACGAGCTCGTCGAGCGGTTCCAGCTCGAGCGCGTGATTCCCGGAGGCGCTGCCTTCGACTACCAGAAGCTCGACTGGCTGAACGGCGTCCACCTCCGTGCTCTTCCGGCCGAGGAGTACGCCGACGAGCTCGTGCGCTTCCTGGCCGGCCACGGCGAGGCCTGGGACGAGGATCTCGTCCGGCGGGCGGCTCCGCTGGTGCAGGAGAAGATCGAGCGCTTCGGCCAGTTCCCGGCGTTCGCGGGGTTCTTCTTCCACGAGGTCGAGCCGGATCCGAGCCTGCTGGACGGCGGCGCGCCGGTCATCGCCGCGGCACGCGACGAGCTCGGGCAGGTCGATCCCTTTACCGCCGAGTCGATCGAGACGGTCCTACGGGCCCTTGCCGAACGGCTCGAGCTCTCGCCGCGGAAGGCGTTTCAGCCGATCCGCGTCGCTGTCACGGGGTCGAAGGTGTCGCCCGGCCTCTTCGAGAGCCTCGAGCTACTCGGCAAGGCCGAGAGCCTGCGACGGCTCAGTGCAGCCGCGGCCTTGGTCGGCGAAGCGACTTAGGCGCCGCTTGACGGTGCCGACCTTCAGGACGTGCGGGCTCTGCCCGTGCGTCCGTCTGAACTGACCGGTCGACCCAAATCGAACCTCGACCGAACCGTTCTCGGCGCCGCTTGACGGTGCCGACCTTCAGGACGTGCGGGCTCTGCCCGTGCGTCCGTCTGAACTGACCGGTCGACCCAAATCGAACTTCGACCGAACCGTTCTCGGCGCCGCTTGACGGTGCCGACCTTCAGGACGTGCGGGCTCTGCCCGTGCGTCCGTCTGAACTGACCGGTCGATCCGACCGACCTTCCATAACCAGCTTTTTAGGAGCCGCGAGTGGGTCGAGTGCGCGCTGGAAGTCCACCCAGGCGCGGCGCCGGAACTGCGGGGTCGGCTGCGGAGCTTCCTTGCCGGCGCGCTCGCTGTCGCTCTGATCCTTCATTCGCTTCACCCCATTCCTCATTTACGATGAATAAACGGCCGAATGCCGGAACGGGGTACGCGGGGCATCCGTAGACTCGGCGTGGCGTGGACGGTGGCGCCCAGCACGTTCTCGTCGTCGACGACGACGCGTCGATTCGGTTCCTGTGCCGAGTCAACCTCGAGCTCGAGGGCTGGACGGTGCGCGAGGCCGCGAACCTGACCGACGCGCGCGAACAGCTGACGGACGGTCTGGTCAGCGTCCTCCTCCTCGACGTCCACATCGGCGGAGAGAACGGCGTGGCGTTCCTGAACGAGATCCGTCGCGATCGGCCGGACCTGCCCGTCGCCATGCTCACGGGCAGCATCGGCACGCCGACGCTCGAAGGCGTGATGCCGAATGCCGTGATCCCCAAGCCGTTCACGCTGGAGGTGCTGGTCGACACCGTACGCGAGTTGGCGCAGGGCTCCGCAGCCGCTGGATAGAGTCTCCGCGATCCGCATGAGCACGACCGCCGTCCGATCTCCCGCAGAGTTCGAAGAGCGCCTTCAGACGTACCTGTTCGAGCGCTCGGAAGAGGGTCGCGCGGTCAGGGTGGGGGAGAAGGAGACGTCGGAGCAGGCGGCGATCGTGGCGCGCTTCTCAGACCTCTTCAGCCGTGCCCAGCTCGACGCGCTGCGCGATGAGGAGTCGCGAGCGGGGAACGACGAGCGCGAACGCCTCTACCGGCTCCGCAAGACATGCGAAAGCGGACTCGTCGCGGCGGAGCTCGCGGAGCGAGACGATGAGCTCGAGAACGCAATCCTGGCGGCGCGAATCTCCTTCAAGGGGGAGGAGCTGCCGTTGCGAACGGCACTGGCTCAGCTTGCAGTCCTCGAGGACTACGACGATCGCAACGATCTCGGCGAGCTTCAGCGCAAGGCTTCGGCGGAGTTCAACGCCCAGCGGCTGGAGCTGCTGCAGGCGTACGAGGAGCTCGAGGCGGACCTCAGCGGTGAGCCGGACCCGGTAGCACGGAACGAGGAGGAGAAGCAGATCTCGATGCGGGAGCTCCATTCGGTGCTCGCGGCCGCGAACGACGAGATCGAGAGCGCCTTCATCGGGCTGCGGGAGCGCTGGTTCGAGCGGTTGCTGGGGCCCGAGCGCGAGCGGGTGCCCTCGGCGGCGCACATGAGCTATGTCCGCCGCCTCTCCCCGCTCGCCTCGACTTACACGAAGGAGCGGGCGACGGACGTCTGCCTGGCGACGCTGACCGAGCTCGGCTTCGACATGGCTTCTGATCCGCACATCCGGCTCGACCTCGACGACCGACCCCAGAAGGCGCCACGCGCCTGCGTGATCGCTTCGGATCCACCTCAGGTCGTCCACCTGATCACACGGGCGATGGGCGGTCTGCACGACTACCAGGCCTTTCTCCACGAGGCCGGGCACGCTTTGCACTATGCGGGTGTCGATCCGTCGCTTCCTTACACCTTCCGCCGGCTCGCGCGGGACCACGCGCTGACCGAGATCTACTCGTACATCTGCGAGGCGATCACGCGCGAGCCGAGGTGGCATGCCGAGCACTTCGGGCTCTCGGATGCCGACGCCGCCGAGAACGCAGAGGCCACTGTCTTCCTGGAGGCGTTTCTCTTCCGCCGCTACACGGCGAAGCTCGGCTACGAGCTCGAGTTCTGGTCGAGCTTCGCTGACGCCGGGCTCACGAGCGGGGACTATGCGGAGAAGCTCACGACGGCGACGGGCATGCGCTATCCGGCGGACGGTCATCTCGCCGACATGGACGCGGGCTTCTACTCCGCCGACTACCTCCGTGCCTGGATCCGGCACGCCCAGTTGCGGGAATACCTCCAGCAGGAAGTGGGCGACGACTGGTGGCGCCGCCGCGAGACGGGAGAGATCATGCGCAAGCTGTTCGCCGAGGGGACGAAGCCGACGAGCGAGGAGATCGCCCAGCGCCTCGGGTTCGACGCGAACGACACAGGCCCGCTCGTGCGCGAGCTGAACGTCTGACGTGCGCGCGGTCGAGTTCGACCACTTCCATACCTACGACGAGCTCTCGGACACGCTGCGTGCCTGGGCCGAGGAGGAGCCAGAGCTCTGCAGCGTCGAGTCGATCGGCCACTCCTTCGAGGGGCGAGACATCTGGCTGGCCACGCTCACGAACTCGGAAACGGGCGCGCACCTCGACAAGCCGGGGTTTCTCGTCGAGGCGAACATCCACTCGATGGAATGGACGGGCTGCGCGGCTGCGCTCCACCTGATTTACCGCCTCCTGTGCGGCCACGGCAGCGACGAGCGGGTCACCCGGGCGCTCGACACCAGAACCTTCTACGTCATCCCCCGCCTCAACCCGGACGGGGCGGAGCGCGGCTTGCAGGAGCGGCGGTTCATCCGTTCCAGCGTGCGGCCCTATCCGCGTGAGCAGCAGGACGACGGTCTCCGCGTGCAGGACGTGGACGGGGACGGCCGCGTGCTCGACATGCGCGTCGTGGATCCCAACGGGGCGTGGAAGGCGAACCCCGAGGAGGCGCGGCTGCTCGTCCGTCGTGACCCGGTCGACGGGCCGGAGGACGGGCCGTTCTACCGGCTGCTGCCCGAAGGGCGGATCGAGAACTACGACGGCGTCACGATCGAGATTCCCCCGCCGCTCGAAGGCCTCGACCTGAACCGCAACTTTCCGGCCGACTGGGCTCCCGAGCACGAGCAGCGGGGCGCCGGTCCCTACCCGACCTCGGAGCCCGAGATCCGCACCTACGTCCAGGCCGTCACGGATCGGCCGAACATCACCGGGCACATCGCTTATCACACCTTCAGCGGCGTCCACCTGCGTCCCTACGCGGCCAAGCCCGACGACGAGTTCCCGACCGGCGACCTGCGCGCCTACAAGCTGATCGGCGAGCGCGCGACGGAACTCACCGGCTATCCGGCGGTCTCGGTCTATCACGACTTCAAGTACGACCCGAAGCAGGTGATCCGCGGTGGCGCGCACGACTGGATGTACGACCACCTCGGAGTCTTCTCCTGGACGACGGAGTTCTGGAGCCCACAGCGTGAGGCCGGCCTCGAGGAGTACCACTTCATCGACTGGCTCCGCGATCACCCGCCGGAGGACGACCTCGCCCTGTTGAAGTGGGCCGACGAGCACTATCCAGGGCAGGCACACGTCGACTGGTACGCCTATGAGCATCCGGAGCTCGGGGAGGTGGAGCTCGGCGGCTGGGACGTCGTCCACTACTGGTTCAACGTCCCCTTCGACCGCCTGGAGCAGGAGATCGCGCCGCACTCCGAGCTGGCGCTCTTCCACGCGCTGATCTCGCCGCTACTGGAGATCCGCTCGCTCGAAGTCGAAGCGCTCGGCGGGACGAGCCACCTGATCCGGCTGGTGCTCCAAAACGCGGGCTGGCTGCCGACGAACGTGAGCGAGAAGGCGCTCGAGCGGAGCGCGGTCCGGCCGATCGAGGTCGAGCTCGACCTCCCGGAGGGGGCACGCCTCGTCGCCGGCGACGCGCGAACGGAGGCCGGGCAGCTCGAGGGCCGGGTGCACAAGCGCTCGACGACCTGGTGGGGCAACGACGAGTCCACCAACGACCGCACGAAACTGGAGTGGGTGGTCGATGCCCCGGCCGGCGGCGAGGTCTGCCTAACCGTCCGGCACGCCCGTGCCGGCACGATCCAGCGCACCGTTTCGCTCGGAAGCGCTTAGCTCTCCTCGTTCGAAACGCGGCTCCGGTCGGTCGCCGGAGCCGGGCTTAGCCCGGCGGGAGGCTCAACTAGCGCTCGCCTTCACGCCCTGCAGAAGGAGGGTCCTGTGGGGGAACCCTGGGTTCCCCCACAGGAAGAAGCGGCGCCCACGCGGGCGCCGCGTCCGGGGCCGAGCCCCGGGGGCGTGCGACCAACCGGCGGGACCTCGCCT
>JBBRYG010000013.1:0-55361 GCA_038237865.1 Gaiellales bacterium | reverse complement strand
GTTATCGAGCGTCACGGTCTCGGTGAGTTTGCGGCTGGCTCGTTCGAGGGCTTCGCCGCCGCAGCGAGGAGGCTTTGGAATGAGCGGGAGGATCAGGTGGAGGTGGCCGACCGGTGCCGCCGATACATCGCCAAGGAACACGCCGAGGGCAAAGTGAGCGCAGATTGGCTCGACGCGCTCGGCCTGGAATGCGCGCCGCACGCGCTCCGACCGCTAGTGGCGGAGCTGTCATAGCCATGTGCGGGATCGCTGGAAAGATCGATTTCGGCGGCGCAATCGAAGCGGGGCTCATTCACCGAATGTGTTCAGTAATGACCCACCGCGGCCCAGATTCGCGCGGTGTGTTCGTCGAGGGGAATATCGGTGTGGGAATGCAACGGCTCGCAATCATTGACGTCGCAGGCGGAGACCAACCGATCTTCAATGAAGATCGGTCACTACTCGTCGTCATGAACGGTGAGATCTACAACTTCCCAGAGCTGCGACAGCGCCTGCGCAAGCGAGGACATCGTTTCTCGTCGCACAGCGACACAGAGGTGCTTGTCCACCTTTATGAGGACTGCGGCGCGCGCATGGTCGATCACCTTCGGGGTATGTTCGCGTTCGCTATCTGGGATGCGGGGAGGCGCCAGCTTTTTTGCGCACGCGACCGCGTCGGTAAGAAACCACTTTTCTGGGCTCGTCAAGGCGATCGCGTCTGGTTCGCAAGTGAGATTAGAGCGCTCCTAGAGGACCCGCAGCTGGGCCGAGCCATAGACCATTCCGCGATCGCCGCCTACCTGGCGCTTCAGTACGTACCGTCCCCTTTGTCAGCGTTCGAGTCAATTCGCAAGCTGCCACCGGCGTCCACGCTCACTGTCTCTCAAGCCGGGGAGCGGATCGAGAAGTACTGGTCGCTGGACTACTCGCGGAAGATGGAGAACGTTCCCACGCCAGAACTTGAGGAGCGGCTCCGTGACCACATCCGCGAGGCAACGCGCATTCGCTTGATGAGCGAGGTGCCGGTCGGCGCATTCCTCTCTGGCGGAATCGACTCGAGCGCCGTCGTCGCGGCGATGGCAGAGCAGATGACTCAACCGGTGAAGACGTTTTCGATTGGCTTCAGCGAAACCGACCACGATGAGCTTCGCTTCGCGCGGATGATCGCCGAGCGATTCGCTACTGATCATCACGAGTTTGTCGTCGAGCCGAAGGCGCTCGACATCATGCCGAAGCTCGCGATCCACTATGGCGAACCCTTCGCCGACTCGTCCGCGATACCGAGCTTCTGCGTGGCTGAGCTCACGAGTCGCCATGTCACGGTCGCGCTGAACGGTGACGGAGGGGACGAGAATTTTGCTGGCTACCACCGTTACGTGACTGACGACAAGGTTAGGCGACTCGCGTGGCTTCCCGGCCCCCTGCAGCGAGTCGCCAGCCTCGCCCGTTTTCTCGGCGAGGGCGCGTCGGAAAACGGCACTCGGGCGAGAATGACCCGAGTTGGACGGATATTCGCAATGACGCCAGCCGAGCGGTATGCAATGCGACTCTCGATATTCGACAGCGCACGACAGCGGCGTCTCTTGACTCCCCACTTCGCTGCGAGCCTCGGTGCGTCGTGTCCAGAAGACTTTCTTCTTGGCCTGTGGGCGCACTCGACGGCCCCGAACCGCGTAGATTTAATGCTCGACACTGACGTCCAGACGTACCTGCCCGGAGATCTCCTCGTAAAGATGGACATTGCAACGATGGCGTATTCCGTCGAAGCGCGCTCACCGTTCCTCGATCACCATCTGATGGAGTTCGCCGCGTCGCTTCCGCCGGAACAGAAGCTTGACGGCTCAAACGGCAAGCGGTTGCTCAAGTCGGCGCTTCGCGGGCGCATCCCTGATGAGATTCTGGATCGGCGGAAGATGGGGTTCGGTGTTCCGCTTGCGCACTGGTTCCGCAACGAGCTTCGCGACCTTCCTGCGGACGTCCTCCTAGACCGACGGTCACTCGATCGTGGATATTTTCGTCCAGAAGAGATCCAGCGGTTGATCACGGAGCACCGCGAGAGCCGAGCGGATCATGCGGCGCGGCTCTGGACTCTCCTGCAGCTCGAGTTCTGGCACCGAGAGGTCGTCGAAGCACCTCCCGGCGCGAGTGAGCCTCCCAGAAAGGCGATTTCCGTCGCATGAGCGGTTTGGCTGGACTCCGCATACCGCCCCCCCGGGAAAAGGCTCCGCGCGCACCGCTCCCGTTTCCGCAAGGTCTGACCCAAGCGCTCTCTCGGCTCGACCGGCAAGCTCGCATTCTCGATTTCGGGTGCGGCGACGGGAGATCCCTTGTTCCACTGTTGGCTGAGGGATGGGACGTCTGGGGAGTCGATATCACCCAGCCGCGGATAGTTAGGGCTCCGGATCCTGCGCGACTCCTGGTTCTTCAGGATGGACGCGCCCCTTTCGACGATGCCTCGTTCGACTTGGTGTTTTCGAATCAAGTACTCGAACACGTAGAGAACCTCGAGCCGGTGATTGCCGAGGTTGCGCGACTGACGAAACCTGGTGGCATTGGTCTTCATGAGTGGCCCGCCAAGTGGCGCCCGGGAGAGCCTCATTTCGCGATGCCTCTCGTGCACTGGCTGCCGAAGAATCGCGTCCGATACGCAGCGATCTATGCATGCTTGACCGCTGGGATCTATCCACCAGCGGCTCCGCCTAACCAGGCAAGGCGCGAGCTGGCTGAGATGGAGTACCGGTACTCGGTGAACGAGACGTTCTACCGCTCGATCGGAACCGTATCCTCGACGTTTGCGGCATATCCATTCGAGGTTGAGCTCGTCCCGCACTCGCGGATCGCGCGCGCCCCGCTCGGGCCACTACGGCCGATTGCGGATTGGGGTGTCCGGACGTTCCGGACCGCCACGCTCCGAACGCAGAGGTTGGACTCCGAGAAAGCGATTGAGTGGAGGAGTGTTTTGTGACACCTCCGCGACTCGTTGAGTTCGTCGAGCGCGATCCGGGCGCGGACGTGCTCGTCGTCGTGAACATGTGGCCGGATGCTGCGCGGCCGGTCTACGGCATCTTCGTCAAGCGGCAAGTGGACTCGCTGCGAGCGGCTGGGATTAGGTGTGACGTTCTCTATCTTCGCGGGTACGCCTCACCTCTCGCCTACCCGCTGGCTGCGGCCAAATTTCTGGCGGCCAGCGTTGCCTGGCGGGGGCGCTACCGTCTCGTTCACGTACACGCAGGCGAGACGGGCCTGGCGGCGAGATTCTTCATCGGTCCGCCAATGGTGGTCTCGTACTGCGGTGATGACCTACTCGGAGATCCGCGCGAAGACGGCTCTGTGCCCCTCCTGAACCGCGCTCGGTCAACCATCGTGCGCTGCCACTCGAGAGCCTTCGCGGCGACGATCACGAAGTCGCAACAAATGCACGACCGGCTGCCGGCACGTGTCCGGCAACGCAACACTGTGCTCCCGAACGGGGTAGACACAGCATTGTTCCGGCCAGTCGAGCGGTTAGAGGCACGGAGGAGACTCGGGTGGGACGATACTGAGCGCGTAGTGTTGTTCGCCGGGACACGCCCGGACTCACCACGGAAGCGGCGAAAGCTTGCGGAGGCGGCGTGCGGTTACGCGGCCGATCGTCACGGCACCGTGAGGCTTCACGTCTCCGGCTCGACGCCGCCAGAGCAGATGCCACTGCTAATGAGCGCATCCGACTGTTTGCTCGTCACGTCTTCGGTTGAGGGCTCTCCGAACGTGGTGAAGGAAGCTCTGATGTGCAATCTCCCAGTTGTCGCAACCGAATCCGGGGACATAGCCCGCCTGCTCGACGGAGTAGAGCCGTCTTATGTCTGCCCTTTCCGACCCGAAGCCCTTGGAGAGGCTCTCATTAATTGCTTCACTCGAGGCGAGCGCTCAAACGGCCGGGAACGTAGTGCAAGCTGGCTTTCCTCGGAGGCGATCGCGGCTCGCCTGGCTGACCTCTACCAAAGGGTAGGAATCGGCGTAGGGGCGCCAGCGGGTTTCGTCTCAGGGGGTGCACGATGAGCGGCGCGACCGGCTCGAAGCCGATCCGTGTTGCTCAAGCCGGGATTCGCGGCGTGCCCGCAAATTTCGGCGGCTCCGAGGCGGCTGTTCAAGAGATCGGCAAGCGATTAGCTGCCGGTGGCGATGAGGTGGTCGTGTACTGCCGCGCGCACAAGAGCCCTAGTCCCAACGGAGAGTACCTCGGAATGAAACGGATTGTTCTGCCGAGCGTGAACACGTTCCACCTCGACACCATCACCCACTCCTTCCTCTCGGTCTTGCACTCCATGCGTCGCGACAGCGCTGATGTCATCCATTTCCACGGCATGGGCAATGCGCTTTGTCTACCCCTACTGCTCAGTTCGCGGAAGAAAACCGTGATCACGATTGACGGCCCGGACTGGGAGCGTCCAAAATGGGGGCCGATTGCGAAGAGGGTACTAAAGCTCTCGGCGCGGATGGCGGTCCGATGGGCTGACCATCTGATTATCGATAACCATCCTTCGATCGACTACTTTCGACGGGAGTTTGGCGTCCGCGACGAGAACTTCACGTACATCCCATACGGCGCTGACTTGGAGCCGCCGGCTGGCACGGACTACATCGAGTCGATCGGCCTTCGACGACGGGGCTATCTGCTGTTCGTGGGCGCGCTCGTGCCGGACAAGGGGCCCGACATGTTGATCGAAGCCTATAAGAAGGTGCCGGGCGACGTCCCGCTGATCGTCGTAGGCGATTCGCCGTTCGCTGCCGAATACCGCCGGCGCCTCCAGGAGTCCGCGGCCGGTGATCCGCGCATCCGGATGCTCGGCTACGTGTACGACGAGAGGTATCGCGAGCTCGTCGCGAACGCGTATGCATATGTCCACCCATTGCGGAGCGACGGAACGTCGCCAGCCCTGTTGCAGGCCATGGGCTACGGCAGCTGTATCGTTATCAACAGCCTCCCCGAGGCCCTCAGTGCAGTAGGCGACGCGGCATTGCCGTTCGCGCATAACGACGTACAAGACCTTGCTCGTCAGCTCGAGCGGGTACTCGCCGACCAGGATCTTGCTAAGCAGTTTCGGAAAAGGGCGCGAGACAGAGCGCGGGCGGAGTACGACTGGGATGCAGTTGCTGCGGATCATAGAAAGGTGTACAAGCGCCTACTTCTGAGCGGGCACCGCCCATGAGACTTGCGGCGCGACCAAGCAGGCAGGGCACACTCCGAGGAGCCTCTGTCAGCCTGACTCCAGTTTCCTGGTCGCACATAGTGGCAGTCTTCACGGTCGCGCTCGCGGCGCTCGCGGTCGGCCATACGGCAATTCAGCGGCCGGCCGCGGCCCTCGCGCTCGCGCTCGCCGTGCCCGTCCTGGTCTGGGCCGCGAGTAGCCCAGGCATTGGGCTCTCGGCTGCGATTGCCGTCGCTGTCGCTGTCCCTACCAGCGCGGGGCACGTGTGGCTCACCCCGCCGATGCTCGCGGCCACGGGGCTATTTGCCGCGCGGCGCCTAAGCCGCTGGACGTTTACGGATCTCGCCTTCACTGCCTGGGCTCTATGGGTCACCCTCTCGTGGTGGCGGCATTCCGAATTGCTTATCGACCGCAAAGCATTCTTCGTAACTGGGTTAGCGCCACTCCTCTTCTATGTGTGGGCCCGACTGAGCGTGAACGAGCGCACGATCCGTCGTGTCCTCTGGACGCTCCTTGCCGCGGGGACTATCGGCGCCTCCACCGTGCTATACGAACTCGCGCTAGGTCATGTTGTTTTCAACGATGGGGCAAACTACCAATGGGCGGGGGGCAACGGACAGCTGTTTCGGCCGGGGGGAGTGTTCGGCGGTTCGCCGGCGGCGGCGATCAGCCTCACCATGATCTCCCTGGCAACGCTCAGCCTCGTCCGCGACCGGCGTCGCCTCGCCCTGAGTTGCCAAGCCATCATGTTGATTGCGATCGTCGCCACTTACAGCCGCGCGGGGTGGGTTGGACTCCTTGTCGGTATTGTCGTCGTCGCCGTCATGCTCCCGTATCGGCGGTGGGGTGTGATTCTCTATCTGGTTGGTGCCCTGGCGCTCATTGGCTATACGATGAAAGCGGCGTTCATCCACACCCAGACCTATCAGGCGGGGGTGATCCGGAGCCAAAATACCTCCACACGCGAGCTATTCCTGAAGGTCGCGCTGCCTCTTTCGACCGATAGTCCGGAGCACTTCCTGGTTGGCCGCGGATACAAGGCCTTCCAGAGTCCAACCGGCGAGCACGACGCCCGTTTTCGCGAAATCGACCCGCAGCTGTGGCTCGTCCAGGGAGGCCCCCACAATGACTATATGCGCGCGTTGCTCGAGCAGGGGCTAATCGGTCTGCTGCTGATGGTCGCCTGGGTGTTTACTGGATTACGGCGCGGCCTTCGGGCGAGGCAGGAGTCTGCGGCGGGGAGCGACGAGCGGCTCATGCTTGCCGGGCTCACGGGAGCGGTCGCCTCATTCGCTGCGGCCTCGGTGTTCCACGACCTATCGCACAGCATCCCAAGCGTAACCGTGGCAGCGCTAATGCTGGGCGTGCTTGTGACAGTCGCTAGCCGTGCGCGCGAATAGTTAGGCGCGGCGTTCAAAAACGAACTCGTTACAAGCGATTCCCCCACGGTTCGTCTTGAGGTATTCGAGGTTGAAGCCGCGCTCGTGACAGAAGGCAAAGATCTCTTCGGGCATCGCGACCTCAAATGGATAGCCGCCGACCCAGTCAACCATGTCGCGCCAGGCGGTCATGCCCCGCTTGCCGCCTTTCCACCTCAAGAGGTAGCTCTCCCGATGCAATGTCATAGCGAGCATGATCCGCAACTCGCGGGGTGCCATGACGAGAGCAACGTACATCGGCCGGAGTGAACGAGGGAGCCGGTTGTAGCAACGTTTGATCTTGCGCCACTTCTCGCTCCGACGCCCCTGGTCGTTGTAGATCGAGATGAAAAGCCGCCCACCCGGCGCAACGGCGTTGCAGGCATTCGCTAGTGCTTGCCACATGTTGCCGGTGTGATGCAGAACGCCCCACGAGTGAACGACGTCGAATTGGCCGAGCGATCCCATGAAGTCCCGATCGAGGACGTCGCCACGCTCGATCGTGGGCTCCGATGGATCGAAGTCGAATGCACGGACCCGAGCGCCGAGCTCCGCGGCTGCGTCCGCGAAGACGCCGCTTCCGGCGCCGATGTCGAGGAAGGAGAGGTTCTTGATGTCGCCAAGACGCGCGGTCAGTGAAGCGCTCGCCGCGCGCCGCTGCTCGTCGGTGAGGGAGGCGTTGAATCTGCGCCAGTTCTCACCGAATTCGAAGCGCGGCTCTTCCGCGGTCACCGGGGGGTCGCGTTAGCCTGCGTAACGCGGAACGTTGATAGCACTTGCCGGGTTCCCGACGACGACCGCGTCTGGAGCGATATCGCGGTTGACGACAGCTCCGGCTCCGATGATCGCCCGAGCACCTACCTCAAGGCCGCCGAGGACGACGGCACCGCTGCCGAGGCTCGCACCCTTCGCGATCACCGTTTTTTGCAGTTCCCAGTCCTCGTCGCCCTGTAACTCGCCCTCCTCAAAGGTTGCTCGCGGGTACTTGTCGTTGATGAACATCACGCCGTGGCCGACGAAGACCTCGTCTCCAATCGTCACGCCATCGCAGATGAACGTGTGGCTCTGGATCTTGCAGTTCGCGCCGATCACTGCGCCGCGCTGCACTTCGACATACGGGCCGATGCGCGTGTTGTCGCCGACCTTGCAGCCGTAGAGGTTTGTGAACGGATGTACGACGACGTTCTCACCGAACTCCACATCGTCGATCAACCGATACGGAGCATCATTGACTGGGGCTCCGGCCATCAGACGAAGTCAGCGACTGCCTGCACAACAGCTTCGACCTGCGCCTCGGTGATTCCGGAGAACAACGGGAGCGACAGGCACTGTGAGGCAACGGCCTCGGCGACAGGAAAGTCTCCGGCAAGGTGCGCGTAGGCGTTCGAGCAGTGGGGCGGCTTCGGGTAGTGCCGTCCCGAGCGGATTCCTCGCTGCGCCAGATGATCGGCGAGTGCATTCGGGCGGGCCGTCCGGATGACGAACAGGTGCCAGACCGGCTCGCTCTCGGCTGCGACTTGGGGTAGCTGCAGATCACCGATGTTGGTGAGCGCGTTCAGATAGAACGCTGCCGCTGCGCGGCGCGAATCGTTCCACTCGTCGAGTAGCGGGAGCTTGTGGAGGAGGACGAGTGCCTGGATCGTGTCGAGCCGTGACGTCCAACCCTCATGGCGGTGGTCGTACTTGCGCTCCTGTCCGTGTTCTCGCAACACGCGGATCTGGCGCGCGATCGACCCGTCATTGGTCGTTACGGCTCCGGCATCGCCCATCGCGCCAAGGTTCTTGGCGGGATAGAAGCTGAACGCGCCGGCGAAGCCGGCCGCGCCGGCGCGGAACCCGCCGCGCTCGGCACCGTGCGCCTGGCAGGCGTCTTCGAGGATCCGGAGACCGTGGCGGTGCGCGACCTCTTCGAGCGCGCGCATGTTCGCCAGCTGGCCATACAGGTGGACTGGCAAAAGAAAGCGCGTTCGTGGGCCGATCGCAGCTTCGACTGCGGCCGGGTCGAGGCAATAGTCCGTCTCAGAGACGTCCACGAGGACAGGAATCCCGCCGGCCTGTGTCACCGCCTCGAAGGTGGCCACGAAGGTCAGCGCGGGGACGATGACTTCATCGCCCGGCTCGAGGCCGGCGGCGATGAGCGCGAGTCTGAGCGCGTCCAGCCCGCTGGCGACACCGACGCAGTGCTCCGTTCCGCAGTACGCGGCGAATGCGTCTTCGAATTCCCGTACCTGCGGCCCGTTGGTGAACGTCCCTGCGTCGATCAGATCGGAGATGTCGGCGAGGATCGCGGCCTTCAGAGCTTCGTGCGATGGACGCAGGTCAAGAAACGGCACCGCCGGCGCCGTCGAGACGGTGCTCAGTTCCCCCATGGAGAAAACGTAGACGCAGCGTCCCGGCGCGTCCATAGTTCAGTGGAACCATTGAAGATGGTTCGTACGCCGGCGCCGGGGCGATTGAGCTTGCTCCGCCTCTCGCCTACCGTTTGAAAGGGGCCACATTGGCGGGGCTATTGCTGAGAGAAACACCTGCTTCAGTCCTGTCCAGGCGACTCGACCTCGCCTGGGCTCGGTCGCTCGTGGTCGTTGCCGGCGCAGGCATCCTCATCGGCGGCCTGGCTGCGGCAGACGGCGGGTACTTCGCGGGTTCATGGAGCTGGAGTGCTCTGGCTCTCGTTTGGGCACTGGCGATGATTTTCGCTCTCGGCCGCCCGGTGGGCCCGGGAAAGCGGGAGCTGTTCTTCGGTATGGCCGCCATTGCTGTTCCGGCCTTCGCGTTCCTCTCGTCCGTGTGGTCCCAGGCGTCGAACGCTTTGCTTGACGGACAACGTGACCTCGTTTACGCGTTGGTCGTGGTGACAGCCCTCGTTGCGGTCCGGCGGGCTGCACTGTGGCAGCTGCTGGCCGGCGTCCAGCTTGCGATCGTGACAATCTCGGCCTACTCCCTCGCGCAGAGGCTCTTCCCTGAGCGCCTCGGACGCTTCGACCCGACCGCGGTCTACCGACTGACCGGCCCGATCGGCTACTGGAACGGGCTCGGGGTTTGCGCCGCGATGGGTTTGCTGATCGGTCTCGGCCTCGCCCTGAGAAGCGACCACCTTGGTTCGCGAGCGTTGTCGGCCGGCTCCCTCGTCGTGCTTGCTCCGACGCTGTACTTCACTTTCAGCCGTGGCGGCTCGATCGCACTGGGCGTCGGGCTGCTCTTCGTGGTTGCGCTCGACCCGCGACGGCTCCAGTTCATCGCGGGCAGCCTCTTGCTTGCTCCTGCGCCAGTGCTTTGCGTCTACGTCGCATCGCGCTCAAACGCCCTCACGCGCCAGAACGCTCGCCTGGCGACGGCGACTCACGATGGGCACCGGCTTGCGCTCGCCGTCGGACTCCTCGCGCTTGCCTCGGCGCTCGTGGCCGCCGCCCTGGGCTTGCTCGAAAGGCGATGGGCACCGCGGCGCGATTTCCGCCTCGCATTCGCCGGCACCGTCGCCTTGATTGCCGTGCTCGCGGTTGTCCTCGTCTTTGTCCAGTACGGCGGGCCGACGACTCTCGTCCACAAGGCGTATGACGCCTTCAGGGCGCCTCCGGCACATGTGAACGGCGATCTCAACAAGCGACTCTTCTCGTTCTCGGGGAACGGCCGCGCCGACCTCTGGCATTCGGCCTGGCGTGACTACGTGCACCACCCGGCAGTGGGCTCCGGCGCTCGCTCATACGAAAGGTGGTGGAACCAGCATCGTTCCACCGGCCTGGACGTTCGCGATGCGCACAACCTCTACCTCGAGACGCTCGCCGAGCTGGGGCCGCTGGGGCTGCTGCTCGTGCTCACGATCGTCGTCCTCCCGCTTGCGGCAGCCGTTCGGGCGCGCGGACACCCGCTGGTTCCGGCGGTTGCAGGCGCGTTCTTCGCGTGGGCGATTCACGCCGCTGTCGACTGGGACTGGGAGCTCGCGGCGGTCACGTCGGCGGCGCTCCTCTGCGGCTGCGCGCTCCTGATCGCGGCTCGAAGAGAGGAGCGCACCTGGGAGCCGTCAACCCACACGCGGGTCGCGCTGGTATCGGGACTCGTCATCCTCGGGGGCTTTGCGATCGTCGCGCTCGTCGGCAACACGGCTGTTTCGCGCGCGGACTCCGCCGCGGCGGCGGGGAAGTGGCAGCGCTCCGCCGACGAGGCCCGGAAGGCGACCCACTGGATGGGGTGGTCGGCCGAACCCTCTCGTCTGCTCGGCGAGGCGGAGATTGCGTTGCGGAGGCCTGCCGATGCTCGCGTTGCTCTCCGGAAGTCCCTGGAGAAGGACGACGGGAACTGGGTCACCTGGTTCGACCTTGCGCAGGCGAGCAAGGGCTCCGAGCGGAAGAGCGCACTCGCCGAAGCGCGGCGGCTCAATCCACTCGACCCCGATCTCAGGAGCTTCTCGCGCTGATGGCCCGCGACCCACTCGCCAATCCCGAGCCGCTGATCCGCCGCGTCTACGCCTTCGTTGCGTATCGGGTGGGCGCCGGAGCAGATGCGGAGGACATCACGAGCGAGGTGATGGAGCGCGCTCTCCGCTACCGGGACTCGTTCGATCCACGGCGGGGTGAGCCGGCGGCGTGGCTGATCGGGATCGCGCGGCGGTGCATCGACGACGCGCTTGCGCGCCGGCCTGCCCACGTGGCCGCGCCTGAAGACGTGGCCGCTCCCGGCGATCTCGAGAGCGATGCGGCACTCCGCGACGAGCTCCAGCGTGCGCTCCGCCGGCTTGGCGACCGCGACCGCGAGCTGCTCGCGCTGCGATTCGGCGCCGACCTGAGCGCGCGGCAGATCGGAGAGGAGCTGGAGATGGCCACGAATGCGGTCGAGGTGGCGTTGCACCGCGCGTTGGGCCGTCTCCGGGTGCTGCTCGATCCGCCGGACGAGGAGGCCGAAGCTTCGACCGCGCGCCCTGTAAGGATTTGACCCCCTGCGCCGGTAGAGGCAGTACAAGCAGCGATCCCACGAGGGAGGGCTTCAGTGAAAAGTTTCAAGAGGGGCGACGACCTGGAGCAGCGGCTCCGGCGCTCGCGGCCCGAGGCGCGGGACGAGTTCGTGCAGTCGCTCGCAACGGAGGTTCGCTCGGAGCGGCGGCGCTCACGCTCGAGCGCGTTCCGGATCGCCTTCGCCGGCGGCCTGACTGCGGCGATGCTGGCAGCGCTTGCCTCGGTCGGTGGGCTCGGCTACGCAGCGTCCTCGGCGGGCAATGCGTGGAAAGCCGTGACCGGGAAGCACGCGGTGAACCAGCCGGCCCAGAGCTCGGCAGCCGATCAGTACGCCAAGAAGGCGCCGGTCTGTCACAACGGCCACGTGATCTACGTCTCGAAGAACTCGGCCAACTACCGGCGCGATCCGCACCTGGCCGATTCCCCGAAGCCGGGCTCCAAGTGCGGCTCCGGCAGGCCTCGCGGCGGCGTCCGCGGCGTTCGCTCGGGCCAGTCCCCGCAGGGAACCGGGTAAGGGGCAGTCTGCAAGCAGCAGTGCGTCAGAGCGGGGCGGCGATGGCCGCCCCGCTCGCTTTCCGAGCTACGGTGTGCGAGGAGCAATGATCCGGGGTCGTACCATCTTGCGGTTGCTGGCCGCGACGTTCGTCGTCGTCGCTGTCGTCGGACCGGGCCAGCGGGCGTCCGCGCAGACCTCGTCCGGCATCGACTGGTACGACCCGACCCCCGCTGAGGGGACGACGCTCGAAGTGAGGATCGGAGGCAGTGCGGCGTTCTCGGCGGTCGCCTCGGGACCGAGTCTCTCGGTCAGCATCCACATCGCTTCCTCCGCGCTTCCGAGCGGCGCGACCCTCACGACCGTCGACGGGAATCCCGCCGCCGCCACCTTCAACTGGAAGCCGACGGCCGATCAGATCGGGGAGTACGTTCTCCAGCTGACGGCGCAGAGCTCCGAGGCCTCGGCGGTTGCGCCACCGCGAACCATTCGCATCAAGGTCAGCTCGGACGGCCTCGGGCCGTTCGCGATCAGCAGCGGCAACATCTCGAAGTGGGCCTACGTACTCGAGCGCGCCACCGTCCGGGTCGCCCCGGATCCTCGCGCGCGTGTGGTCACCCGGCTCTCGACGATCACGAGCGACAACACGCAGAACATCGTCCTGGCTCTCGATGGCCTGACGACGAAGACCGAAAGCTGGATCCACGTCCGGCTGCCGATCCTTCCGAACAACAAGCTCGGCTGGGTACGGCTCGCGTCTTTGAGCGACTTCCACGCGGTGCGGACGCACCTGTACGTGGACCGGACGTTCCTGACCGCGTCGTTGCAGCGCGACGGCAAGGAGATCTTCCGCACGCGCGTCGGTGTCGGCCGGCCTTACTGGCCCACGCCCCGGGGGGAGTACTACATCCGCACGCAGCTGCTCGGCTACAAGGATCCGTTCTACGGCCCGGTCGCATTCGGGACGAGCGCTCGGTCGGCAGTCCTCACCGATTGGCCGGGAGGCGGCTACGTCGGCGTGCACGGGACGAACGCCCCCGGCTTGATCCCGGGTCACGTCTCGCACGGATGCGTGCGGCTCCGCAACGCGGACATCCTCCGGCTCGCGAAAGTGATGCCGGTCGGAACGCCGCTGACGATTACCGGCTAGGGCCGGCGAGCATTTTGGCTGAGTGTGTCTAAGCTTCGAGCTGTGCGACTCACCGCGGCAGTCACCCATGAAGCTCCTCTGTTTGTTGCGCGCTGCCTCGAGATCGAGGTTGCGAGTCAGGGCGAAACAGTGGAAATCGCATTGGTCAACCTCAAGGAGGCTCTCGAGCTCTACTTCGAGGACGCTCCTATTCCTGACCTGACCGAGCCCCCGATCATCGCCTCGGTCGAAATCGCCGCGTGAGTCCTGAGCTTCCGGTCCTCTCGGGATCGGAAGTGGTTCAGGCACTCGCAAAGGCAGGTTTTCGGCGCGTCTCGCAGCGAGGGAGCCACGTCAAGCTGAGGAATGCGGATGGTAGAACGGCGATTGTCCCGCTGCACCGCGAACTCGCGCGCGGAACGCTTCGATCGATCCTTCGGCAGGCAGGGCTCTCCGTCGACGAGTTCAGAAATCTCGGCTGAGCCGCGTGGCTTCACCCTCCGACGACGGCCCGCTTAGTCGCTGGTCAGTGCGATGAAGCTGCCGGTGACGCCGTTGGCGAGGCCGTAGCCCTCGTCGTGTGAGGCGATCCCCTGCATGAGCTTCCAGCCGCCGCCGGGAGCCGAGGCGACTCTGACGCGATCGAACCGATACGAGTAGCGGTTGCAGAGGTCGGTGCCGGCGTTCCAGCTCTCCCCGAGCGCCTGGGAGTACCACCTGCCGTGACTCTGGGGCAGGTAGATCGGCTCCGAGACCGGTGCGCCGTCGACCCAAACGCGCCACCATGAGCGGCGCTGCCGCATCTCGAGGACGGCCAGCTTGTGGAGCTCGCCGCTCGCGACGGGAACGGTGAACTGCGTCACCCGAGGCTGATCGTGGGGCCGGGTGACCTCGTAGAAGATCCGGCTCCCCGAGATGCCCTCCCAGCTGTTGAGCCCGACCTCGATCCATTCGTCCGTCCGGTTCGGGCCCGCCTCGTAGCCGCCGACACCGACCCAGGCGGCGACGTGCCCTTTCTCGACGCGCGGGTCGGCGACGGCGCTGAGCTTGGCCGTGATGCCGTAGGCCGTCTGCGTCCCGTCGACCCCGGCGAAGGAGTAGCCCTTCAGACACGTAGCCGCAGCCGCCGGCCCGGCGAGTGCTGTGGCAGCGAGCAGGGTCGTGAGGAAGATCGTTGGGCGACGCACGCAGTCCTCCGGGGCGAGAGGGGCGGAGCGGGTGCTCCACCTCCGGTTCATCGTCCGGAGGGTGCGCCGCGGCGATCCCTGGAACGGGGAAGCGGAGCCTCTCGGCGCCAAGTTGGCGCGCTGCTGTGAGGGATGCGCCTAGAAGCGCGTCAGGGCGAGGAAGCGGCCGACTGCTTCCTTCGTCCAGGTGAACCCTGGATCGGTGTAGCGCTTGCCCTTGCTGAGCGGCTGCCAGGCGCCGCCGGCACGATGGGCGATGCGGGGGGCGCCGAAGCGATAGGAGAAGCCGTTGCAGGCGCCGGTGCCGCCGTTCCAGCTCTCCGCGGTCACCTGGGGGTACCAGGTTCCGTGGCTGGCCGGGAGGAAGATTCCCTTGGTCGCCGGCTTGCCGTCGACCCAGATCCGCCACCAGCCGGGGTGCATCGCCATCTCGAGCACGGCGATGGTGTGGAGCTCGCCGGTGGCGACGGTCTCCTTGAGGGTGAACTGGTTCCAGTTGCGGTGGGGGAGCGTGACCTCGTAGTAGAGGTGGTACGCCCCTTCGCCGATGCCGGCCATCAGCCCGGCCTGGATCCATTCGGTCGAGCCGCCGGGGCCGAGCCCGACACCGCCGACGCCGACCCAGGCGGCGACGTGGCCGTTGGCGACCGCTGGGGCTGCGAGCGGGGTGATCACGGCGGCCACGCCGTGGGCGCGGCGGGGGCTGTCGACTCCCGCGTACGAGTAGGTGCGGTGGCAGGTCGTGGCTGCTGCGAAGGCCGATGTCGCGGTCGTCGTGGCGCCGATGAGGGCGAGCAGGACGACGAGTGCGAGGCGGCGGGCCATGACCCGACGTTCATCGGCGGTGCCCCCGGGTCACTTATCCCTCGATTTGGGGATGGAGCCCGCTACCAGCCTGAGGGCTGTCCCCCGATGGGGGGCCCCAGATCGAGGGCGAGTGCGGCTACCCTGTCGCTCGTGGACGACCGCCAGAAGGAGCGCCTCGCCAAGAACGAAGATTTCTTCCGCGAGGTGAACGGGAGGATCAGGGAGAAGGCGGAGTCGCACGGGAGCGACTCGCATCCCTACGAGTTCTTCTGCGAATGCTCCGACCCGGCCTGCGTCGAGCGCGTCCACCTGACGATCTCCGAGTACGCCCACATCCGCGACGAGCCGACAAGGTTCGTCGTCAGGACCGGCCACGTGCTCAAGGAGATCGAGCACGTCGTCGAGGCCGCCCCCGACCACGTCCTGATCGAGAAGCACGGAGAGGCAGGGCGGGTGGCGATCGAGCTTGAGGCGCAGAGCGGCGACCAGTAGCGTCGGGCCGTGCCCGACTTCCGCTACGTCGTCGCCGACGTCTTCACCGATACGCCGCTGACAGGCAATCAGCTCGCCGTCTTCACGGACGCGCGCGAGCTCGACGAGCAGACGATGCAGGACCTCGCGCGCGAGATGGCGTTCTCGGAGACGGTGTTCGTCCTCCCGAAGGAGGGCGACGGGCACGTCCGGATCCGGATCTTCACGCCGGTGACGGAGCTGCCGTTCGCGGGTCATCCGGTGCTGGGGACGGCGTTCGTGCTCGGCGCGCCGCTGCAGCTCGGGGTGATCCGGCTCGAGACGGAAGTCGGGGTGGTGCCGGTGGTGCTGGAGCGCGAGGGGGCGCGAATCGTGTTCGGGCGGATGGAGCAGCCGGTGCCGCGGTGGGAGCCCTTCGGCGAGGCCGAGGAGCTGCAGGAGCTGCTCGGGGTGCGCTCGTCGTTGCCGGTGGAGTCCTACGAGCTCGGGCCGGGGCACGTGTATCTGGTGCTCGGGAGCGAGTCGGAGGTGGAGGCGCTCGCACCGGACTTCGGGGCGCTCGGCCGGCTCACGGACTACGGCGTGAACTGCGTCGCGGGAGCGGGGACGCGGTGGAAGACGCGCATGTTCGCGCCCGGGAGCGGTGTGGCGGAAGATCCGGCGACGGGCTCGGCGGCCGGGCCGCTGGCGGTGCATCTCGCGCGCCACGGGCAGATCCAGTTCGGCGAGGAGATCGAGATCTCGCAGGGCGCCGAGCTACAGCGGCCGTCGAAGCTGTATGCGACGGCCTGGGGCTCCGGGGACGAGGTCGAGCGCGTGGAGGTCGGCGGGGCGGCTGTGGTTGTGGCGCGGGGGGAGTTTCGGTTGTAGGCCGAGAGTCCTCAGGACTCTCGGCTAGCTAAGGACCGTTTCCGTGATGTTCTGCAGGGAGCTAGGGCAGGAAGGCCACGGCTGTGATCGTCGGGAGCTCCGGCGCCAGCGAACGCCAGAAACGGCCACCGTCCTCCGAGAGATAGAGGCGGTTGCGGGCGGCATAGAGGATGCGGTCGGGGTAGTCCTCGTCGATCGCGACCGCCGAGCCTGCAGGAAGGCCGCCGCCGGACTCGCGCCAGGTGCTGCCGGCGTCGTGCGAAATCGCGAGTGGCGGGCGGCGGTCGAGGACGGCCACGACGGTGGCGCCCACCGCCTGCGCCGCGATCACGCGCGGTAGCTCGACGGCGAAGGGTTCCTCCGCGGGAAGCTCCGCATCCAGGTCGAGCACGACCTCCTCGTCGAGGTCGACCACGAAGACGCCGTCGACCGTCCCGATCGCCGCCCTCACGAGCCGCGGCCTGCCAGCAGTGCTCCGACCAGCGCCGTCGCTCGTCGCGCCGCCGGGACCGGGGCGTGCCCGGCCGCTCGGCCGGCGAGGTACGCCGCGGCGAACGAGTCGCCCGAGCCGGTCGGATCCCGGGCGACCGGCAAGGTGCCGACCTCCTCCGCGCGCCCCTCGGCGTAGACGCACGATCCGCGCGAGCCGTACGTGACGATCACCTCGGAGACGCCCAGAGTCGCAACCGACGCCTCGTCCACCTGCCCGAGCAGCACCTCCGCTTCCTCGTCCGCGAGCTTGAGAATCGAGACGTGCTCGAGCAGGGCGGGGTCGAACTCCGAGTCCAGGCGCAAGGGGCCCGTCGTGCCGGACCGGACAAGCCCCTGCCCGTCGAGTGAAAGCCGGCGGCCGTGGGCCAGCGCCGCGAGCGTCTCCGCCGGGAAGTCCGAGCGCAGCAGCGGCGCGACGTGCACCCAGGCGCCGGGCGCGACCGAGGCGACGTCCTCGGGTCGCCACGGGTCGCCGAGCTCGTCGACCTGCATGATCCGCTGGTCCCCGTCGTAGCGGAAGGAGAAGGATGCGGTCGCCGCGCCCTCGAGCACCCGCACCGGGAGCCCCACCGCAGCGATGCGGGGCAGAAAGGCCGCCCGATCCGCCGCGCTGCAGCGGGTCAGTACCGAAGCGCGCGCGCCAAAAGCGCGGAGTGCCCGTGCTGCATAGAAGGCGCCGCCGCCGATTCGCGGCGGGCCGCCGTCAACGACGTCCCGGGAGAGGTTCCCGACGAGCGCGAGCGGCGGCACGCATTGAGCCTAACTTCACGACGGCTGCCCCAAGCAGGAAGGCGAGCACGAAGCTCGGCACGGAGGCGCCGAACGCATACGACGGCGTCGGCAGATGCTGGAGCGCCCGCGTCCAGAAGCCGAGGTCGAGCGGCTGCGCGAGCCACTCGTAGGCGATGAAGCCGGCGATCCAGGCAGCGACCATCCCGGGGCGGAACGCCGGGGCCTCGAAGACGTCCTCTCTGGTGTAGCGCGCGCCGCGCAGGAGCCAGTCCGCGACGAGCACGCCGAGCAAGGGGACGAAGACGGCCCCGAGCAGGAGCAGGAACTGCTGGTAGCTACGGAGGTCGACTGCGAGCGCTCCGAGGGTCGCAACGGTTGCCGCGACGACGACCAGGAGCCGCTGGGAGACCCGAGGAACGAGGTTCTGGAACGACACCGCCGCTGAGTAGGTGTTCGCAAATGCTTCGTCCGTCTCGTCCACGGTCAGCGCGAGCAGCGCCAGGGCAGCCGCCGCGCCCCCACCGGCGATCGCGGTCAGGATCAGCTCCGGATGGGCCGGGTCGACCCCGCGCGAGAGCACGAGCAGCGAGCCGAAGCCGAACTGGAACAGGGTCGGAAAGAGGTAGCCGAGCCCGGCGCCCCAGAACGCGGAGCGGCGGTTGGTCGAGAAGCGCGTGTAGTCGGCGACGAGCGGCGCCCAGGAGACGGTGACCGCGACGATCACGTCGACGGCGACCCAGAACGAGCCGGCGTGCTTGCCTCCGTGGGACCAGAGCCGGCCGACGTTCGCGCCGTCGACGATCCACCAGGCCAGGTACGCAAGCGAGGCGATCACCGCCCAGATCGCGAACTTCCGCACATAGCGGCGCACGAACCCGACCGGGCCCAGCAGCGCGAGCACGCCCGCGGCGACGCCGAACACGAGCTTCCAGAGCCAGATCGCCTTGAACCCGAAGAGCTTGTCCGAGAGGAGCCCGGCGGCCGTCGCGATCACGATCAGCTCGAAGATCGCCCAGCCGAGGCACTGCGCAACGTTCAGGGCGGTCGCGAGGTAGGACCCGCGGCGGCCGAGCGGCGCACGCTGCAACACCATGGTCGGCACGCGTCCGTCCGCCCCGATCAGCGCGGCAAGCCCGAGCATGCCGTTGCCGATCAGCCCGCCGACGAGCGTCGCAAGGAGCGACTGCTTCAGCGAGAGGTCGAAGTACGCCGCCAGCACGAGCACGAGCAGCGAGATGCCGAGGTTCGTCCAGAGCAGGGTCGTATCGACGAGCCCGAGCACCCACAGCCGGCGCGGCACAGGCTCGACTCCCCAGTTCGGCGTCTCCATCGTGTCCTCCCTTCGCCGGTGCGAACCGGATCAGGTTCAACGGGTGTGATCTCAGCCCTCGCGGGCACCCCGGGTCGCGGCCAGCGTACCGTTTGCGACCGGCCGGTCGCTGGAATGTGGTCGGCGAGGTTATTACGGCCGCGATCCTCAACGCCCACATCAGAGACAACCTGAACTACCTGAAGGGCGCGGAGGCGCACGACTCCCCGATCAGCGTCACCGGCAACATCGCCTCGACCGCCCAGCTCTCCGGGGCGACCCTGGTTGTCGGCTTTGTTCTTGCTCTTGACTTTCAAGGGACGGGACGGGCGCGTCTGCACGCGGTCGCGACCCCGCGCGCGAGGGCGTACCCTGTGACTCACGCCGAACGTCACGGGGTACGTCACGGTGTTGGTCACGCTGTGACACCCCCTCGATTTGAAGCTGGGAGCGGCGTCGGCGCTATCTCTCGGCGGCATCCTTACGCTGCTGTTTCACCTGCTCCGAAGTGGGGTTGTAATCGAGGTAGTCGTGGACTGGGGTGTTGACCCGCGGTTGATCGTCTGGCACGGTGCGACCGTGCGTGAAGTCGACCCAGGGGCCGCGGCAGAGTTTCATCGCGTCTACTACGACTCGCTCGTGTGGCGCGGCGACACGACCTGGCTCGGCGTCACTACACAGAAGACGCCGCAGGACCTCTGGTGTTACCAGGAGATTCTCTATTCGACGAAGCCTGACCTGATCATCGAGACGGGCACCGCCTCGGGCGGTAGCGCCTACTTCCTGGCCTGCGTGTGCTCCATGATCCACAGGGGGCGCGTCCTGAGCGTCGACATTGCTGGCGCACGTCGCCGCCGCCATCGTTGGCTCGATGCGGCTACCGGCCTCAAGGCGCGCCGACATTGGCGAGTTGACCTTCTCGTCGGGGACTCCACTGACCCGACGATCTTCGAGAAGATCAAGCGGCGGGCTCGCGGGAAACGCGTGATGGTTGTCCTTGACTCCGACCACTCCGAGGCTCACGTCAGCCGCGAGCTCTCCCTGTACGCAGATCTCGTCGCACCGGGCTGTTACCTGATCGTCGAGGACACGAACGTCAACGGTCACCCGGTCTTCGCAGAGCACGGGCCCGGCCCATTCGAGGCGGTCCAGCGCTTCCTGGGTGACCGCAGTGACTTTGTGGTGGACGACTCCCGCGAGAAGTTCGGGTTCACGTTCAACCCCGGCGGCTTCCTCCGGAGGGAATGATCTCCGCCATGCGAGCTTTGCCGATCCTGGCCGTCGCGATCGTCCTCGCGGGTTGCGGCGGAGCCGGGCGCCTCTCGAAGAGCGACTACGAGCAGAAGCTGCAGACTGAGGGAAAGACGATCAACGAATCCGGTCGTGGAATCGGACAGGCCAAGAGCAAGGAGGCGTTCGTCGAAAGCGTCGGCAAGGTGCAGAAGGCGCTCGACAACGCGGCGGATGACCTCGACGGGATCAAGCCGCCTACCGATGTCGAGGCGGCGAACGGCAAGCTCGTCGGAGCGCTGCACGGATTGTCCGATGACCTGGACAGCGTCAAAGACGCAGCGTCCGGGGGGCTGAAGAAGGGGCAGGCGGCGACCGAGAAGCTCAGCGAGAGCACCGCCTCCAAGCAGGCGCAGGACGCGGTCACGGAAATCGAGCGACGCGGCTACGACGCGGGCCAGCTCGGCACCGGCGGCTAGGAGGGGTCGAATGCAACGGGCAAGAGTCGAAGGGCTACGACACCGGGAAGTTCGGAAACTAGCCTGATCTTGCCTAGGTAGCGCCTATGCATTAGAGTCAGGCCGGAATGCCGTCCGCGACCCGCCGCACCTACACCGCGAGCGAGGCGGCTCGCGCACTCGGGATCAGCCTCGACACGCTGCGGCGTTGGGACCGCCAGGGCCGGATCCGCGTCAGGCGTGACCAGGCGAACCGCCGCATCGTTGCGGCCGCCGAGATTGCGCGGCTGCGCGGTGTGGAGGAGCGCGGCTTGAGCGCGCGCAACCGGCTGCACGGCGTCGTCCAGTCCGTGCAGGTCGACGGTCTCCTCGCCCGCGTCGAGATCGCCGTCACCGAGCCGGCCCAGGTGGTCGCGATCATCACGGCCGAGTCGGCGGCCGAGCTCGGGCTCGAGCGCGGCGTACCCGCTGCGGCGATCGTGAAGTCGACCTCGATCATGGTGGAGCGATGAGGCGGGCCGCGGTGCTCGCCGCGCTCGGGGCCGCGCTGGCGCTGCCCGCGGCAACCTCGGCGGGTGGCGGAATCACGGTCTACGCCGCTGCGTCGCTGACGGAGGTGCTGCCGCGGATCGACAGGGCGCCGCACTACAGCTTCGCCGGCTCGGATCAGCTGGCGCTCCAGCTTCAGCAGGGCGCCCCCGCGGACGTGTTCGCCTCCGCGAGCCCGAAGCAGCCGGAGCTCCTGTACCGCAGCGGGGTGCTGCTGAAGCCGGTCGTCTTTGCGACGAACCGGCTGATCGTGCTCGTGCCGCGCTCGAACCCCGCGCGGATCCGATCCGTCTACGACCTCCGGCGCGCCGGCGTGAAGGTCGTGGTCGGGGACAAGACCGTGCCGATCGGCTCATACACGCGCCAGATCCTCGACTCGCTCGGGATCTCCGTGGAGGTGACGAGAAACGTCGTCAGCCAGGAGACGGACGTGAAGGGGATCGTCGCGAAGGTCGCGCTCGGCGAGGCGGACGCCGGGTTCGTCTATGTGACCGACGCCAGGCCCGTCGCTGAGCGGACGCGCACGGTCGAGGTGCCGGTCTGGGCGCAACCGCCGATCCGCTACGAGATCGCCGTCGTCAAGGCGAGCGCGCACCGAGCCGCCGCACAGGCGTTCGTGAAGCGGGTGACGTCGGTGCGGGGGCGGGCTGCCCTGCGCGCCGCCGGCTTTCGGCTGCCGAAGCCGCGTTGATGCGGCGGGCGTTCGCTGCGACGCTGGCGCTCGCGACGGGCCTGGCGCTCGTCTTCCTCGTTCTGCCGGTCGCCGCGATCTTCCTGCGTGTTCCTCCCGGCGAGCTGGTGCACCAGCTCGGCACGGACGTCTTTCGAGATGCGCTCGTCGTCAGCCTGAAGACGAGCGCGATCGCCCACTTCGTGGTGCTCGTCGTCGGGACGCCAGCCGCCTACCTGATCGCGCGTGCGCGCTTCCCCGGCCGATCGCTCGTACTCACACTCGTCGAGCTGCCGCTCGTGCTGCCGCCGGCGGTCGCCGGGATCGCGCTGCTCGCGACCTTCGGCCGTTTCCAGCTGCTCGGTGGCACCCTGCACGCGCTCGGGATCACCGTCGGCTTCACCCAGGCTGCGGTCGTCCTCGCGGTCGCGTTCGTCGAGAGCCCCTTCTACCTGCGTGGGGCGATCGCCTCCTTTGAAGGCCTCGACGGAACGCTGCTCGACGCTGCGCGGACACTCGGGGCGCGGCCGGGAAGGGTCTTCTTCCGCGTCGCCTTGCCGCTCGCCGGCCCCGGTCTCGCTGCGGCCTCGGCGCTGGCGCTCGCGCGCGGCCTCGGTGAGTTCGGCGCGACGATCATCTTCGCCGGGAGCCTGCAGGGGGTGACCCAGACGCTCCCGCTTGCGATCTACTCGCAGTTCGAAGCCGACTTCGACGTCGCGCTCGCGATCAGCGCCCTCTTCGTGCTCGTCGGCGCCGCGATCTTGATCGCCTTGAAAGTCCTCCCTGCATGGACGCGCTCGCTCTCGACTTCGCCATCCCGCTTCGCGGCTTCGACCTCGAGCTAGCGCTCGACGTCGGGGCCGAGACGGTCGCGCTCGTCGGGCCGTCGGGCTCGGGTAAGACGACGGTGCTGCGGGCGATCGCGGGGCTGGTCAGGCCGGCGCGCGGGCGCATCGCCTGTGGGGGCGAAGCCTGGTTCGACGCCGAGCGGGGTGTCGAACGCCGCCCGGAGGAGCGCTCGGTCGGGTACGTGTTCCAGGAGTACGCGCTCTTTCCGCACCTGAGCGTCGAGCGCAACGTCGCTTTCGGCGGCGGGCGGGCCGACGGGCTCCTCGAACGGTTGCGGATCGGACACCTGGCACGCGCAAAGCCGGCGGAGCTCTCCGGCGGGGAGCGGCAGCGGGTCGCCCTCGCGCGCGCGCTCGCGCGGGAACCCGAGGTGCTGCTGCTCGACGAGCCGATGGCGGCGCTCGATCCGCACACGCGTGGCGGCGTCCGCGGCGAGCTGCGCGAGCTGCTCGACGAGCTGGCACTGCCGACGATCCTCGTCACGCACGACTTCGAGGACGCGGCCGCGCTCGCCGACCGCGTCGGGGTGCTCGTCGAGGGAAACGTGCGCCAGCTCGGCTCGCCTGCGGAGCTCCTCGGCGCCCCTGCGGATCCGTTCGTTGCGAGCTTCGCCGGGGCGAACGTCCTTCAGGGGATCGCGGCACCGGCCCCGGACGGGCTGACCGTGATCCGGTTGGAGCGTGGCGGCGCCGTCTACTCGACCGACGCTGCTCTCGGCGAGGCGGCCGTCGTCCTCTATCCGTGGGACGTGGCCCTCGCCCGGACGGCGCCCGACGACTCCGCGCTGAACCATCTTCCCGACGAGATCGTCTCGCTCACGCCCCTCGGCAACCGCGTCCGCGTCAGGCTTCGGCTCCTGACCGCAGAGATCACCGCCGCGTCGGCCGAGCGTCTCGAGCTGCGCCCGGGCGATCGGGTCGTCGCGAGCTTCAAGGCGACGCAGGCGCGGCTGGTGCCGGGCATTTCCGTGGACGGGTCGTCACAAAGAACGGCTGGGGTCTGACCCCGTGCCGTACGTGTGCCGCGGGCATTTCCGTGGACGGGTCGTCACAAAGAACGGCTGGGGTCTGACCCTGTGCCGTACGTGTGCCGTAACAGCTCGAAAACAGGCCTCGCTCGGGCGTGGTTCCTCCAGCTTCCTACCGTGGAGGGGTGCGCAAGCTGCGGCCTCCCATTCCCGGCGGGTTCTTCCACGTCACGTCGCGTGCAGTCGACGGGCGGATGATTCTTGTCGAGACCCTCGAGCAGGCGATCTTCTACACCTACTTCGCCCAGGCGACATCGCGCTATGACTGGTGCTGCCTGTCTTACTGCTTGATGGGCACGCACTACCACGGCGTCCTGGAGACTCCCCAGGGAAACCTTTCGGCTGGGATGAAGTTCCTCAACGAGCGCTACGCCCAGGGCTACAACAAGCGGCACGGCCGCCGCGGGCATCTCTTCGAGAGCCGCTTCTCCTCGACACACATCCAAACGGATGAGCACCTGCGTGAAGCGATCCGGTACACCGAGCTGAACCCGGTGCGCGCCGGCCTTTGCCACAGTCCCGCCGAATGGCCCTGTAGCAGCTACTCGGCGATCATGGGACTCGCACCCGCTCCATCGTTCCTCGACGTCGGGAGGACGCTCGCGCTGTTCGGCAGGAACCCGGAGCGGGCTCGCGCGGCCTTCCGGGCCTTCGTCCTCGCGCCCCTCGCCGAGGAGTAGAACCCGAAACTGTGAGCCTTTCGTCACGGCTACGGCACGGGGTCTGACCCCGGCCGTTAGTTCTGTCACGCGGTTAACGGAACGCGAGTACGGTAGGTTCACCCGGTGCCGGGCGGCGCAAGAGAGTTGGCTGACACGGCCCACCAGTTCGGGCACCTCCTCTCGATCTACAGCGTCCTCATGATCGTCGTCGCGGCGATCGTCTACGGCCTCATCCTGTTCGCGGTCGTGCGCTACCGGCGGCGGGAGGGGGCGCCGAGCCGGAAGAGCGAGGCGAAGCTGGTCGAGGGGGTCTACGCGGGCGTGCTGGCGGTCGTCGCGGTCGTCCTCGTCGTCCTGACCTACCGGACGGAAAACCGCATCGACCCGGTATCGGCGAACGCAGGCCTGCGGGTGAAGGTGACCTCCTTCCAGTGGCAGTGGCGCTTCGACTACCCGAAGTCGGGCCGAAGCGCGATCGGCACCGACGAACAGATCCCGGAGCTCGTCCTCCCGGTCGACACGCGCGTCGAGATCGATCTCGTCTCGCGCGACGTGATCCACTCCTTCTGGATCGCCGATGCGCGCTTCAAGCGGGATGCGTTCCCCGGGCGGCGCACGCGCTTCGACCTGCGCTTCGACGAGGTCGGAACACACCTCGGGCGCTGCGCCGAGTTCTGCGGGCTCCGGCACGGAGACATGAACTTCCGCGTGCGCGTCCTGACGAAGGATCAGTTCGCGAGCTGGGAGCAGCAGGGATGAGCGTCGCTCTCCTTCGGCTCGCTCTCCCTTCCCCTGCTCATCGACCGAGAAGCGGCCGATGAGCGTCCTCGCGACCCCGCGGCCGCGCGTCGGCTTGATCGGCTGGCTCGGCTCGGCCGATCACAAGGTGGTCGGGCTGCGGGTCGCGACGAACGCCTTCGGCTTCTTTCTGCTCAGCGGCGTGATCGCGCTGCTGATGCGCTCCGAGCTCGCGCGGCCTGGCCTGCAGGTCGTCTCCGAGGACACCTACAACCAGCTGTTCACGATGCACGGCTCCGGGATGATCTACCTGGTCGTGACGCCGCTGGCGCTCGCGCTCGGCGTCTACATCGTGCCGTTGCAGGTCGGCGCTACGGAGATAGCGACGCCGCGGATCGCGCTCGCCGGCGACTGGCTGATCCTAGGCGGCGGGCTGAGCATGTTCTTCGGCTTCGTCACGCAGCACGGCGCCGCCAAGTCGGGGTGGACGGCGTTCTATCCCCTCTCTGGGGTCCGCGGCTCGCCGGGCTACGGCCAGGACGTCTGGATCTTCGGCGTGATCCTCGCCACCTCCGGGGCGATCCTGCTCGCCGGCTGCGTCCTCGCGACGATCCTGCGCTTGCGGGCGCCGGGGATGACGCTGCTCCGCATCCCGGTCTTCTCCTGGACGATGGTCGTCACCTGCTTCATGGTGCTGGCCTCGTTCCCGGTGCTGATCGTGGCGATGGCCCTGCTCTTCTACGACCGCCACTACGGCGGCGTCTTCGATTCCGCGGGCGGGCCGATCGCCTACCAGAACCTGTTCTGGTTCTACGGGCACCCCGTCGTGTACGTGATGTTCTTCCCCTTCGTCGGCGCCGCGGCCGAGGTGATCGCGGTCTTCTCCGGCCGCCGCTTCTTCGGCTACTCGGCGATGGTGCTGTCGCTCCTGGCGTTCGCGGGGCTCTCGATGTCCGTCTGGGCGCACCACATGTTCACGACCGGACAGGTGACGAACAAGTACTTCGCGCTCACATCGGCGGCGCTGGTCGTCCCGGCGGGCGTCGAGTACTTCGACCTGATCGGGACGATGGTCGGCGGGCGGATCAGGTTGAGCGCGGCGATGCTGTTTGCGATCGGCTTCCTGTTGCTGTTCCTGATCGGCGGGCTGACCGGGGTCATGGTCGGATCGCCGCCGATCGATTACCACGTTCACGACACGTACTTCATCGTCGGCCACTTCCATTACACGCTGTTTGCGGGGTCGCTGTTCGGGCTCTTTGCGGCGGTCTACTACTGGTTCCCGAAGGCGACCGGACGGCTGTTGCGCGAGGGGCTCGGGAAGCTGCACTTCCTCTTGATGTTCATCGGCGCCAACCTGACCTTCTTCCCGATGCTGCTCGCGGGCTACGAGGGGATGCAGCGCCGGATCGCCGACTACCCGGACGTCGCCAACCTTGCGACACTGAACACGCTCTCGACCGCGGGCTCGTACGTGATCGGTCTCTCCGTGCTCATCTTCGTCGCGAATCTCTGGGTGTCGCTGCGGCGTCCGGTCGTCGCCGGGGCGGATCCGTGGGGGGGACAGACCCTCGAGTGGTGGACGACCTCGCCGCCGCCGCGCCACAACTTCGACTCGCTGCCGGAGGTGCGCTCCTATGCACCGCTGCTCGACCGGAGGGAGACGTGAGGCGCGACGCGGCCGCAGTGCTTGCCTGGGGCGTGTGGCTCGGCGTGCTCGCCTCGGTGCTCGCGGTCTGGACGGATGACCCCCTTCCGCCCGGACTGCTGGGGATCTCCGCCGTCGCGGCAGTCGCCCTGGGCCTCGGCCTGGCGGCCAGGCAGCCGGCGCGCAACCGGCCGAGGCGGGTGGCGGATCTCAGCCTCAGCGTGCTGATACTCGTCGTCGGCGTGGTCCTGCTCCTGAACGCCCTTCTACTCGGCGCGTGGCTCGCCTATGTCGGCGCTACCGCCGTGATCGCCGGCCTCGGTGGAATGGGGCGCGAGCTGCTGGCGGCGCGGAGGATCGGATGAAGGTGGCGAGGCGGGCCGCGCTGCTCCTCGGGCTCGCGCTCGTGCTCACGCCGGGCGCCCAGGCGGCCGACTCGCTGCACGGACGGATGCTGTTCCGCGAAGGCTGCTCCAGTTGCCACGGGATCGACGCCAAGGGGGTTCACGCACGCGGGCCTTCGCTCCGTGGTGTGGGGGCGGCCGCGGCCGACTTCTACCTCTCCACCGGGCGCATGCCGATCGACGACCCGCGCTCACAGCCCGACCGGCACCGGCTGACGTACACACAGCCTCAGCTCGACGACCTCGTTGCGTACATCGGCTCGCTCGGCGGCCCTGACATTCCGTCGGTGGACGCCGCCGCCGGGAGCCTCAGCGACGGCCTGGCGCTCTTCACGCGGAACTGCGCCGCCTGCCATCAGATCGTCGCTCGCGGCGGCGTCGTGACCGGAGGATTCGCGCCGACGCTGCTCAAGTCGACGCCGCGCCAGATCGCGGAGGCGATCCGGATCGGCCCGTGGGTGATGCCGCGTTTCGGCCCCGACCAGATCTCGGATCGTGAGGTCGCCTCGATCGCGCGCTATGTCGAGTACACGAAGCACCCGGACAACCACGGCGGCTGGGGCCTCTTCGACATCGGCCCGGTACCCGAGGGAATGGTCGCCTGGGGACTCGGGCTCTTCGCGCTGCTGGTCTTCAGCCGCCTGATAGGAAAGCGGGACACGGAATGAGCTCGCTCGCGTTCCTGAGCCGGGGCTGCAGCCTTTCGCGGAGCCCGGCTCCGCCGGGCGGGAGCGAAAGGCGGTCAGGGACGTGAGGCGCTGGCTGCTCGCGGGTGTCGTGTTGCTGCTCGGGAAGATGCGGCGCCGGCCGCTCGAGCGTCCACGGCCCGTCTTTCCCCCGAGCCGGACCGCCGAGGACGTCGTGCTCCTCCTCCTGCTCGGCTCGAGCCTCGCGGCGATCGCCTTCGTCGGGCTCTACTTCACCAATCCCGACACGCAGGCCCTGGGGCTCGCGCTCGGGCTCTCACTGGTCTTCCTGGCGGTCGCGTGCGCGGTCGCTGCGCAGTCGCTTGTCCCGCAGGTAGAGGCGTCCCACCCCCGGCCCCAGCTCGTGCACGAGCCCGAGCAGGAGGAAGTCGTCGAGCAGCTCGCGATTCCGGTCGACGGGATCTCGCGGAAGCGCCTCTTCCTGCTTGCCGGCGGCGGGACGGCGGGGGTCCTCGGCGCGGCGCTCCTGACGCCTGCTCTCTCGTGTGGGCCGAACGCGAATCGGGTGCTGGCGCGTTCGCCGTGGCGGCGCGGGCTGCGGCTCGTGAACTCCGAGGACGATCCGATCAGGGCCGAGGGGATCGTCGTCGGCGAGCTCGTCACCGCCTTCCCGGAGGGCGCCGACAAGGACGATCTTGCGGCGCCGCTAGCGGTCGTGCGGGTGCGACCCGACGAGCTCGAGCTGCCACATGACCGCCAAGGCTGGGCGGCCGAGGGGATCGTCGCCTACTCCAAGATCTGCACGCACGCGGGCTGCGCGGTGTCGGAGTACCGCTATCCGCTCTACGACCCGACCGCGCCGGGGCCCGCGCTCGTCTGTCCCTGCCATTTTTCGACCTTCAGCGTCACCGACGGCGGAAGCCGGATCTTCGGGCCGGCGGGTCGCCCGCTGCCACAGCTTCCGCTCGAGGTCGACGGCGAAGGCAATCTCGTCGCCGCGGGAGACTTCTCGGGCCGGGTCGGGCCGTCGTGGTGGGGAGTGCGGCGATGATCCGGCGCCTCATCCGCTGGCAGGAGGAGCGTCTCGGCGCCTCACCGCTCCTGAAGAAGACGCTCAAGTACGTTTTTCCCGATCACTGGACGTTCTTGCTGGGCGAGATCGCGCTCTACGCGTTCGTGATTCTCGTCGGCACGGGGATCTACCTGACCTTCTTCTTCAAGGCCGACCTCTCGCACGTGATCTACCACGGCTCCTACGAGCCGCTGCGCGGGCACGAGATCTCGCGTGCGTATCTCTCGACGCTGCAGCTGTCGTTCGGGACGAAGGCGGGCCTACTGATCCGGCAGACGCATCACTGGGCCGCGAACGTGTTCGTTGCCGCGATCGTCCTCCATCTGCTGCGGATCCTGTTCACCGGCGCGTTCAGGAAGCCGCGCGACATCAACGTGTGGGTCGGCGCGACGCTGCTCGGGCTCGCGGTCTTCGAGGGGTACGCCGGGTACTCGCTCCCGGACGACCTGCTGTCCGGGATGGGCCTCGCGATCGGCTACGGAGTGCTCCTGTCGGTGCCCGTGGTGGGGGCCTGGCTCGCGGTGCTGGTCTGGGCCGGGCCGTTCCCGGGTGGGGAGGTGTTCGAATCCCGGCTCTACGTCACGCACGTGTTGATCGTGCCGGTTGTGATGGGCGCGCTGATCGCGGTGCACCTCGCGATCATCGTGCGGCAGAAGCACGCGCAGTTCCCGGGGCCGGGCAAGCGCGAGGAGAACGTCGTCGGTGTACCGCTCTGGCCCGCCTATGCGTTGCGCTCGATCGGCCTCTTCTCCGCGACGGCGGGCGTCCTCTTCCTGCTCGGCGGCCTCGTCCAGATCAACCCGATCTGGCTGTACGGGCCCTACCATGTCTACGACGCGACGAACGGCGCGCAGCCGGACTGGTACATCGGCTGGCTGATCGGCGCGTTGCGGTTGATGCCGCAGCTCGAGCTTCATCTCGGCGGATACACGCTCATCCCGAATCCGTTCTTCGGTGGGGCGCTCTTTCCGATGATCGTGTTCGGCCTGCTCTACACGTGGCCGGCGATCGAGCGTCGGATCACGGGCGACCGCCGGCGGCACGACCTGCTCGACCGTCCACGGGATGCCCCATGGCGGACGGCGACGGTGGCCGCGTTCTTCTCCTGGGTCGCGATCGTGTTCCTGGCGGGCTCGCAGGATCAGGCGGCGGTGCACCTGCACATCTCGTACGTGGGCGAGGTCTGGTTCTTCCGGGTGGCGTCGCTCGTGATCCCCCTCGTGGTCTTCGTCATCACCCGCCGCGCCTGTCGCGAGCTGGGCGAGACCGGGGCGCATCCGCTTCGAAGTTGGACGGGCACCGTGGTCCGGCGACCCGGGCCTGGCCCGGAGCACCGGCCCTAACGGCTGGGGTCAGACCCCAGCCTTTTTGGCCAGGAGGGATTCGAAGGCCGGGTCTCCACCTGTCGTGGCCTCGACGAACCTGGCGAAGGCAACCCCTGCCGCCGCCGGCGGCACGTCGAAGAGCTCCAGCGCAGAGGGTGTGAGGAACGCCGGAACCGGCGCGAGGCCGGCCAACGCACGAAAGCTGCCCCATCGCCAGTCGCCCGGGCGCTCGCAGAGTCCCGCGCGGACGGGATTCATCGCAACGTAGCGGTGCGCCGCAAGGAGGTGGCGCTCGGTCAGGATCGGAACGGAGGAAAAACGTCGCCCGAAGAGATGTCCGCGGCGCCGGTAGCGCTGGTTGAAGAACTGCGCGTAGGTGCCGTTCAGGTTCTGCATTCCTTCCGACAGCGTCAGCCGGGGGGTGCGCACGATCAGATGGTAGTGAGTGCCCATCAGGACGAAGCTGTCGACGAACCAGTCATAGGTCTCCCTCACGCGCCCGAGCAGCCGGAGAAATAGCTCGCGGTCATCCGTGTCGCGATAGGCGAAGGCGGAGTCGACCGCGAGCGTCGCGATGTGGAACGTCCCGTCAACTGCCTGGGGGCGGAGTCCACGGCCCATCCGCCCAGCGTAGGGCGGGGCGACGGCTCGATCGAAGCTGGGGAAAGCTTGTGACGGTTTCGGTGCCACCTGGACCTGTCGCGCCGAGACTTGGCGTGAAGCGGTGGGGTCTGACCCCAGCTGTTTCGGACGAGGCCCCTGCGCCGCAGGGAACGCTACGAGAGCTCGCGAGCCAGTCGCTCCGCGAGTGCCTCGACGACGCCCTGGCTGATCTGCGGCGAACGCCTCATCAGGCTCGCGAAGGCCCTGTCCGTGATCACGAGCGCCCGCGTCGGAGCCGACGTCGTCACCGTCGCCGTCCGCGGCACGTTCGTGACGAGCGCGATCTCGCCGAGGAAGTCGCCCTTCTTCAGCGCGTTGATCTTCCGGCCCTTCCGCCGCACGTCCGCGGTTCCTTCAAGCAGGACGAAGAACTCCCGCCCCCGGTCGCCCTCCCTCGTCAGCACCTTCCCCTGCGGGAGGTCGATCTCGTCTGCGAGGGACGCCACCTCGCGCAGGCCGGACTTCGGCAGCTTCGAGAAGAGTGGCACCTTCCGGATCAGCTCGACCTTGCGGTCTTTGCCGAGTCGCATACCGCAACTCTACGAGGCCGTCAGCCTGCGAGCAACCGCCGCAGCACGAAGGGAAGGATCCCGCCGTGCTGCAGATACTCACGCTCGCGCGGCGTGTCGAGCCGTACCCGCGCGCGAAACTCGCGGCCATCCGCACGCACCGACACCTCGCGAGCGTCGCCGTTCTCGACGCCGTCGATCGAGAACTCCTCGCGGCCGGTCAAACCAAGCGTGCCCGCGCTTTCGCCGTCCAGGTACTGCAGCGGCAAGATCCCCATCATCAAGAGGTTCGAGCGATGGATGCGCTCGTAGCTCTCGGCGATCGCCGCGCGCACCCCGAGCAGGCTCGGGCCCTTCGCGGCCCAGTCGCGAGACGACCCGGAGCCGTACTCCTTCCCCGCGAGCACGATCAGCGGGGTCCCCTCGGCGGCGTACCGCTCGGCCGCCTCGTAGATCGACATCTCCTCGCCGCTCGGAACGTGCACGGTCCACGTCCCTTCGCTGCCGGGGACAAGCTCGTTCCTTAGCCGGACGTTTGCGAACGTCCCGCGCACCATCACCTCGTGATTCCCGCGCCGGGAGCCGTACGAGTTGAAGTCGCGCCGCTCGACGCCGTGCTCCACGAGATACCGCCCGGCGGGCGAGTCAGGCTTGATCGCCCCTGCCGGCGAGATGTGGTCGGTCGTGACGGAGTCGCCGATCCGCACAAGGCAGCGCGCACCCGCAACGTCCTCGACGGGCTGGGGCTCCGGTTGCATCCCGTCGAAGTAGGGAGGACGGCGAATATAGGTCGACTCGTCGCTCCACAGATAGAGATTCCCGGAGGGAGTCTCAAGCTCGCGCCAGGCCGGGTCGCCGGTGTAGACGTCGCCGTAGGTGCGCTCGAACATCTCGCCGCGCACCGCGTGCGTCACGGTCTCCTGCACCTCTGCGGCGCTCGGCCAGAGATCGCGGAGAAACACGTCGTTGCCCTCGCGATCCTGCCCGAGCGGCTCCGTGACGAGGTCGGTGTCCATCCGCCCCGCGAGCGCATAGGCGACCACGAGCGGTGGTGACGCCAGGTAGTTGGCCTTCACCTCCGGGTGGATCCGCGCTTCGAAGTTGCGGTTCCCCGAGAGCACGGAGCAGACGACGAGGTCGCCCTCGCCGACGGCCTTGGAGATCTCCTCCGCCAGGGGGCCCGAGTTCCCGATGCAGGTCGTGCAGCCGTAGCCGACGGTCTGGAACCCGAGCTCGTCGAGATAGCGCTGCAGCCCCGCGCGCTCGTAGTACTCGGTCACGACCTTCGAGCCCGGCGCGAGGGAGGTTTTCACCCACGGCTTACGCTCGAGGCCGAGCTCGACCGCCTTCTTCGCCAGCAGGCCCGCCGCGACCATCACCTGCGGATTGGACGTGTTCGTGCAGGACGTGATCGCTGCGATCACGACAGAGCCGTGCTCGAGCTCGAACTCGCGGCCGTCCAGCGAGACCGGCATCGAGCGCGGCCGCGTCGCGACGGCGACGCCGCCGCCCATCTGGACCTGCGTGTCCGCCGGCTCGTCGTGCCCGGGCTCCGTGGTCGCCGGCGGGTCGCTCGCCGGAAAGGTCTCGGCAACCGCCTCGTCGTGCCCGTTGCCGTAGTCGACCCCGAACGTCTCGAGCGCCTCGAGGAACGACTCCTTCGCGGAGCGCAGCGGCACGCGGTCCTGCGGGCGGCGCGGCCCGGCGAGCGACGGCTCCACGGTCGAGAGGTCGAGCTCGATCACCTGGGAGTACTCGGGCTCGTGCGCGGGCTCGTGCCAGAGCTTGTTCTCCTTGCAGTACGCCTCGACAAGTGCGATCCGGTCGGCGCCGCGCCCGGTGAGGCGGAGGTAATCGAGCGTCGCATCGTCGACAGGGAAGAAGCCGCAGGTCGCGCCGTACTCGGGCGACATGTTCCCGATCGTCGCCCGGTCGGCGAGCGGGAGGCCGGCGAGGCCGTGGCCGAAGTACTCGACGAACTTCCCGACGACTCCGGCGGCGCGCAGGATCTGCGTCACCGTCAGGACGAGGTCGGTCGCGGTCGCGCCTTCCGGCAGCTGTCCGTGGAGCCTGAAGCCGACCACCTGGGGCACGAGCATCGAGATCGCCTCGCCCAGCATCGCGGCCTCGGCCTCGATCCCACCGACCCCCCAGCCGAGCACGCCGAGCCCGTTGACCATCGTGGTGTGGGAGTCGGTTCCGACCAGCGTGTCGGGGAACGCCTGCCCGTCGCGGGACTCGACCACGCGCGCGAGGTACTCGAGGTTGACCTGGTGGACGATCCCCGTGTTCGGCGGGACGACCTTGAAGTTGTCGAACGCGCCCTGCCCCCAGCGGAGGAAGGCGTAGCGCTCGCGGTTCCGCTCGAACTCCAGCTCGGCATTCCGGAAGATCGCGCGCGCCGTCCCGTACTCGTCGACCTGGACCGAGTGGTCGATCACGAGCTCCGCGGGGAGCAGCGGGTTGATCCGCGACGGATCCCCGCCCAAATCCTGCATCGCGTTTCGCATCGCGGCGAGATCGACCACCGCAGGGACACCGGTGAAGTCCTGGAGCAGCACGCGGGCGGGACGGAACGAGATTTCCTGCGAGGGCTCGTCGTGGGGCTGCCAGCCGAGCACCGAGTGCGCGTCCGCCGACTCTCCGTGGCGAAGCAGGTTCTCGAGCAGGACGCGAAGGGTGTAGGGAAGCCGTTCCGCCCCGTCGGGCAGACGCGAGATCTCGTAGCTCCGATCGCCGGCGGTCAGCATCGCCTCCGATTCTACGGAGGACGAATGGTTCGCCGAGGCGGCCGCGAGCACCGTGCCCGCGGCCGCCTTCCGAGCGCTAGGTCAGAAACTCAGGATGCCCGATGGCCCTCGTCGTCGCTCTCAGGATGGGCGTCCGGATCCTCGGGTGTCGCCTCCGGGCCCGTGTCCGTCTCCACCGGCAGCTGCTCAGGCTCGCGGTGCCCCGGGATGCCGGGATCCTGCGCGATCTCCTCGTCAGGTGTGTCGGGAACGTCGCTCATCGTTCGTAGGTCACCTCCCCGCTCTCGATCGATCGCCGCTCGCCTCCGTCCACGTCGATCTCGAGCCGTCCCTCCCGGTCGATTCCGACCGCGACACCTGTAGCTCCTTCGACGCTGACCGTCCGTCCCCGGAGGAAGTCGCGTGCGCCGAGATCGTCGTAGACACCGTTGAGCCCGTCGGCGACCCAGCGCCCGTAGTGATGCTCGAGCCGCTCGAGCAACGTCACGAGGATCGGCGCTCGCTCGCGCTGCTGCCCGTCGATCGTTCTGAGGGAGGCCGGCGGAGCGTTGGACGTCTCGGGCAGCTGGTCGCGCGTCTGGTTGACGTTCACGCCGATGCCGAGCACCACGCATCGGTCTCGCGTCTCCGCGAGCACTCCCGCCACCTTGCGCCGGTTGACCATCACGTCGTTCGGCCACTTGATCTGCGCGGACAGGCCGAGCGCGAGCTCGACGGCATCCGCCGTGGCAACGCCCCCCACGAGCGAGAGCTGCGCGAGCTTGCGCTCGGGCGGCGGGCACAGGAGGATCGAGCAGAGAAGTGCTGTCCCCGGCGGAGCGGCCCAGGCCCGCCCGAGCCTGCCCTTGCCGGCGGTCTGCTCCTCGCAGACGGCGACCGCGCCCTCGGGCAGCGAGGGCTCGAGCAGCTCCTGCGTCGACTCGCACGTCTCGGAGTAGAGATACGGCCGGCCAAACCGATTGCCAATCAGAAGCGGCTCGACGGCCGCAGCATCAAGCGAGTCAGGCAATGCGCTCGACGCGAACGGCGCAGACCTTGTACTCCGGCGTCCCGATCAGCGGGTCGCCGACGTCATGCGTGAGCCAGTTCACCTTTGCCTGAGCGAAGTGGAGCGCCATCCAGACGAGACCGGGGTAGACGCGCTCCCCGATCGTCGCGCGCGCCTCGAGGTCGCCGCGCCGAGAGACCAGGCGAGCCCAGTCTCCCTCCGCGATGCCGAGGTTCGCCGCGTCCTCCGGGTTGAGCTCGAAGAACGGGTCCTCCTGCTTGTCCTTCAGCCCTTCTTCGCGCATCGTCATCGTCGCCGAGTTGTAGTGGTAGAGCGTGCGGCCGGTGGAGAGCACGAAGGGGTACTCGGAGTCGGGCTGCTCGATCGGCGGCTGGTACTCGACCGGATAGAACTTTCCCTTCCCGTTCGGCCGCGCCGGGTGATCGGAATAGAGGTACGTCGAGCCCGGATGGTCGCGGTCGGTGCAAGGCCATTGCAGACCGACCTCCTCGATCCGGTCATAGCGGATGCCGGCCCAGTTCGGAGCGAGGTCTGCAAACTCGTCCCAGACCTCCTCGGCACTCTCGTAGCGCCAGTCCGCCCCGAGGGCGTTCGCAAAATCGACCACGATTCGCAGATCCTCGCGGGCATTCCCGGGGCAAGGCACCGCCTTGCGCACGCGGTTCACGCGCCGCTCGGTGTTCGTGAACGTCCCGTCCTTCTCGGCGAAGCTCGAGGCGGGAAAGACGACGTTTGCGTGCTTCCGTGACGTGTCGTTCAGGAACAGGTCCTGCGCGACCACGAACTCGAGCCGGCCGAGGCCCTCCTCCACGTGGTGGGCGTTGGGCTCCGTCTGCGCCGGGTTCTCACCGATCAGATAGAGCGCCTTCACCCGCCCGTCGTGCAGGCCCGACATCATCTGGTCGAGGCGGTAGCCGGGGGTCTCCGACAGGTCGACGCCCCAGGCGTCGGAGAACTTGCGCCGGATCTCGGGATCGTCCAGCGGCTGGTAGCCGGGGAGGTACGACGGATTCGCGCCTGCGTCGTTCAGCCCCTGGACGTTGTTCTGGCCGCGGAGGGCGTTCAGGCCGGTCGACTCGTAGCCGAGGTGGCCGGTCATCAGGACGAGGTTCGAGAGCGACCAGATGTTGTCGATCGCGCATGCGTGCTCGGTGATCCCGAGCGTGTAGAAGATCGCCGCGTGCTTTTCGGTCGCGTACTCGCGCGCCGTCGCAACGATGTCCTCGGCCGGGACGCCGGTGACCCGCTCGGCCTCCTCGGGCGTGTAGCGCGAGACGACCTCCGCGACGGCGTCGAAGTCCTCGGTGTGCGCGCGGATGTACTCCTCGTTCTGCAGGCCCTCTTTCAGGATCACGTGCATGATCGCGTTCAGGAGCCAGACGTCGCTCCCCGGGCGGAGCTGCAGGTGGCGCTTCGCGAGCTTCGTCAGCCAGATCCGCCGGGGGTCGGCGACGACGAGCGTCGCACCCTTGCGCACGGCCTTCTTCATCCGCAACGCAAGCACCGGGTGCGCCTCCGTCGTGTTCGAGCCGATCACGAGCAGGAAGCGGCAGTCCTCGATCTCGGGGATCGAGTTGGTGGTTGCTCCTCTGCCCAACGACCTGACCAGGCCGTAAAGAGTCGGAGCGTGTCAGGTGGCCTCGCAGGAGTGAACCGAGTTGGTCTTGAGGGCTGTCCGCGCGAGCTTCTGGATCAGGAAGTTCTCCTCCATCGTCAGCCGCGCCGAGGCGAGGATGCCGATCGACTGGGGGCCGTGCCGCTCCTTCACCTCCTTCAGGCCCGTGGCTGCAGTCTCGAGCGCGTGCTCCCACGTCGCCGGGTGCAGCTCGCCGTCCTCGCCGCGTACGAGCGGCTCGGTCAGGCGGTCGGGGTGATGGACGAAGTTGAAGGCGAAGCGTCCCTTGACGCAGAGGTTGCCCTCGTTCGAGACGTAGCTCGGGTCGGAGGTGATCTTCACGATCCGGTCCGTCTCGGGATCGACGTTGACGTCGATCTGGCAGCCGACACCGCAGAACGTGCAGGTCGACTTGACCTTCTTCAGGCGCTCCTCGTGAGCGGGCGGCGCCCCCTCCAGGAACTTCTCGTAGATCGCGCCGGTCGGGCACACGGAGAGGCAGCCGCCGCAGAGCTCGCACTCGGTGTCGAGCCAGGACCGATCCCACGTCGGCACGATCCGCGCGTGCGGGCCCCGTCCCTCGAGCGACAGCGCCGAGCACTGCATCACCTCCTGCGTGTAGCGCACGCAGCGGTTGCAGAGGATGCACGCGTCCGGTGTATAGCCCATCAGCCGGTTGCGGTCGTCGTAGTCCTTCCGCTTCGCATCGGGGAGGATGAACGGCGCCTCGGCGCCGAGATCCTCCGCCAGGCCGACCAGCTCGTTGGGGCGACCACCAGGATTCGGGTCGAGGTGCTCGGCGAGGAGCATCTCCGTCAGCGTCTTCCGGAACTGCGGAACGCTCGAGTTGGTCGAGACGGCCATGCCTTCGGCCACCTGGAGGGCGCAGGCAGGCAGAGGCCGGGGCGAGCCTTCGACGCCGACCACGCACATGCGGCAGCCGCCGTAAGGAGCCAGCTGTGCGTCGTGGCAGAGGGTCGGGATGAAGACGCCGTGGCGAGCGGCGGCGTAGACGAGCAGCTCGCCTTCCGGCGCGCTGACCGTCTGACCGTCGAGCGTGAACTCGACCACGTCGCTCACTGTAACGCCGGCTCCCCGAGCGGGGCGAACAGCTCCGGCCAGTGGCGGAACGCATTTCGAACCGGGATCGGCGCGCCCATCCCGAGGCCGCAGATCGAGGTCTGGAGCATCGCCTCGAGCCATTCCTCGACCTGCTCGCGGGGCATCGCGACCCGGCCCTCCATGAGCTCGGCGAGCACGTGCCCAACGGCCCGGTTGCCGATGCGGCAGGGGGTGCACTTCTGGCACGACTCCTCCGCGAAGAACCGAATCGTCTCGGCCAGGAGGTGCAGTGGCCGGTACGAGGTGGGAAAGATCTGCAGCCCGGCCGAGCCGGGGCCCGCGCCCCACTCGCGCAAAGCCTCACGTGTGAGCGGGACGTCGACTGCGCTCGGAGGCAGGATCCCGCTCGCCGCGCCGCCGGGCACGATCGCTCCGATCTCGCCGGTCGCGCCGCCCGCGTACTCGTCGATCAACGTGCGGGCGCTCACGTCGAGCGGCGCCTCGTAGCAGCCGGGCTCCCTCACCGCGCCCGTCACGGACCAGAGGCGAACCTGCGGCCACGCGGCGCCCCCCATCGCCAGGATCGCGGGCACGTGGGCCAGCGTCTCGACGTTGTTGATCAACGTCGGCCGGCCGAGGTAGCCCACCTGGCTGGGATACGGAGGCTTGAGGCGCGGCATCCCGCGGCGGCCCTCCATCGACTCGAGCATCGCCGTCTCCTCGCCGCAGATGTAAGCACCTGCCCCGACGACGAGCTCCAGCGAGAGTCCATCGAGAAGTCCGGCCTCCCGAAACTCAGCTAGCGCGCGAGCGATCAGCTCGCGCGCCGTTGCGTACTCCTCGCGCAGGTAGATGAAGCCGGAGCTCGCCTCGGCGAAGCGCATCGCGATCACCGTTCCCTCCAGGAGGAGGTGGGGTCGCAGCTCCATCACGTAGCGGTCCTTGATCGTCCCCGGCTCGCCTTCGTCGGCGTTCACGATCACGCAGCGCGGGCCGGGCTCGCGCGCGACAGCCTCCCACTTCAGTCCGGTCGGGAAGCCCGCGCCCCCGTAGCCGGCGAGGCCGGACGCCTTCAGCTCCTCGACGATCCGATCAGGCGACGGCGAGGAGCGCAGCGCAACGAGACCCCCCCGCGCTTCGTAGTCAGCCAGGCTCTCGTCCTTGCGGGCGAGCCCGGTCGAGCGCCCGTCATTCGTTCGGTGGACGACGGCGGGCTCGACCCGTTCTCCGCGCATCAGGACGGGGGCCAGCTCGCAGTGACCCAGGCACTCGACGCCGAGCACGGGCGCTTCACTCGCATGCTCCTGCTCGCGGGCGAGCAGCTCCTTCGCGCCGAAGCAGTCGCATACCGGCCCGATGCACACACGCACGGCCTCGACCGGTACCTGGAGGAACGAGTAGAAGGAGGTCACCTCGTGGACATCGCCGCGGCGGATGTTCATGTGGTCCGCGAGCGCATCCGCGAGCTCGGGGGTGATCGGTCCGATCTCCCGCCGGATCCGCCCCAGGTTGTCGAGCAGCCGGGTCCGGTCGTGTGGCAGCTCCGGGAGAAGCGACGTGAGCCTGAGGACGTCGATCCGGCGATTCTACGCTCGGCTGCTCACGTGTTCGCGTCAGGTTCCCGCCGGGAAGAGCGGGAGCGATGCGACGGATCGGCGCCTGGCTCTCGTGGTACGCGGGGTTGCTCGTCCTCTGGCTGCTCTTCGCCGGCACCGAGCAGGAGGTCGAGGTGATCGCGGGGCTCTGCGCCGCCGCGATCGGAGCCACCGCGGCGGAGGTCGTGCGCTCCCAGGGGCTGCTCCGCTTCAGGGTCGAGGGTCGCTGGGTCGGCCGCTCCGTGCTCGCGCTCGGTCGCGTCGTCCCTGATTTCGTCCTGCTCCTCCGCGTGCTGCCGCAACGCCCGCGGGGAAGTTTCCGGACGCTCGAGTTCCCGACCGGCGGCGAGCGCGGGATCGACGCCGGGCGCCGCGCCGCCGCGACATTTGCGCCCTCCTTGGCACCGAACCGGCTCGTTATCGATCTCGGTGAGGACGGGGCGCTCGTGCACGACCTCGTGCCGGGCGCCGCGTCTGAGGAGCTGCTCTGAACGTCTGGCTCTGGGGCGCGACCGCCCTGCTGGCGGGACTCGTCCCGTGCGGGATCCTCGCGGTGCGGGAGAGCCGGGTCGATGCGCTCGTCGCGCTGCAGACCGCAGGGACGATCGTGACGCTCGTGCTCGTCCTGCTCGCGGAGGGCTACCACCGGTCCTCGTACATGGGGCTTCCGCTCGCCCTCGTGTTCATGTCGTTTGTCGGGACCCTGCTCGTGGCGCGATTCCTGGGCAAGCACCTGTGAGGGACATTGCCGTCGGTGTGCTCGTCGGTCTCGGTGTCGCTGGAGAGCTCCTCTGCTGCCTCGGGCTCGTCGTGATGCGAGACGTGTACGACCGGCTTCACTACGCGATGGCGACGACCACGGTGCCCGCCTTCCTGATCGGGGCAGCGGTCGTCGTCGAGGAGGGCTGGACGCAACCGGGGATCAACGCGCTCGTGATCGCGGTCGCGCTCTTCCTGCTCAATCCCGTGACCGCGGTCGCCACAGCCCGGGCTGCGCGGGAGCGGCGGCGGTGATCCCGCTCCAGCTGATGGCGCTCGCCCTCGTCGCCCTCGGCGGCCTCGCGGTGGTGGCCGTGCGGGATCCCTTGCGCCAGGTGCTCGTCCTCGGCCTGTACGGGCTCGTCCTCGTCGTGCTCTTCGTGGTCTTCCAGGCCCCCGACGTCGCCTTCTCCGAGCTCGTCGCGTCGGCGGTCGCCTTCCCGTTCATCCTGCTCGCCGCGCTCGCGAAGATGCGCGACCGCAAATGAGCCGGCGCGCCCGGCTGATCCTGTTCGGCGGATCGGTGACGATCCTCGTCGCGCTGCTCGTCTGGGGGCTCACGGGCCTGCCGGCCTTCGGCGAGTTCCAGGGGCAGTACGGCAGGATCCTGAACTCGACGACCCAGAGCTCACGGCACGTGGGCAACGTCGTCGCGGCCGTCGTGTTCGACTACCGCGGCTTCGACACGCTCGGGGAGGAGCTGATCCTCTTCGCCTCGGTCATGGGCGTCGCGCTGCTGCTGCGCGAGGTGCGCGACGAGGGCGAGCGTCCGCGCGACGAGGTGAGAAGCGACGTCGTGCGTGCCGTCGGCCTGGCTGTAATCGGCCCGGTGGTCGTGCTCGGGCTCTTCGTCGTCGCGCACGGTTACCTGACGCCAGGCGGCGGCTTCCAGGGCGGGGTCGTGGTCGCGTCCGGTCTCGTTCTGCTCTACGCCGCGGGTGAGTACCGTGCGTATCGCGCGGCCAGCCCGAGCTCGCTCGTCGATCTCGCCGAGGGAGCGGGAGCGGGCGCCTACGTGGCGGTTGGGATCGCGGCCCTCCTTGCCGGCGGCCTCTTTCTCGAGAATGTGGTGGCACTCGGCACGACCGGCACGCTCGCGTCCGGAGGCACGATCCCGATCCTGAACGCGGCGGCCGGGCTCGAGGTCGCAGCCGCCCTCGTGCTGCTCTTCCAGGAGTTTCTCGAGGAGCTTTTCGAAGAGTGAGCTTTCTGCCGTACGCGCTCGCCGCCTGGCTCTTCGCGGTCGGGCTCTACGGGGTCGTGACGAGCAGGCATCTCGTCCACCTCGTCGTCTGCATGACCGTGATCCAGTCGTCGACGTACGTCCTGCTGCTCGGGATCGGCTACCGCACCGGCAAGAAGGCCCCGATCTTCTCCAGCGCCGTCCCGCCGCAGGTCGGCGCCGTCGACCCGGTCGTACAAGCGCTGACGCTCACGGACGTCGTCGTCAGCGTCACCGTCACGGCACTCCTGCTCGCGCTCGTGATCGAGATCTGGAAACGGTCCGGCACCCTCGACCCGGATGAGCTGCGGAGGAAGGACACGTGACCCTCGTCCCACTCGTCGTCGCCGTGCCCCTGCTCGCGGCGGCGGTGCTTGCCGCATTCGGCCACTTCCTCCCGGCTCGCTTTCCGGACGTCGTCGCAGTCGCGGTCGCGGCCTTCGTGACGGTCGCGAGCGTGATCCTGATCTTCCGCTCCTCCGACGAGACGATCCACTACTGGTTCGGCGGCTGGCGCCCGCGCAACGGGATCGCGCTCGGCGTCTCGTTCAGCGTCGATCCTCTCGGCGCAGCACTTGCGGCGCTCGTGGGGGTGCTCGCCACCGCCGCCTTCGTCGTCTCCTGGGACTACTTCCGGGAGCGCGTCCCGCCCCAGTTCCATGTGCTGATGCTCCTCTTCGTCGGCGCGATGGTCGGCTTTGCGCTCTCGAGCGACCTCTTCAACATATTCGTGTTCTTCGAGTTGATGAGCGTCGCTGCGTATGCGCTCACCTCCTACAGGATCGAGCGCCCGTCAGCGGTGCAGGGCGCCATCAACTTCGCGGTCGTCAACTCGATCGGGGCGTTCATGCTCCTGATCGGGATCGCCCTCCTGTACGCGCGCACCGGAGCGCTCAACCTCGCGCAGATGGGCCAGGTGCTGGCGCAGCACGATGCCGACGGACTCGTGATCGTCGCCTTCACCCTCGTCGCGGTCGGGTTCCTCACGAAGGCGGGGGCGGTGCCCTTCCACTTCTGGCTCTCCGACGCCTACGCCGTCGCGCCGGCCCCGGTCTGCATCCTTTTCGCGGGCGTGATGAGCGACCTCGCCCTGCATGCGGTCGCCCGGGTCTACTGGCTGGTCTTCTCCGGCCCGCTCGGCACGGACGTGCGGCCGGTGCTGATCGGGGTGGGCGTGATCACGGCGCTGATCGGGGCCGTGATGGCCTGGCTTCAGGCAGGTCTCAAGCGCATGCTCGCGTTCGTGACGATCAGCCACATCGGCCTGTTCCTGATCGGAATCGCGCTGCTCACGGCGCGTGGCCTGGCGGCCGCGACGGTCTACGTCGTCGCGGACGGGCTCGTGAAGGGGTCGCTCTTCTGCGCGGTCGCGCAGCTCGCCCGGAGGGTCGGCCACACGGATGAGCTCGTTTGCCATGGCCGCGGCCGGGTGATCCCGGGGACCGGCGTGATCGTCGTAGTCGGTGCGCTCGGCCTCGCCGCGATTCCGCCGCTCGGCACCTTCGTTCCCTTCGGCCTGCTCGGGCGCTCGGCGGGGCTTGCCGGATACGGATGGCTCGCGCCGGTGCTCGTCCTGGCGACAGCGCTTACCGGCGGCGCGGTTCTCCGGGCCGCCGGGCGGATCTTCCTCGGGCTCGGCCCCAAGCGGGACGACCTGCTCGTGTCGCCGCCGCCCGGAGAGGAGGAGGACGTCGGCCTGGCGGAGGTGCCTCGCCGAGGTGCGCTGCTCTGGGTGCCCGCGCTCGCCCTTCTGATCTGCGGCCTCGGGCTCGCGTTGACGCCGGGCATCTCCGGCCACGCGGTTCGGCACGCCGAGCGTTTCGTCGATCGCGCCAGCCTCGCCCGCGAGACGCTTCACGGCGTTCGGGCGCCCCTGGGGCCGGTCCCTGCGGTGCATGCAAGCGCGGGCAGCTACCTCTACGGCGCCGTTTCCGTGCTCGCGGCCGTGACGCTCGCCTTGCTCGGCCTCTACCGCAGCCGTGCGCTGCGGATCGTCGCGCCCGCGGCCCACCGTCTGAAGCTGCTGCACGACGGAGTGGTGGGCGAATACGTGACCTGGCTGACGGTCGGCGCGGCGGCGCTCGGCGTCCTGTTCGCCGCGGTCGTGCGCTGAACACTGCTTAACAGAGGCGCAACCCTGCCTTAAGACCCCGTGGGCTAGAAGGAAAGCGTGCATCGCACCCTCCGTTCGGGCCGCGCTGCCGCGCTGGTCCTCGCCGCAGTCCTCGGCGGCGGGTTCGCGCTCGGCGGCGCGGCCGCTCTCGGCAAGCTCGGGGAGCGGACGACCGTCGTTCGCGAGGCGGCATCGCCGAGCTCCGAGCCCGTCTCGTTCGCGCAGCCCAAGCGGCACACCATCGGAGAGATCTACCGGGCAGCGGCGCCGGGAGTGGTGCACATCACCAGCACGTCGAAGGCCACCGACGCGTTCGGCGCGCAGCAGGAGCAGCAGGCGCTCGGTTCGGGCTTCGTGATCGACAAGGCCGGCCACGTCGTCACGAACTTCCACGTCATCCAGGGCGCGAGCTCCGTCCAGGTCTCCTTCTCGGACAACGAGAGCCTGAAGGCGAAGATCGTGGGCACGGATCCGGCCACCGACATCGCCGTCCTCAAGGTCGACGCCCAGTCCCGGGCGCTGAAGCCGCTCGCCCTCGGCAACTCCGATCGCGTGCGGGTCGGGGACGAGGTGATCGCGATCGGTAATCCGCTCGGCTTCGACCGCTCGGTGACCTCGGGAATCGTCAGCGCGGTGCAGCGCGAGATCGTCGCACCGAACCAGGTCTCGTCGATCGGGCACGTGATCCAGACCGACGCAGCCCTCAACCATGGGAACTCCGGCGGGCCGCTGCTGAACGCGAACGGCGAGGTGATCGGCGTCAACGCGCAGATCCGCTCGGGCGTGAACAGCGACGGGAACATCGGGATCGGGTTCGCCATTCCGATCAACACCGTCCGGAACGTCGCCTCCGAGCTGATCGACAGCGGCAAGATCGAGCATGCATTCCTCGGGATCGAGGCCAAGGCGATCGACCCGCAGATCGCGAGGATCTTCCACCTGCCGGTCCAGCACGGACTGCTCGTCGCGAGGGTGATCAAGGGCACGGGCGCCGCCGAGGCGGGTCTGAAGGCCGGAGCCACGAAGGTCGTCGTCCAGGGCGAGAGCTGGCCGGCAGGCGGCGACATCATCGTCAAGGCCGACGGGCGTCCGCTGGGGTCGATCGGGGAGCTCCGCGACGTGATCGCCGGCAAGAAGCCGGGCAGCTCGCTGAAGCTCGAGCTCTACCGCGGCTCGAAGAAAAAGAGCGTCACCGTGAAGCTTGGACGGCAACCCGCATCTCCCCCCTGAGTCGGGGAGCCGCCCAATGGCCCCGAACCCCTGGGGGCCCGCTTCCGCGGTCGGTAGGCCAGCACCAACCGCGGAAGACATGAGCTGGAGGCCCGATCGCCTGCCCGGGCCTCCAGCTTCTTTTTTCCGCCGAAAGTCCTGCGGACTTTCGGCGGGGGTGAGGTACCACAGCGAAAGGCGGCGGCAAAGCCACCACCTTTCGCTCTTTCGGTTGGAGCCGCGGGCCTGACGGTGAAGGGCATCATTCACTCGTGTCGAGCGACTCTCGGCGGCAGTGTCTGCGGACGACCTTCGAGGAAGTTCCCGAGCTTTACGATCGCGCCCGACCCAGCTATCCGGCGCAGGTCTTTGCCGACCTCAGCGCCCTTGCGCAGCTTCCCGTAGCAGCGCGCATCGTAGAGATCGGCTGCGGCACCGGCCAGGCGACGATCCCCCTGGCAGAGCGCGGCTACCAGATCACGTGTGTCGAGCTGGGAGAGCAGCTTGCCGCCGTCGCTCGTCGCAAGCTTTCGGTGTTCCCCGGCGTTGAAGTGATCAACGCCGCGTTCGAGACGTGGCAGCCCAGGGAGGCTGACTTCGACGCGGTCGTCGCCTTCACTGCCTTTCACTGGATCGCCCCTGAGTTGCGTTATCGAAGGTCGGCGTCGATCCTGCGTTCCGGCGGCGTCCTCGCCGTCGTGGGGACGCAGCACGTTCTTCCCGAAAACGGCGACCAGTTCTTCGTGGAAGTGCAGGAGGACTACGTGGCCGCTACCGACGAAACCGACGAGTCCCCGCCGCCGCATCCCGGCGCCGTCCCCGATCTCGGCGACGACATCGAGCGCAGCGGTCTCTTTCGCAACATCGCAGTCCGCCGCTACCTCTGGGACGTGACCTATACGGCGGACGAATACCTTGCGGTGCTGAACACCTATTCGGGACACCGCGCACTCGACGACACCGTCCGCGAGCGGCTCTACGATCGCATTCGACGCCGGATCGAGGCGCTGCCCGCGGGGACAGTACGGAAGACCTACCTCGCGACCCTTAACGTCGCCCAGCGCGTGTAGCTATCTGGCGGTCGCCCAGTAGGTGGTGGCCTTGCTGCCGCCTGCTTCTCCGGGTCCTAACTAGCCGAAAGGCCAACGGGCTTTCGGCCCTGTTCGGCGGCCGCCTTCACGCCTTCGCTGAAGCTGGGATAGACGTGGTGGATCTCGGCGAGATCCTCCACGGTCGCACCCAGCTTGAGCGCGACTGCGAGCCCGCCGACGATATCGCTCGCTCCGCGCGAGACGATGTGGACCCCCAGGACCTTCCGGCTCCCACGGTCGAAGACGATCTTGTAAAGACCTTGCTTCGAGCCGAGGATCTGGGCTCGCGTCACGGCGGTCAGCGGGTGCTTGACGACCTCGACCTCGAAGTCCTGGTCCCGCGCTTCGGCTTCGGTCAGGCCGACGCCCGCCAGCTCCGGGTCGGTGAAGATCGCCGTCGGCAGGACCGCGTAGTCGGCGGCAGGCCGGGAGCCGTTGCCGTACATGTCGTCGATCGCGAGCCTCGCCTGGTACTGCGCCGTCGGCGTGAACATCGGGCCCGCGGCGGCGTCGCCCGCGGCCCAGATCCCCTCGACGCTCGTCCGCTGGTGCTCGTCGACCACGATGCCGCCGCGGCCGTGCTCCACGCCGATCGCGTCGAGCGAGAGCTCCTCGATGTTCGGAGCCCGGCCGGCCGCCAGCAGGACATGCGAGACCGTCAGCGTGCGGTCGCCGAGGTCTGCGTCGATGGCTCCGTTCTTGCGCGCGACCGACTGCACGCCGCCGTTGGAGACGATCTCGATTCCCTCAGCCTCGAGCGCGGCCTGCAGCTCGTTCGCCGCGTCGCCGTCCGCCCGCGCCGCGATCTGCGGGCCGTTGTTCACGAGCGTAACGCGTGAGCCGAAGCGGGCGAAGATCTGCGCGAGCTCGAGGCCGACCGGACCGGCTCCGATCACCAGCAGCGACTCGGGGACAGACTCGAGCTCGAGGGCGCTGACGTGGTCGATCCAGTCGACGTCCTCGATCCCCGGGATCGGCGGGACGGCTGTGCGCGAGCCGGTTGCGATCAGGATCTTCTCGGCGGTCAGCTCCTTCTCGCCGACTCGAACGGTCTGCGGATCGACGAACGTCGCCTCGCCCGGGTAGACGCCGTAGCCCGCCTCGGTCAGCGTCTCCACCCAGCTGTCCTGGTCCCGGCGCAATCCGTCCTTCCACGCGCGCGTTCGGCCAAGGTCGATCGACGGGACGGGCAAGTCGATGCCGCGCTCCGCGGCGTGGTGGCGGACCTCGTGCATGAGCTCGGCCGCGACGAGGTAGGCCTTCGTCGGCCTGCAGGCCACGTTCGGGCACGAGCCGCCCCAGCGGGTGCGCTCGACGAGCGCGACGCGCGCCCCGTGCTCCTTCATCGCCTTGCCGCCGCCGTCGCGGGCCGCCGAGCCGCCGCCCAGGACGATCAGATCGAAGGTCTCGCTCATCCCACTGCCTCCTTCGCCCTGCTGGATGCGCCGGCGTGACCCCAGCGTCCGGGGATGCCGTCCAGCTCGATCGACGTGATCTTCTCCGGCAGGTGAGGGTCGGACGAAAGCCGCTCCCCGTCGGGCTCCAGGCCGAGCAGCACGCGCAGCAGCAGGAGCGGCGTTCCTGTCGCCCACGCCTGCGGGCTCGATGCCGTCGGGTACTCGACCGGGAAGCTCGTGCGGCCGCGCCGGTAGCCGGCGAACACTTCGGGCAGCCGGTAGCGGAAAAAGGTCGCCGCCTCGAGCGTCGCCAGCGCGATCGTCGCCGCCTCCGCACGGCAGCCGTAGCGCTGGAGCCCGTGCGCGATCAGGGAGTTGTCGTGCGGCCAGACCGTGCCGTTGTGGTAGCGGATCGGGTTGTAGCCGCCTTCACCTTCGGCCATCGTCCGCACGCCCCAGCCGGAGAACAGCTTGTCGCCGACGAGCTGCTCGGCGACGGCCTTGGCCTTGTCCTCGTCGACGATCCCGCTCCAGAGGAGGTGGCCCGCGTTGGAGGTGATCGAGTCGACCGGCCGCTTCTCGCCGTCGAGCGCGAGCGCGTAGTAGCGGCGCTCGGGAAGCCAGAAGTCCTCGTTGAAGCGGCGCTTCAGCTCCTCGGCCTCGCGCTCAAGCCGGTCGGCGAGCTCCTCGTCGCTCCAGACGTCGCGCGCGAGCCGGGCCGTCCGAGCCTTTGCGTCGTAGACGTAGCCCTGGATCTCGCACGTGGCGATCGGCCCTTTGGCGATCGAGCCGTCGGCGAAGCGGATCGAGTCCCAGGAGTCCTTCCAGCACTGGTTTTCGAGGCCGGTCTCCTTGTTGCGGCGGTCGTACTCGACGTAGCCGTCGCCGTCCGCGTCGCCCCAGCGGTCGATCCACTCCAGTGCGGCGCGCGCCGACGGCTCGAGCTCGCGCACCAGTGCCGCGTCGCCCGACCAGCGCTCGTACTCGTCGAGCAGGACGAGGAAGAGCGGAGTCGCGTCGGCGGTACCGAAGTACGGCGAGTGAGGACGCTCGTCGAAATGCGTCAGCTCGCCGAAGCGGATCTCGTGCAGGATCTTGCCCGGCTCTGCGTCGCGAAAGTCGTCCACCGCAGTCGCCTGACGCGCCGCCAGCACTCTCAGTGTCGTCGCGGCCAGCTCGGGAGTGAACGGGAGTGCCTGGTAGCTCGTGATCAGGCTGTCGCGTCCGAAGACCGTCATGAACCACGGCAGGCCGGCCGCGGGTAGCGACTGGCCGGGAAAGAGCTCCGAGGTGAAGCGGAGGGCCGCGAGGTCGACGAGGCTGCGCTCGTAGATGTGCTCGAGGGGGTCCCAGTCGGCCTCGAGCCGCGGCGACTCCGCGAGGAACCGCTCGAGGCTCGTGCCGATGTTCGGATGCGGCTCCTCGTCGTCGTGGCGATTCTTGATCGCGGTGGCGCCGCGCTCCGTCACGGGCTGGACGAAGACGCAGACGTTCGACTCGCCGTGCGGCTCGACGCGCACGGAGATCGTGAATCCCCTCTCATCGATCTCCGCCGGCTTCGACACCCTGATTCGCGTCTCGCGGACGAATTGCTCCCGGCGGTAGCCGAGCACGAGCGTGTCCTCCTCGATCCTGTGAAAGCACTCGCCCTTCTTGGCCAGCGCGTCCTTCACCTCGAACAGGTCGGCGAAGTCGGCGCCGGCGTCGAGTCGAAGGGTCAGCTCGAGGGGCGCTTCGGCATGGTTGAGGACGGTGATGTCCTCATGGAAGCCGTCTCCGATCTTCCGATAGCGGTGGATCGAGACGGTCGGGTTTTCGTTGACCGTGCCGGTCGCCGGGACGAGGAAGAAGTTCGCCGCGAAGTACTGCGTCTCGTCGGTCGAGAGAATGTCCAGGGGGCCGCCGTTCGCACGCAGCGTCCAGTGCGAGAGGAAGCGCGTGTCACGGTAGAAGAATCCGTGCGGCTGATCGGGCGAGGCGTCGATGTCGCCGAGCCGGTCGCTGACCAGGAAGGTGGAGCCGTCGAGGATGCTGATCGTGTCGGTAGCCATGTCGGTTCCGTCACGCGAGCAAGGCAGGCGTTACAGCGTGTGTAACGGAATGGCGCCGGTCAGGACTGAGTGACATGCAATTCGGCATCGTAGGTCTGGGGCGGATCGGCGCAAACCTCGCGCGGCTCGCTCTCGAGCAGGGACATCAGGTCGTCGGCTTCAACGAGGACAAGACGGCAACGCGTCGGCTCGCCCGTGCGGGGCTCGAGCGGGCGGACTCGATCGCCGACCTCGTCAGCCGGCTGCAGGCACCCCGGGTGATCTTCGCGTACGTTCCCCACGGCGCCCCCACGGACGAAGTGTGCGACGAGCTCGCGGGGCTGCTCGAGACGGGCGACGTCGCTGTCGACGGCGGCAACTCCCACTGGAACGATTCGGAGCGGCGACATGCCATCTTCGCGCGCGCGGGAATCGGATTCCTCGACATCGGCACGAGTGGAGGGCTCGAAGGAGCGCGCCACGGCTCGTGCTTCATGGCCGGCGGAGACGAGGACGCCTTTCGGGTCGTCGCCCCGCTGCTGAGAGATCTCGCAGTCGATGACGAGGCAGTCTTGCACGTCGGGCCGCCGGGCTCCGGTCACTTCGCGAAGCTCGTTCACAACGCGATCGAGTTCGGGATGCTGCAGGCGATCGGCGAGGGCGTCGAGCTCCTCACGCGCTCGAGCTACGACCTCGACCTCCATCGCCTCTTCGTCAACTGGAGCCATGGCTCCGTGATTCGTAGCTGGCTCGTGGAGCTCATGGCTGAGGCCTTGCGCAAGGAGCCGGGATTCAAGGAGCTGTCGACCTTCGTGGAGGACACCGACGAGGTGAAATGGGTGCTGAAGTGGGGGCTCGACGAAGACATTCCCACGCCTGTGATCGCGTTGTCCCAGAACGCGCTGATGCGCGACCGGGATCCGAACAACGTCGCGTCGAAGGCCATCGCCCTCATGCGGCACGGATTCGGAGGGCACCCGCTCCACCGCGACGACGAGGACGAGCCGCGCGGACGGGTCGGGCGCTGAGGAGGGCCTGATGCCGATCGTCTCCCGTGGCTTCAAGGGCCGAAGGCGCGACGACGCGCCGAGCGGCCGAGTCCCGCCAGGTCAGTACCTGACCGACGACTTTCCCGTTCTCTCTGCCGGCCCGACACCGCAGACGCCGCTCGCGGACTGGGACTTCGCCATCACCGGCGAGGTCGACGAGCTCGTGCGCTGGACATGGGACGAGCTGCGCGCACTGCCGAGCGAGACGATCACGGTGGACATCAGCTGCGTCACGAAGTGGACGAAGCTCGACATGGTCTGGGAAGGCGTCTCCGTCGACAGCCTGCTCGACGGGGTCGAGACCTCGGCCGAGTACGCCCTGGCGCTCTGCGATGGGGGCTACACGACGAACCTACCGCTCGCCGATCTCACGGGCGGGCGGGCCTGGATCGCTTTCGGCTACGACGGCGAGCCGCTCGACCCCGAGCACGGGGGGCCCGCACGGCTGCTCGTTCCCCATCTCTATTTCTGGAAGAGCGCGAAGTGGGTTCGGGGCCTCCGGCTGACTGCGACGGACGAGCTCGGCTTCTGGGAGTCGAACGGGTACCACGCCTACGGCGACCCGTGGAAGGAGCAGCGATACAGCGGCGATTGAGGACTCGTTTCAGAATGACGCTTCGTCGCCAGGCTGCGCTGGGTGGTGGGAGGCAAGGACGCAGGGTGCGCTCATATCAGCGACATGGGCGCGCCCGAGGACGCGGCATCGCGCCGCCCAGCGTGGACTGGCGGCACAAGGCTTCGTTTTGAAACGAGTTCTAACCTGGGCGGTCGCCACCGTCGCCGACCTGCGGGCGGAGACCGCGCACGTCAAGACGGTCGTGCTCGACGTCCCCGACTGGCAAGGCCATCGGGCCGGCCAGCATCTCGACCTGCGCCTGACGGCCGAGGACGGCTACCAGGCACAGCGCAGCTACTCGATCGCCTCTGCGGCGGACGGGAGGCAGGTCGAGCTCACCGTCGAGCGGATCGAGGACGGTGAGGTCTCGCCGTATCTGACCGAGGTGGTCCGAAGCGGCGACCAGCTCGAGGTCCGCGGCCCCGTCGGCGGCTATTTCGTGTGGGACGGGACGTCGGAACGGCCCGTCCTGCTCGTCGCCGGCGGCTCTGGCGTCGTCCCGCTGATGGCGATGGCGCGCCAGCGCGCGGGGGAGCGGAGCAGCGTTCCGACCCGCCTGATCTACTCGGCACGCTCCTGGGACGACGTGATCTATCGCGACGAGCTCGAACGGCTCGGGGGGCAGTGCGACGGGCTGGACGTCGTCTACACGCTGACGCGCACCCAGCCCGCCGGCTGGACGGGCCACACGCGGAGGATCGATGCGTCGTTGCTGTCCGACGTGGCGTGGCAGCCCGAGGATCAGCCGCTCACGTTCGTGTGCGGGCCGACGCCGTTCGTCGAGATCGTCGCGGCAGCGCTCGTCGAGCTCGGGCACGATCCGGCGTCGATCAAGACCGAGCGCTTCGGCCCGACGGGAGGTTGAGGATGGACGCACGGGATCTCGTGCTCGACGGCAATGCGGCCGCAGGCTTGCTGCAGGAAGTCTTCTCGGCCGACGTCACCGCGGCGGAAGGAACGTGCGGCGGCTGCGGCGCGACCGACTTGGTCGGAGCGCTCGTCGCCTACACCCAGGCGCCCGGCCTCGTGATCCGCTGCCGGCAGTGCGAGGCGGTCCTGATCCGGATCGTCACCGACGGCCGGCGCCACTGGGTCGACCTGAGTGGATTGCGGACGCTCCAGCTGGGCGGGTAGCCGTGATTAGCCGAGCGCGCGCGAGACGAGCTCGAGGACGAAGTCCACGTCCTCGGGCCTGCTCAGCCTGACGACGACCCAGTCGGAGCCGCCCGCCCGCAGTCGTATGCGCTTGTCCGCGACGAGCCGCGCTCGAAGCTCGTCGATCGCGGCCCGGCCGAGACGGACGTCCGCCTCCGTCGCTCCATGCAGGTGAAGAAACTCATGGCCCTCGTGAAAGAAGGCGACTTCGTGGCCGAAGCGCGATCGGCGCTCCTCGACCCCCTCGCGTTCCAGCAGCTGACGTGCGAGCAAGTCATCCGGGCGCACGACGCCCGCACCGTAGCGGACGCGCGGGCGTCGGTCACCGGGTGGCGGCCTCGGAAACCTGCGCGCTCATCTGAGCGCGCGCGCGGCGGCGCACGGGGACAGGTCAGCGTGCCCGATCGGAAGCTCCGTCACCGTCAGCACGCCGGCCTCGGTCTCGAAGCGCGTCTCGAGCAGGTTCGTGCCGGGGAGATAGCAGGGCGTAGTCGGAAATCGCGTGGTACGTCTCTGCACCGCTCATGGCTTGCCCTTCACCTCCACGTAGACCTTGATCGCGTGCTTGTCCTCGGTCAGGGCGCGAATCATCTCGTCGTACCTCTCGAGCCCCTGGATCGGTGTCGTCAGCAGCTTTCCGAGCCAGCCGGGAAAGGTCGCCTCTGCCTTGATCAGGTCGTCGACGCCGCTCGAGAAATCGGCCGGCGCGGCGTTGACCGTTCCGACCATCACCTTGTTGCCGAGCACAAAGCTCTGGTTGATCTTGTCCGAGTTGACGGTGGTCTTGCGATCGCCTCCGGTGATCGAGGAGAGGACGAGCACGCCGTTTCGGCCTAGCACCTCCGCAGCCTCCCAGATGAGTGGGCTGAAGCCGGTCGCGTCCATGATCAGGTCGAACGGACCGAGCTTCTCGCTCACCTCGGCGAGCGAGGCATCCTTGGAGGACACGTAGGTACCGCCGAGCTCCTCGACGAGGTCCGCGTTGAGGTACGGCTTCTGCGGGAGCGAGAGGACCGTGAGCTCGAGACCGCGCAGGCGGGCGGCGAGCGCCATCAGCAGGCCGATCGTCCCCGAACCGAGAATCGCGGCCCTGCGCGGCTCCCAGACCTTCAGGCGCCGCTGGATCTCGTACGCCTGGTTGATCCCCTTCTGCGCGACCGTCGTCGGCTCGAGCAGCACGCCGACCTCGCACAGGCTCTCCGGCAGCGGGAACATGAACCGGGCGTCCTCGACGTACTCCTCGGTCAGGTAGCCGTGCAGCAGGTTGATTCCGCGCTCGGAGTAGACGTCTGCTGTGGTGAAGTCCTGGAGCCCGATCTGTCCGTAGATGGTCGAGTCAGGGCGGCGCACGCTCGCGACGACGTGCGTCCCGACCCCGATCGTGCCGGGGACGTTCGGCCCGACCTCGACGACCCGACCGAAGTTCTCGTGGCCGATCACCAGGTAGTCGTCGCCGGGCGGGGCTGCGCCGTACTCTGCGGCGTTGATCTCCTTGTCCGTGCCGTCGACGCCGACGCGCAGCACCTGCACACGCACGCCTTTGCCATCCGGGATCTGGTCGAGCGATGGCCTCGGCACATCCGCCAGGTGGATCGACCCCGCCTTGCCTGGATGAACCGCGATCGCCTTCATGACCTGTCTGTCTCGGTGGTCCGGGGGTCGTTACAGTCGCCGAGTGGAGACGCTGCTGACCGCGGACGAGGCGCGCCTCGTCGAGGGGCTCCGCGCAGGGAGTGAAGACGCGTTCGCCGAGCTGATGCGCTTGCACGGCGCCGCGATGCTTCGCGTGGCGCAGATGTATGTCTCCAGCCGGGCGGTCGCAGAGGAGGTCGTGCAGGAGGCGTGGGTCGGGGTGCTGAAGGGGATCGGCCGCTTCGAGGGCCGGTCGTCGTTGAAGACCTGGCTCTTCCGGATCGTCACGAACACGGCCAAGACTCGCGGCGTCCGCGAGTCGCGCAGCGTGCCGTTCTCGTCGCTCGGCGGCGACGACGGCGGAATGGTGGACGCAGACCGCTTCCTCGGGCCTGACGAAGGCTTCGCCGGCCACTGGGCGGTTCCGCCGGAGAGCTGGGCGGGCGCGCCCGAATCGAGGCTGCTGGGCCGCGAGACGCTCGAGGTGATCGAGCGCGAGATCGTGAGGCTTCCGCCCCAGCAGGCGGCCGTCCTGACGATGCGAGACGTCGAGGGATTCAGCTCGGAGGAGGTGTGTAACGTCCTCGAGCTCAGCGAGACCAATCAACGAGTGCTGCTGCACCGCGCCAGGTCGAGAGTGCGGAGAGCGCTCGAGGAATACATGGCATGAAGCTGTTCCGGGAACTCACCTGTCAAGAGATCGTGGAGCTCGTCACGAGCTATCTCGAGGATGGTCTCAGCCCGGGCGACCGCGAGCGGTTCGAGGAGCACCTCGTCTTCTGTGACGGCTGCGGCACGTATCTCGAGCAGATGCGACAGACGATCCAGGTGACCGGACGTTTGCGGGAGACCGAGCTTCCCCCGGCGCTGCAGGAGCGTCTCCTCGACGCGTTCCGTTCCTGGAAGCCCGCGTGATCGCCTACAAGTTCCTGCAACCTGGCCGCCTCTCACCGTTCAGCGGCTTCCACTGGCCCGAGGGCGAATGGGTCGAAGCCCCCCGAGCCGACCCATGTCGCGAGGGCGTCCATGCCTGCCGGACGCGCGACCTGCCTTTCTGGATGGGCCCCGAGCTCTGGACGCTCGAGCTCGAAGGCGAGGTGCTCGAGCGCGAGCGGCAGGTCGTCGCGCGGCGCGGGCGGCTCGGTGACCGCGTGGCCGGCTGGGACATCGACCTCCTTGATGGGTTTGCGGCCTTCTGCGTCGAGCGCACGCGCAAGCGGGCCGGCTACGTGCCGGTCCTGGGCGGGTTCGTGACAGAGGTTCGGCGGTTCCGGGCCCAGGGCCGCTGGCCGTTTGCCGGCTTCGCCGCGGCGCGAGCGGCCGAGCTCCGCGACGGCCCGGGCGCGTATGACGAGGAACGCTCCGTTCAGGCCGCCTGGCTAGCCGAGCGGCTCGGGCTCAGCCACTAGTCCCGGCTCCATTCCGATTCGCCCGGCGACGACGAAGAAGCCGAGCGAGGTCGCGGAAAACATGATCGTGAGCAGCAAGGTCGAGCGAACCAGACCCCCCGGAGAACGAGATGTCCATGTCGGCATCGTCCTGCTCGGGCGGAGGGTGGTCAGCGGTGCGAGGCGGCGGCGGCGG
>JBBRYG010000012.1:0-59639 GCA_038237865.1 Gaiellales bacterium | reverse complement strand
TTCCCAGTTACCTGCCTGCCGATCAGCCAGACGAGCGCGCTGCAGCAGCTCCGTGGCTAGCATCAGCGCTTCGCGCCCGGCGGCTCTGACCTCCCGTATCGACACTTCTCTCTTCTCCCGGCTCGCCCTCTCCCATTACACCTGAGCATTAACCATAGGCGTCGTCGACTGGGCGAGCGTGCTCTCACTCGACGGATCTAGTCGCCGCGCCGCCTACGCAACGACGGCCGCGCACGCTGCCCACACGACGCCGCGAGTGTCCTCACCGCTTTCGCAGAGCCGGTCCGAGGCTGTTTTCGGGCGGAACCCCCTCCGACTCCTCACGGCCGAGACGGCCGGTGTACACGACCTCAAAGCGAGCGACGATCAGGCGCACGCGCCGCACCGTACTGTCCGTTTTGGACAGGTCAAACCTAGTAACACTGTGTTACTTGGCCGACGAGCGAGTCCTGTCTCTGCGCGAGCTGAACCGAGCACTGCTCGCGCGCCAGCTGCTGCTGGAACGTCGCCGGCTGACGGTACCGGCCGCGGTCGAGCGGCTCGCCGGGCTGCAGGCCCAGTGGCCGCCCGCGCCGTACGTCGGGTTGTGGTCGCGACTCGCCGGCTTCGAGCGCCGCCACCTCGTCCGGGCACTCGAGCGCCAGCAGGTGGTCAAGGCGACGCTGATGCGCGCGACGCTGCACCTCCTGTCCGCGCGCGACTACACGCTCGTCGCTCCCATCCTCGGGGAAGGCTGGCTCGCCGGGCTCGAGCGGAAGTTCCCGCACGAAGTAGGCATGGTGCGCTCCGGTCACGTCGAGCGTGTTGCAGCCGGCCTGTACGAGCCGCGCCGCCGCTCCGAGGTCGGCGAGCTGATGGGCCCGTGGCTGCGCGAGGCGGTGCCGGGGCTGAGCTGGCATCTCTGGGCGGCCGTGCAGGCGCGCGGCCGCATCGTGCACGCGGCACAGTCCGCCGCGTGGCAGACATCGTGGACGGCGGCCTTCGTTTCCGCGCCGCCGACCGAGGAATCCGCTGACGACGGAGCCGCGCACCTGGTGCGGCGCTACCTGTCCGCGTTCGGGCCTGCCACGCGGCGCGACCTCGCATCCTGGAGCGGTCTCTCGGGACCGCAGCTCCGGCCCGGCCTGGAAGCGCTCGAGCCGGAGCTCCGCACGTTTCGCGACGAGCGGGGTCGCACCCTGCTCGATCTGCGGCGGGCTCCCCTTCCTGCTCCCGACACACATGCGCCCGTTCGCTTCCTACCGAAGTGGGACAGCACGCTCCTCGCCTACGAGCCCAAGGAGCGCGGGCGCATCCTGCCCGAGGGGCTCCGGAGCACCGTGATCAAGAAGAACGGCGACGTGATCCAGACGTTCCTCGTCGACGGGGTCGTGGCCGGGGCGTGGCGCGTGGAGCGCGCGAGGAGGCTGTCGACGCTGTTACTTGAGCCGTTCGAGCCGTTGCCCAGGGGCGTCCTGCGCGAGCTTCGCGAGGAGGGCGAGCAGCTCCTCCGCTTCGTCGAGCCCGAGGCGCCCGCTTACGACGTGCGCTGAACGCGCGAGCCGCCGACGATCGCCTCGCGGCCGTCGGCGAAGCGAACGAGCGCCTTGCCCTTGCCGTCGTAATCCGGCGACCAGACGACGAGCGTCGCCTCCTCGCCTCCCACGGTGCAGCGCTCCTCGCCGGCCTCGAGGCCCCGCCAGTAGCGCACGAACGGATTGTGCTCCCACTCGCGACCGATCGTCGTCTCGTCCGTATGACCCGGAAGCACGCGCGTCTCGTGCGGGAGTTGCATGAAGACGTCCATCACGGCGTGGCGCACCTGCTCCAGATCGCCCCCGCCGACGGCGTCCTTGAACAGCGTGTCCCCGGTGAAGACGACGTCCCCGACGAGGAAGGCGACCATGTCGTCGGAGTGCCCGGGGGTCGGCACGGCGTCGATTCGGAGAGCCCCGGCCTCGAGCGCGCCCGTCACGACGGGCAGGCCAAGCTCGGACTCGTGCTCCACGTGATCCTCGTGCGAGTGAGTACGCAGGACGTGGCTCGGCTTGACGCCCCAGCGCGCCGCTGCGTCGCGCAACGGCTGGACCGGCGCGCCCGAGTCGACATAGACAGCGGCGCCGCCCTCTGAATCCGCCACCAGGTAGGCGTTCGAGAGCCACTGCGGATGCATGCTTCGCTCAATCAGCACACGGGTACGCTACCCGGGCCACCTGCGACGAGGAGGAACGACATGCCGGGCCTGATGGCACGAGCCAGCACGATCATCAAGGCGAAGTTCTCCGCCCTGCTCGGGCGTGCCGAGAATCCCAACGAGACGCTCGATTATTCGTACGAGAAGCAGCTGCAGTCGCTGCAAAACGTCAAACGCGGGGTCGCGGACGTCGTCACGGCGAAGAAGCGGCTCCAGCTTCAGACCCAGGGGCTCGAGCAGAACCTCGTCAAGCTCGACTCGCAGGCACGGACCGCGCTCACGGCCGGCCGGGAAGACCTTGCGCGGCAGGCGCTTGAGCGCAAGTCGGCGATCCAGCAGCAGCTCCAGGATCTGGACACGCAGGTGCAGGGGCTCCAGCAGCAGCAGGAGAAGCTCGTGGCCTCCGAGCAGCAGCTGTCGACGCGGATCGAGCAGTTCCGCTCTCAGAAGGAAGTGATCAAGGCCCAGTACTCGGCGGCGGAGGCGCAGGTTCGGATTGGCGAGGCTGCGACCGGAATCGGTCGCGAGATGGAGGACACCGGTCTCGCGATTCAGCGGGCGAAGGACAAGACCGAGCAGATGCAGGCTCGGGCCGGTGCGATCGAGGAGCTCGTCGAGTCCGGCTCGCTGGACGACATGACCTCAGACAAGACGCAGCTCGACCGCGAGCTCGAGCAGCTCTCGTCGAAGTCGGAAGTGGACGCCGACCTCGCCCGCCTCAAGGCAGAGGTGGGCTCAGGCTCGGGTCCGGCGAAAGAGATCGAGCAGTAGCTTCGGTCTCATTCCGCCTCGTCCAGAGGTAGAGCGCGCAGAGGGCGGTCACCGCAGCTTCGACGACCACCAGCGCGCGGTAGTCGACGACGGACACGAGCGCCGCGCCGAGCGCGATCGAGACCGTCTGTGGCGTGCTGACGATCGTGTCCGAGGCGGAAGCGACCCGACCCTGGAGCCGGGCCGGCGAGCGTAGCTGGATAGCCGTCGCGAAACCGACGATCAGCCACGCGATCCCCGCTCCGGCAATGGCGATGCCGCAGAGGACGATCGACAGGCTGCTCGTCACGAAGCTCAGCTCGCCGACTGCGAAGAGCGCCATCCCGAAGCCGGCCAGCCTGACGTCGCCGATCCGTCTGAGCATCCGGCTCGCGGTGACCCCGCCGACGATCGCGCCGGTGCCCTGAAGCGAGCTGAGCACGCCGAAGAAGGAGGTCGGGCGGTGGAGGCCGCGGTCGAGCACGGCGAAGACGATCGTCTCCGAGAATCCGACGACCAGCAGGCAGACGGCGGTCGACAGCACGATCTGCCGCAGCGCCGGCGTCTGGAGAACGTGGCGCGCGCCCGCGAGCAGCTCCGTTAGGAACCGGTGCTCCTCCCGGTCGAAGCGCGGTTCCTGCACCCGTAGCGCGAGCAGGGCCGCGATCACGGCGATGAAGCTCGCAGCGTCGAGCACCGCAACCGCGCCGCCTCCCGCGACCGCATAGATCGCGGCGCCTGCGAGCGGCGCGATCAGCCGCAGCCCCTCGCGCACCGTCTGGAAGATCCCGTTCGCCTCGCCGAGGAGCTCGCTCGGGAGGATCACGGTCATGAACGCCGACCGGGCCGAGGCGGCGAACGTCCCGGCCGCGCCGTAGAGGGCCGCGACCGCGTAGAGCAGCCAGAGATCTCCGCGATCGTGCACGAGCAGCAGGCTCAGAACGCCGATCGCCTCGACGGCGTAGGTGACCAACATGATCCGGCGCCTCGAGCTGCGGTCGACCACGAGCCCCGCCAGTGGGGAGAAGAGCGAAGGCGCCGCGAGCGCGAAGAACACGAGGCCGGCGGCCGCGTTACTCCCGGTCAGGTCCTTGGCCCAGACGCCGAGCACGATGAACATCGCCCAGTCGCCGAAGACGGACAGCGTCCACCCTGCAAGGAAGATGCGCGCCTCGCGATGCCGGAGCAGCGTCCGCATCGGATCAGACTCCCGGTGGCTCGGCGGTGACAGCGCCGGCGTCGAGCACGAGGGGCTCGAGCGCACTCTCCTCGACCTGCTCGGGGATGCGCTGAACCTGCCGGACAGGCGACAGGAAGACGGGCAGCGCCGCGAGCAGTGAGCCGAGGACACCGATCCAGATCGTGGTGTGGAGCCCGACCGTGGTCGCGAGCGCCCCGCCGGTCAGGTTCCCGAGCGGGATCGTCCCCCAAACGAGAAAGCGCATGACCGCATTCATCCGGCCCTGAAGACGCTCGGGACAAAGAGCCTGGCGCAGGCTCACCTGGTTGACGTTGTAGATCACGACCGCAGCCGAGGTGACGAGCTGTGCGACGACCAGGAACGGGATCGCTCGATACTTGTCCTGCGGCGCGAGCGGAACCAGCACCGCGACGACGTACGTCGCCGTCGACCAGACGATCGCCCTGCCGACACCGATCCGCTCGGAGATCTTGTTCGCAAACAGCGCGCCGACCAGGAAGCCGGTGCTCGCCACCGAGAAGACGACCCCGATCAGCAGCGGCGACATGTGCAGCGTACGAACGGCGTAGACGATGAAGATCGCGCCCCAGACGCTTCCGAAGAAGTTGAAGGTCGAGGTCGACGCCGCGATGCTGCGGAGATAACGGTGGCCGAGCACGAACCGCAGGCCCTCGCCCATCTCGGCGCGCATGCTCCGGCGCTCGTCGCCACCGGCATTCGGATCCGTCTCGGACTTTCGGATCCCAAACAGGAAGAGCGCGGAGCCGACGAAGCTCACGGCATCGACGAGGACCGCGACCGGCGCCCCCAGCCAGCCGATCAGGACGCCCGCGAAGCTCGGTCCGCCGATCTGGGACGCCGAGCGCGAGACCTCCAGCTTGGAATTCCCCTCGACGAGCCGGTCACGGGAGACGAGCGAGGGGAGGTACGACTGGTAGGCGACGTCGAAGAACACCGTGCAGATGCCGGTGAAGAACCCGACGACGTAGAGCTGCCAGATCGTCAGCGCGTCAAAGGCGTAGGCGACCGGGACCGACACGAGCAGACCCGCACGGAGGAGATCCCCGGCGATGAGGATCGGCCGGCGCCGCAACCGGTCGACCCAGACGCCCGCCGGGAGCGTGAAGAGCAGGAACGGCATGAACTCGATCGTCCCGAGCGCGGCGACCTTGAACACACTGACGTCCAGACTGATGACGGCGATCAGCGGCAGTGCCAGGCCGCTTACCTGCGAGCCGAGCTGACTGACGGTCTCGGCCGACCAGAGCTTGAGGAAGTCGGAGTGGCGCCAGAGGCCGCCCTGCGGCCAGCGCCTCACGAAGCGCTTGGCAGCGGGGCGGGGCTCGGAGCGCGGGTGATGGCGATGTCGCCGCTGACGGTTTTGGCGCGAACCTCCACGAGCGGGGCCTCGGCCTCGATCTGCGCCACCGGCGCGTCGGACAGCTCGAGCTCGGAGCGCGTCGACCCGCTGATCGTGTTGCAATCGACGTAGACCCGCGAGCCGCGCCTGACGCCAACGAGGATGTCACCCGACACCGCGTGCAGATCGACGGATCCCGCGACGACGGCTTCGATTCTCTGGTCGCCCGAGACCGTGTTCAGGCCGACCGCGGAGAGAGCATCGCGGATGAAGACGTCGCCGGAGACGAGCTGGCCGCTCACCTCGCCGCGCGCGCGGCTGATGAAGAGATCGCCGGAGGCGGTCTGGATCGACGTGCTGCCGTGGACATCCTCGACGTGGACGTCGCCGCTCGCGGTCTTGATCCGTACCTCCCCACTGACCTCGTCGAAGTTCAGGTCGCCGGAGGCCGTCTTCGCACTCACGTCTCCCAGCGAGCCACGGACGCGGATGTCGGCCGACTTGGTGCGAACGTCGAGATCGGCGCCCTCGGGGCAGCGGATCCGCAAGGTGATCGTCTCGCGGTCGAAGGAGATGAACCAGCTGCGCTGGGAACGAACCTCGACGGTGATCTCCTGCCCGTCGGCACGGTCGCGGCTCTCGATCCGTGCGTCCTCGACCATCTGCTCGGCGGCGCCGCCCGACCCGGAGAGCTCGACCGACGTCGTCGTCGCCCCTTTGTCCGTCTCGATCTCGATCTCACCGATCGGGAGCTCCAGGTTGAGGGCAACGGGGCCCGGTGTCTCGAAGGTGTTCGTCCGCATCAGAGGATGTGCTGCCGCGAGCTCGGGAAGCGGAGGTCGGTCCGGACTTGATCACGCAGCGAGGCGAGGGTGCGGCGGCGGCGGCGGAACGGCCGCGTGAGCACGTCGCGCTCGTCGGCGAGCCGCAGCTGTGCGGGGCGCTGGAGATGGATCGGAAGGGAGATGCTTGACATTGGGTGTCCTTTCAGCTCTGGCCGTAGCCGGTCATGCGCCGGCCGGCGTGGCCGCGGCGCCTGGGGTTGGTGCTCCTGGAGATCTGCTGGAGCAACCAGGTGTTGGCGGAGACGCCCGCCTCCTGCGCGGCGACATCGATGATCGACTTCAAGGTCTCGGGGAGACGAAGGGTGACGCGAGCGCTCAGGGAGTCGTCCGCTGAGGACACGGGCTCGCTCCGCTCCTCGACGTAGACGAGCTCCGGGTCGCCGCCCGCGAGCCTGACCTCGACGTGTCCATCCGGCAGCTGGCCGGTGAGCTCCAGCGCGGCCTCGCCGAGGATGTCCATCAGGCGGAGCCGGAGGGACGGCTCCAGTGCTGCCGAGATTCTGCGAGCGGCATCGGCAGCCGCCTCGTCGCCCATTCCGGCGACGGCGGCGAGATCCTGCTGAAGTGCCTCGACGAAGGCCGCGATGTTCATGGCGGCACTATGACATCACTCTGATGTCATGTCAAGTCAAAATGACATCGAAATGCAAACACGCCGCAAACGGCTGTCTTGCGTGCCTTAGCTCACGTGCGTCAGAGCGGTGCGTCGAAGACGCCGAACCACCGCGCCAGGTCCTGCTCGACCGGCAGCTCGCCCTCGAGCTTCGCCTTCAGCTCGAGCTCCTTCGCATTGTCACGGCCCTGGCCTGTGCCGGTGGGGACGAACGGCCAGAACGCTCCGCGTTTGTACCCGTAGATCCAGAAGACCGGATCTTTCCCGCCTTCGAAGCGGAAGACCGCGGCGAGGAGCTGCGGTCCGAAGCCCTGCTCCTCGAGCCCGGTCGCAACCGTGTGGACAGCACCAACCTGATCCTCGAGATCCGGGTCACGGACGACGATCCACTGATAGCCGAAGCTGTCCTCGCTGCGCTCGAGCTTGGAGCCGCACTCCGCGGCCACGCCGTCGAGGAGCTGCTGGACGTCGGCCCGAACCCGCTCGAAGTCCCCCGCGCTGAGCGGCTTGAAGACGATCGCGCCCGACCCCGCTGTGCGCAAGCCGAGCTCCGTCTGGAGCGTGACCGCCGCCGTCGTCAGCGCGAACAGCCGCTCCGCAGCGGGCTCGGCAAGCTTTTTCTTGCCAAGGAGAACGTCCCGAAGACCCACCGAGCGCTAGACCGGGCGGCCGAGCTCGCGGGCGATCCCGGAGAGCGCGGCGATCCGCTTCTCGAGCGGCGGGTGCGTGAGGAAGAGCTCGCCGAAGGCGCTCTTCACGCTCGTCGGAACGATGAAGAAGGCGTTCATCCCCTCGACCTGGCGCAGATCGCGTTGCGGGATTCGGAACATGTCGCTCGAGATCTTCTGCAGCGCGCTCATCAGATGCTCGGGGGCGCCGGTGATGAGCGCAGAGCCACGGTCGGCGGCGTACTCGCGGTAGCGAGAGATCGCCAGAATCAGGATTTTGCTGATGAAGTAGGTAACGACCGAGACGACGAGCACGATCAGCCAGATCGGCGGGCCGTTGCTGTCCCGGTCGCGGCCACCGCCGAACATGCCTCCGTAGAGACCGAAGCGGGTCAGCATCGCAGCGAGCATCGCGAAGAAGCTGGCCACGGTCATGACGAGCACGTCACGATTCGCGATGTGCGACAGCTCGTGCGCGAGCACACCCTCGACCTCCCTGGGCTCGAGGCGGCTCCAGAGGCCGCTCGTGACCGCAACGACGGCGTGCTTCGGGCCGCGGCCGGTGGCGAAGGCGTTCGGCACGTCGGAATCGATCACGGCCACGCGCGGCTTCGGCAGGTCGGCCAGCGCACAGAGTCGCTCGACCATCGCGTGCAACTCCGGCGCCTCGCTCGGCTCGACGACCTTCGCTCCCGAGGCGGCGAGGGCGATCTTGTCCGAGGTGAAGTACTGGAAGAAGGCCATTCCGAGAACGATCACGATCATCAGCCCGAGGCCGGCATGGAGGACGTAGAAGAGAACGACCGCGAACCCGACGTAGAGCAGACCGAGCAGGCTGCTCGTGAGCAGCATCCGCAGGGAAAGACCGGCATCGCGTCCGTATGACTTGCGCTTCATCGAGAATCAGTGCTCCTTGAGAGGGACACTGGGAATTGTAGTTTTGGCGGCAGGTCTGGGGGGACCGCTTAACGCGAACGCAATGGCGGCTCCGCGGCAGGTGCCCGTCTACGCGACCGCGGTGTCGCTCCAGACAGGGGCCGGAGCGGTCGGCCTGGTCGTCCCGGGAGCCGGGGCGACCGTGAGCCGTGAGGGCGCCCTCGCGGCCCTCGAGCGCGGGCAGGTGGAGAGGGCGCTGCTCGGTGGACGACCGTCCGGGGAACGCCGTATCCGCGTCCTCGACCTGCCTGACCGCAACCCGATCGCCTCTCGCCTGCCGCCCTACATCCTCGTCGACTTGCCCCCGCCGGGACCGAATCCGAACACGCGGCGCTACGCGATCCGGGTCGTAGCAGCCGGCTATCACGGGATCCTGTCCTCGGGCTCGACTCGAATCCCTGGGCTCGTGTCGATCGCGGATGTCGCCCAGACGGCACAGGCTCTCGCCGAGCACCGGCGCGCGTCGATTCGTCCACACGAGGGGGACGCCGGCGATTTGCGGCGGCTGGACCGGCAACTACGACATGCACATGACGTGCGCTCGGGAGCTGTCGGGATCGCGGCGGGCGTCCTGGCGGTACTCGGAACTCTCGCCTTCCTCCTCCGCCTCGCGCGGATGGCCCGGATCGCGGTGCTCTTTGGAGTCGCGGCCGTTTCGGCCTCGTTGCTCACGTCCGGTTTCGGACTCCAGCATCGGGCCCCGGTGCTGCTCGGGCTCGCGGCCCTGTCGCTTGGAATAGCGGTCGCGGGTTCGTTTCTCCCCCGCCGGCCGATCGTGGTCGCGGTGCTCCTCGCGCTGTTCCTCGTGCTCTCTCTTGACACGCCGTTGAACTCCTTCGGCCCTCTCGGCCCCCACCCTGAGGGGGGCGGCAGGTTCTACGGCGTCGGCAACCTCGAGGAGACGCTCTTGCTCGCACCGGTGCTGGCGGCCGCCGCTGGGCCCTGGCTCGTCCCGGTGGGGGCTCTCGCGATCGTCACAGTCGGTTGGAGCCATGCGGGCGCCGACGGTGGCGGGACACTCGTCCTCGCCGTCGCTCTCGGAGTACTCGCTCTTCGGCTCCGAGGGATCGCTCTCACGCCCAAGCGGCTCGCGCTTGTCGCAGGCGGTGCGGTTTTGCTCGGGCTCGCCCTCGTCGGTCTCGATGCCGCGCTCGGCGGCTCGAGCCATGTCACCCGTGCTGTGAGCTCCGGATCCGTTTTCGACGACATCGGTCACCGGCTCCACCTGTCGTATGCCGTCGTGACGTCGTCGTGGCACAAAGGATTTCTCTTCCTGCTCTCGATCGGAGGAATGGCCTGGTTCGCCGCGCACCGCGACCGGGGCCCGGTGCTCGAGGCGCTGCTCGCAGGCGTCGCCGTCTCGTTGGTCGTCAACGACACCCCGGTCGACGTGGCCGGAATCGGCGCCCTCGGAGCGCTTGCGCTTCTCGCGTGGGAGCGCACTCTGCCCTCTGTAGACTCGCGCCCCATGCGTCGCGGTCTTCTCGCCTTCGCAGTCGTTCCGCTGCTGCTTGCCGGTTGCGGCAAGGAGGGCACCGTGCGCGCTGCCCCGAACACCGTGGTCGGGTCGGTCAAGCAGGAGGCACCCGGCAAGGCCGTGTTCGCCGCTCAGGGATGCAACGGCTGCCACACGTACGCGCCCGCGGCCTCGCAGGCCGTGATCGGGCCGAATCTGGACAACCTGGCGAAGGACGCCAAGACGGCGAAGAAACCGGTCGACGCCTACACGCGCGAGTCGATCCTGAATCCGAACGCCTACGTCGTGAAAGGCTTTCCGAAGGGCGTCATGCCCACGACGTACAAGTCGTTGCCCCAGGGCGACGTCGACGCGCTCGTCGAGTTCCTGACGAAGCCCCAGGGCTAGAGGTGCCCGGCGCCAGTCGCGCGCGTCTTTCGGCAATCGCGTGACAGGGCTAACGGCTGGGGTCAGACCCTGGCCTTTTTCTGTGACGCATCGTCCACAGGTCAGATGATTGCCCACCCGCCGCGCCCGGGTGATCGAAGTCAGCGCGAGGCCATGAACCAGCCGTCGCCGTGAGGCTCCCCAGAGACTTTCCGTCGGGCGTCGACGCATTCGCCTGCGACCTCGACCGGACCCTGATCGGTGAGGACGCCGAGCTTCGCCCACGGACACGAGCCGCGATCGCCGCGGCCCGGGAGGCTGGGGTCCACGTCGTGCTCGTTACCGGCCGGATGTTCCAGTCGGTGCGGCGCTACGCCCTCGAGGCGGAGCTCGACGATCCGGTCGTCTGCTACCAGGGCGCCGTCGTCGCCGAGCCGCAGAGCGGCCGTTGGCTCCGCCATGTGCCGATCGAGCTCGAGCTAGCGCGGGAGACGATCAGGACGCTCACGGACGAGGGCTTCGGGATGAACTGCTACGTCGGCGACGAGCTCTACGTGGCCGAGATCACACCGGAAGCTCGCCGGTACGCGGACTTCCAGGGGCTGGAGCTGCATCCCGTCGGCAACCTGCTCGACTGGCTCGAAGAACCGCCGACGAAGCTGGTGGTGATCGACGATCCGAAGGTGCTGGACGAACTGAAACGCCAGATGCTGGCCCGCTTCAACGCGCGGCTCTACATCTCGAAATCGCTCCCGTTCTTCCTAGAGTTCGCAAGCCCGGACGTAACGAAGGCGTCGGGCCTCGAGTTCCTGGCGGAGCGGCTCGGCTTCGCCCGCGAGAACACGGTCGGCTGCGGCGACGGAGAAAACGACGTCGAGCTCCTGGAATGGGCCGGCTATGGAATCGCGGTCGAGAACGCGCACGAGCGCGTGAAGGCGGTCGCTGACTTCGTCTGCCCATCGGTCGACGAGGAAGGGATAGCCCAAGTGCTCGAGGCCTACCTCGTTTCCCTCGCCGCCGAACGCCCCCGCCCGGCGGAGCCGGGCTCCCCGTCCGGCTGACCGCGCTTGCGGCCCTCGGCCTTACGGGCCCGTGCACGTGGCCACTGTGCCCTCCGGCCCGAGAACCGCCAGCGCGGCCCGAGGAAACCGAGGGAACCTAGACTCCCGCGCATGATCGACCTGAGGCTCGCTCGCGCGAATCCGGACATCTACCGCGAGGCGCTCGCGCGCAAGGGCGCCGCCGAAGACTTCGACGCGCTGGTGGCGGCCGATCGCGCCTGGGCCGACGCGACGACGAGACGCGATGAGGCCCGCGCGGAGCAGAAACGGCTCGGGAAGCCCTCGTCACTGCAAGAGATCGACCGGGCGCGGGCGCTCAAGACCGAGCTCCAGGGGCTCGACCAGGAGCTGACCAGCGCCCAGGAGGAGCGGCAGCGACTCTGGGACGCCGTCCCGAACCCGCCGCACCCCACCGCTCCGGACGGTGACAGCGACGACGACGCGGAGCTCGTCCGCAGCTGGGGCTCGCCGCCCGACCTCCCGTTCGAGCCACGCGATCACGTGGATCTCTCCGGCGGCGCGATCGATCTCGAGCGGGCCGCTCGGGTTTCGGGCTCACGCTTCGTCTATCGCAAGGGCGACATCGCGCTGGTCGAGCTCGCGCTGTACCGCTTCGCCCTCGACCGGCTGGTCTCGAAGGGGTTCGAGCCCGTCTTGCCGCCGGTGCTCGTGCGAGCGGAGGCGATGTACGGGACGGGGTTCTTCCCTGCGCTGCAGGAGGATGTCTACGCCGTGCCCGAGGACGGGCTCTTCCTTACCGGGACGTCCGAGGTCGCGCTCGCGGGGATGCACGGGGACGAGGAGCTTGACGAGCTGCCGCTCCGCTACGCGGCCTATTCGACGTGCTTCCGGCGCGAGGCCGGCGCCGCCGGGCGCGACACGCGCGGGATGTTCCGCGTCCACCAGTTCGACAAGGTCGAGATGTTCGTCTATTGCCTCCCGGAGAGCTCCGAGGACGAGCACGAGCGTCTGCTCGCGCAGGAGGAGGAGATCGTCCAGGAGCTCGGCATCCCTTATCGCGTGATGAACATCGCTGCCGGCGACCTCGGCCCGTCCGCGACGAAGAAGTACGACATCGAAGGGTGGTTCCCGGCCCAGGGGCGCTATCGCGAGCTGACCTCGACCTCGAACACGACGGACTTCCAGGCCCGGCGCCTGAGCATCCGCTTCCGCCGCGAGAAAGCCCTCGAGCACGTCCACACGCTGAACGGCACCGCGGTGACCGCGCGCGCGCTGATCGCGATCATGGAGAACTTCCAGGAGGAGGACGGCTCGGTCACGATTCCCGACCCGCTGGTCGAGGTCGGCGCCCCCCGCAAGCTCGGCGCAGATCGGGCGCGAGCCTAGGAAGAGGCTCTACGCTTCCCGTCTCGGCGGGGTGCCGGAGCGGTCGAACGGGGCGGTCTTGAAAACCGCTGAGCACCGCAAGGTGCTCCGTGGGTTCAAATCCCACCCCCGCCGCTACGAACCGCTAGCCGGTGGAGAAGTGGTCGCCCTTCTTCGCCTCGCGCTTCTGCGCTCGGCGCTCCTTCAGCGTCTTCGCCGGCTGCTTCTTCTGAAGCTTCTTGGGTTTCTGCTGACCTTTCACTCTGCGAGCCTTTCTGTCGCTGGCTGTGGCTTGGCGCCGGCAGCCTGATCTCCTTTATCCAGAGTAGACCGTTTGGCGGAGCGGCGTAGCGCAAAATCAGTCCCGAAAGCGGCACACCTGCTGATTCCGGGAGGGAACGGCCATCCGCTTAGAACTCCTTTCAGGATGACGCTCGGCGACGGGGTGCGATGGGTGAGTGCGAGGCAAGGACGCAGGGAGCGTGCATAGCACCGCTATGGACGCGACTGAGGACGCGGCCTCGCGCCGCCCAGCGCGGCCCCGGCGGCACAGCGCTCATTGTGAAAGGAGTTCTTACAGCAGGTAGAGCACGAGTGCCACGACCGCGACCAGGAACAGCGCGAACGCCAGCAGTTGGACGAGGCGGCTGTCCCGCGGCGCAGGGCTGACATGGAGGTCGACGAGGAGATCGCCCGGGACACCACGGTTGGGCGCGGGCGAGCCTTCACCGCCAACTCGTAGCTGCGTTCCGTCGCGGACGCCGGACGGGATGCGGATCTTCAACTGACGCTGCGCCGGCACCGCGCCTGGGCCTCCGCAGCGCGGACACGTCTCTCCCGCGCACCGCGGGCAAGCCTCGACCCGAAGCATGCGCCCGACCTCGCCGTGCGACACCTGCCGACGCCGGCCGGTTCCCCCGCAGACCGAACACGACGGATCGGGCTCGCGAGTCGTGCCACGGCCGTCGCAGTCCGCGCAGACCGCCGCCGCGTCGAAGCGGACGAGACGCCGGGTTCCCTCCTCCGCCTCATAGCTTCTGATCTGCACCTCGGCATGGGCATTCTCGCCGCGCGGCGCCCGCTCTCTTCCCTCCCAGAGCTCCTCGTCGAAGCCGCTGTTGCCGCGGCCCCGGTAGCCGTAGCGGTCGTAGAGCAGACGCGGACCGGGCTTTGAGAGGACGCCGTAGGCCTCCGCGAGCTCGCGGAACCGCTGGGTCGCTTCCGGTGAGTCCGAGACGTCCGGATGACAGTCACGGGCGAGGGCGTGGAACGCCTTGCGGATCGCCTCTTCGTCGGCGTCGCGGTCGACGCCGAGCAGCTCGTAGTAGTCGCCTTTGACGGCCGCCATCGCGGGAATTGTCGCATGGACGGGACTTCACCAAACACGCGTAACCAAATCGGCCGTTTATGAGTTAGAAGAGTGATGAGGCTTGCGGCCCTCCTCGCTTTCGTGCTGGCACTCGGCGGTCTGAGCGCCGCCGTCGCGCTCGCCGACGGCCTCCCCATTCCGACCGTCCCGACGGTGACCGTTCCGAAGGTCTCAGTACCGTCGGTGACCCTGCCCACGCCCGCGCCGCCGGCTCCGCCCTCTCCGCTGCCGGCGTTGGCACCGGCGCCTTCCGCCTCGACGCCTTCCGTGCAGACCTCGGCGATCGGCTCCGGCGATGCCTCCGGTGGATCACAGCCGGGCTCGTCCTCGAGCGCGGGCTCGAGTTCCGGCTCGGGCGCAGGCTCAAGCGCGGGCACGAGCGCCGGCTCGACTGGATCGTCTGCGCCCAGATCGGGATCTGCCGTCCCCCGGCTGATCCGCCTGAAGAGCTCGAGACCATACATCTCCCGCAGGGACGCCAAACGCCGCAGCACGACGCTCGACTTCGAGCTGGGGGCCCAGGCCACTGTCATCTTCACCTTCGTCCGGGTTTCGCCGGACTGCCGCCTGGCTGGCAGGATCCGCGTCGGTGGGCACGCCGGCACGAATCACTTCCCCTTCACGGGCCGCGTCCACGGCACCCAGCTCGCGCCGGGCACCTATCGCATCCGGGCGCGGACGAAGCGAGGAGGGACACTCCTACGGACGACGCTCGTGATCGTCGAGGGAACTCCACCCTCGCCCGACGAGCTCGCGGCGGCCCGCAGCAGGAACACGTGCCCCTCACGTGGCACGATCGGCCTGAGCACGACGCGCGCCGGCACGGCGACCGCAACGGGAGCCCTCACATCCTCCGGGACGCTTGGCTCCAGCACGGAGATCGTGCGCAATCAGAACACGGACGAGACCAGGCCGGGCCAGAGCGGCGTCGCTGACGCGACCGGCACCCATAGCTCCGCGTCCGCGCCACTCTCGGTCAAGTCCGCCGCGACGAATCCGTTGGTCGTGGCCTTTCTCGGTCTGGCCGTCCTACTGCTCGGCCTGGCGGCGCTTCCTCGGGCGGTCGTACCCGATCCGAGGATGACGGAGGTCGTGGCGCATCATCGGGCGACACTCGCCCTGGGCGGCGCCGTTGCGCTCGCGGCGGCGATCGTCGGACTCTTCCTTGTCTAGTTTCTGTCTGTTCGGGTAAAAGGCGAACCGCCGCGGCGAGGTTGACGAAACAGCGGAAGGCGAAGAAACTCGCGCGGCGAACGGAAGCGTCAACGCGCCCAACTCCAGGAGGACCTCTATGCGAGACCGTTCACCGATCCAGTCGCTGGCGATGCTCTTCGGCATCGTCTTCCTGCTGGTCGGAATTCTCGGCTTCATCCCCGGGATCACAACGCACTACAGCGACTTGAAGTTCGCCGGGCACAACTCGGACGCGAAGCTGCTCGGTCTGGTCCAGGTGAGCATCCTCGAGAACATCATCCACCTGCTCTTCGGCGTTGCAGGCCTTGCCCTGGCGAAGACCTGGGAAGGTGCACGCAGGTACTTCATCGGCGGAGGCATCATCTATCTCGTGCTCTTCGTCTACGGACTGATCACCGGGAATGAGAGCGGGGCGAACTTCGTCCCGACAAACGCCGCCGGCGACGTCTTGCACGTCGTCCTCGGCGTGGCGATGCTCGGCATCGGTGTCGTTCTCGGCAAGACCGTGACCGACCGGGACCGCGCGGCTCCAGCGGTCTAACTAGGAAGCGAGCGATCGCGCGAAGGGCGGGGAAACCCGCCTTTCGCCCTTCACCTCCTAGTAGGTCAGCGCAGATCCCCGGCCGGAGCCGGGCTCGCCCGGCGGGAGGCTGACCAACCCCCAGCCGGACCACGTAGGCAGAGGAGGGGGCCCCGTGGGGGCACCAGGGGTTCCCCCACGTTAAGCCCCCCACCAGAAGCTGGCGGCGATCACCGTGTAGAGACCGATCAGGATCGCGCCCTCCTCCCACGTGCTCTCGCCGTCGTAGACGACGAGGGCGGTGATACCGGCCGCTAGCAGGAGAACGATCGCGAGCAGCGTCGGGAACACGAGCGTGAGCGACGTCGCGAAGAACAGGCTCGCGAAGACGAGCACCGGCGTCAGGAGCAGCGCGACCTGGAGAGCTGAGTTGACGATCACGGAGATCGCGAAGTCGGGGCGGTTGCGGGCGGCGAGCTGGACGCCGACGACATTCTCGACCGCGTTCCCCGCGATCGCCACCACAACAAGGCCCGCGAACGCCTCGCTCATACCGAGCGTCTCGGTCGCAGGCTTCAGGGCCTGCACGAACCAGTCGCTCACCAGTGCCGCGGCGGTTCCGGAAGCAGCGAGGACGGCCACGGTCAGCCCCACCGACCAGCGCGGCGGGTGCTCCTGCTCGTCGGCCGCCGCGCCGCCGCGCAGGAAACCGGGAAGTGTCGCCACAAAAAGCGTCAGCAGAACGCCTGCGCAGATGAGGCTCAGGGTCCTCGAGTGCTGGGCAGCGGGGGCGTGGAACGCGTGGGCAAGGCTCGGAAGCGCCAGGATCGCTGCCGCGAGCACCGTCAGCGTCGCGATCATCCGGGCGCGCGGCGAGTCGAACACCTGCGTCCCGTGGCGCAGGCCGCCGACGACGAACGCGAGCCCCAGTACCAGAACCCCGTTTGCGATCACGGATCCGACGAGCGCGAACTGGACGACCTCAGTCAGCCCGGCGTTCAGCGCGAAGAGCGCGATGAAGAGCTCGGGGAGGTTGCCGAGAGCAGACTGCACCACGCCTGCGGCCGAGGATCCGACCCGCGAGCCGAGCTGCTCGGTGGCGCGCCCCACGAGGCGAGCGAGCACGGCGATCGCCAGGGCAGCGAGAGCAAACGCCAGAACCGGCGTCGCGTCCGCGAAATGGCCGACGGCGGCTACGACCACGAGCGCCGCGGCGACGCCGAGCTCGATCAAATCCCTGCGGGTCACGTCCCTATGATCGAGGAGATGAAGGGAGACGAGCTGAGGGAAGTGATGCGGCGCTTCCCGGCGCCGGTCGCGATCGTCACCGCCGAGGTGGACGGGGAGCGGTACGGGCTGACGGTGGGCTCGCTGGTCTCCCTGTCGCTCGACCCACAGCTCGTCGGGATCTCGATCGGCCGCGAATCCTCGTCACACGAGCCGATACGTCGCGCCGCGGCCTTCGCCGTCAGCCTGCTCTCGGACGAGCAGTCCCGTGTCGCCCAGCACTTCGCGCGCAGCGGGATTCCACCGGTGGCGCTCTGGGACGGCATCGCCGTCCGGGAAGGCAACCACGGTCCGCTCGTCGAAGACGCGCTTGCCTGGCTCGAGTGCCGCACGTGGGCGGAGTACGAAGCCGGCGACCACACGCTCTTCGTCGGCAAGGTTCTCAGCACCGAGCTCGGCCGGGCAGGCGCGGGCCTCGTCTATCGCCAGGGCACGTACCAGGGCGCCTGAGCCGACGACGGTGCCCGGAAGCATCGCTGCCGTCGTCTTCGACCTCGACGGAGTCATCCTCGACACGGAGGAGCTCTGGGACGAAATCCGCGAGGGCCTGGCGCGTGAGCGTCGCGGCCGCTGGAGCGACCAGGCGCAGTCGGACATGATGGGAATGAGCTCCCTCGAGTGGTCGCGCTACATGCACGACGTCGTCGGTCTCCCCGAGCGACCGGAGGAGATCAACCGGGAAGTCGTGGTCCGGATGCTCGCTCGCTACGCAGAGGAGCTTCCGCTGATCGACGGAGCGGTCATTGCGGTCGAGCGGATCGCCGAGCGCTGGCCGCTCGGGCTTGCCTCCTCGTCCAATCGCGAGCTGATCGACCAAGCGCTCGAGCTCTCGGGCCTTGCACGCTGCTTCACTGCGACCGTCTCCTCGGAGGAGGTCGCGCGCGGCAAGCCCGCACCCGACGTCTATCTGGAGGCGGCGCGACGGCTCGGTGTCGAGGCGTTGGCGTGCGCAGCGGTCGAGGACTCTGCCAATGGCATCCGGTCGGCGCATGAGGCGGGCATGCGCGTGATCGCGATTCCGAACGGAATCTTTCCCCCGTCGCAGGACGTGCTGGCCCTCGCGGAAGTCGTCCTGGTGTCGATCGATCGGCTCGAGCCCAGAGCGATCGAGAACTAGGCGGGCTCGGCGCCGTGCGTCGTCCAGTACCGGTTCAGGGCGCCCTGCACCTTGGAGAACCAGACGATCGATCCGATCAGCGGGAGCAGGAACCACAGACCGGTCGTCCCGCGGACCGGGCTGTGCTCGCCGTCGACGTCCTCGTAGAGGTACCGCACCTCGGACGCGACGACGAAGAAGGTCACTGGCGAGACAACGAGGTAGATGACGAGTCCGAGCACACCGCCCACACCGTTGCCCGAAGAGCGCTTGATCTCGTCTTGCGTCTTGTAGACCCAGACGAAGGTATAGATCCCAAGCGTCAGGAGCGCCCAGAGAATGGAAAGGCCGATCGAGCGAGTGTGTCCGACCGGCCCACGTTGCCTGATGATCGCGTCGGCGGTCACGCGTCGATCATCTCACTTTCCTGATCAGGTTCATTCCGTCCCGGACGGTGAGGAGCACATTCTCGACCCGCGGATCGTCTCGGACTCGTTCGTTCAGCGCCCGGATCGCGCGCGTCGTCTCGTCGTCGTCGGCGGGATCCGCGACCCGACCAGACCAGAGCGTGTTGTCGACCACGATCGCGCCGTCCTCGGCCAGCAGCGGAACCGCGGCTTCGTAATACGCGACGTAGTTCTCCTTGTCCGCATCGATGAAGACGAGGTCGAAGGCGCCCTCGAGCTCACCCATCGTCTCGAGACCAGGTCCAAGCCGGTAGTCGATCCGGTCTACGACACCCGCCTCCGTCGCGTAACGCTGGGCGATCTCGTTCGTCTCTTCATCCACGTCGCAGGTGACGATGCGCCCCCCGTCGGGGAGTGCAAGCGCCATCGAGATCGACGAGTAGCCGGTGAAGGTACCGAGCTCGAGCACCCGCCGAGCGCCGGTCAGCCGGACCAGGAACCCCAGAAAGCGACCCTCGATCGGCCCGACCATCATCTGCGGCGCGGTCGTGCGCTCGTGGGTCTCTTCGGCCAGCCGGCGGAAGAGCTCGCCGGCCGGCTCGGAGTGTGCCTCCGCGTACGCCTCGACCGCCGGCTCGACGATGAAGCTCATTCGATCCTGCCCAGCAGGACGCAACCGTTATGTCCCCCCAGCCCCATCGCGTTCGAGAGCGCCACATCGACCCGAGCCTTTCGTGACTCGTTCGGGACGTAGTCGAGGTCGCAGGCGGGATCTGGATGCATGTAGTTGATCGTCGGCGGAAGAATGCCCTCGTGCAGGGCGAGCACGCACATCATTGCCTCCAACGCCCCTGCCGCGCCGAAGGTATGCCCCATCACCGACTTCGTCGAGGAGACCGCGAGCCGGTAGGCGTGGTCACCGAAGACGTCTTTGATGGCCTTGGTCTCGGCCGCATCGCCGAGGGGCGTCGACGTGCCGTGGGCGTTGATGTAGCCGACGCGTTCCGGCTCGACGCCGGCACGTCGTAGAGCCGAGCGCATCATCTCCGCCACTCCGATCGCCGCCGGCTCGGGCTGGGCCATGTGATGTCCGTCGTTGGACGCGCCGTAGCCGAGCACCTCGGCGTAGAGGGTCGCGCCACGAGCACGCGCAGCTTCCAGCTCCTCGAGCACGAGAACGCCTGCTCCTTCACCCATCACGAAGCCGGCCCGAGTCGCGTCGAACGGCCGTGAGGCGCGTGGAGGATCCTCGTCCTCGATCGCGAGCCCCCGCATCGCCGTGAAGCCCGCGAGGATCAACGGATGCATACACGCCTCTCCGCCCCCGGCAAGCACGGCGTCGGCGTCGCCGCGCTTGATCAGCTCCGCCGCCTCCCCGATCGCGTGCGATCCGGTCGCGCAGGCCGAGACGACCGCGTAGTTCGGACCCTTGATCCCGAGCGAGATCGCAAGCTGTCCGCTGGCCGAATCGACGAGGACGTTCGGCAGGAAGTTCGGTGACACCCGGCCGGGACCGCGCTCCCGCCGGATTTCCTCCTGCTCGAGGATCCCGCTCACGCCGCCGATCGCGGTGCCGAAGAGGATCCCGACCCGCATCGGGTCGAAGCCACTCAGGCCGGAATCGGTCATCGCCTCGCGAGCGGCCCCGAGCGCAAGGAGAACGTTCCGCTCGAGCTTCCGCACCTCCTTTGGCGAGGCGACCGACGTCGCGTCGAAATCCTTCACCTCGGCGGCGATCTTGACCGGCAGGTCGCTCGCGTCGAAGGCGCGGATCCAGTCGATGCCGCTCTCGCCGGCCACCGCCGCGCGCCAGGTCGAGGGCACGTCGTTCCCGATCGGACTGACCGCGCCAAGCCCGGTGACGGCGACCCTTCTCATCGCAGGAGCTTAGACAGCGTCCGGGGCGGCAGGGTTACGACATCCGGATCTTGGGCAAGGGAGTGTCGAGGCTTTTCAGTAAGGGCCAAGTCCTCGCCCTTCAGATTCCTGGAGGTGCGCATGAGCTCGGTCACGACTACCACTGAGAAGCCGCGGCTGGTCTTCTTCCATTCGTCGGTCTCGGGACAGTGCCGCAGAGTGGAGGGCTTCCTGGCCCAGGTGCTCCAGCGGCGCCGGAACCACACGACGTTCAAGGTCGTCTCGATCGCGAGCGAAGATTATCCGGAGCTGATCGACCGATTTGCGATCGACGACTTCCCAACGCTCGTCGTCGTCGAGGGGAAAACGGTCCGCGCCCGCCTCGAACGGCCGCGCAGCTGCCGCGACATCGAGGGGTTCCTCGCTCCCTGGCTTCATTGATCACGGGGAAACCCCTGGTCTAGTAACGGAGGAACCCATGGTTCCCCGTTGGCCCCCTCCTCGCGGCCGCGGCGAGCCCTTTGCTCTTGGCGCTCCGGCGAGAGCGCGGTCTCGCCTCCGCGCGGCGGATGTGGTCTGCCCTAGATGGACGAAGTGACCCGCGCGGCGCTGGTCAGGCGGTAATGCCCTCCTCCGCGAGGGAGAGCTCGGCGAACTTGTCCCAGTTGTCGGAGATCGTGTCGGCCATCTGCTTTTCTTCCAGGATGATCTCCGTCGCAGCCTGGACGGTCTCGTCGTCGCCCGCCTTCTCCGCGATCCGGCGTAGGAGCTCGTAGCTCGCGATCTCCAGGTGCTCGGTGGCGAAGCCGTCGCGCGCGTTTCGGCCCGCCTTCTCGCCGCGGACGAGGTCGAGCGGCATCTTCGCGAGTGCCTGCAGGATTCCACCCGCCTGCTTGACCATCGACGGCGAGGCGTCGTGCGCCTCGAGCCGCCTGCGCATCTTGTCCACGTGCCCCTGCGTCTGGAGCTTGTGGTTCTCGAGCGCGTCGAGGATCTCCGGGTCGTCCGTCGTCGAGATCATCCCGTCCAGCATCCGCAGGACGTTGTGCTCCATCGCGTGAGCCTCGTCGATGTGCTTGATCAGCTGCCCCTCGAGCTGGGTTGCCATGTCTAACCTCCTCATCGTGAATTGACCGATCTCCCGGCCGAGCAGCATCGCCCGGCCGTGGAACCCCGCTTCGCGGGACTCGAGCTTGTCCACGAGCGGCGCGAACGGCGGCCGATAGTGCAGCTCGAGACCGCGTACTTCGAACGGCATCGCCGGGGCGCACGGGAACTCGGTGCGGCCGCGGGCGCCGTGGATGCGCTTGACGCAGCCCTTCAGCGGCGGCAGGGCGCCACCTGCGCGTGAGACCGTCCAGACCCCGTCCAGCTCCTCCACACGATTAGGGTTCCGCGCGATGCCTGGACGAAACGTCCCCTTCCCGCCGATGGAGGCCGAGCTCGTGAAGGAGCTGCCGGAAACGGGCTCCTGGCAGTTCGAGCCGAAGTGGGACGGCTTCCGCGGCGTGCTGGAGAACGACGGGGGCGAGCTCGCGCTCTGGTCGCGGAACGGCCGGCCCCTGCTGCGCTACTTCCCCGAGCTGGCTCCGCTCGGCGACCTGCTCCCACCACACTCGGCGCTCGACGGCGAGATCGTGATCGCGCGCGACGGCGTGCTCGATTTCGACTCGATGCAATTGCGCCTCCATCCCGCCGAGTCGCGCGTGCGCAAGCTCTCAGCCGAGATCCCGGCCGACTTCATCGTCTTCGACCTCTTGCTCTGGAAAGGCAAGGAGGTGCATCGCCTGCCACTCGAGCAGCGCCGGAAGGAGCTCGAGACGAAAGCGAAGGGCTTCCGGCTCTCGCCGACCACGACGGACGCAGACGCGGCGCAGGAGTGGCTCAACTCGTTCGAGGCGGCGGGCCTCGATGGCGTGATCGCGAAGCGCCTCAGCGTCCCGTACCTGCCCGGCTCGCGCGAGGGCGTCTTGAAGGTGAAGCCGTACAAGACCGCCGATTGCGTCGTCGTGGGCGTTCGCTGGAAGGAGAAGCCGCACCGGATCGCGACACTCCTGCTCGGCCTCTACGACGACGGCGGGAAGATCGACTACGTGGGTTCGGCAGCGGTCGCGGCCGGCCGCCACGCAGAGATTTTCGAGCGCATCAAGCCGCTGCTGAAGGGGGCGCCGGATCGAGGCTTCTCCGAGCCGAACCGCTGGGGCACCGGCGAGCTCCAGGAGTCGGCGGTGCGACCCGAGCTCGTCTGCGAGGTGCGCTACGACAAGGTGCAGGGAAATCGGTTCCGCCACGGCTCGCGCTTCCTGCGCTTCCGCGACGACAAGGATCCGGGGCAGTGCACCTGGCGCGAGGTGCGCCCGGCTCGCAGCCCGAGCGATCCGACCTTCGAGAGCCTGCTCGCAGCTACGAGCTAGCCGCCGAGCACGCGCTCTTTGAGCGCGGCGATCTCGGTGTTCTTCACCAGCACCTCGTCCTGAAGCTTGGCGACCTTCTGCCTGAGCGTCTCCGTCGTCGACACGAGCTCGAGGAACGCGCGCTGCCTGTCCTTCAGCATCGCCTCGACGGTCTCGAGCTTCTGCTCGACGGAACCCGAGCTCGCGTGCCCGTTCAGGGGGGGATCCTGCGCCGGCAGAGACTCTGGCGCGACCAGCGCGTCGGTGGCGTCGAGGTCTTCGGCCTGAAGCGCGATCGCCTGGGCGAGCGCGAGCCACGTAATGCGGCCGGAATCGATCAGGATCTCTCCCAGCCGGCGTCCGCTCTCACGCTGTTCCGAGAGCGCCAGCTGGAGCTCGTTTTCGGTAATCGCGCCGTTCTCGACGAGCACCGCGCCGATCGGCCGCCATCTGCTCGCAGACACCGCCATGGCACCTTTATCGGCAGCAAACCGTAAACGCTGAGCTCTTTCTCAAAGCTGGCCACGGACGTCCGCTTCGGCCTCGAGCCGGCCGAGCTGGTCGGAGAGTCCACCCTCGTCGGGCCCGGACGAGAAACGATCAGCTCGGAGGCTCGAGCCCGAGCCGGTGGTAGCGCGGACGCAGGCTCGGGCGGCGGCGCCACATGCCCGCCATGAGGTCGCCGGCGGCATCGATCCGGGCGCGCATCGTCTCGAGCGTGAAGACGTCAGGCTCGACGCTTCCGACCTCCTCCCAGCGCAACGGCGCGGACACGCGCGCGTCAGGTGTCGGGCGAACCGAGTACGCAGACGCGATCGTGCGGTCGCGTGCGTTCTGGCCGAAGTCGACGAAGACGCCGCGCCGATCGGCGACGCGCCAGGTCGTGGTGGCGACGTCCTGGTCGCCGACGCGCCGCTCGACCTCCTCGGCGAGGGCCTTCGCGAATCGCCGCACCTCCGGGAACGGAAGCTCCGGCTTGATCGGGGCGAGCACGTGCAGGCCCGTGGCGCCGGAGGTCTTCGGGTATGACGCCAGCCCGAGCTCGTCCATCACCTGCTTGACAACAAGCGCGATCTCACGGACGTAGGGCCACTGGCCGTCGGTCGTCGGGTCGAGGTCGATCAGCAGGTAGTCAGGTCGCTCGAGCTCGTCGATTCGGGAGTGCCAGGTGTGAAGCTCGATGCATCCGAGATTGACGACCCAGGCAAGCGCGGCCGCGTTGTCCACAACGGCGAAGACGGTCGTATGGCCGCTCGGGAAGCGCACGAACTGCTCCCCGACGAAGTCCGGATGCGATGGGACGCGCTTCTGGTGGAAGAAGTCGGCGTCGACGCCGTTGGGAAAGCGCTTCATGTGGAAGAGCCGGCGGCGCAGATGAGGGAGCGCGCAGTTCGCAACATCGAGGTAGTACTGGACGAGGTCGTCCTTCGTCAGACCCCGCTCCGGGAAGAACACCTTGTCGGGATTCGAGATTGCGACGTCCTGTCGCCCCACGCGCACGCCCGGAAGTATCGTGCTCTCCGTGCTCGACGAGCCGCGCAGACTCGATCTCTCGCTGGAGCCGCTCGACGACTACCTCGTCGTCCAGCCTTCGGACGAGGAATCGGAGACGAACCTGGGGCTGATCATCCCTGCCTCGACCGAGACAGAGTGCGGCACTGGCGTCGTGACTGCGATCGGAAGCGAGCCTGGCGGCATCGAGCCCGGCGACAAGGTGCTCTTCCCGAGCACTGCGGGGTACGACGTGCGACTCGGCGGCGCCGCGGTCAAGGTGATGCGACGCGGCGAGCTGATCGCCAGGGTCCGCGACTAGGAACTGAGCCTAGAGAACGTGCGCTCGACCCACCTCGGCCGGTGAGGTGCAGCCGAGGAGCGCGAGGCCGAGCTCGACCTCGTCGCGGAGCAGGCGCAGGACGTCGCCGACGCCGGCTTCGCCGTCGACCGCCAGGCCCCAGAGCATCGCCCGCCCGATCAGGACGGCACGGGCGCCCAGGGCGATCGCCTTCAGCACGTCCGTCCCGCGGCGAACGCCCCCGTCGAGGAGGATCTCGGCGCGCCCGTCGACCGCGTCCATCACCTCGGGAAGAGCGTCCAGCGACGCCTGGACCCCGTCGAGTTGCCGACCGCCGTGGTTCGAGACGACGACCGCGGCGGCCCCGTGCTCGCAGGCCAGTCGCGCGTCCTCGGCGGTCAGGATCCCCTTGACCACCACGGGCAGGTCGTATGCCGCCAGCCATTCGAGGTCGCGCCAGCTCAGGCCGGTGTCGAAGCCGTGGCCGAAGATGTTGCCGGCGAGCTCGAGGTGCTCCGGGATGGCGAAGTCGACGCGGATGTCCCGCTCGCGCCGGCCGAGGTAGGGCGTGTCCACGGTGAGTACGAGCGCGGAGTAGTCGTGCTCCACAGCCTCGCCGATTAACTCCTCCGTGACCGACCGGTCGCCGAAGACGTAGACCTGGAACCAGCGCGGTGCTCCGGGCGCCGCTGAGGCCACCTCGCCGGGTCTCGCCGTCGCGGCGGTCGAAAGGCACATGATCGTCCCGGCCGCACCGGTCGCGCGGGCCGCGGCAAGCTCGCCCTCGGGGTGCGCCATGCGCTGAAGCGCGAGCGGAGCCACGAGAATCGGCATCGAGACATCGGTCCCGAGCACCGTCGTCGCGGTCGAGACGGAGCCGACGTCGACGAGCACCCGCGGCCGGAGCTTGCGCCGCTCGAACGCCGCAAGGTTGTCCCTCAGCGTGACCTCGTCGCCCGCTCCTCCCGCGAAGTACGCGAGCGCATTGGCGTCGAGACGCTCTTCCGCGAGCCGCTCGTAGTCCCAGACGTTGATCGGCGCCGTCACGGGTCCGCGACACTACCCCGGAAACGACGAAACCCGCCTCCGGGTGCCGCAGACGGGCTTCGAAATGCCGGGGATGAGGGGGGAGCCGGCAGACGCATTGTTCGCTGTCCCCGCCGAGGAATCCTCCCTCTGAAGGGTGATCTTTCCGATCTCTCCAACTAGGGCGGCGCCGATTCGCCGCCGGAGCCGGGCTCCGCCCGGCGGGAGGCACACGAACGCGGTCCCGTGACAACGGCGAAGAAGGGGCCCACGGGGGAAACACGGTTTCCCCCGTGAAGCGCCGAAGCGAAGCGAGGCGCGCTACGGAGAAGGAGGGATTCGAACCCTCGATGGAGGAGTTCACCCCCATAACGCCTTAGCAGGGCGCCGCCTTCAGCCACTCGGCCACTTCTCCGTGGACGCGGAGGATACCGAACGGGGGAAACACGGTTTCCCCCGTGATGACCTTCGCTAGGCTGTCGCTCCCTCGGAGGGGTGGCAGAGCGGTCGAATGCGGCGGTCTCGAAAACCGTTATCCGTCGTTAGGCGGATCGAGGGTTCAAATCCCTCCCCCTCCGCCTCATTGGCGAGGAGCCGCTCCCGGCCAAGCCGAGACGAGCTTCTCGTCGAGTTGCCGATTTACCGCACGGCAGTCGAGACAGCGAAGCGAGCCGAAGTGTCGGAGTCCGGCTTCGAGCTGCCGGCCGCACGCGAGGCACATGCCGAGCCTTCGCTGGTCCGCAATCGGGCGCCGCCTCTCCTTCGTCCACCTCACGCCGCAGTCCCTCCCCTTGCCGCCGCTCGGAACGTAGGCCGGTTCGCACTCGAGCTAAATCGCTCGTTCGAGGGATTCGCCGTGTCTCCTCGGAGCGGTCGCTACGCTGCGGCCTACGGGCTGGAGAGGTGTCCGAGTGGCCTAAGGAGCGCGACTGGAAATCGCGTACGTGCTGAAAGGTGCGTCGCGGGTTCAAATCCCGCCCTCTCCGTTAGACACGGGGGGAAACCTAGGTTTCCCCCCGTGGGCCCCCCGTCCTGCCGTTATGGCGGGACCGCCGGAGATGAGCCTCCCGCCGGGCGAAGCCCGGCTCCGGCGTCGGAGGTCGCTCGCCCGAGATGGGGCTTAGCCCGTGACGGTGATCTTCTGGTCCATGCCGGCTTGCTTGTGGCCTGGGACCGAGCAGATCAGCTCGTAGTTTCCCGGCTTCAGGGTCACCTTCAGTTCCTTCTTCGTCCCGCCGGGGAAGATCGGGGTCTGGGCGTTCGAGCCGTTGCCTGTGACGACGAGGTTGTGGGGGATCTTGCCCTCGTTCTCGACCTCGAAGGTGACTTCGCCGGGCTTCAGCGTCTTCGAGGGCAGCTCGATCTTGAATTCCGACTCCTTGACCGTCACGCTCGCCGGTTCGGGGGTTTTCGTCGTTGCCGGTGCCTTCGTCGTCGTCGGTGCCTCCGTGGTGGTGAGCTGGACGGTCGTCGTCGAGCTCGGCGCCGTGGTCGGAGCGGATGTCGATGGCTCGGACCCGGCCGCTTGCTCCGTTCCCTCGGTCTTCTCCGCGCCGAAGACCTCGACCGCGGCCAGCATCCCGAAGAAGAACAGGAAGCACACGATCACGAAGGCGGGGAGCCCCCGGCCGGGGAACGACGAGCGGAGCCGCGGAAACAGGAACGACGACGTGAGCGCGAAGGCGATGAACGCAGCGGCCGTAGCGGCGAGGCCGATCTTGTTGCCGGTCGAGAGCCCGTAGACGAGCACGGGCGAAGTAGATCAGACCTCCGCGAGCAGGCGCCGCTCCTCCCGCCGGCGGTACGCACGGGCTGCGAAGAGCCAGGCCAGCGCAAGCAGGACGAGGGGGCTGACGACGATCAGGAGGTAGAGCACGACCGCGCCGGCGGAGGCGAGAAAGCCTGCAGCGTCCCGGGCCGCACGGTCGAGCCGGCCGCGGTGGTGCGGCTTTGTGGCAGCCACCGCATGCTGCGTCGTCAGCGAGACCGAGACCTGGGAGAGAGCGGCCTCGCGCAACGTCGCCTTGTTACTTCCCGTCGCCGCGGTCAGGCTGTGGCGTGCGTCCTCGAGCTGGAGCTGCAGGTTCAGCTTCACGTCCGCGGCGAGCGATGGGTCGCGTAGCGCCTCGACGATTCGCGCGATCCGGACACGCAAGTTGCGGATCCGGCGCCGCTGGGCGTCGACCGTGGCCTGGAGGTCGCGGATCGACACGTGCTGCTCTACGACGGTGCCGAGCCCGGCGAGCCGCACCAGCGCCTGCTCGACGCGGGCGACCGGCACGCGCAGCACCAGGTCGGCCTGTCCAGGGGCGCCGACCGCGGTCGTCTGCTCGACCGACTCGACGTAGCCTCCGAGGGAGCGGGCCAAGCGCATGGCGTCGGCACTACGGCGCGAGAGGGTCTCGAGATCCTTGACGCGCACCCGCAGGAAGGCGTCGTAGTCGGTCGGTCGCCCCCGAACAGGGGCCGGCACCAAGGCACTGCCCGCACCGGAGCTTCCGCTTTGTAGGTCGAGCGGACTCGTTACAGGACCGAAGACTACGGGAGGACTCGTCTTCGTACGCCGCCCCAGATCCCGCTGCGCCTGCTCCGCCGTGACCGTCGCGGCGGTCTTCTCCCCGCCCGACGACAGCAGCCCGTGCACCATCGCAGCCGCCACGAGCACCGTCAGACACGCGGGCGCGAGTACAAGCAGCGCGCGACGCGGCCGGATCAGCCGGATGCCTTCCCACCAGGACGCCTGCGGCTCGGGCTCGCCGAGCGCGCGAACGCGATCGCGCAGCTGCGCGGGTGCCGCGGTCGGGAGGGCGCGGATCTCCGCGACGAGCTCGGCGAACTCGCGCTCGAAATCGGTGTCAGTCACGGGCATCGGTCAACTCCTCGAGTCGTTTTAGGGCGCGGCTGAGCCGCGTCGAGCAAGCGGTCGGGCTGATCCCGAGCACGCGCGCGGCGGTCGGGCCATCCAGGTCGAGCAGGACGCGGAGCGCGACGACCTCACGGTCGGCGGGGGCAAGCTTCGCGAGCGCCGCCCCGGCGGGGCCGGGCAGGTCGGGCTCGGCGTCCGGCGGAAGGTCCCGGCCGGCGCGCTCTTCCCGCCGCCACCGGCGCTCCTCGGCCCGGAAGTGGTCGAGCGCCGTGCTGCGGGCGATCTGGCAGAGCCAGGTGCGAGGGCTGCCCCGCCGTGGGTCGAAACGCCGCCAGGAGCGAAACGCCTTCTCGAAGGTCTCCCCCGTCAGATCCTCGGCCGCGCTACGGTCGCCGGTCAGGAACAGCAGATAGCGATGGACGGCATCGAGCTCGGCCTCGGCGACCCCTGCGAAGCTCGGCCGCTCGACGGCGAAGCGAGGCAAGGACGTCGTCACCGCGTTCATGGAGCGTCTACGCCGCTGGCCACCCGGAGTGTCACACCGCGATTGTCGCTCAGCAGGGACCGGCGGTAACTGTCCCGCCGGGCCCAGTGAAGTGCTGGGCGGCGGTCCCGGAGGCGGTCTGCAGGCAGTACGTGAGCTCGTTCGCGGAGACCAGGCGAACCGCCGAGAGCGACTGCAGCGTCGCGCCCGCGTACGTTCCGGCCTGGGCTTTGAGGAGCTCGAGCTGCTGAGCTGCTTGAAGGAAGTCGGCGGTGCTCGCCACCTGAACCGCCTGGATTGTCGCGCGGCTGACCGCGGGAGACGCCGGACCGTTGGTGCGCATGTTCATCGCCATCAGCACGCCGACGATCGCCAGCGAGGCGAGCAACATCGTCAACCCGAGGCCGCGGCTCATGCCCGAGTTATCGGGCCGCCGCGGCTCTCGCTTGAGCTAAGAACTCCTTTCACAATGAGCGCTGTGCCGCCGGGCCGCGCTGGGCGGCGCGAGGCCGCGTCCTCAGTCGCGTCCATAGCGGTGCTATGCACGCTCCCTGCGTCCTTGCCTCGCACTCACCCATCGCACCCCGGCGACGAGCATCATTCTGAAAGGAGTTCTAGATCCCGTCCGACCAGCTGGCGTCGGGCGCGAATCCGCCCCACGCGCTCGGTACCGGCGCGGCCGCGAGGGCGGCCACAGCAGCCAAGACGGCCAAGACGGCGATCAACGTCGACCCTCTCTTCGTCTTTTTCACCTCATCTCCCCTTCCTCCCAGACGCTTCTTCCCATCCTCGCGCTGCTACGGGTCGGCGCCTCCCCCATCCGAGGGAGTCAAGCCGCCGTTTCACTCGAACGAGGGATCTGCTCCGCCGGCAACCCTCCCTCGAACAGGTGACCCCCTAAAAAGGTCGACAGATTCGCGGCGCCTCGGCCGGGAGACGCTTGCCTGGAATTGCGCGTACTCCCTCCGGGTGCAAGAATGGCAATGGTATTTCCCTCCTGGCGATTCCCTGGATCATGTCCTTTCTTCTCCAGTGTCCGAACTGCGGACTCCGCGATGTCAACGAGTTCGCCTACTCCGGCGAGGTGACCGAACGGCCGCGCGTCACCCCCTCCGTCCGTGAGCTGAACGCGTACGTGCACTTCCGACGCAACGTCGCCGGCGTCCAGCGCGAGTGGTGGCATCACCGCTTCGGTTGTCAGTCCTGGTTCCTCGCCGAGCGGGACACGCGCACGAACGAGGTCATGAAGACCGAGCTGCCCAATCCCACGGCCGGGGCGGGCACGGCCGCACCACAGGAAGCCGCAGTCCCCGACACGCCGGCCGCTTGATGCGGCTTCCCGCGCAGCCCCAGGAGGCGATCGACCGCGGGCGCGTCGTTCGCTTCTTCTTCGACGGCAAGCCGGTCGAGGGATTCGTCGGCGACACGCTGGGGTCAGCGCTCTTTGCCTCGGGACGGCGTGTCTTTTCGCGCAGCTTCAAATACCACCGGCCGCGAGGCCTGCTCTGCTGCAGCGGCAGCTGTCCTAACTGCCTGATGTCGGTCGACGGCGAGCCGAACGTCAGGGTCTGTGTCGAGCCGATTCGGGAGAGCGCGGTGGTTCAGGGGCAGAACGTGCTCGGCTCGCTCGACCGTGACCTCCTGTCCGTCGTCGACCGCTTCGGTGGGCCGTTCACGCCGGTCGGCTTCTACTACCGGACGATGATTCGGCCGCGACGCCTGTGGCCGTACTACGAGCGCGGGCTGCGCCGGATCGCGGGGCTCGGGAGGCTCGACAAGCGTTCCGGCCGGCAGCGCCGATTCGACGTCGAGCACCGGCGCACCGACATGCTGGTGATCGGCGGCGGGAGCGCCGGGGTCGAGGCGGCTCGGGCGGCGGCGGCCGAAGGGCACAGCACGTTGCTCGTAGAGGAGCGGCGCTCGCTCCCCGACGTCGGCGCCGGGGTCGAGGTGCTGGCCCCCGCGCGGGCGCTCGGTGTCTACGAGGGCGGGCTGGTGCCGGTCGATGCAGGAGGCGTACTCCATCGTGTGCGCGCCGGACGGATCGTCGTCGCGACCGGGACGATCGAGCAGCCGCTGGTCTTTCCGGGCAACGACCTCGTCGGCGTGGTGTTGCCGGAGCTCGTGCGCCGCATGGTGGAGGAGTGGTCGCTGCGCCCCGGCGAACGAGCTGTGGTCGTCGCGGCCGACGACGCAGGGATCGGAGTTGTCGGCCTGCTCGAGCGCGCCGGGACTCGAGTCGAGCGCGTCGTCGACCTGCGCGCGCGGGTCCCGCGGACTCTCTCCGCGGCCGGCAAGCGCGGCAGGCTTCGCGCCGTCGTGATCGATGGGGAGGAGATCGCCTGCGACCTGCTCGTCATGTCGGGCGGCCGCCAGCCCGCCTACTCGCTCCTCGCACAAGCGGGCGCGCGCATCGAGCACGATGCAGCACGCGGGATCTTTGTCCCATCGGATTTGCCCCGGAACGTCGAGGCTGTCGGCTCGGTCACCGGCCAGGGCAGCCTGGCCGCCGTCCCTCCCCCGGCCTTCGCAGGCGGCGCGAGCAAGTCGCGTTCCTTCGTCTGCGTCTGCGAGGACGTGACCGAGAAGGACATGCGACGGGCCGTCGCGGAGGGGTTCGACTCCCTCGAGCTCGCGAAGCGATACACAACCGTGACGATGGGGCCGTGCCAAGGCCGGCTCTGCCATCTGCAGTCGGTGCGCCTCTACGCCCGCGAGACCGGCACCGGCGAAGACGCGATCGGAACGACGACGGCGCGTCCGCCGTGGGCGCCCGTCTCGCTCGGACTGCTGGCCGGGCGCGGGCACGAGCCGACCAAGCGCAGCTCGCTTCATCACCGCCATGTCGAGCTCGGCGCGACGATGATGTGGGCCGGCCCGTGGAAGCGGCCGCACTCCTACGGCGACCCCGCGGCGGAAGCGCAGCACGTCCACCAGTCCGTCGGGCTGATCGACGTGTCGACGCTCGGGAAGCTGATCGTCGAGGGTCCCGACGCCGCCGCATTCCTCGAGCTTCTCTACTCCAACCGCTTCGCCGACCTGAAGATCGGCCGGATCCGCTACGCCGTGCTGGGCACCGACGGCGGCCGGATCATGGACGACGGCACCGTCGGGCGGCTCGGGGACGAGCGCTTCTACGTCACGACGACCTCGACCGGGGCGGACACTGTGATCGAGTGGTTCGACTGGTGGAACGCGGTCTGGGGACTGGACGTCGAGGTGGTCAACGTGACCGGGGCGCTGACGGCGGTCAACCTCGCCGGCCCGAAAGCCCGGGAACTGCTAGGCCGGCTCACGGACGCCGACGTCTCGAACGAGGGCGTCTCGTACCTCGATGCCCAGGAGGCCTTCGTCGCCGGCGTCCCATGCCTGATCCTGCGCATCGGCTTCGTCGGCGAGCTCGGCTACGAGCTCCACTTCGCGAGCCCCTACGGCGAATACCTGTGGGACACCCTGCTGGCTCGCGGCGCCGACCTCGACGTCCGCCCCTTCGGGCTCGAGCCGCAGCGCATCCTCCGCCTCGAGAAGCAGCACATCATCGTCGGCCAGGACACGGACTCCGAGTCGAACGTGCTCGAGGCCGGGATGTCCTGGATCGCGAAGCTCGACAAGGATGACTTCGTCGGCAAGTGGGCGCTCGAACACGTGCAGGAGCGCGGCTTCCGCGAGCGGCTGGTCGGGTTCGAGATGGTGAACGGGGCCGTCCCGGCCGAGGGCGGTCAGGTCGTCGTGGACGGCCGGCCCCGCGGCCGCGTGACCAGCGCACGTCGCTCCTCCCAGCTCGACCGCGTGATCGGGATGGCGTGGGTTCCTCCTGAGCTGGCAGAGGAGGATGCCGTGCTGGAGATCAAGGTCGACGGGTCGCTCGAGCAGGCACGAGTCCGGCTGGAGCCGTTCTTCGACCCGAAGGGGGAGCGACTGCGTTCGTGACCGAGCTTCTGTTCCTCAGTCCCGACGCAGCCCGGCGGGAAGCGGGCTTCGAGCCCCGGCTCGCCTCGCCGCTCGCGCGCGCGCTCGCCGGCGCGAAGAGCGTGCGCGACCTTTCCGGGCTCGCGAAGATCGAGGTGCGCGGCGAGCTCGAACCGGTCCCGGACGGCGTCGACGTCCTACGGATCACGCCCGGCCGGTCGCTTCTGATCTGTCCGTACGAGCAGGGCGCCGCGCTGCGGCAGAGCCTCTCCGGCAGGGTGTTCGACCTGACCGCCGCGCTCGGCGGGCTCGAGCTCCAGGGAGAACAGGCGATGCGCCGCCTCACCGATCTCGACCTCGAGGAGCTCCCGGCGACGGGCAAGGTGGCCGAGATCCCGGCGTACGTCTTCCGGGAGGGCGACGCGTTCCGCATCTTCTTTCCGCAGGAGTTCGGCCACTACGTCGCCGAGGTCGTCCTCGACACGCTGGCGGGGCTCGCATGAAGGACGTCTTCCGGCAGAAGCGGATGTGGCGTGCCCGCTCCGAGCTGAAGCCCCGGTACGACGTGGTGATCGTCGGCGGCGGCTCACACGGGCTCGCAACGGCGTACTACCTGGCGAAGACCCACGGGATCACGAACGTCGCAGTGCTGGAGAAGAGCTACATCGGCTCGGGCGCGGCCGGGCGGAACACCACGATCGTCCGCTCCAACTACCGCACGCCCGCAGGGGCCGAGTTCTACCGCCGCAGCGTCGCGCTTTACGAGCGCCTCGCCGGCGAGCTCGACTTCAACCTGATGTTCTCGCAGCACGGGCACCTGACGCTCGCGCACACCGACCGCGCGATGATCACCTCGGCGGAGCGGGCGGAGGTGAACCAGCTCGTCGGAATCGACAGCCGCGTCGTCTACCCCGACGAGATCGCGCGGCTCTGTCCCGAGCTGAACCTCTCCCAGGACGTGACCTGGCCGATCGTCGGGGCGCTCTATCACCCGCCCGGAGGCATCATCCGGCACGACGCCGTCGTCTGGGGCTTCGCCCGCGGGGCCGACCGTCACGGCGTCGAGATCCACCCGTACACGGAGGTGACCGGCATCGAGCGCTCGAACGGCCGCGTCACCGGTGTCAGGACGAACCGCGGCGATATCGCCTGCGACACCGTCGTCAGCGCGACCGCAGGCTGGTCGACTTTGGTCGCCGATCTCGCAGGCGTGCCGCTGCCGATCACGACGCACATCCTGCAAGCCTTCGTCACGGAGCCGCTGAAGCCGTTCCTCGACGTGATCATCGTGTCATCGCAGATGCACGTCTACATCTCCCAGACAGACCGGGGAGAGTTCCTGATCGGAGCGGAGATCGAGCCGTACACGACGTATCGCGGAACGAGCACGTTCCCCTTCCTCGAGTACTCCGCCCGCCACACGCTCGAGCTCTTTCCCCAGCTCGAGCGCGCCAAGGTGCTGCGCCAGTGGACGGGTCTTTGCGATCTCAGCCCCGACTACAGCCCGATCCTCGGCGTGACCGAGGTGGACGGCTTCCTCGTCTCCTGCGGCTGGGGCACGTACGGGTTCAAGGCTGCGCCGATCGTCGGAACGACGCTGGCCGAGCTCGTGGCGAGCGGGCGAACGCCCGAGCTGATCCAGCCGTTTGCGCTCGAGCGGTTCTACGAGGACAAGCTCGTCTCCGAGCTCGCGGCAGCGGCGGTCTCCCACTGATGGCGGGTTCCATGCCGTCGAGCCTCGAGATCGCCCAGGCGGCGACGCTCCGCCCGATCGCCGAGATCGCCGAGGCAGCAGGGCTCGAGCCGGACGAGCTCGAGCCGTACGGGCGCAACAAGGGGAAGATCGACCTGGGCGTGCTCGACCGGCTCTCCGGTGCTTCGGACGCCAAGCTGATCTGCGTGACGGCGGTCACGCCGACGAAGGCAGGCGAGGGAAAGACCACGACCTCGGTCTCGCTCACGCAGGGGCTCGGCGCGATCGGCAAGCGACCCGTGCTCTGCCTGCGCGAGGCGTCCGTAGGACCGGTCTTCGGAATCAAGGGCGGCGCGGCAGGTGGGGGTTACGCACAGGTGCTCCCGATGGAGGATCTCAACCTCCACTTCACCGGCGACATCCACGCGATCGGCGCGGCCAACAACCTCCTGGCCGCGTTGCTGGAGGCGCACATCCTGCACGGAAACAAGCTCGGGATCGACCCGCTCTCGATCAGCTGGCGGCGTTGTGTCGACATCAACGACCGCGCCCTGCGCCAGATCACGATCGGCCTCGGCGGGCGGGCGAACGGCTACGTCCGCGAGACCGGCTTCGACATCACCGCGGCCTCGGAGGTGATGGCGATCGTCGCCGTCGCACGCGACCTGGCCGACCTGCGGGGGCGTCTGGGGGAGATCACGGTCGGCCAGACGTTCGCCGGTGAGCCGGTCACCGCCGAGCAGCTGAACGCGGCCGGGGCGATGGCGGTGCTGCTCAAGGACGCGCTGAAGCCGAATCTCGTCCAGACGCTCGAGGGCCAGCCCGCGATCGTCCACTGCGGCCCGTTCGCCAATATCGCCCACGGAAACAACTCGATCGTCGCCGACCGCGTCGCGCTCAAGCTCGGCGACTACGTCGTCACCGAGAGCGGCTTCGGCTCCGACATGGGGATGGAGAAGTTCCTCAACATCGTCTGTCGAGCGGGCGGTCTGACTCCCAGCGGGATCGTCCTCGTGGCGACGGTCCGCGCGCTCAAGCACCACGGCGGTGATCCCGACGGCGGCCTCGCCGCGATCGAGCTCGGCTCGGCGAACATGGGCCGGCACCTCGAGATCGTGAAGGGCTTCGGGCTGAAGGCCGTCGTGGCCGTGAACACCTTCCCGGGCGACCACCCGGAGGAACTGGACGCCGTCCGCCGGCTGGCGCTCGAGTACGGCGCGCACGCCGCCGAGCTCAACGAGGCATTCGAGCGCGGCGGCGCGGGCGCGGCCGCCCTCGCCGAGGCGGTCGTCGACTCCACGAAGGAGGCGGCCTCGTTCGACTACACCTATCCGATCGACGCGCCGATCGAGGACAAGATCGCGGCGATCGCCACCCGCGTGTACGGAGCCGACGGCGTCTTCCTGCTGAAGACGGCGAAGGAGAAGGCGGAGGCCTACGCCGCCGCGGGGCTCGACCGCCTGCCGATCTGCATGGCGAAGACGCACCTCTCGCTCTCGCACGACGCGACCCTGCTCAACGCCCCCGAGGGATTCACGGTGACCGTTCGAGACCTGCGGGCCTACACCGGCGCCGGCTGGCTCGTCGCGCTCTGCGGCGACATGCAGACGATGCCCGGCCTGGGAGAGCGGCCTGCCGCCTTCGCCGTCGACATCGACGATCAGGGGCGCACGGTCGGGCTCTTTTGAGCGGCGCGCCGGAGGTCGCCGGCTTCGTGGAAGCGCTCGCGGCCGATCCTCCAGGCCCGGCTGCCGGTTCCGCGGTGGCGGTTACCGTTGCGATGGCCGCGGCCCTCGCCGAGCTGGCGGCAAGGCGCTCGGGCGAAGCAGAGATCGCAGCGAGAGCGGCGGCGATTCGTTTCCGCGCGCTGCCGCTGGCCGAGGAGGACGCTCGGGCGTACGGCGAGGTGCTTCGGACGCGCGGTCCGGAGCGGCAAGAGGCACTGGAGCGCGCCTCGGACGTGCTGCGCGAGATCTCCCGCGCCGCGGCCGAGACGCAGGAGCTGGCGGAGCCGCTCGTCGAGAGCGCACGAGCCGCCCTCCGCGGCGAGGCGCTCGCCGCGGTCGAGCTGGCCGCGGCCGCCGGCCGGGTCGCCGGGCGGCTGATCGAGATCAACAGCAACGCCGGCGGTTAGCTGGCGGCGAGGGCGGTCGCGATCTGCGGTGCAACCGTGAGGATGAGCTCGTCGTCGGTGATGAATCGGAGCGCTTCGGCTTCGGGGCCAAAAGCCTCGCCAAGCGCGATACATTCGCGACACCGACGAAGGAGGACGACGTGGCCACCATGGTCGAGCAACCGACCCTTGACGCGATCAAGCAGATCGCGGCCGAGCGCGGGATCGAGTTTTACTTCGCGCAGTTCGTCGACCTCTACGCGCGGCCGAGTGCGAAGCTCGTGCCCGCGGCGAATCTCGACGACCTTGTCAGCGAAGGCGCCGGGTTCGCCGGGTTCGCGGCAGGCGAGATCGGACAGGTGCCGAGCGATCCCGACATCGCCGCGATTCCGGATCTGCGCAGCTTCACGCCGGTGCCGTGGGAGCCGAGTCTCGGCCGCTTTGCCTGCGACATCCACGTCGAGGGCGAGGAGTGGCCGTACGATCCGCGGACGATCCTGCGCCGGCAGCTCGAGAAGGCTCGCGCAAAGGGCTACGAGTTCATGATGGGCCTCGAGCTCGAGTACTTCCTGGTCGAGGAGGACGGCAACGGCGGGATCAAGGTCGCCGATCCGCTCGACACCCTGGAGAAGCCCTGCTACGACCTCCGGGGACTGACCCGCAACTACGACTTTCTGCGGAGGGTCTCGAACTACGTCAACGGCCTTGGCTGGGGCAATTACGCGAACGATCACGAGGACGCGAACGGTCAGTTCGAGCAGAACTTCACCTACGCCGATGCCCTCTCGAGCTGCGATCGCGGGATCTTCTTCCGCTACATGGTGCACACGCTCGCGCAGCAACAGGGACTGCTCGCCACGTTCATGCCGAAACCGTTCACGCACCTGACCGGCAACGGCTGCCACTTCCACATGTCGCTCTGGGACGGCGAGACGAACCTCTTCCTCGACGACGCGGACCCGAAAGGCCTTGGTCTCTCCAAGCTCGCCTACAACTTCATCGGAGGTCTGACGAAGCACGCTCGGGCTTACAGCGCCGTCACGGCCCCGACGGTCAACTCGTACAAGCGCCTCAAGCTCGGATCCACCTCGAGCGGCGCGACGTGGTCGCCCGTCTGGGTCAGCTACGGCCACAACAACCGGACGCAGATGCTCCGGATCCCCGGCCCCGGTCGAATCGAGGACCGGACGATCGACGGCTCCTGCAACCCCTACCTGGCGGCGGCGGTCGTGCTGGCTGCGGGGATGGACGGCATCGAGAAGAAGATCGACGCCGGTAAGCCGAACCTGGACAACCTCTACGCGGTCCCATACGACGAGCTGAAGGGACGCGGCCTCGAGACGCTTCCCTCGAACCTGAGCGAGGCGCTGGACGAGCTGGAACGCGACGACGTGATCCGCAAGGCGCTCGGACGCGGCCGCGACGAGGACTACGCCGACTACTACATCCGCGTCAAGCGGGACGAGTGGAACCGGTACCACGAGCAGGTAACACCATGGGAGATCAAGGAGTACCTGACGCGGTTCTAGGCCATGTGCGGAATCGTCGGACTCTTCTGTAAGTCGACCGAGCTCGAGGCGCGCCTCGGCGAGTACCTCGGCGCGATGCTCGTGCAGATGGGCGACCGCGGGCCCGACAGTGCCGGCGTGGCGGTCTACCGCGATCCCGCTCCGGCAGGCTCGAGCAAGCTGACGCTGTACGCCCCGGAGAGGGAGCTCGACTGGGATGGGCTCTGCGACGAGCTCGCGGGGGTCTTCGGCAGTGCGGAAGCGACAAGCTTCCGTGGAGGGCACGCGGTCGTGGTCGTCGACGCCGAGGCCGCAGAGGTCGAGGCCTGGATCCGCGTTCGTCGGCCCGACCTGCGGGTGATGAGCGCCGGTCAGGTGATCGAGATCTACAAGGAGGTCGGCCGTCCTGACGAGTTCGCGCGCGAGTTCCGGCTCGAGGAGTTCCAGGGAACGCACGCACTCGGCCATACACGGATGGCGACCGAGAGCCGGGTCACGACCGAGGGCTCGCACCCGTTCTCGACCGGCTTCGACCTCTGCCTCGTTCACAACGGGTCGCTGTCGAACCACAACCGGCTTCGCGAGCAGCTCCGCCGCGAGGGAATCGAGTTCCAGACCGAGAACGACACGGAGGTGGCGGCGGGTTACCTTGCCTGGCGCCTGGGCGAGGGGGCGACCCTGCAGCAGGCGCTCGAGGGCTGCCTCGACGATCTGGACGGCTTCTACACGTTCCTCGTCGGAACGGCGGACGGGTTCGCCGTGCTGCGCGACCCGATCGCGTGCAAGCCCGCCGTGCTCGCCGAGACGGACGACTGGGTGGCGATGGCATCGGAGTACAGCGCGATCGCCAAGCTACCGGGCGCCGCCGACGCGCGCATCTGGGAGCCGGAGCCGAGTGTCGTCTACGTGTGGGAGCGAGCGCTCGTCTGATGGCGGTCGCTTCCGAGTCCACGGCCGTCGAGGTGGTCGACCTTGCCACGACGCCGCTGCGCGACCTGAATCGGCGCCTCCACCAGGTCGGAGGTGCCGAGCCGCGAAGCTGGCGGGTGCTGAATCCGAACGGCGCGCACGCCGTCGCATGCGGGCTGAAGGACGAGATCGCCGTCGAGATCGAGGGGCATGTCGGCTACTACTGCGCCGGAATGAACAAGCTGGCCCTCGTGCGCGTGCACGGGAACGCCGGCACCGGCGTCGCCGAGAACATGATGTCGGGCACGGCGATCGTCGACGGCAACGCCAGCCAGTCCGCCGGTGCCACGGGCCGGGGCGGGCTCCTGGTCATCCAGGGCGATGCGGCCGCGCGCTGCGGCATCTCGATGAAGGGGATCGACATCGTCGTACGAGGCTCGGTCGGGCACTTGAGCGCGTTCATGGCACAGCGCGGCTCCCTCGTCGTCTGCGGCGACGCCGGCGAGGCGCTCGGAGACTCGATCTACGAGGCGCGCCTCTACGTGCGCGGTGACGTCGCAGGCCTCGGCGCGGACTGCATCGAGAAGGAGATCCGCCCCGAGCACCTCGACGACCTGCGCTCGCTGCTGGAGCGCGCCGGGCTCGACGATGTCGACCCGGCGGCATTTCGCCGCTTCGGCTCGGCGCGGAACCTCTACAACTTCCATGTCGACAATGCCGGGTCGTACTGATGGCCTCGCCGCCTGAGAACAGTTCCCAGCAGGCATCGGGCTGGCATCCCGGCTTGCGTGAGTCGTCACTGTTCAACCGGAACGTGATCGCGGAGATTCAACGGGCCGCGAGCGAGGGTCTTTATGACATCCGCGGTTTCGGTGCGAAGCGGGCGCTGCCGCACTTCGACGACCTGCTCTTTCTCGGCGCGAGCGTGTCGCGCTATCCACTCGAGGGCTACCGGGAGCGCTGCGGCACCGACGTCGTCCTCGGCTCGCGCTTCGCGCGCAAGCCGCTGGAGCTGAAGATCCCGGTCACCATCGCCGGGATGAGCTTCGGCGCTCTTTCGGCGCCGGCGAAGGAGGCGCTCGGCCGGGGTGCGAGCGAGGTCGGTACCGCAACGACGAGCGGAGACGGCGGGATGACGCGCGAGGAGCGGGAGCACTCGGAGACGCTGATCTACCAGCTGCTGCCGTCCCGGTACGGGATGGATCCGGATCACCTGCGTGAGGCCGATGCGATCGAGGTCGTCGTCGGGCAAGGTGCGAAGCCGGGCGGGGGCGGCATGCTCCTCGGCCACAAGATCTCCGACCGCGTCGCCGGGATGCGCGACCTGCCCGTGGGGATCGACCAGCGCAGCGCATGCCGCCATCCCGATTGGACCGGTCCCGACGATCTGGAGATCAAGATCCACGAGCTCCGCGAGATCACCGACTGGGAGAAGCCGATCTTCGTCAAGGTTGGCGCCACACGGACGCACTACGACGTCCAGCTCGCGGTGAAGGCGGGCGCCGACGTGATCGTCGTCGACGGGATGCAGGGTGGCACGGCCGCAACGCAGGACGTCTTCATCGAGAACGTGGGTATCCCGACCCTGCCGGCGACCCGTCTCGCCGCTGATGCGCTGCGCGAGCTCGGCGTAGACCGGGAGGTGCAGCTGATCGTCTCCGGTGGCATCCGCAGCGGCGCGGACGTCGCGAAGGCGCTTGCGCTCGGCGCCGATGCCGTCTCGATCGGCACGGCGGCTTTGATCGCGCTGGGCGACAACAGCCCCGAGCACGAGGAGGAGTATCGCCGCCTCGGTAGCTCCGCCGGCTTCTACGACGACTGGCAGGCGGGTCGCGATCCAGCCGGCATCTCCACGCAGGACGAAGAGCTGGCCGGCCGGTTCGATCCGGTCCTCGGTGGCCGGAGGATCGCGAACTACCTGCGCGTACTCACACTCGAGGCGCAGACGCTCGCCCGCGCGTGCGGAAAATCACACGTCCACAATCTCGAGCCCGAGGACCTGGTCGCGCTCACCGTCGAGGCCGCAGCAATGGCGCGGGTCCCGCTCGCGGGCACCGACTGGATTCCCGGCACTGCCCGGGAGTAGCCGGCCGCTCAGCGCGCGTAGACCCCGAGGCGCTTCTGCGCCTGCGCGACGACCCGAAAGGCTTCGCGAAGCTCGCGGCGGGCAAGCGGCGGAAGCCCGGCCGGGTCGATCTGGTTGTCGGGCTCCTGCCCGGCCTCGATCTGCGCGGCGTGATGCTCGATTCGAACGCGTGCGACGATCGTGAACGCCTCGCGCAACGAGACGGCCAGCTCTCGGTCGAGGGCTCCAAGCTCCTCGACGGCGACGAGGCGATCGAGGGTGGGCGAGATCGTGATCCCGTTCGAGAGCGCGAAGAACCGTGCGAGATTCGAGATCGGAAGCGCACCCTGCCTCTTGACGTCGAGGGTCCCGGCGTGGTCACCGTCTCGCGAGACGACGATCGAGCCGCGGAATCCGAGCGGTGTCTTCCAGTCGGTCGCCGTGCGCGCGAGGCCGCGTACGAAGTCGGGGTGATCGCGCGCCGACTGGATGATCCGCACCAGCGGGTTCACGATCTCCAGGCCGCCCGCGACATGCCTGAAGTCGAAGGAGACGGCGGCGCGAACGAGATTCGAGCGGTCGGGAGCCTCGAGCGCCTCTTCGAAGGCCCGGATCCACCGCGACTCCGACATCCGCCAGCGCGGGTCGCTCGCGAGCACGCGTGCGTTGTCCGCGCTGAAGCCGCAACGCGACAACCCGGCGTTGACGACGTCGGCGAAGCGCTCGAAGTAGGCGTCGACAGCGGGGTCGTCGACGTCCGCGTAGACCAGCCCGTTGTCCTGGTCGGACGCGAGGGTGAGCTCTCGCCGCGCGGCGCTCCCGAGCGCCATCCACGCCCAGGAGACGGGGGCGGGACCGTGTCTTTCGAACGCGAAATCGATCAAGCGGGTCGTAAAGGCGTCGCTCTGGAGCGCGAGCACGCGGCAGATGTCGACCGCGGAGAGGCCGCTGTCCACGAGCGCGACGAACGTCAGTCGCAATTGCCGGGCCGCCGCCTCCAGCTCCTCCTCATCGCGCGCACCGAGGATCCGGTGGCGGAGTGCGAACGGGCTTCGGGTCTCGATTCCGAGGAGATCGGCCACCGACGTGATCCCGAGGACGTCCCCGCTCCGATCAACGACCACGAGGTGGTCGACGCCCATGGTCAGCATCTCGACACCGGCGTCGACGGCGAGCCGATCGGCCGCGACTGTCACCGCCGGCGCCGCAGCGTGATGGACGGGACTTTCGGGCGAGAGATCGCCGGCGACCACCTGCTCGCGGAGTTGCGCGTCGGTGAGGATCGAGAGCCGCTCGCCGTCGCGCAGGAGGACGGCCGACACTCCCTCCTCGGTCATCAGCGTCGCGGCGCTACGGATCGTGGCATCCCCGTCGGCGAAGATCGGCGGCTTTGCGACGACCTCCTCGACGCGGATCGTCCCGAGCCCGGGAAGCGCGTGGACGGTGTGGCCCGTTCGCGTCAGGCGCTCGCGCAGGGTGGCCGCGACGAAGCCCGCTCCTGCGGGCCGGCCAAGCACCTCCAGCGCCGGCTCACGGGGAATCATGAAGCAGGTCGAGTCGCCGTGAGCGCGAACCGTGAATGCCGGCGCAAGTCCGGTCAGAAGCGATGGGTGCCCGAAGCTCTCGCCCGGCTCAAGGATGTCGATCACCTCGTCCTCGTGGACGAGCTCCATGGCGCCTGAACGTATGACGAAGAGGCCCGTCGCAGGAGGGCCGTCCTCGACCAGCACGCTTTCGCCGTCGCCGTATCCGGCGATGCGTGCCGCCGCCGCGGTCCGCTCGAGATCCCCCGCGTCGAGTCCGGCGAACGGCGGGTAGCGGCGCAAGAACTCGGCCGCTTCGTCCCGGGCCGGGTTCTGTCTCTCCTCCCCTTGAATTGGTCTCATCGCTTCCGTAGGTTTGCGCAAACCAGCACAAGAAGGAGGGCGGATGACGGAGGTTCACGACGAGCTCGAGTACACGGGCGGTGGACTCAAGCAGGAGACGAACTGGTGGGGCGCGTTCGTCATCGGGCTTGCAGGCACGATCCTGGTCACGGGGATCGCTCCCGTGATGGTCACGACGCTCGGCGCTGCGTCGATTCCGATCATCGTTCTCATCACGCTGACCGGATATCTGCTCTGCCTCCTACTGGCGGAGCTGTCGGCGATGATGCCCGACCGCACCGGAGGGGCGCCCTCGTACGCCTACCCGGCCTACAGGGAACGCTGGCCGAGGGCCGCGAAGCACATCAACGGGCTGACCGCCTGGGCGTACTGGCTCGGCTGGTTCCCGGTTGCCCCGCTGAACATGATCCTGGCCTCGTTCTACCTTGCGGATCGCTTCCACCTGAACACGACGTCAGGGTTCTCGCCCACCAAGATCTTCGGTGTGGCGAACCCGACCTTCATTGCGTACTGGACACTGGCGATCTCGGTCGTCGGCATCCTGCTCTTCTTCATCCCGGCCTACCTCGGGATCCGCTTCGGGACGATCTTCGCGAGCCTGCTCGCCTTTCTCTCGATGATCCCGCTGACGTTCATCGCCGTGGCGTGGATCTTCCATCCCTCCGTCGCGCACTGGGGCCAGCTGTCGGGGTTCCACCAGCTCGACGGGTCAGGCTTCTTCTCCGGTCTGGGAGGGCATGGCTGGCTGACGGTCTACATCGCGTACTCGTTCCTGCTCACCTGGAACGTGATCGCGATGGAGGCGGCCGCCTGCTATATCGGCGAGACGAGAAACCCGGATCGCGATGCAAAGATCGCGATGAACCTCGAGGGCGGCTACGGCCTCTTCATCTACACGCTGATTCCGATCTCGTTCGTCGTCGTGCTCGGCGCCAAGGCTCTCTCGGATGCGAGCCTCGTCGATCCGAAGACGATCTTCGTGACCTTCTCGGGGAAGGTGCTCTCGACGGGCGGGAATCTGCTGAACTGGCTGATCGCCCTGATGCTGATCGTGGCGCTGGCCCTCTCGGCGCTGAACGCGATCATGGGCTGTGCCCGCTCGCTGCACCAGATGTCGGTCGACGGACAGTTCCCGCGCTGGTTCCAGCGCATCAACAAGCACGGCGTGCCCGATCGCGCGATGTTCTTCAACGTGATCTGCTCGCTCGTCGTGATCCTGGCCGGTGGGGCGACGCAGATCTACTCGTTCTCGAATGTCGGCTACACGCTGTCGTTCATCCCGGTGCTGGTCGGCTACTACCTGCTGAGGAAGTACAAACCGAACGCCAGGCGACCGTTCCGGTTGCCGGAGTTCATGAAATACGTCGCGCTCGCGATGGCGGTCCTGTACTTCGTGATCTGGCTGTACGGCGGCATCTACTACTCGAAGATCGGCCACACGCTGATCTACTACTTGATCGGCTGGGGAGTCCTGGTCGCGTATCTGCCCCTGTACTGGTACCGCGTCAAGGTCGAGGACCCGCGGATCTCGCGAGGCGATACCCACCCCGACCCCGGTGGCCTTCTCGTAACGGGGCCGCACGCGCCGGGGCCGAACGCATAGGAAAGCGACTCGTAGGGCGCCGGCCACTTCCCGGCGCCCTACGCTTCACCCGTGGCCCGCTCAAAGGAGCCGCCCGATCCTTCGTCCGCAAACGTGACGCGTGTTCTCCTCGCGTCGGAAGGACGTCCGATCCCCTCTGGCGCCGTCGACTTCGCCGCCCGGTTCCGGGCCCCGGTCCACGTCTTCTCGCTCGCCCGCGTGTGGGGGACGGGCCTCGGTCTTCCGAATCCCGGCCTCCTGCCGACGAAGCAGGAGTGGGACACGCAGCGCGAGCTCGTCTCGAAGGCGGTGAAGAGCCTGCGGAAGCGCGGGCTGGAGGCCCAGGGGCAGGTCGTCGGAACGCGGCGCGGGGCGAAGCGCATCGTCGGCGAGGCCGAGCGCCTCGGCTGCGACGCGATCGTGATGGCCGCAGACGAGAGGAAGCCGTGGGTACTCGCCGACCTGATGTGGTCGCAGGAGCCGTACCGGGTTCGCCGGCGGGCCAATGTGCCCGTCTACCTCGTCGTGCAGTCGGACTGAGGGCCGGTTTACTGCTCGTGTGATCGATTTCGTCCGTGACCTGGACTGGAGCGACGTTCCGGTTGCGATCAGCTCGCGCGTCACTTCGCTGCTGCGCGACTTCGCCGCGGTCTCGCTTGCGGGTCGTGTGACACCGACCGCCCAGATTGCCGCGGACTACGCCGTCGCGCAGCATGCTGGCGAGTCGGCGACCGTGCTCCTCGACGGCAGGCGCGCATCTGCTCCGGGAGCTGCGTTCGCGAACGGGGTGCTCGCGAACGCCCTCGACTTCGACGACGGCCATCGGCTCGTGAAGGGCCACCCCGGCGCCAACGTCGTGCCGGCGGCCCTCGCGGCCGCCGAAGACGTCGGCGCCTCGCGCGAAGACCTCCTCGCCGCGATCGTCGTCGGCTACGAGATCGCGATTCGCGCCGGCATCGACCTGCACGCGCGGAGCAGCGAGTACCACGCCTCCGGCGCGTGGGGTGCGCTAGGAGCCGCCGCCGCTGCCGCGCGGCTACTGGGGCTCGACGAGTTGCAGACTCGCCACTCGCTGGGTCTCGCCGAGTACCACGCACCGATCGCTCCCATTCTCCGCTCCGTCGGAGATCCGGCGATGACCAAGGATGCCTGCGGTTGGGGCGCGTTCATCGGCGTCTCTTCGGCTCTGCTCGCGCGCGACGGATTCACCGCGACGGCGAGCGAGCTCGTCGGGAAAGGCACCGATCTCGGTCAGCGCTGGTGCGTCGGCGAGGTGTACGTGAAGGAGTTCCCGTGCTGCCGCTGGAGTCATCCGGCGATCGCAGCGTCGCTCGCGCTCGGCGCCGGAGCCCAAGGCGAGATCGTACGGGCGAGCGTGCGCACGTTCGCGGAGGCCGCGGCGATCGCCCGCTGCCCGCCGGCGACGACGGAGGAGGCGCAGTACAGCCTCGTCTGGCCCGTCGCGGTCGCCCTCGCCCACGGCGGCTTCTCCGTCGACGACGTGCTCGAGCCGGGGCTGTCGGACCCGGCGTCGGTCGAGCTCGTCTCGCGCATAGAGGTCGAGGTCGATCCTGCCCTCAGCTCGGAGTTTCCGGCACGGCGCCTTGCGAGCGTCGTCGTCGAGACGTCTGACGGCGGGTCCTACTCGTCGGAGCCGACCGAGCCGCCGGGCGAAGCCGACGACCCGCGCTGGGCCGAGATCGTCGCTGCGAAGTTCGAGCGCTTCGCCGCCGATCGGGACGGTGAGCTTCCCGACGCGTTGGTAGCTGCCTACGACGCCGGCGGGGCGTCGTAGTAGTCGCCGGCGTCCGCAACGAAGATGTGCTTGCCGGGACGGAGCCCGGTCGGCTCGTCGAAGGTGCCCGCCGAGATGCTGAGCGTCGGATACTCGGGTCGCGCCCAGAAGAGGCTGGCTCCGCACTCGGTGCAGAAGCCGCGCCTCGATCCCTCGAGCTCGTACCAGCGCAGTCCGCGCTCCTCGACGAGCTCGAAGTCACCGCGCTCGCAGGCGGTGTAGGCGGAGAAGTGCCCGTGCGTGCGGCGGCAGCGGGTGCAGTGGCAGAAGACCACCTCGCGCAGCGGCCCGTCGACGCGATATCGAACCGCACCGCACAGGCAGCTTCCGGTGGCGGGCAGCGGCCTAGTTCCAGGGATACGGGGAGTTGGACACGGCGTGCGTGACGCCGGCCTCGTAGCGCGAGAGGCGGAACGGCTCCAGCCTGCTTTCCTTGCCGCCGAGGATGTCGGCCGCAGCCAGCTTCCCCATCCCGATCATCTTGAAGCCATGGTTCGAGTCCATGATCACGTAGGCGTTCGGCCGGACGAAGTCGACGATCGGATAGTTGTCGGGCGTGAAGGCGCCGATGCCGCCGTGCGGGTCGACATGCCACTCGTCGCCCTTGCCGCGGAAGCGCGCGTGCGCCCAGGCGAGACCTGAGGTGAAGGACTCGGTGAACTCGTCGCCGACGATGTGATCCGGATTGACGTGGCCGTACGGCTCGAGCTCCACGTCCGTGCCGAGATGGATCGGCACGCCGCCGCCCTGGACGCCGAAGCCGCGCCGCCCGATCTTGTAGTAGATCCCCCAAGGCCCGTTCTCCAGCACCTCGCCGTCACGGTCGGAGTGGAGCGGGAGCACGTGGTCGAGATGGACGACCGGCGGCTCGTTCCCGTTGGCGTCGGTGAGCTCGACGTCGTCGAGCCAGTAGTCGCCCTCCTGCAGCTTCCAGTACGTGACGATCGGCTTCGTCTCCCCGTCCACGCGCACCTCCGGGTCGAGGTCGAGCATCCGCCAGAGGTGTCCGGCCCACGGGCCCGGGCCGGCGACAAGGAGGTCGGTCCGGATCGTTCCCGAGCTCGTCTCGACCGCCTGGACCGACCCATCGTGGAGGTCGATGCCGGTCACCTCGACCCCTTCGAGGATCTGCACACCGCGCTCGCGCGCGAGCCGCGCGAGATTCTCGACGGTCTGCGTCGTCGCAGCCCAGCCTCCCTGCCGCTCGTGCAGGACCGCCTCGATCCCCCGGCCGTTCCAGTCGGGGAAGATTGCCTCCATGTGCGCCTGGCATTGCGTCTCCCCGAGCACGACGTCCGAGCGGTAGCCGATCTCGGCCTGGCGGCGCTGGATCGCGACGCAGTCCTCTGCCTGGACCTCCGGAACCGCCGCGATGTAGCCGACCGGGTGGTAGCCGAAGCCGTCGGGATCCGACTCGAACAGCTCCACGGAGACGCGGATCACCTCGGCCATCGCAGGCGAGAAGTAGAAGTTCCGGACGACGCCGCAGGCAATGCCCGATGCGCCCGCGGCGATGTGGCTCTTCTCCAGCACGACGATGTCCCGCCCGCCGCCCTCGCCCCGTTGCTCGAGCTCGAGCGCAAGGTGATACGCGCTGGAGAGGCCGTGGACGCCTCCGCCTACGACGACGATGGGTGAGGATTCGGGGAGAGTCGAAGTCATTGCCCTAGGGGCAATAGAGTGTCACAATCGCGCCTGAGCTTACCATGCCACGGACAAAGCAGCCCTCGTCCCGCCCCGTTGCCTCCGTCGCGCGCGCCCTCGCGGTGCTCGACGCCCTCGCCGAGGGCCCGTCCGAGCTGGGCACGAACGAGATCGCCCGGCAAACGCGGATCAACGCCAGCACGGTTTCGCGCCTGCTCGCGACGCTCGTCACAGCCGGTCTCGTCGAGCACGTGGCATCGAACGGCCGCTACCGCCTCGGCATGCGCCTGGTGCAGCTCGGCAACGCCGTGCTCGAGCGGCTCGATTTGCGCGAGCTTGCGCGCCCACACCTCGAGGCGCTCGTGGAGGCGACCGACGAGACGGCGACGCTCTCGGTGCCGGGCGAGCGGTTTGCCGTCACGGTCGACTTCATCCAGAGCCCGTCCTCGGTGCAGAGCGTGGCGCGCGTCGGCCGTCCAAGCGTCGCGCACGCGACCGCGACCGGCAAGGTGATGCTGGCGTTCGGCGAGGTCGACTTGCCGGACGGCCCGCTCGAGGCGTACACGGAACGGACGATCACCGGCCGGCGAGAGTTGGCGGCGGAGGTCGAGCGAGTGCGGGAGCGAGGCTGGGCGCAAACGACGGGGGAGCGTGAGGAGGGCCTGAACGCTGTCGCCTTCCCAGTGTGGGACGACCAAGGGCGGCTCGCCGCGATCGTCGGCGTTCAGGGGCCGGCTCCCCGCTTCGGGCCGAAGGCGATGCGCCCCGCCGTCGAGTTCCTCGCCGAGCGGGCGGCCGGGATCTCGAGCGCCCTCGGGTGGCACGGAGCGCGCGGCACCGGTAAGGGCTCGCTTCGGAGGACGGGACGCACCCGGCACGACGTGCGCGATGCGGATCTTGACCCGCTTTCGTCACTCCCTGAAGCGGGGGTCTGACCCCGGTCGTTCGAGGGACTGCAGCGCATGGCTCCGTCGCCTCCGATCCCGTGACACGTCCAACGGCAAGGGTCTGACCCCGTGCCGTGTCGGCGCCGAAGGAGTGCCGAAGGTGTGCCGGATGGCCCCTCTAGACCCTGGCGAGCTCGAAGAAGTTCCGCAGCACCTGCTCCCCGGCGGGATGGCCTTCATCGAACTCCTCGGGGTGGAACTGCGTGCCCCACCAGGGACGGTCCTCGGCGGCGATCGCCTCGACCGCGCACTCCTCGCTGCGGGCGAGGACGCGGAAGCTCTCCGGGAGGCGGACGACCTCGTCGGTATGACGCATGGAGACCGTTGCCCGCTTCGGGACCCCGCGGAAGAGATCGCGGTCGTCGATCACCTCGATCTGGCGGAAGCCCGGTGGATCCGCCCGCCCGGAGCTGGCGACGTGCCCGCCGGCAAAGCGGGCCTGGAGCTGCATCCCGGCACAGATCCCGAGCACGGGCCCCTCGAAGCCTCGCACCACCTCTCCCAGGCGATCGAGGCTGCTCTGGTCGTGCACAGCCCAGGGCGCGAACGAGCCGCTAAGTACGAGCGCGCGAGCGGTCGGCGGATCCTCGAGGTCGGCATAAGGGGTGCTGGTGACCGATTCGCCCGCAACGCGCTCGAGCCGTCCACGGATGCGCTCGTACTTCTCGAGCGCCTCGGGCGTGAGGAAGCTCTCGTGCTCGGTGAGTATCAGCAGCACGGACACGCCGCACAGCATGGCGCAACGAGCGGCGCCCGCGAGCGCGGGCGCCGCTCATGCGACTCGTCTACTTGATGAACTTGTACTTCTTCAGGAACCCCTTGGCAACCTCGTCCGGGAACTTCCCGCCGATGTCGACCGAGGCGTTGAGGCTCGTCATCACGTTGTCGGTGAGCTTCGCCGAGATCAGCTTGAACATCGGCGCGAGCTTCGGGTACTTGTTGAACACCTTCAGGCGGACGTTCAAGGCCCCGTTGTAGACGGGGAAGAAGTTCTTGTCGTCCTTGAGCACCTTCAGCCCGAGGCCGCCGATCCGCCCGTCCGTCGTGAAGACCTCGCCGAAGTTGCAGATCTTCCCGTCGTCGACGGACTTGTAGATGATCCCCTCGTCGATCTTGACGACGTTGTCACCGGGGAACTTGAAGCCGTAGCGGCTCTCGAGGCCGGGCAGGCCGTCGTCGCGCGTCGAGAACTCGTTGCCGACGCAGATCGTGGCCTCCTTCGGCAGCGTCCTGATCGTGTTCTTGAGCTGGGAGATCTTCGTGATCCCGCCGAGCTTCGCGACCGCTTCCTTGCGGACGGCGATGCCGTAAGTGTCGTTGAACGGGGCCCGCGGCAGCCACTTGACGCCGTTCGCCTTGTCCTCCTTGGCGACGGCGGCGAAGAGTCCCGCCGGGTTGTCGATCGGCTTCGTGTGCTTCAGGTGCACGATGTAGCCGGTTCCCGTGTACTCCCAGTACATGTCGATCTTGCCGGACAGGAGCGCGGCGCGATTGACGGACGTCCCGCCCAGCCCGATCTGATCCTTCACCTTGGCGCCCGTCGCCTTGAGAGCCTGCTTCGCGATCTCCCCCAGGACGCGCTCCTCGGTGAACTCCTTCGACCCGACCGTGAAGGTCGCCCCCTTGAACTTGTACTTCGCCAGCAGCGGCGGCTTCGTCGCCGCCCCGCCTCCGCTCACGGCGACGGCGAGCACCGCGATCGCGAGCGTCAACACCGCGAGCTTCCACTTGGACCTCACTCTGCTACCTCCCTCTCCTCGTGGCACATGTCCATTCCTTTACAACCCCCTTGGACGCAAGACGTCCTCCGCGATCCCTCCGACCCAGTCGATCGTGAGCGCGAGCACGCCCGTCAAGACCCCGCCGGTGACGAGCACCGGTGTGCGGTTCAAGGCTAGCCCGTTCACGATCAGGTCGCCGAGCCCACCTGCATTGACGAAGGTCCCGAGCACGGCGGTCCCGACGTTCAGGATCAGCGCCGTCCTCACGCCCGCGAGGATCACCGGTACGGCGAGCGGCAGCTCGATCCGGGCCAGCACTCGGAGCTTGCCCAGGCCCATCCCGCGGCCGGCCTCGATCAACGAGTGGTCGACCTGTTGGAGCCCGACCATGGTGTTCCGCAGGATCGGCAAGGCCGTATAGGCGACGAGCGCGTACACCGCCGTCCTGAAGCCGACCCCGATCGTCAGCACCATCAGCACGATGAACGCGATCGACGGGACGGCCTGGCCGATGTTCGCGAGCCCCAGCACGATCGGCCGTAGCCACTTGAAGAACGGGCGCGTGACGAGGATTCCGAGCGGCACCGCGAGCAGGATCACGAAGACGGTCGAGACGATCGCGAGCTTGATGTGCTCCGAGAGCTTCTCCTGGAGGAAGTCGTGGTTGAGCGAGCGCCGCTCGATCGAGTCGAGATGCTTGCCTTGGACCCACACGTAAAGGGCGACGCAGACGAGCGAGAGAAAGAGCGGCATCACGGTGTAGCGCAGCACCCGTGAAAACCCAGTCCGACTCCTGCTCCTCAGCTCCTCGGGGACGCCGGGGAGGGCAGGCGCGAGCGGGGCACCGAGCGGCTCGCTCACGAGACCGCATCCTCCGCCTCGCGCGCCTCGGGCGTCTCAGACTGCTCACCGCGGTAGCGCTGCCTCGCCTCGGCGCGCATCGACCGGATCGCGGTCCCGATCGTCTCGATGTCGATCACGCCCTTGCAGATCCCCTGGTCGTCGACGACCGCGGCCGCCCCTGCGAGGGAGTTGAGCATCTCGTTGAGCGCGTCGAAGAGCGTCGCCTGCTGCTCGATCGCGGGTGTGGCGGGCAGTCCGGTCTCGAGCAGCGGCCCGTCGGTCCGGTCGAGGTCGATCGCGTTCACCCACCGTACCGGCCGTCCGGCGTCGTCGAGCAGGAGGACGGAGCCCTTGTCGGAGCCGAGGAGCTTTGCGCGCACCGCCTCCCGGCCGGCGCTGAGGCTCGCGGTCGGCCAGTCGAGGAGCTCGACGTCGCTGACGCGGGTCAGGTTGAGCCGCTTCAGCGAGGCCCCCGAGCCGATGAAGTCCTCGACGAAGGCGTTGGCGGGGGCGCTGAGGATCATCGACGGCGTGTCGTACTGGGCGATGTGCGACTGGTCGTCGAGGATCGCGATCCGGTCGCCCATCTTGATCGCCTCGTCGATGTCGTGAGTGACGAAGACGATCGTCTTGCGGATCTTCGTCTGCAGCTGCAGGAACTCGTTCTGCAGGCGGCCGCGGGTAATCGGGTCGATCGCGCTGAAGGGCTCGTCCATCAGGATCACCGGCGGATCGGCCGCCATCGCGCGCGCAACGCCGATCCGCTGACGCTGGCCGCCGGAGAGCTCCTTCGGGTAGCGCTTGGCGTAGATGGTCGGGTCCATCCCGACGAGGTCGAGCAGCTCCGTGACCCGCTCGTTGATCCGGCCGCGCTTCCAGCCGAGTAGCTTGGGCACGGTCGCGATGTTTGCCGCGATCGTCTGGTGCGGGAAGAGCCCGACCTGCTGGATCACGTAGCCCATCCGGCGCCTGAGCTTGTCGGGATTGACAGAGGTGACGTCGTCGCCCTCGAGGACGATCCGCCCTGAGGTCGGCTCGATCAGGCGGTTGATCATCCGCAGGGTGGTCGTCTTCCCCGATCCGGAAGGGCCGACGAAGATCACGATCTCGCCTTCGGGAATGTCGAGGGTGAGCTCGTCGATCGCGTTCCGCTTCTGACCGGGGAAGCGCTTGGTCAGATCTGTCAGCTCGATCATCGCGCGACCCGGTGCGCGCCCGTTTCCTGTGCTCATCGCAGCCCTTTCGAGGTTGTGAGCCTGCCGAAGACGAAATAGAAGAGGTCGGAGAGGAGCGCCAGCACGACGACGCCGAGCGTACCGCCGACGACGAGGAAGACCGCGGTCGGCGAGCCGATCCGCGCCAGACCGTCGAAGATGTCGCGGCCGAGACCGGGGCCGTTGACGTACGCGCCGATGGCGGCGATCCCGAGGATCAGGACGGTCGCGACCCGGATGCCGGTGAGGATGACCGGCCACGCGAGCGGCAGCTCGATCAGCAGCAGCCGTCTGCCCCTGCCCATCCCCATTCCCTCGGCGGACTCCAGCACCGCCGGATCCACCCCGCGCAGCCCGGTGACCGTGTTCCGCGTGATCGGCAGGAGGGCGTAGACCACGAGCGCGACCAGCACGGGCCGGTACCCGAGGCCGACGATCGGAATCAAGAGGCCGAAGAACGCGAGCGACGGGACGGTCAGAGCGGCCCCTTCGACGGCCAGCACGAAGCCCGCGATCCGGGGCCGGCGGTAGACGAGGACGCCGAGCGTGACCGAGATCACCGTCGAGATCGCGACCGCGGTCAGGACGATCTTCGCGTGCTCGACGGCGAGAGTCAGGATGTGGCTGTGGTAGTGGTTGAGGTAGTGGAGGAACTCGCCGACGTCGAAGCTGAAGAGCATCTGACTAGGCCGCGTTTCCCGTCGAGGCCTCGGCCCGCCAGCCGAGTGCCGCGGACAGCTCGTCGGCGGCTGACTTCACGCGGAGGCCGGCGGCCTCGAGCCGCTCGCCGAAGCGAAACTTGGGCGCGGAGACGTTGACCGCCGCCGCGATGCGCCCGGAGAAGTCGCGCACCGGGGCGGCAACGGCGACGAGGCCCGTCTCGAACTCCTCGTCGATCAGCGCGTACCCGCGCGCACGAGCGGCCTCGACGCGCCGGGACAGCTCGTCGACCCGCCGTGGCGCGTTCGGGCCGAGCGCGCGCAGCTCGACGCCGTCGAGGAGCGCACGGAGCTGGGCAAGATCATGGTCGAACAGCAGTGCCCGGCCTGACGACGTGCAGTAGACGGGGACCGTGCGCCCGACCCGGCCCGCGGCCTGCACCGCGTGGCCGGGCGACTCGGTCAGAATCGTCATCACCTCGGTGCCCTGAAGCATCGAGAGGTGGGCCGTCTCGCCGAGCTCCTGCACGAGCCGGCTGAGGAGCGGCCCGGCCGCCGCGACCAGGTTCGGGTCGCCCGCCCGGCCCGCCAGGACGAACAGCCGCCAGCCGAGGCGGTAGCCGAGCGTGTCGGGGTCACGGTCGACAAGCCCGTGCTCGAGCAGGGTCTTGAGCGTCCGAGAGACCTGGCTCTTCTCCCGCCCTACGAGCTGCGCGACGCGCGTGACGCTCAGTCCTCCGTTGGCGCTCGCCTCGTCGCGGTCGAGCGCGAACAGGATTGCCAAGCCTCTCCGCAAGCCGGTTGCAGTTTCAGCAACCACGGTTGCAGAGCCTAAGACTTCGGCGGGAAAATGCAACTATTTCGAGCCGGCAGTGACCTCCAACAGGTAGGCGACCATCAGGTCGGCGTCGCCGAGCTGCAGGTGGTAGGCGTCGGACAGCTGCTCGACGTGCTCGATCTGAGCGGCGTTCCGCTGGAAGACCTCGGTGAAGGGGAAGAAGCCGAAGTCGACGACGCGAGAGCTGAGCCCGAGCTCTTCGATCAGCTCTGCGGTCCGCAGCTGGCCCAGGATCGAGAGCTGCATCACGTACGCCACCCCGTCCTCGTCCAGGAGGAGCGGCAGCAACCGCAGCAGATGGTCGATCAGGTTCCGGCCCCAGTAGTCGAGCGGCCGGTGGCCGACGAAGTGCTCGAAGGGGTCGACGGGCATCTGGTAGAGGCTCGCGACGACGATGTCGTACCGCTGCTCGGGCTCGAGCATGTAGAGGTCGACCTCCGCGCCGGTGACGCGGTCGGCGACGCCGTTGCGGAATGCATTCGCGAGCGTGTTTGCGACCGCCTCGCGCTGGACGTCGACCGCGTGGACGGACTCGGCGTCGTTGAGTGCGAGCTGGATCGCCAGAAGGCCGCTGCCGCAGCCGACGTCGAGGCAACGCTTCCCTGCTCCGATCCGCTCGAGCAAGAGGTGCTTCCACGTGAGCAGGCTGCCGATCGTCGGGACGAAGACGTCCGGATCGAGCTTGAGCTCGGGGAACGGCAGGGGATAGAGCGCGCGCCCGCGCTCGTCGAGCCACGGCTCGGCGATCGCTCGCGAAGGGGCGGGCGAGCCCACGTCCGGCGGCGGTCCGCTGCGGGGCCGACCGGGCTTCGTGCCCTGCAATCGCTCGCGGGCGGCCGAGATGTGCGCCGGAGAAGTCCCGCAGCATCCGCCGACGATCTGGGCTCCTTCCTGGCGCCAGCGCAGCGCCAGCTCGGCATAGTCCTCCGGACCGACGCGCTCGTCGAACCGCCACCCTCCATCCGAGTAGTAGCCGAGGTTCGGGTAGACGCCGAGCGGCAAGTCGGTGAAGTCGCGGAGCCAGGGCAGCATCCCCTCGACGTGCTCCGGGGGCAGGCAGTTGATCAGCAGGGCGCTGACGCCCAGCTTTTCGAACTGCTGCGCTGTTCGGCCGAACTTGTCGCCTTCCGGCCCGCCCCAGTGCTGGCCGTACACGCCGCACACCCCGTGGCGGCAGCGCCGGAAGCTGAGCCAGACCGGCAGACCCGTCTCGAGCGCGATCTCGACCGCCGGAAACGTGAGGCCGTCGCGGATCAGCGACATCGTCTCGAGCAGGATCAGATCGGGCGGGTCGTCCTCGAAGATGCGGGTCAGGAGCCTGAGCGTGCTGAGCCGCTCCTCGGTGTCGACATCGCCGTTGACGCTGAACGCAACCGCGCACGCGTCCGCGCGCCCTTCCTCCTGGATCGCCTGGCGCGCCAGCCGCGTTCCCAGCCGCGCCACGTCCATCCAGTGCGTGAGGCCGCTGCTGCCGACGAGTCCGCCGGCCTCGAGCTCCGCGGCCGCGAACATCGCCCATGTGTTCGTCGAGATCACGTCGCAGCCCGCGGCCGCGTAGCTGCGGTGGACGTCGAGGACGTCGTAGGGCGCCGTGTAGAGGGCGCCCGTTCCCCAGAGCCCGCGGTCGGCATCTCGCAGCTCGCCCGCTTTGGCGCGCTCGAGCTCGGTGGCGTTGCCGCCGTCGAGGATGACCGGCTCGTCGGCCGCGAGCAGCCGCTCGATCCGGCCGTACGCGGTCGAGACTCGGTGCACTGCTTCCGGCTGGGTCGGAGATTGAGCCACGTTTGCGCTGTCGCCTCGCTCGGACAATAATCGCAACACCTGTTGTAGGGAAAGCAACCGAGGTCAGGAGACCGAATGGCCGATTCAGCCCCAACCGACAACCGCGGCCTGCTCGAGCGGCTCGGCGAAGGCCCTGTGATCTGCGCCGAGGGCTACCTCTTCGAGCTCGAGCGCCGCGGGTACCTGCAGGCCGGCGCGTTCGTCCCCGAGGTCGTGCTCGAGCAGCCCGAGCTCGTCGCCGAGCTCCATCGCGAGTTCGTGCACGCCGGCTCCGACATCGTGGAGGCGTTCACGTACTACGCCCACCGGGAGAAGCTGCGGCTGATCGGCAAGGAGGAGCTGCTCGAGGAGATGAACAAGGGCGCGCTGCGGATCGCCAAGGACGTCGCGACCGAGACCGACTCACTCGTCGCCGGAAACATCTGCAATACCAACGTCTTCGTCGGCGACGACGAGTCGCGGGCGAACGTCCGTGGGATGTTCGAGGAGCAGGTCGGCTGGGCGGTCGACACCGGAGTCGACCTGATCATCGGCGAGACGTTCTCTTACGGCGAGGAGGCGCTGATCGCGCTCGACGTGATCAAGCAGACCGGCCTCCCGTCGGTTGTGACGCTTGCGATCCACCAGGAGCCGAACACCCGCGAGGGGTGGACGCCCGAGGACGCGTGCAAGCGGCTCGAGGCCGCGGGCGCCGACGTGGTCGGCCTGAACTGCATCCGCGGGCCGCAGACGATGCTGCCCCTGATCGAGCGCGTCCGGGAGGCGGTCGAGGGGCATGTCGCCGCCCTGCCCGTGCCCTATCGGACCACCGCCGAGGAGCCCACGTTCCAGTCGCTCCGCGATCCTCACTACGACGGCCTGCCGGAGGGACGCCCGTTCCCGACCGCGCTCGACCCCTTCACGTGCAATCGCTACGAGCTGGCCGACTTCGCCCGGGACGCCGCCGCGATCGGCGTCGACTACTTCGGGGTGTGCTGCGGCGCCGGCCCACACCACATCCGCAGTGTCGCCGAGGCCCTGGGCCGGACGCCACCCGCGAGCCGTTACACCGCGGACATGTCGAAGCACGCCTTCCTCGGGACCGACAAGCGTGTGAAACAGGAGTACAAGGAGTACGCCGAGAAGCTCTAGGCGACCGGCCCGGCAAGCTCGGCCGGGAGGAAGTGTCGACCCTTCTCGACCGATTCGGCGTCAGTTCGGCTGCGGCACGATCCGGATGTAGGGTCGCGGCGCTTTCCAGCCGTCCGGATAGGTCTCCTTGGCCTCGTCGTCGGAGACCGAGCCGGCGATGATCACGTCGTCGCCCTGCTGCCAGTTCACCGGTGTCGCAACCTTGTGCTTCGCGGTCAGCTGCAACGAGTCGATCACCCGCAGCACCTCGTCGAAGTTGCGGCCCGTCGTCATCGGGTAGACGAGGATGAGCTTGACCTTCTTGTCCGGGCCGACCACGAAGACGTTCCGCACCGTCTGGTTGTCGGCGGGGGTGCGCTCGCTCGGGTCGCCCGACGTGCCGGCCGGCAGCATGCCGTACAGCTTCGAGACGTTGAAGTCGGCGTCGCCGATGATCGGATAGTTCGGCGCATGCCCTTGCGTCTCCTCGATGTCACCGGCCCACTTCTCATGGTTGCCGGTCGGATCGACCGACAGGCCGATGACCTTCACGTTCCTGCGCTCGAACTCGGGCTTGATCTTTGCCATGTAGCCGAGCTCGGTCGTGCAGACCGGGGTGAAGTCCTTCGGATGCGAGAACAGCACGGCCCATGAGTCGCCGATCCAGTCATGGAAGCCGATGCGGCCTTCCGTCGTCTCCGCCTCGAAATCCGGTGCCGTATCGCCAATCTGGATCGTCATCGTCTCTCCTCTCCTTCGCCGTGGTAGAGGGACATCGCCCTCGCTCGACCGGTTTGCGACCGAGTGTAAAACCTGATCTACCCCTCCGCCAAGGGCAAATTGGCGATGCCACCGATCGACTCCAGCGAAGTCGATCCGCACATGCGTCGGATCTCAGCTACTGCCGGGGATTACAGTGCCTAACTAGATGCTGAAGCCGGTGAATCGCGAGAGCCGCGTGGTGAGCCGGACGAGATCCCCGGTGGCGAGCAGGACGCCGAACGCGACGAGCGAGCCGCCCGACACGAGGCTGACGGCGCGCCAGTGGCGTCGAAGCGCGCGCACGAGAGCGAGCGCTCGCGTGAAGGCGACGCCGAAGAGCAGGAACGGCACGCCCAGCCCGAGCGCGTAGACGGCGAGCAGCACCGCGCCTTGGCCCGGACGTCCGCCGCCGGCGGCAAGAGTTAGGATCGCGGCGAGCGTCGGGCCGAGACACGGCGTCCACCCGACGGCGAATGCAAGGCCCGTTCCGACAGCGGTGACCGTGCTGCTCGGAGTCCCCGGGGGACGCAGGCGACGCTCGGCAAGGAGCGTGCGCGGCAGCGGCAGCCCCGCGTAGACGACGCCGGCGAGCGCGATGAAGATCCCGGCGACGATCTCCAGCGGCCGCCGGTGGTCGAGCAAGACGTTTCCGAACAGCCCGGCGCCCGCGCCGAGCGCGGTGAACATCGCGCCGAAGCCGAGCACGAACGCGGCAGTCGTCGTCACGACGCGGCGCTGGTTCGCGCCCAGCTCGTCGAAACCCACACCCGACACGAACGAGAGGTAGCCCGGAATCAGCGGCAGGACACAAGGCGAAGCGAACGACACGAAACCCGCCGCGAACGCCGCGAGAAGCGCGCCCGGCCCGAAGTGCAACACGTCAGGAGGAGGTCGCCGCGCGCAGGCCCTGATCGAACCCCGCGAGATCCGTCGCACCGACGATCTGCGTGACGATCTGGTGGCGCTGGTTCAGGAAGAAGGTCGTCGGGGTTCCTTGCAGACCGAGGCTCGACGCGATCTCGCCCTTCGGGTCGGAGATGCTCGGATGCTTCCAGCCCCAGCGACGGTAGAACGTCTTCGCGCCAGCCGTCGTGTCATTGAGGTCGATCCCGACGACCTGCACGTTCGGGTGTTTCTCCTGGAAGCGACGCAGATCGATCGCCTCGTCGTTGCAGCCCGGACACCACGATCCCCAAACGTTCAGGACGATCGCCTTGCCGCGGAACGAAGCGAGGTCGACGTGGCGACCCGTGACCGGATCCGTGCCGGACAGCTCGACGGCGTCATCGGTCGCGCTCGCGTTCGCCCTGACGGGACGATTCGCGTTCTCGTTGCCGCGCGACGCGAGCACGCCGGAGACGAGAACCGCCCCGATCGCAACGAGCGCCACGCCGGCGGCTGCGATCTTCACCCCCCGGTTGCCGCCGCTGTCGCCGGAGGCAACTTCCCGCTGCTCGCGCCGCTGCATCTTGACCCTGCGCTGGCTCATCGGTCAACGGGGTCGTGGGGGGGGGGGGGGGGGACCGCGGCGCGGGCCCCCGGGGCGGGGGGGCGGGCGGGGCCGCGGCGGGCGCGGGGGGGGGGGAGCGCCC
>JBBRYG010000011.1:0-61979 GCA_038237865.1 Gaiellales bacterium | reverse complement strand
CGCGCCCTGATGGTCGGCACCGCAAGCGGTGCCTTAGTGGTGGTCTCGAAAGAAGTGCGATCGGGTCGACCGGTCATTTCAGACGGACGCACGAGCAAAGCCCGCGCGCCCTGATGGTCGGCACCGCAAGCGGTGCCTTAGAACTGCCAGGCGTTCTCTCGAAGCACCGGCACCCGCTCTCCCTCGGCGGTGATCCCTGTGACCTCGACCTCGGGCCCGCCGATCATGAAATCGAGATGGATCTCGCTCCTGTTGATCCGTTCCCGATCGCCCTCCCCCACGCCCTGGTCGTAGGCAGCGCCGAGAGCGATGTGGCTCGCGGCGTTCTCGTCGAGCAACGTGTCGTAGAAGACGGTCTCCAGGGGCCCGATCCGGCCCTCCCGATCCACGAGCGCAAGCTCGCCGACGCGGGCGGCGCCTTCGTCACGCTGCGTCAGGGCCTGCAGGGTCTCGCCTCCTACGTCTGCATCCACCTCCACCGCTCGGCCTCCCTCGAACCGGATTCGAATCCCATCGATCACGCGGCCCTGCGCGTAGAGCGGCTTCGTGGCGCGGACGGTTCCCTCGACCCGGGCGGGGTCGGGCGTGGTGAAGACCTCCTCGGTCGGAAGGTTCGCCATGTGGTCGATCCCGTCGACCGTGGTATCGCCGCCGCCGAGCCAGGAGGACGTCGGCAGCAAACCGACGGTCAGATCTGTGCCCGGGCCCTCGAGCTGGATGGCCTCGAACCCGCGAGCGGTCAGTCGCTCGGCCGCACCCTTGATCGTCGCGTTGCGATCCTTCCAGGCACCGATCGGATCGTCTTCGTCGAGCCGGCAGACGTGGACGATGTCCTCCCAGAGCTTCGAAAGCGCTTGCTCGGCCTCGAGATCCGGATAGACGAGCCGGGCCCATGAGTCGGTTGGGCAAGGGGCCACGCACCAGTTGACCGTCCGGTCGTTTGTGACATCCATCCATTCCTTGACGCGCGGGTAGATGTCGCGCCCGAGCCGCTTCGGGTCGAGATCGTCGAAAAGGCCGGGCTCGGCCGGGCCGGAGAGCGAGATCGTCGCCGCGTGCTCCCGCCCGAGCTGCAGGACGCGCTCGCCGAACCACGGGGGGATGTACTCCAGCGATTCGTCGGCGACGTTGGCGACGCGCGCGTGCTTGACGTGCGGGTCGAAGTAGGAGACGTCGACGAACTTCGCCCCGCGCCGGTACGCGGCCGCAGCGATCTCACGGACGAGCGCCTGCTTCCCCACGTCGGCGGAAACATCCACCAGCTGGCCAGGCTGGACGTTGGCGCCGAAACCCACGATCAGGTCGGCGAAGCGCTCGAGCGGAGCGGTCACGGGAAGGCGATGCTACTCCGGACACGAATCCCTGCGAGTGGACATCACCGCCTCGATCGAGCGTTTCCTCGCGTCCCCCGGCCTCAGCGAAGGGACACGCCGCGCCTACCGCTACGACGTCGAGGAGTTCGGCGCATGGTTGAGCCGGCGCGGAGCCGGGCTCGAAGACGCCGACATCCGGGTGCTCGCCGACTACGTCGCCGAGCTGGGGCGCGCGCGCCCACGGAAGCTCGCGCCGGCCACGATCGGGCGCAAGCTGGCTGCTGTACGCAGCTTCCTCCGCTTCACGCTCGGTCGCGCGCGCGTGCCCGACGCCGCGCTCGCGCCGCGCCGCCCGCGGCGACTCCCGGAGGCGCCGAAGCAGGAGCAGGTGGAGACGGCGCTCGAGACGGTCGGTGGCGACGGGGTGTTGGCGCTCCGCAACCGTGCGCTTCTGGAGCTGGTCTATTCGGCGGGGCTTCGCAGCCAGGAGGCGGTCGACCTGGACCTGGTGGACGTCGACTTCGACCAGGAGCTGATCCACGTCCGCGGCAAGGGCGGCAAGGAGCGCGTCGTCCCGCTCGGCGAAGAGGCGGCGCACTGGCTCGCGCGCTATCTGCGTGACGCGCGCCCGGAGCTCGCGCGGGGAGCAGAGAACTCCATCTTCCTCTCCGTCCGCGGCCGGCGGCTGAACACCTCGACGCTGAGGCGCGTCTTCGCCCACCCGCACCGGCTCCGGCACGCCTTCGCGACGCATCTGCTCGAAGGAGGGGCCGATCTCCGCACGATCCAGGAGCTGCTCGGGCACAGCTCGCTCTCGACGACACAGATGTATTCACACGTCGATGGGAGGAGGCTTCGCCGTGTCTATGACCGAGCGCACCCCAGATCCTGAAGTCGAAGGCTTCCTCGCGCTTCTGGCGGCTCGACGAGCGCCCAAGACGGTCGAGGCGTACCGGCGCGATCTTGCCGCAATCGGGGGCTGGCTCGGCAGGCCGGTGGGATCCGTCACCACCGAGGAGCTCGAGCGTTACGTGGCGCAGCTACGCGCGGATGGTCTCGCCGGTACGACGATCGCACGCCGGATCGCAGCGCTCCGCTCCTTCTTTCGCCACCAGGCGCTTCTGGGCATGCGCACCGACAACCCCGCCGCCGAGCTCGACCTCCCGCGCCGGCAGCGCCGCCTCCCGCGGACGCTCTCACCGGCGGAGGCCGAGCGTCTGATCGACGCGGCGAACGGCAGCACGCCGCGCTCGCTCCGGGACCGCGCCCTCGTGGAGCTTCTCTATGGAGCCGGGCTGCGGGTCTCGGAGGCCGTCGGGCTGGACAAGACCGGCGTCGACCTCGACCAGCGGCTTGTGCGGGCGTTCGGCAAGGGCGGCAAGGAGCGCATCGTGCCGATCGGGAGGCAGGGAACCGAGGCGCTACGCCGCTATCTCGCGCAGGGCCGCCCCTATCTCGATACCCGCCACAGGCCAGAGCTCTTCCTGAACGCACGCGGAGGGCCGCTCACGCGTGCCGGCGCTTTCCTGATCCTGCGAAAGCTGGCTGCGAAGGCCGGCCTGGAGCCCGAGCGGGTGCATCCTCATCTTCTCCGCCACTCGTTCGCGACGCATCTGCTCGAGGGCGGTGCCGATCTCCGGTCCGTGCAGGAGATGCTCGGCCACGCGGATCTCGCCACCACCGAGCTCTATACCCACGTATCCGACCGGCGGCGGCGCGAGTTGTACTTCCAGGCGCACCCGCACGCGCGGCGGCGCCCCCGCGAGACGTCCTCCAAGGAGTGAAGATGCTGATCGAAGCGCACGTCGCGCTTCTGGCAGTGGTGACGATGGGCTCCGGCTGGGTGATGACGCAGGCCGGCCTGCAAAAGAGCGCGCTCGAGTGGAAGCGGCGGCGGCGGACCTGCCCGTCCTGCGGCAAGCACATGGCTGCGCGCGTCTGCCGCAGCTGCGCGTCTTAGGCACCGCTTGACGAACCGTTCTAGCTCTTCGGCGCGGCCGCGCGCTTCTTCAGTTCCGCCGCGACCGCGCGGGCGGCCTTCCGTAGCTCGGGCTCCTGCTCGTCGTCCTCCGCCAGTCCGTTCAGCAACACGATCGTCTCGCGCTGCGCAGAGCCGTTTCGAAGACAGACGGCCGCGAGCCGCCGCACGGCTGCGTTCGGATCGGTGGAGACGAGCGTGTGCAGGAGCGGCCGGGCCTGGTTGACAACGCCCGGATGCTCCTTGGAGAGCGAGGCCACGGAGACGAGAGCAGAGCCCCGCGCAGCAGGGCTCTCGTCCTCGAGCCCGCGGCGGAGCAGCTCCAGCTTCTGCCGGAAGCGGAACTGACCGATCGCCCGATACGCGACGACACGCTCCCGGTAGTCGCTACTGCGAGCCGCCGACTCGACCTCGTCGTCCCACTGCTGGCGCAGCGTGGCGAGCTCGCGCTCCGATCCCGCCTGCGCGAGCTCGTCCGCCTTGGTCGCTGCCTCCAGAAGGGTCATGCGGCGCGTGACTCTATCCCGCGTCGTTAGAGTCCGCCGCCGTGGCGCACCGCGTGACACTGATTCCGGGCGACGGCACCGGTCCCGAGCTGACCGAGGCGACCCGCCGCGTGCTCGAGGCGACCGGCGTCGAGTTCGACTGGGACGTGCGCGAAGCGGGCGCCGACCAGATGGACGAGCACGGCGGCAATCCGCTCCCGCCAGAGGTACTGGATGCGGTCCGAGAAACGGGTGTCGCGCTCAAGGGGCCGATCACGACGCCGATCGGGGGCGGCTTCCGGTCGGTCAACGTCGCACTCCGCAAAGAGCTCGACCTGTACGCCCAGGTGCGTCCGTGCAAGACCTATCCCGGCGTCCGCAGCCGCTTCGACGACGTCGATCTGATCATCGTCCGCGAGAACACCGAGGACCTCTACGCCGGGATCGAGTACGAGCAGGGCACCGACGACGCGGAGGAGCTGATCTCCTGGATCGAGGGCCATGGGGGCAAGCTCCGCAACCGCGACGCCGGGATCTCGATCAAGCCGATCTCGATCACTGGCACGCGCCGCATCGTTCAGTTCGCCTTCGACTACGCGCGCCGCAACGGCCGCCGCAAGGTCACGGCCGTCCACAAGGCGAACATCATGAAGTTCTCGGACGGCCTCTATCTCCGCGTCGCCCAGGAGGTGGCAGCCGAGAATGACGACATCGAGTTCGACGACCGGATCGTGGACAACATGTGCATGCAGCTCGTCCAGCGACCTGAGGAGTACGACGTCCTCGTCCTGCCGAACCTCTACGGGGACGTCCTCTCCGACCTCTGCGCCGGAATGATCGGCGGGCTCGGCCTGGCGCCCGGCGGCAACTTTGGAGAGGAGGTGGCCGTCTTCGAGCCGACGCACGGGTCCGCGCCCAAGTACGCGGGCCAGAACAAGGTCAACCCGATTGCGCAGCTCCTCTCCGGCATGCTGATGCTCCGCCACCTCGAGGAAGAGGAAGCGGCTGACAACCTCGAGGCGGCGATCGCCGAGGTGATCGCGGAGGGCAAGAGCGTGACCTATGACATGAAGCCCTCGCGCGACGACCCGACCGCCGTCGGAACGAGCGACGTCGCCGACGCGTTGATCGAAAGACTTGGCGCGCGCGTTGCCTGAGCGCGTCAAAGTCACCGTCGTCGGCGCCGGGAACGTCGGAGCCACCTGCGCACAGGTGCTCGCGACGCGCGACTACGCGCGGGTTGTCCTCGTCGACATCAAGGAGGGTCTGCCGCAGGGCAAGGCGCTCGACATCGACCAGATGGGCGCCGTGCTGGGGTACGAGCCGTCGGTGTCCGGATCGAACAGCTACGACGAGACGGCGGGCTCGGAGGTCGTGGTGGTCACGGCCGGCCTTCCCCGTTCCCCGGGCATGAGCCGCGACGACCTCGTCTCCACGAACGAGAAGATCGTCAAGGACGTGACGGAGAACGTCGTCCGGACGTCACCGGGCGCGGTCCTGATCGTCGTCTCGAATCCCCTCGATGCCATGTGCCACGTGGCCAAGAACGTCTCGGGCTGGGAGAAGGGACGGGTGTTCGGGATGGCGGGGATCCTCGACACCGCGCGCTTCTCCACCTTCATCGCCTGGGAGACGGGCGCGTCTGTGAAAGACGTGCAGGCGACGGTGCTCGGGGGCCATGGCGATCAGATGGTCCCGATCGTCTCGGCGACGACGGTCGGCGGGATTCCGCTGACGAAGCTCGTCGCGAAGGACAAGATCGACGCGATGGTGGCGCGCACCGCTAAAGGAGGCGGCGAGCTCGTGGAGCTCCTCGGAACGTCCGCCTGGTATGCGCCCGGGGCGGCGGCCGCACAGATGGTCGACTCGGTCGTCCTCGACGAGAAGCGCCTCCTGCCCTGCACGGCCTATCTCGAAGGTGAGTACGGCATCGACGGGCTCTACATGGGTGTCCCGGTGAAGCTCGGCGCGAGCGGGATCGAGGAGATCGTCGAGCTCGACCTCTCGGAGGAAGAGCGTTCCGCGCTTGCTACATCCGCGGATGCGGTGCGCGACGTCGTCAGCATCCTCAGCACCTAGCGAGTCGTGGACCTCGGCCTGAAAGGACGCGTCGCGATCGTCTGCGGCGCCTCCTCGGGAATGGGGCTTGCGATCTCCGAAGCGCTCGCGGACGAAGGAGCGCACGTGACGATGTTCGCACGCCGCCGCGATCTACTGGAGCGGGAGGCCGACCGCATCGGCGCACTCGCCGTCCGCGGTGACGTGACGAGCCCACGCGACCTGCAGGCGCTCGTCGAACGAACCGTGGCGGCGTTCGGCGGCATCGACATCCTCGTCTGGAACAGCGGCGGCCCGCCGCCGGGTACCGCGACGGACATCACCGACGAGGCGCTCGAGCAGGCGTTCGAGCTCCTCCTACTGCCGGCCGTACGCCTCACGCGGCTCTGCCTGCCGCACCTCGAGCGAAATGGCCACGGCCGCGTGATCGCGATCACGTCGGTGGCGGTCAAGGAACCGACCGCGCACCTGGCGCTCTCGAATGCGCTCCGTCCCGGCGTCACCGGCTGGGCGAAGACGCTCGCCCGGGAGCTCGGCCCAAGAGGGATCACCGTCAACTGTGTCGCGCCCGGGCGGATCGAGACCGCGCGCCTCGAGCAGCTCTACCCGGGCGGCCCGAGCGAGACCGACCTGACGGAGATCCCGCTCGGGCGCTGGGGCACGCCGAAAGAGTTCGCGGACGTCGTGTGCTTCCTGGCCTCCGACCGGGCGAGCTACGTGACGGGAATCGTGCTCGGAGTGGACGGCGGGCTGGCACGCGGGCTTTAGACGGGGGAACCTAAGAACGGGGGAACCCCTGGTTCCCCCGTTGGCCCCCTCCTTGCTCGCGGGAGCGTAGGCCGAGCGTGCTCGGGGCCGGCGGGCGGCGCGCCCGCTCGCGTGTCCCCCTCTCCGCTGTGAGCCTCACGCCGGAATGAATCCGGCTCCGGCGGCGTCTCGTCCTGGTCGGCCCTGCTGTAAACGGGGGAACCCCTGGGTCCCCCGTTTGCCCCCTCCTTGCGATCGGCCGCGCGGATCCGGCGCGACGGAGCCCGCGGAGGGCGCGCTTGGCCGGGCGTTCCCCTCTCCGTTGTGAGCCTCCCGCCGGACAGAACGGAGGAACCCCTGGTTCCCCCGTTGGCCCCCTCCTTGTGGTCGGAAGCGCAGGTTCGGCGTGACCGGAGCCGGCCCGGAGCGCGCCCGCTCGCGTCTCCCCCTCTCCGCTGTGAGCCTCCCGCCGGACAGAACGGGGGGAACCCCTGGTTCCCCCGTTGGCCCCCTCCTTCCCGTCGGAAGCGCGGGTCGAGCGTGAGCGGAGCCGGCAAGGGGCACGCCGGGTGGGGCGTTCCCCTCTCCGGTTGTGAGCCTCCCGCCGGAATGAATCCGGCTCCGGCGGCGGCTCTGAGAACGGGGGAACCCCTGGTTCCCCCGTTGGCCCCCTCCTTCCCATCGGAAGCGCAGTCCGGCGTGAGCGGAGCCGGCGCAGGGCGCGCCGGGTAGGGCGTTCCCCTCTCCGTTGTGAACCTCCCGCCGGAATGAATCCGGCTCCGGCGGCGGCTGGTCCTGGTCGGCCGTGGGCTAAGGCCGGGGGAACCCCGGTTCCCCCGTTGGCCCCTCCTTCCTTAAGGCGCCGCCTCGCTCTGAGTATCCTCCCCGCGGTGCGGAGAGCGTTCACCCCCCTGCGCTTGGCCGTCGCCGGCCTCGTGCTGCTCGTCGTGACGCTCGTCCTGTTGATCACGACCACGACGGATTCGTTCCTGCTGATTCCGGATGAGGCGCACCCGCTCGCGAGCCTGGTCGATGTTCCGGGCGGAAAGCAGGACACTCGCGGCGGCATCTACTACGTCGACGTGCTCGAGCGGAAGGCGACGCTCCTGGAGCGCCTCTTTCCAGGCCTGCGCCAGGGTGCCTCGCTCGTCCAGCACGAGGAGATCACGCCCCCGGGGGTGTCGGACAGCCAGCGCGTCGCGGCCGACAGGCTCGACATGCGCCTGTCCCAGCAGGTGGCCTCCGCGGTGGCGCTCCGGGCGCTCGGCTACCAGGTGCAGATCCGGATCGAAGGCATCCGCGTGTCGATCGTGTACGGCAACACCGACGCCGGCGGAAAGCTGCAAGCAGGCGACGTGATCGTCGGGATCGATCGCAAGCGCGTCCGCACCAGCACCGAGCTACGAACGCGGATCGGGAAGCACGACGTCGGCGACGTCCTCCATGTCACGTTTCTGCGGAACGGACGACGGCAACAGGAGGACGTCCGACTCTCGCGCGACCGGCCCTCCGGGCGGCCGATCCTCGGGATCCTCCCGCAGCCGGCCCTGAAGGTGAAGGTGCCGTTCGAGGTCGACTTCAACCTCAGCAACGTCGGCGGTCCCTCGGCCGGGCTCGCCTTCGCACTGCAGATCCTCGAGGAGCGGGGTCGAAACGTCGACCACGGCTACCGGGTCGCCGCAACCGGCGTGATCGAGCCCGATGGCTCCGTCGCGGCAATCGGAGCCGTGAAGCAGAAGACGATCGGGGCGCGCCGCGCGCATGTGGACGTGTTCCTGGTGCCTGCCGGGGACAACTACCGCGATGCGAGGAAGTACGCGCATGGGCTGCGAATCATCCCTGTGAAGAACTTTCAACAGGCGTTGCACGCTCTGGCAACATTGCCTCCAAAGGCCTAGCGCAGCCTCTCCAAAAGCCCCGGAAATTGCGCAGTTTTCAGTGGAGGCAACTCTTGCGCTCCGGTGGCAGCTTCGTAGTATGGCCCCTTGTCAGCTGCGGGACTCAAGGGGGATTGGTGAGCAAGCGAAACGGTGTGACGTGCGACGACTGCTACTTCCGGAGGGCCGGTCTCTGTGCGCTCCAGGGGATCGATCCATGTCCGACCTTTCGCCTACACAGCCGGGGCTCGCTGGTGCCGCCTCGCCAGCCGCGCTTGATCCCGAGACCGCTCGGTGACTTCTCGCGCTACGCAGCCTGATCAGGCTGCGACGCCCTGCCCGATGAGCGCCGCGAGTCTGCGCACGCCGGCTTCGATCTCGTCCGGCGCCGCGAAGCTGTAGGCGAGGCGCGCGGACGACGGTGGCCCGCCGAAGTCCGTTCCGGGCACGAAGGTGACGCCAGCCGCTTCCGCCCGCGCAAGCAACTCCTCCGCGTCGGTTCCGTCTTGGAGCTCGAGCCAGAGGAAGTAGCCGCCCTCGGGCCGGCTCCACGAGGCGGACCCGGCAAGCTCGCGCTCGAGCGCCTCGAGCATGACGTCGCGACGTGCCCTCAGCAGCGCTCGGACCCGCTCGAGGTTGGGCTCGAACAACCCTCGTGCGACAAACTCGTGCACCGTCGCCTGCGAGAGAAGCACCGGGGTGATGTAGGTCGACACGGCGATCACCTCCAGCTCGCGCTCGAGTGCCTCCGGGAGGATGAAATAGCCGACGCGCAAGCCAGGAGCGATCGTCTTCGAGAACGAGGAGGAATACGCAACGTGCTTTCCTCCTTCGAGCTCGAAGAGTGTCGGCGGCGCCTCGCCCTCGAATCGGACGAGGCCGTAGGGATCGTCCTCGAGCACCAGCAACTCATATTCCCGGGCCAGCTCGACGAGCCGCCGGCGCCGGTCGGTCGAGAGAGTCCGGCCGCTCGGATTCTGGAAGGTGGGGATCGTGTAGAGAAACGACGGCTTCGGGCCCGTACGCAGCTCGTGCTCGAGCGCCTCCGGGTCGAGACCCTCGTCGTCCATCGGGAGCGGCACGACCTCGAACTCCCGTGCCGCGAGAATCTTGAGGGGTCTGTCGTAGGTCGGTGACTCGACCAGCACGCGCCCTGCGCCGAAGCGCTCGGCGAGGAAGACGAAGCCCTGCAGCGAACCGTTGGTGACGAAGACGCGCTCGGGAGTGACTCCGTGCCGCTCGGCGATCCAAGCCCGCAGGGGCGCGTAGCCGCCGACCGGGCCATAGGAGAGGACGGTCTCACCGTCCCGCTCGACGGCGGCGCGAGCACAGTCCGCAAGCGCAGCGACCGGAAGGCACTCGGGCGCGGGTACGCCTCGCGCGAAAGAGACCGTCTCCATGTCGCGAGTGTAGAGCGCGGGTCGGAACGATCGGGAAGCGTTACGCGGAGCGAGCGCCGAACCGGTCGGCGACCAGCTGGGCGACCTCGGTCGGAGTCGTCCCGACGGTGATGCCGACGGCCTCGAGTGCTTCCTTCTTCGCCGAGGCTGTGCCCGACGAGCCGGAGATGATCGCGCCGGCGTGCCCCATCGTCTTTCCCGGGGGAGCCGAGAAGCCGGCGATGTAGGCCAGCACGGGCTTGGAGACGTGCTCTTGCACGAAGCGCGCCGCCTTCTCCTCCTCGTCGCCGCCGATCTCGCCCACCAGGACGATCAGCTCGGTCTCGTCGTCCGCCTCGAAACGCCCGAGCACGTCGATGAAGGACGATCCGACCACGGGGTCGCCGCCGATCCCGACGATCGTCGAGTTGCCGAGCCCGAGTTGCGTGAGCTCGTGGCCGATCTGGTACGTCAGCGTCCCCGAGCGCGACACGAGGCCGATCGAGCCCTTGCTGAAGATCTCCGCGGGGATGATTCCGACGTTCGCCTTACCCGGCGACAGGGCGCCGGGGCAATTGGGGCCGATCATCGTGACGCCCTTCGTGCGGATGTACGTGTGGACGCGGAGCATGTCGTGTGCGGGGACGTGCTCGGTGATGCAGATCACGGTCTCGATCCCCGCGTCGACGGCCTCGTAGATTGCGTCCGTGGCGAACCGGGCCGGGACGAAGATCAGCGTCGTGTTGGCGCCCGCCTGGTCGACCGCCTCGGCGACCGTGTTGAAGACGGGGATCCCCTCGACGTCCTGGCCGCCTTTGGCGGGTGTGACACCGGCGACGACCTGCGTCCCGTAGTGGCGGTTCCGCAGGCCGTGGAAGCGACCCTCGCTTCCGGTGAGACCCTGGACGACGAGCCGCGTCTCGTTGTCGACGATGATCGCCACAGTTACTTCTGGCTCCTGCGGGCCTTGATCACGATCGACTGGAACGTCACGGCGCCGTCCTCGATCCGATTCGCGAGCAGCTCCAGGACGCGCTCCCCGTCCGCCGGGGGTGTGTCGACGCGCGCCAGCCAGCCGACCACGTCGACGCGGCGCTCGAACGGTTCAACCCGCTCCACCTCCAGCCCGGCCTCCGTGAGCATGTTCTTCCACTCGTCCTCGGAGTAGCAGCGGACGTGCGTCGGGTCGCGCAGGCGCTCGGCTTCCTCGACCTCCTCGCTGACGTAGAGATTGTCTTCGATCACGAGGAGGTGCTGAGTCACGCGGGCCATCTCGGCGACCCCCGCCTCGATGTCCTCGAAGTGGTGCGGGGCGATCCTGCATGCGACCACGTCGAAGCTGCCGTCGTCGAACGGAAGGTGCTCGGCGCGGGCGACGACGTCGGGCCGCATCCCCGGGGCAGGATCGACCGTCACGACCGTGCAGCCTTGCTCACGCAGGCGACGCGCGACGTGCCCGCCCCCGGTCGCGACGTCGAGCGCCTTGACCGCCTCGCCGGGCTCGCACATCTCGACAAGCAGGTCGAGATCCGGGCCTTCGCGATGGGTCGGGCTCTCCCGGAAAGCCTGCGCGCGGCTGCTCCAGACGTCACTCATGCGTCGGCGCGCTCCACGAGGCCGCTCACGCTTCGACTCCGGCGAGCTCCACGGCCCGCTCCGCGCTCGTCGCTCGCCTTCGGCTCGCTCCCGCGAGGGAAACCATGTTTCCCCCACGAGCCCCCTTCTTCTTCCAGGTACGCCTCGGCACGCGCCGCGCGCAGGTCGCGGCGCGTGCCGAGGAAATCAAGCGCGGGAACCTCCCGGTTCCCCCCATCCCCCTCCACGAGGCCGCTCACTCTTCGACTCCGGCGAGCTCCACGGCCCGCTCCGCGGCCTCCAGCATCGTCGGCTCGACGTGCAGGTTCGGCGGCGCCGCGTCGGCCAGGATCCGCCTGCCCTCCTCGGCGTTCGTGCCGTCGAGCCGGACGACGATCGGCAGCTCGATCTTCATCTGCTCGAGCGCCGTCAGGATTCCGCGCGCGACCTCGTCGCAGCGCGTGATGCCGCCGAAGATGTTGAAGAAGATCGACTCGACCTGGCGATCCTGCGTGATCACCTCGAGCGCGTCGACCACGCCCTGTGCATCGCCGCCGCCGCCCAGGTCGCAGAAGTTGGCGGGCCGGCCACCGGCGACCACGACGACGTCGACCGTGGACATCGACAGGCCGGCGCCGTTCCCCAGGATCCCGACCTCGCCGTCGAGCTTCACGTAGGTGACCCCCTTCTCGCCGGCGAGTGTCTCCAGGGGGTCGGCGGCGCCGACATCGCGCATCTCCGCCACGTCCGGATGCCGGAAGAGCGCACTGTCGTCGACCGTGAACTTGGAGTCCAGCGCTTTGACCTCACCCTCCGGCGTGACGATCAGCGGATTGATCTCGCAGAGCATCGCGTCGCTCTCGACGAAGCAGCGGTAGAGCTTCTCGACGATCGCGAGGATCTGCTTCTGCTCGCCCGGGTCGTCGATCCCCGCGCCGTAAATGAGCCGGCGGGCCTGGTAGGGCTGAAAGCCCTCCAGCGGGTCGACGTGGAGGCGCGCGAGCGCATCGGGATTCTCCTCGGCAACCTGCTCGATCTCGACGCCGCCCTCCGTCGTGAGCATGAGCAGCGGCTGTTTCGCACCGCGATCGAACGTCACGGAGAGGTAGTACTCCTTCGCGATCTCCGAAGCCTGCTCGATCCAGATCTTGCGCACGACGTGGCCACGGATGTCGAGCCCGAGGATGTCATTCGCCTTCGCCTCGGCGTCGTCCGGGCTCTCGGCGAGCTTCACGCCGCCGGCCTTCCCGCGCCCGCCGGTCAGCACCTGCGCTTTGACGACGACCTGCGTGCCAAGCTCCTCCGCAGCCGAGCGCGCCTCGGCCGGCGTGGTCGCGAGCCTTCCGTCGGAGACGGGGATGCCGAAGCGCCGGAACAGCTCCTTGCCTTGGTACTCGTAGAGATCCACGGGCGCGGGCGAGTCTACTGGCCGCCAGGAAGCACGCGGTGCAGTCCTCAGCGCCCTTCTTCAGCACCCGTATTACGGGTACACGTGCGCACGCGCCCCCACCCTTGGGTGGAGGCACCATCCCACCACCCTCGAGATCGACGCTACCGGAAGAACGCTTACGTGTCTGTGCCGGATGCGCGCCGATTGTCAGTCGGCGGCGACGACGCAGATCACCTGTCCGGTCGTCACCGGCTGACCAGGCGCAACCGACAGCTCCGTGACCCTTCCGGCGCGGTGTGCGTGCACCTCGTTCTCCATCTTCATCGCCTCGACGATGCACAGGACGTGGCCCGCTTCGACCTCCTGGCCTTCCTCGACCTCCACCGCGAGAACGGTTCCTTGCATCGGGCTCACGACCGCATCCTTGCCGGCGCCCGCGCCGGCGCCACGTGCTCGCTCCTTCCTCCGCCGCGCAAGCTCTGCGTAGGGCGGCTCGGGTCGTAGCAGCCGCACCTCGAACCGGCGCCCATCCACCTCGACCGAGCGGATCCTCTCCTTCAGACCGGCACTGGGTCCGTCGACCGCGACCTCACCCCACCCGCCGTTCTCCAGCTCTGCTGCCCGCGCAGCCATCAGCTCCGACTCGACGAGCCCGTGGCACGTCGCGCCCTCGACGAAGCACGGATGCGTCAGAAGCGCCTTGTGGAATCCGATCAGAGTCTTCACTCCCCCGATCGAGAACTCGTCGAGCGCTCGCAGCATCCGCCGGCGCGCATGCTCGCGGTCGACGTCGTGGACGACGAGCTTGGCGATCATGGGGTCGTAGAGCGGCGAGATCTCGCTGCCCGACACGACCCCCGCGTCGACCCGAACACCCGGCCCAGCCGGCTCCCGGTAGGCCGTGATCGTCCCCGGTGCAGGAAGAAAGCCGTTTGCGACGTCTTCCGCGTTGATGCGGCACTCGAGAGCGTGCCCGTTGAAGCACACGTCCTCCTGCCGGATAGAAAGCGGCTTGCCCGCAGCAATCAGCACCTGCTCCCGCACGAGATCGAGACCCGTCACGAGCTCCGTAACGGTGTGCTCGACCTGAATGCGCGTGTTCATCTCGAGGAAGAACCATTCGCCCTCGCGTGTCAGTAGGCCCTCGAGGGTGCCTGCCCCGCGGTAGTCGACGGCCCGGGCAGCGTCGACCGCGATCCGGCCGATCCGCTCGCGTAGCTCCTCGTCGACGGCGGGCGAGGGCGTCTCCTCGACCAGCTTCTGGTGGCGCCGCTGGATGGTGCAGTCGCGCTCGCCGAGATGGATCACGCTGCCGTGCGCGTCAGCCAGGATCTGCACCTCGATGTGGCGCGGATCCTCGAGGTAGCGCTCGACGTACACGGCGGAGTCGGAGAAGTACGCCTCCCCCTCCCGCCGCGCGGACTCGTAGGCTCGCTCCGCTTCGTCGGCAGTCCGCACGACCTTCAGGCCCTTCCCGCCGCCTCCGGCCGAGGCCTTGATCGCAATCGGCCAGCCGAGCTCGTCTCCCAGCCTGATCACCTCCTCCGCCGACTCGACGGGCTCCGTGACCCCGGGCACGATCGGCACCCCGGCTGCTCGCATGCGCTCGCGCGCCTCGATCTTGGAGCCCATCGCTTCGATCGCCGCGGGCGGCGGGCCGATCCAGACGAGTCCGTGTTCGTCACAGGCCCGCGCGAACGCCGCGTTCTCGGCCAGGAAGCCGTAGCCGGGATGGACTGCCTCGGCCCCGGAGCGCTCGGCCGCCTCGAAGATCGCCTCGCTCTTCAGGTAGCTCTGCGTGGGCGGACCGGGGCCGATCAGATACGCCTCGTCCGCGAAAGCGACGTGCGCCGCCGCGCGATCGGAATCCGAGTAGACGGCGACCGTGGCGATGTCGAGCTCGCGGAGCGTGCGGAAGATGCGGATCGCGATCTCGCCGCGGTTCGCAACCAAGACTTTGCTGAAGGCCGACATCTGAGGGCCGTATTCTCCAGCAATGGGCCTCGCCGACCAGCTCACCGTCGCTCGGGCCCTGGCCGTCCCGTTCGTCGTGCTGCTCTACGCCCTCGACTTTCACGGGCACAACTACTGGGCGACGGCCCTGTTCGCGGTCGCGATGGCAACCGACTGGTTCGACGGCCGGATCGCCCGGCGCAGAGGTCGCACATCGCCGCTCGGGTCGCTCCTCGATCCCGTCGCCGACAAGATCCTCGTGATCGCCGTGCTGATCATGCTTGTCGAGGGAGACGTCGTCCCCGGCTGGATGGTCGCGGGGATCGTCGTGCGCGAGTTCCTCGTGTCAGGCCTGCGGCTGGCTGCACTGGAGCGTGGCGTCGTGCTTCAGGCTCGCGACCTCGGCAAGCTCAAGACGTGGTCACAGGCGGTTGCCGCGGGGGTTGGAGGTTTCGCCGCAGCAGGGGCCTGGCGCGATCAATTCGCGTGGTGGGCGCTGCTCGTCGCGCTCGTTCTGACCTGGGTCTCGGGCCTGGACTACGCGCGCGTCGCGCCGAGGCTCTGGCGCGGTTCCGCCCCGGCCTGATCCGGCTCGGGGCCGAGTCCCGCCCGCCGCCACGGCGTTGGCTTGTCGAGCTCGTCCTCCTCGAGCCGGAGCGCCTCGAGAATCGCGTTCCGCTCCTCCTCGCTCGGCTCCGGGGTGATCTCCAGGTCCACCCACACAGCTTAGAACTAAAGTGATCGAATCGACCGCCGATAGCACGGACTATGGGCCGCCGCCTCCTCTTTGCCTGTGCGCTCGCAGCGCTGATCAGCGCGTCGCCGAGCGCCGCCTCCGGGCCGGTCTCCTGGGCGCAGCCGCAGATCAAGGCGGTGCTCGCGGCTGGTGTCATGACCGGAGAGCTGACGACCTTCCGGCCGCAGGACCCGCTGACACGGCGGACGCTCGAGGGCCTCGCAGCGGCACTCACCCATACGTCGCCCCTCACTCAGGCGTCCACGTCGAGCACGGTCACGATGGCCGGGCTGGACTCCCGCCTCGTCAACACGCTCGGGCTGACCGATGCGGCGAAGCTCTTCCAGGCCCGCGCGAAGGCAGCCGGGCTCACGCCGCCGTCCCGCTTCGGAACCGAGGCGACCGCGCGCCTGCTCGGCCTACGGACGAACCACCCCGCCTCACAGGACGACCTCGAATTGCTGCCGAACGAGCCGGCCACCCGGGCGGAGGCCGCCTATTCCGCCGCGCAGATCCTGCGCTTCTCCGGCGGGGAGGCCCAATCGACACTCGACGCGGCGGCGACGTTCACGCTGCCCCAGCTCACCCCGTGGCAGAGAAAGATCCTCACTACCGCCGCCTCGCTGATCGGCTACCCGTACGTCTGGGGCGGCGAGAGCGAGGGTCCCGACTGGCCCTACGGGGCCGAGGCGCACGGCGGATTCGACTGCTCCGGCTTCGTCTGGCGGGTGTACAAGCTCCAGCGCTACCCGGACGGAGGGAAGCTCCCGGACGTCCTCCGCGGGCGCACGACCTACGCCCTGAGCGGCGAGGTGCCGAAGGCCCGGCGCATCTCCTTCGCGAAGTTGCAGCCGGCAGACCTGCTCTTCTGGGGCGCCAAGGGGCCGGCCTCCCAACCTGCCCAGATCGACCACATGGGGATCTACCTCGGGAACGGGTGGTTCGTCCACTCGTCACGGTACGGCGTCGCCGTCGCCCAGCTCTCCGGCTGGTACCGGGACCGCTTTGCCTGGGGGCGGCGGCCGCTGGCCGAAGCCGGGCTTCCCGGGCCCTAGGCAGCCCTGAAGGTCCCCGAAACCACTTCTAAACCGTAATCGGCGAATCACCCGATGGGGTGATACACGGGCGGCTGAGACGCGAGAGAATCCTGCAGTCTGGTTGGCGTCGCTCTTGGAGGTTGATGAATGTTGCAGTGGAAGCCCCGTCTGATCGCACTGCTCGTCGTCCTGGTGGTGCTCGCGGCGCTCCTGGGTCAGTTTTCCTGGGGGCCGTTTTCGCTCGACCAGTACAGCTGGTAAGCCGCTGACATGAACTCCCAGGCGGGACCGCCGCGCAGGCTAGCCGCCTTGCTCGTACCGGTGTGCGTCGCCGGGTTCGGCGTCCTGGCGGCGGCCGCGTATACCTACGCGACGACGGCACACAGCGGCAGCGATCTGGTCGGCCTTGCGGCGCTCACCGCGGCTGCAACGCTGGCCGAGCGCTTCCCGGTGCCGATCAGCTCCGACAGCGGAGGCGTCATCACTCTGACGTTCGTCTTCGCAGTCGCGGCAATCGTCCTGTTCGGATGGGCCGGCGGGGCGATCCTCCTCCTCGCTGCTACGGCGATCATGCATCTGCTGGAGCACCGGCCGCTCACGCGTGTCGCCTTCAACGTGGCGGTCTTCGCATTGGTGGCGCTCGCCGCTGGAGCGCTGATCGCCCCCCTCCACGGCAACGGGGTCGGGTCACTGCTCGCGAAGGTCATGCTCGCGGCGGCGGCCGATTACTGGGTCGACATGATCCTGATCACCGGCGCTGTCGCGATCAGCACCGATCAGCCCTACTTCCGCCTGATCCGCGCCAACCTGCGCGCCACGGTCGTGCCGTTCGCCTTCATGGCCTCCGCCGCGCTCATGCTCGTCGTGCTCTGGGAGCGTTCGCCCGTGCTCTCCGTCGCGCTCGTCGGCCCGCTGCTCGCGATCTCGCTCTACCAGCGCTCCACGCATCGGGCGCTGCGCGCGATGCGGCTTGCCCTGACCGACCCGCTCACCGGACTCGGAAACCACCGCCACTTCCACGAGCGGCTCCAGCGCGAGCTTCAGTCCGCAGAGGAGGACGTCAAGCCGCTCACGCTCTGCTTCGTGGACATCGACGACTTCAAACGCGTCAACGATCGCTTCGGGCATCCCTCGGGCGACCGTGTCCTCTCGCAGGTCGCCGGGAACCTGCGCCAGGGCGGCGAGGCTTTCCGGCTCGGAGGCGACGAGTTCGCGCTCCTGCTGGTGGACCACGACGAGACGGCTGCGCTGGCGGCGGCCGAATCGGTGGTCGGGCGGATCAGCAACCTCGATCTTGATCACATCGGCAGCGTGACCGTGAGCGCAGGCCTCGCGACCTTTCCCGTCCAGGGCCACGGCCGCGACGAGCTGATCCGGCTCGCAGACAGCGCCCTCTACTGGGCGAAGGAGCACGGGAAGAACTGCGTACGCCTCTACCGCCCGGATGTGGTCGAGCTCGCCGAGCTCAGACACCTCGCAGCAGGGCCAGACCGCGCGGCTCGCTACCGAGCTGCTGCCTCGCTCGCCAAGGCGGTCGACGCGCGCGACACCTACACGGGCAGCCACTCCGAACGTGTGAGCGAACTCGCGGCTCGCATCGCCACGCGACTCGGCCTCAGCGCCGAGCAGATCGAGCTCACGCGGCTCGCCGGCAGCCTCCACGATCTCGGCAAGCTGGCGATTCCCGAGGAGATCCTCCGCAAGCCCGGCGAGCTCACCGACAGCGAGCGGCTCGTGCTCGAGCGCCATCCCCAGATCGGCTTTCGCATGCTGGACAGCCTCGGTGTCGATCCTGTCGCGGACCTCGTTCTCCATCACCACGAACGCTGGGACGGGGCCGGCTACCCGAACGGGCTGCGCGGCGAGTCCATCCCGCTCGGCGCCCGCATCATCTTCGTGGCCGACGCCTACGACGCGATGATCTCCGACCGCGTCTACCGCCCACGCCGCTCGGCCGACGAGGCTATCGACGAGCTCAAACGCTGCGGCGGCACCCAGTTCGACCCTGGCATCGTCGCCGCCTTCGCCCAGGAGCTCGACGCCTCTTCGGCCGAGCCGGTGGCGGCGCTCGTGTCCTAATACATGGGGGAACCCAGGGTTCCCCCATGGTCCCCCTCCTTCTTCGCTCGGCAAGGCTGGTGTTTGTGGGCGCTGCGGCGGGACGCGGTTCTCCGCCTCCGCGCGGCGGTTCGCGTCTCGCCCTAGACCGATAAAGAAAGCCAACTGCTTCCGATGCCAGACTTGGGCGCCTGCAACCAGCTCTAGACTTGTTTCATGCGGCTCACAGGCCTGCTCGGAGTCGTCCTCGTAGCCCTTGCCGCCGGGGCGGTTGCCGCCGGAGCGGTGGGCCAGCTCAAGTTCGCGGTCGTAACGAGCGGCTCCTCCGCGGATCACACGCCTGTTGCCCAGCGCACGCCGTTCGCGTCGATCGTCCGGCGGATCGTCGACGATCCGATCGATCGACCGAACCGTCCGACCCCGGTCGACTACCGCCGGTTCTTCGGTGTCTACGTACTCGTCTACCGGCCGACGAGCGGCTACAGGCTGGCGGTCAGGCGCTTGACGCTCCAGCGGCGGGGACCGGCCGCGCAGGTCTGCGCGATCGTGCAGATCACGAGGCCGGCGGGCGCGGTTGCCCAGGTGCTCTCACACGTCTACGCCTACGTGAAGGTCCGGCGCAGCCTCGCCGGCACCAACATTCCGGCTGGAATCGTCGTCCGAGAGAGCAACGGGAAGCTTGTCTACCGGACGACGGTGGGCCAGCGGACGAACACAGCTCTCTGCCACCCGTAGGAGGCCGAGAGTGCGTACTCTCCGCGGCCGAGGAGGTCCGACTCTGATTCGACGGGTCACGACAACGGGAGTCCTGGTGCTTGGCTGCGCGATCGTCGCCACGGCGGCCGCCGCGAGCTCGGACACGCTGCGGTTCACCACTGTCGCGCGCGGTTCCTACCACGAGAAAGTGTCGGGGCCTTCGACCAGCTCTTTCGGGTATGTCGCAGACAGAATCGGTGGCGTGTTCTTGCTGGCCACTCCGGAGGATCAGCCCAAGATCGAGGCGCTCGACTTCCGGAAGTTCTTCGCGATCTGGGTCACGATCGTCCGGCCCACGACCGGGTACTCGGTGACGATCAAGCGCGTGACGCTGCAGCGAGCCGGCGCGAGCCGCCAGGCGTGCGTGCTCGTCGCGATCGGAAGGCCCGCGCCCGGCCGAGCGGTGAGACAGGAGAAGACCGTCTCGTACCACATCGTCAAGCTCAGGCGAGGGAAGCTCGGCCCCGTGACAGCGGATCGCATCGTGCTCCGCGAGACGAGCGGGCACATCCTTTATGCCACCAAGGCCCCCGCCGCCCGGCTCGGACTCTGCCGCACGTGAGCGACCACACCCCCACCACCGACGCGGCGATCGACGTCGCCGGGCGCTTCCTCGCGAACATCGAGACGGTGATCAGAGGCAAGCACGAGGAGATCAAGCTCGTCCTTGCGGCGCTGGCCTGCAAGGGTCACGTTCTGTTCGAGGACGTCCCCGGGACGGCGAAGACGGTGCTCGCGCGCGCGATCGCCCGCAGCGTCGAAGGCGCCGTCCACCAGCGGATCCAGTGCACTCCCGACCTCCAGCCGACGGACGTGACGGGGCTCTCGGTCTACAACCAGCAGACGCGCGACTTCGAGTTCCGCCCGGGCCCCGTCTTCGCGAACACCGTGCTCGTCGACGAGATCAACCGCGCGATGCCGAAGACACAGTCGGCACTGCTGGAGGCGATGGCCGAGCGCCAGGTGACGGTCGACGGGGAGACACGGCCGCTGGGTGAGCCGTTCCTCCTGCTCGCGACCGAGAACCCGGTCGAGTACGAGGGAACCTTCCCGCTGCCGGAGGCTCAGCTCGACCGCTTCTTCGTCAAGACCGCGCTGGGCTACCCGAGCCTCGAGGACGAGCTTCAGATCGTGCTCGACCAGCAAGCCGACCAGCATCCGATCGAGGGACTAGGGCCTGTCGTGACGACGGCTGAGGTCGGCCAGCTTCAACATGCGGTCCAGGCCGTCTACGTCGACGATCTCCTGCGCCACTGGGTCGTCGAGCTGGTGCGCGCGACCCGCGACGTGGAGATGTGCAACATCGGCGCATCGGTGCGAGGCACCCTGGCGCTCGAGCGCGCCGCTCGCGCCTGGGCGCTGCTGGACGAGCGCGAATACGTCGTCTCCGACGACGTCGAGCAGCTGTTCCTGCCGGTGATCGCGCACCGCGTTGGCTTTCGGCCGGCTTTTCGCGCCCAGGCGCGCCGCGCCGGCTGGGAGGACGCGCTGGCCGAGTTCCAGGCCGCGTGCATGCGTGTCGCGCCGGCCCCGGAGCTGCGGCGGGGCGCGGAGCAGCCCGCAGGAATGGGCGGCGAGAAATGACGAGGGCGGTCCGCGCCATGATCTTCGTAGGGACGATCGCGTCCATCATCGCGGTACCCACGTCCGCGGGCTCACCCACCTTCGCCTCGAAAACGACCGCGCTCTGCTCGGGAGATTCGGTCAAGGTCGCCTTCGACGGCAAGGCGGTGGTCGTGACGAGTGGAAGACGGACGCTCGCACGCGCGACACGGACGCGCCGGTGGATCGATTCTTCCTGTCGCCGGATCAACTATCGGGGGATGTCTCGCTGGAGCCTGACAAACGACGCAGGGCGGGCCGCAACATTGACGTGCGACGGATCGTTCAACTACGTCGTGATCGAGACGGAGCGAGTCGGCCGCGGAAGTCGTCTGGCCATCTGGCGCGGCGTGTTGTGGTCTGGCGGTGAGATGGCCGAAGCGGTTCTAGGCACAGCCAACCCGTGGCTCGCCTATCGCCCGGGGGCGTGTCAGCGCTCCGGATGAGCTAGGAGCGCGCGCTGCCCGAAGCCACCTTCCCGCTCGTCCCCAGAGGCCGGATCGTCGGCCTCTCGTTCGGCGCGATGCGAAGCTCCCGCCGAGGGACGGGCTCCGACGTAGCCGGGTCTCGCGCCTACGTCCCGGGGGACGACGTCAAGGCGATCGATTGGGGCGCGTCGGCCCGCCTATCCTCGGCGCGCGGCGCCGACGAGTTCGTCGTCCGGGAGCTCTACGCCGAGCAGGCGCCGCGCGTGGTGGTCGTCTGCGACCGCCGGCCCGAGATGAAGCTCTTTCCGCAAGGCCTGCCGTGGCTGCAGAAGGCCGAGGCGCAGCGCGCCGCAATCGAGTTGATCCGCGACAGCGCGATCGAGGCGCACGGCTTCCTGGGCTATCTCGACTTCGGCGACGGCGGGGACGAGCCCTTCTGGCTGCCGCCACAGTCGCAGTCGCTCTGGGAGTACCAGGAGCGCGAGGACGAGGGCGCACATTTCGACGCGCCCGCGGAGAACATCGAGCAGGCCTTCGACTTCCTGATCGCCCATCCGCGGTCCGTTCCCGCGGGGACGTTCGTGTTCGTGCTTTCCGACTTCCTGGTCCCGCCGCCGGGCGAGACGTGGCTGCGCGCCCTGGAGCAGCGCTGGGACGTGATCCCGGTCGTCCTCCAGGATCCTGTCTGGGAGCGGAGCTTCCCGCCGGTCGGCTCGCTCGTGCTGCGAATCGCCGACGTCAACGGCGAGGTACGCGATGTCTGGCTGTCGGCCAACGACGTGGCGCGACGACGAGAGGAGCACGAGCGCCGCTGGGAAGGGCTACTCGCGGACTTCTCTCGCGCGGACGTGGACCCGGTGATCGTGCGCTCGGCCGATGAGCGCGAGCTGCTGCGGGCGTTTCTCGACTGGGGCGAGGAACGCCAGTCGGCGACGGGAGGAGGGTGGTGAGACAGACCTTCGTCATGGCGGCTATCGCAGCCTTGTTCCTGCCGCTGGGCGCTCGGGCCGCACCGCCGCCGGTGAGGGTGACGACGACGATCGCGCCGGGGCCCCACCTCTTCGGCGACCGGGTCGAGGTCGAGCTCGGCGCGATCGTGGACAGCAAGCGGGTGGATCCGGACAAGGTGCGGATCGACACGTCGTTCGAGCCCTACGAGCGGGTCGGCGGCGCCCGGCGTGGACGGGAACGCCAGGATGACGACGTCCGGCTCGTGTACCGCTACACGCTCTCGTGCCTCTCCGGAGCGTGCGTCCAGAAGGTGGGGAAAGCCCAGCGGACGATCGAGTTTCCGGCGGCGACCGTCCGCTACCGAAGCAGACGGGGCGGTCGCCAGGCCGTGTCGGCGCCTTGGCCGAGCTTCCGCCTGGTTGCGCGCTTCGTGCCTCAGACCGTGATCGGCAGCGCCGGGGAGATCCGCGCGCGCCTCCAGTTCCAGAACGACCCCATCATCCGTCTGTTCGCGCCAACCAAGCCGCCGGAACCGACGTACCGGCTCAGCCCGGAGCTCTTCGGCGCGCTCCTGCTGGCAGCCACCCTCGCGGCGCTCGCAGGAGGCGGCCTCGTCGCGCGCCCGCTGCTGAATGAGCTCCTTGCGCGGCGCGCGCGGCGCGAGACCGTCGGCGTCACGCCGCTGGAACGCGCACTCGAGCTCGTCGAGCGGTCATCACGCCGAAGCGCGGGCACGCCGAGGCACCGAGAGGCGCTCGCCCGCCTGGCACGCGAGCTCCGCCAGACGGGCCGGCGCGACCTCGTGGCGCCCGCCCGTCAACTCGCCTGGTCGGAGGAAGCCCCGACGGCCGCCGATTCCGAGGCGCTCACCCGCCGCGTACGCGAGGTGCTGGGCGGGATGACCTGATGCGGGCCGGGTTGACGACTCGCGCGACGCAAGCCGTTCCGCTCGCCGACGCGGCTCGGCTCTGGACCGCCTCGCGACGGACAGCGCTTGCGCGGGTCTGCCTTGCCGCTGCGCTGCTCGCGCTGCTCGCCGCGAGCCTCGTCGCCGCACTGCGCCTGCACACGCGGCCGACCAGCTACTTCTCCTCGGGCGGCGGCGGACTCGTTGTCGCGGACTTCTCGAAGAGCATCGACCCTCGCTCCTACCAACGGATGTCGCAGATCCTGCGCACCCTCGCCGACAGCGACCAACGAATCGGTCTGATCGTCTTCTCCGACGACGCCTACGAGATGCTGCCGGCCGGGACGCGCGGAGACGAGGTACGCCCGATGCTGCGCTTCTTCCGGGGAGACGCGCTCACGCTTGCCGGGCAGGAGACACCCTGGTCGAGCGCCTTTCTCGGCGGAACGCAGATCGGCCAGGGGTTGCAGATGGCCCGCCTGTCGCTCGAGCGAGAGGACCAGAAGCAGGGCTCGGTGCTGCTGGTCAGCGACCTCGACGACGCTGCGACGGACGTCCCGCTATTGACGAGCGAGATCGAGCTGTACCGCCGGGCCGGCATCCGGCTGCGCGTGGCACCGCTCTTTCCCGCGCCGGAGAACGTGGCCTTCTTCACCAGCCTGGCGGGACGAGCCGCGATTCTGGGGCCTGGTGAGCTCCTCGACAACTCGAAGGCCGCGGAACGCCGGTCTGTGGTCGGAGGCTTCCCGCTCTGGCTGTTCCTCGGCGGCGGGCTGCTGCTGCTCGGGCTGGCCGCGAACGAGCGTCTGACCCGCCGGCTCGAATGGCGACCCGTATGAGACGCGCCTGGCTTCGCCTGGCGGCCGCAGCCGCGCTCGTCCTGGTCGCCGTCCTCCTCGCGGTGGTCGCCCGCGACGTGCTCTCCTGGCGCGGGCAGACGGACCGGGCGGCCGTCGGGATCGCGGCATCCTCCCCCAACCTCGGCATCTGGGAACCCTCGACCTGGCTTCCGACGGGAATCTCGCGCTCGCTGCTCGGCGCCGCCGACGACGTCGAGCTCGGGCGCGCGCTCCAGCGCTTCCAGCTCGTGCGAAGCGGCGCGGGAGGCGCGTACAGGAACAGGCTTGCGGTGGCCGCGCAGGCTGAGCTGGACCTCGACCGGCTCGGCGCAACGGCCGACCACGCGAGCGCACGCTCGCGTGCGCGGATGCTGCACGCCATCCTCCTCTACGCCCAGCTCCGGGATCAGGGCGGCGACCCGCTCACCCCGCTGCTCCGGGTCACCGAGGAGCTGCAGAAGGCCGTCCGCACCGACCCGGCGAATGCGGCGGCAAAGTACGACCTCGAAGCCCTGCTGAACGTGGTCAAGCCCCTGCAGGCCGCTTTCGCACCGGGCGAGCTGCCCGAGAAGGGGGCACCAAAGGGCTCGCGCGTCGGCGGGGGCGGTAGCGGCGGGTCGATCTCGGGCGGCGGCGGCTTCTGATGCTGGCGCTGGCGCTCTCCTTCGTCAGCCCGGTCGGTGCGGTGGTCGCACTCGCCGGAGTCTTCGCTCTCGGCGTGCTCGTCGCGGGTGAGCAACGTCTTCGCCGCGTCTGCGAGGCGATGGGCCTGAGGCCGCCGGCCGGGAGGCAGAGCCTGCCGATCGCGGCCGCGGTGGCGCTCACCGTCGTCCTCGTCGCCCTTGCGGCGGCCCAGCCGATTCTCGCGCACCAGCAGTCGACGCGCGGGCGCACGGACGCGGAGGTCTACTTCGTCTTCGACGTCTCGCGCTCGATGGCAGCGCGCCCCCCGCGCGGCGGCCCGAGCCGCCTCGACCGGGCGCGAGGGGTAGCCAAGGAGATCCGGGCGGGCATCGCGGACGTGCCGGCCGGGGTGACGTCGCTGACCGACCGGCTGCTACCCCACCTCTTCCCGTCCGTCAGCCTGAACGCCTTCAACGCCACGGTCGACAGGGCACTCGGCATCGACCGGCCGACAGCGCGCCTGCCGTGGGGAGACAGCCGCGGCACGGTGATCGGCGCCGTCGGCGAGCTCGCGAGTGCCGGCTACTTCGCGGGCACGTCGCGCCGCCGCGCCGTCGTCGTCCTAACCGACGGCGAGACGCTGAACGACGATCTGCCTTCGCTGGCCGCCCGCCTTCGGCAGGGCAAGGTCCGGCCGTTGTTCGTGCGCCTGTGGCGCTCGGACGAGCGGATCTACGAGCCGAACGGAACGATCAACCCGAAGTATCTGCCAGATCCTGCGAGCGGTGCGGTGCTCGAGGGCGTGGCACGAAGCCTGGAGACGCGTATCTTCGGCCCCGGCCAGGAAGGGGACGTCGTGAGGGCGCTCCGCGGTACGCTCGGGAAAGGCCCGGTGGGGACGCGCGGCCGCGAGCTGCAATCGCTCAGCCTCGCACCATGGCTCGTCGGGCTCGCCTTCCTCCCGCTTGGATTCCTGCTCTACCGACGCAACCTTCCGGCTGCAACCGTCTCTCCGTGAACGGGGCGACCGCATCGCAGTTGGGGGGATGTTCGATCCTGCCGGCCTAACCTCCCCCAGTTCACGGCGTCCTAGGATGCACCAGATGCGACGCTCACTGCTGGCAGTTCTCCTCTTCGCGCTCACCGCCGCCGCAGCGCCTGCGGCGACGAAGCCCTCCGCGTTCGCCCGGACGATCAGCTGCCGGGCGGCAGACGTGGCCGTCACGTTCGACGGCAAGGGGGCCGTCATCTGGCAGGGGAAGACGACGCTCGCACAGGCGACGAGGCTGCGGCGGTCGGCGTCGTCGCATTGCGACCGGATCGGCCGCCTCACCGTCTTCCGCGGCTTGCTGGACAAGGAACCGGACGGGCGACGCGTGTCACTCTCGTGCCACACGGACTCGTACGCGAAGATCGTCGTCGAGCCCGTCAGGAGTGGATCGGGCCGGATCATCGGAAGCCGGCTGGCGCTGTTCGGCCCGGGGAACACGATCGCCGAGGCGGTCATCTCGTCGCGGACGACGTGGTTCTCCTGGGCCAGCTCCTTCTGCCACAAGACCTGACCCGAACCACAACGGGCGCACCCGACGCGGCTCGAACGGCTGGGGTCAGACCCCAACCGTTTACGACAGTGTCCGGAAGGAGCCGGAGAAACGTGTCGAGCGTGTGACGATTCGTGGGGGCGAGCCGACGGTGGCGATCGCGGGCTCGCGAGTCACGGAAGCGGTTCGACGCGCAGCACCGTGTCCAGCCCGTCGGCGGTCGCCGTCGCGAGCGTCTTCCCGTCATACGCCACGGCGAGGACCTGCGCGCCGGGTCCGAGCGTTCGCGCCTTTCCGCGAACGCCCTGCAGCAGCAAGGTCGGATTGGAACCGGTGCAGTCGTCGGCATTCCCGCCGACGTAGACGACGCGGCTGCGCGCAAAACCACCCAGCGCGTACGCCGGCCGGCCAAGGAAGCGTGGACGTCGGCCGCCGACGGGAACGTACGCGAGCTCGGCTCGGCGGCACTCCAGGGTTCCGAGCGCCCGCTGCACGTCCCCAACGAACACGAACCCACCGTCGCGGTCGAGTGCCACGGCGCCTACGCCGTTCCCCTGCGGGAGCCGAACCTGCCTGCGCGTCGCGAGGTCGCGCCGAACGACCCAGGCGCAAGGGCAGCGACCCTCGCGCGACTCACTCCAGGCGACGAAGCGGCCGGCGTACGCAACGTGAGAGACGCGCGCTTCGCGCAGCTGGGCGACGACCTCCGCGGAGCGGCGGCCCGCGACCGAGACTTTCATGATCCTCGTCACGTTGCCGTCGAGTCGCGGACATGCCGGCGCGGAAGCAGGCTCGGCCGAATACACGATGTTGCCCCCGGAGACGGCGACGGCAGTCGGCAGGGCGGTGCAACGCGCTTGGCGGCGACGGTCACCTGCGGCGACGACGCGGAACCGCCCCTCGGCGGTGCCCACCACAACCTGCGCGAACAGCGGCTCCGTCTGCACCGGCGCCAGGCACGGCGGCGTTGCGTCGCCGCACCTCGGGATCTTCAGCAGCGAGGCGCGCCGGATGAACGCGACCCGGTTCGCGCTCGACGACAACGAGACCATCTCCTGGACGACCTTCGTCCGGAAGAAGGACGAGGGCTCGTCGGGCGGCGCCGGCGGGAGCTTGGCGCCGTACAGCCTGCGAATCCCGTTGGGACCGAGCATCCGCAGCTCGACCGAACCGTCCCGAGTCGTGACCCCCCAGACCGCTGTCCCCCCGGCGACGGTGAGAGCGGTAGGTCGATTGGCCGACCCCTCCAGCCTGACCGTCCGGGCCGGCGGCGTCCCGGCAGCGAGCGGCACCGCGACAGCAGCACCCAGGACGGCGACGACAAGAGCGCGCGCATCCATCACCGGTAGAGACGCATGCTAGAGCGGGATGTTGCCGTGCTTGCGGCGCGGACGCGGCTCCTGCTTGGTCAGACCACCTCGTTGTTCGTTCTGGGTCAGGTGCGCTCGGCCGAGCGGAGGCATGACCGCGCTCCCGCCGCAGCACACAAGACATCCGCCTCTAACCTCCCCTTGTGATCGTCATGGCGCGCGCAGCGCGCCGGATCACAAGGAGATTAGGCAGCGCGCCGGATCATAAAGGGATGTTTCCGTGCTTCCGCCGCGGGCGCGGCTCCTGCTTCGTCAGGGCGGTCTCAAGCGCGTCGATCAACACCGGTCGCGTTCGCCGCGGCTCGATCACCTCGTCCACGTAGCCGCGCTCGGCGGCGGAATAGGGATTTGCGAATCGCTCGCGATAGTCCTCGATCAGCTCCGCCCGGCGGGCCTCCGGGTCTTCGGCCGCCTCCAGCTCCTTGCGGAAGATGATGTTCACCGCCCCCTCCGGGCCCATCACGGCGACCTCCGCGGTCGGCCAGGCGAAGTTGAAGTCGGCGCGGATGTGCTTCGAGCTCATCACGTCGTAGGCCCCGCCGTAGGCCTTGCGGGTGATCACAGTCAGCTTCGGCACCGTCGCCTCGGCGTAGGCGTAGAGGAGCTTGGCGCCGTGGCGGATGATCCCGCCCCACTCTTGGGTCGTCCCCGGGAGGAAGCCCGGCACGTCCACGAACGTGACGAGCGCAATGTTGAACGCGTCGCAGAAACGGACGAAGCGGGCTGCCTTGACGGACGAATCGATGTCGAGCACGCCCGCAAGTGAGCGCGGCTGGTTGCCGATCACCCCGACCGGCCGGCCGCCAAGCCGTGCAAGGCCGCAGACGACGTTCTCGGCCCAGAGCTCGTGCACCTCGAGGAACGCTCCGTCGTCGATCACGCGCCGGATCACGTCGTGCATGTCGTACGGCTTGTTCGGGTTGTCCGGGACGACCGTGTCCAGCTCGGGTTCCTCGCGGTCGCGCGGGTCCGACGGTTCCGTGAAGGGCGGCGGATCGAGATTGTTCTGCGGCAGGAAAGAGAGCAGGTACCGCGCGTCCTCGAGGCACGCCTGCTCGCTCGGAGAGATGAAGTGGGCCACCCCGGACTTGGCCGCATGGGTGGTGGCCCCTCCGAGCTCCTCGAAGGTGACCTCCTCCCCGGTCACGGTCTTCACGACGTCGGGCCCGGTGATGAACATGTACGACGACCCCTCGACCATGAAGACGAAGTCGGTGATCGCGGGCGAGTAGACGGCCCCGCCCGCACAGGGACCCATCACCAGCGAGATCTGCGGGATCACGCCGGAGGTCTGCACGTTGCGCCAGAAGATTTCTGCGTAGCCGGCGAGCGAGACGACCCCTTCCTGGATCCTCGCGCCGCCCGAGTCGTTGATCCCGATCACCGGGCAGCCGTACTTGAGCGCCAGGTCCATGACCTTGCAGATCTTCTCGGCGAAGACCTCGCTGAGCGAGCCGCCGAAGACGGTGAAGTCCTGGGAGAACACGAAGACCTTGCGGCCGAAGATCGCCCCGTACCCGGTGACGACCGCGTCCCCGTATGGACGGCGCTCGAGCATGTCGAAGTTCGGCTCGCGGTGGCGGACGTAGCGATCGAGCTCGACGAACGAACCGGGGTCGAGCAGCTCGACGAGGCGCTCCCGGGCGAGCAGCTTCCCCTGCTGGCGCTGCCGCTCGACCGCCTTTTCGCTGCCCGCGTGGAGCGACTTCGCGCGTAGCTCCTCGAGCTGGCGGAGCTTCTCCTCGGTCGAGCGGTCCGTCGCGGCCATGGATGCGGAGCCTAGTAGCAGCGGGAGCTCGACGTTCCGTGCGCCGTGCGATGATCGACTCGTGGAGCAGCGTCTCAGCCTGATCACGCTCGGTGTCCGCGATCTCGAAGTCGCGCGCGCCTTCTACGAGGCGCTCGGCTGGAGCACTGGGGCCGAGACCGGCGGCGACGTCGTCTTCTTCCGTACGGGCGGGATGGTCGTTGCTCTCTGGGATCGTGCGGCACTCGCCGAGGACAGCGGCGTCGAGGACGGCGGAGGATGGGGCGGCGTGACGCTCGCGCACAACGTCCGCGCTCCGGAGGAGGTCGATGCCGTGATCGCGGAGGCGGAGGCCGCGGGCGCGACGATCGTGCGTCTGGGCGGGCCGACGTTCTGGGGCGGCTACTCCGGCGTCTTCGTCGATCCCGACGGCCACCCGTGGGAGATCGCGCACAACCCGCACTGGACGATCCGTGCCGACGGATCGATCGAGCTTCCGGCATGAGCGTCGACCGTTCCACGGTCTGGGACTACGAGGACGGCGAGCCGGGCGAGTTCGTCTACCAGCGCTACGGTCATCCGACCGGCGTCGAGGCCGAGCGCCGACTCGGCGAGCTGGACGGTGGGCACGCGCTTCTCTTCCCCTCGGGCACGGGGGCGGGAACGGCGCTCGTCCTGACGTTTCTCTCCTCCGGGGGCACGGTGGCGCTCGCGGCCGGCGCCTACTTCGGGACCGGCGTGATGCTCGCTCAACTCGAGCGCTGGGGCCTCCGCGTCGTCGAGTTCGACCAGACCGGCCCGCCGCCAGAGGACGTGCAGCTCGTCTGGCTCGAGGCGCCGTCGAACCCGTTTCTGACCATGCCCGACCTCGAGGCCGCCGCCGCTCACCCCGCTCCGGTCGTCGTCGACTCCACCGTGGCGACCCCGATCCACCTGCGCCCGCTCGAGCGCGGCGCCGACTTCGTCCTCCACAGCGCGACCAAGTACCTAGCAGGCCATGACGACGCCCTGCTCGGCGTCGTCGTCTGCAAGCGCGCCGAGGACGCCGGACGGCTCAAGGAGCTGCGGACGCGCACCGGCATCGTCGCTGCCCCCGACCCGGCCTTTCTCCTGCTCCGCGGACTGAAGACGCTCGAGCTGCGCGTGCGGCGCCAGACGGAGAGCGCGGGCGAGCTCGCGAAGCGCCTCGAGGCGCACCCTGCCGTCCAGACCGTTCGCTACCCCGGAATCGGCGGCCTGCTCTCCTTCGATCTGGCCGGCGCCGACGAGGTACGCACGCTCGAGACCTCGCTCCGCACGATCAGAAACTCGACGAGTCTCGGAAGCGTCGACTCCCTGCTGGAGGGCCGCCACCGGTGGGAAGGCGACCGGGTTCCTCCGGGCCTCGTCCGGCTGAGCGTCGGGGTCGAGCCCGTCGACGAGCTCTGGCGCGATCTGCAGCAGGCGCTTTCCCGCTCGTAGTCGAGAAAAATCGCTGGCGTCTTTTACGCGCGCGAGTAAGATTTCCGCCCTCGGGGTCGAAAAGAGCCCGGAAAGCGCCGGAGACGCGTCGCCCAACGGTCGACCGGCAGACGATCCCTCGCACAAAGGAGAACGCCTCATGGCGGTCGGACAGGACACCCAGGCCGAGAGACGGAGGCCTGCTCGCGGCTCGAGCGCAACCGCACGCGCGGCCAGCGGCAAGAAGCCGAACAACGGGACCGTGGAGGTCTCGAAGCAGGATCTGCAGACGCTCGTCGACGCGCTCCGCTCAGCGAGGGACGGAGATCTCGACGTGCGACTGCCGGCCCGGAAGAGCGGGCCCATGGGCGACGTGACGAAGGCGTTCAACCAGCTGGCGGAGCGGCGCGAGGGCCTCTCCAACGAGCTGACGCGCATCAGCAGGGTGATCGGGCGCGAGGGCCGGATGACCGAGCGGATGTTGCTGAAAGGGGCGAAGGGGTCGTGGGCGTCGGCCGCCGACGCGGTCAACCGCCTGATCGAGGATCTCGTGCGCCCGACGAACGAAGTCTCGCGGGTGCTCGACGCCGTGGCGCAGGGCGACCTGACCCAGAAGATGTCGCTCAAGATCGAGGGCCGGCCGGTCCGCGGTGAGTTCCTCCGCATCGGCACGACCGTGAACACGATGGTCGACCAGCTCTCGTCGTTCGCGGCCGAGGTCACCCGGGTCGCCCGCGAGGTCGGCACCGAGGGCGTCCTCGGCGGCCAGGCCCGCGTGAAGGATGTCTCCGGCATCTGGCGCGAGTTGACGGACAACGTCAACTTCATGGCCAACAACCTGACGACGCAGGTGCGGAACATCGCCGAGGTCACGACGGCGGTCGCGAACGGCGACCTCTCCAAGAAGATCACCGTCGACGCTCGCGGCGAGGTGCTCGAGCTCAAGAACACGATCAACACGATGGTCGACCAGCTCTCGAGCTTCGCGGACGAGGTCACCCGCGTCGCCCGCGAGGTCGGCACCGAAGGCAAGCTCGGCGGCCAGGCGGTCGTGAAGGGCGTCTCCGGCACCTGGAAGGACCTGACCGACAACGTCAACTTCATGGCCACGAACCTGACGTCGCAGGTGCGCGGCATCGCCAGGGTCGTCACCGCCGTCGCCGACGGCAACCTGAACCAGAAGTTCACGATCGAGGCGAAGGGCGAAGTGGCCGCCCTGGCCGACACGATCAACTCGATGATCGACACGCTGCGGCTGTTCGCCGCGGAGGTCACGCGGGTCGCGAAGGAGGTCGGTACCGAAGGCAAGCTGGGCGGCCAGGCCGAGGTCGAAGGAGTCTCGGGCACATGGCGCGGGCTGACCGAGTCCGTGAACGGGATGGCGTCCAACCTCACCGACCAGGTGCGGAACATCGCCGACGTGACCACGGCGGTCGCGCAGGGGGATCTCTCGCGCAAGATCACGGTGGACGCGAAGGGCGAGATCCTCCGCCTCAAGAACACGATCAACACCATGGTCGACCAGCTCTCGTCGTTCGCCGACGAGGTCACGCGTGTCGCCCGCGAAGTGGGTACCGAGGGCCAGCTCGGCGGCCAGGCGAACGTGAAGGGCGTCAGCGGCACCTGGAAGGACCTGACGGACAACGTCAACTTCATGGCGACGAACCTGACGACGCAGGTGCGCGGGATCGCGAAAGTCGTCACCGCAGTCGCAAACGGCGACCTGGACCAGAAGTTCACGATCGAGGCCAAGGGCGAAGTGGCCCAGCTCGCCGACACGATCAACACGATGGTCGACACGCTGCGCGTGTTCGCCGAGCAGGTCACGGGCGTCGCACGCGAGGTCGGCACAGAGGGCATCCTCGGCGGCCAGGCTGAGGTCCCGAACGTCGCCGGCACGTGGAAAGGCTTGACGGACAACGTCAACTCGATGGCGAACAACCTGACGACCCAGGTGCGGAACATCGCCGAGGTGACGACCGCGGTCGCCCGAGGCGATCTGTCGAGAAAGATCACCGTTCAGGCAAAGGGCGAAGTCGCCGAGCTCGCGGAGACGATCAACACGATGGTGGACCAGCTCTCCTCGTTCGCGGCCGAGGTCACTCGCGTCGCCAAGGAAGTCGGCACCGAGGGCCGGCTCGGCGGCCAGGCGGACGTGAAGGACGTCAGCGGGACGTGGCGCGACCTGACCGACAACGTCAACACGCTCGCCGACAACCTCACCAACCAGGTCCGTAACATCGCCTACGTCACGACCGCGGTGGCGAAGGGTGACCTCTCCCGCAAGATCACGGTCGACGCGCGCGGCGAGATCGCCGAGCTGAAGGACACGATCAACACGATGGTCGACCAGCTCTCGTCCTTCGCGGACGAGGTCACCCGCGTCGCCCGCGAGGTCGGCACCGCGGGGATCCTCGGCGGCCAGGCCGACGTGCCGGGCGTGTCGGGCACGTGGAAAGCGCTGACCGACAACGTGAATTTCATGGCGAACAACCTGACCGGGCAGGTGCGGAACATCGCCGAGGTGACGACCGCGGTCGCGAACGGCGACCTCTCGAAGAAGATCACCGTCGACGTCAAGGGCGAGGTGCTCGAGCTCAAGAACACCATCAACACGATGGTCGACCAGCTCTCCGCGTTCGCTGCGGAGGTCACGCGCGTCGCGACCGAGGTCGGCACCGAGGGCCGCCTTGGCGGCCTCGCCGAGGTGGAGGACGTCTCCGGTACCTGGCGCGGGCTGACGGAATCGGTGAACGGGATGGCGTCGAACCTGACCGATCAGGTCAGGAACATCGCCGAGGTCACGACCGCGGTCGCGAACGGCGATCTCTCCAAGAAGATCACCGTCGATGCGCGCGGCGAGATCCTCGAGCTGAAGAACACGATCAACACCATGGTCGACCAGCTCTCGAGCTTCGCGGACGAGGTCACCCGCGTCGCCCGCGAGGTCGGTACCGAAGGCAAGCTCGGCGGCCAGGCGGTCGTGAAGGGCGTCTCCGGCACCTGGAAGGACCTGACCGACAACGTGAACACGCTCGCCGACAACCTGTCGACACAGGTGCGGAACATCGCGGAGGTGACGACCGCCGTGGCCACGGGCGACCTCTCCAAGAAGATCACCGTCGACGTCAAGGGCGAGGTGCTCGAGCTGAAGCAGACGATCAACACGATGGTCGACCAGCTCTCGAGCTTCGCGGACGAGGTCACCCGCGTCGCTCGCGAGGTCGGTACCGAAGGCATCCTCGGCGGCCAGGCGAACGTCAAGGGCGTCTCCGGCACCTGGAAGGACCTGACCGACAACGTCAACACGCTCGCCGACAACCTCTCCTCCCAGGTACGGAACATCGCCGAGGTCACGACCGCGGTCGCGAACGGCGACCTCTCCAAGAAGATCACCGTCGAGGCGCGCGGCGAGGTGCTGGAGCTGAAGGACACCGTCAACACGATGGTCGACCAGCTGCGCTCGTTCGCCGCCGAGGTGACGCGAGTCGCGAAGGAGGTCGGCACCGAGGGCCGGCTCGGCGGCCAGGCGAACGTGGAGGGCGTCAGCGGCACCTGGAAGGACCTGACCGACAACGTCAACACGCTCGCGGACAACCTCTCCAACCAGGTGCGGAACATCGCGGAGGTCACGACTGCGGTCGCGACGGGCGACCTGACGAAGAAGATCACCGTCGACGTCAAGGGCGAGGTGCTCGCCCTCAAGAACACGATCAACACGATGGTCGACCAGCTGTCCGCCTTTGCGGACGAGGTGACCCGCGTCGCCCGCGAGGTCGGCACCGAGGGCAAGCTCGGCGCCCAGGCGAACGTCAAGGGCGTCTCCGGCACCTGGAAGGACCTGACCGACAACGTCAACACGCTCGCCGACAACCTCACCGGCCAGGTGCGGAACATCGCCGAGGTCACGACCGCCGTCGCAAAGGGAGAGCTGTCGAAGAAGATCACGGTCGACGCACGCGGCGAGATCCTCGAGCTGAAGAACACGATCAATACCATGGTCGACCAGCTCTCGAGCTTCGCCGCCGAGGTGACGCGCGTCGCGAAGGAGGTGGGCACCGAGGGCAAGCTCGGCGTCCAGGCTCAGGTCGAAGGCGTCTCGGGTGTGTGGAAGGGCCTGACCGACAACGTCAACCAGCTCGCCGGCACGTTGACGACGCAGCTGCGCGCGATCTCCGAGGTCTCGCAGGCGGTGACCTCCGGCGACCTGACCCGTTCCATCGCCGTCGAGGCACAGGGCGAGGTCGCGGAGCTGAAGGACACGATCAACCAGATGATCGAGAACCTCGCCGAGACGACCCGCACGAACGAGGAGCAGGACTGGCTGAACTCCAACCTGGCGCGGTTCACGGGCATCCTCCAGGGACTCCGCGATCTCGAGACCGTCTCCAGGCTCGTGATGTCCGAGCTGACACCGCTGGTCGGGGCCCAGCACGGCGCCTTCTTCATGATGGAGGGAACCGAGGCCGACGATCAGTCCCTCCGGCTGATCGCGAGCTATGGCTACAAGGAGCGGAAGAACGTCCCGAACCGCTTCTCCCCCGGCGAGGGCTTGGTCGGCCAGGCCGCCCTCGAGCAGAAGCCCATCCTCCTCACCGAGGCGCCCGAGGACTACATCCGGGTGACGTCCGGCCTCGGCGAGAGCGCTCCCGTCAACCTGATGGTGCTGCCGGTGCTCTTCGAAGACCAGGTGATGGCCGTGCTCGAGATCGCCTCGTTCACGCGCTACACCCCAAACCAGCAGGCTTTCCTCGAGCAGCTCGCCGAGTCGATCGGGGTCGTCCTCAACACGATCATCGCGAATCTGCGGACCGAGGAGCTGCTCCAGCAGTCACAGGGTCTGACGCAGGAGCTCCAGAGCCAGTCCGAGGAGCTCCAGGCCCAGCAGGAGGAGCTGCAGCAGTCGAACAAGGAGCTCGAGGAGCAGGCGGCCAGCCTCACGGCCTCGGAGGAGCTGCTGCAGACCCAGCAGGAGGAGCTCCAGCAGACGAACGAGGAGCTGGAGGAGAAGGCGCAGCAGCTCGAGGAGCAGAACCGCCGGATCGAGATCAAGAACCGGGAGATCGAGCTCGCCCGCGCGGCTCTCGAGGAAAAGGCCGAGCAGCTCTCGCTCTCGTCACGCTACAAGTCCGAGTTCCTCGCGAACATGTCGCACGAGCTGCGGACACCGCTCAACTCGCTGCTGATCCTCGCGAAGCTGCTCGCGGAGAACCCGGACGAGAACCTGACCGAAAAGCAGATCGAGTTCGCGTCCACGATCTATTCCGCCGGCTCCGACCTGCTCGACCTGATCAACGACATCCTCGACCTCTCGAAGGTGGAGGCCGGACGGATGGTCGTCAACGTCGGCGACGTCAGCCTGGCCGAGGTGCGCGAGTTCGTCGAGCGCTCCTTCCGCCCGGTCGCCGAGGACAAGAGTCTGGAGTTCGAGGTCGAGGTCCACGGTGCGAACGTCCCGCCGGCGCTCGAGACCGACGAGCAGCGTCTCCAGCAGGTGCTGAAGAACCTGCTTTCAAACGCGTTCAAGTTCACCGACAAGGGCAGCGTCAAGCTGCGCGTCGAGCTGGCCGAGGGCCGGCAGTTCGCCAGCGAGGCGCTCTCGCACGCCGAAGGAGTGCTCGCCTTCTCCGTCACGGACACGGGTATCGGAATCCCGGACGACAAGCTCCGGCTGATCTTCGAGGCGTTCCAGCAGGCGGACGGAACGACGAGCCGGCGGTTCGGAGGCACGGGACTCGGGCTCTCGATCTCTCGCGAGATCGCCCGGCTCCTCGGCGGCGAGATCCGCGTCGAGAGCGCTCCGGGCAAGGGCAGCACGTTTACGCTGTTCCTGCCGGTGACGTTCCCGCGCCACGTCGAGCGGCCCACTCCGCGGAAAGTCGAGATCGACAGCGTCGTGTTCCCCCGTGACGACGAGAACGGGGGCAGCCCGGTCACCGCCCCGGAGCTCGACCCGTCGATGCTCCTTCCGAACGAGGTGCACGACGACCGCGACGAGCTCGCCGAGGGTGACCGCGTCGTGCTGATCGTCGAGGACGATCCCGACTTCGCGAAGACAGAGCTCGAGATCGCCCGCGGCCGGGGCTTCAAGGGACTCGTCGCACTGCGCGGCGACTCGGGACTTGCGCTCGCGCACGAGTTCAAGCCCGACGCGATCATTCTCGACATGCAGCTGCCCGTGATGGACGGCTGGACGGTGCTGGATCATCTCAAGCACCATCCCGGGACCCGCCATATACCGGTGCACATCGTCTCGGGGGCGGACGAAAAGCAGAACGCGCTCAAGGCCGGCGCGGTCGCATTCCTCGAGAAGCCGATCACGAAGGAAGGGCTCGAGGGGGCGTTCGGCCAGATCGAGCGCTTCATCGAGCGCGACGTCCGGAATCTGCTCGTCGTCGAGGACGACGAGACGCAGCGAAACGCGGTGGTCGAGCTGATCGGCGTCGGTGAGGACGTGGAGGTCACCGCCGTGGGCTCGAGCGAGGAGGCGCTCGAGGCGCTCGAGCGGATGCACTTCGACTGCATGGTGCTCGACCTGAAGCTGCCGGAGATGGGTGGTTTCGACCTGCTGGAGAAGCTCAAGGGCGACGATCGCTACTCGTCGATCCCGGTGATCGTCTACACAGGCAAGGAGCTGACCCGCCGCGAGGAGACGAAGCTGAAGAAGTTCTCGGATGCGATCGTGGTGAAGGATGCGAGCTCACCGGAGCGCCTGCTCGACGAGACGTCGCTCTTCCTCCACCGCGTCGAGCGCAAGCTCCCGCGGGAGAAACGTCGGATGCTCGAGCAGCTCCACTCGGCCGACGAGGTCTTCAGGGGGAAGAAGATCCTGATCGTCGACGACGACGTGCGGAACGTCTTCGCGCTCACGAGCGTTCTCGAGGCGAGCGGGATGGAGGTGGTCTATGCGGAGAACGGCAGGGATGGGATCGAGACGCTCAAGTCCGAGCCGGGCGTCGATCTCGTGCTCATGGACATCATGATGCCGGAGCTGGACGGCTACGAGACCATCCAGGCCGTCCGGAGGATGGACGAGTTCAAGCAGCTTCCGATCATCTCGCTGACCGCCAAGGCGATGAAGGGCGACCGCGAGAAGTCGATCGCTTCGGGCGCGTCCGACTACATCACGAAGCCCGTCGACACCGATCAGCTTCTCAGCCTGATGCGAGTCTGGCTCTACAAGTAGCGCATGGCGCTCGGTGCGGAGCAGGGGTCGCGCGAGCAGCCGCCCGCCCGCGACGACCTCGAGGAGATCGAGCTCTCCCTCCTGCTGGAGGGGGTCTACCGACGCTACGGCTTCGACTTCCGCGAGTACGCCCCCGCTTCGCTCCGGCGGCGCGTTTGGCGCCGGATCTACGCCGAGAATCTCACCAGTGTCGCGGGGCTCCTGGAGCGGCTGCTCCACGATCCCGCCTGCATGGAGCGGTTGCTCCTCGACCTCTCGATCAACGTCACGGCAATGTTTCGCGACCCGACGTTCTACTCGGCGTTTCGCGAGAAGGTCGTGCCGCAGTTGCGCACCTACCCGTTCACCCGGATCTGGGTGGCCGGCTGCTCGACCGGCGAGGAGGTCTACTCGCTCGCGATCCTCCTCCAGGAGGAGGGGCTGTACGACAGGGCGCGAATCTACGCGACCGACATCAACGAGTCGGTGCTCGAGCGTGCACGAGCCGGCGTCTTCCCGCTCGAGAAGATGCAGGAGTACACCCAGAACTCCATCAAGGCCGGGTGCGACCGGGCGTTCTCGGAGTACTACGTCGCGGCCTACGACGGTGCACAGTTCGCCCGCTCGCTCGTCGACAACGTCGTCTTCGCACAGCACAACCTCGTCTCGGACGGCTCATTCAACGAGTTCAACGTGATCGTCTGCCGGAACGTGATGATCTACTTCGACAAGGCCCTCCAGAACCGCGTCCACGGGCTCTTCTACGACAGCCTCGCCCATCTCGGCGTGCTCGGGCTCGGGCACAAGGAGTCGATCCACTTCAGCCCGTACGAGGACCGCTACGAGCCGCTGGACAGGGCCGAGAAGCTGTACCGGAAGGTCGGGTAACTGGTGCGATGTACGAGCTGATCTGCGTGGGCGCCTCCTGGGGTGGACTGCAGGCGATCGGCCGCTTGCTCTCGGACATTCCGGCCGCGGTAGAAGTCCCGATCGTGATCGCTCAGCACAGACACCCCGATTCCGGCCGTGAGGCGCTCTCCGACCTGCTCGGACTGCAGATCTCGCGGCCGGTGGTCGACGGGGCGGACAAGCAGCCCCTCGAGCGCTGCACGGTCTACGTCGCTCCTCCGGACTACCACCTCCTCGTCGAGCCCGGGTCATTGGCTCTATCGCTCGACGAGCGCGTCCAGTTCGCTCGTCCGTCGATCGACGTGCTGTTCGAGACCGCCGCCGACGCTTACGGTGCGAAGGTGATCGGCATCATCCTGACGGGCGCCAACGAGGACGGCGCGGCCGGCCTGGCGCGGATCAAGGAACGCGGTGGCGTTGCGCTCGTGCAGGACCCAGCCGACGCGGAGCGGCGCACGATGCCCGACGCGGCGATCGCGGCAACCGCGGTCGATGCCGTCCTCCCGCTGGAGGAGCTCGGACGGTTCGTCTACGGACTCTGCGTCGATCCGGTCGTGACACGGTGAGCGACAAGGCCAAGATCCTGCTCGTCGACGACCGCCAGGACAATCTGCTCGCCCTGGAGGCGATCCTGGAGCCGCTGCGCGAGGAACTCGTCTACGCGACATCGGGCGAGGAGGCCCTGCGCCAGCTCCTGACCCACGAGATCGCCGTGATCCTGCTCGACGTCCAGATGCCCGGGCTGGACGGGTTCGAGACGGCCGGCCTGATCAAGCAGCGAGAGCGGACGAAGGCGATTCCGATCATCTTCCTGACCGCGATCTCGAAGGAGGAGCAGCACGTCTTTCGTGGCTACTCGGCGGGCGCGGTCGACTATCTCTTCAAGCCATTCAACCCCGACGTCCTGCGCTCGAAGGTGGCGGTCTTCATCGAGCTCCACCACAAGACCGACCAGCTCAGGCGGCAGGCCGAACAGCTCAAGGAGCAAGAGCTGGCGGAACTTCGACGCGAGAGCGAAGAGCGCTACCGCTTCCTCGCGGAGGCGGCACCGGACCAGATCTGGACAGCCCTACCCGACGGTCAGCTCGACTACGTGAATCAGCGCGTCCTCGACTACTTCGGCCGCTCGTTCGAGGACATGGTCGGCTCGGGTTGGACCGACGTCGTGCATCCGGACGATCTCGCGGCCACACTGGAGCGCTGGTCGAACGCACTCGAGACCGGCGAGCGCTACGAGAGCGAGTTTCGCTTGCGACGCACCGACGACATGTATCGGTGGCATCTGGTTCGAGCGATGCCCCAGCAGGATCGGACCGGGCGGACGGTCAAGTGGTTCGGCTCGAACACGGACATCGAGGATCAGAAGCGGGCCGAAGAGGCGCAGCGGTTCCTCGTCGAGGCCGGCGCGGTGCTCGGAGGCTCGCTGGACTACGCCACGACGCTGCGCTCGGTCGCGAAGCTCGCCGTGCCGCGAATGGCGGACTGGGTGCGCGTGGACATGGTCGACCGCGACGGCGAGCTGCGAACGCTGGCGGTCGAGCACGTGGACGAGCGCAAGGTGGCGTTCGTGCGCGAGCTGGCAGAGCGAGCGGACGGGCCAGGCGTCGAGCGCGGCGCTGCGTCCGTGATGGACACCGGGACGAGCGAGCTGGTGCCCGAGTTCGACGAGGCGTCGCTCGATGCGCTGGAGCTGGACGAGATCCGACGCTCGCTGGTGCGTGAGCTAGGACTGACGAGCTACATGTGCGTCCCGCTGGTCGCGCGGGACCTACCCGTCGGCGCGATCACGTTCGTCTCGGCCGAGTCGGGCCGACGCTACGACGAGAGCGACCTCGCGCTCGCCGAGGAGCTTGCGCGCCGTGCCGGCACTGCCGTCGAGAACGCGCAGCTCTACCGCGAGGTCGAAGAGCAGGCGCAGGCCTCGCAGGTCTTGGACACCGTCGGCGACGGCGTGGTGCTCGTCGACGGAGACGGCGTGATCCGGCTCTGGAATCCGGCGGCCGAGGGGATCACCGGGATCCCGACCGAGACTGCCCGGGGACGCCAGGCCGAGGAAGTGCTTCCCGGGTTCACGCCTCACGCCCCGCGCGCGCCATCCGGATCGAGTCCCGGTGCTGCGACGTCAGAGACGTTTCCGATCGAGCTGAACGGCATGGAACGCTGGCTTTCGATCTCCGGCGTCGACTTCGAAGGTGGCACGGTTTACGCCTTCCGTGACCTGACCGAGGAGCGCGGGCTCGAGGCGATGCGCCAGGATCTCGTGGCGACCGTGTCGCACGAGTTGCGTACACCGCTCGCTGCGATCTACGGCTCGGCCCTCACGCTGCGGCGGACAGACCTCGAGCTCGAGGCGCAGATGCAGTCGAAGCTGCTCGAGATCATCGCGGACGAGTCGTCGCGGCTGGCGGACATCGTCAACGACCTGCTCCTCGCAAGCCAGCTCGACTCCGGCAAGCTCCAGGTCCAGATCGGGCGCTGCGACGCCGAGGAGCTGACGCGTAACGTGACCGAAGCCGCGCGCACGCACCTCCCCACCGGGACTGAGGTCGCGTTCGAGCCCCCGAACGGCTCGCTGCCGCCCGTCGCCGCGGATGCCGGTCAGCTTCGACAGGTACTGGTGAACCTCGTCGACAATGCGATCAAGTACTCCCCCGACGGCGGCACGGTGCGCGTCACCCTCACCCCGGCCGGCCGCTATCTCCGCTTCGCGGTGGCCGACGAGGGGCTCGGTATTCCGCAGCCCGAGCAGCGCCGCATCTTCGAGAAGTTCTATCGCCTCGACCCCGGCATGACGCGAGGGATCGGCGGAACGGGCCTCGGCCTGTACATCTGCCGGGAGCTCGTGCGCCGGGTCGAGGGAAAGATCTGGGTCGAGTCGAACAACGGGAGCGGCTCGGTGTTCTACGTCGAGATCCCGACAGCGCCGGTCGACGAGAAACCCGCTCGAAAGCAGCGGAATGCGACTTCCAAGGCGTAGTGGGGCGACCCGAAAAGAGTGCGGCTAGCCGTATGTCACGCGTCGCCGCCTCCGGCGACACTAAGGACGTGACGATCCTGATCGTCGACGACCATCCCAGCTTCCGCGCAAGCGCCCGGATCCTGCTGGAGTCGGAGGGCTACGAGGTCGTCGGCGAGGCCGCCGACGGTGAGAGCGCGCTCCAGGCGGTGAAGGAGCTGCATCCACAGGTCGTGCTGCTCGACGTTCAGCTCCCGGGCATCGACGGCTTCAAGGTTGCCGAGCTGCTGAGCCGCCTGGACGGCCATGCGCCGGCGGTCGTGCTCACCTCGAGCCGCGACGCCGCGGACTACGGCTCCTGTATCGCCGCTAGCGGCGCGCGCGGCTTCGTCCCGAAAGCCGAGCTCTCGGGCTCCGCAATCGCCTCGCTGCTGTCCGCGTGACCCGAACGCAGCGGCTCTGGCTCGTCTACGGGCTGGCCGGGCTGCTGGTCGCGGCACTGGCCGTCGTCCTCACGATCAGCTCGGACCACGAGCAGCAGCCCGCGCTGACGATCGCGATCGGCTTCACCGTCGGCTGGGCTTTCATCGGCAGCGGCATCGTGTCGCGGATCGCCCTGCCCGAGAACCGAACCGGGGCGCTTCGCCGTTTCCTAGCGCTTGCGCCAGGAGAAGAAGCGCATCTGGTCGTTCCCGCTGCCGACCTTTCCGGGCGGGTTGAGGATGCGCTTCCAGGACGGCTTGGCGTCGATCGAGCCCATCACGAGCAGGAACGCACCGACGAAGAGACCGCTGAGCCAGGAGCCCGCGAGGATGCCGACGGCGAAAGCGACCGCCGCGAGCATCACCAGACCGAGGTCGGGTCGAGTCAGCATGCGAAGCCGGAGGCGGGACTCGAACCCACGACCCACGGTTTACAAAACCGTTGCTCTACCAGCTGAGCTACTCCGGCACTAGCGGCCCAGGCTACAGCAGGACCTGACGCGATTTCTGGTGCGTCAGAACCTTGCGTTTGACCCGCTGCAACGCGTTGTCGATCGTCTTCGTGTCGCAGCCCAGATCCTCCGCCATCTCCTCGTAGGACGCCCCTTCGAGGTAGAGCCGCAAGGCATCCGCCTCCAGGGGCGACAGTCCGGTGCCGAGCGTGAAGACGAGGCTTTGCAGCTCTTCCGTCGAGATCACGCAGACTGACGGCTCGTCGACCCCCGGGCCGGGCAGCGCGTCGCCGAGCGTGCACTCGCTGTCGTCCTGACCCGCCGGCGTGTGGCTGAACGAGACATAGGTGTTCAGCGGCGCGTGCTTGAACCGGGTCGCGGTCTTGATCGCGGTGATGATCTGCCGGGTGACGCAGAGTTCCGCGAAGCTGCGAAACGACGTCTCCTTGTCGGAGCGGAAGTCGCGGACAGCCTTGTAGAGACCGATCAGACCCTCCTGGATCAGATCCTCCGAGTCGCCGCCGGCGAGAAAGTACGAGCTGGACTTGAGCCGGACGAAGCCGGTGTAGCGGCGGATTAGGGCGTCGAGCGCGCCCCCGTCGCCGTTCCGAGCGCGCATGACGAGCTGCAGGTCCTCGAGCTCTCGCTGAACCTTCTGCGCAGCGGTTGCGGGCCGTGCGGCCATGGGCCTCCCCCGGGGTTCACGGGCGGAGTTTTCCGAACTCTCACCCTAAGGTTGAGGGAGAAGATAGCAAGGTCCGCACGACTTTACAAGAGGTTTGCACTGGACCCAGCATGTTACGAACAAGTGTTCGTACTCGTACTGATAGCTGGAGAAAACGGGCCGCGAGGCCCCGAGGTCAGCTCGAGCGCCTAGTCCGGCAGCAAGCCAACGCGGCAGCGCGCCGGCTGCGCCGGCGGGAATCGCGCGTACGCCAACTCGCCGTCCTGCGTGTCCTCGGGCGAGCTCGCGTTGTAGCGTGCCGCCGCCTCATCTGCGCAATAGAAGCCCCAGGGGCCGTCCTTCTGGAACTGCCGCGACGATGTCGCGAAGATCACGCACGGCGCGTCGCCGGCCCCGACAAACCCATGCCGGGTCTCCGGCGGGCAGTGGACGAAGTCCCACTGCTTGAGCGATCGCTCTTGCCCCTCGACGATCAGAAGCGCCTCGCCCGCGAGCACGAGGAAGTCCTCCTGCCCCGTCTCCCAGTGGTACGTCCCGTTCGGCTCCCCCGGCGGAAGCACCTGGATCGACATCCCGAGCATCGGGAAATACGTCTCGGCCTCGAACTCGTCGCATCCCGTCAGAGGGAGACTGTCGCCGCGGCCGGGCCGGTGAAACCAGCGTGCGTCGCGGGCGTTCATCACGAACCAGCCGGTGCTCGCGGGGACGAGCCCGTCGCCGGTGTCCTTCAGCTCCGCCGCTGGAACCATCGCCGAGATGATACGAGCCGAACGATTACAACTTCCCGCGACGCATCCGTTCGAGCCGATCTCTGGTCTTGTCGTCGAGCCGGTCGCGCAGGTGAGTCGGCCGTTCCTCGCGGTGCCGCGCTGATTCGAGATCGCCGAGAAACGTCCGTGACGAGAGCTTCTGCACCTCCTGGCCCGAGGTGCCCCGCACGGCCGCGTCCGACGACACCAGGCACACCGCCTCACTCGCGCGATGCTCGGCCGCGAGCCGCTCCAGCAGCGTGTCCGCGTGCTCTGCGTAGCGCACCGCGAGCGGCCCATGCTCCTCGTCCGCGCCATGGCCGTCGAAGACGAGCACGCCGCGCGCGCCCTTCATCGCCACGAAGCTGGCAAGCACGTCCCGCAGCTCGCGGGCGTCCTCGTACTCGGCGGCGTGCAGCAGGTTGTAGCCATCGAACAGGTACAGGGTCGCTTCAGCCATGTCCGAACAACCTGGGTCTGACCCTAGGTGTGACGAGAGTGTGACAAGTTTTCCACAGGGATTCCGCCACGCTGGCGCCGGGCCTCGTAGAGGAACAGTGCCGCTGCGACGCTGACGTTGAGCGACTCGACGTGACCGAACAGGGGGATCGAGATCGTGCCGTCACACGTTCGGCGCACCAGCGGCCGCACGCCCTTTCCCTCGGCGCCGAAGACGAGGATCGTCCCACCCGCGAGGTCGGCTCGCCAGAGTGGCGTCTCCCCGTCGCCAGCGGCGGCATAGGCCCAGAGCTGCTGGCTCTTCACCTCACCAAGCCAGCGGGCCAGATTCGGCACCACCGCCACAGGCAGATGCTCGACGGCACCGGCGGAGGAGCGGCACACCGCGGGTGTGACGGTGGCCGAACCATGGGCCGGCAGGACCACCCCGGTCGCACCCGCGCCCTCGGCGCTCCGGCAGACGGCCCCGAGGTTCCGCGGATCGGTGACCTGGTCAAGGCAGGCCAGGAGCGGATTCTCGGAGGCCGCGAGGTCCCAGGCGTCCGCGTAGCGGTACGGCTCGCACCAGGCCAGAACGCCCTGGTGGTCGCGGGTGCCCGCAGCTTCGCTCAGCTCGCGCTCAGGCTTGACCTGCACTCGGGGCCGATCCATGCCCGCGAGCCACTCTTCTGACGTTCGCGCGCGTTCGGAGACCCAGAGCTCGAGCACCTCGCGCCGCCCTCGAAGCGCCTCCCGCACGGCGCGACGCCCGTAGACCTGCTCGCGCGTCACGGCCGCGGGACGAGGCGGAAGCCGTCGGCGGCGTCACGAGCTTCCCACCCTGCCGCCTCGATCTCGGCGCGCAGTCGATCGGCTGCCGCGAAGTCACGGTCGACACGCGCCTGCTGACGCCGTACCGCCAAGTCGACGACGGTGGCAGGCGCTTCCCCGCCCTCGCCGAGCGACTCGAGCCCGAAGACCGCGAGGGCACGCCGAGCGAGCTCGGGATCGCGCCAGCCGTGGATGGCGGCCAGAGCCTCGGGTGTGTTGAAGTCGTCCTCGAGCGCCGCCTCGAACCGGCTCCAGTCGGCGCCGGGCTCAGGCGGAGCTCGAAAGAGCTCGCGCAGACGCTCCGTGCGGGCCGCCGCTGCCTCCATCGTCGCGTCCGAGAAATCGATCGGCTTCGACCAGTGACCCGAGAGAAAGAACACGAGTACTGCCTCGCGCCCCCATCGCTCCACGACCTCCCGCAGCGTCACGACGTTCCCGGTCGACTTGGACATCTTCTCCCCGGTGAACTCGAGCATCCCGTTGTGAAGCCAGATGCGCGCGAACTCGTGCCCCACCGCCTGGGATTGCGCACGCTCGTTCTCATGGTGCGGAAAGACCAGGTCGAGGCCGCCGAGGTGGATCTCGAAGCTCGGCCCGAGGAACTTCTCCGCCATCGCGGAGCACTCGACGTGCCAGCCTGGGCGCCCGCGGCTCCAGGGCGAATCCCACGAGGTGTCCTCGCCTTCCTTGTTCGCCTTCCAGAGCGCAAAGTCGCGCGGGTCCTCCTTGCGTGGATTCGGCTCCTGCTCCTCAACTCGATCCGGCCGCTGACCGGAGAGGCGCCCGTACTCCTCGAAGCGCGAGACCCGGAAGTAGACGTCGCCGTCCGACTCGTACGCGTAGCCGTCCCGGACCAGCTCGTCGATCAACGCGACGATTTCGGGAATGGTCTCGGTCGCCTTCGGCTCGTGATCTGGACGGCCTAAGCCGAGCAGGTCGGTGTCCTCGACGTACCACCCCGAGGCGTTGGCGGCGAGCTCGGCGCTGCGATTCGGGGCCGCGTCGTAGATCTTGTCGTTGACGTCGGTGATGTTCTCGACCAGCGTCACGTCGTGGCCGCGGAGGACCAGCCACCGCCGCAGCCACATCGAGAGGACGAACGGGCGGGCGTTACCGATGTGAATCCGCTGGTAGACGGTCGGCCCGCAGGCGTAGATCCCGATCTGCGCCGGGGGCGCCGGCAGCTCGATCTTGGCGCGGGTGAACGTGTCAGAGAGCCGCATCGAGCCTCCGCAGGATCTCGTCGGGCGCGAGCGCCGCGATCACCGCCCAGAGCTCGGGCCCACGCTCCTGGCCGGTGAGCGCGAGCCTGAGCGCCTTGAGGTCACCGCCGACCGCTTTGAGCTCACGAACGAGCGTCCGGGGATCCGCGAAACCGTTCGATCGCTGCAGCAGCTCGCGGAACCGTTCCAGGGTCAGCCGCGACTCTTCGCCAAGTAACACAGTGTTACTTGGCGGATGAAGGATCGCCTCGCCGTAGCGCCGGGCCTCGTTCAGGTCGCGGGCACCGCGGAGCGCCGGGACGACGTCGATCGACGCGCCGGCACTCCGGGCGAGATCCTCGTCACTCATTCCCGCGATCGCCTCGATCGCCAGCCGTTTGAGCCGCGGCAGGTCGTAATGGACGTCGTGTCTGGGAAGACCAAGCTCCTCCAGGTAGCGCCGTACCGCCTCTGCCGGAATGCCCTCTTCCCGGAGCGACTCGACCGTGGCGCCCGGCGCACGCTTGGCGAGCTTCTTTCCGTCCTCGCCGAGGATCAGCCCGTGGTGGACGAACTCGGGTGGATGCTCTGCGAGCGCCTCGAAGAGCCGCCTGTGCAGCGCCTCGTTCGGGCGATGGTCGTTTCCCCGCACAACATGCGTGATTCCGAAGTCGACGTCGTCGACGACGCTCGCGAGATGGTAGGTGGCGGTGCCGTCCGGGCGCAGGAGCGTAATCCCGTCGAACCTCTCACCGAGCGGCTCGGCCGCCTCCCGGTAGCGAACTTGCCGCTCGCTCTGGCGGACAGGCCCCTCGTCCCACCTCAGCCCGAGCCATTCGAGGTCACGCAGGATCGCCTCCTCCCCTCCCGGGAGGTTGCGCTGCGGGTCGGTGTCGTCGATCCGCAGCAGCATCCAGTCGCCGAGCGAGCGGTTCGCTACGGCGCTGAGGGCGTTGCCGACGTGCAGCGATCCGGTCGGGCTGGGGGCGAAGCGAACTCTCTTCATCCTGCCGCGAAACTAGCATCCTCCGGGTGCAGGAAACCCTCCTCGCCTGGTATGCCGAGCACGCCCGCGACCTGCCGTGGAGAAGAACGCGCGACCCGTACGCGATCCTCGTCTCGGAGGTGATGCTCCAGCAGACGCAGGTCGAGCGGATCGTTCCGAGGTACATAAAGTGGCTCGAGCGCTGGCCGACGGTCGAGGGGCTCGCCGCGGCCTCTGCTGCCGAGGTGATCCGTGCCTGGCAGGGCCTCGGCTACAACCGCCGGGCGCTCAACCTCCACCGTGCAGCGCGGGTGATTGCGACGGAAGGCTGGCCGGAGGATCTGACCGAGCTTCCGGGGGTAGGCCCGTACACAGCCGCGGCGGTGGGCAATTTCGCGCTCGGCCGGCCTGAGCTCCCCGTCGACACGAACGTTCGCCGGATCCAGGAGCGGACGGAGTACGCGTTCGCCCCCGAGGCGGGCCAGGCGTTGATGGATCTGGGCGCCACCGTTTGCCTGGCGCGGATCCCGCGCTGTGGCCGCTGCCCGTTGGCTAGGGCCTGCCCTGCTCGCGGACGCCGCTTCGAGCCGCAGCGGAAGCAGTCCCGGTTCGAAGGCTCGTTCCGTCAGCGGCGCGCCGCGACGCTCCGGCTCGTCGCGGAAGCAGTGACGCCGATCGCCGAGCTGGACGGCGAGGCAGTTTCGGCGCTGATGCGCGACGGGCTGGTCGTCGCCGACGGCCCGCTCGTCAGTCTCCCTTCGATTTGAGGGACGCTTCATGCCTGCGTAAGAGGCCCGTAAGACGGCGGCCCTACAACTCGGTCAGCCACTACGACCGAGGAGCACGCATGCTCAGTTCGACAGTCAGCCGTCTCCTGCCGATGGGCGCACTCGCGCTCGGGCTTGCAGGCGCAACCGCATCCACTGCCGCACCGTCACGGCCAGCCGTGAAGTCGCTGCTTCGCAGCGCGATCTCCGTCGACGCGCAGGCCGAGACGATCACCCTGCCGCTGTTCAAGGGGCGCACCGTCGCCGGCAAGGCGACCTGGTACATCGTCACGGACTCTTCCTCACGCGCAGACGCAGCTCACCGCGGGGTGAACTTTGCGCCGCGGCTCAGGAACACGCTCGGAACGAGGGCCGTCCAGAAGGCCAGGCGGATCGGCAGCGAGCTCCGCTTCGCCGGCACCGTTGACTTCAGCCCCGAACGGAAGGTCGTACCGGGGAACGAAGGATTCCCGCCGGCGACGGCCGAGCCCGGCTCGATCGGCGATGCACGCTACAGCCCGCTCGTCACGACCCGCGGGGGTGTCGTGCTGAATGCCCCACAGATCAAGAACGCAACCGGACAGAGCGATTCGGTGGTCAGCATCGACACCAAGGCGCGTCGAGTCACGATCCGGCTTCTCCGCGGGTGGTTCAACGGCACCAGCGTCCTCTATCTGCGCACGGACGCCTCCGCAGGCCTCGTCGCCGCGCTCGAGGGGAGTACGCTCGCGCCGAACCTCGATGCCGCGCGCGGACTGGGCTCGAACGCCGCCGGCTCGGCCCGCTCCGCGATCATCCCGGTGATCAACGGCATCCGCGGAAAGGGCAAGGCCGGCCGCCAGGGCCTGCAGTCGGCGGTGCTGGGCGAGGGCGACCCGCTCAACATCACACAGTCATTCCCTGGCGCGAAGGACTACACGCCGGTGTGGGACTTGCACCCCGCGGTCTGGACGGACGAGGCGATCGCATCCGGCAAGCGCCATCTGCTGCGATCGGCTGCGGAGGTCGCCCGTGAGGTTCGCGCCGGCCGGATCACCAGCGCCGGCAAGGAGCGGGCGAACACCAGCCTCGGCGGCCTGCGGGCGATCGGGTTCATCTCCAACTGCTCGACCGTCGCCCTGGGCTGAGCGCGCCGCTCGCGGCGGGCCGGTGCGCTACCCCTCCGTGCCGGCCCGCCGATTTCAGGCGCTCGTAAGAACCTCACATGCACAATGGAGACCATGGCCACCGTCCTCGTCGTTGACGACGAGCCCATCGTGCGAGACGTCGTCGTCCGCTATCTGGAGCGCGAGGGCTATCGAACGCTCGAAGCGGCCGACGGCGACAGGGCGCGCGAGTTGCTGGAGCAGGAGCAACCCGAGCTCGTCGTGCTCGACGTGATGCTCCCGGGCATGGACGGCCTGACGCTCTGCCGCTGGATTCGCGGGCGCTCCGACCTGCCGGTGATCCTGCTCACGGCCCGCGGCGACGAGGCCGACCGCATCGTCGGCCTCGAGATTGGAGCGGACGACTACGTGACGAAGCCGTTTTCTCCGCGCGAGCTCGCAGCGCGTGTCCGCACCGTGCTGCGGCGGAGCGCGCCAAAGACACCTGGGGAGGAACAGCTCCGATTCAACGGGTTGATGCTCGATTCGGGGACCCGGGAGGTTCGGCGCGCCGGCGACCTCTTGCGGCTGACCGCAAAGGAGTTCGATCTGCTGTGGTTCCTCGCGAGCCATCCTCGCCGGGTGTTCTCACGTGACCAGCTGATGGACCGCGTGTGGGGGTACGCAGCCGCCCTCGACACCGGAACGGTCACGGTCCACGTCCGGCGCCTCCGGGAGAAGATCGAGGCCGATCCGTCACGGCCGGTCTTCCTCGAGACGGTCTGGGGAGTCGGCTACCGCTTCGCCCCCGGGGACGAGACGCCTCGTCGCGACGCTGCCGCCGGAGAGCTGGTGGGATGATCACGCTTGGTCTCACAGTCGCGGGTGCAACACTCGGGACCGGGCTCCTCGCGCTCCTGCTGCTGCGCAGGCTGCCGACCGTGCGCCTGCAGCTCGCGGGCCTTGCCCTCCTTGCCGTCACGCTCCCGCTCGGCGCAGTCCTGCTCTCGGGCCTCGTGATGTTCCACATGGGCGACGACGTCAAGATCCTCGCCGTGACCGCCGCGTCGGCCGCGGTCGCGGTCGTGGTCGCGCTCCTCCTCGCCCGCTCGATCGCCGGCCGGATCGACAACCTGCGCACCGCTTCGGCTGCCCTCGCCGCGGGCGACCTGGCGGCGCGTGCGCCGGCGAGCGGCCCACGCGAGATGGCCGAGCTAGGCGCGTCCTTCAACGAGATGGCCGAGAACGTCGAACGACTGTTCGACGCGCGCCGGCAACTCGTGGCCTGGGCGAGCCACGACCTGCGGACGCCCCTGACCTCGATGCAGGCGATGCTCGAGGCGGCGGAGGACGGGCTCGTCGATCCCGAGCACTACGCCCCGGCGATGCGCGAGCAGGTGCAAACGCTGAACATGCTGGTGGACGACCTGTTCGAGCTGGCCCGAATCGATGCGGGTGTGCTCACGCTCGAGTTGCGGAACGCCCCGCTCGAGGGCGTCGTTCACTCCTGCCTTCGGGGCTTCGAGGCGCAGGCGCAGGCGCGCCAGGTCAATCTCCATGCCAGCATTCCGCACACGGTTCCCGAGGTGCGCTGCGCGCCCGAGAAGGTCGAGCGCGTGCTCTACAACCTGCTCGGGAACGCGCTCCGGCACACGCCCTCGGACGGATCCGTCGCCGTCGTCGTCGCACCCGAGGGCGACCAGGTACAGGTGTCGGTTGAGGACACCGGCGAGGGGCTCGATGGCGACGCCGAAAGTCGCATGTTCGAGCGCTTCTGGCGCGGGGACTCGGCCCGCACACGTGCGACCGGTGGCGCAGGACTCGGTCTCGCGATCGCGCAGGGTCTCGTCGAGGCACAAGGTGGACGGATCTGGGCCGAGAGCCGCCCGAATGGAGGTGCACGGGTCTCGTTCACGCTACCGGCGGCGACTCCGGCGGCGGCGGTCTAAGAAAGGACTTCTGCGACTCGTCTACGATGGCCCTGATGATCGCCTCGATCTGGGTCTACCTCTTCCCCGTCTACATCCTCGGCGGTCTGCTGCTCGTCCTCGGCGTCTTCGCGCTGCTCGGCCGATTCCGGGGCGGCCGCTATCTCCGGCCGATCGTCCAGGTTCTCGCGAGGGTGCCGATCCTGAAGAAGGGCCTGGCGAAGGCCTCGACCGCGGCGCTCGAGCGGCAGAATCCAGAGCTGGCGAGCGCGATCAAGAAGATGGAGCGCTCCGGCGCGACGCGTGACCCCCAGCGGGCACAGGCCGCGCTCGGTCGACTGACCGCTGCCGAGCGACGGGCCTACATGGACGCTGCGCAGGAACAGGGCTACACCGAGCAGATGCCGCAGAACCGGGCCACGCGCCGCAAGCTCGAAAAGATGCAGCGCGAAGGCCGGCGCGGCTAGCCCTAGACGACATGAGAGATCCAGACGTTCGGCTCGACGTGGCGGCCGACTGAGTCCGAGATCACGAGCGGGCGAGCATTCCCGGCACGATGTGCACCCCGTCGCCCGGGAAGCGCATCCCCGTCCATTCCTCCCAATCCGCGATTGGTGCGACGATCAGCATCGACTCCGGCGCCGGCGCGAGGATCGTCCCGCCGACGTACTCGTGGATGCGAATCCACGGGTCGAAGTGCCTTCCGTCCTTACGCCGCCACTCGGTATAACGCTCGATCGGGATCAGCGGATAGTCCGCCTTCCGCGTCGGCCTGACCGGAGCGATCAGCTCGCGCAGCCCGGCGCTTCGCGCCGAGTCACGCATCGCATTCAGCATCGTGCTCGACAATCGCTGCCCCTGGCGTTCGGGCTGAATCGAGATCGCGAGCGCACAGAGGACGTTCGGCTCCCGCTCGCTCTCGAACGCGCGGGCGAACGCCGCATCCCAGCCGAGCGGAAGGTCCTCGAGCGTTCCGTCCCAGGGAGTGGGCACCGAGTGGAGCTCTGCAACGAGCTCGTCGCCGTCCAGGAGAGCCAGCTGGAAGTCGGGATGATCCTCGTAGAGACGATCCCAGTAGAGCGCCCCCGAGCTGTTGTGGTGCATGTACTCGGGAAACGTCCTGAGCGAGATCGCTTCGTGCCGGATCGAGAGGAGGTCGGGCTCGTCTGCATAACGGACGAGTCTCATCGCCGGGAAAGCAGCGCGACGGCCTGCGCGGCAAGCCCTTCGCCCCGGCCCGTGAAGCCGAGCCCGTCGGTGGTGGTTGCTCGCACCGATACCGGCGCTCCGAGTACCTCGGTCAGCCGCGCCTCGAGCTCCGCACGGCGCTCGGCGATTCGCGGCTCCTGGCCGATCAGGACGCAATCGGCGTTCACGAGCTCGAACCCGGCGGCGACGGCCTGCGCGTAGGCGTCCCGCAGCAGCTCGAGCGAATCCACACCCACCGGAGTGTGGGCGTCGGAGGGAAAGAGCGAGCCGATGTCACCCAGTCCGGCGGCTCCGAGGATCGCGTCGGTGAGCGCGTGGGCGATCACGTCCCCGTCCGAATGCCCGGCGAGCCCTCGTGGGTGATCGAAGGCGACGCCGCCGAGCACCAACGGGACGCCGTCCTCGAACGCGTGAGCGTCGACGCCCAGCCCGACGCGGAGATCAGGCATCGAACCGCACCTGCCGCGACGTGCGCTGCTCGAAGACGGTGATCGTCTCGTACCCGGTCGAGCGGAGCAGTTCCAGGGCGTGATCGAAGTCGCGCCCGACGAGCTCGGGGAGATGGGCGTCCGAGGCGAGCGTGACCGGGACGCCCCGCTCCCGGCACGCGGCGAGGAGCCCGGGATCCGGATAGAGCTCCGCGACGGGCCGGCGTAGCCCCGCGGTCGAGACCTCGATCGCAACACCGCTCTCGGCGATCGCTCCGGCCGCCTGAAGCTGCATGGTCCGTTCGAGCTCCCGTTCGGGTCGCTCTCCCCACATCTTGACGAGGTCGGGATGAGCGAGCGAGTCGAAGAGCCGGCTCTGCGCCGCCCTGGCCAGGGTAGAGAAGTAGCGCGCCCAGGTCTCCTCGACGCCCAGCTCGTCGAGCAAGCGCGGCTCGCCGTCGATGCCGAGCCCGTCGACGAAATGCACTGAACCGAGGAGGTAGTCCCACGGGTACGGCTCCAGCAGCGCGCGCGTCTCGTCCTCGCGCCCGGGCTCGTAGTCGACCTCGAGGCCGAGCTTGACCGGTAGGCCGCGCTCCTTGGCGCCGATGACCGCCTCGACGTAGGCCTCGAGGTCGTGGCTGCAACGCTCCGTGTGGTACGGGACGTGCCAGAGCTCACGCGTCTGGCGGAAGTAGTAGACGTGCTCGGTGAAGCCGATCTCGTCCACACCTACCTGCCGAGCCGCCTCGACGAACGGCTCGACCGCCTCGGCGCGGAAGTCCAGCCGTTCGTCCTGATCTCGCAGGTGCATGTGGTAATCGACTGTCAGAGCATCGCCTCCGCCCGCTCGAGATCGGCCGCGTCGGTGATCTTCAACAGGCGGGGGTCACCGGCCACCGCCTTGACCCGGCCGCCCTGCGCCTCGACGAGCGACGCGCAGTCGCTTGCCGAGCCGAGGTCGCCGACCAGGGCCGCACGTAGCACAGGCGCGGCAAACGCCTGCGGTGTCTGGGCCGCGCGCAACTCGGATCGGTCGATCGTCTCGACCACGTCGTCGCCCCGAATGCGCTTGATCGTGTCGGCGAGCGGCAGGACCGGGACGGCGCCGTCGTAGCCTTCGTCGAGCGCTCCGAGCACGCGCTCGATCACGGCATCGTCCAGGAACGGGCGTGCCACGTCGTGGACGATCACGACGGCTGCCTCCGGGGCGACCTCTGCGACTCCCAGCCGCACCGAGTCGCCACGGCTCGCGCCGCCTGGGACGCAGGCGGTGACCTTACCGCAGCCGAGCTCCTCTGCGAGCAAAATCGCAGGCTCTTCCCACCCGGGAGGCGCCGCGATCACGATCGATTCGATCCAGGCCGACGCCTCGAGGCGCTCCAGGCTCTCCGCGAGCAAAGGGCGGTCGCCCAGCCGCGCGAAAGCTTTCGGCCGATCTTCACCGAGGCGCTCGCCGCTACCGGCGGCGGCGAGGACGGCCCAGACCATCGAGAACCGGCGGTCTAGGCCGCGGCGGTTGCCTTGGCCTTGGTGGTCTTTTTCTTGCCGTTCGAGCCGGTGCCGGCGAGGACCTCGTCGAGCCACTCGCCCGCCTCTTCCTCGTCCATGTCCTTTGCGTACATCAGCTCGCTCGCGAGGATCTTCTTGGCCTTGACGAACATCTGCTTCTCGCCGGTCGAAAGCCCCTTCTCGCTGTCGCGGAGCGAGAGGTTGCAGACGACCTCGGCCAGCTCGAGGATGTCTCCGGTCTTCATCTTGTCGCGGTTGTGCTTGAAGCGACGGTTCCAGTTCTTCGGCATCTGCGTGCCACCGCCGGTCAGCGCCTTGACGACGACCTTGACCATGTCTTCCCCGATCACCTTGCGGAGACCGACCTTCTCGGCGTTCTCCGACGGGACGTTCACTGTCATGTCGTTGTGGAGGATCTTGATCGTCAGGTACTCGCGCTTCTCTCCGAGCACCTCACGCTTTTCCTTCTTTACGACAGTGCCAGCTCCGTGGTGCGGATACACCACCTTGTCGCCGAGCTTGTACAAACCCGCCCCTTTCCTTCAGGGTGTTGACCGCGAAACGCCGACGGGCTCAGCCGCCGGCGGAGAGCGGCTAGTATAGCAAAAGGCGCTGGAAATCGCCACTTTTTGCGGAATTGTGAAGAAAAAGCCCTGCTAACGCTCGTTTTCACCTTCGGCGAGGCGCAGGAGCGGGGCGCAAGCGGCCAGGAGGAGCGCGGCACCGCAGAGAAAGACGAACCCTCCACGCAGGCTCGTGCCGCCCGCGACCGCACCGAAGAGCGGTGGCCCGGCGAGAAACCCGAGATAGCCGAGCACGGCCACCGTGGACACCGCCGCGCCCCGCCCGCCTTCCCCACCGAGCCGGCCGGCGACGCCAAAGAGCGTTGGCGCCGAGAGCGCGAGCCCTCCCCCGCTGACTGCGAAGCCGACCAGCGCGACCGCCGGGTGCGAGGAGACCGCCACGAGCGCCAGACCGCCGCTCGCCGCGATGCCGGCGAATGCGATCCTGCGCACGGCCGAGGTCTGTTCCGCACGCTGGGCGAGAATCCGGCCGGATGCCATCGCGGCCGCGAAGAGGCCGGGCCCAAGACCGCTGATCGCCGGGCTCGCGCCAAGGCCGCGCTCCAGGAACAGTGCACTCCAGACCTCGAGTCCGTTCTCGACCAGGAACGCAATCGCGAGGACGCCCCCCACAACAGCCAGGCTCCGGCCGATCCTGGCGCGACCCACCCTGGGCCTGCCGGGCAGGGCAGGCCCTCGATTGGCGCCGGCCGTGAGCATCACGAGGACGCCCACGCCAGCCAGGATCCACGCGTGGTGCGCGCCTCCCCGGCGTAGTAGCCCGGCGCCGACACCGCCCACGACGACGCCGGCGGAGAAGGCCGCGTGCATACCGTCCATCACCCGAACTCGATAAGCCCCTTCGAGCCGGCTCGCGCCCGCGTTGATCGCCACGTCGAGGGTCCCCGTCGTCAGGCCGACCGCGACGAGAGCCCCGAAGAGGGTGGGAACGGAGCGAGCCAGGCCCGGCAGCATCGCGGCGAGGCCGAATGCGAGGAGCGACGCCGGAACGAGCCGCAACCCGGTGCGATCTGCAAGGCGCCCGGCAAGCAGCATGGCCGGGAGCGCGGCGAGGGCAACGGCAAGCAGCGCCAGCCCGAGTGCCGCCTCGCTCGCCCCCGTGGCTTCCTTGACCGCCGGCAGAGACGACGCCCACGCACCCCAGAACAGCCCGAACGCCGCGAAGGCCGCGGCCAAGCCTTTTGCGCTCCGCAACGCTAGAGCTGGAGGTAGCGGTCGACGAGGTTGTGTTCCTGGAGCCGCCGAAGTCCTTCGCGGATCTCGCGTGCCCTCACCGCACCCACCCCACCGATCGCCTCGAGGTCCCGCTGCGATGCACGGACGATGGACTCGAGGTCGCGCATGTCCGTCACGACTTGCTTGACCACGGCCTCCGGCAGGCGAGGGATGTGCGAGAGCACCCGGAATCCGCGCGGGGAGACGGCGTGGTCGAGGGTGTTCACCTCACGCGGATAGCCGAGCAGCTCGGCGAGCCGTTCGAACTCGAGCAGCTTGCGGTAGGGCAGATCGACGAGCCGTGCCAGCGCCTGCTCGACCTTGGCGCCCGCCTCGTCGACGCGGTAATCGAAGACCACAGCGGAGCGCTCGCCCGGCACCTCACCGACCAGCTCGTGCAGCTGCATCCTGATCAGGCGCGCCTCGTCCCCGAGCTCCACGCAGTCGCGCTCGATCTCACCGGCCATCCTGATGGTCATCTCGGCGCGCTGGAGGACGATCAGCACGTCGTCGAGGACGACCGCGTTCTGGAACTCGAGCGCGGTCAGCCGAGTGAGGACCTGCTCGAGCCGCTGTCGATAGGTCTCGAGCGTCGCCAGCGCCTGGTTCGTCTTGGCCAGCACCTCGGCGACCGGGTCGAGCTGGTAGCGGGTCAGGCCCGCGAAGACCGAGATCGTCGAGCGTTGCTGGGAAATCGAGATCACGAGCGCGCTGGTCTGCTTTGCTACACGCTCGGCCGTCCGATGCCGTGTCCCCGTCTCTTCGGAAGGAATGGTCGGATCCGGCATCAGCTGGACGTTCGCGTAGGCCAGCTTCGTGGCGTCGACGTTGACGATGATCGCTCCGTCCATCTTCGCCAGCTCGTAGAGCAGCTGCGGCGTGAACGGTTGATCGAGCCGGATGCCGCCGGAGTACAGGAAGGACAGGCCCTCCGGATCGCCGATCACGATCAGGGCGCCCTCGTGCGAGCGGATGATGTCGTCGATCGCCTGGCGAAGGCCGGTGCCGGGCGCGATCCGTGCGAGCGCCTCGAGCAGGCTCGGATCGCGGCGCGGGTCGTTCTCGAAGGGCGTCCGAGTGAAACCGAGCGCGCTCTGGGACTCCTGCATCCGCTGCTCAGTGTGCCACGCTTCAGCCTGCGAGCTCCGGCTCGGCCGCGAGCGCTGACCGGCCGCCGAGGGTCGCGGTCAGGAGGCCGGCGAGAATGCACCCGGCCCCGGTCAGCTGAAGCGCTGACGGTGACTCGTCCACGATCAGCGCGGCAAAGATCACCGAGCAGACCGGCTGCAACGTCAAGAGGATCGAGGTCACCACCGCGGGTAGTCGCGGGAGAGAGATCGAAATCAGGAGCCAGCCGAGTACCTGCGAGGAGAGTGCGAGCAGGACGAGCCAGCCAGTGGCCGCGAGCGAGGGTGTGAGATCGAGGTCGCCGACGACGGCGCCGATCGCCGCGCAGCCGACGGCGGCCGCGAGGGTCGCATCGAAGAGCGGCCCTGCCGGGCGGCGCAGGTCGCTGTTCCCTGCCCGGAGAGCAAGCAGGAAACCGGAGTACGCAATCCCGGTCAGCACGCCGTAGAGCGCCCCCAGGCTTGGGTTCGACCCGTAGGCGCCCTGCTCGAGCGCGCCGGAGATCAACACGACGCCGACGCCCACCACCGGGATCGCAGCGAGCGAGGAGCGCTGCGGTCGCTCGGAGAGAAGCGCCCAAGCGAGCAGTCCGACCAGGACGACCTGGGTGTTGCCGAGCACCGTGGCGAGACCGGCGCCGACCTGCTCGATCGCGTTGTGCCAGAGGATGAGGTCTGCGGCGAAGAACACGCCTGCGATCCACGCCAGGCGCCGCGATCGAGCCGGCCGCGGGCCATAGCGCCGGTCTTCCATCCTCGCGAGGATCCAGAGCGGCGGCAACGCCCAGACGCAGCGATAGAACGCGCCGGTCGACGGCGACACGTGGGCGAGACGGAAGAGGATGCCGGAGAACGCGATCGCGACCGCGCCCACGAGCACGGCCAGCACCGGCCGGTTGTTCAGCCCGCGGACCACCGCGAGTGAGGCTAGCTGGCGGCCGTGTCCAGCCCGGCGGTGATCGCCGTGACGATCGTCTCCGCCTCGAGGACTCGCAACTTCCCTTTGCCGGCCTGCGTCCCGGCCGGTGCGACGACGGCGGCAAGGCCGAGCTTGCCGCACTCCTCGAGGCGGCGCTCGGCCTGCGCTGCAGGTCGCAAGCGACCGGTGAGACCGATCTCACCGAACGCGGCATGTCCCTCCCGAACCGGCACGCCCTTGGCAGCGGAGGCGATCGCCAGGGCTACGGCCAGGTCGGCTCCAGGCTCGTCGATCCGGACGCCGCCCGCGACGTTGACGAACACGTCTGCAGTGCCGAGCGCAAGACGCGCGTGCCGCGCGAGGACGGCGACGATCATCGCGAGCCGTTTGGGATCGACACCGGTTGCAACCCGGCGGGGCATCGCCAGGTCGGTCGGCGCGACGAGCGACTGGATCTCGAGGAGGATGGGACGGGTTCCCTCGAGCGCGCACGCGACGGCCGAGCCGACCTCCTGGCCGGAGGTGCGGCCGAACAGCTCCGAGGGGTCCGGAACCCCCGCGAGCCCGGTGCCGGTCATCTCGAACACTCCGAGCTCGTTGGTGGAGCCGAAACGGTTCTTGACCGCGCGGAGAATCCGGTGGGCGTGGTAGCGGTCCCCCTCGAACTGCAGGACGCAGTCGACAAGATGCTCGAGCACACGTGGGCCGGCCACCGACCCGTCCTTCGTCACGTGGCCGACGAGAATGGTGGCGACGCCCAGTTCCTTCGCAGTCCTGAGCAGGCGCGACGCCGCCTCACGGACCTGGGCAACAGAGCCCGGGGCGGACCCAAGCTCGCTTGAGTAAAGCGTCTGGACCGAGTCGATCACGCAGACGGCGGGCCGTTCGCGCTCGAGCGTCGCGCACACTGCGTCCAGCTCGGTCTCGGACAAGATCTCGACCCGGTCTGCTCCGCCGAGCCGAGCCGCGCGCAGCTTGACCTGAGCCACCGACTCCTCGCCCGTGACGAGGAGAGCGCGCCGCTCCTCCGAGATCGACGCGAGAGCCGAGAGCAGCAATGTCGACTTCCCGACGCCGGGCTCTCCCCCGACGAGGACGAGCGACGCTGGAACGAGGCCGCCGCCGAGCACGCGATCGAGCTCCGGCACGCCTGTCGGGATCCGATCGGCCTCTTCCGCCTTGACGTCCACCAGCCGGAGCACCGGCTTCGGGGGCGCCTTGAGGGCGTTGTGCCCGGAGACGACGTCCTCGACCAGCGTCCCGAACTCTCCGCAGGCAGGGCACTTGCCGAGCCAGCGGCCCGCGGCATAGCCGCAGTCGGTGCAGGCGTACTGGATCGTCGCAGTCTTGGCCACGAGACGATTCTCGCACCCGGTCCCGACGCCGTCTGTGTCGAGTCTGTGGCTATTCCTCGGTGAGCTCGTCCGAGACGGCCGAATCCTCAGGCTCCGCGGGCGGAACCGTCACGACCTGCTCCGGCTTGATCTCGCCGGGGATGACCGTGATGTCGACCTCCTGGGTGTCGGCCTTGCGAGCGACCAGGATCGTCGAGCCGGGCTCGAGCTGGCGCCCGAGGACGAAGTCGGCCAGCGGATCCTCGATCACGCGCTGGATCGCGCGCCGTAGCGGCCGGGCGCCCATCGCCGGATCGTAGCCCTGCTCGACCAATAGCTCCTTGGCCTCGTCCGTGAGCTCGATTGCGACCTCGTGCGTCGCCATCTGCTCGCGCACGCGCTTCATCTGCAGGTCGACGATCGTGGTGATCTCTTCCTTCGTCAGCTTGTGGAAGACGATGATCTCGTCGATGCGGTTCACCAGCTCGGGGCGGAACACCTTCTTCAGCTCCGACATGACGCGGCCCTTCATGTCCTCGTAGCTGAGACCGGACTCGTCGCCGATCGAGAAGCCGAGGCCGACGTTCTTCGAGATCTGGCTGGCGCCGATGTTCGACGTCATGATCACGATCGTGTTGCGGAAGTCGACGCGCCGCCCCTGGGCGTCGGTCAGCTTCCCCTCCTCCAGGATCTGGAGCAGGATGTTGAAGACGTCGGGATGCGCCTTCTCGATCTCGTCGAGCAGCAGCACAGAGTAGGGCTTGCGCCGCACCGATTCGGTCAGCTGGCCGCCCTCGTCGTAGCCGATGTAGCCCGGAGGCGAGCCGACGAGCCGGGAGACGGAGTGCTTCTCCATGTACTCCGACATGTCGACCTGGATCATCGCGTCCTCGTCGCCGAACAGGAACTCGGCGAGCGTGCGCGCGAGCTCGGTCTTCCCGACGCCGGAGGGGCCGAGGAAGATGAACGAGCCGGTCGGGCGCTTCGGGTCCTTGATGCCCGCGCGCGCGCGGCGGATGGACTTGGCCACGGCGGCGATCGCCTCTTCCTGGCCGATCACGCGCTTGTGTAGCTCCTCCTCCATCTTGATCAGCTTCTGCGACTCGGCCTCGGTCAGCTTGAAGACGGGGATGCCCGTCCACATCGAGACGATGTCGGCGATCTCCTCCTCACCGACCTCGGGCTGCTCGGCCTCGGCCTCGTTCTGGCGCCAGTTCTCCTCGAGCTCCCGCTTCTTCTGCGAGAGCTTGCGCTCCTTGTCGCGCAGTGACGCGGCCTTCTCGAACTCCTGGTTCTCGATCGCGTCTTCCTTGTCCTTGCGCACCTTCTCGATCTCGTCCTCGAGCTCGCGGTAGCGCGGCGGGGCGCTCATCGAGCGAATGCGCATGCGCGAACCGGCCTCGTCGACCAGGTCGATCGCCTTGTCGGGCAGGTGACGGTCCTGGATGTAGCGGTCTGCCAGCGACGCGGCAGCCTGAAGGGCGTCGTCCGTGATCCGGCAGCGATGGTGCGCCTCGTAGCGGTCACGCAGCCCGCGCAGGATCTGGACCGTGTCGTCCACCGACGGCTCCTCGACGCGGATCTGCTGGAAACGGCGCTCGAGCGCCGCATCGCGCTCGAGGTACTTGCGGTACTCGTCGAGCGTGGTCGCACCGATCGTCTGGAGCTCGCCGCGTGCCAGCGCCGGCTTCAGGATCGAGGCGGCGTCGATCGCACCCTCGGCGGCACGATGTATCGAGGGCAGTACGAGGAGCGGATAGGCGCGCTGGTCGCGGAGGCGTCCGCCGATCCGGACATCATCCTGTTCATCGACGAGCTGCACAATCTGATCGGCCAGGGGACGGCAATCGGGGTGGCGATGGACGCGGCCAACATGCTGAAGCCCGCACTGGTGCGCGGAGAGTTCCGGGTGATCGGCGCGACGACGGGTGACGAGTACGAGCGGTGGGTGTGCGGGGACCCCGCCCTCGAGCGCCGCTTCCAGAAGCTCGCTGTGCGCGAGCTCAGTCCCGAGCAGACGCTCGAGATTCTGCACGCTCGCAAGGAGCGGCTGGAGCGACACCACAACGTCGCGATCGCCGAGGAGGCCATACTCGCCTCCGTGCGACTCACGGATCTGTTCATCACCGACCGGGCGCGTCCGGACCGGGCGATCGACGCGCTCGACGAAGCGTGCGCGCATGCGCAGGCGGGCGCCGTCTACTCCAAGCGGACGGAGGCGCTGAT
>JBBRYG010000010.1:0-82690 GCA_038237865.1 Gaiellales bacterium | reverse complement strand
GGCGGCGGCGGTGCGTGAGGCCCGAGAGCGAGTTCGTCTGGTCCATGAACTGCGAGAGCTGCGAGGAGCCGAAGAACTCCTTCAGCGCCGCCACGACCGGCCGGATGTTGATGATCGTCTGCGGAGTGATCGTGTCGACGTCCTCCGTCGTCATCCGCTCGCGCACGACGCGCTCCATCCGGTAGAGGCCGACGCGGAACGCCTCCTGGATCAGCTCGCCGACGGTGCGCAGCCGACGGTTGCCGAAGTGCTCGTACTCGTCCAGCTCGGCGCGGATCGGGTCGCGGTTGAGGATGATCGCCTCGGCCGCGAAGTCCTTCGACTCGGGATCGACGCCGAGCTTGGTCGGCATGTCGACGAGCTTGCGGACGAGGGCGAGGATGTCCTCGGTCGTCAGGACCCTCGTGTCCTCGGGGACGTTGACGCCGAGCCGCTGGTTCAGCTTGTAGCGACCGACCTTCGTCAGGTCGTAGCGCTTGGGGTCGAAGAAGAGCGCCTTCAGGAGGTTCCGCGCGTTGTCGAGCGTCGGCGGCTCACCCGGGCGCTGCTTCTTGAAGACCTCGATCAACGCCTCCTCCTCGCGCGTCGTCGTGTCCTTGTCGAGCGTGTTGACGATGAAGAAGCTGTTGTCGAACAGCTTCAGGATCGCCTCGTTGGAGGAGGTGTCGAGCTTGAAGCCCGTGGACGGATCCTCCTCCGGGAGGGCGCGCAGGAGCGTCGTGATGGGAAGCTTGCGCTTCCGGTCGATGCGCGCGTAGACGATGCCCTTCTTGTCGATCTCGAGCTCGAGCCAGGAGCCGCGCGAGGGCATCAGGTTGGCCGTGAAGACCTGCTTTGTCGCGTCCTTCGGCTCCATCAGGTAGGCGCCGGGGCTGCGCACGAGCTGCGTCACGATCACGCGCTCGGTGCCGTTGATGATGAAGGTCCCCCACTCCGTCATCATCGGGAAGTCGCCCATGAAGACGGTCTGCTCGCGAATCTCGCCCGTCTCCTTGTTCACGAAGCGGACGGTCATCGAGAGCGGGGCCTGGTATGTCAGGTCCTTCTCGCGGCACTCGCGAATCGAGGCCGCGGACTCGCCGAACTTGTAGGCACCGAACTCGACGGCGAGGGTGCCGGTGTAATCCTCGATGGGCGAGATGTCGTCGATCGTCTCGCGCAGGCCGTCGTCCAGGAACCACTGGAACGATGCTTTCTGGATATCGATCAGGTTCGGAAGGTCGAGGACGTGCTTGAGGCGCGAGAAACTCGTGCGCGCGCTAGGCGCAGCGACCTTGGCGGTCAAGAGATACAGCCTCCCTTAGAGATGCGTGCAGATGCGGAGAAATGTGGACGGGCGAGCAGAACGGAACGTGGACAGCGCAGCAGGGGCGCAACCCGCCAGGGTACCCAAAGACCCCTCTTCTGCGCAAGGGCACCCCTGCGGAAACCGCCGATTGCCTCGGAGCACTGTAGCGCAGGTGCCCCGAAATGGCCAGGAGGGTTTGGCGGAACGTCGCTCGGCGACACAGCCGATGTTTTCGTCAAATCCTCCTGGAGGCGCCTCACGGCACCTCTAGCAGTACTTCGACGACCGGTCGCGCTACGGCGAGCTGGTCGTCGTCGTACCGACCGCGTCGCCGGAGTCCGCCTTGGCGGGATGGCCGGTGACACGCTTCGCGAGAATCACGGGCGATGCGGCGTTCGGATCCTTGGCTGCACCTTTGCGGGCCTTGCAGGTGCGAGCCTGGACGTTGAGGCTATCGCCGGCTTCGAAGTCGCCGAGCTCGGCCGGGCCGTTCCGCTTGTACGAGGTCTTGTCGTCGACCACGACGGTCAGCTGCTTGCCGGCGTAGTCCTTGCCGTGGTTGTTGGCCTGCTTGACCTTCATCGCGAACGAGTCGCCTCCGGCGGAGACGAACTCGCCCTTCAGAATCGTCGAGACCTTCGGCTTGCAATTCTCGGAGGACGTCGTCGAGGTCGTCCCGGGCTTGCCCTTGGCGTGATCCTTCCCCTTGCCGGGGGGCGGGCCGGCAAGCGCGAAGGACGCAGCGACGAGGCCGACAGCGAAGAGTGAGAGAAGAAGAGCGCTGCGCTTCATGTGCGGGGATTCCTCCTGGGTGGATCGGCGTGACGCCTATCTGACGCGTTGCATCGGCACGCCCTGCGCTCCGCTCGCGAAAACCCCTCGAAGGAGTGAGGGCCGCTCGCGCGGCCCTCACTGCAGAGGGCCGCTCGCGCGGCCCTCACTGCAGCTAGGCGGTCGGCTCGCCGACCGTCATTTGACCTCGACGGTCGCGCCGGCTTCCTCGAGCTGTGCCTTGAGGGAGTCGGCCTCGTCCTGGGCCACCCCCTCCTTGACCGCCTTCGGGGCCGAGTCCACGAGGTCCTTTGCCTCCTTGAGGCCGAGGCCCGTGATCGCGCGGACGACCTTGATCACCTGGATCTTCTGGCCGCCGGCCGCCGTGAGGACGACGTCGAACGCCGACTGCTCCTCGGCCTCGGCCGCGCCGTCTCCGCCGCCTGCACCTGCACCGGGAGCTGCGATCGCCATGGGCGCCGCCGCGGTTATGCCCCATTCGTCCTCGATCTTCTTCTTCAACTCGACGAGGTCGAGGACGGACATCTTCCCGAGCTCGTCGAACACCTTGTCGACTCCACTAGCTGGCATCTTCGGCCTCCTTGTCCGGAGCCTGCGGCTCCGGACTAGCTGTGTTGGCTGCGTCCGGAGCGTGCGGCTCCGTGCTCGCTGGGCTGGTTGCGTCCGGAGCGTGCGGCTCCGTGCTCGCTGGGCTGGTTGCGTCCGGAGCGTGCGGCTCCGTGCTCGCTGTGTTGATTTCGTCCGGAGCGTGCGGCTCCGTGCTCGCTGGGCTGGTTGTCTCTTCAGGTTCCTCCGCCTCGGCGGCGTTAGACGCGGGCGGCTCGCCCGCGTCCAGTTGCTGGATCCGGGCGTCGATCAGGCCGTGCAGGTTCTGCAGCGGGGCGGTGAACAGCCCCAGGATCGCGACCAGTGGCGACGTGACTGCTCCCAGCACCTGGCTGCGGAGCACGTCGACCGGCGGGAGCTTCGCCAGCTCCTCGATCTCCGCGGCCTCGATTACCCGTCCCTCGAGTAGACCGCCACGGATCTCCAGGATCTTGGTTTCGCGCGCGGCATCGGCGAGCGCTTTCGCCACCGCAACCGGGTCGCCGCCCGACTCGAGGAATGCGATTGCGGTCGGCCCCTCGAGCAACGCGAGCAGCGCGTCTGCCCCCGCCGCTTCCGCCGCACGACGGGTAAGGGTGTTCTTGACCACGGCGAACCTAGCCCCGTGCTCGAGCAGCTTGCCGCGGAGCTTGTCGATCTCGGGCATGGTCAGCCCGCGGTAGTCCGCGACGATCAGCGTCTCGCTCGCCCTGAGCTTCTCGGTCAGGTCGGCGACGACACGCTCCTTGTCTTCCTTCTTCACGGATTTCTCCTTCGGAGAAATCTAGGCCCGCCGGAGGCGGGCCAATTAGAGACCATTGGGTCTCTGTGCTGGCGCGGCCTCGACCGGACTTCTGCCCTCAGGCTGCCGGTTGTCTCTGGCTGGCTTCGATTCTCTTCGTCGGTGTCTCTAGGCCTCTACCTTAGAGATTTCCGCATCAGCGGAAATCTCCTCGAGGATCCCGCGCGTCCGCGCCGGGTCGACGTGGATGCCGGGGCCCATCGTGCTCGCGAGCGTGATCTGCTTGATGTAGCGCCCCTTGGACGCCGCGGGCTTGGCGCGAACGATCTCGTCGACGAGCGCGGCGTAGTTCTCGACCAGCTGCCGCTCGTCGAAGCTCTTCTTGCCGATCGAGACGTGGACGCAGGCACCCCGGTCTGTGCGGTATTCGAGTTTTCCGGCCTTCGCGTCCTTGACTGCCTTGGCCACGTCCATCGTGACGGTGCCGGTCTTCGGGTTCGGCATCAGGCCACGCGGCCCGAGCACGCGGCCGAGCTTGCCGACGTTGCCCATCTGGTCTGGCGTGGCGATCGCGACGTCGAAGTCGGTGAAGCCCTCCTCGACGCGCTTCGCGAGATCGGCGGAGCCTACGACGTCTGCGCCGGCGTCCTCCGCCTCCTTCGCCTTCTCGCCCTCGGCGAAGACGGCGACCTTCGCCTCCTTGCCGGTGCCGTGGGGGAGCATCAGCGTCCCGCGGAGCTGCTCGTCCGCGTGACGGACGTTCAGGCCGAGCCGGAAGTGCACCTCGACCGTCTCGTCGAACTTCTTGCCCTCGAAGCCCTTGAGCAGGCGGATCGCCTCGACCGGGCCGTAGACGGCCTCGCGGTCGATCTGCGCGCGCGCGCTCCGATATTCCTTCCCATGCCTCACGCTTGCCCCTGGCTCGCTCTCACGGGGGAAACCATTCTTCCCCCGTGGGCCCCCTTCTTAAGGTACGCGCTGCGCACGGCGCGCATGCCACCGCACCCAGCGAAGAGCAGGGGAAGACCGCAAAGCGACTTCACAGGATATCCGTCTCCACGCCCATGCTCTGGGCGGTTCCGGCGATCACGCGCATCGCCTGGTCGACGTCGCGCGCGTTCAGGTCCGGCATCTTCGCCTCGGCGATCTGGCGCACCTGGGCGCGGGTGAGGCGGCCGACCTTCTCGCGGTTCGGCTCGCCCGAGCCCTTGTCGATCCGCAACGCCTCCTTGATCAGGACCGCGGCCGGCGGCGTCTTCGTGATGAACGAGAAAGAGCGGTCCTCGAAGACCGTGATCTCGACCGGGGTGATGCGGCCGTTCTCCTGCTGCGTCTGCGCGTTGAACGCCTTGCAAAACTCCATGATGTTGACGCCGTGCTGGCCCAGCGCAGGGCCGACCGGCGGGGCCGGGTTCGCCTGGCCGCCGGGAATCTGCAGCTTGATCATGGTGAGAACTTTCTTCGCCATCAGTCGAGTTTCTTCACCTGGTCGAAGGTCAGCTCCACCGGGACCTGCCGCTCGAAGATGTCCACGAGCACCTTCAGCTTCTGCTGGTCCGCGTTGACGTCGACGACCTCCCCGTCGAAATCGGAGAGCGGCCCGGAGGTTACCTTCACGGACTCGCCGAGCGTATAGGCGACCTGGGCGAGCCGCCGCTCACCATCGGTGCGACCGGTGTGCAGGATCCGGTCGACCTCGGTCTGCGCGAGCGGCACCGGCTTCGCTCCCGAGCCGACGAACCCGGTCACGCCGGGCGTGTTCTTCACCAGCGTCCAGGCCTCGTCGTCCATGTCCATGTTCACGAGCACGTACCCCGGCAGCACGCGCTTCTCGATCTGGACCTTCTGGCCCTCCTTGGTCTCGATCACCTGCTCGGTCGGGACGACGACCCGGCGAAACCGCGGCGCCTGGTGCAGCGACATGATCCGGTGCTCGAGATTGGTCTTCACCTTGTTCTCGTGCCCCGAGTAAGTGTTGATGACGTACCACTGAAACATGCTGGCCTACCTCAGAAAGACATTTTCGACGACGCGCTTGAAGACGAGGTCGGCACCATAGAGGTAGACGCCGACCACGATGCAGGCGACGAGCACCACGATCACTCCCTGGATCAGCTGGCTCTGACCCGGCCACTCGACCTTCTTCAGCTCGGCCCAGGACTCGCCGACGAACCCGCGCCAGCCACCACCGCGCTTGCGCGGCTCCTCGCGCGCCCGCGCCGGCTCCGGCTGGGCCTTCGCCGACGCCCGGCGAGCCGGGGGCGTGGGACGACCGCCGGCCAGCGCGGGCTCGGTCTGCCCGCGCCGGGCACGCCGCTGTGCTCTGGTCTGCCGTGCCATCTAGCGGGTCTCTCTGTGCGAGGTGTGCTTTCCGCACCAGCGGCAGAACTTCTTGAACTCGACCCGGTCCGGGGAGTTCCGCTTGGACTTCTGCGATTGATAGTTGCGCCGCTTGCAATCGGTGCAGGCGAGCGTGATCGCGACTCGTACTCCGGTAGCCATGATTCCTTTGCCTTTGGTTGCTGCGAGGTAGCGGCGGCAGGACTCGAACCTGCGACACGCGGATTATGATTCCGCTGCTCTAACCAGCTGAGCTACGCCGCCAGGCCGCCGCGGAGTGTAGCAGCGGTCGGCCGGTTGTCCGCAGAGGCGAGCATCCCCGTGGACCGTGGCGGCGCGGAGGGTCCGCCCTCCTCTTCAATCCCCGTCGGCTTCGGAGCGCAGCGCTTTCTCGTACTGTCGCAGTCGCTGGGAGAGAGTATTCGTGCGACCCGACCTCCCAAGAGCCCGGGTCGCACGGTAGACCTCACTCGTGAATCGGCGTCAGCTTTGCGGCCAAGCTCTGCATGTCCCCCACCGTGACGCTCCCGGAGACGGAGACGAGCGTCGAGGCGGTGATGACGAAGAAGCCCGTGCGAACCGGCCCATCGCCGTCCGCGTGGGCATGCGATGGGGTCGCGCACGGCCCCGACCTGGTGTTCCATTGCCAGCCGAAGCCCGATATCGCCTGACGGCAGAACCGTACGCCTCGGCGCGCGAGGTGAAGGGTCTCCTCCGTCGCCTCTCTCTACTTCACCAGCGTCAGCATCTTGAACATCGGGAGGTACATCGCGATGATGATCACCCCGACCATCAGACCGACGAGGATCATCATGATCGGCTCGACGATCGAGGTCAGTGACGAGATGGCCGCGTCCACCTCGTCCTCGTAGAAGTCGGCGATCTTCGACAGCATCTTCTCGAGCTCGCCGGTCTCTTCTCCGATCTTGACCATCTGGCTGACCATCGGCGGAAAGATCTCGTTGTCGACGAGCGGCTGCGCGATCGGAACACCTTCGCCGACCTTGACGCGAACGTCCGCGAGCGCTTCCTCGACGACGTAGTTTCCTGCCGTCTGGCCGGTGATCTCGAGCGCCTTGATGATGTCGACACCCGCCGCAACGAGCGTGGAGAGCGTCCGCGAGAAGCGCGCCATCGTCACCTTGAGGACGACGTCGCCGATCTTCATCGGGATTCGAAGCTTCAGCCGGTCCCAGACCTGGCGGCCGGACTCCGTCTGCTTGTAGCGCCTGACGCCCCAGATCGTGGCGCCGAGCAGCGGGAAGAGGATGTACCAGTCGTTCCGGATCAGGTTCGACGCCGAGACGACGTACTGGGTCAGCGTCGGCAACTGGCCGCCGAGCTGGGCGAAGATCTTGACGAAGATGGGGACGAGGAACATGAGCATCCCGATCAGGACGAGGGTGGCGAAGATCAGCACCATCGTCGGGTAAAGCATTGCGCCCTTGACGCGGCGCTTGATCTGCGTCGACTTCTCGATCTGGAACGCCACTCGGTCGAGCACGGTGTCGAGGATTCCGGCAGCCTCGCCTGCCTCGACCATGGCGATGTAGAGGCGATCGAAGATCTTGGGGTGCCGGCGCATCGACTGCGAGAGCAGGAGGCCGCTTTCGACATCCTCGCGGATGTCCTTGATCACAACGCTGAGGTACTTGTCGTCGGTCTGCTGCTCGAGGATGACGAGCGCGCTCACGATGTTGAGGCCCGCCTCGATCATCGTCGCGAACTGGCGCGAGAAGATCTGGAGCGACTTCGGCTTGATCTTCTTGAACGCCGGTGCTTTCGCCTCCTCCGCGCCGGCAAGCTCCTTGATCGCCGAGGCGAGCAGCCCCTTCAGGCGCAGCTGCTCGCGCGCCGCGGAGAGATCGGGGGCGTTCAACTCGCCGGTCAGCTCTGAGCCGGCAGCGTTGATCGCAGAGTAGGCGTACGTGGCCATGCCGCTCTCTCGCTATCGGCAGGGGGGTCAAGCGGCTTGAGCGCGATGCCGATAGCTGACACGTGCACATGCGGGCGCGCGAGGAGAGCGGCTTCGGCCTGCTCGAGCTACTGATGGCGATGGTGATGCTGAACATCGGCATTCTCGCGATCGTCGCCGCCTTCAACTCCGGCGCGTTGGCGCTCGGGCGAGCCAGCAAGGCTTCGACGGCTGCGGCCGTCGCCGAGCAGCAGCTGGAGGCCCTGCGTGGCGTCAGGTACGCGAACATCGCCTACAAGACCTCGGAGTGGACGAGCGCGATCGCGGATTCCAGCTATACCGCCGACACCGTCTACTCGACGAACATGGCGAGTCCACCGGCGCCGAAGCGGCTCACCACGACGCAGACAACGTGCCCGAACTCGAACGCCAACACGTGCGACCCATCCTTCAGCACAACGGGGGCGGACGGACGCTCCTACCGCGTCGACACCTACCTCTACTACGACACGCCGACGGACGGCAACGAGCTCAAGACCGTGACCGTCGTCGTCCGCGACCCGTCCGCCACCTCGCGGTCACTCGCACGCCAGACCTCGACGTTCGACACGGCAACCGGATAAGAGCGTGGGGGGAACCGCATGGTTCCCCCCACGAGCCCCCCTCCCTTACGGCTGCGTCCCGAGGGCGCGTGCTGCGCCTCCCGCCGGGCCGAGCCCGGCTCCGGCGGCGGGTCGCGCTCGCCCTAGAACGACCTCCTAGCCGCGAAGTCTTAGCTAACGGTCTCTGTGGGGACAAGCGCGAAGCAAAGGTCAGGTCGAGGTTCAGTCGGCCGTTGCGGACAGCTGCAATCTGCTCGAACCTCCCAACGCTCCCAAAAGTGCCAGGCACCTCGAGGAGCGTTGAGGGTCGAGGCGACCGAGTCGCTACGGGGTGGCGGGTGGCAAGGTGACCGTCGGTGTTGCGCCTGCCGGCGCGCTGGTGGCCCCGGGGACCGCTGTGCCCTGAGGCTTCAGGATCAGCTTGTAGCGCGTTCCGTCGGCGGTGTTCATCAGCGTGACCGGTTTGTTCACCGTCAGCGTCACCGCCGGTGCGCCGTTGGAGTACGAGCCGCCGACGATGGTGATCCTAGCGGTGGAAGCCGTGAGCGAGAGAAGGTGGAACAACGCCGGCGAGCCCGCCGTGGCGGCAGGGAAGTCTCCGCCCACCGTCACGCTCATCAGCGCGCCGTTCAACGAGATGACGGCGCTGCCCGGCGCGGGAACGCTTCCGCCGCCGGACGAGGAGCCGGAGGGCTGTGAGCCGGACCCGGACGACGTCGAAGTCGACGGGCTCGGGGAGGATCCTCCGCCCGCCGGGGCAGGCGACGTGGTGTCGTTCTCCGAGATCTGCGGTGAGAACGGATCCTTGCTCGAGAACCGACTGAAGGAGGCGAGCTGCCCGTCCTGGGCGGGCACGACCGAGCTCGTGAGCGAGCCGCCGTCGGCGGTGGCCGGCGTTGAGGCAGCCTGCTCTTCGCCACGCAGGGTCGGCGCCGCAAGCGAGGGGGTCGCGCTCGGGGTCGCGCCCGCGGTCGTGGTCGCAGCAACCGGACGGGCCGGCGGCTTCTGGTTCATGTGCTTGAGGACTTTCGGAACCTGGACCGCCATGAGACCGAGTAGCAGCACAGCGCCGACGCCGGCGATGATCTTCTGCTTCTTCTCCTTGGCCTTGAGTGGATCGATCTTCTTTGCCATCAGGGAGCTCCTGCTGCCGAGGCGCTCGTGCTCGGCGTCGTGGTGGACGATGAGGTGGTCGTCGTCGACGTGGTCGATGTCGAAGTCGTGGCGGTGCCGGTCGTCGTCGTCGCACCGGTCGGCGGCACGGCTCCGGCGGGCGCTGCCGCGGCGCCGTAGACGAAGGCGTCGATCACGACGGTCGCCTGTAGTCGCGGAAATTTCAGCGGGCTCTCGTTGAACGTCAGCGTGTCGACAGAAAAGAGCCGGCCGGTCGCATCGAGTCTTCCACCGTGAACGGCAACGAGTGACCGGAGCCGATAGAGGAAGTCGGCAAGGTTGTAGAACGTGCCGTTGAACGTGACCGAGACCGGCATGACGGAGTAGCTGCCGATCGCTGCCACCGGACCGGGCGAGATCGAGTCGAAGCGGATGCCGCTGTCACGCGCGAGCTGGCCGAGCTCGAGGAGGAGGTCGGGCATGTCAGCCGAGTCGGGCATCGCCTTCGCGAGGCGATACACGTCGGCGACCTCGATCCTCGGCGCCGAGCGGATCGCGGCCGCCTTCGTCCGGCGGTCCGTGATCTGCTGCTGCAGCCCGGCGGTCTCAGCCTTGAGCTTCTTGACCTTCGCGCCTTGCGGGCGGATCAGCGCCATGTAGCCGACGAGCCCGAAGACGAGCGCGCCTGCGACGATCAGCGCGATCAGCGCTGCGGGTGGGAGAGGCTTGCGCTGCTTCACGAGGAAGGCACTCCGGTCGTCGCGGTTACGGGGGGCGTCTTGATGTCGGCGGCGATGGAGAACTCCACGATGTCCTGACCCTTCAGCTCCGACAGCGTGGAGCTGACCAGCTGGACGTTCGTAAGGTCGGGGACGACCTGGAGGCGGGAGAGCAGCCTGGCCACACCGTCATGCGAGTAGGTCCGGCCGCTGATCGTGAAGCCGCTCGGAGTCGTGCCCGTCGTCGGCAGAGCCGTGGCGGGTGAGACAGGGGACTTCACCGCCAGCGTCGTGAGCCAAACGTCCTCCGGCAAGACGAGCGAGAACTCGCGAAAGACCCGGTCCCAGGCAACGCGGCTCGACATCGCAGCCGAGAGCGCCGCCACGCGGGCGCTGTGCTCACCCACCAGCTGCTGCTGGCCGACACTGGGGCCTGCGGGGGGCTCGGGTGTGCTCGCGAGCTCGGCACGCTTCGCGTCGCGGTCGTTCTGCGCAGCTGCGACCTTGCCGCTTTGCATCATGAAAGCTGCAGCCAAGAGCGCTGCGACCAGGACGCCGACGCACGCACCCACGAGCGGAGGGGTGCCCGGCTTACCGCGCAGCCCGCCCTGGGCCGAATCGTTCGGGAGGAGGTTGACGGCTCGCACTAATCCTCGATCCCCAGTCCGATTGCGACGGCAAGCGAGCCGATCTGCTCGGGGTCTGCGAACTTCTTCGGCACTTTCAGGCGCCCGAGCGGATCTCCCACGCGGACACGGACGCCGATCAGGCGCTCGAGCTCTGCAGCGAGCCCGGGCAGATGAGCCGTGCCGCCCGTCAGGACGATCTCGCCGATGCCAAGAGAGCCCGGCTGGTTCTGGTAGAACTGGAGCGAGGAGACGAGGTCGCGGGCGAAGGCTTGAACCGACTTGCGAATCGCCTCTCGCGCCTTCTCCGCTTGCTGTTCGCTCAGCCCTTCCGGCACCGTTTCGTGCTCGAGCGAAAGCCCGCGCTTCCACGCCTCGACCTCGGTCGGCGTTGCGTCGAGCACGCGGGCCACTGCCACGCTCAGCTCGGACCCGCCCCACTCCAGCACACGCGTGAACTCGCAGGTGCGACCGTCGGAGACGGCGAACGTCGAGCGTTCGTGCCCGATTGCGACGGCGACCAGCGCGGCCGACGGATCGTCGCCAGCCCCCGACTGAGGCGCCTGCAAGGCACGCAGGAGTGCGAACGCCTCGAGGTCGATGCCGACGAGCCCGATGCCCGCTTTCCGGCAGGCATCCACGTAGCGGTCGATGAACTCGCGGTAGGCGACGACGAGCAGGACGCGGCGGACCAGCTGCCCCTCCGCGTCAGTGCTCTCCCCGAGGACGTGGTAGTCGAGCGCTGCCTCGTCGATCGGGATGGGAAGGGCTTCCTGCGCGCGGAACCGGATCGCATTTGTCAGCTGTTTCGGGTCGTCGATCCCCGCGACGTCGAAAATGCGGACGCCGATGCGGTTGTTGGCGATGCCAAGCCGGACGCCTTTCTTCGGCAGCTTGTGCTTGGCGAAGAAGAGCTTCAGCGCTTCCGCGAGCGCGTCGGGGTCGCGTAGCTCCCCGCCGACGACGATGCCGGGGTTGAGCGGCTCGCGGACGAGCTGCTCGAGCGATGCGACGCCGTTGTTCGAGATGCGTGCTGCTGCGAGCTGGGATGCCCCGATCTTGAGGCCGACCAGCTTCTTGGCGCCCTTGGACGACGACTTGCCCTCGCCGCGGACCCGCTTGACCCTCGGAGCCTTCTCGCTCTTCGGCTCCTTTTCGGCCTTCGTCTCCTTCCCGGCCCTCGGCTTCTTCGGGGTCTTCTCGGACTTCGGGGCCCTGTCGGCCTTTCGCCCGAACGAGAGCTCCTTCTTCCAGAAGGGAACTGATCCGCCCTCCTCGGGCAGCGGCGGTAGCTCGGCGGCAGGAACCGGGGGATGGACGACCGCAGCAGCCGGAACCTCGATCGTCGGAGCCTCCTCGACGGGCGCCGGAATCGGCGCAGGAGCCTCGGCAGGGATTGCCGGCACCGCCGCGACAGGCGCAGGCGGCACGGCCGGGGCCTGCTCCCAGGGCTCCTCGACTGGATCTGGCACAGCGGCGAGGTACTCGTATGCAGCCGCTGCCTCGACCTCGTGCAGGGCCGGCTGCACCGGCGCGACGGGGGCGGCCGCGGGCGAAGGAACAGCGATCGGGGTCGATTCCTCGACCGGTGAACCGACGGCGTTCTCAACCGGTGTCGTGGTCGGCTTCGGCGCACGCTTGAACGAGACTTCCCGTTTCCAGAACGGCACCTGCTCCTCGCCGGGGACCGGCGGAAGCTTCGGCGCCTTCGCGGCCTTCGGCTTGCGACCGAAGGAGATCTCCTTCTTCCAGAACGGCTGCTGCTCGCTCATCCGCTAGCTCCCCGCCACCCGCAGGCCACCGGCGAGCGCCGGGTCCTGGCCGCCGTGACCGTTCGAGTCCATCGTGACCGTGGTGGGAACCGCGAAGCCGACGCGCTCGAGGATGCCGATCAACTGGGCCGGACGGCTCGAGCGGGACAATCCTTCCTCGAACGAGACGACGCGGCGCTGGATCAGGTCGGCGAGTGCCTGCTCCATCGTCTGCATCCCGCGCGAGGTGTTGGTCTGCATGACGGAGTAGATCTGCTCGACCTTCCCCTGACGAATCAGGTTGCGGACGGCGTCGTCCGGGAGCAGGATCTCCAGCGCGGGCGTGCGCCCGGTTCCGTCGGCGGTCGGGAGCAATGTCTGCGTGACGACGCCCTGCAGCGAGTTCGCGATCATGATCCGGACCTGCTCCTGGCCCTCGGGCGGGAAGACGTCGATGATCCGGTCGATCGTCGAGGGCGCGCTCTGCGTGTGCAGCGTCCCGAAGACGAGGTGGCCGGTCTCGGCGGCGGTGAGCGCGGTCGAGATCGTCTCGAGGTCGCGCATCTCGCCGACGAGGATCACGTCGGGGTCCTGGCGAAGTGCCGCCTTCAGGGCCTCGGCGAACGAGACCGCGTCGGGGCCGATCTCCCGTTGGTTGACGATGCACTTCTTGTGGCGGTGAAGGAACTCGATCGGATCCTCGACCGTGAGAATGTGCTCCGCGCGGTTGCGGTTGATCTCGTCAATCAACGCCGCGAGGGTGGTCGACTTGCCCGAGCCGGTCGGGCCCGTGACGAGCACGAGTCCGCGGGGCTTCTCGGCGAGCTGATGGAGCGTCTTCGGGATTCCGAGCTCCTCCAGCGTCTTCAGCTCCTCCGGGATGAGCCGGAAGGCCGCGCCGACCGACTCCTTCTGGAAGTACACGTTGACGCGGAAGCGCGCGAGGCCGGGAATCGAGTGCGAGAAGTCGAGCTGGCGCTTGATCTCGAGCTGCTTCTGCCGTTCGCTGCTCAGGATCCGGTAGAGGAGCGTCTGCGTGTCCTCCGACGTCAGCGGCTCGTAGCCGTCGAGGCGCTCGATCTCGCCACGCACTCGGACGGCCGGAGGCGTGTTCGTAGTCACGTGCAGATCGGACGCGTTGCGCGCGACCATCTGCTCGAGCAAATCGTCAATGGAATAAGTGAGCGGCGACATACCTCGATCGAGTGGGCTATCGGCAGGCGTCGCCGCTTCCTTAACTCGCTTGTGCCGGCGGGCTAGCGGGGTTTGTCCCTCGGTTGTTGCCCGAAGTGCTCCGATCCCTCGAGTGAGGGTTACCCACGGTGGGGGATCCGCCGATGGAGGTGCAGCCACTCCACGTTCCCATTGGAAGGAGCTCTCTGCATGATCAGCAAGCTTCGACAGCGCGTGGCTCGTGAGGAAAGCGGCTTCACCCTCATCGAGCTCCTGGTTGTCATCATCATTCTCGGGATCCTGCTCGCGATCGCGATCCCGTCGTACCTCAGCTTCAAGGATCGCGCCAACACGTCGGCCGCCAAGGCCAACGTCCGCGCCGCGGTTCCGGCCGTCGAGGCGTTCAACGCCGACAACACCGGCACCGGCAACTCGGGCGGGTACGCGGGTATGACCGTGACCCTCCTGCAGGCGTATGACTCGGCGATCGTCCCGGCCAAGCTCACGATCCAGGCGGCCTCTTCGGTCAACTACTGCATCCAGAGCACCGTCGGCCAGGCCACCTTCAAGAAGGCAGGCCCCGGCTCGGACATCGTCACGGGCTCCTGCCCGTAAGCACCAAGGCAACACGCGTGGGGGGTCGTCTGATCCCCCACGCTGGCGTTTCTCCCGTCCCGGAAGGAGCACGTGTACACCAATGAATGAGAAGCTGATGAAGCGTCTGCGCGGTGAGGAGTCGGGCTTCACCCTCATCGAGCTCCTCGTCGTCATCATCATCCTCGGCATCCTGCTGGCGATCGCGATCCCGTCCTACCTGAGCTTCAAGGATCGCGCCAACACGTCGGCTGCCAAGGCAAACGTCCGTGCGGCGATCCCGGCGGTGGAGGCGTTCAACGCCGACAACACCGGCACCGGCAACTCCGGTGGCTACGCGGGCATGACGATCGCGGGTCTGCAGAACTACGACTCGGCGATCGTCGCCACGAAGCTGACCATCCAGGCGGCCTCGTCGGTCACGTACTGCATCGACAGCACCGTCGGCCAGGCGGTCTTCAAGAAGGCAGGCCCTGGCTCGGACATCGTTACCGGCGCCTGCCCGTAGCACGGGCTGCGCACCGAGGAGACAGAGGGCGCGGGAAACCGCGCCCTCTGTCTTTCAAGTCGTAGAGCTGAAATGCCGATAGGAGAACCGTGACGCTGACCGTCAGCCCGCCCATTCGTATCGCTGCCCTCGTCGGCCTCGCCGCAGCTCTCGCGCTCGGCGGGAGCTTCATGATTCTCGGCCACAAGGGCTCGAATGCTGCTGCTGCAGGCCACCATTTCGTCCGCCACCCCCAGGGTGTGAAGACGAGCGCGGGCAAGCCGAACGCAACCGCCCGGAAGCCGCTGCACCCGAGCACCACTGCTGCCGTGAAGGTGAGCACCCATGTGAAGGTCACGCCGGCCGTTCCCGTAGCTCGAAAAGCGCCGAAGCGGCCCTCGGCCGAGCTCGCAGCGCTTGACGCCGGAATCCCGGCACCGATCGCAAGTGCCCTCGGTTCGCACGGCGTCGTCGTCGTCTCGCTCTACAACCCGCAGTCCAAGGTCGACGGCATCGCCTTCGCCGAGGCACGCGCAGGCGCAGCGCTCGCGGGCGCCGGCTTCGTACCGCTCAACGTGCTGAGCAAGGCCCAGGTGGGCGGACTGACCGAGCAACTCGGTCTCCTCCCCGATCCGGGCGTGCTCGTCTACACGCGCCCGTCGGCGCTGGCCGTCAAGCTCAAGGGCTTCGCGGACAAGGAAACGGTCGCCCAGGCGGCCCAAGACGCCGCCATCCGCGGCTCGTGAGCGACCTCACACCGGAAACCGGGGGTCTGCGGGTGCCGGGCGAGGCAGCGGCGTTCGGTGCGCGTGAGCTCTTCGTGCGGCACGCCCGCAAAGACGGCCGCTCGGTGGCGGTCCTCCGCGCCGTCGACCACGGCGACTCCTGCGTCGTCGAGGCGGAGGTCTTCCCACAGGGCGCACGGAACGCCGAGCCCGCGCGGCCCGGCCCCTACACTTTCGCCGACGCCCACCAGGCGACGGCGTTCGTGACCGAAGCGGTCGAGGCCTTCATGGTGCTCGGCTGCGACGTCCACGCGCAGTAACGTCGTGAAGTCCGCCGCTTGACGTCGTGAAGTCCGCCGCGCTGCGCGCGGCATGACGACTTCACGCCGGGAAGAGCGTGAGGGTCCCGCCATTGTGTTCTGGTGCTGCGGCGGGAGCGCGGTCCCGCCTCCGCACGCGAGTTGGCGCTCGCCCTAGAGAAGGACGAAACACTGGCGCCGCGGTGAACTAGATCAGCCGGGGATGCAGCCGCTCGTTGCCGGCTCGCTCTGGACGAGCTTGCCGTCTACGAGCTCTGCGGTGACCGACGAGGCGCCCCAGGTGCAGTCAGGCGACTGTGCAGGCGCGCCGCTCGAGGACGACCCGAGCACCAGCGACGTCGTGGCAACCGCGGCGGCGCAGGCGAGTAGGCGAACTGAACGGCGAGACCCCATGTCCCGATCAAACGCCGGCGATCCCGATCCGGTTACGGCCAGCCAGCGATGGCCGGTCGAGCTAGCTGTGGAAGAAAAGTCACACTTTCGTCACACCTGGGTCAGACCCAGTCGAAGGAAACATGTCCGTTAAGGGCAGTGGTTGCGCGCTGCGGGCCGCTCAAATAGAGACGCGGGCGAGCTCTTCGATCGACGTGAGGCCGCTTGCGACCTTCGCCAGACCGTCGTCCCAGAGGGTGCGCATGCCTTCCTCGATCGCGGCTCGCTCGATCTCCTCGCGCGACGCCTTCTGCACGGCGAGGGTCTCGAGCTGTTCGCTCATCGTCAGCAGCTGGTAGACCCCGATCCGGCCCTTGTAGCCCGTCTGGCCGCAGCGTGGGCAGCCACGCTTGCGGTAGAAAGCCATCCCGTCGCTTGCTGCAGCGACCTCCGGTGAGACGCGCGCCTTCAGCAGCTCGTCCACCGACGGCGTGTACATCTCGCAGCAATGGGTGCAGAGCTTCCGCGCCAGACGCTGTGCCAGCACCGCTGAGACCGCCGCGCCGACGAGAAACGGCTCCACGCCCATCTCGTTCAGGCGGGTCAGCGCCTGTGGGGCGTCGTTCGTGTGCAGGGTCGAGAGCACGAGGTGGCCGGTGAGGGCCGCTTCGATCGAGATCTTGGCCGTCTCTCCATCGCGGATCTCGCCGACCATCACGACGTCTGGGTCGGAGCGCAGGATCGAGCGCAGGGCGGTCGCGAATGTCAGCCCTGCGCGCTGGTTGATCTGTACCTGGTTGACGCCGCCGAGCCGGTACTCAACCGGATCCTCGACCGTGATGATGTTGATCTCGGGGCGGTTGATCTCCGTCAGACCGGCGTAGAGGGTCGTCGACTTACCGGAGCCCGTCGGCCCGCAGACGAGCAGCGCGCCAGTCGGGCGCCGGAGGATCACCTCGAGCTGGGAGCGCATGTTGTCGGCCATCCCGAGCTCCTCGAGCGTCGGCGCCTTCTTCGACTTGTCGAGGAGGCGCATGACGACCGACTCGCCTTCCACCGTGGGCAGGGTCGCGACGCGGATGTCGAGCATGCGGCCCGCCGCCGCGGCATTCAGCGAGATGCGCCCGTCCTGCGGCTTTCTGCGCTCTGCGATGTCGAGCTTCGCCAGCACCTTCATGCGCGTGACCACGCCGGCAGACATGCGCTTCGGAATCCGCTGCACCTCCTGGAGCACGCCGTCGACGCGGAAGCGCACGAGCAGCGCATCCTCCAGCGGCTCGAAATGGACGTCGGAGGCCCCGTCCTCGGCCGCCTGGAAGATGACGGAGTTGACGAGCCGGACGAGCGGCGCGTCCGAGATGCCGTCGTCGACGTCCAGGTCGTCGGTCTCCTCCTCCTCTACCTCGAGCTCCTCCTCGACCGCAGCGCGGGCTCCAAAGGCCTCGGAGGCGCGAGCCAGCCGGCGGAGCTCGGTGAGAATGTCTTCCTTTGCCGCCACGCCGAGCTCGAGCGGGTACCGGGTGGCAAGCCGGAGCTCGTCGATCGCCTGGATGTTGCCTGGATCGGCGATCGCCACGTGCAGCACGCCTTCGTCCAGCAGGTACGGAATCGCGATGATGCGCTCGAGGACGTGCAGCGCGATCTCTTTGCCTGCCTCCTCGGTCACGCCGGTCAGCGCCAGGTCGACAAGCGGCATCTGATGCCGCGCCGCAAGCGTCCGGGCGACTCCCTCGCTGGAGGCGACGTCCTGGTCGACGAGCGCCTGGGCGAGCGACCCGGGCCCGGCCGCGCCGCGAACGAGGGCGAGCTTGTCCGGCGGCACAAGGCCGGTGGCTGCAATCAGGTCTGCGACGAGCTCGGCGAGCGCGTTGATCGGCGGCGGCGTGCCCCCGAGACGTGCTCCACCGGGCGGCGTCGCGCCCTCTGCCGGAGGCGACCCGGCAGTGCGCAAACTCGGTGGACGCTCGTAGTCCATATATCCCTCGAACGAGGTATCGGCAGCGGGGACCGATTGCTTGATGCCGACCTTGTTCAACTTCCCACCTCTGGACGCCGATATCGCCCAGAGTGAGGTATCTCGCGCGTGTCTGGCTGCCCGTCCTGGGTGCCACTGCGGCCGTTGCCGCCGTCGACCGGCGGACGGAGCCGACCGACCTGCGCTACTTCGTCCACGCGGGCGAGCAGCTCCTATCGGCCGGCTGGGCCGACACGTTCGCAGACCGCTCGCTCCAGTCCGGGCCGCTCCAGCTCCTCCTCTTCGGCGCGGTCGGAAGCGTGCCGGCCCTGGCCTTCGTTCTCGAGTTCGGCGTGGCAGCGCTCCTGCTGCTCGTCCTGCGCAGGCTCGGCGCCGGCGAGCGTGCTCAGCTCGTCGTCGGTCTGGCCGCGGTTGCGACCGGACTGACCCACGCGGCGTTCGTCGACGGCCACCCCGCAGAGATCGCCAACCCGCTCCTGTGGGTGGTCGCCGCTCTCTGGGCCCGGGAAGGACGGACGGCGTGGGCAGGCGCTCTGATCGGCGCCAGCGCCGGCCTCGAGCTCTGGGGTGTCCTCGGCGCGCCGGTGCTGCTGCTCGCGCCGCAGCTCCGCGCAGTCATGCGCGGGCTCCTGGCCCAGGCGGGCGTCGTCCTGGCACTGCTGGCGCCGTTTGCGCTCGCCGGCCGGTTCGAGATGTTCGCGTACGAGTGGAAGGTCGCCGGAGGGACGCTGCTCGGGCTGGTCCTTCAGCCTGGAAGCGAGTTTGGGTGGTCGCTGCGCCTCCTTCAGGCAGCTGTCGCGACCGGCCTTGGCGGGGCAGTCGTTCTTCGGTTTCGGCGCACGCTCCACGCGATCTGGCTCGCGCCCCTTGCGGTCGTCCTCACACGAATTCTGCTCGACCCGCTTGCGTACGGCTGGTACTGGCTGGAGGTCGAGGCGCTGGCGCTCGTCGGCGCGGCGATCGCCGTCCCGCGGCTGCTGAGCCTAGTGCGCGAAGGTCGAGAAGTACGCGTGCAAGATCCGTTCGCCCCAGAAGAGTGCGACGACGGTCCCGAGAGCCAGGAACGGCCCGAACGGGATGCCCATCTTCCGCGCCTTCGAGCCGTGGCGGGCGAGTAGCACCACCCCGGGGACGAGCGCGGCGAACATTCCCAGCATCAACGCGACTGCGACGGTCTTGCCGAGCGCGGCACCCATCAGCAGGGCGAGCTTGACGTCACCCATCCCCATTCCCGCGGGATAGGCGAGCGCCGCGGCTAGGAGGAAGCCCGAGGCGCCGAGGGCCGCAAGAGCCCACTGCGGGCTCGGGTCGAGCGCCGTCTGGGCCACGAGCACGATGAGAGCCGCAGGAAGCACGATGCGGTTCGGGATGATCCGATGCTCCGCATCGATGGCAGAGATCGCAACCAGCACCGCACACACAAAACCGGCGATCGCGGCCTTGGCCGTCACGCCGAACGCGAGCACCGATCCGGCGACCAGGACGGCTGTGATGAGCTCGACGGCGGGGTACAGCAGCGGAATCCTCACGCCGCAGTCACGGCAGCGACCGCGCAGCACGAGGTAGGAGATCACTGGAACGTTGTCATAGAGCCGGATCCCAGCGCCGCAGTCCATGCAGGCGGACGGCGGCCGTACGATCGAGCGCCGAACCGGCACCCGTGCGACGACGACGTTCAGAAACGAGCCGAGCGCAAGGCTTGGCCCGAGTGCGACGGCGGCCGGGAAGATGTTCACGCGGGTCCTATCGTCAGAACAGGCGCGCCGGTTGAGCCGGGGCTCAGGAGCCCGACGCTAGCCGCTGTAGTTCGTCGGGGGGAGCACCTTGACGGCTTTAATCTGGTTGTCCGGCGTAGCAGTCGGGACATTCGTGAGCGTTCCGAACGGCTTGGTCACGAGAGCCTGTCCGAGCGTCATCGACTTCTCGACGAGCGGCCCCTGAGTCGTCGTCGACTGTCCGACGTCGATCTTCGACGCAGCCGTCAGTCCGCCCTGGTAGGAGGCCGATGACAGCTCGACCGACGTCGACGAATCAGGCGTCTCGGACTGCCCTCCTCCCCCGACGACTCCGGCAACGATCTGGAGGAAGTTCGAGCTGACATCCCAGTGCCCGGTTCCGGGCAACGCCCAGTCGCAGTCCTTCGAGGCGAATATGTACGCCGCGCAGACATGCGTTCCTTTCATCACGAAGGAGCCGGAAAGATAGATCGTCCCGACGCCCACGTAACGGATGAGCTGCACGTTCGACGGGGCGATCCGGGCGTTGCCGTCGATGAACACGGTCCCCCTGATCGTGAGAGTGGGCACGGTGTTGTTGATGGCATCCTTCGCGTTCGGGTCCCAGGAGAGCTCTCCGAACGCCGTCTTGCAGGAGTAGGCGGATGCCGGCGTGAGATCGAACGAGCCCGGAACGCTTCGGTTCATGTAGACGCTGTTGGGGGTCGACCCACTCGGAATGTCGTTGTCGAACGCCGTCGCCCAGTTGGACGTGTTGCTCGGGGCGATACCGCTCGAGGTCTTGCACGGTGAGTACGGTCCTGGACTCGCGTTCTTGTACCAGCCCTGAGCGCTGCCGATCACGTCCGGCGGAACGAGCGAGGCCGGTGTGGCGTCGGCAGCGGGATTCGCATACACGCTCTGCGCTGCCCCACACGCCCACGGTGTGACTGACCCGCCCGTGGTCGTCGTGCACCCGCCCTTGATATGAACGCCCGCGGTGTTGTAGGTGATCGTGCTGCCCGACTTCTGGCCGATCGTCGCAGGGTTGAGGAGCGTCGCCTTTCCCCAGACGTCTACCTCGTTCGTAATCGACGTGCTGTTGCTGATGCACAGGTTTCCCTGGATGTAGAGGCGCGAACCGAACGTCGAGTTGTTCCCGTTGTTGAAGTCGCAGCCCGAGGGATCGTTCGTGCCGTACACGAAGACGTAGTCGTAGACGTCGTTGACGAGCAACTGCGAGTACACCGGGTCGAGAGGGACGTCGGCGGTCAGCCTCTGTGTGACATCGGCCGACCCCGAGGGATTCCTCAGCCGGCCCGTGGAGGTGATGATCCAACAGGCCAGGTGGCCGGGGCAGCTGACATTCGGCTGGGAGTCGTCCAGCGTCCCGGACCACGTCACGGAGTCGGTGCCGTACTGCGTCGTCGTTGCAGGCAGGAGACCCGCGAAGGTGGGTGTCGAGGACGCCCGGATGACGGAGGCGGCGTTGTTGATGCCGGCCTCGGCGAGACTGCGCGCGGACACACGGCGCTTCGACGACTCCGCCGATCGCGAGTTCGCCGTCGTGGACTCGATCACCGTCACCACGGAGAGGCTGAGGACGACGGTCACGCCCAGGGCGAGCGGGAGTGCGAAGCCCCGTTCGCAGGTGATCAATTGCCAGAGTCTCCGCATCTGCTCGGCCGCCTTTACGGGAGTCGGGTGCTGTTTCGAAGGAAGATCGTGTCCTGCAGCCGGTAGCTCGCCAGCGAGCTGCCCTTGACGCTGATCGGCAGGTCGATCCCGAGGGAGGCGAGGAACCCACCCGTGGCCGGGTACGAGTAGCTCGCAAAGGGAGTGGAGGTCGTCAGGTAGTCGGCGATCTTGATGCCGTTGGTGGTGCTGCAGCTCAAGCCGGGCTCGCGATAAAGACCCCAGCGGTTCGACCCGAGCGACGATGTGCAGTACGAGACCGTCCCGCAAGTGGAGCTCGTGAGTGTCACCGTCGCCTGGGCCGACGTCCACGGATTCGGCGTGTTCGGGCTGACTGCGGAAGCGCAGTGAATGTCTCTCCGCAGCCGGTCGAGTGCGAGTCGGGTGATCTGCTGCGCGCGAAAGCGGGTGTCCATCTCGGCCTGCGCTTTCGAGCCCGTCACGAAGATGTCGGTCAGGCTGGCCATCACGACGCTCATGATCACCATCACCGTCAGGAGCTCGATGAGGCTGTAGCCACGCTCGTCCCGCGCCCGCTGCAGGGCGTTTCGCAGACGTGTCAACGCGACCTCGCTTCGACCTCCGCGAGCGCTCTCTGGGCGGCGAGCTCGCTCCTGTGCCCGATCCCCCAGCGCCGCGTCGCGAGCCGGTCGGCCGCGATCAACTGACGGAGGGCCTGGGCTCCGTGCCACCAGCCGAACTTCGCGCCGGTGACGATCCAGGCGTTCTGGTAGAGGAAATGGCTCACGCCGGCCTGGGTACGCCCGTGGCCCGCGACCCAGGAGGACAGGCGCTCCGCGCGCAGGGTCAAAGGAATCTCGTCACGGGGCTCCTTGGGCGCCCCGGCGGTGGCGAACGCGGGCTGGCGCTCGGCCGGTGCTGCCGGCGTTCTCACAGGCTTGGCCGCCGGCTTGACGGCCGGCCTCTGCTCGCGCCCCTTGGGCGCTGCCGGGATGGCCGGAGCGGCGACGATCGGGCGCAGCCGGTAGGGGACCACGGCCGTGCCCTGGTACGGAGAGACGTCCTCCGGCTCGCCGTTCTCGCCGTATGAGCTGCGCGTCAGTGTGAGCGTCAGCGTCGGCGCACCGGTGTCCTTCAGCTTGGTGCCGGCCACGGGAATCTGGGAGGCGACGGTGTTGGTCGCGTAGCCGTGGACGGCGCCGGTGACGCGCCAGGCGAAGCCGGCGTCCTCGATGCTGCCCTTGGCGAAGACGAATGCCTGCCCCGTCACGTCGGGCACGATCAGCGCAGGCGCGGCAGCCGCTTGCGCAGCCGACGCGGGCGTGGCGGCAAGCCGCTTGGCGGCGCCGTAGGTGAGCGTCGCTCCCGCAAAGAGGAACACCACGCCGAGGACCACCAGGCGTGGCAGGTGAACGGCTAGCCGTAGAGCCATACCGTCGCAATCGGCAAAAGACGCTTGAAGCTGTACCCCGTTTGGGGAGAGCTAACGGGTGAAGCCGATCACGGGCTCGCCGTCCGCCGGGACGACCGAGAACACCTGCTCGGATCCGGTGATCGAGTCGAGCGGCGTCGGTGCGTCCTGCCAGCGGAAAGCGGTGCCTGCAAACCGCTGGAACCAGGGTTGCTCCTGGGGCCAGGCGGTCGCGGGATGGAGCTGCAGATGGAGATGGGGTCCGGTGGCATGCCCGGTCGAGCCGACGAGGCCGACGGGTGCGCCGGCTGCGAGCGCGCTCCCGGTCTGGATGCCGGCCTCCAGATACGAAAGATGGCAGTACGTCCACTCGAGCCCATCCCGGGTCTGAAGCGTGAGGCCGATCCCGCAGCGCTCGTCCGGCATGTGCCACGCTCGGACGACCGTCGATGCGCCTAGCGCATAAACCGGGGCGCCCGAGGGAGCCGCGATGTCCGCGGCGGGATAGTCGTGGTGCGTGTGCGAGACCGAGACGACCTGCGGGCCGCCTCCCACCGGAAAGACGTAGTCGCTCTCGAAGGCCGGCGATCCGAGGAGGGCGCCTGTTCCGGAAGCGAACGAGGGCGCCCGGGCGCTCTGGCGCGCCGCGTCCAGACCCTGCTCGGCCTCGGCAACGGTGACACGAGCTTCCGCAGCGACGTCGCGGAGCCCCTGAATCCGCGCGTCGTATAGCACGGCGCGGCGTTCCGCGACGAGCCTGTCGGAGAGGATGTCCATCGACCGAACCCTCGCTTGCAGCTTGCGGGAGACGACGCCCATCGCGCGCACCTTTGCCTGCACCGCGACGAGACCCTGGTTCGCGACGACCACCTCTGTCCTCGCCGACTCGAGCGCGGCCTGGAGCCGCTCCAGCTCGGCGGTCTCGGCAGGGCCGCTCTGGCCGTAGACCTGCGCGAGGGAAAGCACCTCGTTCACGTACCAATCGGCATGGTTGTAGGCAAAGACGCCGCGGGAGATGTCGGTCTGGCCGCCCGCGGCAGCCAGATACCGGGCCGCGGAGTAGATCGCGTCCGAGGCGACCCACGGGTTCGCAATCCCGTCGCCGTCCGCATCGACGCCCCACCGCAGCCAGGTCGAGGGCATGAACTGCATCCAGCCAATCGCGCCGGCCGAGCTCGGGCCCATGTTCTGGCCGAAGTTCGACTCGATCTTGTTGATCGCGGCCAGCACCTGCCAGGGAATGCCGTAGGCAGCCCCCGCCTGCGACCAGAGCACGTGGAGCTGATCGACGCCGAGCTGCTCGGGACTCGCGGGGGGCACCGTGAACGAGACTGGGACAGAGATCCGGCCCGGCTGGTTCGGCGTGCCTGCGCTCGGCAACGACACCGGCGACTGCACCGCCGCTGAGGATGCGACGCTGAACCCGAGCACCGGGCCTTCGGCCCGTGCGGTCCCCGCGAGCAGCGCGAACAGAACCAGCTGGAGAGCCGCGACGCGCCGCATCACTCGCCGGAGTTCGCGAGCCGTAGCGACGGCATTCCGTCCAGCTGAGCCGGAGCAGAATGGATCGGCGCAACCGGAACGGACATTTCCGGCTCCGGCTCTGTCTCGGGCATCGCGATTGCGCCCTCCACCGCCTGCGCGTCCAGCTCGGCCTGCTTCTGGTCAGCCGCCTGGCGCTTGAGCGCCTGCTCGAGCGAGACCATGAAGTCGTGGCGGTTGGTCGACGCGTTCGCCGCCACCTCGGCATCGACCTGCCCCGAGAGGACGTGGTCGATCAGGGCCTTCGTGAAGGTCTGCATCTGGTGGAACGAGCCCTCGGCGATCGCCTCGGTGATTTCCTCCGAATGGCCCTCGCGGATCAGATCCGCGATCCGCGTGTTCGTCACCATCACCTCGACCGCCGCGACGCGCCCGCCGTCCTTCCGCGGGAGCAGACGCTGGCTGACGACCCCCTTGAGGACGCCTGCCATGATCGAGCGGATCATCGGCTGCTTGATGCCTGGGAAGAACTCCACCATGCGGCCGATCGTCTCCGCGGCGTCGACGGTATGGAGAGTCGAGAGGACGAGATGACCGGATTCCGCCGCCTGAAGGGCAGTCTGAGCGGTCTCTGCGTCGCGCAGCTCGCCGATCAGGATCACGTCCGGATCCTGGCGGAGCGCTCGGCGCAGGGCCTGCCCGAAATCGGTGGTGTCGAGCCCGACCTCTCGCTGGTTAACGATGCAGCTGTGGTCGGGATGGAGAATCTCGATCGGATCCTCGATCGTGACGATGTGCTGCTGCCGCGTCCGGTTCATGTGATCGATCATCGCGGCGAGGGTCGTAGTCTTTCCCGAGCCCGTCGCTCCCGTCACGAGCACGAGGCCGCGATGCTCCTCGGCTAGCTTCGTCACACCTGAAGGCAAGCTGAGCTGCTCGAAGCTCGGGACGTTCTTCGGGATCACACGGAACGCGAATGAGATCGCGCCGCGCTGACGGAACCCGTTGACGCGAAAGCGCGGCAGATCCTCGGACTGGTAGGCGATGTCGAGATCACCGGTCTCGTCGAACTGCGGAACCCTTTGCGGTGCGACCGCGGTCACCGTCTCGAGCATGCCGCGGAGGTCGTCTTCACTGAGCTCGGAGGCGTTCTCCATCGGCCCGACGGAGCCGTCGCGGCGCAGCATCGGCGGTTGGCCGAGCTTGAAGTGGATGTCGCTCGCACCGAGCTCGACGGCGCGTCGCAGGAGCGGGTTCAGGTCCATGAGCGGTCACGGCCTGCATCGGCAGGCGAGGTGAGTCGCTTTAGGCAGGGCCTCGGCGGACCGACCTAGGCTGCGACGGCGCGCCGGGCGATGAGATCGATCAGCTTCATCGCCTGCCGCTCCGCCCCGCGCGTCGCGCTCGGGCTCGGGACATCGCCGACCACGATCTTCTCCAGCGCCCGCCACGTGACCGGAAGCCGCATGACCGCGAAGACGGCGCGAGGAAAGCGGTCGAGCGCATACTTCGCCCCCCAGCCGGCCGAGGCGAGCGGGCCGAGCGCGCGCCCGACGGCCGAGTGATAGGGCGCGAGGGTCTCGGAACGGCCCTCGAGCAGGTCGAGCACCGCAGCCTCGGCCAGGCGTGCGCTCACGAATGCCTCGTACATGCCGTCGCCGGAGACCGGGTCGACCAGGCCCGCAGCGTCGCCGACGAGCAGCGTCCGTCCCTTCGCGAGCACTGCTTCAGGCCGTCGCATCGGCAGCCTGTGCCCGCGAACCGAGGTGAGGCGATCCGGGTCGACGCCGTGCTGCTCGCAGAGGACGCGGAGATGCTCGCGCAGCCTCGGCCCTTCCGAGTCCCAGCCGCCGACACCGAAGTTGGCGTGGTCCCTTTTCGGGAAGATCCAGCCGTACCCCCCGGGAACCACACCGAACTCGAGCGTCATCCGGCCGCGCAGGCGCTCCCGCGAGCTTCCGTCGTAAGCGAGATTTCCTTCCAGCGCGACGCCCTGCGCAATTGCGCCGCCCAGTCCGAGCGCCCGCGCCGTCACGCCGTTGGCGCCGTCTGCCCCGACGAGCGCGTCGACCTCGACCGGCACCCCTTCGACCAGGAGTCGCGTTTCCGTCTCTACCTCGAGCCGCACCCCGTCGCGGAACTCGGCACCCGCCTCGACGGCACGCTCGGCGAGAAACGCGTCGAGCCGCCGCCGCTGGGTCATCAGGCAGAGCGGCCGCGACCCCCGGGTGAACGACCGCCCGTAGGCCAGCCGGCACTCGACGCGAGAGACGACATCCTCGACGACGGGCTCGACCGAGAAGGGAAGCTGCTTGACGGCCCGGAACGTCAGGCCGCCGCCGCACGGCTTGTCCCGCGGAAAGCGAGCCTTGTCGAGCAGCAACACGCGCGCGCCCGCGCGCGCGAGGCGGTAAGCCGTCACCGATCCGGCGGGCCCAGCGCCGACGACGGCGGCGTCGTAGCGATCCACAGGGGCAACGCTACAACGCTGCGCCGTAAAGTCCGGCGCCTTCGGCGCCATGACGACTTTCCGGCGATGCGCGTTGGCGCCGGCCGGAACGAGCCGCACCGGGCAGAGCCCGGCGCGGCGGCGAAGCTACAATGGCGCGTTCCGGGGGTGTGCCCGAGTGGCCAAAGGGAACGACCTCTGCATCGGAAAGTCCGCCGCCTTCGGCGGCATGACGACTTTCCGACGGTGACTCCTACCGGACGGCGTCTGCGAGCCGCACCGGGCAAAGCCCGGCGCGGCGGCGAAGCTACAATGGCGCGTCCCGGGGGTGTGCCCGAGTGGCCAAAGGGAACGGGCTGTAAACCCGTCGGCTCAGCCTACGGAGGTTCGAATCCTCCCGCCCCCATCACGCCGGAAAGTCCGGCCGCTTTGCGGCCGTTGCTCAATGACGATGTTCCGCCGTTGGCGGCGGGTGAAGAGCTAAGGGATCGCGGGGTCACACGCGCGCATGAAGGTGCTCACGACCTCGAGGTAGCGGTCCGTCTCCTCCAGCACCGGCGTGTGGGAGCTGTGCTCGAGGACGACTTCCTGCACGTCGCGGATGCCGGTGACGAGGGTTGCGGCGATCGCATCCGTGCACATGTCGTAGCGGCCGCGGATGACTAGCGTCGGGACTGCAACGTCGCCCAGGCGATCACGGACGTCCCAGCCCCGCAGTGCGCCGGTCACCGTCCACTCGTTCGGGCCCTGCATCGCCCGGTAGACGTCCGGTGCGCGCTCGGTGCTCATGCGCTCGAGCTCGGCGCGCGGCTTCGGCCCGCGATAGAAGTGGCGGTCCATGTACGCCTCCATGGCCTGCTCGTACTCCGGATCGTCATAGGTGCCTGCACGCTCGTGACGCTCCAGGACCTCGACCACGTCGGCGGGAAGGGCATCTCGTAGCACCCTCTGCTCCGCAGCCCACTCGTCGAGGCTCGCGAGCGTCGAGCTGAGGATCAGGCCGACGATTCCTTCCGCACCGGAGAGCACGTGCTCGAGCGCGAGCATGCCGCCCCACGACGTCCCGAGCAGGTGGATCCGGTCGAGGCCGAGCTGCGAGCGAACCGCGTCGACCTCTTCACGGAAGACGGCCACCGACCATTCGACGTCCCGCGGACGATCGGAGCTGCCGCAGCCGATCTGGTCGTAGAGAACGACCGGGCGTTCGCCGGCAAGCCCTTTGAGCGGGGCGAAGTAGTGGTGCGTCGACCCGGGCCCGCCGTGCAGGGCCAGGAGCGGAACGACCCCTGACCTGAGGTCGCCGGTAGCCCGATACCACGTCCGGTGGCCGCGGAGGTCAACGTAGCCCTCGGAGACCAGCGCCATGCCGAGCTACAGTACGGGCCGCGCGCCCTCTTAGCTCAGTTGGTAGAGCACCTCCATGGTAAGGAGGGGGTCTCCGGTTCGAGTCCGGAAGAGGGCTTCACGTTAGGCGGGATTGCGCTCACCTGATGCTGCTTGGTAGCCTCTTCTTTCGGGGAAGATCGGTAACGGCGCAGAACGTGATTCGGCGCCCGAGACCGAGTCGTAAGAAGCTCACGCTGCGATCTTCTCCAGTAGCGCGTCGATGCGTTCGAAGCCTGCCTTCGCGCCCTCCTCGACGCCGTACTGCATCGTGGTGTCACGTTGCTCGGTTGTCTCGAAGCGCATCGTCTGCGTCAGCTTCGTCTGGTCGCCGAGATCCTCGAACTCGAGCGTCTGCAGGTGGTTCTGGAACGTCTGCACGAGCCGCTCGGGCGGCTCCACCTCGCGGAACTCGCCCTCGACGACGCCGAACGCGGTGCGGAACCGGTACGTACCGCCGGGACGGACGTCCATCTCCTCGACGACGGTGCCGTCGCCCCACCATTCGGGGATCAGCTGCGGATCCGTCCAGACGGAGAAGACGTGCGTGCGTGGTGCGTCGAAGATCCGCTCGACGCGGATCTCGAGCTCGTTCGGGGTGGTGACGGTCGTGCTCATCGTGCTCCTTTCGTGCGTTCGACGACGCGCGCGAAGCGGTCGAGCCGCTGCAGCCACGTGCTGATGCCCTCGAAGGCGTAGGGCACAAGCGTGCATCTGCGGACACGGCCGACCTTCTCTGTGGTGACGAGCTGTGCCTCCTCGAGCAGCCGGATGTGCTTCTTCATCCCGGTCAGCGACATGCCGAAGGGCTCGGCGAGCTCGCTGATCGTCGCGGTGCCGGCGCCGAGCCGTTCGAGCACGGTGCGGCGGGTCGGGTCGGCGAGGGCAGCAAAGGCGCGATCGACGGTCGTGGAATGGTGAACCATTGAGTTCAGTATTGCAGGCATGTCCGAAAAAGTCGAGGCAAAAGCCGCGCTCAGGCTTCAGCGGGAGCTCGAACGCCAAGCCGGGCCGTGATGACGGCGCCAGATCTCGTCACTCGCTTAGGCCTCGAGCCGCCTCATGATCAGCTCCAGCACGTCCGCGCGGCTGCGCGCGCCGTGGTCGGCGGCCACGAAGTGATTGCCGATCCACAGCGAGAGGGCCACCATGCACCGGGCCTCGACGTCGTCCTCACCGGCGCAGAAGGCACCGAACAGCGAACGCATGTACTCCATTCGCCGGTTGTCGACGCGTCGGAGGCGCTCAGCGACCTTCTGCTCGCGCCGGGCCCAGTCGCGGACTGCGAGGTCGGTCCTCAGCAGCTCGTCGCCGGAGGAGGCGAGTGCGAACAGTCGCCGCAGCCTGGCCTTGGAGTCGCCACCCTCGCCCTCGACGCGCTCGATCACATCGTCGATGCTCGACCGCTCCCACGTGTCGAGCATCTCCTCAAGCAGCGCGCGGCGATCGTCGAACTGCCCGTAGAAGCCGCCCTTCGTGACCCCCAGGGACTGGGCCATGGTCTCGATCCGGACGGCGTCCGGGCCGCCGGCGGCGAGAGCCCGCAGCCCTTCTTCAATCCATGCACTGCGAGGCGTGCGGATCACAGCCATCGTCAATCTCCATCTCTTCGGAGGGCCTGGCGCCCCAAAAGCCTTGCCTGAATGTATACACTACCGTATATATGCCGGTCTCACGCGCGCGGCTTCCGAACACTTCGCACACGTCGAGGCCCTGGCGGATCCACGAGCTCACCGGCGATTTCCGGCTCGAGGACGTGTGGGCCTTGCCGACGCCGGGCGGCCCGGACGACTTCCCTCGGTTAGTCCAGGCGATCGCCTCGCCCACCTCGTCGCGCCGCTCCTCCCGCGCGGTGCGCACCCTTTTCGCAATCCGCTGGAAGGTCGGCGCGCTGCTCGGGTGGGACGACCCCGAAGCCGGCGTCGGCTCCAGGGTGCGGACGCTCCGCGACCGGTTGCCGCTGGAGTTGCGCGACGCCCCATCCGGCCCGGACCTCCACGGGCTTCCCTTCAGCCCGCTCTACTTGCTCGACAACGAGTGGGCGGCCGAGATCGCCAACAAGACTATGCACGGGGTCATGCACCTCGGCTGGGTGCGCGACGGGACCGGTGGCTATCGCGGCGAGATGGCCGTCTACGCGAAGCCGAACGGACTCCTCGGGACCGCCTACATGGCCGCGATCAGACCGTTCCGGCACCTGATCGTCTACCCGCTGATGATGCAACAGATCGAGCAGCGGTGGCGGGGTGCGAGCCGGCGAACGGGCAGCGGCGCACGCGCCTAGTTACCGCCCCGGCTCGCCCAAATGGATGGTCGGGTTCTCGTCCGAACCGAGCGAGCGATTGGAGAGCGACGAGTTCTTTACTAGGCTCGGGATCGGCGAACGTTGGCTAAGCGTGATTCAAATGAGCCGCAGACCAGAAGCCGCTCTGCGTTTCGGCGGCCGCTCACAATCGGGCTTGTCGTTCTCATCGCCGCCGGGCTTGGCGTTGCTGCGCTCGCGATCGAGACCAGCCGCGAGGGTCACGATGCTGCGGGACGGCTGAAAACGTCTCATGTTCTCCATGGCCACAAGGGCGGCGTGCTCGGCCTCGCGTTCAGTCCGGATGGGAGAACACTCGCCGCCGCGGCCGTCGCCGGCGGGGTTCGTCTCTGGGATGCCTCGAGCTGGAGACTCGTGGGGGAGTTGCCTGGCCACTCCATTCTGGCCGACCTCGCCTTCAGCCCCGACGGCCGGACGCTCGTCACGGCAGGGCAGGACGGGTCGGTAAAGCTGTGGGACGTGCAGCGGCGATCGCTCGTCGGCCAGTTACGTGGCCACAGAGGCTGGGTGCTCGACGTGGCGTTCTCGGACGACGGAAGCACACTCGCGACGGCCGGCGACCACTACTACGGCGACGGCACGATCCGGTTGTGGGATGCGAGACGGCTCAAGGCGCTCAGCACATCGACGGGGGCTGATGCCGTCGCGATGTGGTTCAGCAAGAGCGGACGGACGCTCACCTTCTTGAATGCGGTCGGCCAGGTGAAGAGCTACGACGTCCTCCATGACCAGGCCCCACGGGTCCCGTGGTTCGACACCGGTTCGACCGAGTACGGCAACGGCGAGGCGAGCCCGGACAGGAGCAAGCTCGTGCTCGTCAATGAGGACGGCAGGCTCCTGCTGTGGGACGTCTTGCGCCGCCCGCCTCGGGATCTGCCCCTGCGCGTGCACACGTATCAAAGTTGGAGCGGCGACCCGGTGGCGTTCGCGCCGGACGGGCGGACATTCGCCTCGGTGAGCAGTTACACGGCGAGCCCGCGGAAAGCGGGAACAATCGTGCTGTGGGACGTCGCGCGCAGAGCGCCTCGCGGGAAGACGTTGACGTTTCACAACCGCGGCGTGACCGGCATGGCGTTCAGCCTGGACGGACACACGCTCGCCGCCGGCGGCGTGGACGGAACCGTTCGGCTCAGGAAGCTCGCGTCACCCCCGACTTGATCGTCCGTATCTGTCTGGACCGGCTAGCGGGCTGGCGACCAGGCGGGCTCCCAATTCTCGAAGCGCGAGAAGAGCGGCCGGCCGGGCAGCGGGACGATCCTTCGCTGCCCCGTTCCATCGGCGTTGATGACGTAGATCGCTGGATGCCGGGTAAATGCGATCCTCCGGCCGTCGGGGGACCAGCTCGTATGGCCCTGGGCGTGGCGGGTTAGCCGCCGCATGCCCCTTCCATCCGCCACCTCGACCCGCAACTGCGTATCGGTCTACGGACGCTGAGTCGGCGTTCGGATCACCGGACAACCGCGAACCTCAATCTCGGTTTTCCGACGGCGCGCGTCCGATCACGGCGCAGCATGGAGCCTTTATGGAGCCCAGCGGGCGCAACCAGTGGCAACCGGTTGCAAATCGACCGAGCCCGGAAACCGCACAAGCAAGCCAAAACCGTTGACAGGCGATGTTGAAGATGAAGAAGATCGAGATCGACGCGCTCGAACGAGCCGCGGCGCAGGGGTAGCCCGGGCAGGAAACGGCCAGCCGGCACCCGGAAAGGATGCCGGCCGGCCGCTCGACTGGCTCACGCGGTGGTGGTCGGGGCGGACGGGTCGATCTGCCAGAGGCCGAACTCGTTCCCGTGCGGGTCCTTGCAGGTCGCGAACCAGCCCATGCTCGGCACCGCCATTGGCTCATCTGCCTCGCCGCCAAGCTCCTTCACGCGTGCGGCCCCCGCGTTGATGTCGTCCACGTCGAAGTAGGCGCGCGCCCCTCGCTTGCCGGGCTCCATGTTGGTGATCGCTCCGCCCGTCTGGTCGCCGATCTGGGTCATGTGGTACTCGGACGGGCCGGGAAATGCCTCGAACTGCCACCCAAAGAGCGAGCCCCAGAACTCGCGGCCCTTCGCGGTGTCGTCCGCCGGAATCTCGAAGTGCACGATCTGACCTGGCATCGCCTCTCCTTCGCATCGTCGTCCGACGGAGACCTTGCTCCGCCGCTGTCAATTAGATAGACGTGCTGGTCGGGAGAATCTCATCGCAACCAGGGCGAGAGCTAGCGTTCTTGCGCGCCACCGCGGTGATCTCGACGAGCCCTTTATCGAGCCTTCAGGTCGACAACCGCCCTGACGCTCGCGTGCCGCCGAGCGAGGCCAGGGGCGCGCCAAGACGGCGTTCGACATGCGTTGCAACAACCCCCACTCGACGTCGCCGGCCGGCGGTCCGGGCGTCAGCGCCGACGTCAACGGCGACCGCCGAGGTGCATCATGTACTCGTCGAGGTTGAGCGGGTTCGCCGCCGTCCGCCGCCGGGTCGGCTGGTCGCCGCTCACCGGCTGGTAACCGGCGAAGCTGGAGTCGAGCACGCCCTCGCCGCCCGTCAGCCCCGGCAGCTGTCGCTGGAGGTCATCTGCCCGCGCCGCGGGCAAGACCGCCTTGGTCGTCGACAGCTTCCCCTGCAGGGACGGCATCTCGACGGCAGCACCGAGCCGCGCCAATGCGGACATGACTGCGCCGATCGCGTGCGTCGGGATCTCGAGGCTGGCTCGGACGGTCGGCTCGCAGACCACCGTGCCTGCCTGCTTGAGCGCCTGCATGAGGACCAGGGGCGTGAGCTTTCGGAAGTCGGCGGCAGTGCTGAGCGGTCCCCGCGTTGCTGGAGGGCCGTCAGGAGAGCTGTAGTTGCATTCGGTCATCGTCACGATGCAGTCTCTGACCTGCCAACCGAAGAGTCCCTCCTGCAGCGTCTGGCGGACGTACTGCCCCATCGCTTCCGCGAAGTTGTCGAGCTTCTTGTAGACGTAGGTCGGGACTGTGCGATGGTCGACTTGCAGTCGGAATTCGAGACCCGAGCCGTCAGGCGCAGGATCGACGCGTAGCCGGATGGTGGCGAGAAACGGATTCGATTCCGCATGAAGGATCTCGATGGCCTCGCCGGTGCCGATGGGACGTTCGACGCAGATCGGCGTCGGCTCGCGGAACGTGACGTGGATGCCAAAGTCGGTTGCCAGCGTCGCCTGGATGACCTCCTTCTGGACCTCGCCGTAGAGCGAGACGGAGATCTCCTGGCGCGTGTCGTCCTGCCGGACGTTGATCAGCGGGTCCTGCTCGGCGAGCTGCGTGAGCGCGACGCGAAGCCGTTGCCGGTCGTCGGGGTTAAGCGGCACGACGACCGACTCCAGTGTCGGCGGGGGAAATTCACGGTGCATCGCGCGACCCGGCACCTCGCCGATCCGGTCACCGATTTGGATGTCTCTGAGGCCCCAGAGCTTGGCGATCTCTCCAGCGGACACCGCTGGCCGCTGGAGGGCCGTCCCGTGGTCGAAGATGCTGATCGCCGTCACCTTCTCTTCGCCGTCACTGCCGAAGTGCAGCCGGTCCCGCGTGTGCACGGTGCCCGAGAACATGCGGACGTACGCGATCCTCTCGCCGCCGGAACCGCGCTCGATCTTGAAGACCATGCCGGAGACGGGACCGTCGGCGGCGCCGTCGGCCGCAGGCAGCAGCTCCACGAGCCCCGCCATCAGCGCATCCACACCCGCGCCCGTGATCGCCGAGCCGCAGAAGACCGGGTGCACGAGCGCCTCCTTCGTCTGCGCCGCGAGCGCGTCGCGCAGTCGCCGCGACGACACGCTCTTCTCGTCCTCCAGGTAGGCAGCAAGCAGCGCGTCGTCGTGTTCGGCGAGGGCATCGAGCAGCCACGACCTGAAGCAGGGATCGCCGTCTGCGTGCGGTATGGCGACGGCCGCGCGCGTTCCCTCGCCGCTGACGGACGCCATCGCGACTGTCACCAGCGTCAGCCGCTCGGAGATGTCGTTCAGCGCCCGTTCGCAGTCGGCGCCGACGCGATCGATCTTGTTCACGAACATGAGCGTCGGGATGCGCATCCGCTCGAGCGCGCGCATCAGCACGCGCGTCTGTGCCTGTACGCCCTCGACGGCCGAGACGACAAGCACCGCGCCGTCGAGGACGCTCAACACGCGCTCCACCTCGGCGATGAAGTCGGGGTGGCCCGGCGTGTCGATTAGGTTGACGGTGACATCGTCGATCGCGAACGAGACGACCGCCGACTTGATCGTGATGCCGCGCTGCTGTTCGAGCGCTAACGAATCGGTCTGCGTCGTGCCTCTGTCGACGCTGCCGATCTCGTCGATGACGCCGACGGCGTAGAGCAGGCGCTCGGTGAGAGTTGTCTTACCGGCGTCTACATGCGCCAGGACCCCCAAGTTCAACGTTCTGCGAAGCAAGCGTCATACCCTCCAAGTAGGTCATAGATGCCTTCTCGATGGACATGAACGCTGCGCGCATCCCGCTCCTTGGTAGATCGGCGCTGCTCTGGTACGACAGTAAATCAGAAGGCTCGCGGCAGCCTCCTGGGCTGGGGCCTTTATGGAGCCCGTGGCTATCGGTCGCTTCGTTCCTCGAGGATCTGCTTGAGGCGCTCGAGGTCCTTGCCGTTGGCGCGGAGCGCACCGCAGTCATCGAGTCGCCGTTCGCGACCCATCTGCGGTTCCGCGTCCGGCTCGGCGAGAAGTCGGTCGGCGGGTCGAGCTCGGCGGCCGCGGACCCTCCAAACGCCGTAGCTCCTCACGTCTTGGTGCGATAGTGGAGGTGAACCACGCCGTTGCCGAAAAGGCGTTCGTCCAGCAGTTCAAGCCTGAGGCGGACACCGTTTGGGAGGGACTGTTTGCCGCCTCCCACCACGACGGGCGCGACGAACAGGTGGCACTCGTCGACCAACCCGGCCTTGATCGCCTGGGCGGCGAGGTCGGGACCGCCCACGGTGATGTCACGTCCCGCTGTCGCTTTCATCTGCCGGACCGCTTCAGGGTCGAAATCTCGCTCGATCCGCGTCCTAGCGCTGAATACCGTCTCCAGCGTCTTGGAGTACACGATCTTGTCGGCCGCCTGCCATATCTCCGCGAAGTCCTAAATAAACGGCGGCTGGTCGGCGAGGGTGTGCGCGGTCTCCCACTCGACCATCACCTCGTACATCCGGCGCCCGTAGAGGTAGGTGCCGACCGGCCGCTCGAGGTCGTTGACGAAGATGTGCACGTCCTCGTCCGGCGCAGCCCAGTCGAAGTGAATTGAGGCAGATTGTCGGTGATCTCGAACCTTCCGCACTCGTCGCTGGCGAGGGCAGCGCCTGAGCTAGAGCGGCGCGTACGGGAGATCGGCCGCGGGCACGGACGTCGCGGTCATTCAGCGGAGCATGTGCAGAGTGGGGAAACGAGAAGGGCGGCTCCGAGGCCGCCCTTCTCAGTGCGCTTCGTCTCGCTTCAGCTAGGGCGTGTGGTCGCCGTAGATGTTCTGGTCGAGGCCGCCCGCATGCGGGCAGAGGTCGCCGCTGAAGGATTTGCTGACGTTGCCCTTCTTGTCGGTCGAGCTGTTCACCTTGCGGCACTGGAAAACGTCCGCCGTGGTGTTGTCCTCGTCCTCTGTCGCCTCCCGCGGGTCGGTGCCCTGCCGCGTGTTGCGCCAGTCCGTCCAGACGCCGTACGAGAAGTCGCCGAGCGACGTCACCCACAGGTAGTCACCCGCGAACGGGACCGTTCGGTTCGAGAACTGCTCGTAGTTCGGGTTGCTCATGACGTCGGTCACCTTCGTCGACGTCTCCGTCGACGTCACGCCGTGCCAGTGGGCGCCGGCATCGGTGGACGTCGCCGCGTAGACGTCGAGCGACGGCACCGTGCCGGTCGGGTGCCCGGCCGCGTCGACGCAGTTTCCGATCGGCCGCGTCGGGCTGTAGCACGGATCGTTCCGGCTGTCCCACCAGAGGGTGTGCAGGACGCCGCCGTCGGCGGAGATGTCCGGGAACGTCTGGTGGCCGAGGGCCTGGGGGTCGATCAACGTCGGCCCGGCACTGATCTTGCCGGTGGCGCCGTCCCAGCGGACGAAGAAGATGCCCGACTGGCTGCCCTTCCCGACTTCGATCGAGCCATAGGTCGTTCCTGTGTCCACTTGGGTGCCGGGCTTCGTCGGGTCGTAGACGATGTAGACCCACTCGTGGCCGGCGTCGAGCTGGTCCGCCGTCGAGCGCACCTGTGTGTCGCGGCGGAAGAACGTGTAGCCCGACTTGCAGTGGCTCGAGAAGTCACCGCAGTCGCGCGCGTTGCCCTGCACGTCCTTGTCCGCGCCGCCGAACGGTTCGTCCGTCGCCGGATTCGTGGGCGTCGGGACGGGTTCCGGATCGAGGACGTCCTGCGCATCGTGGTGGATGAAGTCGGTCACGACTTGCGGTCGTTGGAACGTCTGGCCGCAGCTGGTCGACTTCACGATCACGACGTTGTCCGTCTGCCGGCCAACCGACTCAAACTGCCGGAAGGTCACGTAGACGTGCCCGTTGCTCGTCACCGAGATGTCCGGGAACTGGACGCCGTGGATGCTCTCGGTGATCTTCTGAACGTTGCTGAACGTGATGCCGTGGTCTGTCGAGCGTGAGAAGTAGATCGCGTTCGTGCCATTGCCGGTGAAGCGCGAGTAGGCGAAGTACACGTTCCCTTCGCACTTGCCGGCCGTCCGGTCGACCTCGATCGCCGTCTTGTCGTTGAAGACGCCGAGCAGGTTCGGCGCGGAAGATCCCCTGGAGACGATGGTCGTCCCCTTGTACCGCTTGCCGTCCGCGGTGGTGTCCGCCGCGGCCGCACCGCCGGGGTTCTCGAAGCGGGCGACGAAGACGTCGCCGAACGTCTTCGGGGAGCCGGACGGATCGTCGGAGCTCTCCGAGCCGAAGAACGCCCGACCATGATTGTCCCAGGCGATCACGGGGTCGCCTGCGCTGGCCGTGCGGGCTCCGGAGAGCGAAGCGAACGGCGTGTTGTCGCCGGGGTAGCCGGGGACGAGCGAGCTCTGGAAGCTCGACCCGCCGTTCTCGGAGCGGTAGTAGCCGAGCCAGATCGGCCCGAGCGCGACCGGGACGCCCTGTGCGTTCCTCGTCGCGTAGACGCCGCAGTAATCGTTGGAGCTCCCGAGCAGCACGCTCGTGTTCCGCGGGTCGACGGCGACGGCCGGCTCGTTCTGGCGTCCACGGGCAACCGAGCACTCGCTGATCACGGGATCGGGCGGGACGGCGCCGGACGGCGAGCCGTTCATCGCGTAGTTCGTGATGTAGCCGCCGCTGGTGGGGCAGGAGTCAGACGCCAGCGGGTTCACGGGGTTGCCGTTGGCATCGGTGTCCGGATTCGGATTCGACGCCGAGAACGGCAGGCAGTCGTTCGTCAGCCGGACGTCCCCACCGGGCGTGCTTGCGCCCGCGCCTGTGACAAGGACAGCGGTCGCTCCTGCGACAACCACCAACGTTGCCACAAATCGTCGCAAGGACGATCGAGGCTCTTGCATCTGTCTCTCCCCCTCTTCTCGATGTTTCGAGTCCACAGGTTATGTTGCCTCTTCACCGCCTCGAAACCTAGCTAGTACTTCTAGGGGCACACTTTTTCTCAATGCCCTTCGGACGCTGAATTCTCCGCACGAGGTCTGACCGCCACGAGACTGGGTGCCGTAGCCGACGGCACTCAACCTCGTACGCGTCGTTGCCGTAGGTTCCGTCGGGATGAGTGATGTCGTCACGGGCCCGCGCGGCCCTCGAAACGGGAGGTTCGGCAGCTGTGGAGTCAAACAGCCAGATGACAGGTGAGGCGCCGTATCCGGTGCAGTTTTCGGTCGAGTACCCGGATCGCGATCTCAACCGGCTCACCACCGGATTCAGGCTGATCGTTGCGATCCCGATTCTGGTCGTCGCCGGCGCCCTCGGTCACGAGTGGGCGGGCTCCGGCCCCGGACCCGAAATCGCCGCGGGGACCGGAGGGGTGCTGTTCCTGGCGCCGCTTCTGATGATCGTCGTTCGCCAGAAGTACCCACGCTGGTGGTACGACTGGAACCGCGAGCTGCTCAGGTTAACGAACCGCATCGGCGCCTATCTCGCCTTGATGGACGATCGCTACCCCTCGACCGACGAGCAGCAGGCGGTCGCGCTCGACTTCCCCTACCCCGACGCGAAGCAGGGGCTCAACCGCTGGCTTCCGCTCGTCAAGTGGCTGCTCGCGATCCCGCATTACATCGTGCTCGTCTTCCTCTCGATCGCCGCGGTGGTGGCGGTGATCATCGCCTGGTTCGCGATCCTCTTCACCGGCCGCTACCCCCGGGGCCTGTTCGACTTCGTGCTCGGAGTGCTGCGCTGGGGCAACCGCGTCACCGCCTATGCGTTCGTGCTGGTGACCGACCAGTACCCGCCCTTCCGGCTCAGCCCCTGAGGCCAACGCGATGCACGCGCTGACGACAGACTCACTCCAAACCCGTCAGCCCTTGTCGCGTCGACTCCGATCGTGCGCATGCGCATGGGGCCGCGACGCGAGCAGGGCGAGCAGCGCGACGATTCGCCCTTCACCTCCACTCGAACGAACGCCGGCGGCGGCGGCAACGACGGGCTGACGACGACTCCGCACGTGTTAAGAGGGCGGCCAGAGGGCCGCCTAGGGCCAGCCCTGGACGGAAGGAGTGACCGTGAACCTAGGAGACGACGGGAGCGGGCGCAGACGACTGGGCGACGCCGATCATCGAGTCGCGCGTCACCAGGGCCGCCAGTTCCTCCTCACTCATTGCCGCGCTGCCGGCCGGACGGCGCGGGATCACGACGTAGCGAATGTCCGCCGTCGAGTCGACCACCCGCAGCTCAACGTCGTCTTCGAGCTCGACCCCGAACTCACTGAGCACTCCGCGCGGGTCGGCGACAGCGCGCGAGCGGTAGGGAAGGCTCTTGTACCAATCCGGCGGCGGACCGAGCAGCGCCTTCGGGTAGCAAGAGCAGAGCGTGCAGACGACCATGTGATGCACAGTCGGTGTGTTCTCGAGGGCGACGACGACCGGCGAGGGCCCCGGGTCGAGACCGAGCTCGAGCGCCGCCGCTCGCGCGTCCGCGAGCAGGCGCTCCTTGAACTCCGGATCGACCCAGGCACGCGCGACAAGCCGCGCGCCGTCGGCAGGTGAACGCGACACGAGCCAGTCGATCCTCTGGCGCACATCGTCGCGGCCGATCAAACCCTTCTCGACGAGCAGCTCTTGGAGGGCCCGCACGCGCGCGGCGGCCGTAGGCTCGTCGCCGTTGATGATCGGCGCGTGCGAATGGTCGTGGTCGTTCATTCCGCTTCCTCCAGCCAGTGCTCGAAGACGTCGGCGTAAATCCGGTCGTCGCTGTGGCCCGGATAGTCGGGCCAGACGTCGCGTTGTGCGAAGCCGATGAGGTAGAGCGGCTGCTGCGGGAGGCCATCCGCGCCGTAGGCCCTCGTCTCCGGATTCGTGAACGACTCGTGCACCCGCTCGATGGTTCCGATCTTGCCCTTCACATAGCCGGGGGTGCGTTGATGGCCCTCGTGCAGCCGAGCCGCGACTTGGACTCGCTGGCCGGGGCGATACCTCACCGGGCCAGCCTCCCCTCGAGCTCGCCAGCAGCGAGCACGCCCTTTTCGCCAAGAACCGTCTCGACCGAGTAGAGCCAACGCTCGTAATACGAGGCGCGCTCGTACTCGCCCGCCGGCATGCTCTCAATCCCGCGCCGCAACTCGTCGACGTTCATCAGGCGACGACGGCCCAGAGCGCCGACAAGCGCATCCATCAGCAACTCCCAGTCGGCGAGCTCATGCTCGCTCCGGTCGATCGGCGCGTCGGTCGGCCACCCGCCGCGGTCGTGCACAGCCCGTTCCACGCGACGATCGTAACGCCCGGCACCAGACGGGCGATCGGCACGGTGCCGCCCGAACGCGCCTCGTCTGCTCGAGCGCGTCCCTCGCGTCGAGCAGACGAGGCCCGGCTTGCCCAGCTCCACCAATGCGGCCTCGACCTGGGGCTCGGCTCCGCGAACGGTGGGAGCCGGAAGATCCGCCCGAAGCGGTCGGCGCGGACGGGCCCCGTGGCCGCGGCCGGCGCGCGCGCCCTGGCGCCGCGACCACGCTCCCCGGACTCTGTCCGCGGGCGAGTGCGGACTCCGCCGCGTTGTGGGCGCGGTGGTGTTAGGCGGCGACGCAGCTCACCAGCGGGTTCCAGTCGTTGAACATGCCGCTCGGGTTGTGCTTCCAGATCCAGGCGTGCAGTTCGTAGAAGGACGGCAGGCCGTAACGGTTTCCGGCCGTGACTAGCTCGAACTGCTGGCCGAAGAGCGACGGCGGCGAGCTGTGCACCGCGTCCCACGCGGACTGGAAGACGACGTACTCGGCGGCGACGAGGCGCAACCTGCCGTTCGGCTGGGGCTCGTAGACGAGCGCCTCTGGCGTCGCGGCGTCGACGGCGGCGTCGCCGACGAGCGCACCGTTGACGAAGTGGATTCCCATCGCGCCGGCACCAGCTTTGTCGATGCACGCGATGCCGGCTGCGTCCTTGAGCAGCCCGTAGCCGGCAGCGAACGCCCCGTCGATGTTGTGGTAGCCGGCCGTTCCGGCGCGGGCGGTGCTCAGGCCGTCGGCTGCGGCGGCAGCCGTGGCCGCCGAAACCAGTATCCCGAGGGCAAGCGCCGCGAGTGCGAGCAGATGTTTCGTGGTCATGTCGTCTCTCCTTCTAGTCTCATTGGTAGAAGTACGGATCGAGTACGCGGACCTGCGTAATGCGGTCGACGGGGAGCTCATTGCGAGCGGCGGTCTTCCTGATCGCCTCCGGGGTCGCGGCGTCGTAGACGCAGAACGTCTTCTTCTTGTCCTCGCTTACGTACGAGTGGACCCAGGTCACGCCCTCGTCAGCGTTTCGGTCGACGACCGCGAGGCACACCTCCGCGCCCCCGTTCTCGACTGGGATCCGCAAGCCGTCCGGAAACGTGCGTTCAACGACGTACCGCGGCATCTCGCTCCTCCTTTCGGTCAGCTCTTCCTCGTGTCCGCGTCTCTCAGCTCGAAGATACGAGCGCGACGCCTGGAGGGCATCGGGAGAGCTCCCCAGATTGGCGGCCGGAACTACCCGTTTTGGCCGGCAAGCCCAAGGCGCATGGCCTCGGCGCTCGCCTGACCGCGCGTGCGGACGTCGAGCTTCCGCAAGATCGCCGACACATGGTGATCGACCGTCTTCTCGGACAGAAACAGACGCTCGGCGATCTCCGCGTTCCGGAGTCCCTGCACGACGTGCGCCAGCACCTCGAGCTCGCGCGTCGTCAGATTGGCGGGATTCTCGAGCGTCGTCGCCCGCGGCCCCCGCGGCACGGACACACCGCGCTCGCGCAGGCGGCGAGCCACGATCGCCGCGGCCGGCTGCGCGCCCAGCCGCTGCAATTCGTCCAGCGCGCGCCGGACGGGCTCGTCGTCGTCCGCGTCGGCGAGCGCGAGCGCCGCCTCGTAGGGACAACCGATCTCGCGCCACAGCTCCGCGGCGCGCGCCCAATTGCCGGCGATCTGAACCGCGTACGGCTCGGCAGCGTGCTCGGGAGTCGCCTCCTCGATCCCCGCCTGCCAACGCCAATAGGCGAGCTCTCCGATCACCCAGGGAGAGCGACTTCGCACCGCCAGGTCGAAGACCTCGGCGGTTGCCTCCGCGACGGCGTCGCTTCGACCCTCGAGCCAGGCTGCCTCGGCTCTCGCAGCCGCCACCGGCGCGAGATGCTGCAGGTCTCCGGACGACTCTCCCAGCGCGAGTGCCTCGTCGAGCGGGGACGACGAATCCGGGTCTCCACGCCGCGCACGCACGAGCCCCAGCGCCACGAGCCCCAGAATCCGGAGCAGGAACGCATCACGCCTGTGACGCAGCACGAACGCCGCGGACTCGACCGCCTCGTCCCAGCGCCCCCGATCAAGCTCCGCACGAGCGCGGTACGCGCGGAGATACAGCCACCAGAGGTCGAGGCCGCGCTCGCTGCAGAACTCGAGGCCGGCGTCGAGCCGGTCTGCGAGCGCATAGGTGCGTGTACGCGTCAGCGCCCAGCCGAAATGGATGTACGCGCGGCCGACGTGATCGTCGAGACCGGCCTGTTCCGCGAGCGCAAGGCTCCGCTCGAGCTTCTCTCGTCCCCCAGGTCTACCGGAAAGCAATTCCATCGTGCCGACGTTGTTGAGCGCGTGGACGATGATCTCGGTGTCGTCGAACTGTTCGCCGAGCTCGAGAGCGCGCGCACCCCAGGCAAGAGCACCTTTCGCGTCCTCGACGTTCATATAGAGGGCGGCGGCGCTGCTGTACGCCATCCCCAGCTCTGGCCCTGGGGGAAGCTGCTCCAGCACCTCGATCGACTTCCGGACGACGTCGCCCGCCTCGCGAATGCGATCGCCGCACCACATCCGCCGCGAGAGCGCGCAGAGCGCAACGCCTTCCTTGCGCCGGTCGCCGACCATCCGGTAGATCTCGAGTGCTTGCTCGAGCGCTGCGATCGCCTCGTCTGACTGGTCCGTGAGGTAGCACTCGTACGACCGGCGCTCGAGGAGCTCACTGAGGCGCTCGGCCGGGATGCCGTGGGCGAAGCGGAGAGCGAGCGCGTACTGCGCAGCGGCCTCGCGGTGCGCGCCGAGCGATGCCGCGCGCTCGGCTGCAAGAGGTGCGAACCGACGCACGGCTTCGACGTCGCCCGCAGCCTCGGCGTGATGTGCGAGACGCGCGAGATCAGGATCGCCGCTCGGGGGATCGGCGAGCGCGGCCAGCGCTTTGCGATGGAGGGCAATGCGCCGATCGGCCGGGAGCGACTCTTCCACGGCGAGGCGCGCAAGCTCGTGCCGGAACGCGACGCCCTGGGCCTCGGAAAGCACCATCCCGGAAGCGATGCACTGCTCGAGGTGATCGACTGCCTCAGGGGCGAGCGCTTCGAGCAGCCACAGCTCGGCCTGCGGGGGGACGACGGCAACCGCCTCGACCAAGGTTCTCGACACGACGTCAAGCCGCGCGGCACGCGCGAGCACTGCATCGCGCACGGTGGCGGGAATCGCAGCTTCGCCCGCAGCCAGCACCTCCGCGACGAAGAAGGGATTGCCGGCCGTCCTGCTGTACAGCTCTCCTGCGTCGACCCCGTACGGCTCGGCCATTCGGGCAACGGCTGCTGCCGACAGCGGCTCCAGCTTGAGCCGAACGATCGCGCGTTCGGTAGCCAGCTCGCCGAGCACGAGCCGCAGGGGATGCGCGTGCTCGAGCTCATCGTCGCGGTAACTCGCAAGCACGAGGGCAGGCACGTTCTCGATTCTGCGACCGAGAAGACGCAGCACGTCGAGCGTCGCCTCGTCAGCCCAGTGGACGTCCTCGAGCACGACGATCGTCGGCACCTGCTGCTGCAGCTCGCGCATCAAGACCGCCGTCACGTCGTACGGCATCGCCCCTCTGTGCACGACCTCCTGGAGCTCACCGCCAGTGAGCTCGGCGACATCGAGCAGCGGGCCTAGCGGCCGCGGCGTGAACAGCGCATCGCAGGTACCCCAGAGCAGGCGCCCCGCCCCGCCCTGCTCCTCGCAAAACCGGTTGAGAAGCGCCGTCTTCCCAACCCCAGCCTCGCCGCCGACGAGCACGAGCCGTCCGTGGGAGCTCCTGACAACGTCCGCAAAAGCCTCCTCGAGCACCGCAAGCTGCCGAGACCGCTCGAACAGCTCGCTTCTCTCAACGGGTGTGCTGGCGATCGCTGCGTGCACGCATTCCTCCTGTGCAAGACCAATAGTGCACCCCCCAGGCGCAGGCGTGCAAGCGGGTACGCGAAACGCCCGTTGTGACGTCGGTCGTTTCAGCGTAGATCCTGCGCAAGGGCGCAACACCGGCCGCGATCTGCGCTGGGCATCGGCGTGCTGCTCGTGGGCGGTATCGCGACGCCGGCGGTCGAGGCGGGAGGGTGAGCGCCCGGGTGGACAAGACGGCTTCCCCACTCACTCGAAGAGATCTGTTCATTTCAGCGCCCACCGAGGGTCACGAACGTCCACCGCGAGCCCGAACATCTCCCTGGAGGCGTCAGACATGCTCGAGTACCAGATCAAGCGGCCGAGGCACTAGGGTGAGATCAAGCGTATCGACGAGGAATCGCGCGTATCGGATCTTCCGCCTGCCACCGCTGCCCATGAAGCGCCGAAGCTGCTCCTCATGGGCCCGTCCTTGCCACGCAGGCTGCTTCTGGAGGGTACGGAACGATCCAAGCTCACCCTGAGCGGCAACGACCTGTTCCACGGAGGCGGCACCGAGGGAGCGGATCAGCTCGTCCTCCAGATCCGCGACGCACACGTAGAAACCCAGTCGTTCCAGATCGGCGCGAGTGAGGTGGGAGCCGAGGCCTGCCCGCTCGAGACCGCGCCGGAAGTCGCCCTCCTCTCCGGCGTCGCAGAGACCCGCCAGCCTGACGTCAAGCCCCCGAGGGCCGAACAGATTCAGGCATCGTCCTATGGCCTGCGCGCCCCCAATTGGCACAACGGAAATGCCCTCAGCGTCAAGATTCCGACCACGCCGCTCAGCGAGCGCCTCGAGCGCCACCTGGTCGCTGATCCCTTCAACGAGCACCACCGCGCGCACGTCGGCGCCTGCGGCCGGCGCATCTGCTGCGGCACCACGTGGAGCAGCGCTACCGCCGGTCGCTCCCTCGACGTCTGCCGGGGGAAATGGCTGCTGCTCGTCCACATCCCGCATCTTCACAGCTCACACGCCCCGCACCCGTGGCCGATTCGAACACCATCGGACACGCTCGCGCCCACGTCAGTCAGCCGAGCCGTCCGCAACCGTCGGCTCAAGCAGTCGTCAGCTCGACGAGGCTGATCGACCTTGCGCCGCCGCCGTCAGTGCGGGGCTTTCGTGGTCGCGTAGACCCGCTCGTGCCCTCGCTCCCCCCCTCAACCTCGAAGGTAGGGAGGGGGTCTCCGGTTCGAGCCGGGAGAGGGCTTCGAGCCCGTTTAGGGCGTCATGCGAATGGCGACGTCGTACTTCGTGACCGACGTGCGCCGTCCCGGAGTGTCGTCGGCCGGCATCGCATTCAGCACCTCGTCGCCACGCTGGTAGTCGTCCTCCGTCTCGAAGAAGACGATCGCGAGCGACTTCTCGGCCTCGGGGTCATGGAGCACGATTACCTCCGTCGCCGGGAGGTCCTCAGGCCGATCCCCCTCGTTCATCTCGCGTTTCATTTGCTCGATCCGGTCCTTGTCGACCCCTTCGAAGGACACAGCACGTGCGAACGCCATCTCAACCTCCTTGTCGACTGCAGCGACCCTACGCCCTCCGCTCCGCCCGTGCAGCTCGTCACATCCTCGTCACCATCCGTCAGCCGCACTGTCGTCGCCCCCTCGCTGAAGCGTTGATATTCAGAAAAGGCGGAGCTGGTCTGACGCTAGCGCCGACTTGGCGGACGAGCTCGTCAGCCTCTCCGGCGATTTGAGCCACTGTTCATCAGGGCGTAAGCATCTGAGCACCTCGACGCCGCCCAGCGCGCCACACGCGCGTCACTCTGCACGAGCTCCCAAGGTTCCCGGCCCGGGTACGGCCGTCCGATCGAATACTTCGTCGGCATCCATCGCGCGATCGCAGCCGCTTCGAGGTCGAGCTCTTCAGCTCCGGCGAGACGCACGACGGGGGGCGGCTCCCTGTGAATTTGAGTCCAGAAGCCATCGGGCGACCGGCTCAGGCAAGCGCCACCACGTTCTTGGCGATCAGGAAGATGGCGACGGCGACGAGCAGCGCCGCGAACACTTGACTCAGTCGCGCGCTCGACAGCCTGCGGCCGACGCGAGAACCGACGATCTCGCCGGCGATCGCGGCCGCGGTGAAGACGGCGACGACCGTCCAGTGGACGCCGCCGCTCACTAGGAGATGCGCGATCAGCGCAGACGCGCTCGTGAGGGCGATCGCCAAGAGAGACGTTCCGACGGCGACCTTCATTGGCAGGCCAAGCAGAAGTACGAGGGCGGGGACGATGACGAAGCCGCCGCCGACCCCGAAAAACCCAGTCAGGATCCCGATCGCGACGCCGGCCGGAATGACACGCAGAGCGAGTGTCCGGGGGTCGCCAACAGCCTGCTCGTCTCGTCCTTCCCCACGACCGCGAACGAGCGCGTAGGCGGCCGCGAGCATGACAACGGCAAACGCGATGAGGATCGAGCTGTCGCTTGCAAGATGATTGAGTGCTGTTCCGGCGAACGCACCTCCGGCTCCGGCTGCGCCGAAGGCGAGCGCTATGCGGATCCGCACGCCACCACTGCGCAGATGATCGGCGGCGCCGACGAGCGCAGTCGCGCCGACAATCGCCAATGACGCTGTCGTCGCCTCTTTAACAGGCTCGCCGATGACGTAGACGAGAACCGGGACTGCGAGGATCGAGCCGCCGCCGCCGACGAGCCCAAGCGAGATCCCAATGGCGAGGCCGAACGGGAGCGCAAGGAGGGCGCTCTGCACCTAGGCAACGACGCCGTCTTCGGGCTCCATCGGCAGCCCGGCCGTCTTCCATCCCTTCATGCCGCCTTCGAGGTTCTCGACGCGCAGGCCCCGGTGCCGCAGCGAGGCGGTGGCGCGAGCGCTGCGGTTGCCGGTGCGACAGACCGCGATCAACTGAGCATCGTGGGGTAGCGGGAACAAGATCGTGTCCGGCGCGAGGGCGGCGAAGTGGAAGAACGACATCCAGACGGCGTTCGGCTCGTCGCCGGAGATTCCCTTGACGTAGTTGATCGCCCCTGCGCCGGACACGCCGGGCGAGGGTGAGCCTGCGACGAGCGCAAAGGTGAGTGCGATGTTGCTCTCAGCATGGCCCGTCGGCGTGACCCGCGAAGGGCCGAACCGCAGCTCACGGATCCTCTCCGGACTCCGCGCCTGAACAATTCGACTCGCCCGCCTGTACTCCCTTGTGCCGCTCCTGGTCGGGACGTTTGGAGATTGTCAAGCTCCGCTGCCGCTACTTCTACTTCTCGGCCATCACCGAGGTGCCGTCCCAGTCGGGCGGCGGAGGGTTCTCCAGCAGCACTCGGCATTGATCGCGGTACATGGCGGCCAGCTTGTCGCCGGGATTGGCTTTCAGCGCCTGCTCGAACCACTCCCCCGCCCGGTCGAAGCTGGCCTCCCGGTAGCGCACGAGGCCTTCGTTGAAAGCGCCTACCGCCTCCATCAGGTTGGGAAACGAGTCTGCGTCGTGGTAGTCGAGGGACTCGAAGACCGCGACCGGCTTCGTCTTGCCCTTCACGACAACCCTGTCGATCTCCCGCACCCGGTAAACGCCCTTCAGCTTTGCCCGCGTTAGCTCCGAGAAGAGGATCCGCGCTCCGTAGTGCTTGCAGAGGCTCTCCAGGCGCGAGGCCAGGTTTACCCCGTCGCCGATCATTGTGTAGTCCATCCGCTTCGGGCTGCCGATGTTGCCGGCGACGACCGAGTCGGTGTTGAGGCCGACGCCCATGTCGAGGGGGGACTCGCCGCGCTGCTCGCGCTCGCGGTTCCATTCCCAGAGGCTGCGGATCATCGCGATCGCGGCGCGGAGCGCGCGGTCCTCGTCGTCCTCGGCGGCGACCGGCAGGCCGAAGACGGCCATGATCGCGTCGCCGATGAACTTGTCGAGCATCCCCCCCTGTGCCGAAATGCAGTCGACCATCCGCTCGAAGTAGTCGTTCAGGAGCGTCACGGTCGGGTGCGGGCCCAGCTGCTCGGCCAGTGCCGTGAAGCTCCGTATGTCCGAGAACAGGACGGTCGCGACGGACTCTGTGCCGCCCAGGACCTCCTCCTGTCCGGCAGCAAGCAGACGGTCGGCGAGATCGGGATCCATGTAGCGGGACAGGGTCGACTTGACGCGCTTCTCGTTCGAGATGTCCTCGATCATCACGAGGGTGCCGAGCTGGGCGTCGTCGCTCGCAAGCAGCGGCATGACCGTCACGTTCGCCGAGACGGTACCCCCGTCGACCGCGAGCTCGGCGTCGACCGCGAGATCGGTCGTACGCGCCTCGGCGACGTGACGGATGCGCTCGACCAGCCAGTCGCTGTCGGCAAAGACCTCCTCGGGCGGCTTCCCGACCAGCTCCTCCTCGCTCCGGCGCAGGATCCGGCTTCCCGCTGCGTTGCACGTGTTGGCACGTCCTTCCTCGTCGAACGTGATCACGCCGTTCGACATGCTCTCGAGCATCGCGGCGTTGTAGTTCCTGATCGACTGGACGTCCGAGAAGAGCTTCGCGTTCTCGAGCGCGCTCGCGATCTGGGCCGTGAAGGCTCGGAGGCGGCTCTCGTCCTCAACGCTGAACACGCCGCCGCGCTTGTTGAGGGACTGCGTGACGCCGATCGTCCGCCCCTCTTTGTTGAAGATCGGAACGCAGAGGATGCAGCGCGTGAAGAACCCGCTCTCCCGGTCGAAGGCCGGGTTGAAGCGGAGGTCGGCGTACGCGTAGGGGATACGGATCGAGTGCCCCGACGTGAACACGGCGCCCGCGATCCCCAGGTGATTCGGAAAGCGGATCTCGGCGAGCTCCAGCTTGTCCACGACATAGCTCATCAGCTCGCCGGTCTTCTCGTCGTTCAGGAAGACCGTCGTCCGGTCGCAATCGAGCATGCGGCTCGCCTCCGAGACGACGCGGCCGAGCAGGGTCGCCAGCTCGAGCTCCGAGGTCAGGTCGGAGACGAGGTTCAGGAACTCGACCTCGCGCTGGCGCTCGCGTGACGTCCGCTCGACCCGCTGCAGCGCCTGGAGACTGATCGCGCACTGCGAGGTCATGCCCTCGAGCAGCGCCAGGTCGCTCGTGTCGAAGGCGCCGTCGAGCTTGTTCAGCACCTCAGCGATGCCGATCACCTCTCCCTTCGCGTTCTTCACCGGCGCGCAGAGGAGCGACTTTGTCGTGTAGCCCGTCTGCTCGTCGACGTCGCGGTGGAAGCGGGGATCCGCGTAGGGGTCCTCCACGATCTCGCCGACCCCGCTGTGGAACACCGCGCCGGCGATGCCGAGGTCGTCCATCAGCCGGATCTGCCGCGATCCGAGGCCGGTGGAGATGTACGTGTAGAGCTCACCGGTCTGGCTGTCGTGCAGGAAGAGCGACCCCCGGTCTGCCCCCGTTTCCTGGATCCCCGCCTCCAGCAGCGTGTCGATCACGGCCTCGAGCGAGTCGAGGGCGGCGACCTCGTGCGAGAGCGAGACGAAGAGCTGGAGCTGACGGAGCTGCTCGAGCTGCTCGCTGTACGTGGCCTCCGCGCTCACCCTCTTATCGGCTCCTCTGCTCCAGCTCGTCTCGGAGCGCCCGGATCGTCGCCTGGAGCTGGCCGACCTGGCCGGCGGCCTCCTGCCTCTGCTGCTGCAGCGTCTCGGCCTGGCTCTGCTCCTGAGCCTCGAGCTGCTGCCGGAGCGCGGTGATCATCGCCTCGAGCTGCACGGCGTCGGCCGAAGCGTCCGAGCTCGCCGCCTGCAGGCGATCGTGCGCCTCCCGTTCGGCGAGCTCGAGCGCGTCGCGCATGGCGACGACGGACGCTTCGAGATCCCTGATCCGCAGATCACGGTCGTTCTCGGTAGACCGCGACACAGTCGCAGCCTACTGCGAGAGCCGAGGCGCGAAACTACGCCTGCGCCGCGGCTCGCTCGAGAGCGTCGATGTCGATCTTCTTCATCTCCAGCATCGCCTGCATGACCCGCTGCGACTTTTCCCGGTCGGGATCGGCGAGCAGCCTGGGCAGCGCAGTCGGAACGATCTGCCACGACAGACCGAACTTGTCCTTCAGCCAGCCGCACGGGCCCTCCTCCCCACCCTCGGACAGCTTGCTCCAGAACGCGTCGACCTCTTCCTGGGTCTCGCAACTCACCTGGAAAGAGATGGCCTCGCTGAACGTGAACTGGGGACCGCCGTTCAGAGCGAGGAACTTCTGCCCGTCGAGTTCGAAGCTGACAGTCATCACCGTCCCCTCGGGCCGCGGGCCGGCTGCACCATAGCGGGCGACATCGAGGATCTTCGAGTTAGGGAACATCGAGGTGTAGAACGTCGCCGCCTCTTCGCCGCCGGTGTCGAACCACAGGCATGAAGTGATCTTGTTCATTGGCTCATCCTCTCTGGTAATGGCCGCCAGTTTGGCGCCGCGTCTCGTCGTGTAGACCACCGCACCGGTGAAAACTCATCGGCGTTCCGCCCAGTTTCCGTGGCTTCAGGAGCGCCGGACGAGCGAGGCCGCAACTCCGGGCAGCCGGCCAAACCGAACCGAACCGTCGGCCCGGGCGAATCCGTAGTCGAGGCGGTGCGCACGCCAACCGATCGCCGCCCGGGAGGGGTTCGACATGAACGACCTAGGCAGGTTTGGCAAGCTCGAGGACTCGAGCCTCGAAACGACGCAGGCGGCAACGGGCGACACCCGCAAAGGCTTTCTGCGCAAGGCCGGAATCGGAGGTGCCACCATCTTCGGCGGCAGCGCCCTCCTCGGGGTGACAGCCCCTCCCGCACGAGCTGGGCACGGCGACAGCGTCGCTGATGCCGACATCGCAAACTACGCATTGACGCTCGAGTACCTCGAGGCGACCTTCTATACGCAGGCCCTCGGTGGTCCGGGATCACCCGCGGACATGGTGCCGTCAAGCCGAGCGAAGTTCGGCCGCGGTGCGATCGCCAAGTCGAAGCTGTTCGCCGGTTTCGGCGGGCGCATCCGCAGCGGTGCTTATCCCAGCCTGATCACCATCCGCGACCATGAGGTCACGCACGTGAAATTCTTCCGGGGTGCCCTCAAGGCCGCCGGTGCGACGCCGGTGGACGCGTGCAGCTTCAACTTCTCGAGCGCACTGAAGAGTGTCAGCTCCTTCATCGCCACGGCGCGGGTGCTCGAGAACACCGGCGTGATGGCCTACGACGGCGCGATCCGCTACGTCGACTCGGGTGACATCCTCCAGGCCGGAGCGCAGATCGCAACGGTCGAAGCACGGCACGCCGCGTATTTGAACCTGATCAGCCGCGGCTCGCCGTTCCCGAGCCCGTTCGACTCGGGCAAGAAGCCGTCGGAGATCTTCGCCGCAGCAAAGCCGTTCATCAGCAGCTGCCCGAAGCCGGTGCTGGACCTCTTCAGCCGCCTACCGTAGGCATGCATTCAGGAGCTGGGAGCGGCATTCCGCCGTTCCCAGCTCCCATCGGTTGGAGTGGACCGCGAGGAACTCCTCCCCTGCGAGCCAATGCTGGTCGTCACTCGCCGAACGCTGCTCTCGCAGCCTCGCGCGCGACGTCACTCCCGGCGAAACGGGAAGCGCCCTCGGTCAGCAGCTCCCGTGCGGCGGCGACTGCGGCTCCGTACGCCGCCGCGGCCAGCCAGCTTCCGGTCGAGACGCGCCGCACGCCGACAGACGCGAGCTCTCCAATCGTGGGCCCGCCAGGCAGCACGAGGACGTTGACCGGCACACCGACCGCCTCAACGACCGCTTGGATCCGGCCGAGGTCGGAGAGACCGGGCCCATACACGACGTCCGCGCCGGCTTCCCGATAGGCGATCAGGCGGTCGATCGTGTCGTCGAGGTCGTCGACGTCGTGGAGGTGGTTCTCTGCTCGAGCGGTCAGCACGATCGGATCGGCCAGACGACGGGAGGCCTCCGCCGCCAGGGCGACCCGCTCGGCCGCGACCTCCACGTCGTCGATCCGGTCGGTCTTGGGGTCGTAGTCCTCGATCGAGCAGCCAGCCGCGCCGGCATCTGCGAGCAGCGCCACCGTCTCTTCCACCCCGCCGGGATCGTCGGGGAAGCAGCGCTCGCTGTCGACGTTCAGGGGCAGGGCCGTCGCATCCGCCAGGCGCGCGACGTGCGCGACCAGCTCCTCGCGTGCCACATGCTGGTCGAGCCTCCCGAGCGACCAGGCCAGCCCCGCGCTGGTCGTGGCGAGCGCCTCGAAGCCGCACGACTCCAGCAGCCGCGCGGAGCCCACATCCCACGGATTTGGCATCACGAACAGCTGCTCTACAACGTGAAGAGCCCTGAAACGAGCGCGTTGGGTCATCGCCCCTCCTTATGTCACCGCTCGCTGGCCGACGCTCGCTGGCCGACGTCCACGAGGCGGCCGTGACGCACCTTCGTCCCTAGCTCGGCCGGGCCGGCACCGTCACCGGACCGGCTGCATGCCAGCGCAAGCAGTCGCGGCCGGACGCCCCCCGCCCATCGGGCCCTGCCGGCGGCGGCGTCACGCCAGAGCGCCAGGAACGCGGAGCACGCATTCTCCTCCGCCTGCGTCCGTGCACCCCGAGCCGCGAGTAGAGCGGCGCGATAGACGGCGGCTCCATGCCGGTCGTAGAGCGTCGCAAGCGCGTCAACCGCGCCCTCGGCGCAGCGCGCCACGAGTTCTTCGTCGGACTGGAGCCTCACCTGGGACCGGCATCCCTTCGTCTAGGAAATCGAGCACCGAGGGTGGTCGGAGGAATCGTCTAAGCGTGTACCTGCGGCAACGGCTTCCCAAACCCGGCGGGTGCGCAAGCATGCTGACGGACGACGCGGCACACGGCTAGGCGATTTCCAGAAGAAGGAGAACGGCGCGATCAAGGTCCGCCTAGAGCCGTGGCTCCACGAGACCGCGCCGGGCACGAGCCGATGCTCGTGCCCGGCGGACGGGTCGTCCCTAGCCGACGATGAAGCCGGTGGCCTTGACCCCGGCGAGCACCTGCGCCTTGGTCTTCGGCTTCTCGAACGAGGCCGGAGCGGGCGAGGGGCTGACGCCCGGCCGGCCCGTCTGCGAGTTGATGTCGCGGATCCAGGAGGCGTGGCGGGCCTCGATCGGCAGGATCGAGCCGGCGGCCTTCAGGATCGCCTTGGACTTGATGTTCGCTGCCTGGCCGAGATAGGCGGCGACACCCGTGTCCTCGAGCAGCTGCGCGGTCGCCTGGAACTTCTTCTGGTTCGTGACCGTGTCCTTGAAGTTGAACTTCGGCTTCTTCACAGCCTTGCTTCCGAGTGCCTTCTTCAGGAACGCGACGTGGGCCGCCTCGTGCGCGGAGACGGTGTTGACGAACGCGGTCAGGTCGCTGTTCGAGCCACCGACGTTGTTCGACTTCGCCTGCGCGTAGAACGCCGCTTCGAGGTACTCGAGCGTGAGCGCGAAGTTGAGGATCGCGATGTCGCTCGCCGGCACGGCGGCCGATGCGAGCGACGGGAGAGCGCCGAGCAACGAGCCGCCGGCCATGACCGCTCCCGCGCCGACGCCTGCTCGGCGCAGGAAGGCGCCCCGCGAATGGGATCCGGCGTCCTCGGCTGCCTCACGGAGCGCCCCGTCGGCGTCGAGCTCCGCGATCGAAAGAAGATCTGACATACCCCAGCCCCTTCATGTGAGCCGGAGGGCATCCCCACCCAGGGGGCTTGTAACCGGGGGACGTGAGACTAAACCTCGACCTTTCGAGTCGGGGACGATGGCCACACAGGGTAGGGATGACCTCCAGCGGTGCCACCGTCCCCGCCGTGATTCGCGGCCCGATCGGTTCCGGTTCGGCGGGGCCGGTCGTCACAGAGAGGAGCCGCTAAGATAAACCGGTAAGTACAGAATAGAGAGGACGGACCAGCAAATGACCTTTCGCGTCTCTGGGCGCGCATTCGAGCTCGATCGCCAGTCCGTCGAGCACAGTGTCGGGACGGTCCTCCCGGCTCCAATCAGCGAGCATTACGTGGTCGTCTCGGGCCGGCGCTTCCCTCCGAAGCAGGTGCTGAGTTGCGCGACGGGGCTCGATCGCGCGGATTTCACGACCCACCAGGCGCGTCGCATCCTCCAGCGGCTCGGGTTTGTCGCCGCTCGTGTAAGCGAGACGCCTGCCCCCGAGCTCGGCCGAGAGGGCGAGGGGCCGCACGACGGGCGGCAGGCGGCGGCGCTCGATCCGTACGGCGGGAAGTGGGTCGCGCTGGGAGCGCCCGAGGAGGTCCTCGTCGCGGCCGAGACGCCGCAGGAAGTCCTCGCCTGGCTCGAGCGACACGATCGCCGCGCGACCTGCGGAATGTTTCGTGTCCCCGAGACAGCTGCCGAGGCCGCAGGGCTCGCGCCGCTTTGAGGTTCGACTTCCTGGAGCTCCCCGGCGGCGCCTCGGCGCTCACCCGACCCGTCGTGCCGGTCCAGATCGAGGATCTCGACGCGGCTCCGCAGCTCTGCCTCGTCGATACCGGCTCGACGGCGAATCGCTTTGGAAGCTGGCTGGCCGAAGCCGTCGGAATCGACCTCACGGGTGCGCCGGAAGAGCGGATCGCCGTCGGCGGCCTGCCCACCACCGCGCGCCACGGCCGCGCCGCTCTGACGGTCGCCGGCGTCCGCTACGACGCCCCCGTCAGCTTCTGCGACCCCTGGCCGTTCGCCTTCAATCTCCTCGGCCAGGAAGGGTTCCTGCGTTTCTTCCGGGTGACGATCTGCGCCGCAGACTTCTGGCTCGAGGTCGAGCCCGAGCGCGCAGGCTAAACCAGCCGCCGCTCGAGGAAGATCGCGAGGCGTGTGAGCGGGAAGGAGATCAGGAAGAACCCGAGCATGATCGCGCCATAGATCGCGAACGCGTGCGAGTCAGGCGACGAAAACTGCAAGCGCTCGACCGAGCGCTGCCCGGTCGAGAGCAGCTCTGCGACGCCGATCAACGACGCGATCGTGGTGTTCTGGATCACGTTCGCGAGCAGGCTGACGAGCGGCGGGAGCAGGCGCCGCAAAGCCTGGGGCAAGACCACGCTGCGGTGGCGTCCGATCCACCCGAACCCGAGCGCGGCTGCCGCCTCGTGCTGCTCGCGCGGAATCGACTGCACCGCTCCGCGCGTCGCCTCGGCGACCTGTGCGCTGCCCCAGAGCGTCAGACCGATCGCCGCACCCGTGAACGGCGCGAACCGATGGTGGATCAGCGGCGCCTCGGGCAGCGCGTAATAGACCATGAAGATCGTCACGATGATCGGAAGCCCGCGCCAGATCTCGATGTAGAGGCGAACGAGCCCGCGCAACGGCAGGAAGCGCACGGTCATCACCGTCCCGAGCAGGATCCCGACGACGGCGCTTCCGACGACCGCGAACGCGGCGATCCTGAGCGTCTCCTTCAGCCCGTCGTGGATCATGTAGTGGGCGACCGGGCCGGCCCAGTCGGGAAGCACAGCGAGCATCTACCGGCCCTCCGGTAACGCGAGCCGCGACTCCACGAACCGGATCAGGATCGAGAGCGTCCAGACCACGGTGAGGTAGACGATCCCGAGCACGATGAAGATCTCGGTCGCCTTGAAGCTCTCGCTCTCGAGGTTGTAGCCGACGCTCGTCAGCTCGAGGTACCCGACGGCCGTCAGCAGAGACGTGTTCTTCAGCACCGAGATGTAGGTGTTGATCGACGAAGGCAGGGCGATCCGCCCGCCGATCGGGAGCGTCACGTTGAGGAAGGTCGCGAGGCGGCTGAAGCCGAGCGCACGGCCCGCCTCGCGATAGCGCGCCGGCACCGCCTCGAAGCCGGCGCGGAAGTTCTCGGTGTTGAATGCCCCGCCCCAGACCATCACCGCGAGCCAGGCGGTCGTGAACGGCTGGACGCGAATGGGGTGGTATGGCAGCTCGGGCAGGCCGAAGGCGATGAAGAAGATCTGGACGAGGATCGGGGTGTTCCGGATCAGCTCGACGTAGACGGCGGCGAGCTGGCTGATCACCGGGATCCGGTGCGCCCGGGCAGCCCCGAGCAGGATCCCGATCACGAACGACCCGAAGATCCCGATGGCGGCGACCTTGAGCGTGTTCTTGAGCCCTTCCCAGAAGTCCGGGATGTGCTCCCGAACGAAGTGCCAATCGATGCTGGCGAGGAGACTCATCGCAGAGAGAGGGAGGGGGCGGCCCGAACGGCCGCCCCCTCCGCACCTAGTTCAGCCGCACTCCGAGACCGGGTCGCGCCCGATCGGATACTTGAAGTTCGACTTCGGCCGCGGCACGTTGTCGAGGAAGTCCCCGACGAGTCGCTGCGGTGCGTTCGCCTTCAGGATCTTGACGAACTCGTCCTTCTTCTTCATGTACCGGACCGCCGCGTTGACCCAGCGAGCCATGGACGCATCGCCCTTGCGGATCCCGATCCCCCACGGGATGTTCAGGAACTTGTCCCGCGTGAGCTTCAGGTCCCGATCCTGCGTGGCCACGCCGAGCAGGAACGCATCGTCGAACATGAACGTGTCCGCCGAGCCGTTTTTGACAGCCGCGACCGCGAGGGCGGGCGAGTCGACCTCCACGAGCTTCGAGTTCTTGAAGCAGTTGCGGGTGTAGGCCGCGTAGAGAGCCCCGCGCGTGGTGACGATCGTCTTGCCACTGAGATCGCCCTTGCCGGCGATGCTCGAGTTGTTCGGGACGAGCAACCGGCCGGTGGCGGAGTAGTACGGGATCGAGTAGTCGATCACGTCGGCCCGCGCCGCCGTCCAGGTGAGCGTCGAGATGATGATGTCGACGCGACTCGACTGGAGGGTGGGAATACGGCTCGGCGTCGTCACGCAGACGAGATCCACCTTCTTCTTGCTGCCGAACGCAAGCTCGGCGAAGCGGCGCGCGACGCGAACGTCGTAGCCGTCGTTGTTCCCGCGCACGTCGATGAAGCCGAAGGGCGCAAAGTCGCACTTGACGCCGATCTGCCACTTCTTCCGCTTCTTCACCGCCGACGGCAATGCCGGCAGCTTCGGCTTGGAAGCCTTCTTGGGCGGCGCGGCCGGGACGGCGGTCGAGGCCAGCCTGCCCGTCGAGGCACCACCCCACGCGGCGAAGACCGCGGCCGCGGTGAACAGCGCCACCGCGGCGATCGTGAACCTTCTCATTCAACCCCTCCTTCGTCGATTGTCAGCTCGTCCAGGGAATCCGGGAGCTGGAGCGTGCGGCGGAGGAAGCGTCGAGTCCGCTCCGCCTTCGGATTGTCGAGCACGTCCGCCGGGGCGCCCTGTTCGACGATCTTGCCGTCGTCCATGAAGATGACGCGGTCCCCGACCTCGCGCGCGAACTGCATCTCATGGGTTACGACGAGCATGGTCATGCCTTCGTTAGCGAGGTCGCGCATTACGACGAGCACCTCACCGACGAGCTCAGGGTCGAGGGCTGAGGTGACCTCGTCGAACAGCATCACATGCGGTCGCATCATCAGGGCCCGGGCGATCGCGACTCGCTGCTGCTGGCCCCCTGAGAGCTGGTGTGGATAGCTCCGCGCCTTCTCGGCCAGCCCGACGCGTAGCAACAACGCCTCCGCCCGCTCTTCCGCTTCCTTCCGCGGCACCTTCCCGACGCGCCTGGCGGCAAGCGTCAGGTTGTCCATCACGCGTAGGTGGGGGAAGAGGTTGAACTGCTGGAACACGATCCCGATCCGCTGGCGGATTCGGTCGACCTTCGCCCCCTTTTTGGTGATCTCCACGCCCTCGAAGTAGATGTGTCCGCTCTGTACGGGCTCGAGCAGGTTGACGCAGCGAAGGAGGGTGCTCTTGCCGCTGCCACTCGGCCCGATCACGACCAATACTTCGCCGGGCGCGACGGTCAGGTCGACGCCGTCGAGCACGACGTTGTCGCCAAAGCTCTTGTGCACGCCCTCCAGACGGACGACCGGTGCCGTGCCCACGATGGGCTCCGCTACCGCAGCCGATGGGGTCGTCCCCGCCTCCACTGATGCCTTATAGATCATTTTCTCCTGCCGAGACGAAATCGCGCAAACGCTCCGGGCCAGACCGCGCCGGCTTGACGTGCGCGCATAGGGTCCGGCCGGTGGAGAGCCTCGACGAGCTGATCCGGTCGCGCCGTACGCACAAGTCGTTCGGTCGGGACGCGGTCTCGCGGGAACAACTGGACGAGCTGTTCGAGCTCGCGCGCTGGGCGCCGAACCACCACCGGACGAACCCGTGGCGCTTTCGCGTGCTCGGCCCGGAAGCGCTTGCCCGCCTGCAGCGAGCGGCTGGACCGGCCGAGGCGCCGAAGCTGGAGCGGGCACCCACGCTCGTCGTTGCCTCTGTCGTGCTGAGCGGCGACGTCCTGCAGGACGAGGAGGACATTTGCGCGACTGCATGCGCGATCTACGCCGTCCTGCTCGCTGCACATTCGCGCGGCCTCGCCGGCTACTGGCGGACACCGCAAGTGCTGCGGACTCGGGCGGGACGGGAAGCGGCCGAGCTGCCCGACGGCGAGCGGTTCCTCGGGCTGATTCATCTCGGCGATCCCCGGGGCGAGCCACCTGTCCCCGAGCGTGCGCCGCTCGGCTCGTTCTTGACCTACGTGGGCTAGGTACGCTGATTTTCATGAGCGAGGCGCCTCTTCCGAACGACACCGTCGAGGTGGTCTGCCCGCACTGCAAGAAGCCGTTCGAGGCCGAGCTGATGCGCGGGGGTGCGGAGCGCTACCGGGGCTTCAAATGCCCGCACTGCAGGCTCTTCGTGCCGGCGAAGCGCGCTGAAGCGGGGGCCTAGGCGTCGCTTGACGACGCCGCCTCCAGAACGCGCGGGCTTCGCCCGCGCGTTCGTCTGAAATGACCGGTCGACCCGATCCGAGCTTTCTTCGAACACACGTCCTAGGCGTCGCTCGCGACGCCGCCTCCAGGACCGCGGGCTTCGCCCGCGCGTCCGTCTGAAATGACCGGTCGACCCGACCGAGCTTTCTTCGAACACACGTCCTAGACCCTCCCTCGATCAAGGGATAGGCCGCGCCTGCCGATAGGCAGGTCGTGTCAGTCGACGTCGCCGCTCCCCGCCCCGAGGCGGAGATTGCGCCGCGAGCGCTTCCGCTCGCGCGTCTCCTTGTCGTGCCGGCTTGGGTATGGCTCGGCGGGATCGTCCTCGCCAGCTTCACCGGACGCCTGATCGCCTCGATCGGCCGCATCGCTCCCTACTACCTGCCGGACGAGTACATCTACCCCTCCCTCGCACGCAGCCTCGCCGAGCACGGAAAGCCGCTGATCCGTGGCGCCGGAGTCCACTTCCCGGCACTCCTCGAGTCGATCGTGACTGCCCCGATCTGGCTCGTGACGAGCGACCCGCAGACTGCCTGGCGGTTGACGCAGGGCGTTCACTCGCTCTTCGTCTCGCTCGCGGCCATCCCCGCGTACCTGCTCGCTCGACGCGTCGGACTGCCCCGCTGGATGGGGATCGCCGTGGGCGCGCTTGCGGTCGCCGTTCCGGATGCCGTGTATGCGGGCTCTATGCTGGCTGACCCGCTTGCCTATCCCCTCGTTCTCGCTGCGCTCTATGCAGGCGTCTGCGCGATCGACGCGCCGACGCGCCGCGCCCAGGGTGGATTCGTGCTCCTGAGCGTGCTCGCGGTACTCGCACGCGTGCAGTACGTCGTCGTCCCGGTCGCGGTGATCGCCGGTGCGCTCGTGGCGGACCACTTTCGTGTTCTGACAACGCTTCGGCGACTCCGCCTCTCGCTCACGCTGCTGGTCGTCCCCCCTGCCCTGCTCTTCGGAATCCTCGGACAGGAGCGCGTTCTCGGACCGTACTCGCACGCGCGTCACGCCTTCCGCCCGCTCGCAATCCTCGATTGGCTCGGGCGCGACGCGATGCTGCTCGTCTACGCGAGTGGCTGGGTACTGATTCCCGGGGCTTTGGTGGGCTTGGGCTATGCGCTTCTCCGCCCGCGGACGAGAGCCCAGCTCGGATTCGCCGCTTCGACAGCGCTGCTCGCCGTCGCGCTTCTGCTCGAGTCTGCTCAGATCGCGGATACCGACTCGCAGCGTTTCCAGGAGCGCTACCTGTTCGCGCTGGTGCCGCTGCTGGCGATCGCGTTCGGCCTGTACGCCGAGCGCGGGCTCCCTCGGCGGACACCCGTCGCGCTGTTGTCGGCCGGCCTGCTCCTGCTGGCCGCGCGGGTGCCGCTGTCGGGCTACGCGGCTGCGCACAACCGTGACGACTCCCCCACCCTCTGGGCGGTTCTCCAGCTCGAATCGATGATCACGACGGGGAACGGCGCCCTTGCTGTCGCGCTGGTCGCCGCGCTCCTCTCGGGTCTCGCGGCGCTCGTCGGCGCGCAGAAGCTCCGCGGTGGAGTTGTTGTCGCGTTCGCCGTCGCGATCGCAGCAACCTGCGCGCTGTCTGCCGGCGCCACGTCGCTGGACGGACGAACAAGCCGGAGCTTGCGGCGGTCGTTGCCTGCCGACGTGCGCTGGATCGACCATGCGAAGCTCGGCGCCGTCGATCTCCTCGCGCCGCCCGGCTCGCGCAAAGAGCTTCTCTGGGAGCAGCTGTTCTGGAACCACTCGGTGCGCCGCCTGCTCGTCCTCGGCTTTGCGCCGATCGACCAGTTCGCCACCGGCCAGATTCGCGTGGCTCCCGATGGCCGGATGCTCGTCGACGGCGAGCCCGTGCGGCATCCACTGGCGATCCAGACCTACGCGTCCACGATCGAGTTGAGGAACGCGGTCCGCATCCGTCACGAGCTGGTCTTCGACCTCTATCGGCCCGCGGGCACGCCGAGGCTGCGTCTGCTTGCGGCCGGGCGCTTCGCCGACGGCTGGCTTGCACCCGACGGGGCGATCACGCTCTGGTCGGAGCGGGGTGGGATGCTGCGCTTGAAGCTGTCGCTCCCGATCGGGGCCCAGCCCACGAGGCTGCGGCTGACCGCACCCGGCTTCATGCGCCGGGTGGTCGTGCGGCCCGGTGGCGCAATCGCGGTGGTGGTGCCGGTGCGCGGCGGCGGCTCGTTCAGCGTCCGCTTCCACAGTGCAAGACACGGCTATCTCACGGACGACCGGGCCGTCAGCGTCCTCTCGGCTCCACCGATCTTCGCCGAGCGCTAGACGCAGTCTTTGAGACCCTGCGCCTCGGGCAGCGACTCGAGCTTCTTGAGCGTGTTGTTCTCGATCTGCCGGATCCGCTCGCGCGTGACGCCGAAGGTCTTGCCGACCTCCTCCAACGTACAGGGCTGCGAGCCGGACAGGCCGAAACGGAGCTCGATCACCTGCCGCTCGCGCTCGGGCAAGGCCGACAGGGCGTGCTCGATGTCCTCGCGCCGGAGCGAGAGCTGGGCTGTGTCGTAGGGGGACTCGGCCTGCTCGTCCTGGACGAAGTCTCCGAGCTCCGACTCCTCCTCCTCGCCGACCGGCTTCTCGAGCGAGACCGGAAGCTGGGACATCCGCAGGATCTCCCGCACCTCGTCGGGCGTGATCTCGAGCTCCTCCGCGATCTCCTCGGGGTTCGGCTCGCGCCCGAGCCGCTGTACGAGCTGGCGCTCGATGTGAACGACCTTGTTCAGCTTCTCGACCATGTGCACGGGAATGCGGATCGTGCGCGCCTTGTCGGCGATCGCGCGCGTGACCGCCTGGCGGATCCACCACGTCGCGTACGTCGAGAACTTGTAGCCCTTGCGGTAGTCGAACTTCTCCACGGCGCGGATCAGGCCGAGCGAGCCCTCCTGGATCAGGTCGAGGAACGACAGCCCACGGCCGAGATACGACTTCGCGATCGAGACGACGAGCCGGAGGTTCGCCTCCGTCATCTGCGTCTTGGCGGCCATGTCACCGCGCTCGATCCGCTTCGCCAGGTAGACCTCCTGGTCGGCGGTCAGCAACGGCACTCTCCCGATCGAGCGGAGGTAGAGCCGGAGCGAGTCGAGCGACGGCTCGACGCTGAGGTCGAGCTTCGGGACCTTTTCCTCTTCCGGAAGCGGCTGCTCGTGCGGCGGGTGCTTGTGCGTCTCGCCCTCGACGAGCGCGACTCCGTGGTCGATCAGGTAGGTGTAGAAGTCCTCGATCTGCTCCTTCGTGAGCTCGACGTCCTCAAGCCCCGTCGCGATCTCGTCGTAGTTGAGGAGACCCTTTTCGAGACCTTCCTGGACGAGCTTCTGGAGCTCTTCGACGTCGGGGAGAGAGATGTCGACGGTGAGCAACTCGGCTGACCTCCGGCTTGTAGGTGGACGAGGACGAGATCGACCTTCAAGACGCGAAAGAGCCGGGTCCCGCATCCCCCGGCTCACCCCTTCGCCGTTTGGATACTACAAACCTGACGCGAAAGTGGAAGAGGGAGTTTTCAGTCCCTAACGGCGATCTCGCCGACGTGTTCGCCGCGGCTGTTCTCCAGCAAGACAACGGCCATTGCTGGGACGTCGAGATCGAGCAGCCGGAGGAACGCCGCCGCCGCCGGACCAAGGCCTCGCCCGCTGCCGTCCTCGCTCTTCAGCGCGATCCCGACGCCGTCCCCCGCGGCGCAGAGGAGCCCTTCGGCTCCGCCCTTTGCGATCCAGCCGGGGAGCGCCTGCATCAGCAGCGTGTCGGCCGCGCCGGGCCCGCGGATCAGCTCCGGATGAGCGCGCATCGCCGCGGCAACCCGCGCACCTCCCTCGAGCTTCTCGAGGCGCGCGAAGGCGTGTGCCATCCGCTCGAGTGGCATCGCGAAGGTGAGGACGCCGCAACCGTCGACGCCGGTCGGGAGCTCGTCCGCTTCGACCTCGGCCGCTTCGGCGTGGACCGCGAGCATCTCGCGTTGCACGCGGTGCGCTTCGAGGCGGTACCCGTCGCTCCGCCACCCATGGGCGCGGCAGAGCGCGAGCATCCCGGCATGCTTGCCCGAGCAGTTGTGCTTCAGCTTCGACGTTGCCTGGCCTTCCGGGCCGCACTCGAGCTCGGCTTCCTCCGCCGGCGCCTTCGCCAGCAGCCCCCGCACAGCGGCGAGCTGAGCGGGGTCTGCGAGATGCGAGGCCGAGGCGATCGCCAGATCCCGGTCGTCGAGATCGTTGCGGACTCGGGCGACCGGGAGTGCCTGCAGCGGCTTCGACGAGGAGCGCATGAAGCACACGAGCGCCGGATCTCCCGCCTGGGCGACCACGGCGCCGTCCCGCACGGCGACCGCGTGGATCGTGTGGCGAGCTTCCACGATACCGCCGCGGCTGACGGTTACGCTCAACGGCTCCATGCTGCGGAGCCTAAAGAGCCGCCGGCCGCAGGGCGGCCTCTGGAGCCACTCGGACTTCCTCAAGCTGTGGTCCGGCCAGTCGATCAGCGAGTTCGGGTCGCAGATCTCCGGTCTCGCGATTCCGTGGCTGGCCGCCGTCGGCCTGGGCGCGACGCCGTTCGAGTTCTCGCTGCTCGGGATGCTCGGGTTCCTGCCCTTCATCCTGTTCGCGCTCCCGGCCGGGGTGTGGGTCGACCGGCTCCAGCGGCGTCCGATCCTGATCGGGGGCGACGCCGCCCGCGCCGTCCTGCTCGCGGCGATCCCGGTGCTGTGGGCCTTCGACGCGCTTCGAATCTGGCACCTGCTGGTGCTCCAGTTTGTGATCGGCGTCTTCACCGTCTTCTTCGACGTCGCCTACCAGTCGTACCTTCCATCGCTCGTGGAGCGCGACCAGCTCGTCGACGGCAACGCAAAGCTGCAGTTGACCGTCTCGACGGCGCAGGTCGCGGGCCCGGGCGTTGCAGGCCTGCTGATCGCCGCGATCACGGCGCCGTACGCGATCGTCTTCGATGCGGTCAGCTACGCCGTCTCGACCGCGTTCCTGATCCCGATCCGCAAGGCGGAGGTGCTTCCGGAACGAGCAGAGGGCGCCCCGCGGCCGCGGATGCTCCCCGAGCTGAAGGAGGGGCTCGGCTACGTCGTCCGCCATCCGTACCTGCGGGCGATCGCCGCCTGCACCGGGACGTCGAACTTCTTCGGGGCGATCTCGTTCACGATCCTGCTGCTCTACGCCGTCAGGACGCTGCACCTCTCGTCGTTCGTCGTCGGCCTTGTCTTCGCGATGTTCGGGGTGGGGTCGATCGTCGGGGCGCTCGTGACGAACCGGCTTCAAAATCGGATCGGCGTCGGGCCGGCGATCGTTTTGCCCGCCATGCTCTTCTCCGTCGCGGCGCTCACGTATCCGCTCGCGCCCAAGTCGTTTCCCGTCCCGATCCTGATGCTCGGCGCGTTGCTCTTCGGCTTCAGCGGCGTGACCTACAACATCACCCAGGTGAGCCTGCGCCAGGCGATCACGCCGGAGCGCCTCCAGGGCCGGATGAATGCCTCCATGCGCTGGATCGTCTGGGGCACCCTGCCGCTCGGCCAGCTCGCCGCGGGCGCGATCGCGTCGGTGTACGGGTTGCACGCGGCGCTGTGGGTGGGAGCGATCGGCGGCATGTTCGCGTTCCTGCCCGTGCTGATGTCGCCGGTGCGGAGGATCCGCGAGATGCCCGCCGGCGCTGACGCCGAGCCGACCGCGGCCCAGGCCGAGATGGCGGGCGGGATCGTCGAGCCGACCGCGGTGACCAGGGAGCCCGGCCCGGCTGCCACCGATGCGTAGCTTCTGGCCTTCCGGCGGTCTCTGGCGACACCCTGACTTTCTCCGGCTCTGGGGCGCGCAGACCGTCAGCCAGCTCGGCTCGCAGGTGTCCCTGCTCGCCCTGCCCCTCGTCGCGATCCTCGCGCTCCACGCCACCACGTTCGAGGTGGCCGCGCTCGGCGCGATGGACTTCCTGCCGTTTCTCCTCTTCGCCCTCCCCGCGGGCGTCTGGGTCGATCGCCTCCCGCGCCGGCCCATTCTGGTGCTGGCGGATCTCGGCCGCGGAGCAGCGCTGGCCTCGGTCCCGCTCGCCGCCGCATTCGGCGCCCTGACGATCTGGCAGCTGTTCGCGGTGGGCTTTGCGACGGGCACCTTGACCGTCTTCTTCGACGTTGCCTACCAGTCGTATCTCCCCTCGCTCGTCGAACGCGAGGCACTGGTCGACGGAAATGCGAAGCTCGAGGTGAGCCGGTCGGCCGCCCAGATCGGGGGGCCGGGACTCGGGGGGCTGCTCGTGGCGGCAGTCACCGCACCGTACGCCGTGCTCGTCGATGCTTTCAGCTTCGCCTGCTCCGCGTTCCTCGTCTTCCGGATAGAACGCTCCGAGCCTCGCCCCGAGCGCGCACCCGGGAGCTCGATGCGCTCCGAGCTCGCCGAGGGCCTTCGCTACATCGTCCGCGATCCGCGCTGGCGCGCGATCTCCGCCTACGTGGCCATGAGCAACTTCTTTTGGAGTCTCGCCTTCTCGGTCTTCCTGCTCTACGCCGTCCGCGAGCTCGACCTTTCGTCACAGGCGATCGGCGTCGTGCTCGGGCTGGGGAACGTGGGCTGGCTCGCCGGTGCGGTCGCGGCGTCGCGGGTCTCGAAGCGGCTCGGGGTGGGGCCCGCCACGATCGCGGCTGCCATCTTCGGCGGCCCGCCGATGCTGCTCGTTCCGCTGGCGCCGCAGTCCTTTCCGATTCCCTTCCTGATCCTCTCCCAGGTGCTGGCGGGCGCCGCGATCGTCACGTACAACGTCAATGCGATCAGCCTGATGCAGGCCTTCACCCCCGAACGCATGCTCGGCCGGATGAACGCGTCCAGGCGCTTCATCGTCTGGGGAACGATCCCCCTCGGGTCGTTCGCAGGCGGTGCGATCGGCACGGCGATCGGCCTCCGGCCGACGATCTTCCTCGGCAGCGCGCTCGCCTGCTTCTGCTTCATCCCGATGGTGTTCTCGCCCCTGCGCCACATTCGCGAGCTGCCGGCCGACCCCGTCAGCTCCGAGCCGCCCGACGATCTCCGTCTGCCGCTCGAGACCCAGGTCGCCGATGCCTGAGCTACCCGAGATGGAGGCCTGGCGGCGCGCGCTCGACGATCCGGTCTCGGCCTTCCCGATCGAGCAGGCGGGCCCGGCACACATCGCGACGCTGAAGACCTTCGACCCGCCTCTCGCGGCGCTCGAGGGGCGGCGGTTGGCCGGGGCCGAGCGGCGGGCGAAGCGGCTGCTCTTCCCGACGGACGACGGGGAGCTCGTCCTGCTCGTGCACCTGATGACGGCCGGACGGCTCAAGTATCTGAAGGCCGGTGCGAAGGGGCCGAAGACACCCGCTTTCCGACTGCTCTTCCAAGGCGGGGCACAGCTCGTCCTTACCGAGGCGGGCTCGAAGAAGCGCGCAGGCGTCTGGCTGCTGAACCCGGAAGAGGCGGAGCAGGAGCTCACACACCTCGGCCCCGAGGCGCTCGGCCTCGGCGCCGACCGGCTCGGTGAGATCGTGCATGGGGAGTCGCGGCGGATCCACTCGCTCCTCCGCGACCAGCGCCTGATTGCGGGCATCGGCCGCGCGTGGGCGAACGAGATCCTCCATCACGCGCAACTCTCGCCCTACGCGCTCTCCCGGGAGTTCGACGAGGCCGAGGTCGCGCGGCTGGCGGAGTCGATCGACGCCGAGCTGGAGCGGGGCCTCGAGCTGCGCGAGGGCGGCGCGAACGACGCCAAGACCTACCGTGTGCACACGAAGCTCGGCGAGCCGTGCCACGTCTGCGGCACGCCGATCGCGCGCGTCGACTACGAGGAGCACACCGTCTACTACTGTCCCCGCTGCCAGACGGGCGGGCGCGTGCTCAAAGACCGCCGGCTGTCACGGCTCCTGCGGTAAGCGCCAATACCGCGTGCCGAGGCAGACCCAAGACGAACGGTCACGCGGGCGAAGCCCGCGCGACCTCCAAACGGCGCCGCCGAGTCGGCACCTCGGCCCGCAGTGCCAGACGGGCGGGCGCGTGCTCAAAGACCGCCGGCTGTCACGGCTCCTGCGGTAAGCGCCAATACCGCGTGTCGAGACAGACCCAAGACGAACGGTCACGCGGGCGAAGCCCGCGCGACCTCCAAACGGCGCCGCCGAGTCGGCGCCTCGGACCGCCGGCTGTCACGGCTCCTGCGCTAGCGTCCGCTCGCACGAGCTGGATTGGAGGACGTGATGACCGAGCTTCTAGAGGCGCTCTACCGCGGCCAGAGCGAGCGCGTGCAGGAGCTGCTCGACGCTGGGCCCAAGCTGAACATCTTCGAAGCGGCGGCCCTGGGAAAGACCGACCGGCTTCGCGTGCTGCTCGACGACGATCCCGAGCTCGCAAACGCGTACGGCGACGACGGCTTCCACCCCCTCGGGCTTGCATGCTTCTTCGGGCATGTCGACGCCACACGTGTGCTGCTCGAGCACGGCGCCGACGTGAACGCGCTCTCGCGGAACGAGCACATCCAGACGGCTGCGATCCACGCCGCGGCGGCCGCCGAGGGGAAGGACGAAGACACGCGCTTCGAGCTCGTGAAGCTCGTCCTCGATCACGGCGCCGATCCCAACCTTCGGCAGGGCGGCGGCTTCCGCTCGATCGACGCGGCCAGGCAGAACGGGGACAAGCGCGTCGAGCAGCTGCTGCTCGACCGCGGCGCGACGGACTCGACGGACTAAGAACCCCTTTCACAATGAACGCTGTGCCGTCGGGCCGCGCTGGGCGGCGCGAGGCCGCGTCCTCAGTCGCGTCCATAGCGGCGCTATGCACGCTCCCTGCGTCCTTGCCTCGCACTCACCCATCGCACCCCGTCGACGAGCGTCATTCTGAAAGGAGTTCTAGGACTCGCCCGATTCCCAGGCGTCGAGCAGGCCCTCCACGTGGCGACGTTGTTCTTGCGTGAAGGGCACGTCCGTGAGCAGACGACGCACTTCGGCAGGGTCGTCGTTCTCGACGGCCGCCTCGAGGCGCTCACGGGCAGGTAATGGCTGGGCGAGCTGGCGTCTCAACCAACGGCGGAGACTGACTGCCGCTGCCCGGCTCATGTCGGGAGTCGCACCACGACAGCATCGCCGGCTACCCCGACCGAGCCGCCGAGCGCTTCCACGAGCCGCACAGCGACCGCGGCACCGAGATCACGCAGGTCGGAGCCGGCCAGCACCCGGCCCGAGGAATCCGTGACCGGCCGGATCGTCACCGACTGCCCGTCGGCTGTGACGTCGACCTCCTCGAGGCCACCATGGCGGAGCGCCGCTTGGGCGAGCGCGGAGATTCCGCGTCTGGTCGCGTCGACGTCGACATGCACCTCTCCCCCCTCGCCGAAGACATGGACACGCTCCGCGCCCAGCTGCTCCGCCGCGTGGCGAGCGAGATCCAAGGTGTCGACGGGCTGAAGATTCGGCTCGTACCGCCCTGACTCGATCCGTGCGGCCAGGCCCAGCTCGTCGAGCAGCTCGGCCTGCTGCTTGGCCGCCTCGGCGATCATGGCGACGTACCGGTCGGTGGGCTCGGCCAGCTCACCGAGACGGACGAGCGTCTGGGCGAACCCGTTGATCGTAGCGAGCGGCGTCCGCAGGTCGTGCGCGGCCAGCGACACGAGCCTCGCGAAGGATGTATCCGAGCTGCCCACGGAGCGAGGGTGACACTAACCTGTCGGTATGGCCGAGTCACGGGACCTGCTCGAGGATCTTCAGGCGTCGACGCCCGAGGTCCGGCTCGGCCTGTCGCGCGCAGGTGTCCGCGGGCTGAGCAAGGCGATCCGGATCCGGTGGGGAAGCGTCGAGCGACTCGTCGCCGCCGAGATCGAGTGCACGGTCGACCTCGACCCGGATCAGAAGGGCGTGCACATGTCCCGGTTCCCGGAGCTGCTCGAGGAGGCGATCGAGGAGGTCGTGATCGGCGAGGCCTTCCTCGTCGAGGAGCTCGCGGAGCACATCGCCGGTCAGATCGTCTCCCGCCAACGCTCCGGCAGGGCGGAGGTGCGGATCGCCGCCCACTATCCGCTCGAGCGGAAAACCCCGGTCACCGGCCTCGCGACGCAGGAGATGGTGCAGCTTGTCGGGATCGCCGCAGCGTCGCAGCACGGCGTGCGCCGCATCGTCGGCGTCGAGGCGACGGGGATCAACGCCTGCCCCTGCGCGCAGGGGCTCGTCCGCGGCCGGGCGAGCGAGCGCCTCTCGGAAGCCGGCTTCGGGCAGGCGGACGTCGAGCGGATCCTCGAGCTCGTCCCGATCGCGACGCACAACCAGCGTGGACGAGGCACCCTCTACCTCGGCACCGAGCAGCGTCTCAACGCGGAGGATCTCGTCGCGCTCGTCGAGGCCTCGATGAGCTCCCCGATCTACGAGCTGCTGAAGCGGCCGGACGAGCTGTTCGTCGTCGAGCACGCACATCTCCAGCCCCGCTTCGTCGAGGACTCCGTCCGCATCGCGCTCGCGTCGGCGCTCGAGCGCTATCCCACGCTCTCCGACGAGGATTTCGTGCTTGCTCGCCAGGTCAACTTCGAGACGATCCATAACCACGAGGTCGTCGCCGAGCGCTACGGCACAGTCGGAGAGCTGCGAAGCGAGTTGGGGAGCGGCGAGCCCGAGTCGCGCCATACCGAGCTACGCGAGTGGCTCGCCGGGTAAAAGCCGAACGTCCTGCGGACTTTCGGCTTGCTCGAGGTACCGCAGCAGCAGGTGGCGGCAGAGCCACCACCTGCTGCTTTTTTGGTTTGGGCGTCTGGGTTAGGACGCTGCGGCGGCCGCGTGGCCTGCGGCCAGACGGCCTCCACTGCGGGACGAGAGGGTTCTCAGGTTGCACAGCGGCAGGAGTGCTTGCACTCCCGGCGCTGCGGAACCTTGAAGACCATCGCCCAGCCCTCGAGGCTGCCTGAGCGGAAGCTCACGCAGCCGCCGCCCGCAATCACCGTGACGACCCCAACTAGAAAAGCGGAAGGTGGTGGCTTTGCCGCCGCCTTCCGCTGCGGTACCTCACCAACGCCGAAAGTCCGCAGGACTTTCGGCGTTACGCGCGCGCGGGGCGGCGGAACGTGAAGCGGTTCTCGGTGCCCGCGCGGAGCCGCGCGATATTGGCCCGATGTAAGAGGAGCACCGCGGCCGCAGCGGCGGCGGCGAAGACGATCACAGGCCAGGGCTCGTCGAGCAGCGCTGCTATGACCGGGAGCGAGAGCGCCGCCAGGATCGACGCGAGCGAGGCGTAGCGGAAGAGCAGGAACGTCAGGATCCAGATTCCTGCTCCGATGCCCCCGACGACCGGTGCGACGCCGAAGAAGGCGCCGCCGCAGGTCGCGACCATCTTCCCTCCCGGCTTCCACCTGAGAAACAGCGGCCGCCAGTGACCGAGCATCGCGACGCCGCCTGCCAGCACGCCGGTCCCGTGGCCCACGACCAGGACCCCGACGAGCGCAGGCACAAGACCCTTGATCGTGTCGAGGAGGACGACAGGGAAGCCGAGCTTCCGCCCGTAGACGCGCCAGACGTTCGTCCCGCCGATGTTGCCGCTGCCCTGCTGTCTGATGTCCTCGTGCTTCACGAGCCGCACGAGCCAGTAGCCCCACGGCATCGAGCCGGAGACGTAGCCGGCCAGGACGAGCAGCGCGCTTGTCAGCACCGCGTTACTTCTGGATGTTGTACTTCGACACCCAGTCGTTCACGGTCGACCAGTCGAGGTTGTCGAAGAACGCCTTGATGTAGGAGGCGCGGTCGGTCTGGTAGTCGAGGAAGTACGCGTGCTCGTAAACGTCGAGCGCGACGAGCGGGGTCGTGTTCCAGATCGGGAACGTGTTCTGAGCGTCGCCGAGGTAGTTGAACAGGCGTCCCTCGTCCCAGTCGTACGCCGTCCACGCCCAGCCGCGGCCTCCCATTGCGGTCGCCTTGAGATCCGCGCGCCAGTCCGCTGCCGATCCGAAGTCGCGCGCGATCAGATCGCCGATCAGCTCGTCCGGGTCACCGCCCCCGCCACCGAGGTGCTCGAAGTAGATCTCGTGGTTCTTGATCCCGCCGATCGCGAACGTGAGGTCGACCTTCAGCGCGCGGATTTCCGAGTAGACCTGGTTCGCGCTCGCGAGGTCGACACCGTCCAGCTTGCCGAGGATCTCGTTCCGTTTGCTGACGTAACCCTCGTAGAGTGAGTAGTGCGCCTCGATCGTCGCACGGGAGATGCCGTCGAGCTCGAGCAGCTCGGGCTTGAGCTCGCGCGGAGTGATCTCCTCGAACTGGAAGGCGAGCGTGGCCATGGTGCGGGAGCATATCCTCAGCGCAACCGAAAAAAGGAGCTATCCGCATGGCTTTCGAGGTCCCGCCGCTGCCCTACGACTATGCCGCGCTCGAGCCCCACATCGACGAGCAGACGATGCGCGTGCATCACGACAAGCACCACCAGGCCTACGTCGACAACGCCAACAAGGCGCTCGACGGCACGGAGTGGGCCGGCCGTCCGGTCGAGCAGATCCTGGACAACCTCGACCAGCTACCGGACGACAAGCAGGCGCCCGTCCGGAACAACGCGGGCGGCCACGCGAACCACAGCCTCTTCTGGCAGACCATGAGTCCAGATGGAGGGGGCGAGCCGAGCGGCGCGCTCGGCGAGGCGATCTCTGCCACGTTCGGAGGCCTCGAGGAGCTGAAGACACAGCTCAACGACGCAGGCGTGAAGCGCTTCGGATCCGGGTGGACGTGGCTGATCCACGACGGCACAGGGCTCGCGGTCATGTCGACCCCGAACCAGGACACGCCGCTGATGGAGGGGAAGACACCGCTCCTCGGCATCGACGTCTGGGAGCACGCCTACTACCTCAAGTATCAGAACAAGCGTCCGGACTACCTCGCGGCCTGGTGGAACGTCGTCAACTGGGGCGAGGTCGGCCGGCGCTACGACGAGGTGGGCGGCCGCTAATAGGACTCAGGGCGCGGGGCGCGGGGAACCCCGTCCCGCGGGGAACCCCGTCCGGCTTCCGCGCGCCCTTGCCGCTGATCTCTGCTCAGCTGAGGATCGCGTTGCTACGCCCGGCGACATAGCAGGAGCCCGCCTGGGCCTGGGTCATGATCGCCCTCACGCGCAGCCGAGCCTTCACGCGTGCACGGAACACCGCCTGCGAGACCGTCGTCGGATTGATCGGCAGCGTCACGGTCGGACCCGCCTTCAGCAGCGCGGTCTTCACCGTGATCCACCGCCCCGTCGAGCGAACGTAGCGCTGGAAGAGGACCGCCTTTCCGGCGAAGGACTCGGCGGCGAATGCCTTCACCGAGTAACGGCCACGCGACAGTTTCCGCAACGCCAGCTTCGGCCGCACCTTCACGACCACGTCGGCGCTGCGGGAGTTGCGGAGGCGTAGCTCGTACGTGGTGTTCTTCAGCGGCCGGACCGAGACGGTGTAGGCGCCGTTAGCCGTCGTCGTAGTCGTCGCGACCTGCTTGAACGCCGTCGAGCCGCATTCCATCGCCAAGACCGTGAGCGTCTGGCCGGTCTGGCCGTTGGAGAGTTGGCCCGAAAGGGTCACGGACCCGCCGTAGGTGACGACCCGGGGCGCGGCCTGGAGCGAGATAGCCGGCGTAGGAGCGCCCGCGACCGTGATCGTGCCCTTGAACGCAGCGCTCTTGAGATTGGGATCGCTGACGGAGTACGTGCCGGCAGTCGGGAACGTGCAGGTCGTGCTCTGGCCGGGCTGGAGGACGAGGCCTGCCGTGCAGGTGAAGGCCGCCTTCCCCTTGATCACGACCTGGTGCGCCACCGTGTCCTGGTTGGCGAACGTGACAGCGTCGCCGGTGGCGATCGAGACGGTTTTCGGGACGTAGCCGCTCTTCGTGATCGCCATCGTCACCGTCTTTGCGGAGACGGGAGCGGCGATGACCAGACTGAGTGCCGCGAGCGCCGGCAGGATGAGCTTCTTCATAGTTGCAAGACCCCCCAAAACGATTTGCGTCTCATAGGTGACGCCGTCGCCCGGGGATTCTTGCGGTCTGCTCTAGCGCCTGACAACCGGCTGCGTGCCGCTCGTGGCGTCGAGATAGCCCTCGCCCGCCTCGCTCGCCGGCATGAAGATGCGGATCGACCAGCGTCCGCGCGGCACGACGGCGCGGACCGAGCGCACGGAGACGAGCCGTCCGGACTTGGCGCCCAGCGTGAACCGCTGGATACTCACCCACTGGTGCGCGAGCGTGAAGCGCTGCACGAACACTGTGCGACCTGCGAACGATCGAGCCGCCGTCACGTAGAAGTGGAAGTACCCGGCCGCGGAGGCCGCCGGCAGCTTGATCGCCGGCGCCACCTGGACGATCACCGAGCTTTCCTTCCCCTTCCACTGGGCCTGGTACGTGGTGGCGAGCTGCGGCGTCACGCTGAAGGAGAAGGTGCCTCCGCTCGCGGTCTGCAGCGTCGCGACGACCTGCTTGGTGGTCTCCCCGGCCATGAGCGCAACCAGGGTCACGGTCTCGCCAGCCTTCTTGTTCGATACGGAGCCCGTGAGCGTGACCGTCCCGCCGTACTTGACGATCGGCGTCGACGTGGCGAGCGTCACCGACGGGGGCGGCCCCTTCACCGTGACCGTCCCTTTGAGGGTCGGATGCAGCGCGTCGTGGTACCGGAACGTGCCGCTGTTCCGGAACGTGAAGGTGTAGCTCTGCCCGGTCTTGAGAATCGGCGACGCGAAGGAGCCGCCGTTTGCAACCACCTGGTGCTCGAGGGTGTCGACGTTCTTCCAGATGACCGAGTCGTTCTGGTTGATCGTGATCGAGGCCGGCGAGAAGCTCGCTCGCTTGATCTGGACCGAGACCGTGGCCGTCGAGGACGAGGACGCCGGTCCGGCGAAGACCAGTGTCAGCATCGCCGCCCCTACCAAGAGCCTTCGCATCGTTTCCGAACCCCCTCCTGCCAGCTGTCGAGTCACTCTTACCCTTTCCCCATCTGACGAGAACCCAGCGTTAGGGGTTCGTAAGCGTTCCGTATGGGTTCACGCTTGTGGTCCGAGCGTGTTGCTGCTCCAATCCAGGGGAGGTGGGAACCCGTAAGGAGCAAGAGGAGATGGGCCTGGCCATTGCATTCCCCGCGGCTGCGCCGGAGACCGCGCCGGTTGAGACGCCGCCAGACCGCATGGATCAACGGCAACCGAGCGACGGCGATCTGATCCAGCGGGTCGGCGCCGGCGACGCCACAGCGTTCGAGCAGCTCTACCGGCGCTACGCGCGATCCGTTTTCGGGCTCGCCCTCAGACGGCTCGGCGACCGGATGCGCGCCGAGGACGCCGTGCAGGAGACGTTCGCGGCGATCTGGCGCTCGGCGCGCACCTACCGCCCCGACCGAGGCCGAGGTGCACCCTGGCTGTATGCGGTCGCCCGGAATGCGATCGTCGATCGCGCCCGCGGTCGGAACGAGCCGCCCGGCGAGGCGCCCGAGACCGCCTCGCTCGAAGCCGGCCCTCCGGACCGCGCGGAGCAGTCCTACATCTCCTGGCGCGTGCACAGGGCCCTGGCCGACCTTCCGGATCCCGAGCGGGATGTGATCGAGCTCGCCTATTGGGGCGGCCTCTCTCAGAGCGAGGTGGCGACGTTCCTCGGGATTCCGCTCGGCACCGTGAAGACGCGAACGCGGGCCGGCCTGCACCGCCTTGCCGACGTGCTCGAAGGCGAGCTCGAATGAGCCAGCATCCTCCGAAGTTCGACGACCTCGTGGACCACGACGTTCCGGCCGACGAGCGCGCGCGCCTGGAGCGGGTGCACCGGCTGCTCACCCAGGCAGACCCGCCCCCGGAGCTCGGGCCCGAGCTCGAGGCGGTTGCGTGGCCGGAGGATGCCCTCGCGCCGCTTGGGCTGACGAGGCGTTCGGCAAAGAGGCGGTTCTCTCCGCTCGTGATCGCGGCCGCGCTCGCCACGATCTTCCTCGTCGCCTTCCTGTTCGGGCAGGCGACCGGTACGAGCTCGAGCTCGTTCGACGTGCAGCGGATCGTGAAGATGCACGGCACGGCGCTCGCGCAGGGCGCGACGGCGTCGATCGAGCTCGGCAACAGCCGCGCCGACGGCAACTGGCCGATGATCCTGAACGTCACGAACCTGCAGCCGCTTCCGCAGGGGGGCTACTACGCGCTCTTCCTCTCGCGAGCGGGGAAGCCGCTCGCGCCCTGCGGCAGCTTCAACACGAAGAACACCACGACGTCGGTGCGGCTGAGCGCCGCCTACGACCTGCGCGGTGGCAGGTTCGACGGCTGGGTCGTGACCCGGCACGCCCCCGGCCAGGTCGGGTCGGAGCCGGTCGTGATGACGACCTAGGGGGCGGTGCGGCCCGCGGCGACGAACGCCGCGTGCGTGACCGGCATCTTCTCGGCGAAGAGCTGCTCGACGGCGTCCGCGTAACGGCGGATCTCCCGCTGGGCGGACTCGGCCGCGCGCAGCGAGACGAAGTTCATCAATGCCCGCGCATTCACTGTCCATAGGAACTCCGTATACGCGCCGACAGGCATGACCGAGCGGGCAAGCTCACGCGCGACGCCGGCATCGACGAGCCGCTCGTAGGTCTCGAAGGCGTGGTCATAGACCTCGCGAAACTCTTCGCGGGTGCGCTCCGCGAGCTCGGCGTCGACCGGCTCGAACGAGTACGCGCCCGGCTTGCCGACCTGAGAGCGGACGTCCTCGGCCTCGGGCACGTAGAAGTCGTCCGTCGCCTTCGCGTATCTCATGCTGAATTCATTGAAGGAGCCGACGCGGTGACGGAACCATTCCCGTGCAACGAAGATCGGCGTCCGGATGTGGAACCGGAACGCGTTGTGTTCGAAGGGCGTCCCGTGTCTGTCGCGCATCAGGAAGCGGATCAGACCCTCGTCGGCCTCGTCCATGACGTCCTTGCGCCGCGCGAAGCTCACGCGGGCGGCGTTGGCGACGGAAAGGTCGCTGGCCATCGCGTCGTCGAGCCGGACGAAGCCGTGGTCGAGGACACGGATCGCGTCCTCGGCTATCACTCTCTCGGTCATGGCCAACTTGGGTTCGAGTGTAACCGGGCTATCCGTCGGAGCCTCGGGGTGGTCCTATCCGTCCTGGAAGCCCGACTTCTACCCGGCCGGAACGGATGCACGTGACTTCCTCCGCCACTACGCGGCGGGTCTCCCCACCGTCGAGCTGAACACCACCGGCTACCGGCTGCCGGCGGAGGAGCAGTTTCGCCGCTGGGCCGAGGCCACGCCCGCCGGGTTCACCTTCGCGGTCAAGCTCCCGGGCCAGCGGACGCAGCAACTCGGCACGTTCTCGGAGCGTGTACGTGCGCTCGGCGACCGGCTCGGGCCCGTTCGGGTCTCGTTGACGAGCGCGCGTGACGAAGGGCTGCTGGAGCTCCTGCTCGGCTCACTCGACCCGGCGTTGCGGCTCGCCTTCGACCTCCCCCATCCGACCTGGGACGGCATCGAGCCCAGGCTCGCGGCGGCCGGTGCGGTGCGAGTAGGTGACCTCGACCACGACGCGCCGTTTCGCTACGTGCGCTTCCGCGAGCCTCCGTACGACGAGGAGGAGCTCGCCCGCTGGGCGGCTCGACTTCGCGGTGTTCCGGAGCCGGTGTTCGCGTACTTCCGGCATGAGGAGGCGCCGACTGCCCCGCGCTACGCGCTGCGGCTGCTCGAGCTCAGCTCAGAGCCCGGCGCGCCGCCTCGTCGAACGACGTGAGTTGGAGGGGGACGAGGTCTCGCAGCCGCTGATCTCGTGCCACGGTGGCGCTGCGCAGGCCCTCGACCAGCGGCCTGGCGACGGACGCGTCGACGGGCGTCACCAGATGGAGCCAGAGCGACGAGAGCCGCGGCGTCAGGATCGGCACCTCGAAGATACGCGGGCGCTTGCCGCGGATACGGGCAACGCGCTCCATCATCTCGCGATAGGTCATCACCTCTGGGCCACCGGCGTCGAAGGTCTCGCCCAGCGCGGGCTCGAGGCCGCAGACACCGGCGAGGTAGGCGACGATGTCGTCCAGCGCGACCGGCTGGGTCTCGGTCGAGACCCAGCGCGGACAGATCATGGCCGGGAGCCTGTCCACGAGCGCCACGATCGTCTCGAAGGCGGCGCTCCCCCGGCCCACGACCATCGCCGCGCGCAGCGTCGTCACGGGCACCGAGCCTGACGCGAGCCGCTCGCCGGTCTCGCGCCGACTGCGCAGGTGGGCCGAGAGGGCGGGCGAGTCGTCGCCGAGACCGCCGAGGTACACGATCTGGCCCACGCCGGCTTCCTCGGCGGCGCGGGCCATCGTCTCCGCGGCGCGGCGGTCGTGCTCCTCGAAGTCGGACCGGCCGAGCGAGTGGACCAGGTAGTAGGTGGCGTCGGCTCCCTCCAGCACGCGCGCGAGCGCCGCGCCGTCGGTGACGTCCGCCTGGGCCCAGGTCAGCCCGCCCTCACGCGTCGGTGGGCGCCGCGAGACCGCGGTCACGTCGTGCGTTGCCGCCAGCTCCGGGGCGAGCGCCCGCCCGATCGTCCCGGTCGCCCCGAAGATGACCACTCTCACGTCGGCCCCTCGGCGACCATCCGCCTGAAATAGCGCCTGCTGATCGCCACGTGCATCCGGCTCTGGACATGGCTGTAGAGCGCTCCGGTCCAGTGCGGCTCACCCTCGCGGGCGGCCAGGCTGGGGAAGAAGTCGCGGATCGTCGAACGGAGGACGAGGGGCTCGCCGTCTGCCTGGACGAACTCGATCCGCCCTTGCGGGAGCCGTGCGAGCAGCCCCCCGCGGATCGGATACGAGCACCTGACGCGCGAAGCGGACACGTCGACCGCGGGAGCGTCGAACCGAAGGAGCAGCGGACCGCATCCGAACAGCCTCGCCTCGACTGCCGTGCGCCGCTCACGAACGCGCACGAGGCGAAGGGTGAAGCGCTCGACCTCCTGCCAGTAGAGCAGGCCGAGCCTGCGCCCCCCCTCCTCGCTGAACTCCACCACCGGCCTGTCCAGGGTGATGCGCTGTTCCGACTCGACCCCGCCGGCGGCGGTCTGGCGCTGCCAGCAGTCCCAGCCCTGGATCTCGCGGGAGACGGACACCGCAGATCAGCGTAGTGTGACGCCGCTCTGCTCGCGCCTGGTCGTTCTCAGTGCTGCCCGCACAGCTTGTCGACCCCGAGGATGGAGTCGAGCAGGGCGTTCTGCTGCCGCTCGTAGGCGACGTCGGCCGCGTTGGCCGGGTTGTAGTCGTGCAGCCCGGGCACGGTGACGCTGATGTCGGGCGTCACGCCCGGCCCGTTCATGGTCACCCGGTACTCCTCGCCGTTTCCGGGCCCACGCAGCGTGCTCGGGTAGCCGGCCGGGTGCGGATAGCCCCTGGTCGGGTCGAACCGGAAGAAGCCGTAGCAAAAGAGACCGGTCGGGTTGTGCGCGAGGAAGGAGTTCTCCCGCTTCCAGCCCGGGCCGTAGCGCGAGTTGAACGTGTCGAGGTAGACGAGGCGCCCGTACGTGTCGGTCGGCGCGCCCATACGGGTCGCGGTGAATCCGTGCAGGGGCTGCCCGTCGTAGGTCACGCGCCCGAAGACCTGGTGGTAGCGCGCGCCGTAGACCCAGTCCGTCCAGACCGCGAGCTTCGCGATCGGGCCGCGCCAATGCGAGAGGTGCAGCTCGACGGCGCGCTGCACGGGGAGCCATGGCGTCATCCCGAGATCGGGCAGCGGCGTTCGCCACGCCTGGACGGCCCAGTACGAGCCGTCGGGCGCCGCACATGCCGTCACGAAGGAGTCGAGTGCCGGGCCGTCGTAGCGCCGGCAGCCGCCCGGGAAACTCAGCCAGTAGCTTCGGCGGTACTTGCCGTAGCCACCGGAGTAATCCTTGAGGAACCGCACCTGGGGCTTGCCCGAGGTCGGCTGACGGGCATCGACGGCTCCCCAGACAAGGACGTGCTGGAAGCGCCCGTGGGCGCGGTAGGTGAGCAGCGCCTCGCCCTTCGCGCTGACCGAGAGGTGTACACCCGTCGCGTTGCGGTCGATCAGCTGGGACGCGGCGGCCGGACCTGCCAAGACGGCGGCGGCCAGCAGCGTGACGGCGGACGCGAAGAGACGCATGACCCCTGAATCGACCGGCGAGCGGCGCCGCTTGAGCTTAAGAACTCCTTTCACAATGAGCGCTGAGCCGCCGGGCTGCGCTGGGCGGCGCGAGGCCGCGTCCTCGGTCGCGTCCATAGCGGTGCTATGCACGCTCCCTGCGTCCTTGCCTCGCACTCACCCATCGCAGCCCGGCGACGAGCGTCATTCTGAAAGGAGTTCAGAACCGTGCAGTCGCGCCCAGATGGCGCTCGTAGGCTCCGCTCTCGACGATCTCGCCGATCTGCGCGACAGCGTAGCGGAGCTCCTCGTCGCTGGTGAAGTAGTGCGGCCCGAGGCGGAGACCCGCATCCGGACGAAAGTCGCAGATGATCTGACGCTCGGCGAGCTCCTTGTGCACCGCCTCGAACTCGGGCGTACGAACCGTGACCGTCCCGCCGCGCCGCGCCGGGTCGCGGGGGCTGCCCACGTCGAAGCCGGCCTGCTCGAGCAGCTCGATCAGGAGCGCGGTCTGACGCAGCGAGTTCGCCCGGATCCGGTCGACCCCGATCTCCTCGATCAGGTCGTATCCAGCGGTGCCCGCATAGAGCGCCGGCACGTTCGGCGTGCCGGTCAGGAACCGTTGCGCGCCGTCCGCGTACTCGAGCTCCGGCTCGAACCCGAAGGGGCGTGCGTGTGCCTGCCATCCGACGAGGGTGGGCTCGAGCCGCTCGGCGAGGTCGGGGCGGACGTAGAGCCAGCCATTCCCCGGTCCTCCGCAGAGCCACTTGACGCTGCCGCCGACGGCGAAGTCCACCTGGAGCGCAGTCACGTCCAGCGGGACGATGCCCGCGGACTGGTACGCGTCGATGATCACGTGCGCACCGGCCTCGTGAGCGCGCCGAACGATCGCGTCCACGTCCTGGATCTCCGCCGTCTTGAACAGGACGTGGCTGATCGGGACGAGCAGTGTCCGTTCGTCGATCGCGTCGACGATCGCCCGGTCGTCGGGCACGACGACGACCTCCAGGTCCGGCTGCGCCTGGTAGAGGTAGCGAACCGACGGAAAGTTTCCCTCCTCGTACACAACGCGATTCCGGCTCGGGTCGATCGGACGGAAGCACGAGAGCACGATCGCCTCCGCGATCGCGACGTTCTGATGCATCACGGTGGAGCCGGGTGGCGCGCCGACAATGCGGCCGACCTGGTCGCCGACCGTCTGCGGCATCTCCCACCAGCCCTCGCCCCAGGCGCGGATGCCGCGCTCCTTCCAGACGCGCGCGTACTCGGCGACCCGATCCTCGGCCGCCGCGGGCATGGCGCCGAGCGAGTGGTTGATCAGGTAGGTCGTGTGCTCGAGGATCGGAAAGCGGTCGCGGTACGCGGTCAGCTCCACGCCCGCAGCCTACTCAGCTGAATCGGTCATCCGGGCAGCCCCTTTGGGGGGAGAAACGAGATCCCCTACCGGAACGCTACTCGCCGCCGGCGCGCGAGTGGGTCGTGGATCTGCGCCGAGAGTGTGCCGCGTAGCCGGGGCCGCGCAGGGTCAGCTCAGGGACGACAGCGAGCGCTCGCCCGGGCCGACATAGCGCGCCGACGGGCGGAACAGCCGCCCCGTCCGCTTCTGCTCGAGAATGTGCGCCGACCAGCCGGCAACGCGCGAGCAGGCAAACATTGCCGGCGCGAGCGGCGGTGGGATCTCCGCGATATCGAGGACGACGGCCGAGTAGTACTCGACGTTCGTCGCGAGGACGCGCTCGGGGTGGCGCTCCTGGAGTGCCTTGAGCGCGACGCGCTCGAGCTCCTCCGCCACCTCGACGTGCGGAGAGCCGAGCTCCTGCGCTGCCCGCTTGAGAATCCGTGAGCGCGGATCCTCGGCGCGGTAGACCCGATGGCCGAAGCCCATGATGCGTTTCCCGGTCGCGAGCGCATCCTGCACCCAGCGTTCTGCGTCCCCCATGCGCGCAACCTCCTCGAGCATCGGCTTGACGTAGGCCGGGGCTCCCCCGTGCAGCGGCCCTGAGAGGGCGCCGACAGCGGAGGAGAGGGCGGCGCCGCAGTCGGCCCCGGTGGACGCGACGACACGCGCGGTAAAGGTCGACGCGTTCAGACCGTGCTCGGCGGTGCAGATCCAGTACGTGTCTATCGCGGTGACATGCCGGGAATCGGCTTCGCCACGCCAGCGGAGGAGGAACTTCTCGGCCGCGGTCGCGCCGCGCGCGACCACATCCTCCGGGACGGCGTCGGTCTTCCCGTCGGCTAGGCGTGCCGAGCGCGCGACGATCGACATCATCTGCGTCGAGAGCCGACCGAGATCCTCACGTGCCTGCTCGTCGGAGATCTCGTTCAGCTTCTCGAGCTTCCACTCGCCGGCCATTCGCGCCGTCTCCGCCTGCAGGTCGGCCGGCGCGTCGCCCGTGAGGCGCGCCGGCTCGTATGGCTCCGGATCCGGCATCTTCGAGTGCAGATCGTCGTCTACGAGCAGGCCCCAGACGTTCTCGTAGGGCACCTGCCCGACGAGCGGCTCGACGTCGACGCCGCGATAGCGGAGCACCCCGCCCTCGCGGTCGGGCTCCATGATCTCAGTCTCGAGCGCGACTACACCCTCGAGCCCCGGTCTGACGTCGTTGTCGTTGCTGCTCACTGAGTCTCCTCCAGCTCGATCTCCCGGCCGACCGACCGCTCTCGCGCCGCCGCGAGCACCAGCGCTGCTGCGGCGGCGTCCTGGACGGCGACGCCCACTGACTTATACAGGGTGATCTCTTCGCTGGAGCCGCGTCCCGGGCGCGCACCGGAGACGATCTCCCCCAGCTCGGCGTGGACGCGCGACGGGTCGATTCCCGCCAGCTCAGGCGCTCCCGCAGGCGGCGGCGCCAGGGCGGACGCCCTCGACTCGACGACGAGCAGCGCCTCGGCGACGGTCGCCTCGTCGACCTCGCGCCCGGCCGGGTTCAGCCCGACGGAGTTGACGTGCGTGCCCGGGGAAAGCCATTCGCGCCGCACGACGGCTTCGCTCGCATGCGTTGCCGCCGCGACGACGTCCGCTCCGCGAATCGCCTCCTCGTAGGAGTCGGCCGCGACCCCGCCGATCTCTTCCGCGAGCGCCTCGGCCTTGGCGCGGTCGCGGCCGGCGACGCGGATCTCCTCGATCGCGCGGACACGCGGAATCGCGCGAGCGTGGGTGCGCGCCTGGACGCCGGTGCCGATCACTGCCAGGACCCGCACGTCCTCCCGCGCGAGCAGCCGGGTCGCGAGCGCCGATCCGGCCGCGGTCCGGGTCGCGGTGATGTAGGTGCCGTCCATCAGCGCGAGCGGGGAGCCGTTGACAGGATCGAAGACCGCGATCAGTGCCTGGTGGGTCTCGCGGTCGGTGTTGTGCGGGAAGAGCGTCACGAGCTTGCAGGCAAGCCCGGCTGACGGGCTGGAGGCCGGCATCACCCCGAGGAGTCCCTCCTGCTCGGGTACAAGTGCCGCGATCCGCGGCGGCATCGAAGCGCCCCCCGAGCTCAGCTCCGCGTGCGCGTCCGCCAGCGCGTCGACGAGCAAGTCGAGGTCGAGCAGGTCGCGCACCTCGCTCTGGGTCAGCACAAGCACTACGGCTCCGCTTGCGGTGCCGTTTCAGGATACGCGGGCTCCGCCCGCGTATCCGTCTGAAATGACCGGTCGACCCGATTGAAGTTCATTACGGCACCACTACGGCTCCGCTTGCGGTGCCGTTTCAGGATACGCGGGCTCCGCCCGCGTATCCGTCTGAAATGACCGGTCGACCCGATTGAAGTTCATTACGGCACCACTACGACTCC
>JBBRYG010000009.1:0-125290 GCA_038237865.1 Gaiellales bacterium | reverse complement strand
GTACCGCAGGCCCGGATCAACGAGAACATCCGGTCCTCCCAGGTGCGACTGATCGGCGAGGACGGCGAGCAGCTCGGGATCAAGTCCAAGGACGACGCGCTCAAGACCGCTTTCGACAAGGGCCTCGACCTCGTCGAGGTGGCCGGCGGGGCAGATCCGCCCGTCGCGCGGATCATGGATTACGGCAAGTACCGCTACGAGCTGGAGCAGAAGGCCAAGCTCGCACGGAAGCACCAGACCCAGATCAACGTCAAGGAGATCAAGCTCAGACCCAAGATCGGGCTGCACGACTACAACACCAAGAAGGGCCACGTCCAGCGCTTCATCAACCAGCGCGCGAAGGTGAAGGTCACGATCATGTTCCGGGGGCGCGAGACCACGCATCCGGAACGGGGCCGCGACCTGCTGATGCGGATGGCGGACGAGCTGCAGGAGATCGCCCAGGTCGAATCGCCGCCCCTCCTCGACGGACGGAACATGGTGATGGTGCTCGGGCCTACGAAGAACGCGGGAGTCAAACGAGATGCCGAAGACCAAAACATCCAGCAGCGTGAAGAAACGGTTCAAGCAGACCGCGCGGGGCAAGATCCTGCGCCGCAAAGCGATGCAGAGCCACAACCTCGAGAAGAAGTCGCAAAAGCGGAAGCGCAGCTTCCGTAAGGACACGCCGCTCGCCGCGAGCGACGTGCCTGCCCTGAGAAAGATGTTCGGCCGGAAGAAGGCCCGCTAGCCATGCCTCGCGTCAAGCGATCCGTCCACGCGCGCAAGAAGCGCCGCAAGGTTCTCGAACAGGCGAAGGGATACTGGGGGCTGAAGAAGTCCTCGTACCGCTACGCCAAGGAGCAGGTCGAGCATTCGCTCGCCTACGCCTACCGCGACCGCAAGAACAAAAAGCGGACGTTCCGGCGGCTGTGGATCATGCGGATCAACGCGGCCGCGCGCTCGAATGGGATGTCGTACAACCAGTTCATCGCCGGGCTGAAGGCGGCGAACGTCGAGCTGGACCGGAAGGTGCTCTCAGACCTCGCGGTCAACGACCCCCAGGCCTTCGGCGCGATCGCCAAACAGGCGAAGACGGCGCTCGAACAAGTCTGAGCCCGAGCCCCGACCTCGCAGAGGCATTTCTCCGCCAGGCGGATGCCTGCGAGCGCAACGGCTCGAGGCTGTACGCGGACGTGTGCAGGCGGCTTGCCGTCGAGCCGGCCGTCGAGGGGCTCGTCGAGGCGGTCCGCTGGGACGTTCCGGTCCGCCTCCTTGCCGGCCTCCACTACCTTCAGCTGGCCGAGGGAATCGACCCCTGGTCGTCGCTCGCCGAGACCCTGAGCGAGCATGACGATTGGCTCAGGCAGTTCGTGGCCGAGCAGGACGTGCAGACGAACGAGGTCGGCCGCTGCTTCGCCCTGCTGCCGGCGTTTCTCGAGCTCGCACGGGGGGCGGGGAGACCGGTCGAGCTGCTCGAGCTGGGGCCGAGCGGCGGCCTGAACCTGCTGTTCGACCGCTACCACTACCGGTACGCCGAGGGAGAGTGGGGACCCGGGGAAGCATCGGTCTTGCTAGCGGGCGAAGAGCGCGACACGGTGCCGGGGGAGCTCCTTGCGACCCCGCTGCAGGTGTGTCGACGCCGGGGGGTCGACCTCAACCCCGTCGACGTGTCGACCGAGGAGGGGGCACTGCTGCTGAGCGCGTTCGTCTGGGCGGATCAATGGAACCGGCTCGAGCGGCTACGGCGCGCCGTCGAGGTCGTACGCGCCGAGCCGCCGGAGCTCGTACGGGGCGACTACGTCGAGCTGCTCCCCGAGCTGCTGGCCGAGCGTGACGAGGCTGCGCTCACGATCGTCTTCCAGACGGCTTCAACGCAGTATCTCGACCCGGAGCGCTACGCCCGCGTTCGACAGGCTCTCGAGCAGGCGAGCGATGCGGCGCCCCTCGGGTGGGTCTCGACCCAGCGCTTCGACGAGGAGACCGAGCGCGGCATCGGCTATCCGCTCGAGCTTGGCCTTTTGCCCGAACGCCGATCGCGCGTGGTCGCGCGGATGGGATACCACGGAGAATGGCTGGACTGGACCGGATGATCAGCTCGCGCGAGAACGAGAAGCTGAAGCTCGTCCGCCAGCTTCACAGCCGGCGCGCGCGGGAAAAGCACGGCCTCTTCGTCTGTGAGGGGGAGGATCTGGTCGACGCTGCGCGGGCGGAAGGGATCGAGCCTGTGGAGCTGCTCGTCGCCGGCGAGAACGTCGAGCCGAAACTCCTGGCCGAGGTGTCGACGCTCGGCCATCCGCCGCGCATGATCGGTCTTTTCCGCCGCTCCGACCTCCACTCTCGCGACCCTGGGCCGGTTGGGCTGGGGCTCTGGCGGGTGGGCGATCCCGGGAACGTCGGGGCGCTGATCCGGACGGCCGACGCGCTCGGCCCGGCGTTCGTCGCCCTCTCGCCCGGCTGCGCGGATCCGACGGGACCGAAGGCACTGCGGGCGTCGATGGGCGCGATCTTCCGGGTCCCGCTGCTCGAGCTCGACGAGGCGCCGCGTCCCTGGGTCGCGCTCGTTCCCCGCGGCGGGGATCGCCTCGCCGCCACCGAGGGGACGTTCGTCCTCGGCGCGGAGCGGGACGGGCTCCCGGAGGACGTGCTCGTCCGCTGCGACGGGCGCGCGACGATCCCGCTCGCGGCAGGCGCGGAGTCGCTGAACGTCGCCGCCGCAGGCGCAATCGCCCTCTATGAGCGGTTGCGCGTGCTGGAGCCCAGGGGGAGCTCAGCTTGAGCGCGGCGCAGCTTTTTCCGCTGCCTTGCGCTCGGCGATGCGGCGCTCGAGCCGGCGCATCAGCTCGGCGCTCTGCGCCTTCTCTTCAGGAGTCCTCTTCGTCTTCTTCTTCTTCTTCTTCTTCTTCATCTTCCTCCAGCATTTCCAGGACTCGATCGACTCCTCGTCGGATGTCGAACAGCACTTCCATGATAAGCGTCACGTCCGCGGACGGATCGAACCCCACAGCACGATCGTGACGTTGGGCTGAACGCCCGACAAGTGGCCGAATCAGTCACGGCGCGCGATCCACACGGTGTCCTCTCCGCCGGCATAGGGCCTGCGGTCGAACCAGCCGTAGCAGGCCTCGACGACGAAGCCGGCGTCCTCGAGCAGTGTCCGCCACTCCTGCGGTTCGAGCCACGCGAGCGTCATCGTCGTCTCGCCGGACTCGCCTCGCACCGTCAGCGTCAGCGTGCGGGCCTCCGTGTCCCAGACGGCGCGCTCCCAGATGCCCGGCTCGCGCTCGAGCCACCGGTTGTGTGTGGAGGCGACATCTTCGGCACCAGGGGCGAAAACGTCGAACACGAGCCGCCCTCCGGGGACGAGCAGCTTCCGCGCCGCCGCGAGCGCGCGACGGCGGTCGTCGTCGGTGTGGAGGTGGAGGAACGACCGGAACGGACAGATTACGAGCGGCACGGGCTCCTCTACGGGCGGCTCGCGCAGGTCGCCGAGCCGCAGGTCGAGGACGACGCCTGCGAGAGCGGCACGGCGCGCGCAGACTTCGAGCATGCCTTCCGACGAGTCGACGCCGATCACGCGGATCCCGTCGGCGGCGATCGGGATCGCGATCCGGCCCGTACCGACCCCGAGCTCGACGACCGGACCGCCTGTGCGCCGGCACTCGCCCAGGTAGAACGCCACGTCCTCGGTGACGCTGACGCTCCACGGGTCGTAGAGCTCGGCGATCCAGTCGTACGGGCTCGAGGGTGGGAGCATCGGCACATTCTTGGCGGTTTCGGACGCTCGTCGCTATCGTTGGAACATGGCCGCGACGCGCACGTTGTTCGTCTTTACCGAGCCCCGGCTCCTCGCCGGGGACCGGCGCTTGACGCGGTAGCGGCCGATCCTCCACGAGCTGGGGCACCACCGTCGACTTGACCCTGGACGAGAGGAGGATCGTGAAGAAGCCATCGAGTACAGTCGCCGCCGTGGACGTGGACGCCCTCGCAGCGGACGCCCGGAGCGCGATCGCCACCGCGGCCACGCTGGGGGAGCTCGACGAAACCCGCGTCCGCTTCCTCGGACGGAAGAGCCCCTTGAAACAGGCGCTCCGTGAGGTGCGCGACCGCGAGAGCGGCATCGCCCTGAATACGGCCCGCGAGGAGCTCGAGGCCGGGGTCGAGCGGCGCCGCGCGGAGCTCGAGCGCGGAGAGCTCGAGCACCGACTCGCGGACGAGGCGTTCGATGTGACCCTGCCGGGTGACGAGGTTCCCGTGGGGCATCTCCATCCGACCACGCAGACCCGGCGCCTGATCGAGGACGCATTCCTCGGCCTCGGCTACGAGGTGCGGGACGACCGCGAGGTCGAGACCGTCGAGTTCAACTTCGACGCACTCGCGTTTCCACTCAACCACCCGACCCGGTCGAAGGACCACACCCTCTATCTCGACGAGAGCCGGCTGCTCCGGACGGAGACCTCGCCGTCGCAGATCCACGCGATGCTGACCCAGGAGCCGCCGATCTACATGGTCTCGCTCGGCCGCGTCTACCGCCGGGACGCGATCGATGCCACCCACTTCCCGATCTTCCACCAGTTCGAGGGGCTCGCGATCGACCGTGGGATTACGCTCGGCGACCTCAAAGGGACGTTGCTCCACGTGATGCGCCAGCTCTACGGCGACGATCGCCGCGTTCGCTTCCGGACCCACTACTTCCCGTTCACGGAGCCGTCCATGGAGCCGGACGTCTCCTGCTTCGTCTGCGCCGGCACCGGTTGTGCGACCTGCAAGCACTCGGGGTGGATCGAGATGGGGGGCTCGGGCATGGTCGATTCGGCCGTGCTCGAGTGGTGCGGGATCGACCCGGAGGAGTGGAGCGGCTTCGCGTTCGGCTGCGGCCTCGAGCGGACCGCGCAGCTCCGGCACGCCATTCCGGTGCTCCGTCCCTTCTGGGAGAACGACCTGCGGTTCCTGAGGCAGTTCTGATGCGAGTCCCGCTTTCCTGGCTGCGCGACTACGTCTCGATCGATGTTCCGACGACCGAGCTCGCGGAGCGCCTGTCGATCTCGACCGCCGAGGTGAACGGCATCCACCGGACAGGTGTGCCCGACAGCGACGGCAACCTCGGCCTTTTCCGCGTCGGCAAGGTGCTCGAAGCCGGCAAGCACCCGAACGCCGACCGGCTCCAGCTCTGCCAGGTCGACGTGGGGGAGGGCGAGCCCCGTCAGATCGTCTGCGGCGCCTGGAACTTCGCCGCGGGTGCCACCGTCGCCGTCGCACTTCCCGGGGCCGTGCTGCCCGGCGGCCAGCGGCTCGAGCGCGCGAAGCTGCGCGGCTCGGTCTCCGACGGGATGATCCTGTCGGAGCGAGAGCTCGAGCTCTCGCAGGAGCACTCCGGGATCCTGGTGCTCGAGGCGGGCGAGCCCGGCGAGCTGCTCGCGGACGTCTTGCCGCTCGGCGATGACGTTCTGGACGTCGAGGCGACGCCGAACCGCGTCGACCTGCTGTCGGTCTACGGCCTCGCCCGCGAGGTCGCCGCCCTCTACCGCCTCGAGCTGGGACCGCCGCCGGGACGCGACCCGGAACCGATGCCGGAACAACTTGTCCCGATCGAGATCGAGGACGTCGAAGGGTGCCCCCGCTACATCGGGCGGACCTTCTCCGGCGTCTCGATCGGGGCTTCGCCACCCTGGCTGAAGGCGCGTCTCACGGCCGCCGGAATGCGCCCGATCTCCAACGTCGTCGACATCACGAACTACGTCATGCTCGCGCTCGGGAATCCTCTTCACGCCTTCGACGCCACGAAGCTCGTGGGCGGCCGCATCGTCGTGCGCCGCGCGCGCGCCGGAGAGCAGATCCAGACGCTGGACGGGCAGTTCCGCAAGCTCGATCCTGCCGATCTGATGATCGCCGACGCCGATCGCTCCGTTGCGATCGCGGGGATCATGGGCGGCGAAGAGACCGAGGTGACGGAGGAGACCACGGAGGTCCTGCTCGAGGCGGCGAACTTCGAGCCGTACGGGCTGCTCGCGACGTCGGAGCGGCTTCGTTTGCGGACCGAGGGCTCGAACCGCTGGGAGAAGGGCGTGGACCCGCACCTCGCCGTCCAGGCCGCCGCGCTCGCGACCGAGCTGCTCCTCGAGCTCGCGGACGCGCGCTGGACGGGCCAAACCGACATGCAGGCCGACTTCCCGGAACGACCGCTCGTCGAGTATCGCCCGGCCCGGGCCGACACGCTGATCGGGCTCGAGACGGCCCAAGCGGATCAGCGCGAGCTGCTGGAGCGGTTCGGGTTCGACGTCGAGGGGGACGACGGGGGCGACTGGCACGTCCGGGTTCCGACCTGGCGTGCGCGGGACGTCCGCCGCGAGGTCGACGTCGTCGAGGAGATCGCCCGCGTGCGGCTCGAGGACGTCCCGTTCACGTTGCCGGTGCGCCGGGAGATGTACGGCCGGTTCACGCGGGATCAGCGCCTGAGACGCAGGGTCGAGGACGCACTCGCCGGAATCGGCTTCGCCGAGGCCTACACGCCGTCGCTCGTGCCGGTCGACGCTGCCCCGGAGGGCCTAGGCCTGCCCGAGCCGCTGAGCTCCGAGCAGGCGGTGCTGCGGACGTCGCTGCTGCCCGGGCTTGTGGAGGCCGCCCGCAGGAACGGCGACTCGGGCAACGAGCGGATCGCCCTCTTCGAGATCGCTCGCGTCTACGAGCCGGCGGGGATCGAGCTTCCCCGCGAAAGCGCCCACGTTGGAGTGATCGTCGACGGCGGGTACGCGGCCGCGAAGGGAGCCGTGGAGGCCCTCTACCGCGTGCTCAAGGCCGAGCCCCAGTTCGAGGCGACCGCCGAGCCGTTCCTGCATCCGGCTCGGGCCGCGCGCATAGGGGCCGGCTGGGTCGGAGAGCTGCATCCATCGCTCCTCGACGGGACGTGGGGGGCGTTCGAACTCGACCTTGCCGCGCTCTTCGACTCCTCGGACGACCCGGTCGCCTACGAGGACGTGATCACGTACCCGGCCCTGCGCCAGGATCTCGCGTTCGTCGTCGACGAGCGAGTGCCCGCGGCGGAGCTATTCACGGCCGCCCGGGAGGCCGCGGGCCCGGAGCTGCGTGACGTGCGGTTCCTGAGCGACTACCGCGAGCCGCCGATCCCCACCGGGAAGAAGTCGATCGCGTTCTCCGTCGCGTTCCAGTCACCCGAGCGGACGCTCACGGACGACGATGCCGGCGCGATTCGCGCCCGGATCGTCGAGGCGCTCAAAACTCGATTTCAAGCCGAATTGCGAGCCTGACCCATCCGTTCACCCCGTGGTGCCTCGGGACGCAATCCACTTCAGGTCCTCTTCGCGTATGGCAGAGCGATGTCCTCCCGCAGAGCCGTCTGTCTCGCCGTTCTCGCGGCCGCCTTCGTACCTGGCTCGGCAGCTCCGGCCGACACGCCGGTCCTGACCGGGGTCTCGGGGACGAACGACGCGTTCGCAATCTCCTTGACCGACTCGAGCGGGGCGAAGGTCACGCATCTCGACGCGGGTACCTACACGATCGCCGTCCACGACCGCTCGACGATCCACGACTTCCACCTCAGCGGGCCCGGGGTCGACCTGGCAACCTCCGAGGAGCTGGTCGAGGACGTCACCTGGACAGTCATGCTGACCGACGGCACCTACCGCTACGTCTGTGATCCCCATGCCGGGGTGATGAAGGGCTCCTTCACCGTGGGGAACGTAACGGCGCCACCGCCCCCGACCAGGCTGAACGGAAGCGTCGGGCCAGGCCGAAAGATCTCCTTCCGGCACGGAGACGGATCGAAGGTGACGATCCTTGCCGGCGTCGACACGGTCGTCGTTACCGTCACGGACCGGTCGAAAGGCGACAACTTCCGGCTCACCGGGCCGGGCGTCAATCGCGCCACCGGCATCGGCTTCCGCGGGCGGACGACCTGGAGCCTGAAGGTTTCGCCCGGGACCTACAGGTACAGCTCCGACCGGCACAAGCAGCTGCGCGGAGCGTTCGTCGTCACCGCTGCCGCCGACCCGGGCTGATGAGCCCGGCGCTCGGCCCCCCGGCGGCCGCGATGTCGGCCTGCCGGTCGAGCTCCGAGTTCAGCTCCGCTCCATAGAGCAGCGCGAATGCCGAGTAGTTCAGCCAGAGCAGCAGGATCACGCCGCTGGCGATCGTCCCGTAGGTCTTGCTGTAGCTCCCCGCGAAGGTGACGTAGACCGCGAAGAGACCCGAGAGGAACAGCCAGAGAACGGCCCCGGCGGCCGAGCCGGGAGTCACCCACTGCCAGCGCCGCTGCGACGTGTTCGGTCCGAGGTGGTAGACGAGTGCGAAGAAGAGCAGGATCGCGCAGAAGGCGATCGGCCACCGGGCGAGGTCCCAGATCAGGTTGAACGCGCCGCCGAGGCCGGCCTTCTTCGAGATCGCGTCGCCGAGCTTCCCGCCGACGACGATCAGGAGGAAGAGGCCCGCGGTGGTGATTCCGCTGAGGACGACGAGCAGAATCGCGATCCCTCTCACTTTCCAGAACGGACGTGTCTCCTGCCGGTCGTAGGCGGTGTTCACCGCCTTGATCACAGATCCCATCGCACCGCTCGCAGCCCAGACCGCGCCGAAGAAGCCGATCACGAACGCGGTCACCTTCGCGCCGCCCTTGGAATCCTGCTGGAGGGTCGAGATGAACGTGATCACGCCGTGCGGTGCGATCGGGTCGAGGAGGCTCTTCACGTCCTCGAAGAGCCCGAAGATGCCGAGCGCCCCGACGAGGAACGCCATCGCCGGGAAGAAGGCGAGCAGCGAGCTGTACGCGATCTGCTGGGAGAGACCCATCGCGTCGTCTGCGAGGAACTCGGAGAAGCTGCGCTTGAAGGCGTTGAGCCAGTCGGCTTTGCTCAGCCCCTGCGGCTTGCGCGGCGGCTCGCCGACCGGGGCCTGCTGCTCAGTCGCGGTCGACAAGGCGGAAGCGACCGACGCGCGCCTTCGTCTCGCCTTCGCGGCCACGCCGGAAGATCAGTCGCATGGTCGCGCCGATCCCGCCTGCGAGCAGGAAGCCGGCGCCGGCAGCCCCGGCCGCCACGGCGGGAAGCTTCGCGCGCAGCTTGCCGGTGACGTCGGTCGCTTCACCGATGCTCTCGCGCAGTGTCTCGGCCGCGGACGCGAGCTGCTCGCGCTCCGCCTCGAGGTCGCGCCGGACGTCGGCGGTGGTCCGGCCGTTCCTAGGCTTTGCCATTGCTCTTGAGGGCGTTGGTGGTCAGCTTGGCCTCCTCGATCGCCTGCTCGGGGACGGGTGGGGAACCCTTCTTGATCCTGCCGAGCGCAAGCACGCCTAGGACGCCGGCGATCCCGAGCAAGAGCAGGCTTACGATCAGCAGCGCGAGCCAGGTCGAGAGGAAGGTGGCGAAGACGGCGGCGATCGTCGCGAACAGAAAGCCGAGGAAGAAGAGCAGGAAGAGCGCCGCACCGACGCCGAAGCCGATCCCGAGACCGAGCGCGGCACCCTTGCGCCTGAGCTCCATCGTCGCCAGCTCGATCTCGAGCCGCGCGATCGAGCTGGCGTGCTCGGCGACGAGCTTCGCGGCGGCACCGACCCCTTGCGCCTGCGCCTCAGGCCCGCGGGTGGGCATGTCCCCTCCAGTCGATCCACTTGGCGACGAAGATCCCGGCCGCAAGCGCGACGCCGACCACGAGCCACGGGTTCGGTCCGCCGCGGCGCTTCGCTTTCTTCGCGGCAGCGGGCCGCTCCCCCAGCTGGGGCCCGCGCGGCGAGACGGTTCCCTCGCCGGGCTTTCGGTTGGTGGGGGCGTTGCCCTTGGCGCGGGCCTTGATCAAGCTCGGCTTCATGTTGCGAAGGAGATCGGCGTCGGCCGCGAGCGGCTCGGCCAGCTTGCTCTTCAACCCGCCCTCGCTCGCCATGCGGTCGGCGACCGACTGCAGCTTGTCCGCTGCTCCTTCCACCTTTCGATCCGCAGTCGTCATTTCTTGGCCGGAGGCTCTTCGCCGGTCAGGATCCGCCAGACGCGTGAGGCGCCGCGGCGCGACGCCATCGTTCCGAGCGCGCCGAAGACGCCGTAGATCACGGACCAGAGCACCTTTCGCAGCATGGCTCGGTGTTCTCCGTGCCTTCCCGAGCCCAAACCTGCATATGTATGCTCTCCGTATGCAGCTTGAAAAGCGGGAGCGTCAGCGGCTGATCGAGAGCATCGTGACGCGCAAGCGCGTCGGCACCCAGTTCGAGCTCATCGACGCGCTCTCTCAAGCCGGCTGTGTGGTCACGCAGGCGACGATCTCCCGGGACATCCGCGAGGTCGGCCTGGAGAAGACGCACGACCCGCTCGGTCGGCCGCGGTACGCCGTCCCTCACGTCACGCGCCGCGCGGACCCGGCCGAGGCGTTGAGCTCGATCCTCTCCCAGTTCGGGCGGGATGCCACCGCAGCGGGCAACATCGTCGTCCTGGGGGCCGAGCTCGGCTCGGCTCCGGCGATCGCCCGGGCTCTCGACGCGGTCGCTCACCCCCGAGTCGTGGGCACGCTGGCCGGCGACGACACCTGCCTCGTGGTCGCCCCGAGCGAACGCGACGCGCGGGCCCTCGCTCGGGAGCTCACCGAGACCATTGGCTGACGTCGAGGTCTCGTCCATGGGCGCCGACGACGTCGAGCTCTGGGTGCGGGTCCACAACGAGGTCGACCGCCAGCTTCCTGTTACCGCGGAGGGCGTTCGGCATGGACGCCGCCACGCCTCGACGTTGACGCACTTCCTCTGCCGTCTCGGCGGCGAACCGGTGGGGGCGGCGTCCTGTCTCGAGCAAGGAGATCTTCGGTCGACGGACGTCGCGGTCGCGTTCTTCGGCGTTCTGCGCAAGTCGCGGCGGAATGGTGGAGGGCAGGCGCTGTACAAGGCCGTGTCGAACCATGCGCGGTCGATCGGGAAGGCGCGTCTCCAGTGCGACCTGTGGGAAGACGAGGCGGATGGCATGGCCTTTCTCGAGCGGCGTGGGTTCGTCGAGTCCGAGCGGTTCGCGCGCGTGCGCCTCGACCTGACTCGGGTCAGGCTGCCCGAGAGCGCGCCGCCTCAGGGGGTCGAGGTCGTTCCGTTCGAGCAGTGTCTTCACCTGGCGCTCGGCCTGTTCAAGGTCGGCCGCGAGGGTGCAGACGACATGCCCTCTGCCGATCCCATCGAGTTCGGCTACGAGGAGTGGAAAATGTGGGAGATCGAGCGCGAAAGCCTCCGGCACGACATCGGTCAGGTGGCGCTCGTCGACGGCGAGCCGGTCGGCTTCGGGACGATCGCGGTGAGCGGCGACTCGGACGAAGGCTGGAACGAGCACACCGCCGTTCTTCGTGCCTGGCGCAGACGTGGGATCGCAATGGCGATCAAGCTTGCTCAGATCCGTGCTGCGCAGGCGGCTGGGCTCCGAGGCCTGACGACGTTCAGCGAGGTCCGAAATGTTCCAATGCGCGCGCTGAACGAGCAGCTCGGCTACCGCCCGCTACCGGACCAGGTGCGGCTCCGAGGGCCGCTCGCCTCCTAAGGAGTTCTAAGTCTCGCGGTCGGGCGGCAGGATCTCCTCGCTCGGGGCGGGCTGCTCGTACTTGCCGAGCTGCTCGGCCGCCTCGGCGGGCAGGTCGAGCTCCACGCACCCCTCGACGATCGACTTCACCCGCTCGGCCGCCACGTAGCGCTGGCTCGAGAGCAGGCCGCGCGAGATCGAGAGCCCGTTGAAGATGTCGGCTCCGCTGTCGCCGACGACCTCGTCGACGTGGCCGATCTCCTCGCCATCCGAGCCGACGACTTTCCACCCGCGCTCGATCACCAGCCAGGAGACGGGATCGGCAGCCATCAGACCGATCGACCACCGACGAGCCAGACGGGGCCCTGTGTCCCGACCGGGAAGGAATCCGACAGCGACCGCAAGATCTCGACCTCGCCGGTGATCCCCTCCTCGTCGCACCGTGCCAGGCAGCGTCCTGCCATTGCCGGCGACACGCCATAGCCGAACGTGCTGGCGGAGCGGAAGCGGAAGCCCGTTGCACCCCCGTAACGAGCGGGGTTCACCGGGGCGAGGAGGAGTGCCGCGCGCTCGAGGTAGTCGGTCGAGTCGAGACGAACCTCGGCATAGACGTCGCTCCAGTCGGGCGGCAGGCCGTGAAGGGCCTCTTGCCAGCCGGCCTGCATCGTCTTTCGCTCGGAGAGCTTCTCTCCGGGCGCCTCCTCGCTCGCCACGAGCTCGAGCTTCGCGTCGATCGCCTCCGCGTCCAGCTTGCGGAGCAGCCGGCGCACCGCGTCGGGGCCGATCCCGGCCCCGCGACGCGCTGTTGCGAAGAAGACGTCCTTCCCGTGTCGCCCCGGATTGGCCGGGCCGAGCAGCGCCGCGGCGCGGTCGCAGCGTCCCTCGTCGGCCACCGTCAGGTGGAGTTGCACGCTGCTCCAGGCGTCCGGAAGCCCGCGCTCGATCTCGCTCCACTGGCCGACGAGATTCACGGGCCGGAGCGTACACTCACGCCCGTGGCAAAGGTGGAGCAGCGAGGTACGCTCTCGCCGGAAGAGCTGCGCGATTTCTTCCGCGAGATGCTCTTGATTCGGCGCTTCGAGGAGAAGGTCGAGGAACGTTTCCGGGCCGGCGAGCTGCCCGGTTTTCTCCATGTCGCGATCGGCCAGGAGGCGGTGGCCGTCGGCGTCATACGGGCGCTCGAGGACGGTGACGTGATCGCCTCGACACACCGCGCGCACGGGCACACTCTGGCCAAGGGGACGGGCCCCAACGAGTTGATGGCCGAGCTGTACGGGAAGCTCGAGGGCTGCTCCCACGGCTACGGCGGCTCGATGCATCTGTACGACGTCGAGCGCGGCAACCTCGGCGCGAACGCGGTCGTCGGCGGGGGGCTGCCGCAGATCACCGGCGCGGCCCTCGCCTTCAAGATGCGCGGCGAGCCACGGGTCGCGGTCGCCTTCTTCGGCGACGGGGCCACCAACATCGGCACCTTCCACGAGGCGTTGAACCTGGCGCAGCTCTGGCGCGTGCCGGCCCTCTTCGTCCTCGAGGACAACAAGTGGGCCGAGTCGACTCCGGAGCGCCAGCACTCGCCGATCAGCGATCTCTCCAAGCGCGCCGATGCCTTCGGGATGACCGCGATCAAGGTCGACGGGCAGGACGTCGAGGCGGTCTACAAAGCCACCAAGAAGGCGCTCGAGCACGCCCGCTCCGGCAAGGGCCCGGTCTTCCTCCACGTCGACACCTACAGGCTGGTGGGCCACTACATCGGCGACCCGCAGGTGTATCGCACCAAGGAAGAGCAGAAGGAAGTGCGGGAACACCACGATCCGCTGACACAGCTACGTGGGAAGCTGGAGTTGTCGGAAGACGACTTCGACGAGCTGGATGCGGAGATCGTCGAGATCGTCGAGGCAGCGGTCGAGTTCGCGAAGAACGGCACGGACCCAAAGCCGGAAGACGCGTTGAAGAACGTCTATGCCTGATATCCGCGAGCAATGCCTGAGCTGACCTACCGCGAGGCCGTGCGGGACGCACTCTCACGCGCGATGCGCGAGGACGACGACGTCTTCGTCATGGGCGAGGACATCGCCGAGATGGGCGGTTCGATGGGTGTCACGCAGGGGATGCTCGACGAGTTCGGCCCCGAGCGGGTACGCAACACCCCGATCTCCGAGATGGCGCTCGCGGGCGCCGCGATCGGCGCCGCGATCCAGGGGATGCGGCCCGTCGCCGAGATCATGTACGAGGACTTCCTCACGCTCGCGACCGAGCAGATCGTCAACCAGGCCGCGAAACACCGGTACATGTCCGGCGGCCAGGTCACCGTTCCTGTCACGTTCCGGACGCAGGGCGGCGCCGGCTGGTCGCCGGGCGCGCAGCACGCGCAGCAGCTCGAGGCCTGGTTCGTCCACATCCCCGGGCTCAAGGTCGTGTTCGCGTCGACGCCGAGCGACGTCCGCGGCCTCCTCTGGTCGGCGATCTACGACGACAACCCCGTCGTCTTCTTCGAGCACCGGACGCTCTACGGCCTGAAGGAGGAGGTGCCCGACGAGCTCGAGCCGATTCCGCTCGGCAAGGCCCGCGTCCACCGGGAGGGTGAGGACGTGACCGTGATCGCGACCGGCCGCCTGGTGCACGAGGCGCTCGAGGCCGCGCAGCAGGCCGAGGAGCAGGGCGTCTCGGTCGAGGTGGTAGATCCACGGACGTTGCAGCCCCTCGACGAGGACGCGCTGATCGCCTCGGTGAAGAAGACGAACCGCTGCGTCGTCGCGCACGAGGCGGTCACGCGCATGGGCTTCGGGGCCGAGGTCGCGTCCGTCGTTCAGTACGGCGCCTTCGACTGGCTCGACGCGCCGATCGAGCGCGTCGGCGCGAAGTTCACGCCGTTGCCGTTCGCGCCCGTGATGGAGGAGTGGTGCGTACCCCATGCGGGCGACGTGCTCGAGGCGATCCAACGCACGGTTGGAAGGAACGCCGATGGCAACTGAGATCAAGCTTCCCCGCCTCGGCCAGGGCATGGAGGCCGGGACGATCGTTAAGTGGCTGAAGTCCGAGGGCGACGCGGTCGAGAAGGGCGAGCCGCTCTACGAGCTCGACACCGACAAGGTGACGCAGGAGGTCGAGGCGGATGCGTCGGGCGTCCTGCTCAGGATCGCGATCCAAGAGGGTGAGGTCGAGGTCGGGAAGACGATCGCGGTGATCGGCGAGCAGGGCGAGGACGTCCCGGCCGAATCGGGGGAGGCCGATTCGGCTAATGGTTCCGAGTCCGGCGTCAGCGACGAACCCTCCGAAGAAGGCTCGCGTGCGCCAGCCCGGGACGACGAGCGTGAGCGAGGCCGCAACGCCTCTGCCCAGGCAGATGTCCCCGAACTTTCACAGTTAGACACGGCCGCAGGCCGTGTCAAGGCGTCGCCGCTGGCGCGCCGGATCGCCCGCGAGCGCGGCCTCGACCTCAGCCAGGTCGCAGGCACGGGCCCTGAGGGCCGTGTCGTCGCGGAGGACGTTGAACGGGCTGCCGCCTCGGGCGGTCCGGCGCCCGCAGCGGAGCAGGCGCTATCCCTCCCCACGGAAGGCGTCGAGGTCGAGCAGCTGTCCTCGATGCGAAAGACGATCGCGCGCCGGCTGACGGAGGCTTGGCAGGCGCCCGTGTTCCAGTTGGGCGTGACCGTCGACATGGGCCGTGCGCAGGCGCTGCGGGCTCGGCTCGTCGAGTTGCACGGAGACGGGACGAAGCCCACGATCAACGATCTGCTGACGAAGGTGTGCGCGGCTGCGCTGATGCGGCACCGAGCCGTCAACGCGCTCTACAAGGGCGACGCGATCGAGCTCCACCCGACCGCGAACGTGGGCATCGCCGTGGCGATCCCGAACGGGCTCGTCGTACCCGTGATCGCGAGCTGCGAGCGCCGTTCGGTGGCCGAGATCGCGGCTGCCCGCGCTGCGGTGGTCGAGCGCGCGCGCAGCGGAAAGCTGGAGCAGGCCGATCTGGAGGGAGGGACGTTCACGATCTCGAATCTCGGCATGTTCGGGATCGAGCGTTTCGTCGCCGTCCTCAATCCTCCGCAGGCCGCGATCCTCGCGGTGGGGTCGATCGAGGACAAGGTCGTCGCGGTGGACGGTCAGCCCGCGGTGCGGCCCCGCATGGAGCTCACCCTTACCTGCGACCACCGTGCGATCGACGGCGCGACCGGGGCGGCGTTCCTCGCAGACGTGAAGGCGTTCCTCGAGGAGCCGGGCTTGGCGCTTTGACCCCCGTCTGGTACCACGTCCGCGACCTCGAGGCCGGCCGCGAGTTCTACACCCGTACGCTCGGCTTCACAGAGACGTACTTCGACAAGGACGGCAAGTGGGCCAAGCTCGAACGCGCGGGGATGGAGATCGGACTCGCCGAGGGCGAACCGCAGGAGGAGGGCGGCGTCGCCCACGTCGACGTCCCGGCCCTGAAGAGGGTCGCGGAGCAGCTGAGGGAGCAGGGGGTCGAGGTCGGCGTCGTCCTCGAGCTGCACGGAGAGATGCGCCTCCTGGACGTCTTCGACCCGGACGGCAATCGCGTCCAGTTCGCCGAAGAGCTTTGACCTAGCGGACGAGGTTGAGTCGGCGGCCGGATCGCGTCCAGTCAGCTGGCGGCCTGTCGCGAGCCGCGGCTACGGGCGGGTCTCCTCGCACTGGCGTCTCGAGCTCGGGGACGGGCGCCGCGCCTTTGCGAAGGTGGCGCTCGACGAGCTCGCAGCGGGCTGGCTCCGTGACGAGCACCGCATCTATTCAGCGGTGTCTGGCTCGTTCATGCCGCAGCTGCTCGGCTGGCACGATGAGGAACGGACGCTGCTCCTGCTCGAAGACCTCGCTGACGCCTTCTGGCCGCCGCCCTGGACGGCGGAGCGAATCGAGGCCGTGCTCTCGACGCTCCACGAAGTGGCCGGGACAGCGACGCCTCCATGAACGCCGACCCTCGAGTCGATCGGCGCTGGGTTCGGCGGCTGGGCGATCGTCGCCGAGGATCCTCGGCCGCTCCTCTCGACGGGCCTGTGCGACGAGAGCTGGCTCGCTACAGCCCTCCCGATGTTGCTCGAGGCGGCGGCCTCGGCCGGGCTCGGGGGCGGCTCGCTGCTCCATTTCGACGTCCGCAGCGACAACCTCTGCTTCGCCGGGCCCCAGGCGAAGCTGGTCGACTGGAACATCGCGCACGTCGGCAATCCCGTTGTCGACGTTGCGTTCTGGCTCCCGAGCCTTCGCCTGGAGGGAGGGCCCGAGCCGTGGGAGCTTCTCGACGACGCCGGTAGGGTCGCCGCCCTCGTGGCGGGATTCTTCGCCTCTCGCGCCGGGCTGCCGCCTCCCGAAGGAGCGCCGACCGTGCGCCAGTTCCAGCGCGCTCAGGCCGAGGTCGCCCTGGCGTGGGTCGCCCGCGAGCTCGGACTCAGGCCGCCGCGGCCAGAGGCCTGAGCGGGAACGGCGCAGGCCGCCGCGTCTCGACGCGCACCGGCATGCGGGTCACGTCGGCCCTGTCCAGTGCTCCGGCCCGCTCCAGGCGCGCGCGGAGGCCTGTCCCGAATTCGGGGAGGGGAAGAGAAGAGAGCCGTGCACGCTCCATACCAACAAGACCCCGCAAACCCGCCGAAACTTGCAGGCCTTGAAGCGAATCACCCGTTCGAGGATCTGCCTAGACTTCGGCCGTGATCCGCCAGGCGGGCCCGCAGGACGTCAGGTTCCTCCGGGACATGCTGAAGCACGCCTACCACTGGCGGCTGAACGCGGACCCCGACCTGCCGGTCGCGCGCTACGTCAACAACTTCGGCCGTCCGGGCGACGCCGGCCTGGTCGCGTGGGAAAACGGCCCGGTCGGTGCCGCTTGGTACCGGCACTTCACCGCGCGCGAGCCCGGCTTCGGCTTCGTCGACGAGCAGACGCCCGAGCTCACGATCGCGGTCGTCCCGAGCAGGCGTGGCAGCGGGCTCGGCGGCGAGCTGCTCCGCGAGCTCCTGGAGTTCGCGCGCGGCGAAGGCCAGACGGCGGTCAGCCTGAGCGCCGAGCGCGGCCAGACCGGCCTGTACGAGCGTTACGGCTTCCACCCGGTCGAGGAGCAGGACGGTACGGTCACGATGCGCGCCGATCTCTAGGGCGTGCAGGGGTTGGAGCTCTCCCGCCGCTTCTACTTCGAGGCGGTGCGGCCGATCCTCGACCGTGCGTTCCCGGGCCTCGAGCACGCGGCGGCACTGATAGGGGCCGGCTCGGAGGTGCTCGGCTACGACGACGAGACCTCCCGCGATCACCACTGGGGGCCGCGCCTGCAGCTGTTCGTCCGCGACCCGCCTCCGACCGCCGACGTCGAGCGCGTTCTTGCGGAAGAGCTCCCGACGGAGTTCGAAGGCTTTCCGACCAACTTCGGCCCGCCGGACGAAATCGGTTCGCGACTGCTCGTCCCGATCGAGAGTGGCCCCGTTGCGCACCGGGTCGAGCTTCTCGTGCTCCGCGACTACCTCCGGGAGTTGCTCGGGGTCGACCCGCTGGACGGCTTCGTAGCCGCTGACTGGCTCGTGACGCCGGCCCAGCGGCTGCTCGAGGTCACGTCAGGCGAGGTATTCGTCGATGCGATCGGCGAGCTCACGCAGCTTCGCGAGCTGCTCGCCTGGTATCCGCACGACCTCTGGCTGCTCGTGATGGCCGGGCACTGGCGCCGGATCGCGCAATTCGAGCACCTCCATGGCCGCGCCGGAATGAGGGGCGACGAGTTGGGCTCGCGCCTACTTGGAGCCGCGCTTGCCCGGGACGTGATGTGCATCGGCTTCCTGCAGCTCCGGCGCTACCCGCCGTATCCGAAATGGTTCGGAACGGCCTACGCCGAGCTCGACCTGCCCGAGCGCCGCGCGGTCGAGGCGGCGCAGACTGCTGCGGACTGGCCGTCGCGAGAGAGCGCTCTCGTCGATGCGTGCGAGGCGGTTGCGAGGCGGCACAACAAGCTCGGGATCACGGAGGCCGTCGATCCGAGCGGCCGTCGATTCCACGACCGCCCGATCCGGGTCATCGGCGCGGATCGCTTCGTGGACGCACTCCGCGCAGCGATCGGCGACCCGGCCGTCGAGCACCTCGCCGGGTCGATCGACGCCGTCTCGGACAACACCGACGTGCTCACCCGACCCTTCCTCTGGAGGCGGCTCGCGGACCTGTACGATCGGCCTTGATGGACGTCGACGTCGCCGTTCTCGGAGGAGGGCCGGGCGGGTACACCGCAGCCATCCGCGCCGCGCAGCTCGGGGCCAGTGTCGCGTGCATCGAGCGCGAGCCCGAGCTCGGCGGTACGTGCCTGCGCGTGGGCTGCATCCCGACCAAGGCCTGGGTCCAGACGGCCTGGGCACTGAGGGAGGCCGAGCACACCTTCGGCAAGCTAGGAGTGAAGCTGGGCGGCTTCCAGCTCGAGTTTGGCACGGCGAACGAGTGGAAGGCGGGTGTCGTCAAGCAGATGACGAGCGGTGTCGCCGCGCTGCTGAAGGCGAACGGCGTCGAGTGGGTGAAGGGCAACGGCACGTTCAAGGACGCGAACACGATGGCCGTCGAGGGCGGGGAGGACGTGACCTTCAAGTCCGCGGTCGTCGCGACCGGCTCGTTTCCACTCCGCCCGCCGATCGAGGGGCTCGACTCCGAGCGTTGCGTCGACTCCACCGGGCTCCTGGCGCAGACGGAGGTCCCCGCGCGGCTCGTCGTTCTCGGAGGCGGGATCATCGGGTGCGAGTTCGCCTCGATCTTCCGCCGCTTCGGCTCCGAGGTGACGATCATCGAGATGCTGCCGGCCCTGATCCCGCAGGAGGACGCGGACGCCTCGGCCGAGCTCGCGAAGCAGTTCGGCAAGCGTGGCATCGCCCTGCAGCTCGAGAAGCAGTGCACGAAGGTCGAGGACTCCGGCTCCGAGCTGACCGTCCATTTTGGTGACGGGGAGACCGTCCAGGCGGACCTGATGCTCGTCTCCGTCGGCCGGGGACCGAGTGTCGAGGGTCTCGGGCTCGAGGCGATCGGGGTCGAGCTCGACAAGCGCAAGGGAATTGCCGCCGACGAGCATCGGCGCACCACCGTCCCGCACATCTACGCGGTCGGCGACTGCGCGGGATACTGGCAGCTCGCGCACACGGCGTTCCGCGAGGGCGAGGTGGCGGCCGAAAACGCCCTCGGTCACGAAGCGATCGTCGATAACCGTGCGGTTCCGCGCCCCATCTACACGGATCCGGAGATCGCCGCCGTCGGATTGACCGAGGCGGAGGCGCGCGAGCAGTACGGCGACGACGTCGCGACCGGGATGTTTCCCTGGGTCGCGAACGCACGCGCCGTGATGCAGAACGACACGGTCGGTTGGGTCAAGTCCATCCACGAGACGCGTTACGGCGAGCTGCTGGGACTCGTGATGGTCGGCCCGCACGTCACCGACATGATCGAGGCAGGTGTGGTCGCGATCGACGCCGAGGCGACCGTGGAGACAGTGGCCGACGGGATGACCCCGCACCCGACCCTCTCCGAGGCGATCAAGGAGGCGGGTCTCGTCGCCCTCGGCCGGGCGATCCACCTGCCCCCGAAACGACGGGCGAAGGCTACGGCCTAGCGCCCGCACCGCAAAGCATCCCGTATCCGATTCTCGACGGGATCCGTTTCTACTGGGTCATGGCTTCGGCCGCCCCGGAAATTCCGTCCCTAGCGCGAGACCGGGCATTCGAGACGCTCTATCGCCGCTATGTGAAGGACGTCTACCACTACGCCCTGGCGTTGCTGCGGAATCCTGCAGACGCCGAGGACGTGACGCAGACGACCTTCATGAACGCGTACCGCGCCTACAAGCGCGGCGAGGAGCCGCTGAAGCCGCAGAACTGGCTGATCAAGATCGCTCACAACGCCGCCCGCACACGGTATGCGCGCGCGAGCACGCGAGTAAAGGAAGTTCCGCTGGAGGATCACGTCGAGACGCTCTCGCTTCCCGAGGAGGAGAGACCCAATGTCGAAGGCGTCCTGAAGGCGCTCGGACGCCTGCCGCTCAATCAACGGGCGGCGCTCGTGATGCGCGAGCTCGAGGGTCGCTCTTACGCGGAGATCGCCGAGACTTTGGACGTGTCCGTCTCGGCGGTCGAGACGCTGATCTTCCGCGGGCGCCGTTCCCTGCGGCTGAAGAGCTCGGCCCTGCGCGCTCTCGGCGCCGTGCAGCTGCCTGCCTCGCTGACCGAGTTCTTCCAGGGAGGTGGAGGCGCGGTTGCAGGTGGGGCGGCGGTCGGCTCCGGCCTACTCGCAAAGGCCGCCGTCGCGCTGATCGCGGGAGCGGTCGCTACCGGTATCGCCGGCGACCATATTCGGTCCGCGTCAGCTTCGAATGATGCGCTTCGGCCTGTCTCTTCGCCTCCGTGGGCGAGCCTCGGGACGCTGCAGAGCCGGGGGCTCCAGGTGTCGTTTGCGCCACCCCGGCGATCGGCGACCGTGGGTAGGCGCACGCCACGCGGGGCAAGGCTCGCCGGCTTCACCAGCCACCGGACGCTCCGGCGCGACGAGGACGTCCGAGGAGCGACGGCCCGATCGTCGTCCACTGTGGAGGCCGGTCACTCCAGCTCGAGCAGCTCGGCGCAGGCTCCGACGAGCATGACCGCGTCTCGCCCGGTCACGACCGCCCCCGTCACGGACGCGGTTGCTAGCGTCGCGAGCGCGGTGCCTCCGTCGCCGGTGAGCGTTCCTTCTCTGCCGCCGGTGCCGCCCGTGCAGCTGCCGCCGGCTCCTGTGCAACTCCCCCGGCCGCCCTCGTTGCCGTAGGTAGGCGCCCGCCCCAGGTCCCCGCAAGAAATGGCGCCAACGGGTATCTACTAGGACATGACGCCAATCCTGGCGCAGCGGCCGCGCGCGGACCGTGCTTTCGAACGTCTCTACCGACGCCACGCGGGCGACGTGTACCGGTACGCCCTTGCGGTCATGCGCAACCAGGCGGACGCGGAGGACGTCACGCAGACCACATTCCTGAATGCCTATCGCGCATTCCAGAAGGGCGACCGGCCCGAAAAGGCCCAGAACTGGCTGATCGCGATTGCTCACAATGTTTGCAGGCAGCGCTTCCGCCAGTCGGCGCGGCGACCCTCCGAGGTGGCATTCGACGACGACATCGCCGACCGGCTGATCGACGAGGACAAGGCTCCGAGCGGGGAAGACATCCGGCGGGCGCTCGGCCAGCTCGCGTTCAATCAGCGCGCCGCGCTGGTGATGCGGGAGCTCGAGGGCCGCTCGTACGCTGAGATCGCCGAGATCCTCGAGCTCTCCACGAGCGCCGTCGAGACGCTGATCTTCCGCGCGCGGCGAGCCCTACGCGAGCAGCTCGAGACCTCCCTGTCCTGCGGGGAGGCCGAGCTCGCGACCTCGCGCCAGCTAGACGGGCGGCTCGACCGCAAGGAGAAGGGCGCGCTTCGCGCCCATCTGCGCCAGTGCGCCGAGTGCGCGCGGTTCGCACGCCGCCAGCGTGCGCAGCGGAGCGCGCTCAAGACGCTCGCCGCGGTTCCGCTCCCGAGCTCTCTCGCCTCGTTCTTCGGCGGCGGAGGCGCGGCCGTCGGCACCGGGCTCGCCATCAAGGCGGCCGTCGCGGTGACGGCGGGCGTCGTCGTCGGCGGAGCCGGCTACGAGGGCGTCAAGCACGCGCCCTGGCACGCGCCGAGGCCGGCGGCAATTGGACAGCGCCAGGCAGTCGTTCGCGATGTCCCGCCGGGTGCGGGCCTCGTTCCTGCGCCGCGCGAGCACATGCCTCCGAGGTTGACCTCGGTGCGGGAGCCCGGCGCCGCGCTTCCGGGTTACAGCAAGGGGAAAGTGGCCAGCAACAATGCGGTGGGGGCGAGTCCGGAAAAGAACCGTGGCCGGAAGCGCGAGCACAGCGGAATTCACGGAAAGCCGGCGTATCGCGGGGACGCAAGCGTCGCCGCCCGTCACGCTAACACGCCTGCCCGCCCCGCCCGCGCCAGGCCGGTCCACCCGACCCGCCCGACCCCGAGAGGCAACAGCCAGCAGCCGCAGGGGGGACGCTCGAAGCCCCATCGCAAGCCGCTTCCCGGGCCGTACGACGCAGGCCCGGCGGCCGGGAACGGCAACGGCAACGGCAAGAAGCCTGGCAAGTAACGCGCAAGTTTTTTCCCGCGCCGACGTCTTAGTGGGCAGGACGTGCCCTCGTCCCCACCTCCGGGGCCTTGTCGCCCGCGGGCCCCGGAGGGAATAACGGGGGAAACCAGGTTTCCCCCGTTGGCCCCCTTCTTCGCCGTTGCGACGCTTCTGCGGTTGGGAGCCTCCCGCCGGGCCTAGCCCGGCTCCGGCGGCCAATCGGGGCGCTCCCCACGGCGGCCCGAGTCCGAGTCACTGCGTCTGCGAGACCGCCCGCCGGGCGGAGCCCGGCTCCGGCGGCGGGTCTGGTCGATCAATGGTGGTCTCCTATAACCTCGCGCTCGAGGAAAGGAGAGCTATGGGAATCGTGAATCGACGCAATGCGATGTTTGGCTGGTCCGTCTGGCAGATGGCCAAGCGGATGGGGAAGAAGAAGGTCAAGGAGGCCGTGCCGGGGACGGGTGACCACGCCGGATTGAACAAGTCGGCGCTCGCGGCGGTGCTCGCTGCGGTCGGCGGGGCATTGCTCTTCTGGCGCAAGCAATCTGACGACGGGCCGCCGAGCTCGTAGCGTGACGGGCATCCGGGGGCTCGTCCGCAGCACGCTGGCCGGGCTCCGGCCGTACGAGCCGGGGAAGCCCGTCGAGGAGGTTCAGCGCGAGCTCGGCCTCGACAGGGTCGTCAAGCTCGCCTCCAACGAGGGGCCCTACGGCCCCTTCCCGTCCGCGCTCGACGCGCTGGCTCGCACCGCCGCGGGCCTCAACCGCTACCCGGACGGCGGCGCCTACCGCCTCCGCGCGGCCCTCGCTGAGCGCCACGACGTGCGCTTCGAGGAGGTCGCCGTCGGTTCCGGGGCCGACGGCGTCATCGACACCGTCTCGCAGGCAGTGTTGGAACCGGGCGACGAGGTCGTCCTCGGGTGGCCCTCGTTTCCGAGCTATGCGATCTACGCCGCCAAGGTGGGCGCCGCCGCCGTCCGGGTGCCGCTCGTGGACCATCGCTACGACCTCGACGGCCTCCTGTCGGCCGTGACCGAACGGACGAAGCTCGTCTATCTCTGCCACCCCAACAACCCGACCGGGACGATGAACACGCGCAGCGAGCTCGACCGCTACTTCGAGCACGTGCCCGAGCACGTCCTCACCGTCCTCGACCAGGCCTACTACGAGTACATCGACGAGCCGACCTATCCCGACGGCATCTGCGAGTACTTCCGCCACGGCCGGCGGGTGCTCGTCATGCGCACGTTCTCGAAGATCTATGGACTCGCAGGCCTGCGCGTGGGCTACGCGATCGGGCCGGAGGAGCTCGTGACCGCCCTCGGCAAGACCCGGCGCGCCTTCGATCTGACCGCCCCCGCGCAGGAGGCTGCCCTCGCCAGCGTGGACAGTCCGGAGGAGCTCTCTCGCAGACGGATGCTCAACGCCGAGGGCCGGAAGCAGCTCGAGCAGCTGCTGCGGGAGCGGGGCTTGGAGCCGGTCGGCGGCGCCGTCGCCAACTTCCTCTACGTCGAGACCGGGGAGGACGCCACCCTGCTCTTCGATGAGCTCCTGCGGGCCGGAGTGATCGTCCGACCGCTCGCAGGCTTCGGCGCCGCGACAGCGATCAGGGTCACGGTCGGCACGCCGGAGGAGCAGGCGTTTCTCGCAAATGCCCTCGCTCGGGTGAAGACAGAAATCATCGCTTCCTGACACACTCCGAGCGGGGTGATCGACCTCCGCCGCCAGTTCAGTTTGCTCCGCGAGGCGCCCGGCTTCCGGCTGCTGTTCGTCGCCACGTTCGCTTCGAGCTTCGGGACATTGCTCGCCGCGGTCGCGCTCGCGATCGACATCAAGGAGCGAACGGGGTCGGGCGCATGGGTCTCTGTTCTGCTGTTCGTCGACTTCCTGCCGGCAGTCGCGATCGGCCTGTTGCTCGGGCCTTTCGTCGATCGGCTGTCGAGACGCGGGTTGATGATCGGATCCGATCTCGCCCGGGCGGCGATCTTCCTCGCCCTCCCATTCGTGGACAGCGCGGCCTGGATCGTCGTGCTTGCGGGGCTGGCGGGCTTCGCAACCGGCTTGTTCCGTCCGTCGGCGTACGCGGGCCTCCCGAATCTGGTCGCGAGCGATCGGCTGCCGGCCGCCAATGCGCTTCTCCAGGGGATCGAGAACATCAGCTGGGCCGCGGGCCCGGTGGTCGGAGGGCTGTTGGTGGAGCTCGGCGGGCCGTCGGCGGCCTACTGGATCAACGGTGTCTCTTTCCTCTTCTCGGCGCTGCTGATCGCGCGCATCGCAGGCCGCCTCCAGGAGGCCGAGCGGGGCGAGAGCCGCGGTCACTGGCGCGATCTCGCCGACGGAATGCGGCTCGTCCGCCGTTCGCCGCTGCTCTTTGCCGTGCTCGTCGCGTGGAGCGTCGCGATGGTCGGGAAGGGGATCGGAGACGTCGCTGAAGTGTTCCTCGCGACGGACGCCCTCGACGGGGGCACGTTCGGCTACGGGCTGCTCTTCGGGGCGATCGGGCTCGGGCTCGCGATCGGAAGCTTCGGCGGAGGGGCGCTCGCCGAGGAGCGCCCGCTCCGTGAGCTTTACGGCGGTGCTGTCGCAGTCATGGCCCTCGGATACGGGCTTGCCGCGATCTCGCCGAACATCTGGGTCGCCGCAGCCTGCTGCGTCGTGCTGGGAATCGGTAACGGTGTCGCCGGAATCTGCAACGCCTTGTTCGTCCAGCGCGGCGCGCCCGACCACCTACGCGGACGAGCGTTCACGGTCGTCATGAGCGTGAACTTTGCGCTTCTCGGTCTCGGGTACGTGCTCGCCGGCCCACTCGTCGACTCGCTCGGGGCGCGCTGGGCCTGGGGCATCGTCGCCGCAGTGACCTTCATTGCCGCCGGCGCCGGCTTCGTGCTCGTGCGCGACGCGGCGCCTCAGGTGACACAGCTCCAGGATCCGGCGGACGAGCCTGTCCTCCAGCGCACCGGCGAGGGCGCCTTGTAGCGTTCGTCTCCGTGGCGGCACGCCGGGACTGGACGCGGGAGACGCTGGTCGCGGCCGTCCGAGCCGGCGACCGCCGGGCGCTGGCCCGGGCGATCAGCCTGGTCGAGAACGGCGACGCGCTCGCCTACGACGTCGTCAGCGACCTCTACCCGGAGACGGGTCGGGCATACGCGATCGGCATCACCGGGCCCCCGGGCGTCGGGAAGTCGACTTTGATCAGCGCGCTCGTCCGCCGCGTGCGCGTCGAGGGGCGGAGCGTCGGCGTCATCTCCGTCGATCCGTCAAGCCCGTTCACAAAGGGTGCGCTGCTCGGCGACCGCATCCGGCTCGCGGACCATTTCCTCGACCCTGAAGTCTTCATCAGATCGATGGGAACGCGTGGCCACCTGGGGGGCCTGGCGGAGGCGACCCTGCAGGCGCTGCTCATCCTCGACGCATCCGGCAAGGAGCTCGTCTTCCTCGAGACCGTCGGCACGGGCCAGAGTGAGGTCGAGGTGATGGGGATCGCCGACACGATCGTCCTGGTGCTGATGCCCGGCTCGGGAGACTCGGTTCAGGCGCTCAAGGCAGGGATCATGGAGATCCCCGACGTGATCGCGATCAACAAGCTGGATCACCCCGCAGCCAAGACGATGCTGAACGAGGTGCGGTCGATCCTGGCCCTCGACCACGAGCGCGCCTGGAAGCCGCCGATCGTGCTCACCGAAGCGATCCGCGGCGAGAACGTCGACCAACTCTGGGACAAGGTCGCAGAGCACCGTGCGCATCTCGAGTCGGAGGGCCTGCTCGAGGAGCGACGCCGCAAGAATCTCGCGGGCGAGGTGTTCGCGCTCGCCTCCGGCAGGGCAAAGGCTTATCTGGAGCGCACGGTGGAGAACGACCCCGAGCTGCGTCGCGTCCTGGACGAGGTGCAGCGCCGCGAGCTCGACCCGCTCAGTGCCGTGCGGGAGATCATGGAGAAGGTGTTTAACCTTGGCGACACGGACCGGACCGACACTTACTGAGGCACCGCTTGCGGTGCCGTTGCCAGGACGCGCGGGCTTTGCCCGCGCGTCCGTCTGAAATGACCGGTCGATCCAATCGAGCTCTCTCCGGGATCGCCCTCACTGACATACAGACGGCCCGTGCGCGGATCGATGGGATCGCGCGGGTCACGCCGATCTACCGCTCCGAGACGTTTTCGCGCCTCGCTGGGCGCGAAGTGCACCTGAAGGCGGAGAACCTGCAGCGGACGGGCGCGTTCAAGGTCCGCGGCGCGGTCAACAGGCTCGCAACGCTGAGCGACGACGATCGGAGCCACGGGGTGGTCGCGGCCAGCGCAGGGAACCACGGCCAGGCGGTCGCGTGGGCCGCACGTGAGCTCGGCGTGCCAGCGACGATTTTCGTCCCGGAGGACGCGCCGATGGCCAAGGTCGAGGCGGCGCGAACGTACGGGGCCGACGTCCGCTTCGTCGGGGCGCGCTTCGAGGACTCGCTGGACGCTGCGCGTGCATTCGTGGACGACACGGGCGCGACGTTCGTTCACCCGTTCGAGGACGAGATCGTGATCGCCGGACAGGGGACGATCGGCCTCGAGCTGGCCGAGCAGCTGACCGACCTCGAGACCGTGCTCGTACCGGTCGGCGGCGGCGGGCTCTGCAGCGGGATCGCGCTGGCGCTCAAAGCCGTGCGGCCGGAGGTACGCGTGATCGGCGTCCAGGCGGCGGGCACGCTGCCGGGGGGGCCGGGGTTCACGATCGCCGACGGAATCGCAGTCAAGTCGCCCGGCGAACTGACGATGCCGATTCTCGAGCACACCTGCGATGCGCTTGTCAGCGTCACCGACGAGGAGATCAGCGAGGCGATCGTTCTTCTCCTCGAGCGGACGAAACTCCTCGTCGAAGGGGCCGGCGCCGTAGGGGTGGCCGCGCTGCTCGCGGGACGCGTCTCGGGTGGCGACGGGCCGGTGGCGGTGCTGCTCTCGGGCGGCAACATCGATCCGACGCTGCTGATCTCTGTCATGCGGCGGGGCCTGACCCTCGCGGGTCGCTATCTCGTATTGCGGACGCGCCTTCCGGACCGCCCGGGGGAGCTCGCGAAGCTCCTGGGACTGCTCGGGACGGAACGCGTCAACCTGGTCTCCGTCGAGCACCATCGCGAGGGGATGGAGCTACCGATCGGCCAGACCGAGGTCGAGCTGACCGTGCTGACGCGCGATCCCTCGCATTGTGAGCAGCTGATCGAGACGATGGAGCGCTGGGGGTACCGGGTCGAGCGCGTGCGCTGAGGAGGGATTCGGTAGCGAAGTTCGAGCGGGTAGGCCGGTCGTTGAGGCTAGCCGCCGCAGCGGCGGAACTCGACCGTCTGACCCTGCCAGTCGTTGATGCCGCCGTGGAGCACAGGCCGTGCGTCGACTCCTGCCGCGGCGAGCACGCTCGCTGCGATTCCGGCCCTGGCGCCGGATTCGCAGATCGTGACGACCGGCCGGTCGCGATCGACACCGCCGCAGCCGCAGGTGCGTAGCAGGCGGTACGGGATATGCAGCGTTCCCGGGATGTAACCGGCGTCGCGCTCCGGCAACTCGCGGACGTCGAGCACCTGGACGGAGCGGTCCTCCATGAGCCGCTCGAGCTCGCTGAGCTCGACAGGGTTGCTTCGCTCGGTCGCCTCCGCGCCGGCGACCAAGCCCTCGAGGTCGAGGAAACCGACGGCGTGCAGACCTCGCGCGGCGAGCTCCGCCTCCTCGGCGGACGACGCGTGCAGGACGATGCGCTCGTCCAGATCCAGAAGGAAGCCGGCGCGGGTCGCGAAGGATGACGACGACACGGGGACGCTGATGGCGCCGCAGACATGGCCGGCCGCGTGGGCGTCCGCTGTCCGAACGTCGAGCACCGTCGCCCTGTCACAGTCTGCTACCCGGCGGAGAGGCGGCGGCGCCCCGACCCACGGGCCGCGGTTGAGCGCCACGACTCGGGCCGTCGTCGGCGGCTTGGGTGTGCTGACCGATGCCGATGTCGTCACGAACTCGTCTTCGTCTGCGATCGCGAGAGCGCTGTTCGTTCGGCGTTCGGCGCCGATCGTGGACGAGTGGGCGGAGCTCATCGCCGCGCCGCAGAGCGAGCCGGCTACGTGTCCGGGATAAACCTCGGTGGCGTCGGGAAGCTCGAGCAGGCGATGAAGGGAGCGAAAAAGGTCATGCGCGCCCGCGCGCGCCTCGACCGCGAGATCCGGGCGGGCGGCGTCTCCAACGAAGAGCGAGTCGCCTGTCAGGACCAGCCCCTCATCGACGAGCAGCGCGCAGTGCTCCGGCCGGTGACCGGGCGTGTGCAGGACGCGCATCGCCGCCGCCCCGACGCTGAGCTCTTGCCCGTCCTCGATCGGGTCGAATGGAAACTCCGGCTCGGCCGCTGGATGGATCGAGACAGGAACGCCGTGCTCAAGCGCGAGGCGCCCGTGGCCTGAGACATGGTCGGCATGCGTGTGCGTCTCGACGACGCGCACGATTCGAACACCCAGCTCCTCCGCGGCCCCGAGGTAGCGCTCGATCGCGAACGCGGGGTCGACGAGGAGCGCCTCTCCTGCCCTGGAGTCGCCGATCAGATAGGAGGCGCAGCCGAGGTCGTCGTCGACGAACTGGCGGAACACCACTAGCTGACCGTAGCAGCCCGTCCGGCTTGTTTTCTATAGCGCCGATTAGGCCAGCTAGAGCCCGAGGTGCTTTGCGATCACCATGCGCTGCACTTCGTTGGTGCCCTCGCCGATCTCGAGGATCTTCTGATCCCGGTAGAGCCGCGAGACCGCGTACTCGTCCATGTAGCCGTAGCCGCCGTGGATCTGTAGCGCCCAGTTGGCGGCCCGGTTGGAGAGCTCCCCCGTGTACAGCTTCGCCTGGGCAGCGGCGAGCGCGAAGTCTCGGCCCCGGTCCTTCAGCCACGCAGCCTTGTAGACGAGATTGCGGCCGGCTTCGATCTCGGTGGCCATGTCGGCCAGCCGGAACTGCACTGCCTGGAACTTGCCGATCGGCTGCCCGAACTGCTGCCGCTCCTGCGCGTAGGCGTAGGCAAGGTCGAAGGCGCCCTGGGCGAGGCCGACGCCCATCGCTGCGACCGAGATGCGGCCACCGTCGAGGATCTGGAGGAACTGGCGGTACCCCTCGCCTCGCGGGCCTAGCAGGTTGCGCTCCGGCACGGCGCAGTCCTCGAACGAGAGCTCGCGTGTGTCGGACGCTTTCCAGCCGAGCTTCTTCATCGGCTGTGAGATCACATAGCCCGGCGTCCCGTTCGGGACGATGAGGTTGGAAATCTCGCCGTCGCCGGTGCGCGCCGTGATCGTCACGCACGCGGTGATGTCCGTGCCGGCGTTCGTGATGAAGATCTTCGAGCCGTTGACCACCCACTCGCCGCCGCGCAGCTCGCCCATCGTGCGGGTCGCTCCCGCGTCGGAGCCCGCGTCCGGCTCCGTCAGCCCGAAGGCGGCGAGCTCTTTGCCCGACGCCAGGCGTGGCAGCCATTCCTGCTTCTGTTCATCGTCTCCGAAGTAGAGGATCGGCAGCGTTCCCAGCGAGTGGTGGGCGGCTACGGTTATCGCCACGGAGGAGTCCACCCGGGTCAACTCCTCGACGGCGATCGCGTACGCGACGGTGTCGGCGCCCGCGCCGCCGTATTCCTCCGGGACTGTCATGCCCATCAGCCCGAGCTCGGCGAGCTCGGCGACGAGGTCGTAGGGAAAGCGGCTCTCGCGGTCGAGCTCCTCGGCGACGGGTGCGATGCGCTGCTGCGCGAACTCACGCACGGTCGAGCGAACGAGCTCGTGCTCCTGGTCGAGATCGAAGTTCATGCGGTTTCGGCCTGGCGGCCGAAACCGCTAGCTGCTTTGGCTCGGGTCATTGCTTTGTCTCGTTGCACAACCGTTAGCGCAGAGGCTCGCTTGCGAGCCTCTGCGCCAGTTCGACGATGAGCCGGACGCCCCAGCCGGTGCCGCCGGGCTGCGTGAGGTAGTCGCCGCGGGAGCGCTCGAGGAAACCGGGGCCGGCCATGTCGATGTGGGCCCACGGGCCCTCGCCGGCGAACTCCCGCAGGAACTCGGCGGCGAGCACCGGTGAGCCCTGCTTCAGCTCCGACGAGTTCTTCAGGTCGGCAAAGGTGGAATCGACGTAGCGGCGGTAGCGCGGATGGAGCGGGAACGGCCAGGTGTGGTCGCCGCTCGTCTTCGCCGCCGCGAGGATCTCGTCGCGCCAGGCGTCGTCGTTCGCGAACATGCCCGCGTAGAGGTCGCCGAGCGCGAGCTCCATCGCGCCGGTCAGAGTCGCGAGGTCGAGCAGGTGAGTGGCTTCTTCGCGGCGGGCGTACCAGAGCGCGTCCGCGAGCACGAGCCGGCCCTCGGCGTCGGTATTCGTGATCTCGATCGTCTTGCCGTTCGCCGCGTGCAGGATGTCCCCCGGGCGGAACGCGTCGCCGCTGACGAGGTTCTCGGCCGCGGCGACGACGGCGACGACGCGAACGGGGAGGCCGAGCTCTGCGATGGCGGCGATTCCGCCGATCACACCCGCACCACCGGCCATGTCGCCCTTCATGTCGTACATCTTCAGCGCCGGCTTCAGCGAGATTCCGCCCGCGTCGAAGGTGATCGCCTTGCCGACGAGCCCGAGCGTCACGTCCGGCCGCGCCGGGCTCGGCGGGTCGTAGCTGAGGACGATCAGGCGTGGGCCGTTCGCGCTCGCCCTCCCGACGGCGGCGAGTGCCCCCATGCCGAGCTCCTCGATCTGGGCCGGGCTCAGTGCTTCCGCTGTGAGCTGCGGCAGGTCGATCTCTGCGGCGCGCGCCGCCAGCGCCTCCGGCGTCAGCTCGTTCGGCGGGGAGTTCGCGAGATCGCGGGCCCTGTTGACCCAACGCCCGACGGTTGCGGCCCGGATGCCCGGGTCCGCGAGTGACGCATCCTCGGAGCAAAGCACGATCCGCTCGACGGGCCGGCGCTCGTCCCCGTTCGTCTTCCAGCGGCCGGGGCTGTACGAGCCGAGCAACGTGCCTTCGACGACGGCACGCGCCTGCTCGGGCAGCGGCAGCGGCAACGCCTCGTCGAGGATCCAGGCCACGGTCCCGCGATTGGCCTCGGCTGCCCGGACGACGGCCGCCGCAGCCGTGCGGATCGCGTCCGCGTCTACGGCCTCTCGGGGCCCGACCCCGGCCGCCACGACCCGGCGGGGGTGCAGCTCACCGTCCGTGTGGAGGACGATCGCCGTCCCGAGCTCGCCGCTCAGCTCTCCGTCCGCGGCGAGACGGGCCAGCAGGCCGGCGAGCTTTTCGTCGCCGACATTCTCGCCGTTCGCACCCTTCGCCACCGGCACGGCGAGCACGTCCGACTCGATCCGGCCGGGAAGCGCTACCTCGACGGTGACGTTCTGCATCGGGCCGCGATGCTATCCAAGCAGGGTTTTACGATGTCCTTACGAATTGGCGCTAACACGCTCAGCTTTCGGGCGTCGGATGCCGATGATGACGATCGAGATGAACGCAACGGTCCTGCGGCCAGCCGTTCCATCGCGCTTCCGGCGCGGGCCGGCCCGTGCCTCCGTCGAGACGCTGCTCGACCGGATTGCCGGCCTGTCGACGGAGCGGCAGCGTCTGCGCGAGCGGAGCGCCGCGCCGACACGCATCGAGAAGAACCGTGTCAAGCTGGCGCGCGCGCAGTGGGAGCTCTCTCATGCGCTGATCGAGCGCTACCTACCCGGCGCCGCTCACTCGCACGCGGCTTAGCCGTCGCTACGCTGGCCCGGTGCGGGCCGAGCTCGATCGGCGGGCGATGGCGTTGCTCTCCGGCGGCCACCTCGCGACCGACTTCGCCAACGGTGCACTCCCTGCGCTGATCCCGTTCCTGAAGGAGCGATTTTCGCTCTCGTACACGCTGGTGGGGACGCTGATCCTTGCGTCGCAGGCGTCGTCGTCCCTGATTCAGCCGCTCTTCGGGCTGTGGTCCGACCGGCGGGGCGCGATGTGGCTGCTGCCCAGCGGGGTCGCCCTCGCGGGTATCGGCATCGCCCTGGCCGCGGATGCCCCGAGCTACTGGGCCGCGATCCTGCTCGTGCTCGCGTCGGGGATCGGTGTTGCCGCCTTCCATCCCGAGGGGTCGAAGTTCGCCGGATACGTCAGCGGCCGCCGGCGCGCGAGCGGGATGGCGTGGTTCTCGATCGGGGGGAACCTCGGGTTCGCTCTCGGCCCGATCGTGACGACGGCGCTCGTGGCCGGATTCGGCCTGCGCGGAGGTCTGCTGCTCGCGCTTCCGTGTCTTGCCGCCGCTGTTGGGCTCGTGCTTGTTACGCCGTATCTCCGCAGCTTCGCCCCCGACCCGAGCTCACCCAGGGCTCGGGCCGGCGAGGACGATCGGCGCGCGATGGGGCTTCTGCTCGGCGTGATCGCTCTGCGGAGCGTCGCCTGGTTCGGCCTGATCTCGTTCGTACCGCTCTGGGAGGTTTCATTGGGGCACTCGAAGGCCTACGGCAACCATCTGCTTGCAGCGATGCTCCTGATGGGCGGCATCGGAACGCTTGCTCTCGGCCCGCTCGCGGACCGCTTCGGCAGCCGGCACGTGCTGCTGGCGAGCGTCGTCGCAACGGGACCGCTGATCCTTCTCTTCGTGCTCGCCGGTGGAGTGGTCGGCGCGATCGCCGTCACGCTCGTGGGCGCCTGCGTGGTCGGCAGCTTCGGCGTCACGATGGTGATGAGCCAGGAGTACCTGCCGCACCACATCGGGATGGCGTCGGGTCTCTCGATCGGACTCTCCGTGGGGCTTGGGGGCATCGCCGCCGTCGCGCTCGGCTCTCTCGCAGACGCTACGAGTCTCCGCGCGACCCTGCTGGTCGCCTCTGCGGCGCCAGTCCTCGCGATCGGGCTCGCCGCCCTGCTCCCCTCCGGTCGTGAGGGGCGCCGTTTCGAGCCCGTCGGTGTCGTTCCCTGAGCTAGGCTGGGCGGCATGAGCGCACGAGAGTTCTTCGAAGGTCTGGAGAGCCGCGTCGACGAGTCGAAGACGGAGGGAATGACCAACTCGTACTTGTTCGACATCGACGGCGCCGGCAAGTGGACGGTCGAGGTCAACGACGGCAAGGTCAGCGTGACGGAGGGCGGGGAGGATGCCGACGCTGTGATCTCGGCCTCCGAGGAGACCTTCGAGAAGATCGCAAGCGGAGAACAGAACCCGACCAGCGCTTACATGACCGGAAAGCTCAAGGTCAAAGGGGACATGGGCGCTGCTATGCGGTTGCAAAAGCTTTTTTAGAGTTCTCGCAACCGGTTGAGTGACGCCGCTTCGCGGGGAAACGCGCGAGGCGAAGCCCCGCGCTCCAAGAATTCTGTTGGTCGAACGCGGCTACTCCTCGAGTTCTACGAGGATTGCGCCTCCTGCGACTCGGTCGCCTTCGGTGACGTTCACGGCTCTCACGACGGCGTCGTAAGGAGACGCCAACGGAGTTTCCATCTTCATCGCCTCCAGCACGACCAGCGGCTGCCGCGCTTTGACCTTGTCGCCGACGGCGACCAGGAGGCGGATCACCGTGCCGGGCATCGGGGCCGACACCGTGCTCTGCTCCGCGGCGGCGCCGTGGTTCTCGGTTGCGGACTCGACGTCCGGGGCCGCGGCGGGCGGGGGAGCGGGGAGGTTCAGCCTGAAAGGGCCCCGCCACGGCGCGTCCGGCGCGCCGAGCGGCGGCGTCGAGAGCGGAGGGTGCTCCGTCAGGAACGCGGTCGTCGTCTCGCCTGCTCGGACGGCCGGATGCGCGACCAGCCAGCGCAAGAAGGAGAGGTTCGTCGTCACGCCCTCGACCTCCGTCTGCGCGAGCGCGGCGCCGAGCCGGTCGAGCGCCTCCGTTCGGCTCTCGCCGTGCGCGATCAGCTTCGCGAGCATCGGGTCGTACCCGATCCCGACCTCGTCGCCCTCCTCGACGCCCGCGTCGACGCGGATGGCGGTGGGGAGTCGCAGCCGCTCGATCCGACCCGTCTGCGGAAAGAACGTGCGCGGATCCTCGGCGTAGAGCCGCACCTCGACGGCATGGCCGGAGCCGGGGCCTTGTAACACTGTGTTACTTGGCAACACCCGTTCGAGCTCCTCGCCGTTCGCGATGCGGAGCTGCGCCTGCACGAGGTCGATCCCCGTCACCAGCTCCGTGACCGGGTGCTCGACCTGGATGCGTCCGTTCAGCTCGAGGAACCAGAAGTCGCGGCCCTCGAGCATGAACTCGGCGGTGCCCGCGCTCTCGTAGCCGATCGCCGCGGCGAACCGGACGGCTGCGGCGCTCATCTCGGCTCGAAGCGCTTCGTCGAGGGCGGTGGAAGGGGACTCCTCGAGCACCTTCTGGTGGCGACGCTGAATTGAGCACTCCCGTTCTCCGAGCGCGGCGACGGCTCCGTGTGAGTCCGCCAGCAGCTGGATCTCGACGTGCCGCGGGCGCTCGACGTAGCGCTCGCAGAACACCGTCTCGTCCCCGAATGCCGCCTTCGCCTCGCGCTGGGCGGCCGCGAGGGCTTCGTCGAGCTCTGAGGGGGCCCGGACGACCCGCATGCCGCGGCCGCCGCCGCCGGCCGCTGCTTTGACGACGAGCGGGAAGCCGATCTCTCCGGGGTCTCCGGTCGGGACGGCGGGGACACCGGCCTCGCGCGCGATCCGCTTCGCCTCGAGCTTGTCGCCGCCCTCGCGCAACGCCTCCGGCGTGGGGCCGACCCAGGTCAGCTCGGCGGCGAGCACGGACTCCGCGAAGTCCCCGCTCTCGGCGAGGAAGCCGTAACCGGGATGGATCGCGTCGGCGCCGGTCTGTTTGGCGGCTCGGATGTGCTCCTCCGAGAACAGGTAGCTCGCGACGTCGGCGCGCTCGTCGGCCGAACGGGCGTGCAGGGATCCCTGATCGTCCGGGGCCGCGACGGCGACCGTCGCGATTCCGAGTTCACGGCAGGCGCGGAAGATGCGGAGAGCAATCTCGCCGCGATTCGCGACGAGGAGCTTCTGGATCAAGGAACGTTCTTTCCCGGGTTCAGAAGTCCCTTCGGATCGAAGCTCTGCTTCACGGCTCGGTGCAGCTCGCTTGCCCGCGGACCGAGCTGCCGCGCGAGCCACGGCGCCTTGACGGCTCCGACGCCGTGCTCGCCGGAGATCGTCCCGCCGAGGCGAAGGGCGAGCGCGAACAGCTCCTCGGAGGCCGCTCCCGCGCGCTCGCGCTCGTCCGGGTCGTCCGGCGAGAGCAGGTAGGTCGTGTGCAGGTTCCCGTCCCCGGCGTGGCCCCACGAGGCTGCGGGCACGCCAAGGCGAAGACCGATCTCGAGCGATTCCTCGATCGCCTCTGCAAGCCGGTCGAGCGGGACGGCGACGTCTTCGCTCACCTTGCCGCCGCGCTGGGCCTGTACGCGGAGCGTCACGCCCTCGCGCCAGCGCCAGAGGGCCGCGATCTCCCTGGACGTCTCCGGCGCGTAGAGCATGCGCGCGTCCTCGGCCAGCAGCTCGAGGACATCCGCTCGGACGCGTGCGGCCTCGTCCACCGAGCCGTCCGCCTCGGTCAGCACGCCGAACAGGCCCTCGGGAACCCGTGTGGGGAACCCGCTCCCCGCATAGCGCATCGTCTCCGCGTCCAGATATTCCAGTGCGGCCACGGGCAGACCGTTGCCGACGATCCGCTCGACCGCATCACAACCCGCGCGGACGCCGTCGAAGAAGCCGACGATCGGCCAGGCCGCCTCCGGTGCCGGCGTGAGCCGGAGCCAGACCGAGGTGACGACGCCGAGCGTCCCCTCCGAGCCGACAAGCAGCGAGGTGAGGTCGTAGCCCGCGACGTCTTTCCGCAGAGGGCCCCTCAGCCGGATCAGCTCTCCGGGCGCGACGACGACCTCGAGGCCGGTGACCCACGCGCCGGTGACGCCGTACTTGAAGGCGTGCGGCCCGCCTGCGTTGGTGGCGACGTTCCCGCCGATCTGCGATTGCTCGGCCGCACCCGGGTCCGGTGGAAAGAGCAGACCGCCTTCGCGCGCGATCCGCCGGACCTCGGCAGTCGTCATCCCCGCCTCCACCTCCATCCTCCAGAGCAGCGGGTCGAACGAGCGCACCCGCGCCAGGCGCTCGAGCGAAAGGACGACGCCGCCGTCGAGCGGAACCGCTCCCGCGGCATAGCCCGTCCCCCCGCCGCGCGGGACGACCGGAACGCCATGCTCGTAGCACCAGGCGACGACCGTTGCGACCTCTTCGGCGGTCTCCGGGAATGCGACGGCGTCGGCTCGGCCCCGCAGTCCGCGTGCCTCTGTCTCGTCCGCGAGGTACGGCGCCGTCGGAGCGGTCACCTTGCCCTCGCCCAGGACGCCGCGCAGCTCGCGCTCGATGGACGCGACAGCGCTCATGGCACGAGGGTAACGTCCCGCGGCCATGGCGGACACCTTCATGATCGGCGGCGAGCTGGAGGTGAACCGCCTCGGCTTCGGCGCGATGCGCGTGCGGGGCGAGGAGGGAATCCGAGTTCTCCGGCGTGCGTTCGAGCTGGGCGCCAACTTGATCGATACCGCCGACGTCTACGGGCCGGAGACGAGCGAGCTGCTGATCGCAGAGGCCCTCCATCCGTATCCCGATGGCCTCGTGATCGCGACGAAGGGCGGGATCACCTACGACCCGGACGCGGGCCGCTCGCGCGACGGGCGCGCAGGGTCTCTCCGTCGGTCGTGCGAGCGCAGCTTGCGGCGCCTCCGCCTGGAGACGATCGACCTCTACCAGCTCCACCGGCACGACCCGGATGTCGAGATCGAGGAGTCGGTCGGGGCGCTGGAGGCGCTTCGGGGGGAAGGGAAGATCCGGCACATCGGCCTCTCGAATGTCAGCGTCGAGCAGCTCGAACGGGCTCGTGCCGTGGCACCGATCGCGACGGTGCAGAACGAGTACAGCCGCTGGGTCACGGTCTCCGACGACGTGCTGCGCGTCTGCGAGCAGTCCGCGATCGGTTTCATGCCCTGGTCTCCGATCGGCGACGGCAAGGACGACCCGGTGCGGGAGCTCCGCTGGCTGCTCGACTGCTCGCCGGTGATGCTCCCGATCCCGGGTACCGGCAGCCTGGAGCATCTCGAGCAGAACATGCGGGCGGCGGCCTGAGAGTGTCTCGCCTTCGGCTCGGGCTGCTCTCCACGGCGCGGATCAATGAGGCGATCCTCACGGGCGCGGGCGGCTCGGACCGCGTCGACGTGGTTGCGGTCGGGTCGCGTGACCGGGCTCGCGCCGAGGCGTACGCGCACGCACATGGGCTCGAGCACGCGCACGCAAGCTACGAGGCGCTGCTCGCCGATCCCGACGTCGATGCGGTCTACATCTCCCTGCCGAACTCGATGCACGTCGAGTGGTCGGTGCGCGCGCTCGAGGCCGGAAAGCATGTCCTCTGCGAGAAGCCGATGAGCCCTGACCCGGGCCAGGTCGAGCGCGCCTTCGACGCGGCCGCACGCGCGGCCAAGGTGCTGATGGAGGCGTTCATGTGGCGCCACCACCCGCAGACGAAGAAGCTCGTGGAGCTGGTCGAGAGGGGATCGATCGGCAACCTGCGTCTTGTCGTCGCCAGCTTCAGCTTCACACTCGACAATGTCGGTGACCCGCGGTTCCTTCCCGAGCTGGAGGGAGGTTCGCTGATGGACGTCGGCACGTACTGCGTCAGTGGCTCGCGCCTGCTCGCGGGGGAGCCGGAGCTTGCGCTCGGCCGGCAGGTGCTTGGGCCGACCGGAGTCGACCTTCGCTTCGCGGGTGTTCTCTCTTTCCCGGGAGACGTGCTCGCGCACTTCGATTGCGGCTTCGATCTGCCGATGCGCCGCGGGCTCGCGGCAGTCGGATCCGAGGGCACGGCGTCGCTGGCGGATCCCTGGGGAGGCGGCACAGCGGTTGAGCTCCGGCGCGGGGAGGAGGTGGAACGGATCGCGGTCGAGGACGCCGACCCCTACCGGCTTCAGCTGGAGAACTTCGCGGCGGCCGTGCGCGGTGACGAGGAGCCGCTGCTGGGACGCGCGGACGCGGTCGGCCAGGCCCGGACGGTCGAAGCGCTCTACCGCTCGGCCGAGACCGGCACCGCCGTACGGCTGTAACGCCAGATCCCTGCAAGAGTGGCCAGGCAGGTCACCGACAGGGCGAAGTACGGCACCGCGTCGCTCGTCGCCGACGCGACCGCACCGCCGACCGCCGCGCCGCCGGCCTGGCCGGGCGCCCAGGCGAGGTTGACGAGCGCGAACGCATAGCCGTAGTCGAGCCCCCGAGCCTCGGCCTCGTCGGTGATCATCGACATCGCCGGCGTCCAGAAGCTCCCGAAGGCGAGGCTCGCGAGCACCACGGCCACCGCGAGAACGATCGCGCGCCCCGGCCATGGGAGGACGAAGGCCATCACGGCGGAGCTCGCCAGAGCCGGGAAGAGCGGACGGAAGCGCCCGTGCCGGTCGGAGAAGCGGCCGATGAATGGGGCAGCAGTGGCCTCGAGCCCCGCGCCGACCAGGTAGGTGGCGCCGACCGCGACAGCGCCCCAGCCGAGCTCCGACAGTCTGAGCGGTGCGAGGACGCCGAGATTCCCGAAGAGGAGCGCGGGCAGGACACAGAGCCAGATCCCGACCTGGACCTTCCGCACGCGCAGCGCGCTGACGAGGGCACTGAGGGGCTGCGGGCGCTCCGGCACGCTCGCAGGCGTAGCCGCTGCGGCGGCGGCGAGAACCAGTGCGATTGCGGCGATCGCACCGAACGCGGGCCCGGTTCCGGCGACGGATGCGACCGCCCCGATCACCGGCCCGAGCATCGCGCCGGCGATCGCGGTCGCGAACGCGGTGCCGATCAGCTGACCGCGCCGGCCGGACGGTGCCGCGGCGACGAGCCAGGCGAGGGCTCCCGTCCACGAAAAGGCGCTGGAGACACCCTGCAGGAAGCGTGCGAGGTCGAGCGACCATTCCGAATCCGCTATGCCGAACGCAGCAGTCGTGACCGTGAGCAGCAGCAGGCCGGTGAGGACGGTTCGCTTCACGCCGAAGCGCGCCGCCGCCATCCCGCTCGGCAGGCCCGCGACGAGCGCGCCTAGCGGATACATCGCCGCCAGCAGACCCGCACCGGCCTTTGAGAGGCCTAGCTCGTCGACGTAGTGGGGCAGGAGCGGCGTCAGCGCCGCGAAGAACATCGTGTCGACGAGGACGATCGCCCCGACGAGCAGCAGCAATCGCCGCATAGCTAGTTCAGCAGGCTTTTGTCGTTACTTCTTGTTGCCGTTTCCGCTGCGGGTTTCCGGAATGAAGATCCCCGGTGGAGGGGGCGGAGGCGCGGGAGGTGGCTTTCGCGTATCTGCCATCTTCAGCTGAGTGTACCCGCGAGCTCAAGCGCCCAAAGCAAGGCTTCAGCCACGGACGACCCCGTTCAGTTCCAGTCGGGGGCGCGCTTGTCCAGGAAGGCGCGCAGGCCCTCCTGGCCCTCGGCGCCGGAGCGGAGCAGCGCCGCGATCTGCGCCGTTTCCTCTCCGGCAGGCCGGTCGCGGATCAGCTGCTTGGCGGCGCGGGCCGCCTCACGCCCGGAGGTGAGCAGCTCGCCGACGACGCGTTCGATCGCTCCGTCGAGACCCTCCGCGACTTCCTGGACGAGCCCGATGCGCAGGGCGGTTTGCGCGTCGAAGCGCTCGCCTGTGAGAAAGAGCCGCCGTGCTGCGCCGCCGCCGATTCGTGGCAGGACGAAAGGCGAGATCACCGCGGGGATGATCCCGAGCTTGACCTCGGTGAAGCCGAAGACCGCGTCGGGGGCCGCGATTGCGATGTCGGCGCAGGCGACCAGGCCGGATCCGCCGCCGAGCGCGTACCCCTGGACGCGCGCGACGACCGGCGCCGCGCACCGATCGATCGCCTCGCACATCCGGTAGAGCCGCAGCGCGTCCTCGACGTTCTCCTCGTAGGAAAGATCGACGGCAGAGCGCTGCCACTCGACGTCGGCGCCGGCGCAGAAGCTGGGCCCATCGCCGGCGAGCACGACGGCCCGCGCATCCTCCACGTGGGCGAACGCCTTGGTCAGCTCGGCGATCAGTGCCGCGTCGAATGCGTTTCTGCGCTCCGGCTTCGCCAGGGTGACCCGGACGACGTCTCCGTCCCGCTCGATCCGCAGTCCGTTCACGGGGCGAGCATAGGCGCCTAGAGTTGCGGCATGCTCCGAGGTGCCCTGGCGGCAGCCGTGACCCCGCTGCGCGACGGCGGCGAGGCTCTGGACGAGGACGCCTTTGCGCCCTACGTCGACTTTCTCGCCGCTGGTGGGCTCGACGGACTCCTGGCTCTGGGCACCACGGGCGAGGGTTTTCTCCTGCCGGTCGAGCAGCGGATGCGCGCTGCGCAACTCTTCATCGATGCGGCGGAGGGGCGCCTCGCTGTCGCCGTGCATTGCGGCGCGCAGTCGACGTGGAACACCGTCGAGCTTGCTGCCCAGGCCGCGGAAGCCGGGGCCGACGCGGTTGCCGTGATGGCGCCGCCGTACTTCCCGCTCGACGAGGAGGAGCAGCTGGTGCATCTCGCCGCTGCTGCCCGGGCCTGCTCCCCGACGCCCTTCTACGTCTACGAGTTCGCCGCCAGGAGCGGCTACGAGATCTCGGTCGCGGTGCTGGAGCGGCTGCGCGAGGAGGCGCCGAACCTTGCGGGCCTGAAGGTGTCCGACGTTCCCTGGGAGCGCTTCCGTTCCTACCTCCTCGAGGGGCTTGACGTGCTCGTCGGGCCGGAGGCGCTGATTCCGCAGGGACTCGCCGCGGGCGCGGTCGGGGCGGTCTCTGCACTTGGATCTGCCTTCCCGGAACTGGTTGCAGCCGCTGTGCGCGACCCCGCAGCGGCTCGCCTCGGCCCGATCCGCGAGGTCGTGCAGCGCTATCCGTTCCAGGCGGCGCTGAAGCTCGTCGTGGCACGGCGGGGCGTCCCGGTGGGGCCGGATGTACGGCGGCCGCTGCGGATGCTGACCGACGGAGAGAAGGGGGAGCTCGACGCGTGGCTCGAATCGTCATTACCGGCGGCAGCGCCTCCTCCGCCTCTGGCTCCGTCGCGCGGGGAAACGTGAAGCAGCGAATCATTGTGGCCGGCGCAGGCGCGGTAGGCGCCTCGATCGCCTACCACCTGGCCCTCCTGGGCGCACAGAACGTAGTGCTCGCGGACAGAGCCAGGATCGCGAGCGGTGCGACGGGAAAGGCGATGGGGGGCGTCAGACAGCAGTTCTCGACTCCCCCGGAGGTGGCGCTGGCTCGCGCGTCGATGCGCTTCTTCGCGGAGCTCGGGGCACCGCGGTTCGAGGCGGTGGGCTATCTATTCGTCGCCACCACCGAGGCGGGCCTTGCGCGCCTCCGCGAGCGTATGGCGATCCAGCGCGAGTTGGGCGTCCCGATCGTCGAGGCCGACGCAGCCGGGATCGCGGGCCTTCGCCACGACGACGTCCTGGGTGCTGGCGCCTGCTGGGAGGACGGTGTCGCAGAGCCCGCGGAGGTCACGCGCGAGCTCGTCCGCCGGGCCGTGGCGCGAGGGGTGGAAGTGCGAGAGCACACGGACGCGCGCGACCTCTCCGGCGATCTGCTCGTGGTCGCCTGCGGAGCCTCATCCCCGGAGCTCGTTCCGGCGCTTCCGATCCGGCCGCTCGTCCGCCAGCTCGTCGACGTCGGCCCCGTGCCGGCGCTTCCCCACGACCTCCCGATGACGATCGAGGAGGAGACCGGCTTCCACTTCCGGCGCCGGGACCACAACCTGCGGCTTGCGATGGCCGAGCCCGTCCCTCGCTGGTCGGCGCTGGAGGAGGTCGACGACGGGCTGGTCGAAGACTGGCGTGAACGGCTCGCCCATCGGTATCCGCCGGCCGCCGCGGCTCCCGTCGTCCGCGCCTGGGCTGGGCTCTACGACATGACACCCGACGCCCATCCAATCGTTGGGCCTGCCGGCGAGGGCATCTACGTGGCATGTGGCTTCTCCGGTCACGGCTTCATGCAGTCGCCTGCGGTCGGTCGCGCGGTCGCTGAGGAGCTCCTCCACGGCGAGGCGGAGCTCGATCTCTCCCCGTATCGGCCCGAGCGGTTCGCGGGAGCCGAGACGTTTCCGGAGGAGCTCGTACTCTAGTGCTCGAACGCGAGGCCGAGCCAGGACAGCGGCTCAACTGTGACTACTCGCAGCGGTCGGGCCGATGCCCGCGGCGCGCCGGGCGGAACGAGGCGGTGAGGCGCCCGGCCCGGAACTCGGCTCGCGTGGGCGCGACGAGCCGCATCGAGCCGCGTTGAAACGGATTGCCCCAGCCCGGCGGCGGGTTGCCCGAGCGGTCGGGGCGGGGCCGAACCGCCTCCCACAGCCGGCCGTCGAAGTACGCGAAACGGATGCCGCAATGGGTCTCCAGGACGAACTGGTAGCCGATCTGGGCTCGAGCCCCGCGTGTGCACGGGACGCGGTCCCTCTGCGGCGCGCAGATGTAGCGACCGAGCTCGGTGGTCGCCACCGTCTGCAGCCCGGTCGGCGCAGCGGCCCGATCCTTCCCGCCGCTTCTGCAACCGCCCGCAACCAGGAGCGCGAGCAGGAGAAGGACGGTCCTGCTCACCCCTCGGTCGTCTTCGTGTCGGCGAGGTTCCAAAGCACGAACCGGGCGACCGCGCTAGCCCCGCTCAGGCGGCTCGTGGCCACCGGGGCCACCTACTTGTCCTCCTCCTTGTCCCTGTTGTCGAGCTTGTCGAGAAACGCGCGGCGCAGCTTCTCGCCGTCCGCGAGCACCTCGCGGTAGCGCGGCCGCCGCGGCGGGAGATGCACCTTCGTCACCAGCTGCGAGCGCTCGCCGTAGGACCGGTCGTACGCCTCGGTCTCGCTGATCTCCTGGAGTTGCCGCTTGCGCCGGAAGAGCCGCATCACATCCTGAAGACGCCGAAGATGGTCTCGGGGATCGGGGCGTTCATCGCTGCGGAGAGCCCGAGCGCTACTACCCTGCGTGTGTCGAGCGGGTCGATGATGCCGTCGTCCCAAAGCCGCGCGGTGGAGTAGTACGGATTCCCCTCGCGCTCGTACTTCTTGCGGATCTCGTCGGGATCGGTGTCGCCGACCATCGTCAGGACGGTCGCGGCCTGATCGCCGCCCATGACCGAGATGCGGGCGTTGGGCCACATCCAGAGCTGGCGAGGCTCGTACGCCCGGCCGCACATGGCGTAGTTCCCCGCGCCGAACGAGCCGCCGACGACGACGGTGAACTTCGGCACCGCCGCGTTCGCGACCGCCATCACGAGCTTCGCCCCGTCGCGCGCGATCCCGCCGGCCTCGTACTCCTGCCCGACCATGAAGCCCGTGATGTTTTGCAGGAAGACGAGCGGCACCCGCCGCTTGCAAGCGAGCTCGATGAAATGGGCGCCCTTCTGCGACGACTCCGCGAAGAGGACGCCGTTGTTGGCGAGTATCCCGACCGGGTACCCCTCGATCCGCGCGAACCCCGTGACGAGCGTCTCGCCGTAGAGCGCCTTGAACTCGTCGAAGCGCGAGCCGTCGACGATCCGCGCGATCAGCTCACGGGCGTCCGCCTGGTGCCGGAAGTCCTCCGGGATCAGGCCGTAGAGCTCGTTCGGGTCGGCCGCGGGTGGCTCGGGCTCGGCGGCATCCCAGGGCGGATCGGGCTTGCGCCCCTGGAGGTTGCGGACGATCTGCCGGGCCAGCGCGAGGGCGTGCTCGTCGTTCGTGGCGTAGTGGTCGGCGACGCCCGAGCGGCGGGTGTGGACATCCGCTCCGCCGAGCTCCTCCGCCGAGACGTCCTGTCCGGTGGCCGCCTTCACGAGGGGCGGCCCGCCGATGAAGATCGTGCCCGTGCCACGGACGATCACCGTCTCGTCGCTCATCGCCGGGACGTAGGCGCCGCCGGCTGTGCACGAGCCCATCACGACCGCGATCTGCGGGATCCCCTTCGCGGACATCTGGGCCTGGTTGAAGAAGATCCGGCCAAAGTGGTCGCGATCGGGGAAGACCTCGTCCTGGAGTGGGAGGAACGCGCCGCCGGAGTCGACGAGGTAGAGGCAGGGCAGGCGGTTCTGCTCCGCCACCTCCTGTGCCCGCAGGTGCTTCTTGACGGTCAGCGGAAAGTACGAGCCGCCTTTCACCGTGGCGTCGTTCGCGACGATCACGCACTCGCGCCCTTCGACCACGCCGATTCCGGTGACGACGCCGGCGGCGGGCGCCGCGCCGTCGTAGAGCTCCCAGGCGGCGAGGGCGTTCAGCTCGAGGAAGGCGCCGCCCGGGTCGACGAGGCGGTCGATCCGCTCGCGCGCCGTCAGCTTCCCGCGGGAGCGGTGCCGCTCGGTCGCCTTCTCGCCGCCGCCGCGAGCGATCTCCTCCGAGCGTTCACGAAGCTCTGCGACAAGCCCCTCCATCCGCTCGTGCCGGCGGGCGAAGACCTCGTCGCTCTCGACCTGCGAGGTGAGAACCGCCATGGGCCGCACCCTACAATCGCCATGCCTTCAGATGGAGGTGGTCATGCGGAGCGAATGGCCTCTGCGATCCGCCGCATCTCTCCCGTTCCGCCGGGCCACCCTGGCTCTGCGGCACCCTGCGTTCCCGCCGCGTAGCGGACGACTCCCCAGCGCCGCAGCCGCTCGCGGTCGAGGTCGAGCTCGCTCGCCACGAGGTCGAGCCGCCGGCGGGCATCGTGCACCTCGTCGCCGACCAGCCACGCGGCGTCGAACTCGCGCTCGCCCACGATCGGCTTCGGGTCGATCACGAGCCAATGCTCTCGCGTCGCCGCGAGCACGTTGCCGCGGTGGAAGTCGCGGTGGAGGAGCACCTGCTCACCCTGGGACTCCGCCAGCTCTCGCGCCTCCACACCCCAGGTCGAAGCCACGTCGAGCACGGTGTCGAACGGATGACCGTCCTCGACCGGGCGCCAGAGCCGCGGGAGCAGACCGCAGGCGATCCGGACGCCCTCGTCCTCGTCCAGCTCCCAGAGCTGACTCCCCGGTTCGGCCAGCTCCTCGAGGAGGGCCGCTCGCGCTTGGTCGAAGTCGTACAGGCGGACAGCCCCGTTGCCGTTCCAGCGCCTCAGCCCCTCCGCTTCGAGCTCGACTTCGCGCTCAGGCTCGAGTGGCAGCTTCAGGACGGCCGGCGAGCCGTCGGGGCGCCTGACCTCGGCCACATATGACCAGTCCGACGGCAGGCGCCGTACGACCGCGAGCTGCCACCGCTCGAGGCATTCCTGGATTCGCTGCTCCGGCATCCCCGCCATCTACCCTCGAGGCATGATCGTCGCGCATCTCGACCTCGACGCGTTCTTCGCAGGCGTCGAGGAGCTCGAGAACCCCGAGCTCAAAGCAAGGCCGCTCGTGGTCGGCGGCGATCCGCACGGTCGCGGCGTCGTCGCGACCGCGAACTACGAGGCGCGGAAGTTCGGGATCCAGTCCGCGATGAGCTGCGCGGAGGCGCTGCGCCGTTGCCCCCATGCCGTTTTCGTGCAGTCGCGCCACTCGCTCTACCGGGAGTACTCGCAGGCCGTCTGGTCGACCGTCCGCGGGATCGTCCCGACCGTCGAGCGCACCGGCCTCGACGAGGGATACCTGGACATGGGCGAGGTGGCGGGAGGCGACTTCCTCGAGGCGCGGAAGCTTGGCGAGGCGGTGCAGACCGCCGTGCGGGCCGCGACCAGCCTGACCTGCTCGCTCGGGGTCTCGAGCTCGAAGGTGGTCTCGAAGGTCGCGAGCGACTTGCGCAAGCCGGGAGGACTCACCGTGGTGCCGGCAGGCATGGAAGCCCGTTTCCTTGCTGCGTTCGCCGTCCGCAGCCTCCCGGGAGTCGGGCCGAAAGCCGAGCAACGCCTCCTCGCGGCGGGGATCGAAACCGTCGGCGCGCTTGCGGGACTCGGCGACGACGAGCTGCGCCACCTGCTTCCCGGAAGCGTCGGACGCGTCCTTCGCGACCGTGCCAACGGGTTCGACCCGCGGGAGCTCGAGCTGTCGGGAGAGCGGATCTCGATCAGCGTCGAGAACACGTTCGAGCGCGATCTCACCGATCGGCAGCGGCTCCACGACGAGTTGCGCGGCATGGCCGCGCGGGTGGCAGAGCATCTCCACGGCAGAGGCTCGACGGCTCGGACGATCACGACCAAGCTGCGCTACACCGACTTCTCCATCCGCAGCCGCTCCACCTCTCTGCGGGTCGGCATCGACGACCCGCTCCAGATCGGCGAGCTGGCGTGCGCGTTGCTCGACCGTGCCCTCCGGGACCGCCCGGGCGCGCTGCGTCTCGTCGGCGTCGGGGTCTCGGGCCTGGCGACCCACCGCCAGCTGGCGCTGCTCTGATGTGTTTGCCGCACTTTGCGGGGACGGCGGACCGGCATCCCCCGATCGAGGGACGCAGCCGAACGACACGGGCGTAGAGTCCGCGCCGAGACGGCCCGCAGGTTCCTAGCCCCCGGTGCCACGTCAACCGACCGAACGAAGGGGTGGAGCAACTGCCGCGTCGAGAGGAGACGCCCGTCGAGGCCGAGCAACACCGTGAGGAGCTACCGCCGGGGCACTTCGTCACAGACGATTTGCAGATCGACTGCTCGCGCTTCCTGAAGGAGATCCTCGAGGTCGTGAAGCGAAGGTCGGAGGCCGGCCTCGGCCCTCGGTAGATCCGCGACTACTTGCCGAAGACGCGAATAGTGAGGAGTACCCTGACGGCCTTCACGCCGTCGCGCCAGGTGATCTTCTTGCCCTCGGCGTACGTCCGCCCGTAGTACGAGATCGGCAGCTCGTAGACGCGGAGCTTCTGGCGGCAGACCTTGGCCGTGATCTCGGGCTCGATCGCGAAGTCGTCCTGGCGCAGGTCGAGCGAGCGCAGCACCTCGGTGCGGAACGCCTTGTAGCCCGTCTCCATGTCCGACAGCGTCGTGTTGAAGAGGACGTTGGTGAGCAGGCTGAGGAAGCGGTTCCCGAGCAGGTGCCAGAAGAGGTAGGCGCGCTGCGGCCGTCCTCCCGAGAGCCGTGAGCCGAACACCACGTCGGCCGCGCCGCGCTCGATCGGCTCGATCAGCTCGGGCACGTCGGCCGGGTCGTACTCCATGTCGGCGTCCTGGATCACGACGATCTCTCCGTCCACGTGGGGGATCGCAGCGCGAACGGCGGCGCCCTTGCCCCGGTTCTGCTGGCGGACGAGCACGACGTCCTCGCGACCCTCGGCCCAAGACTCGACGAGCTCGGCCGTGCCGTCCGTCGAGCCGTCGTCGACGACGACGATCTGCTTGCTCAGATCGAGTGCTGTGACCCGGTCGAGCACCTCGCCGATGGTGCCGGCCTCGTTGTAGGCGGGCACGATGAAGGAGACGCGCATCGCCGAAGACCCTAACCTTGGGCCGTGCAGTTCGACCTCGAGATCGAGATCAGGCGCCCCCCGGAGGACGTCTTTGCGCTCCTGACCGATCTCGCCAGGCTGCCCGAGTGGCAATCGAGCGCGGTCAGCGCTGAGGCCGAGGGCCCGCTTGGCCGCGGCGCGACGATCCGCGAGTCCCGCCGTTTCATGGGCCGCGAGTTCCGCACGAAGCTCGAGGTGACGGCGTACGAGCCTGGCCGCAGGTTCGACATAGAGTCGGTCGAGGCGCCGCTACCGCTCGCCGTCAGCCACACGCTCGAAGCCTCTGTCGAAGGGACGAAGCTGCACGTCGCCACTGATGCGAAGGTCTCGGGTCTGAAGCGCTTCGCCGCGGCCGCGGGCGCAAAGAGGGCCGAAGCGGAGTTCAGAAAGGACTTCGAGCGCCTGAAGGCGCTCCTCGAGTCGGGCTGAGCTCCGTTCGAGCCATCACCGCCGCGGCGGTTCTCTGCTCGGCGTGGCCGTTGCGGCTGGGATCGAAACGCGAGCGCTGCGAAGTCGACGTGCGCGAAGCGGGCGGACTTAGCAGGGCAGCAGGGGCGGCAGGACTCGAACCTGCGACCTACGGTTTTGGAGACCGCCGCTCTACCAACTGAGCTACGCCCCTCGGTTCGACTGGATTGTAGCCGTGGGTTTTCGGGCACCCTGCCGATCATGAGCGATCACGAGCAGGAAACACCGCAGGAGCCTCAGGAGCAGCGTCCGGATGACGACGACCTCCTGAAGCAGCAGGAGGGCAAGGGCTACGGGGAGGACGAAGGCGAGCGGGACGAGTCCCTCCCGGACGAGTAGCCAGCGGCGGGCGCTCGGCGCGCTCTTCGCATTGCTGGCGCTCGGCTTCGCGGGCGTCGCGGTCTCCGCGCTGCGGGATGCGGGCGGCGTGCGGGGCTGGGTGATCGCGCTCGCCGCGGCCGCGTTGGCCCTCTGGCTCGCCGGGCTGTCGTTCCGCGCGCTCCGCTCCCGCTAGGAAGCCGGGCGAGCCCGTATCCTCTAGCACCGTGGCTCAGGTCGAGGACACCCAGACTCTCTGGCGGCAGTTCCGCTCGACGCCGGGGAACAAGGCGCTGCGCGACCGTTTGATCCTGACCTATGCGCCGCTGGTCAAGTACGTCGCCGGGCGGCTCGGCTCGGGTCTGCCGGCGCACGTCGACGATGACGACCTCATCTCCTACGGCCTGCTCGGCCTGATCGGCGCGATCGAGCGCTACGACCCGGACCGGGACGTCAAGTTCGAGACCTACGCGATCGCGCGCATCAAGGGATCGATCATCGACGAGTTGCGCGCGATGGACTGGGTGCCCCGCTCGGTACGGGCGCGCGCCAGGGACATCGAACGCGCGATCGCAGAGCTCGAGAAGAAGCTCCACCGTGCTCCCACCGACGAGGAGATCGCCGCGAAGGTCGGGATCTCGACCAGCGAGCTCGAGGACAGCCTGACCGACATCTCGCGATCCTCGATCGCAGCGCTCGACGAGCTCTGGACCGTGAACACGGGCGGAGGCGGCGATCAGATCGCCCTGATCGACACGATCGAGGACGATGCCGGTCCCGACCCCCAATCAGCCCTCTCGGAAACCGAGATGAAGGAAGCTATCGGCGAGGCGATCGCGCGCCTCCCGGAACGGGAAAAGCTCGTCGTGACGCTCTACTACTACGAGGAGCTGACGCTGCGCGAGATTGGCGAGGTGCTCGGGGTGACCGAGTCGCGGGTCTCGCAGCTGCACACGAAAGCCGTACTGCGGCTGAAGGCCCGACTCTCGGGCGCCGCGAGCCGCACCACGCTCGAGAGCTAGCGCCGACGCGTAGCGGGTTACGATGCGCGCGGAAACCCGCGCCGCCAGGAGGTCACCAGCAGATGGCAGTCGAGCCCGGCAAGATCCGTAACGTCGCCGTCGTCGGACATCGCGGGACGGGAAAGTCGACGCTCGTGGAGGGATTGCTCTACCAGGCGGAGGAGACGAATCGCCTCGGGGCGATCGATCAAGGCTCGACGGTGAGCGACTGGGACGAGGAGGAGCAGCGACGGCAGATGTCACTCGCCGCCTCCCTCTGTCACCTCACCTGGCAGGGGCGGAAGATCAACCTGATCGACGCGCCGGGAGATGCCGGCTTCCAGGGCGACGCGATTGCGGCACTCAGGGTCGTCGAGGGCGCCGTCTTCGTTCTCAGCGCGGTCATGGGAGTCGAGGTGCAGACCGGCCGGCTCTGGAAGCGGGCGGAGGATCTCGGTCTCGCGCGTGTGCTGTTCGTAAACATGCTCGACCGCGAGCGCGCCGACTTCTTCCGCGCGCTGGAGGCGATGCACTCGCAGCTCTCCGAGCGCTGCGTCGCGATTCACATTCCGATCGGCGCCGAGCACGAGGTCACCGGGATCGTCGACCTGTTGCACATGTGCGCCTACCTGGATCCGGGCGGCCAGCGCGAGAGCGGGCCGAGCGAGATTCCGGCGGAGCTCATGTCCCAGGTCGAGGAGTACAGAGAGAAGTTGCTCGACGCGGTCGTCGAGACCGACGAAGGTCTGATGGAGCGTTACCTCGACGGACAGGAGCTCTCGACCGAGGAGGTGGCGCACGCGCTCAAGGATGCGGTCACACGCGGGGAGGTCTTCCCGGTCGCGTGCGGCGTGGCCTCGAGGAACCTCGGCACGACAGCGGTGCTCGACCTGCTCGTCGAGGGGGTGCCGTCTCCGGCGAAGAAGGGCGAGCCGATCGAGATTCCGAACACGAAGACCGCCGCGTTCGTCTTCAAGACGATCGCCGATCCGTTCGCAGGTCGAATCAACGTCTTCCGTGTGCTGCACGGGACGCTTTCGTCCGACGCGAACCTCGTCAACCCTCGCACCCATGGCAAGGAGCGGATCGGCTCGGTGCTGTCGCTGCAGGGCAAGGAGCACACGCCGCTTTCCGAGCTCTCGACTGGGGACATCGGAGCTGTCGCGAAGCTGAAGGACGTGGCGACCGGCGACCTCCTGCTCGACCACGAGGAACCGGTAGAGCTGCCGGAGATCGGCTTCCCCGAGCCGGTGATGAGCTTCGCCGTAACCCCGAAAGCCAAGGGCGACGAGGAGAAAGTCGCAACGTCTCTGCGGAGGCTCTCGGAGGAGGATCCGACCCTGCAGCTGCGGCGTGACCCCCAGACCGGAGAGCAGCTGCTGTCCGGTCTCTCGCAGATGCACGTCGAGGTTGCCGTGGGCCGCCTGAAGAGCCGCTTCAACGTCGAAGTGGAGCTCCACCAGCCGCGAGTCCCCTATCTCGAGACGATCCGGCGCGAGTCACGGGCGCAGGGCCGCTACAAGAAGCAGACCGGAGGGCGCGGTCAGTTCGGGGACTGTCACATCGTGCTCGAGCCCCTCGACGGGCACACGGGTTACGAGTTCGTCGACAAGATCGTCGGGGGTGTGATCCCGCAGAGCTTTCGTCCCGCGGTGAACAAGGGCATCCAGGAGGCGATGCTGCACGGCGAGTTGGCCGGCGCGCCCGTGCAGGGCGTGCGAGCGCGCTTGGTTGACGGCTCGTATCACTCCGTCGACTCGTCGGAGATGGCGTTCAAGATCGCCGGGTCGATGGCGTTCAAGCAGGCCTACGAGCAGGCCGAACCGGTTCTGCTCGAGCCGATCATGGAGATCGAGGTGACGACGCCGGACGAGGCGGTCGGCGCGGTCAACGGCGACCTCAACTCCCGGCGCGGGCGTCTCCACGGGATGGAGCCGCAGGGTGGAATGACAACGATCAAGGCGGAGGTGCCGATGGCCGAGATCCTGACCTACTCCCAGGCTCTGACCTCGCTCACGGGTGGCCGGGGCGACTACCACATGAGCTTCCTCCGCTACGAGGAAGTTCCCTCGCACATCGCGCAGAAGATCATCGAGGAGACGAAACGGGAGCGCGAAGAGGTCAAGGCCTAGCGGGGGCAGGGAGGCGAAGGCTCGCGCCCTCGCCTCGACAGCTCTGCCCTAGACGCTCTGCGTCTGGGCCGGCACGTCGCCGGCGTTGAGACGCTGGATCAAATCCGAGACGTCCGCGAGCTCCTGCTCGAGATCGCGCTGATGGCGCTCGAGCCGCTCGAGGACGTTGTCGCGGTCGTACCAGCGCCGGCCGAGGCCGCGGTGGTGTCGTCTATGTCCGTGGTGCATGTTCACCTCCCTTCGCATGTCGTTCGAGGAAGAGTTCGATCCGATCCCGGGAGCGTGCAAGCGCAGCAGCCCACTCGTCGAGGAGGCGCGTTCCTTCCGGGCTCAATTCGTATGTCCGCTTGGCCGGGCCCGGCGCCGCGGCCTCCCACTGCGAGGTGACGAGCCCGTCCTCCTCGAGCCCGCGCAGGACGCGGTACAGGTTTCCCATGTCGACGCGGGTCTCGCCGGTGAGCGCCGGCAACTCCTCCAGCAGCTCGTATCCGTGAGCCGGGCGCTCGCGCAAGAGCAGGAGCAGCACAGGCTCGCTGAAGCGCTCCACTCGCGCCCGCACGCCCCAATGGCCGGGGCGCACCATCCGCCGGCAGCGTGCTCCGCGCCCGCCGCGAGGTCTCATCCGCTCCATACATGTAAAACACACATGCAAAAGACTCTAGCATTCGAGCTGGTCCGTGAGTCGGCTAGAGTCGGGCACCGTGCGTCAGCTCGTCAGGCAGGGCGAAACGCGCACATGCGCGATCTGCGAGCGGACGCTCCTGCTCGGGGAGCGGGCCGTGCGCTTCGCGCCCCACGGTGAGGAGTTCGTGAACGTCTGCCCGCTCTGTCAGGAGGTCGCCCTCGAGCACGGCTGGGTGAAGGAGGGCAGCCCCACGTCACCCACCGTCCCGACTCACCGGCGCAAACGCCGACGCGGACTGGGCTCGATCTTCGAGGTGCGGCGTCCGCCAGCCGAGCCGGTCGCAGCAGAGCCGATCTTGCGGCGTCTCTCGAACCCGGAGCTGCAGATGGTCGAGGCGGCCGACATCTTCAACGCTAGCGACCATCAGCGGACCGTCGGCGGGATTGCGAAAAGCCTCGGGCCGCCGCGCGCGAGCATCGTTCCCCTGAGCGGAGTGACGGGGGAGTTGATCGTTACCGTCGCCTGGGACATCTCGTGGTACCAGTACCGGGTCAGCCCGGAGTCGGCGCAGCCAGTCCGGCTCGCGGAGCGAGGTCACGAGCTGCGCGAGCTCGAGGAGTCCTTCAAGCACTGGAACGCTCGCATCGAGGACGACGGGCGGCTGGTACCCGACATCGCTCGCGTCTAGCGGTTTCGCGGCAGGTCCCTATTATCCGAAGCAGTGATCTATTGCGTGATTCCGCCGGAGCTCGCCGACCAGCTGTACGACAAGATGGTCGAGTACTACAAGGACAACCCGAACGTGACGGTGATTGTCGACCGCCGGTCCGGGCCCGACCGGCGCACGGGGAAGGCCCCGCCGGAGGGCGAGCAGCGCGTCATCCGCGATCGCCGCCGGGCGCGCGTGCCGGGGACGTTCCCGGAAACGCCTGATCACTAGAATCGCCGGCGTGAGCCTGCTGGGCACGAAATCGTTCCAGAACTGGATCGGCGGCGAATGGGTCGACGCGGCGGGCGGCGACACGTTCGAGTCGGTCAGCCCGGCCACCGGGGAGACCCTCGGAACCTTCCCGCGCTCCACCGCGGAAGACGTCGACCGCGCCGTCGCGGCCGCGAAAGCCGCCTGGGACGACTGGCGACTCACTCCGGCTCCCGAGCGCGGGACGATCCTCTACCGCTTCGCTCAGCTGCTCGCCGAGCACAAGGAGGACCTCACGGAGCTGATGACGCACGAGATGGGGAAGGTGAAGGCCGAGGCCGGCGGAGACGTCCAGGAAGCGATCGACATGACGCTTTACATGGCCGGCGAGGGTCGGCGCATGTTCGGCCAGACGACCCCGTCCGAGCTGCGCGACAGGTTCATGATGAGCGTGCGGATGCCGATCGGGGTCGTCGGCGCGATCACCCCGTGGAACTTCCCGATCGCGATTCCCTCCTGGAAGCTGGCCCCTGCCCTCATCTGCGGCAACACGGTCGTCCTGAAGCCGGCGGAGGACACGCCGCTTCTTGCCGAGCGCTTCGTCGAGCTGCTCGGCGAGGCCGGCCTTCCGCCGGGCGTCGTCAACGTCGTGCACGGCTACGGCGAGGAGGCTGGTGAGCGGCTCGTCCAGCATCCCGACGTCTCGGTGATCACTTTCACCGGGTCGCGCGCCACGGGTGTCAGGGTCACGCACGCCGCGGCAGACCAGCTGAAGATCGTCCATCTCGAGCTCGGCGGAAAAAACGCGATCATCGTGCTGGACGACGCCGACATCGACCTTGCCGTCGAGGGAATCGTGTGGTCGGCGTTCGGCACCTCCGGGCAGCGGTGCACCGCGGCGAGCCGCGTCGTCGTCCAGCGGGGGATCTACGAGGAGCTGCAGTCCAAGCTGGTGGCCGCCGCCGAAGGGCTCCGGCTCGGCGTGGGCTGGGACGACGACACCGACGTGGGCCCGGTGATCAACAAGGCGGCGATCGAGAAGATCCACTCCTACACCGAGATCGGCAAGAACGAGGGGGCGAAGCTGCTCACCGGCGGCGAGGTCGCGGGCGAGAACGGGCTCGAAAACGGCTTTTACTACCGGCCGACCGTCTTCGGCGACGTCAAGCCGCAGATGCGAATCGCGCAGGAGGAGATCTTCGGCCCCACCACGGCCCTCATCCCCGTGGCCGACTTCGGCGAGGCCGTGCGAGTGGCGAACGGGATTCCCTACGGCCTGTCGTCGTCGATCTACACGCGCGACGTCAACAAGGCCTTCCGTGCGATGCGCGACCTGGCGGCGGGAATCACGTACATCAACGCGGGGACGATCGGCGCCGAGGTGCATCTCCCCTTCGGCGGCACGAAGGACACCGGCAACGGGCACCGTGAGGCCGGGCAGGCCGCGCTCGACGTTTTCACCGAGTGGAAGTCGATCTACGTCGACTACTCCGGGAAGCTCCAGAAGGCGCAGATCGACAATCTCAAGCCGGGCGCGTAGCCACTGAAGCCGTGAAGGCGCGCCTCTTCACCGACGGAGGGGCTCGCGGCAATCCCGGCCCAGCCGCGTACGGCTACGTGCTCGAAGCCGAGGACGGAACCGTGCTGGACGCCCGCGGCCAGAAGATCGGCCGGGCGACGAACAACGTCGCCGAGTACCGTGCCCTGCTGGCCGGGCTCGAGAAGGCGGCGGAGATCGGCGTCCGCGACCTCGAGGTGATCTCCGACTCCGAGCTCCTCGTCAAGCAGATGGAAGGCGAGTACCGGGTCAAGAACGAGACTCTGCGCGAGCTCTGGGACGACGCGCAGAGCCTCGCCGACAGCTTCGTCCGGGTGCGCTACACGGCGGTCCGCCGAGCCCAGAACGAGCTCGCGGACAGCCTCGTCAACGAGGCTCTGGACGCTTCGGGGTAGGAGGGGTTGGCGGAACGTCGCTCGGCACAGCCCTGCGTTTCGTCGAACCCTCGCGAAGCTATACTTCGCCCCCCGCGCGGATGTAGCTCAGTTGGCTAGAGCGTCTGCTTGCCATGCAGAAGGTCGTGGGTTCGAATCCCATCATCCGCTCTGAAACCAAAGACTGGGACGTTTGACGGCCTCCCCGGATCCCGACTATCAGGCAAAGGCGCTCGCAGCGCTTCTAACGGAGATCGCAGCTGACGCCGGTACTCGACGAGCCCCACAAGGGACGGCGACCAAGATCATCGCGATCGACGGACCCGGCGGCGCCGGCAAGAGCACGTTCGCGGAGCGCCTCTCGCCGGTGCTCGGCCGAGCGGAGATCGTCCATACCGACGATTTCGCAAGCTGGAAGAATCCGGTTGACTGGTGGCCGCAGCTGATCGAGAAGGTCCTCGAGCCTCTTTCCGGAAACGAAGCAGTCCGCTTCAAGCGCTCGCAATGGGAACCAGGGAAGGATCGGGGATGGGCCCACCTTCGACCGACCGAGTTCGTCATTCTGGAGGGCGTCACAGCCTCACGCGAAGCATTCACGCGTTACCTGACCTACACGATCTGGATCGATGCTTCCTCCGAGCTGCGGCTCAGGCGGGGGCTTGAACGTGATGGTCAAGCGGCGCGCGCGCAGTGGCAGATGTGGATGGCAGAAGAGGAGCGCTATCGAGCTCGCGAGCGTCCTGACAAGCGCGCCGACTTGGTGCTGAGAGGTGACCGCAACCTCTGGTCATAGACCGCGAAGGCGTGTCTGCAACCCATTGTGAGCGCCACGTACTTCTGCTGAGGCGTCAGCCCAACTCATCCTCGTGGGCGCGCTTCCATTCCGGCGATACAGAGTGGTGCCGCTTCGGGAGGTACCAACGCAGCGCCCGGCCCCACGTGGTGCGCTGGCACCAGCACTCCGGTACGCACCCGCACTCGCGTCCGCTCGGGTTCTGGATCCGGGCAAGCAGGCTGCGGGACATCGACAGGGAGCCTAGCGCGGCTTACGGCGGCGATCGAAGAATCGCGTCCAGGAGTGCTTCTCGGGTTTGTGGCTTCGGGACGTGGGTGTCTGCTCCGGCTGCCCGAGCAGCTGTGACCTCGCCCGGTCCATCTGAGCCGGTGACGATGATGATCCTCGCCTTCGAGCCGGTTTCGCGGAGACGACGTGTCGCTTCGATCCCATCCATGACCGGCATGTGCAGGTCCATGAGGATCGCGTCCGGGTTGACCGACGCCGCGAGCGTCAGGGCTTCGCGCCCGTTTCGGGCGTTGGCGACCACCTCGACGCGTGTATCCGACGCGAGCACCGCGCGTGTGAGAAGCACAGAGGCCTCATCGTCGTCAACTATCAGGACGCGGCAGGGCCGCGAAAGTCGAGCCACGTGAATAGACCCCTAACCCGTAGAGAGCTTCCGCTGACTGGAACGCTGGAACGCTCGATCCCGGTGCGCGGGACGCAACAACCACCCGAGTAGCGGGTTCGGGGCTGCGCTAGCCTCATCCGGCAGATGCCACCGCGCCTAGCGTTGACAAGCCTCTCGGTCTGCCTGGCGCTCGCCTGCGTCGGCGCGGCTTTCGTCGCTGTGCCGCGGGCGTTCGCCGCGGGGCGAGACGACACGGCCTGGCTCCAGGCACGTCTCGACGCCGGCGGCACGCTCTTCCTCCCGAAGCTTCCGAACGGGGAGTGCTATGCGACCCTCGGGCTCTGGGTGTCCCGCGACGGCACGAGCGTGACCTCGGACGGCGCGTGCATGGTCGCGCTAGGGCGCGGCGAGGCGCGTATGAAGACCGGTGCCGGCGTGCCTGTGCGAGCCACCGCGGTCTTCTTCCTCAACCACTCGAACATCTTCGATCCGCTCCCCGTGCGCGTGACACTCAGCGGACTCGACATCCGCGTGCCCGCGGCGAAGCGGATGGCCGGGGTCGAGGTCTTCGGCCACGAGGTGACGCTCTCGCGGGTGCGGATCAGCGGCGGCCCGACGGCGGACGTGGTGATCGGCGCTGGGAAGATCGGAGCAGGAGGAATGACGGCCAGGATTGCGATCCTCGACTGTGTCCTGTCCGGAGGAAAGCGCGACATCGTCACCGCGTACGGCCCGGTCGGTCTTCGCGTCGAGCGGAGCACGCTCTCGGGTGGCGCGCACCTGGCTGGCTTCCGGCCGGCGGCCGGCCTGCACATCCGAGCCGGCGACCGCGGACAGCCGACGCTCGACGTCCACGTGGTCGGAAACCGGATGCTCGACAACGCGGGGCCGGGGATCTTTCTCGACCTCGACCCGAAGAACGGGCTTCCGATCCTCGCTTCCGGAATCGAGCTTCGCGGCAACGAGGTTCGGCGAAACGGCGCCGAGGCGGCCGGCCCCGATCGCGGCGGGATCGTTCTTGCCGGGGGGCAGAACGACGGGAAGGGCAGCGTGGCGCTGAGGGGGAACGTCGTCCGCGGCAACTGGGGGCCGGGCCTGCACGGGCGGAAGCTGGCGCTCGCTCTGGCCGCGAGCGCCAACGATCTTCGCTTCAACTCGGGCGGCGCGAGCAGGGGGCTCCGCGCGACGGCAGCCGCCCGCCCCGCGGCGCCGTCCCCTGCGACGAAGCCCGCCTCCGGGACGAGCGGTGGAGCGCGTGACGACACCGACTGGCTCCAGCGACGGCTGGACGTAGGCGGGGGAACCGTTTTCCTCCAGAGGCTCCCGAACGGGGCGTGCTACAGGACGCGTGGCCTCTGGGTCTCCCACGACGGCACCACCGTCGACTCCGACGGCGCCTGCATCGTCTCGCTCGGTCACGGTCCCGTCCGCCTCCACTCGATCGACGGCGACCCGATCACCTCGAATGCCGTGTTCTTCGTCAACCGCTCGAGCCGCCTCCGGCCCGCCCCGATTCGCGTGACGATCAGCAATCTCAGGATCGTCGTCCCACGCGCGCAGGGAATGTTCGGTGTCGGCATCTTCGGCCACCGCGTCACGCTCAACCACCTCGAGATCGCCGGATCGCCGATCGACGACGTGCTGATCGGCGGCCGCGCGAACGGCAACGGGTACGTGGGCCAGGTCGCAGTCCTCGGGTCGGTTCTGAGCGGTGCCGAGCGCAATGCGATCTCCGCCTTCGGCGTGATCGGCCTACGGATCGACGGAAACACGATCCAGGGAGTACGGGACGGGCCGCCAAGCCAGCCGGGTGCAGGGATCGACGTCGAGCCCGACGACCGCGGTCAGCCCACGCTCGACCTGCGCATCACCCGGAACACGATCTCCGACAACGCCGGCCCCGGCGTCCTGCTCGAGCTCGACTCGAACAGCGGTCCGGCCGCGATCGCAGACGACCTCGAGATCAGCGACAACATCATCGTCCGGAACGCCTTCGGGCGTTGGCCTCCGAAGCGAGCCGGAATCGTGCTCGCCGGTGGGCAGGACGGGGGAGAGGGCAAGCTCTTGCTCGCCCGCAACTCGATCCGCGGCAACGGCGGCCCCGGAGTTCTCGGGACACACCTCAAGCTCGACGTCGCCGGCAGCGCGAACGATCTGAGTGGGAACGCCGGAGGCACGACGAGTGGCCTCCGCCACTAACGCGCGAGGCAGGATGGTCGTCTGACCGAGCGGATGCACGCACTTCCCGATCGGCGCCTTGCCGCCGCGCTCAGGGCCGCGCTCACTGCGCTCGTGCTCGTCGGCCTCCTTGCATTGGTGGCAATCGCTGCCCGGGGCGGCCATCCAGATGCTCACGGCCGGCTGCATCAGCGGGAAGTTCCCGCCCGGGTCAGCAACGACCTTCTGACGGTCGTGATCGTCGTATACGCCCTCGGAGTCCTCGGGCTGATCATCGGTCTGTGGAGCCTTCGGGATCGCTGGCAGAAGCCGGAGGGCCGTCGGTGGTGGGTCCAGCTGATCATCATCGGTGCCGTGATGGCGCTGCTGACCCTGCTCGGCTACCGCTCGATCGCGAACGGCAACCTCCGACGGGCCCTGGAGCGCCACCAGAGCGCCGCCCAAAAGGCCCAGGAGCCGCACCCGAAACGACCTCGGACACTGCCGCAGAAGGGGCCGGTCGCGCGGCGGCCGGCGCAGTTCGACTGGGTGCTCGCAGGCGCGATCGGCGGCGGGCTTCTCCTCGCCTTCGTGGTCATGGTCGCTCGCCGGCGAGCAGCGGAGGACGAGGAGGTCGCCGAACCTGCAGAACCGATGCAGGACGAGCTCACGAGCGCCGTCTCCGAGTCGATCGACGACCTACGGAACGAGCCGGACTATCGCCGCGCCGTGATCGCGGCGTACGCCCGGATGGAACGCGTGCTCGGGCGCCATGGACAGCCGCGCCGTCCGGCGGAGGCGCCGCTCGAGTATCTGGCCCGCGTGCTGACCGCACTCCGGGTCAGAGCAGCAGCCGTCAGCGACCTGACAGAGCTCTTCGAGCGCGCGAAGTTCAGCACCCACGCGATCGATGCGACCATGAAGGAGCGCGCGATCCGCGCGCTGGTCGCCGTTCGGGACGACCTCGAGGCAGCGTCCGCGTGAGGCCCGCCGTCCGCGCAGCGCTGCGCCCGGTGCTCGTGCTGACGCTAGCGACCGGGGCCGTGCTCTTCTTCAGTCACGGCCTGCGTAGCCTAGTGGTCGACGTCTACCTGCTCGCGCTCGCCGCAGTGGTCCTGCTTGCCCTCGTCCGAGCAGAACGGGCGATTGCGGGCGGGACCGGCCGTTCGGCGTACGCCGAGGCCCTTGCTGAGATGCAGCCGCGAGCCCCGGTGCAGCCCGAGCTCGCGCTCGAGCGTGACGTCGAGCTCTCTCGCGTGAACGGTTTCCACTTCCACGTCCGGCTGCGACCGGTGCTGCGCGAGATCGCCGCTCACCGTCTGCGGACGGCCTACGGGGTCGAGCTGGACCGTGAGCCCCTGCGCGCGCGTGAGCTGGTGCCGGCTGCCGCCTGGGAGGTCATCGACCCGGCTCGGCTGCCGCCGGAGGACCGGCTCGCTCAGGGGCCGACGGTCTCTAGGCTTCGTGCCGTGGTCGACGAGCTCGAGCGGATCTGAAAACGATGCTTCCGGTCAGCGCCGTGGCGGAGCGGAGCGAGCAGATGCTCGCGGAGCTCGAGCGCGCGATCGTGGGCAAACGCGACGCGCTCGAGCTCGTATTGCTCGGCGTGCTGGCGGACGGCCACGTCCTCCTGGAGGACTTCCCCGGGCTCGCGAAGACGCTGATGGCCTGCTCATTCGCCCAGGTGTGCCAGATGACGTTCTCCCGGATCCAGTTCACCCCGGACCTGATGCCCTCGGACGTGACCGGGTCGTCTGTCTACAACCAGCGCGCGTCGGACTTCGAGTTTCGTCCCGGCCCGATCTTCGCGAACCTGCTGCTAGGGGACGAGATCAACCGCGCGCCGCCGAAGACGCAGGCGGCGCTGCTCGAGGCGATGCAGGAGCGCCAGGTCACGATCGAGGGGCAGACGTACCCGCTCGAGCGACCGTTCATCGTGATCGCGACCCAGAACCCGATCGAGTACGAGGGCACCTATCCGCTTCCCGAGGCGCAGCTCGACCGGTTCCTGCTTCGCGTTGGAGTGGGCTATCCGGGCCGCGACGACGAATGGGATCTCCTCAGCCGTCGACTCGACCGAGCCGCGGACGAGATCGAGCTCGACCCCGTGATCGACCGGGCCGGGCTGCGCGAGCTTCAGCACGCCCTCGAGGGCGTGCACGTCTCCGAGTCGGTCGGCTACTACATGGTCGATCTCGTCGCCTCGACGCGCGCAAGTAACCGCGTTCAGGTCGGGTCGAGCCCACGTGGGACGCTCGCATTGCTGAAGCTCTCACGCGCGCGCGCCGCACTCCGCGGCCGTGACTTCGTCATACCGGAGGACGTGAAGGCCGTTGCCGTCCCGGCCCTTGCCCACCGCCTGATGCTTCGTCCGGAGCTCTGGGTCCAGCGCGTCCAACCGGAGGACGTTGTCAAGGAGTCGCTGCAGACCGTGCCCACACCGGCCGCTGAAGACGTGGCCGGCCGGCCCGGATGACGCGCTTCTTCGAGCCGAAGCTCTTTCGCTACACCGCTCTCGCAGCAGTTGCGCTTCTCGCGGCGCTTGCGACGAGGCTGCCCGAGCTGGTCGTCCTGGCGGCGCCATTCGCGCTCGTTCCGGCACTTGCCGTCCTGCTCAGCCGGGCGCCGTCGGTCTCCGTTTCGGTTCAGCTCGAGCGTGATCGTGCGCTCGAAGGCGAGGACCTCGACGTCACGGTCATGCTTCGCATCGACCGGCCCGCGGACCGGCTCGACGTCCTCCTCGAGCTGCCGGCCGGCGTGTCGCTTGCTGACGGCCACGACCCTCTGACGATCCGCGCCGCCCGTGGTCGACGATCGCTCGTTTTCCGGGTTCGCTGCGATCGCTGGGGCGCCTACAAGCTCGGTCGGATCAGGCTCCGCGCGCGCGACCCGTTCGCGCTCCTGCGCTGGGAGCAGACCGCCGACTGCCGCGTACCGTTGAAGGTCTATCCCAGCGAAGAAGCAGTGCGAGACCTCCTGCGTCCGATCGAGACGCAGGTCTACTCGGGGAACCACGTCTCACGCCAGAAGAGCGAGGGCATCGAATTCGCCGACCTGCGCCCGTTCGTGCCCGGAGATCGCGTGCGCCGGGTCAACTGGCGGGCGAGCGCGAGACGAGGCGAGCTCTGGGTCAACGAGCACCACGCGGAACGCAATGCAGACGTCGTGCTGTTCCTCGATTCGTTTGCCGAGATCGGCGTCCCCGGCGCGAGCACGCTCGACCTCGCCCTACGGGCGGCGGGCACCCTCACCGCGCGCTATCTCCGGCAGAAGGATCGTGTCGGTTTCGTGACGTTCGGTGGGACCCTGAACTGGCTCCTGCCGGCCACCGGTGCAGTGCAGCTCTACCGGATCGTCGACGCCCTGCTCGATACGCAGATCCGGCTGAACTACGTGTGGCGCGACATCGACGTCCTCCCACGCCGCAGCCTCCCGCCGCAGGCGCTCGTGCTCGCGCTCTCTCCGCTGCTCCATCCGCGCGGTGCCGACGCGCTGCTCGATCTCCGCGGGCGCGGTTTCGACCTCGTGCTGGTCGAGATCTCGCCCCTGCCGTTCGCGCCGATTGCCAAAAGCGCAGCGGCGGAGACAGCTCAACGGATCTGGCGGCTGCGGCGCGAAGCGTTGCGCGGACGCTTCGAGCGTGCAGGAGTGCCGGTCGCCGTCTGGGACAACGAGCGCTCGCTCGCAGCTGCACTGGAGGAGGTGTCCGCATTCAGGCGTCACGCCCGCCTCTCCCGCGTCTGAGCAGCCGGCTGATCCCGCCGCTCCTGCTGGCTGGTCCAGCCGTCTACCCCGTCCTTGCCGGAGATCGCTGGCTCGCCGTCCTCGCAGTGCTTGCCGCCTGCGCCGTCGCATTCCTGGCACTCGGGGCGTTGCGGTCCGCCCCGGCCTTCGTCGCCTGCGGCGTTCTCTTGTTCGGCGCTGAGTACGCCACGTTCCTCCGGTCGCGCTCCGAGGTCGACCGCTGGGCGCCCCTCGTCGCGGCGGCCCTGTTCCTGGTGGTCGAGTTGGGGTACCGCGCGGTCGAGCGGGATGGCGGACAGCCGGAGGGCGCCGTCCGGCGGCGCGATGTCGCCACCGTGCTCGCGGCGGCCCTTGCGAGCGTCGGCCTTGGGGGACTGCTCCTTGCTGCTGCCGGCGGCGCCGATGCTGGCCTCGGTCTCGAGGCGGTCGGAGCGGTCTCGGCTGTGCTCGTGATCGGAACGGTGGTCGGGCTCGTGGCTCGTTCAAGGGATCAAGCTCAGCTAGAGCCTTAGCCTCCGCCGCCGGGCCTCCCTCGTTTAGGCGATCATCGGTCCATTCCGCTCCAGATTGGCGCCGGCGTTGTCGATGGATTGCGGAGTTCGACCTCTGCGGCGATGACGACTTCTTCTCACACTTGCGGCTCTTTGCGGCGACCGGCTTCGGTGGTCGCGCTTGCGTCGATCGCATGTGCCCTGTTCGCGTCCACCGCGCAAGCCGCCCCCGTCGGGAACGGAAACGGCAACGGGAACGGTAACGCCGGCGGGAACGGTAATGGCAATGGCAATGGCAACGGGAACGGCAACGGCAACGCCGGCGGCAACGGCAAGGGTAAGGGCCAGCCTCCGGCGCCTACGCCTCCCCCGGCGCCCGCCCCGGCACCGGCTCCGGCTCCTGCACCGGCTCCTGCCCCGGCACCGGCTCCCGCACCGGCCCCGGCTCCCGCCCCCGCACCGGCTCCTGCACCGGCACCCGCACCTGCGCCGTCCCCCGCGCCAGCACCTGTTCCTGCTCCTGCTCCTGCTCCCGCTCCCGCGCCGGCACCTGCTGCGTCGCCTGGCGCTTCTACTCCGAGCTCGGACCCCGGCGCCACGACGCCGGCCCCCAACGAGTCGAACCAGCCGGCCGAAGACAGCAACCTGCCGGCCGGTAACGGGCACGTCGATCCGGCAGCTCCTTCGAGCGGTGTCGGCGACGGCCAGTCCGGCTCGGGCGCTCCGGGTGTCAGTGCGGAAGCGCCGGCCAGCGGCCAAGGTGGCGAAGGCGTGAATGGCTCCGCGGGCTCGGGGGCTGCTGAGACGCCTCAGACAGACGTCGGTTCGAGCACCCCCGGCGCAGGGCCTGGAGAGTCGTCGACGCCGGCCGCGGGCTCGATTCCCGCGCGACCGACTCCTTCCCCGGCAGCGGCCGCGCACGCGACTGCTCCGGCCGTTCGGGGTGCCACACCCGCCGCACCGGCGGTTTTGCCGAGCATTGCCACAGCCCCCACACACGCTCCTCAACCATCGATCGCCGACCTCGGGGTCAAGGGCGCAAGCGCGAAGCTCACGCTGCGGCGGCCCGGCCCGGCGGGTGGTCCTGCGGTGCGGGTGTCAGTTGCCGGCGCAGTCTCGACGTTCGTGTTCTCGGCCGGCTCGTCGGTCAAGACCGAACGGGCGGGCAGCGCCTTCCGCATCGGCGCCTGGCTTCGGAGCCCGGAGGCCGGCCTCACCGTGTGCCTGCGCATCGAAGAGGTCTCCAAGGATGATCCGCTCATCGCCGTCCGCACGTCAGAGACGTGCTTCGCGCCCACGGCGAAGTGGGAGCACATCCGCATCCTGCGCAAGACGATCGCCGCCGGCCACACGCTGCGCTTCTCGGCCTATTCCTATGGCGCCGAGTCGGGCGACAGCTTCGACATCGACGGCTTTACGGTCATGCGCAAAGGCGCACACGGCTGGAAGAAGGTTCGCAGCGTGTTCGCTCGGTCGCCCCTCGGGGGGTAGGACCTAGCTACGTCGTGACGTCGTCGGCGTTGCCGCTCGACGTCTTCGCCCAGGGCTCGCCATCACGCGGTTCGTCGTCTTTGCGCTCCTCCGGAGATTCGCGGTCGACGACGTCGTCCCGTTCCTCGAGCTCGTCGGGATGCTGGTGTTCGCTCATACGCAAAGCGTTCCCGGTCGGCCCCGTGCTTACTCCTCACCCACGGCATCCGCGAGGAGGCCGCACGCATACGCACGCCAGGCCCGGTTCGGGTCGGCGACCAGGCGAGCGACAGCTCCGGGCGCGGCAGGTTCGTCAGCGAAGGCTCCAATGGCGTCGAGCAGCGCCTGCCGGCGACCAGGGGCGTCCAGGTCGTCGGCGAGAGATCTGACGGCTGAATCCTCCGCTGTTGGCTCGCGGCGGAGATCCCCTCCGGCCGCGAAGACGAGGAGCGCCCGGCGGACGGCAGCATTCAACTCGTCGGGTGCGATCGCAAGCTCGCGGCCGGCGACGTACGCGACCACGACATCGGCTTCCGCCTCGGAGCTCGAGACAAGTCCGTCGAGCCAGCTACTCAGCGGCGCACTCGGCGGTATCGCCCTCGCAGCAGCCGATCTTGAAGCGGCACTGCGGGCACTGCAAGGTCTGGTGTCGCCACTCCATGGTTGCTCCGCACCGAAGGCAGGGCTCGGACCGCTCGTCATCCTCCACACGGGGATCGTAGGCCGCCTCCCGGCTGTCGCGTATGCCGGTGTCAATTGCACGCGGGTGCACGCGTGCACCCCTGGGGGGACGAAGCCTCCCACTCAGTACTTTACGCCGAAGCGTGTGACGCGTGAGTGGTGGGGGAGGGACGAAAGAGGCGCTGGTCAGGCGGCGTACTCGTCCGCGACGGTGAGCGCTTCGTCCAGGACTGCGATGCCCTCGTCGATCTCCTCGCGCGTGATCGTCAGTGGCGGACAGACCATCACGACATTCCAGTGGGTCATCAGGTACAAGCCGCGCTCGAGCGCCGCTCTGGCGACCCGGGCGACCGGGGCGAACGCTTCACCGGTTGCGTTGAACGGCACCAGAGGCTCGCGGGTCTCGCGATTCTTGACGAGCTCGATGCCCCAGAAGCAGCCAAGGCCGCGGACCTCGCCGATCGACGGATGCCGGTCTTGCAGAACGCCAAGCTGCTCCGCGAAGACCTCGCCCATCGCCGCCGAGTTCTCGACGATCTCCTCCTCCTGGAACGCCTCGATCGAAGCGATCGCAGATGCGCAGGCGAGGGGATGCCCGCTGTAGGTCAGCCCACCCGCGAAGTACTTGTCCCGCGCCCAGGCCGCGAGCGGCTCCCGAACCACCATCGCACCCAGCGGGACGTAACCGGAATTGATGCCCTTCGCGACCGTGAGGATGTCCGGGACGACGTCCCAGTTTTCGACGCCGAACCATCGGCCGGTGCGTCCGAAGCCGGCCATCACCTCGTCGCAGATCAACACGATGCCGTGGCGATCGCAGACGTCCCGGATCGCCTGAAGGTAGCCGTCCGGCGGGACGATGATGCCGTTCGTCCCCGTGATCGTCTCGAGGATCACCGCAGCGACCGTGTCCGGCCCCTCGTACTGGAGGATCTCCTCGAGGTGCGGCGCGCCCGTGCACACCGGGCACGGATCTGGGTGGCCGGCCGGGCAGCGGTACGTGTAAGGGTCGAGCATTCGCACGACGCCTGGAATGCCCGGCTCCGCGGGCCAGCGGCGAGGATCCCCCGTGAGCGTGATCGCTCCGGCGGTCGCGCCGTGGTAGGAGCGGTAGCGCGCGATCACCTTGTGGCGACCGGTGTACCAGCGGGCGAGCTTGATCGCGTTCTCGTTCGCCTCGGCGCCGCCGTTCGTGAAGAACGACATCGTGAGGTCTCCAGGCGTGATCTCCGCGAGCATCCGCGCGAGCGTCGACCGCGGCTCGGTCGCCATCGGCGGGCCGATCGTGCAGAGCTTGTCCGCCTGCTCCTTGATCGCCGCGACGACTCTCGGATGCTGGTGCCCGATCGAGACGTTGACGAGCTGGGAGGCGAAGTCGAGGTAACGCTTGCCCTCGTAATCCCAGAAATAGCGTCCCTCCGCGCCGGCGACCGGGATCGGATCGAGCGCGTCCTGCACCGACCAGGAGTGAAGGACGTAGCGCTTCGCGTCTTCGACGACCTGACGGCCGAGCTCGGTGTTCGTCTCGAGGATCGCCATCGCTGTCAGCTTAACCCCCGTGCTGCGGTGTTACGTTGCCCCGATGCGCGCGGCGGTGATCGAGGAGCTCGGACAGCCTCCGGCCGCGGGGGAATACGAGGAGCCTGCGCCCGGCGACGGCGATGTCATCGTCCAGATTCTCGCCGCCCCGCTGAACCCGATCGACATCGCGGTCTCGAGCGGACGCCTGCCTGCCGGCCATCCGCCGCTCCCGTACGTGCCCGGGTGCGAGGGTGTCGGGACGACCGAGGCGGGTGAGCTGGTCTGGGCTGTCCGCGGCGGGCTCGGGATCCAGCGCAACGGGTCGCTTGCCGAGCGCGTACGCATTGACGCTTCCGCGCTCGTGCCGGTTCCCACCGGCACCGATCCCGCGCTTGCGGGCGCCCTGGGAATCGCCGGCATGGCCGGATGGCTGCCGGTCGCGTGGCGTGCGCCCGTGCGAGAGGGCGAGACCGTGCTCGTGCTCGGAGCAACCGGCACCGTAGGACGTGTGGCGGTTCAGGCTGCGCGCCTGCTCGGCGCGGGGCGAATCGTGGCCGTCGGCCGGAATCGGGAGGCGCTCGAACGCATGGCCGGGGCGGCGGTCGACGCGACGGTCACACTTGACGGCGGCGACCTGGCCGAGCGTCTCCGGGAGGCTTGCGGCGGGAACGGGCCAGACCTGATCGTCGATCCGCTCTGGGGTGAGCCGCTGGTCGCGGCGGTCGAGATCGCCGCGCCGGGAGCCCGGATCGTCCAGCTGGGCCAGTCTGCCGGCGCCGAAGCGACGCTCACCTCGGCCGCGATCCGGTTCAAGGGGATCGAGCTGCTCGGCCACTCGAACTTCAACGTCCCGCAGGACGTGCTCGAACGGGAGTACGCGCGGCTGGTGAGTCACGCCACTGCCGGTCAGATCCAGGTGGACGTAGAGCAGGTGCCGCTCGAGGACGTCGCTGAGGCATGGCGGCGGCAGGCGGAGGGGCCGGGGCGCAAGCTCGTCATCGTGCCGTAGGAGGGCGCTACGCTCTCCGGGACGAGCAAGGAGGAGCGACCATGACCGAGCTGGCGACCCCGCCCGCGGCACACGAGCAGGAGATCACCCGGATCAGCCACTGGATCGGAGGCTCGACCGCCGGGGGCGATTCGGGACGCAGCGGGCCGGTCTTCAACCCGGCCACGGGGCGACAGACCGGCGAGGTCGACTTCGCGACCGCCGAGGAGGTCGGCCGCGCGGTCGAGGCCGCGAAAGCCGCGTTCCCGGAGTGGCGCGCGGTCTCGCTGTCGAAGCGCTCGGCGATCCTCTTTCAGATCCGCACCCTCGCGTACGAGCACCGCGAGGACTTCGCGCGCATCCTCACGGCCGAGCACGGCAAAGTCTTTTCCGACGCGCTCGGCGAGGTCGCGCGCGGGCTCGAGGTGATCGAGTACTGCTGCGGCGCCCCGGAGCTGCTCAAGGGCGGCTTCTCCGAGCAAGCGTCGACCGGCATCGACGTCTACTCGATCCGCCAGCCGCTCGGTGTCGTCGCCGGGATCACGCCGTTCAACTTCCCGGTGATGGTGCCCATGTGGATGTGGGCACCCGCGCTCGCCTGCGGGAACACGTTCGTGCTCAAGCCGTCCGAGAAGGATCCGTCGGCCTCGCTGTTCACCGCGGAGCTGCTCAAGGAAGCCGGGGTGCCGGACGGCGTCTTCAACGTCGTCCACGGCGACAAGGTGGCTGTCGACGCGCTGCTCGAGCACGCGGATGTGAGCGCGATCTCCTTCGTCGGCTCTACGCCGATCGCGAAGTACATCTACGAGACGGGAACGAGGAACGGCAAGCGTGTCCAGGCGCTCGGGGGCGCGAAGAACCACATGATCGTCCTCCCCGACGCGGACATCGAGATGGCGGCCGACGCGGCGGTCAGCGCCGGCTACGGGTCGGCGGGCGAGCGCTGCATGGCGGTCTCCATGGTCGTGGCCGTGGGGGGTGTCGCCGACGATCTCGTCAGGGCGATCGAGCAGCGGATCCCGAAGGTGAAGGTCGGCGACGGGATGGATCCTGACTCCGAGATGGGCCCCCTGGTCACCGCGGAGCACCGCGACAAGGTGGCCGGCTACGTCGAGCGGGCACCCGAAGAGGGCGCGACGATCGTCGTTGACGGCCGCGAGGGCGCTCCGGAAGATGGCTTTTTCCTCGCTCCGTCGCTCCTCGACAACGTCAAGCCCGGGACGAAAGCCTACGACGACGAGATCTTCGGGCCGGTGCTGGGCATCACGCGCGTCGACACCTACGACGACGCCGTCAAGCTCGTGAACGAGAACCCGTACGGCAACGGAACCGCGCTCTTCACGCGGGACGGCGGCGTCGCGCGGCAGTTCCAGTTCGACGTCCAGGCGGGGATGGTCGGGATCAACGTCCCGATTCCGGTCCCGGTCGCGTACTACTCGTTCGGCGGCTGGAAGAGCTCGCTCTTCGGCGACACGCACATCTACGGCCCGGAGGGGATCAACTTCTACACCCGCGGCAAGGTCGTCACCTCGCGCTGGCCCGACCCCTCGACGAGCAAAGTCGACCTCGGTTTTCCGCAGACGCGCTGAGCGAGTTAAGAGAAACGTAAGCACGTTCCGGGTTCCGGACGCCGCGAGCGCGGAGATGATCGGTCGACGATGGCTCTTTGGGGCAGAGCGCTCGCTCATGCGCCCGTGTGCACCACACTGGCGGAATCGGACGTCGAGCCCTATGCGCTCGCCGAGCTGCTCCAGATCGCCGACGATGAGTGCCGGGAGCTCTGGCACGGGCTCGGGCTCGGCTACACGCAGGCCTTGGGCCATCCGCTCCTCCGCGCCGAGATCGCCCGGCTCTACGAGTCCGTCGACCAAGACGGAGTGTTGGTCGCGGCCGGCGGCGACGAGACGATCGCGGGCGTTCTCTCGACTCTGGTCGGACCCGAAGACCATGCGATCGTCCTCTTGCCCGCCTATGCGGGCCTGATCCGGGGCGCTCGCGCGAGCGGCGCCGCGATCTCGTTCGTTCAGCTCGACGCGGCCGACGGCTGGTCGCTCGACCTCGACCTCGTCCGTCGGGCGCTCCGGCCGCGGACGCGCGCGATCGTGGTCAACACACCCCACAACCCAACCGGCTCCACCCTCGGCCGAGCAGCCTTCTCCGAGCTGGTCGCCCTCGCCGAGGACGCGGGCGCCCACCTGCTCTGTGACGAGGTCTACCGGTTTCTCGAGCGCGAGGAGTCGGAGCGGCTCCCCGCGGCGGCAGACGGCTCGGCGACCGCGATCAGCCTCGGCAGCATGTCGAAGGCGTTCGCCCTCGCGGGTCTGCGCGTCGGCTGGATCGCGACGCGTGACCGTTCGCTGCTCGCTCGCGTCGCCCGCCGGCGCGGAGAGCTCTCGGGTGCCGCGAGCGCGCCGGCCGAGGTGCTCGCGCTGATCGCCCTCCGCGCGCGAGAGACCGTGCTCGCGCGCAGCCGCCGGATCGTCGAGGCGAACGTCGGCCGGCTTGGGGAGCTGGCGCAGCGGAGGCCCGAGCTGGTCGACTGGGCACTGCCGAACGCCGGACCGGTGTGTTTCCCGCAGCTGCGTCGCGGGCTGTCGGCCGACAGGCTCGCGGCTGCGCTGCTCGTGCACGAGCAGCTCGCGGTCCTTCCCGGGTCCGCCTTCGGCCTTCCGGGCAGCTGCTTTCGCATCGGTCTCGGCCGGACTGAGGCCCCTGCGGCGCTCGACCGCCTCGAGCGCTGTCTCGCGCGCCCCGATCTGGTCGCCCTCGCTGCATGACCGACGTGATCCTCCCGGTCCTCGACGAGCGCGAGGCGCTGCCGTGGGTCCTCGGGAGGATGCCGGCGGGCTTCGATCCGATCGTCGTCGACAACGGATCGACCGACGGCTCCGGCGCCGTCGCCGCGCGGCTCGGCGCACATGTGGTCGGCGAGCCGCGGCGCGGGTTCGGCGCGGCCTGCTACGCCGGGCTCATCGCCGCGGAGGCGGAGGTCGTCTGCTTCATGGACTGCGACGGCTCGCTCGATCCTCGCGAGCTCACGGACGTTGCTGTGCCAGTCTCGGAAGGCCGAGCAGAGCTCGTGCTCGGCAGCCGCCGTGCTCGGGGCGGTGCGTGGCCGCTTCACGCACGGCTCGCAAACCGCGCGCTGGGGCTCGAGCTGCGGCGTCGCACCGGCCGGAGGTTGACGGACATCGGGCCGATGCGTGCCGCGCGCCGTCGCAAGCTGCTCGAGCTCGAGCTCAGGGACCGCCGGTTCGGCTGGCCGCTCGAGATGGTGCTGCGTGCCGCCTCTGCCGGCTGGCGGATCGAGGAGATTCCAGTCTCGTATCTTCCGCGGACGGGTCGGTCGAAGGTGACCGGCACCGTGCTCGGCACCGCCCATGCCGTACGCGACATGGCGGCGGTGCTGCGGTGACGGACGTCCTCTATGTCGCGGCCAAGGCCCCGCGGCCCGGGCTCGTCAAGACACGGCTCGGGGCGACGATCGGGCACGTCCAGGCGGCGGGGCTCTACCGTGCGTTCCTCGCTGACCTGTCGGCGCGACTGGCCGCATCCCCGTTCGCGATCGGCTGGTTCATCACCCCGCCCGATGCCTGGCCGGAGCTCGCGCCGCTGGTCGGCGGCGGCACGCGCGTGGTCGCGCAGGGGGAGGGCGACTGGACGCAGCGCCAGGAGCGCCTGTTCCGCTCGGCCGCCGTGCGCGGAGAGAGGCGAACGATCCTCGTCGCCTCCGATTCGCCGCAGCTGGGGCTCGAGGTCGTCGCCGAGGCCTTCGCCCAGCTCGAGCGCCACGACGTGGTGCTCGGAGAGGTGGAGGACGGCGGCTACTACCTGCTCGGGATGCGCGGCTACCACGACGTCCTCGGCGGCATCGCGATGAGCACGCGCTCGGTCTCCACGGAGATCGCCGTTCGCGCGGCGCAGCGCGGAATCTCCGTCGCCCGGCTCACGTCGACGTTCGACGTCGACGAGGCCAAGGATCTCCAGCGGCTCATCCCTCTCGCGCTCGCGCGGGCGGACCTCGGCGCGACTCGCCAAGCCCTGCGGGAGGTGAACGCGTGCTGACGCGTGTCAGGCCGTTCCTGCCGGGGGCGCTCGCCGGTGCGGTCGCCTCGTTGCTCACGGTCACGCTGGCCACCGCCCTGCGACTCGTCTTCGGGCTCCCGCTCCCGATCGAGACCTTCTCCGACCGCTTCCTGCCCTTCCTTCCGGTCTCCGTCTTCTTGCAGCTCTTGCACCTCACCGGCGGTGCGCTCGTCTCGAAGCACGTTGCCTTCTTCTCGTCGTTCCTCGTCCTGGTGACGATCGGCGCCGTGCTCGGTGCGCTCTACGCCGCCCTCGCGCGCTCGCGCTTCGCCTCCCGCCGCCGGCCGATCGTCCTGGCCGCGGTCCTTGCCGGCTGGCTCGTCGAGCTGCTCGTCCTGCTGCCGGCATTCGACTCGAACTACCGCGGCCTCCGCGCCGGGCCTGCCACACGCGAGGTCGCATTCGCCCTCCTCGTCTTCTTCGTCCTCTTCGCCGGCACGCTGATCGCCCTCTACGAGCTGATTCGAGACCGGCCCGCGGTGGCGTCGCGGACGCCCTCGGAGGGACCGCGCCTCGAGCGCCGTCGCTTTCTGGTCGGAGCAGGTGGCGGCGTGCTCGCGCTCGCCTCGGGGAGCCTGATCGCGAGCCTCTACCGCGGCTCCGCCTTCGGCTACGACGGGACAACCAACCTCGGCAGGCGCCTGCCCCACATCACCCCCAACGACCGCTTCTACGTGGTGACGAAGAACTTCATCGACCCCCAAGTCGACACGTCGCTCTGGCGGTTCGAGGTCTGCGGGGACGTCGAGCGCAGGCGCATCTACGACTTCGGCGAGATCGCCGGGATGGAGTCCGTCGAACGCGAGGTCACCCTCGAGTGCATCTCGAACGCGATCGGAGGCGGGCTGCTCTCGAACGCCGTCTGGACCGGGGTTCCGCTTCGGCGGCTGATCGAGGCGGCCGGGCCGAAGGATGGGGCCCAGTGGGTCTCCTTCTCGGCCCCGGACGGCTTCGCCCACAGCGTGCGGCTCGAGCAGGCGCTGGAGGACGCATCGCTCCTTGCCTACCGGATGAACGGCGCCGAGCTTCCTCACCGCCACGGGTATCCGGCGCGCGTGCTCGTCCAGGGTGCCTACGGCGAGGTCAACGTCAAGTGGGTCGAGCGAATGACGATCTCCGACAAGCGGTCGAAGGGCTATTACGAACGCCAGGGCTGGAAGGCCGAGCGCGTGCACACCACCTCCAGGATCGACGATCCTGTCAAGGGTCAGAGCCTGCGGGCGGGCCCCGGCCTCACCGTGCGCGGCATCGCGTTCGCCGGCGACCGGGGCATTTCCAGGGTCGAGGTGAGCGCCGACGGCGGACGGACGTGGTCGAGGGCGAAGATCGACTACGCCCGCGCCCGGACGGCGTGGGTGTTCTGGAGTTACCGCTGGCGGCCGGGTCGAACCGGCGCGCACGAGCTCGTCGTGCGCGCCGTCGACGGCTCTGGCGCGGCACAGGAGGCCCGGAGCGAGAGCATCGACCCCGACGGCGCTTCCGGCTATCACCGTGTCCCGGTCTCCGTCGTCTGAGGCCCACCGGGACGCCGTCGTCCTGGGGGCGATCGGCGGGGCGATCGTCGTCCTGGCGATCCTGCTCGCACGTTCGCTCGCCGGTGGAGCGCAGTCGTCGTCTGCCCTCGCCGTCGACGGCGGCGCGATGCTCCTTCTTTACGCCGGGGCCTGGGCCTGGATCGCGCTGCGGCGCCCGAGCCGGCGTGCGGCCGTGGCGATCGTCCTCCTCGTTGCGATTGCCGCGCGTGGAGCGCTGGCCGTGCACGCGCCGGTGATCTCGACCGATGCATACCGGTACGTCTGGGACGGACGTGTCCAGGCGCACGGCACGAACCCCTACCGCTATCAACCCCGGGCGGCTGCGCTTCGGCCTCTGCGCGACAAGGCCGTCTACCCGCACGTCAACCGCAAGTTCGCCCGGACGATCTATCCTCCCGGAGCGGAAGCGGCATTCCGGGTCGTCTACGCCGTCCACCGGGACAGCGTGGTCTGGACGAAGCTTGTCTTCAGCGCCGTCGACGTGGCGGCGATTGCGCTCCTGATCCTCTTCCTGCCGCGTTTCGGGTTCCGGCCGGAGCGTGCCCTGCTGTACGCCTGGCACCCGCTGGCGATCCTCGAGGTCGGGCACAGCGGTCACGTCGACGTGCTCGCGGTTCCGCTCCTGCTCTTGGCGATCGTCGCGTTCCACGGGCGACGGCCGGGCCGAACCGGCTTGCTGCTCGCGGCGGCCGTCCTCGTGAAGCCGTACGCGCTGCTCGTGCTCCCGGCGGTGCTCCCGGCCCTCCGGCGAGGCGGCGGTCGGCTGCTCGTCCTCCTCGGGGCCGCTGTTGCGATCGCCTATCTGCCCTTCCTCGGCGTTGGGCGTCATGTGCTCGGCTACCTCCCAGGATATGTCCAGGAGGAAGGGATCGCGTCGGGACGCCGCTTCTACCTGCTCGGCCGGCTCGAAGACGTGGTCGGCCGGCCGCTTCCGATCGCGGTGTACGGCGCGTTCGTCGTGATCGCGATGCTCGGACTCGGGCTCGCAATCCACCGTCGTTCGGCCGCCTCGAGCCGAGCCGTCGGCACCAGGGCTCTGCTGATGGTCGTCGTCGGGCTCGTGTTGACGACCCCTTCGTATCCCTGGTACACGCTGCTTGCCGCTGCTCTGCTTCCACTCGCGGAAGGCGTCGTGCTCCTGCCGGCGAGCGCAGTGGCCGGCCTTGCGGTCCTCCTCTACGCGCACACGAAGAGCCCCTCCCATCCGGCCTGGCCATTGCACGTCGTCTACGGCGGCTGGGCGCTCGCCCTGGCCGCGGCTACCGCAGTGGTGCTGTGGCGAACTCGCGCACGCCCTGGTCGAACGGAATCTCCGCGCGAAAACCGAGCTCTCGGTCCGCCCGATCGGTCGCCGCGAACACGTGCCGGACGTCCCCAAGCCGATAGCGCCCAGTGATCGCCGGCTGCACGGCACGCGGAAACGCGCGACCTAGCTCGAAGGCCAGCTCGAGGACGGTCCTGGGATGGCTGCTGGCGACGTTGAACGTTCCTCCCGGGCAGGTCTCGAGCGCGAGCACGTTCGCACGGGCGACATCCCGGACGTGGACGAAGTCCCTCAGCTGGCCTCCGTCCTCGAACACCTGAGGAGCCTCTCCCCGCTCGAGCGAGCTGCGGAAGATCGCGGCCACGCCGGCGTAGGGGGTATCGCGCGGCATCCGAGGGCCGTAGACGTTGTGGTAGCGGAGAACCGTCACCGAAGCCCCCGTCTCCCGGGCGTACGCCGCGCAGAGCTGCTCCTGGTGCGCCTTGGTCGCCGCATAGACGCTGCGCGGATCGACGGGAGCTTCCTCCGGGACACGTTCGGGCTCGAGGGAGTCGTCGCACCGAGGGCAGGCGGGCTCCCACCGACCGCGAACGAGCTGCTCTTCGTCGCGGGGTGCGGGGCGCACCGATCCGTGGACGGGGCAGCGATAGCGCCCCTCTCCATAGACGACCATGCTGCTCGCGAGCACGAGTGGCCCGGAGAAGTGCCGAGACGCGAGACCTCGGAGGAGGACCGCGGTGCCGAGGCCGTTCGCCTGGACGTAGTCGACGACGTCGAGGAAGTCCGTGCCGAGCCCGACCATGGCGGCTTGATGCGAGACCGCGTCGACCCCAGTGAGGGAGCGCTCGACCGTCTCTGGGTCGGCGACGTCGCCGACCACGAGCTCCGCATCTGGAGAGATCGCTGCGGGAGCGCTGTGCGCGGCAGGGTGAAACGAGTCGAGGACGCGCACCCCGTGGCCCTCCGCGAGCAGGGCGTCGACCACGTGCGAGCCCACGAAGCCGCAGCCGCCCGTGACGAGGACGAGGCTCACCCGCAGAGCTCGCGGCGCCGGCCCGCGAGCGAGGCGAGCGCCCCTTCCGCGTCGACGTCGAAGCGCAGATCGACCGGTCCGGAACGGGTCGTTCTCACCCGGATCATCGAGTCGGCGCCCTCCGCGATGCAGCCGCCGCGAACGTGCCAGTAGGGAGACCAGCGGACTGCGATCCGATACGACCCCGGACGGTCGAGGTCGAGCCGGATCCTCGCCTCCTCGAGCGCCGTCACGCGTGCACCTCCCTCGCCCGTCACGAGCCTTCGTGGCGCCGGAACCGCGAGGATGGTGGCGTGCGCCGAGCGCCACACGACGCGGAGGCCTGAGCGGCCGCTCGCGATCAGCTTCGCTTCGGCGCGCGCGCTGTAGTCGGGAGGCGCGGAGGTCGCCACGACGTAGCGGACACCGAGGCTGCGGAGCCAGTGGAGATACACGCGCCGGCCCAGGCGGGTGTACAGGATCGCGTTCTGGGGGAAGTCGCTCTGCCGGTACCACCCGCGAGCGAGCGGGATCCCAGCGCTCGGCAGGTAGAGGGCCGGCCAGTGCCCGCCGGTGTCGACGGCTTCGACCCGGTACGACGGCGACAGGTGCGCATGCAGATAGCGGATGGTTCCCCGCCAGTAGCCGGCCGCAGCCGCCGGATCTGCGGTGCCCCTGCTCCAGCTCGCGCGCAGGGGCGTGAGGTTCCAGGAGGTTGCGAGCGCGAGTGCTCCGAGGCATGGCAAGAGGGGCCGCCAGGAACGAAGTGAGACGAGGAGCAGCCCGATCGGAATCGCCGCGAAACGGAGCCGGAGGACGTTCTCGCCCAGCTCGGAAGGGACGGCGAACGCGGCGACGCAGGCGACGAGATACAGCGGGAAGAAGGCACGGAGCGGCCGAGCGCTCGCGACCCGCCAGGTGAGCGCGGCACCGAAGGTGCAGAAGAGGAGCCCTGCCCCGAGCTCGCCGGCCGGAAACGGGTAGCGACCCCCGTCCGAGAACGCCCGCAGGAGCACGACCTCGGCGGCTCCGGCCAGGAGCGCCGTGGCTGCGACTGCGACCAGGCTCCGGCGCTCGACCCGGCGGCCAATCCCCAGCCCGGCCAGCAGCAGCGCCAGCAGCAGGAATGCGAGCGGGCTCGCGGCGAGCGCGAGGATGGTCAGCAGCGCGAAGCGCCAGTGGCGGGCGGAGCGAAGCGCCCACCCGGCGAGCAGCGCGAGCGCTGCGCCGAGAGCAAACGGATAGGCGCCTGCGATCACCATGCCGGGCCACACGAGGGCGAAGGCGCGCAGGGACCACCGGGCGGGGCGCCCGAACTCGCGACCCGTGACGACCGCGAACGCGAGCGCGGCCACCGAGATCGAGACGACGCCGAGCAGCCGGATTCCCACGACGGCCGCGAGTGGGTAATAGAGGATGCTGTAGTTGACGAAGCTGTAGCGGCCGGCATACCAGAAGTTGTTCCAGAGGCTGAAACCGTGCTCGAGGAACAGCATCCGCTGGTAGTCATGGGCCGCAAGATCCGCGCCGGGAGGGCCCAGCCACGCGAGCAGCGTTGCGACCACCCCGGCCACGGCGGCGGCACCGGCGGCCTCACGGCTGAGCCACGCAGTATCGTGGCGGCTGTGGTCGGCGTCCTCGGCGGCTCGGGGTTCTACCGGTTTCTCGAGGACGTCGAGGAGGTCGTCGTCGAGACGCCGTATGGGTCGCCTTCGGCGCCGATCGCCGTCGGAGGTCTCGAGGGGGTCCGCGTCGCGTTCCTGCCCCGCCACGGTGTGCGGCACGAGCTTCCGCCGCACCGGATCCCCTACCGGGCGAACGTCTGGGCGTTGCGCGAGGTGGGCGTCCGGCGGATTCTGGCCCCGAACGCCTCGGGCGCGCTCCGGGGGGATCTGCAGGTCGGGGATCTGGTCGTCCCGGATCAGTACGTCGACCGGACGAGCGGGAGGGAGGACAGCTTCTACGATGGGCCGGAGACGCGGCATGTCTCAGCGGCCGAGCCGTACTGCCCCGACCTGCGCCGGCTCGTGCTCGCGGCTGCGCTCGAGCTCGGGCTGCGCGCGCAGGACGGCGGCACCGTCGTGACGATCCAGGGCCCCCGCTTCTCGACCGTCTCCGAGTCTCGCTGGTACCGGTCGATGGGCTGGGACGTCGTCAACATGACGGCGTACCCGGAGGCCCACCTCGCCCGGGAGCTGGAGCTCTGCTATGCGGCGATCGCGCTCGTGACCGACCACGACGCCGGAGTCGACGATCGGCCGCCCGTGACCCACGCCGAGGTTGTGCGCGCATTCGCCGCGAACCTCGAGCGCCTGCGCACGCTGCTGCGGCTGGTGATTCCCCGGATCGGGCCGCAGCCGGACGATGTGTGCTCCGCTGCGCTCCGGGACGCGCGTTTCTAGCCGGCGCACGCCCCGAGCCTAGCGGGGAGATCTGAACAAGGTCTTACCAGGTTCGTTGCCGCCTGCTCGAGAGCAAGTGGCTCAGGCGCGCGGCGCCGCAGGCAGCTCGAGCACGAACGTCGAGCCTCGGCCGTCGTTCGGCTCGACCCACAGCCGGCCGTCCATGCGCCACGCGAGCTCGCGCGCGATGTAGAGACCGAGCCCGCTTCCGGTCGCGCCCTGGACCGCGGACGGAGCCTGACGCTGGAACTTCTCGAAGATCGACTCGCGCGCGGAATCGGGAACGCCCAAGCCTTCGTCGCGTACGAGGAAACGGACGTGCTCGTCCGCAGCGGTCACAGCCACGACGATCCGTCCGCCGTCGGGCGAATAGCGAATCGCGTTGTCGAGGAGATTCCCGAGCACCTGCCTGATCCGCCCGGGGTCGGCCTCGACGACAGGCGAGCCTTCAGGTGGCTCGAAGTCGAGCGTTAGGGTCAGCGGAAGGTACGAGGCTGCGGCGCTGACCGCAGACCGTGCCACCGCAACAGTGTCGACACGGTCGCTTACGATCCGAAACGACGTCCGATCGAGCTCGCCAGCGGCGAGCAGGTCGTCGACGAGCACCTTCAACCGCTCGGCCTGCTCTCCCGCGATCGTGAGCAGCTCCTGCCAGCGGGACTCATCGACATTGCCGTGTCGAAGGGTCTCGATCGCACCGTAGATCGATGCGACCGGGGTGCGAAGCTCGTGCGAGACGGCAACCGTGAAGTCCGACCGCCGGTCTTCGAGTTGCCGCTCGACACGTCGAGCCGCGAGGCGAAGCTCGAGTTCGTCCATGACGATCCCGGCGAGGTCCTGGAGCAGGGCGATCTCTTTCTCCGTTGCCGTCCGTGGCTTCAGGTCGATGATGTTGATCGTCCCAAGGTTGTAACCGTCTGCTGTCTTGAGGGGAGCTGCGGCGTAGAACTGAAGACCGAAGTCGCTCGCCACGAGCGGATTCGTGAGCGTCCGCGGATCCTTCTGGGCGTCGGTCACGACCCATGGATCCTCGTGGAGGATCGCCGAGGCACAGAGGCCGGGATCCCGAGGGATCTCGTCGACCTCGAGCCCGTGATGTGACTTGAACCAAATCCGATCGGTGTCGACGATGCTGACGATGCAGATCGGCACGTCGAAGAGGCGCGCAGCCAGCGACGTAATCCGGTCGAACGTGCCGTCGGGCGGGGTATCGAGGATGTCGTAGCGACGGACCGCCGCGAGCCGCGCCTCTTCGTTCTCGGGAATCAGGTCAGCAGGCGACGCGGTTTCCGTGCTCACCCCGAGAGCCTAGCCGGGGCTCTCAGCCCGAGGCAGCCGCAGTCGCCGCCGGCTTGAGCTCCTGGCCGAATCTTGCGCGGGGAACGAAACGACCGATGCCCGGCTCGGCGACCAGCTCGTCGTTCTCGATCAGCAGCTGGCCCCGCAACAGGACGATCTCGGGTGTTCCTGTCACTTCCGTCCCCTCGTACAGGTTGTAGTCGGACTTCGAATGGTGCGTCGACGCCGAGATCACATGCCGCTTCTCGGGATCGAAGATCACGATGTCCGCGTCGGAGCCCACCGCGATCGTGCCCTTCCGCGGATAGAGCCCGAAGAGCTTCGCCGGGTTCGTGCAGAGGAGCTCGACCATCCGGTTCAGCGAGATCCGCCCGGCCCGCACGCCGAACTCGTGGATCATGTGCAGCCGGTTCTCGAGCCCCGGGCCGCCGTTCGGGATCTTCGAGAAGTCGTTCTTGCCCATGGTCTTCTGTCCGTCCCAGAGGAAGGCGCAGTGGTCGGTGGAGATCACGCTCAGCGTGTCGGTACGCACCGCGTTCCAGAGCACGTCCTGGTTCTCCTTCGGCCGTGGCGGCGGCGTGTAGACCCACTTCGCGCCCTCGAAGTTCGGCCGCTCGAGAAACGACTCGTCGATGAAGAGGTACTGGGTGCAGGTCTCGCCGTGAACGTTCCAGCCGGCCTCGCGCGCTCGCGCGATGGGCTCGACCGACTCCCGGCAGGAGACGTGTACGACGTACAGCGGCGACCCGGCGACCCGGGCGAGCTGGATCGCCCGGTTCGTCGCTTCACCCTCGGTCTCGGGAGGCCGCGTCAGCGCGTGGTATTTCGGTTCGGTCTTGCCCTCCGCGAGCGCACGCTTGACGAGCACGTCGATCGCGTCGCCGTTCTCGGCATGCACCATCACGAGCGCGCCGGTCTCGGCGGCGACCTCCATCGTGCGGAAGAGCGTCTCGTCGTCGACCATCAGCGCACCCTTGTACGCCATGAACAGCTTGTACGAGGTGATCCCCTGCTCGGGGAGCGAGGCCAGCTCCTCGAGCGTCCCGCCGTTCTTCAGATCGGTGACCGCCATGTGGTAGCCCATGTCGATCATCTGCCTGCCGTTCGCCTTGGCGCGCCATTGCTCGACCGCGTCGGCGAAGGTCGAGCCGGGCGGCTGGATGATGAAGTCGACGTGGCAGGTCGTCCCGCCGAACGCGGCGGAGATCTGTCCCGACTCGACGTCGTCGATCGTGACCGTGTCGCCGAAAGGCATGTCGAGGTGGGTGTGCGGGTCGACACCTCCCGGCAGGACGAGCTTGCCGGCCGCGTCGATCACGCGATCGGCCTGCACGTCCAGTGACTCGCCGATGAGGGAGATCCGCTCGCCGTCGACGTAGACGTCGCCGAGGTAGTCGTCGGCCGCCGTGACGACGCGACCGCCCCGGATCAGTACGGACATGCGGATCTCCCTCCTTCGGCTCGATCTCCTACTTTCCGCCGGGCGTGACCTTGACGGTCGCCTTCTTGAACTTGCGACCGTTGACGTCGATGCCCTGGCTCTTGAGCTGCGCCACCGCCGCCTTCGCGAGGTCGTCGCGGTAGGCCTCGTGGCTCGGCTGCTTCTTTAGCTTGTTGAACTTCGTCGTGATCGACGCAGTCCGCTTGAAAGCGGTGGGATCCATGATCCCGATCCCCTTCGGCGCCGGCCAGACGAGCGCGTTGATCTCGTTCATCTGCCAGGCCTGATGGCCCCTGAGCAGCGTCGGCCCCTGTTTGAGCACGGTGCTCACGCAGTCCTTCGCGTGGTCACGGCACCAGATCCAGCCCTTGAAGGAGGCCGCCAGGAACTTCTTCGCCGTCTCCTGGTGCTTCTTGTCCTTGATCCAGCTCTCGGTCGTGAAGATGCCGTCCTCGAGCATCCCGGTTCCGATGCTCTCCATCTTGATCACGTTCAGCTCGCTCAGCTTCGACGGCTTTCCGGTCTTCGGGTTCTTCGACTCGAGCACCTGCGCGAGCTCGTTGTAGGTCATCGCAGACGCTGCGTCGATCTTTCGCTGGAGGAAGAGGTTCATGTCGAACGGCTGCTTGATGATCGTGACGCCCTTGTTGTGCGCCGGATCCATGCCGGCCCGGCTGAGCGCCGCGAAGAGCTCGAACTCGTTGCCGAACAGCCAGTTCCCGACCTTCTTCCCCTTCAGCTTCGAGATCGTGTTCAGCCCGGTGTCCTTCCACGTCAGCTCGGTCATCCCGCTACGGGTGAAGACCTGGGCGATGTTGATCAGCTTGGTGCCCTGATCGCGTGCGGACATGAGCGAGGGCAGCCAGTCGAGACCGAGCTCGGCCTGCCCACCGGCCACGACCTGCTCCGGGGTGATGTCCGGTCCGCCGACCTTGATCTTCACGTCGAGCCCGGCCTTGTCGTAGTACCCCTTCGCCTTCGCGGCGTAGTAGCCCGCGAACTGCGCCTGCGTCACCCACTTGAGCTGGAGGGTGAGCTTCGTCTTCGCCGGCTTCTGCGGCGACGCGCCTGCAGTGGCCGCTGCCCAGACTGTCCCCGCGAGCGCGATCAGCGCGATTCCCCCGATCCAGTATCTGCGATGCGTCATGCACTCCCCTTTCCGGTTACGGCCCCGATGGTCCCGATCGATTGTGAACGGTCGTCAGCCCGATGTCGATGGGTTCCAGCGCAGCGCCAGCCGCTCGAGCAGCACCACGGAGAGATAGAGCGCGATCCCGAGCAGGCAGGCCAGCATGATTCCTGCCCACGCCTCGGTGAACTGGAAGATCCGCGAGCGGGTGAGAATCAAGACGCCGAGCGCGTTCAGCGGGCCGCCGAAGTACTCGCCGACGACGGCGCCGATCATCGCCAGCACGGTCGCCACCTTCAGGCCTGTGAAGATGAAGGGCAGCGCGGTCGGGATCCGTACCCGGCGAAAGATCTCCAGCTCGCCGGCCGCGTACGAGTGCATCAGCTCGATGTCCTGTGGACGCACCGAGGTGAGGCCGCGGAGCGTGTTGACGAGCACGGGAAAGAAGCAGAGGGCGGCGGCGATCGCGACTTTCGAGCTCTTCGTGATCCCGCCGTCGAACCACTGGTTCGTGATCGGGGCGAAGGCGATGATCGGGATCGCATTGGCGGCGATCGCGAACGGGAGGAATGCCGCGCCGATCCTGCGCCAGCGCGCGAGCACGATCGCGGCGAGGATCGCGAGGCCCGAGCCGATCGCGAAGCCGCCGAGCGCCTCCTGGAAGGTGAACCAGCCCGCGTTCCAGAGCTCGCTGCGGTCGTCCCAGAAGGTGCGCGCGATAGCGGAGGGCTTCGGCAGCAGGAACTGCTGGACGTCGAAGGCCACGATCAGTCCTTCCCAGGCGACGATTCCGGCCACGAGAACGACGGCCGCGGGGATCCAGTCACGGAGGCGCCGGCCGACAAGGCGTGCCATCCCGCCTCGTGGAATCGGCTGAACGGCGGCCGGCGCGGTGCTCACGTCGCTTGCTCCACGCGATCGTGGCCGAGATGAAGTGCCTCTCGCACACGGGTCACGAGCTCGAAGAAGGGCGGCTCCTCACGTGTCGCCGCGGTCCGGGGCTGGGGGAGATCGACGGCGATCACGTCCGAGATCCGGCCCGGCCGCGGCGACATCACGACCACCCGCGTCGAGAGAAAGACGGCCTCGGCGATCGAATGCGTGACGAACACGATCGTAGATCCGGCCCGCTCCCAGATCTGCAGCAGCTCCATGTTCAGGCGCTCCCGGGTCATCTCGTCGAGGGCGCCGAACGGCTCGTCCATCAGCAGCAGCGCTGGATCGAACGAGAGCGCCCGCGCGATCGAGACGCGCTGCTGCATGCCGCCCGACAGCTGCCAGGGATGGTGGTCGGCGAAGCCGCCGAGCTCGACTAGATCGAGCATCTCCTGGACACGCGCGTTTCGCTCCCGGCGGGGTAGGCGCGCTATCTCGAGCGGCAGTGCGATGTTCTTTGCGACGGTGCGCCAGTCGTAGAGGACGGCATCCTGGAAGACGATCCCGTAATCGCGGTCGATGCGAGCCTGGCGTGCAGCCTTGCCGTTGACGGTCACAGTCCCGGCGGTGGGCTCGATCAGGTCGCCGATGACCCGCAGCAGGGTCGACTTGCCACAGCCAGAGGGGCCGATCAGCGAGACGAACTCACCCTGCTCGATCTCGAGGTCGATCCCCTCGAGCGCGACGGTCCGGTCGAACTGCTTCCCGATCCCCTTGAGCTCGACGACGCTCAAGCGACGTCCCTCGCCTTCGGCTCGCGGATCGAGAGCGGGGACACCTCCCGGTTTCCCCCAAGCCCCTTCCACCCGTCGCGCTTCACGCGACGTTCTCCGGCGCCCGGCGGACGACCAGCTTCTCGGCGGCCAGGATCACGACGAAGAACGAGATTCCGAGTGCGGCCGCGATCACGTTCGTGGCCCAGAGGCCGCGCGGCTCGGTCGTGTAGTACTGGCTGAAGTTCAGAATCTGGCCGCCGAGGCCCTCCTGGATCGACGACGGCAGCTCCCCGATGATCGCGCCGACGACGCTGGCCGTGGCAGAGACCCTCAGCGCGGAGAAGACGTACGGCAGCGCCGAGGGGACGCGCAGCTTCCAGAGGATCTTCCAGCCGGGGGCGGCATAGGAACGCATCAGCTCCAGCGCCCGCCGGTCGGCTGAGTGAAGGCCGCGAATCGTGTTGATCGTGACCGGAAAGAAGGTGAGGTAGGCGGCGATCACCGAGACGGAGAACCAGCCGGGGAGGCCTTTGCTGCCGAGATAGATCACGACCATCGGGGCGATCACGAGGATCGGAACCGTCTGCGAGGCGACCACCCAGGGAAGCAGGCCGCGCTGGAGGATGCGGAAATGGGCGAGCACGACGCCGAGGGCGAACCCGACGATGGCACCGATCGCGAATCCGAGCGCGGCCTCCTTGGCCGTGAAGAGCGCTGCCTTCGCCAGCACCGTGATCAGCAGTGGACCGACGCCGCCGGGGGACGCCTTGTCCGCGAGCGCGCCGAAGATGTCGTGGATATGCGGCATCGTCGAGTCGTCGACGATGAACGGCCGCTTCCAGCCCTCGTGCTCCCAGAGCCAGCGGTACCCCTCCCAGAGCCCCCAGAGCGTCGCGAGCACGAGCAGGAACAGCAGGACTCGTCCGGCACCGCGGCGGGCTCCCTGCACGGCGCTTGTTCGGGGCCGCTCGACCGCGATCGCCGACATCGCGTGATGCTTACCACACTCCGCGGGGAGGAAGTTAGAGTCGCTGCGATGGCTCTGGATCCCGGGAGGACCGTCGCCGAGCTGCGCGAGCTCCAGGAGGTGACCGGGGACGAGAACGGCGCTCAGCGCGTTGCCTGGACCGAGACCTGGGAGCGGGCGCGGCAGTGGTTGCGGGAGAAGGTTGCGGGGACCGGAGCCGTCGAGACCGTGGACGCTGCGGGCAACCAGTGGTTCACGCTTCGAGGCGAGAGCGACCGGGCGGTCCTGATCGGCGGGCATGTCGACTCGGTCCCGAACGGCGGCTGGCTCGACGGATGCCTGAACGTGCTGGCCGGCGTCGAGGTCCTGCGCCGAATCGCCGGGGAAGGCGATCCATCCCTCACCGTCCGGCTCGTCAACTGGGCCGACGAGGAGGGAGCGCGCTTCGGCAGGTCGCTGTTCGGCTCCTCCGCCGCGGCGGGATCGATGTCGGACCAGGACGAGCTGCGCGAGCGCAAGGACGCCGACGGGGTCGCGCTCCCAGACGCGCTGCGTGAGCACGGGGTCGAGCTCGAATCCGCCCTAAACGCGCGGTCCGAGCTCGAAGGCGCGGCCGCATACCTCGAGCTGCACATCGAGCAGGGCCCCGTGCTCGAGTCACTGGGACTGCCGCTGGGCGTCGTCCTCGGGACGTTTGGCGTCGAGCGTCACGGAATCACCTTCCGCGGCCAGGCGGCGCATGCAGGTTCGACGCCGATGGACAAGCGGCGCGATGCGCTCGCAGGAGCCGCGCGCCTGGAGCTCGAGATCCGCGAGATCGCGAAGCGGACCGGGGAGGGGGCGGTCTGCACGATGGGCGGAGTCGTCACGAAGCCCGGCATCGTGACGTCGGTGGTGGAAACCGCTGAGTGCCTGCTCGACCAGCGACACCTGAGCTCGGAGAAGCTCGCCGCGATGCTCGACGACGCGAAGGCGGCCTCGGAGCGATTCGCCGCGGACGAGGACATCGAGGTCGAGTGGAACCGGATCTGGAACATCGAGCCGATCCTGTTCGACGAGGGCCTGATCGAGCTCGCCGACGAATCGATTCGTGCCGTCTCCGGCGCGTCGCACCATCTGCCGAGCGGACCGCTCCACGACGCGGCCGAGGTCGCCCGTGCCGGCGTCCCGACGGTGATGCTGTTCGTCCAGAGCCTCCGCGGTCTCTCGCACACGAAGCTGGAGGACACGAAGGAGGAGCACCTCGAGTTGGCGGTGCATGCGCTCGACCGCCTGACCACGAAGACCATCGAGCGCGTCGCGGCGGATTAGAGCTGCACGCGCCCGCGCCCCACCCTTTGGGTGGAGGCACTATCCCACCACCCTCGAGATCGACGCTACCGGAGAAAGGCACGCGTGTCTGTGCCGATTTGGAGCCGATTCTCCGGGCAGGCTAGAAGACACGCACGAGCGCGACGCCTGCGAGCACGAGCGTCATACCGGCGATGCGACCGGGAGTGACGTGGTGCTCGCGGAAGCCGACCCAGCCGAAATGGTCGACGACGAGTGACGCGAGCGCCTGGCCCGCGACGACGAGTGCGATCAGCGTAGCGGCGCCGAGCCGCGGGGCGGTCGCCACCGAGCCCGCGACGTAGAACGCGCCAAGCAGGCCTCCGATCCAGACCCACCAGGGAGCTTCGCCCAGCCGGCTGAACGACGGCAACGGCTTGAAGATCAGCACCGAGATCGCACCCAGTGCGATCGTCCCGACGACGAACGACACGAACGCCGCCCGCACAGGGCTGTGCACCCAGTGCGAAAGCTGCGCGTTGACGCCCGCCTGGAACGGGATCATTGCGCCCGCCACGAACGCGAACACGAGGTAGGGCCACACCATTGTGCGGCTCGATTTCGCGGCGATATGCTCGTTCCCCTGCCAGCGATCGCGGAGGCCCCATGCTCAGCTTCGGCGTCACCGTCCTTCCCGACCCGCCCTTCGCGCGGATGATCGAGCTGATGCAGCTCGCCGAGAGGCACGGCTTCGAGTACGCGTGGACGTACGACTCGCACATCCTCTGGCAGGAGTCCTACGCAACGCTTCCGCTCGCGGCGGCGCAGACCGAGAAGATCAAGCTAGGCCATTTCGTGACGAACCCCGGTATTCGCGACGCCACGATCACCGCGAGCTGGTACGCGACCATGCAGGACATCTCGGACGGGCGCATGGTGATGGGCATCGGCCGCGGCGACTCGTCCCGGCGCGTGGTCGGGCTGAAGCCGGTGAAGGTGGCGGAGTTCGAGGCGCGCTGCTCGATGATCAAGGACCTGATGAACGGCCGAAAGGTCGACTGGAACGAGAAGGACCTGCAGCTGACGTGGGTGCGGGAGGAGCTGCCGCACGTTCCGATGTGGATCGCCGGCTACGGCCCGAGGGCGCTCGGGGTCGCGGGCCGCGTCGGAGACGGCGTGATCATCCAGCTGGCCGACCCGGTGATCATCCAGTGGATCATGGACACCGCGCGGAAGGCCGCCGAGGAGGCCGGCCGCGACCCGAGCGAGCTGAAGTGCATCGTCGGCGCGCCGAGCCACGTCTCGGAGGACATCGCCGACGCACGCGAGCAGTCGCGGTGGTTCCCCGCGATGGTCTCGAACCACGTCATGGATCTGATCGAGCGCTATGGCGAGGACTCCGAGATCCCCAATGACCTGACCGACTTCGTCAAGGCGCGGAAGTTCTACGACTACAAGGACCACTCTCGAGTGGGCGCGAAGCACGGCGAGTTCGTCACCGACGAGATCGTCGACCGGTTCTGCGTCCTCGGCACGGCCGAGGCGTGCGCGGCGAAGCTGAAGGAGCTCGAGGCGGTCGGCGTCGACCAGTTCAACATCTACCTGATGACGCATGGCCAGGAGGAGACGCTCCAGGCCTACGGCGAGGAGATCATCCCGCAATTCGCGCCGAGCGAAAGCTCCGCTTTCGCTCGGTAGTTGGGACGGCCGCTTCGCGGCAAAACGCGCGCGGGCGGAGCCCGCGCGCTCCTACAGAGTCGTGGCCGGCGGCTGCGCACGCATCAGCTCGCCCTCCTGTTAGACCGGCTTTGCCTGCTCTAACCTCCGGCCTCGTGGTGTCTCTCGGGTCCGTGGGCAGGTGCGGTTTTGCGGCGCTCGTCCTGGCGCTTGTGTGCGCGGGCTGCGACGGCGGGGGAGAGGGCGCTTCCATCCGGTCGACGACCACCGTTGAGAAGTGCAGCGGCTCAAAGAACCCGGCAGTCGTCCGGCGCACGGTTGCGAAGGTAAAACGCGAGATCGGGCGGATTCGAGCGCTTGCCGCCCCGATCAAGAAGAAGACACTCGACGGGACGCCCGCGCTCTCCAGTGCGCTCGACCGGTTCCTGGTGGACGTGCGCGATCGCGACATCCCCGTGCACACACGCTCACGCCTGATCGACCGCGCCGCGTCGATCGTCGCTCCAGTCTGCGAGCAGTGCTTCCAGGCGCTGGAGGCGAATCGTCCGATCGCCGGCGGGGCCAAGCTCGGCTGCGGTTAGGCTCAGCCGGGTGCCGGCGCTGCGCGATCTGCTCGAGGCTAGAGTCGCCGCGCCTGCGGGGTTCGATCCCTCCGGCGAGACGGCGTACGTTCTCTCCGACCTGACAGGGACGCCCCAGCTCTACAGGCTGCCGGCCTCCGGCGGCAACCTGGAGGCGCTGACGGCAACCCCGGAACCCGTCCGAGCCCAGCCGATCCCGCGTCGAGGCGGCCTGCTCGTCAGCATCGACGACGGCGGCAACGAGCGCGAGCAGCTCTATGTGCACACCGGCGAGCCCGGCGCAGAGCTCGAACCGCTCGTCGTCGAGCCGGAGTTCGTCCACCGGGACACGTGCTTCACCCGCGACGGAGCGCAACTCGCCTACGTCTGCAACCGCCGAAACCGCGTCGACTTCGACGTCTACGTGCGCGAGCTCGAGAGCGGGGAGGAGCACTGCGTGTTCGAGCGGGGCGGGATGTGCTCGACGGCCGGCTTCTCGCCGGACGGCCGCTTCCTGGTCGTCCGGCGGCCATCGCACCGAAGCAGCGACGAGGATCTCTGGCTCGTCGAGGTGACCACGGGCACCGCGGAGCTAGTCACCTTGCACGACGGTGAAGCCGAGTACCGCGACCCGCAATGGCTTGAGGACGGGAGCGCGTTCCTTTGCGCCAACAACGCCGGCCGCGACACGCTGGCGCTGGCCCGGTACGTGCCCACGAGCGGGTCGTGGGAGTTGGTGCTCGAGTCGGAGTGGGATCTCGACTGCTGGATCGACGACCACAGTGCGACTCTGCTCGTCGAGGCGAACGAGCACGGCTATTCGCGGCTCGAGCTGCGCGATCCGCACTCCCTCGAGCTGCGCCACCCGGTGGAGCTACCCGGGCACGGCGTGATGGGCCTGCTCTACGAGCGGCCGTGGTTCTCGCCCGACGGGAGCAGGCTCGCTTACCAGTTCACGTCCCCCCTCGTCCCGGGGGACGTCTGGATCGCCGAGACCGGAAGCGGCCGGTGCGAGCGCCTGACCCGAAGCCCCGGGGCGCCCGACCCGAGCGAGCTCGTGGAACCGAGCCTCCACCGCTTCGCCTCGTTCGACGGGGAGTCGATCCCGGTCTACCTCTACGAGCCGGCCGGCGAAGCTCCGCCGCCCGTCGTGTTCATGATCCACGGCGGCCCGGAGGCGCAGCTCCGCCCGATCTGGTCGGCGCTCGCTCAGTACTTCGCCTCCGAAGGCTACGCCGTTGCCGGGCCGAACGTCCGGGGCTCGACCGGGTACGGCAAGCGATACGAGCACCTCGACGACGTCGAGCTGCGGCTCGACTCGGTCCGTGACCTCGCCGCTTTGCTCGACGCCCTCGCGGATGCCGGCCGCGTCGACCCGGAGCGCGCCGTCCTCTATGGCGGCTCCTACGGTGGCTACATGGTGCTCGCGGGGCTCGCGTTCCAGCCGGAGCGATGGGCAGCGGGGATCGAGATCGTCGGCATCTCGAGCCTCGTCACCTTCCTCGAGAACACGTCCGAGTGGCGGCGCGCCTTCCGCGAGCGCGAGTACGGCTCGCTCGAGCGCGACCGCGACTTCCTGGCCTCCGCCTCACCGCTCACCCGCGTGGACGAGATTCGCGCGCCGCTCTTCATCATCCACGGTGCCAACGACCCGCGCGTCCCGGTCGGCGAGGCGAGGCAGATCCACCGGTCACTGACCGAGCGGGGAATCCGCTGCGAGCTCTTGATCTACGAGGACGAGGGCCACGGGCTGAAGAAGCTGAAGAACAAGCTCGAGGCGTATCCCAAAGCCGCTGCTTTCCTGCAGGACGTGCTAGCTACGATCCCCGTCGCGGCGCCGTGGCCGAGTGGTTAGGCAGAGGCCTGCAAAGCCTCGCACACCAGTTCGATTCTGGTCGGCGCCTTGAAACGAGTTCGTATCCGGTTCGACATACATACCCTGGTGGGGTATATACTGCGGACATGCACACCAGCACATACACCGTTCCCGCCATGCATTGCGGGCACTGCAAGTCGGCAGTCGAGGAGGAGCTCTCGTCCGTCGAGGGTGTCGAGGGCGTTCAGGTCGATCTCGACACGAAGCTCGTGACTGTTACCGGGAGCGACCTCGACGACGCACGCCTTCGTGCCGCGATCGAAGAAGCAGGCTACGAGGCCGCCTAGTGCCCGTCGTTGCAGAGCGAACTGAGCTGGAGCTTGAGGGGATGACCTGCGCGGCGTGCGCCTCGCGGATCGAGAAGAAGCTCAACAAGCTCGATGGTGTCGAGGCGTCCGTGAACTACGCCACCGAGCGTGCGGCTGTCCAGTTCGACCCGGGCCGCGTCGCGGTCGACGACCTCCTGCGAGCCGTCGAGGGTGCCGGCTACCACGCTTCGCTCACCCGCTCCGAAACATCGGACCCGGTTGGGCCGTTGCGGCGGCGGCTCCTCGCGGCTGCGGCTCTTGCAGCGCCGCTCCTGGTGATCGCCATGATTCCGCCACTCCAGTTCGAGGGGTGGGAGTGGGTTGCCCTCGCGCTGGCGACGCCCGTCGTGTTCTGGAGCGGCTTCCGGTTCCACCGTGCCGCCGCGCTCAACCTCCGCCACGGCGGGGCGACGATGGACACGCTGATCTCGCTGGGCACACTTGCGGCCTGGACCTGGTCCGCCGTCGTCCTGCTCGCGAATCTCGACGCCGAGACCTATTTCGAGGTCGCGGCCGTGATCACGACGCTCATCCTCGCGGGGCGCTTTTTCGAGGCGCGCGCGCGCCGCCGTTCGGGAGAAGCGATCCGCGCGCTGATCGAGCTCGGAGCGAAGGAAGCACGTGTCCTTCGCGACGGAGGCGAGGTGCTGGTGCCGGTGGAGCAGCTTCGTGTCGGCGACCGCTTCGTCATCCGTCCTGGAGAGAAGATCGCCACGGACGGGGTCGTGGAGGAAGGCGAGTCCGCCATCGACCAGTCAATGCTGACGGGGGAGCCCGTGCCCGTGGAGATCGGCCCCGGCGCCGAGGTCGCGGGCGCGACGATCAACACGTACGGACGGCTCGTCGTCCGTACGACCAAGGTCGGCACCGAGACCGCGCTTGCTCAAATCGCTCGGCTCGTCGAGGCGGCTCAGTCAGGAAAGGCCCCCGTTCAGCGGCTCGCCGACAGAGTCTCCGCCATCTTCGTCCCGGTCGTGCTCGCGATCGCACTCGCGACCCTGGCCGGCTGGCTCCTCGCGACGGGTGACGTGTCGAGCGCGTTCACCGCCGCGGTCGCCGTACTGATCATCGCCTGCCCGTGCGCCCTCGGCCTCGCGACACCGACCGCGCTCATGGTCGGCACCGGCCGCGGTGCGCAACTCGGCATTCTGATCAGGGGCCCGGAGATCCTGGAGCAGACCCGCCGGATCGGGACGATCGTCCTCGACAAGACGGGGACCGTGACCGAGGGCCGGATGCGCCTCGCGGACGTCGTGCCCCTCAACGGCGCGACGCGTGCCGACATTCTGCGGCTCGCCGGCGCCGTCGAGGACGCGAGCGAGCACCCGGTCGCGCGCGCCGTGGCCGAGGTTGCCCGCGCCGAGCTGGGAGCGCTGCCGCCGGTGACCGAATTTCGGGCCGTCCCGGGATCCGGCGCTGTCGGAATCGTCGAAGGGAAGCGCGTCGAGATCGCACGCGGCGTCGTTTCATGGGACGGAGCCGAGCGGGCGCGTCTCCAGGTGGAAGACACCGTGAAGCCGACGAGCGCCGAGGCTGTGCGCGAGCTCAAGGAACTGGGGCTGACCCCGATTCTCCTGACGGGCGACTCACGGGAAACGGCCGAGCGGATCGCAGCCGAGGTCGGGATCGAGCGGGTCGTGGCCGAGGTCCTACCGGAGCAAAAGGTCGCAGAGGTGCGCCGACTGCAGGAGTTGGGCGAGGTCGTGGCCATGGTGGGTGACGGCGTGAACGACGCTCCGGCGCTCGCTCAGGCGGACCTCGGCCTCGCGATCGGCACCGGAACGGACGTCGCGATCGAGGCCAGCGACCTGACGCTGGTCTCCGGCGACCTCCGCGCGGCTCCCGATGCGATTCGCCTTGCTCGCCGGACCCTCCGCACGATCAAGGGGAATCTCTTCTGGGCCTTCGCGTATAACGTCGCCGCGATCCCGCTTGCCGTGGCCGGGCTGCTCAGCCCGATCGTCGCTGCGGCCGCGATGGCGTTCTCCAGTCTCTTCGTGGTCACGAACTCCCTTCGTTTGCGTCGCTTCCGGAGCGCCCGCGCATGAACGTCCCTCGCCTTCGGCTCGCTCCTAGGCCACAGGCTGCCCCATGAGCGACCACGGCTACGACAAGGCTGCGCTCGTCAAGCGTCTGCACCGGATCGAAGGCCAGGTCCGCGGGATCGAGCGCATGGTCGAGGACGACCGCTACTGCATCGACGTGCTGACGCAGATCGCCGCGGTCTCGACGGCGCTCGACAGCCTGGCGTTCAGGATCCTCGACGACCACGTGCAGCACTGCGTCACGGGCGCGCTCGCGGCAGGCGACCCGGAGGCGGCGGCGGAGAAGAGCCGCGAGCTGCTGGAGGCGGTGCAGCGTTTTGCACGCACACGCTGAGCACGCAGGCGGTGAGCAGTCGCTCACTCGTAGCGCCTTCTCGGCGACCGTGCACTGCCTGACGGGCTGCTCGATCGGCGAAGTCCTGGGGATGGCGATCGCGGCCGCGGCAGGGTGGGGGAACACCTTGTCGATTGCGGCGTCCATCGTGCTCGCGTTCGTGTTCGGGTACGCGCTCACGCTTCGACCCGTGCTCCGTGCGGGCGTGTCGTTTCGTCAGGCGACCCGGGTGGCGCTCGCGGCCGACACCGTGTCGATCGTGATCATGGAGGCCGTCGACAACGGGTTCGTCCTGGTGGTGCCGGGTGCGCTCGAAGCGGGGCTCACGGACCTGTTGTTGTGGGTGAGCGTCCTCGGCGGTTTCGCGATCGCCTTCGGGCCGGCGTTCCTGGCCAACCGCTGGCTGATCTCACGCGGCCGCGGTCACGCGGTCGCCCACGCCTACCACTGAGGCGTCGCTTGCGACGCCGCTTTCAGGATTGCGGGCTCCGCCCGCGATCCGTCTGAACTGACCGGTCGACCCGCACGAACTTCACCTGAGGTGGCTCCAAGGCGTCGCTTGCGGCGCCGCTTTCAGGATTGCGGGCTCCGCCCGCGATCCGTCTGAACTGACCGGTCGATCCGCACGAACTTCATCTCGAAGCCGTTTCTAAGCCCTTTTAGGCCGGGTCGCTCGAGAGCCGGTCGCCCGGCTTCAGGCCACGGCGCTCGGACTCGCCGGCGGGCAACTCGAGCACCGCGTGCGCTTTCCGGCGCCCCGAGGTTCGCCAGGGGCGGAGGTCGGAGGCGATCTTCAGCACGCGGAGCTCGCTATCGAGGAAGACGGCATCGATCGGGAAGCGCATAAAGGCCGTGTGCACCGAAGCGGCCGGCTTCAGCAAAATCCCCTCGCCGCTCGGTAGAGAACGGCGGCCGAGGAGCCCACGTATGCGCGCGAGCGCCGTGTCCGCCAGGACACAGCGCTCGCACACGATGCTTCCGTCCGAGCTGCGAAGCTCGATTCCCTTCACTAGTACCCCACGTGGATGTGGTTGTAGTGGTCTCCGAGCGGGAACGACGGCCCGCCCAGCCCAAGGAGGGAGATCACCTGCCGCGGCATCACTTCGGCCGGCAGCAACAGGATGTCGCGGACGGCGTGCTCGGTCAGGCCGCCGGGCTCCTGGTGACCCAGGATCGAGACGCCGCCGAGCCCGCTGATGTCGACGGCGTGACCGTAGACGTGTGCGGATACCACGCCCTGGCGGGCGTAGAGGCGGTGCCCGCTGATCAGGCTCGACACGGTCACCTCGCCATACGCCTCATGGAGATACGCGATCAGCGCGAGGACGCGGACGTCGACCCGGCCGTTGACGACGTCCTGCCGCCCCGCCCCGTAGATCGAGACCTGTGGTTCGGCGAGAAGGCGTGACCCGAGGGAGCTCTTGGCGCTCTCGAGGCCGTGGACGAGCGCGGCGAGACCCAAAGCGCGGTCGTAGTGCATCAGCGCAACCGCCCGATCGGCAAACGCGCTACTTCCGTCGTAGGCGAGCGCGGCCGCCCAGGCGCCCCGCTCCTGGCTGAGCGCCGCGAGGCGCTTCGCGAGCCGGGCGACTGTTCGGGCGTCCGCCGGCTTGGAACCGGTCGCACCCTTCGCGCGGAGCACTCCCAGCACGACCGCCCAGTCGACACCGGCACCCTTCGAGGCGGCGGTCAGCGTCTTGGCGAACGTGGGGGAGAGGCGCTTTGCAGGCGGTGTCGGGTCCGGCAGCGCGGAGTTCAGCCAGATCGTCGCGGCATCGGCCGGCCCCTCGAGCTCGGGCTGCGGCGCCGGCTTCACCAGCGGCAGCAAGACGACCTTGCTCTGCTTGCGACTCGGCGACGGTGCTGCAGCGGCAGCGTCGGAAGCCGGTGCGGCGTCTGTGGTTCCTGCCTGGGGGGCGGCTGCGGGCTCCGCTGCTGCAATGCTCGCAGGCGCGTCCGTGGCGGAATCGGGCCGCGCGGCAGGCGCTGCGGGGTCCGGGACGTCGGCATTGTCCGGCTCGGCAGCCTTCGGAGCTGGCACAGGTGCAGGCGTGGCGGCTTCCGCCGGTGCGGGCGCCTCAGTGGCGGGCGCAGGCCCGGCGGCCGGAGTGCTCGCATCCGTCTCGGTCGTGGTCGACTCCACGGCTGCGTCCTCGGCGGTCAGGCGCGAGAAGTTGTCGCCGGCCACGGCTGTGATCGCCGCGCCGGAGAAGAAGAGCGTCGTGAAGGCGACGGCTGTTACTGCCCGCCGACCTCGAGGCCGGCGCTCGGGCAGCGCTTCGCGAGGAGCCGAGCCTCCGAACTCCCAGTTGTCGTTGCTGTTCCGTGGTGGCATTGCCTTTGGCTCCTTGACTCGAGCGCGGTGGCCGCCACACCGGCGCGGATTCCTTCGATTGACATCCGCAGCCGCTTACGGTGATTGCACTATCGACCGGACGCGCCCGACGCTCCCCCTCGGATGAGGGAACCGCGGCGCGAATCATCAGGTTGAGGGATCGGCGCTTTCCACGATCCGCACGATGATCGCCCCAGAGATTGACCAGTCAGGCGTCGCGGCACGCCACAACGAAAGGGATTGCAAGCGTGCCGAGCACCATCGCCAGCACTGACGTCGATTTCCTCTCCAGCACCACGGGCCTCAACGATTTGCAGGTTTCCAGCGCGCGCAGCGCGCTCGAGGTAGTGGAAGGAGGTGAATCATCATGACGTTCTCGAATTGGCTCGCGTACTTTCGCGCGCGCTTCCAGATCGAGGAGGGTCAGACGATGGCGGAGTACGGCGTCGTTCTGGCCGTGATCGCCCTCGGTGTGCTCGTCGCCTTCACCGCCCTCTCGGGCGGCATCTCGAACGCGATCGGCAAGGTCACCACCCTGCTCAACAAGTAGACCAGCTAACCACCAAGGCAGTCAAAGGACGTGATGGTCATGACGAAGTTCCGAACTATCGAGGAGCTGAACAAGCGAATGGGTCGTGAAAGCGGACAGACGATGTCCGAGTACGCCGTCGTCCTGCTCGCGATCGTCGTGGCGGCCTTCGCTGCCTTCGGAGTGCTTTCCACCTCGGTGGCAAAGCTCATCAACAGCGTGGTCGGGCTACTGCCGTAGGTAGCCGGGCCATTCCCCGCGGGGCCCTCTCTCGAGCGGCGAGGGCCCCGCGGACGAATCGAAATTGGGAGTCGGAAATGAAACGACCAGAGAACATCACAACTGAGAGCGGGCAGACGATGACGGAGTTCGCGATCATCTTGCCCCTCCTGGTCGTGCTGCTCTTCGCCGTCGTCCAGTTCGGGATCGCCTTCAACAACTACGTGACGCTCACGGACGCGGTCCGCGCCGGAGCGCGCAAGGGAGTCGTCTCTCGGGGCGAGTCCGATCCGAAGGGACTTTGCGAGGCCGCCGCTCACAACGCTCAGGGCGGCCTCGAGCAGGACAGCTTCAAGGTCGACTGCTCCTCCACCTGGCAGCCCGGCGCTGACGTGACGGTGACCGGGACGTATCCCTATTCGATCAGCCTCCTGGGCTGGGTCGTGACGAGTGGGGACCTCAAGACGGTCATGAAGGAGCGAGTCGAATGAACTCCACAAAGAACGAACGAGGCCAGGCGATGGTCCTCACCGTGCTCGCCCTCGTCGCTCTCATGGGCATGGCGGCGATGGTTCTGGACGTCGGAGCGTGGTTCCGGACGAAGCGACAGTTGCAGGCGACCGCGGATGCGGCAGCCCTCGCCGGCGCGCAGGCCCTGCCCTGGAACTCCGCCAACGCCAGTTCACTCGCCCTCAACTACGGGGACAAGAACGGCGGGGGAGTGCTCGGGGCGGACGTGACGGTCACGAGCTCGCGCGGCCCGAACGACACGATCTCGGTCAAGGCGAAGACGACGAACCCCGGCATCTTCAGCCGTGTGATCGGCGTCGACAACGTCGACATCGCTGCCAGCGCCAAGGCACGCGTCGAGGCACCGAGGAAGGCGCGCTACGTGGCGCCGATGGTCGTGAACTGCGACCACGACTACATCAAGGGGTGCAACGGCAAGCCGGATCTGAAGTTCAACGCGAAGACGACGCTCGAGTTCGATCCGATGGGAGCTCCGGGCGCCTTTGGGATGCTCAATCTCGGGGGCGGTAACGGGACGCCTGGATCGTCGGCCGAGGCCGACTGGATCCTCAGGGGCTTCGACAAGTACCTCGATCTCGGGAACTACAGGTCCGACCCCGGTGCGAAGTTCTCGTCGCAGAACGTCCGGGGTGCGCTCGACGCACGGATCGGCACCGTCCTGCTCTTCCCGGTGTTCCGGATCCTGAGCGGGCAGGGCCAGAACGCCGAGTACGAGATCATCGGCTGGATCGGGTTCCACCTCGACAGCTACACGACACAGGGAAACAACGCAACACTCTCGGGATATTTCACCGAGTTCATCGCACAGGGTATTCAAGCATCCAGCGCGTCGCAGATTCCGACGAATTTCGGCGCCAGTTCAGTGCAACTAATCGGATAACGAAAGGCCGCAGATACGATGACCTATCGAGTCAGAAATATCGGTTTCGCAGTCGTACTGGCTGCGTTTGCGGGCCTGCTGACCATCGTGTACGTGGTGAACTACAAGCGCCACGTCCAGCACGGTGAGAACAAGGTCAGCGTGCTCGTCGCCGCTCGCGATATTCCTGCCGGAACGACCGGCTCGGAGGTCGTCGAGCAGCACATGCTCAAGCCCGAGAGCGTCTCCCGTCGCTCAGTCGTGCCCGGAGCGGTCTCTAGCCAGGACCAGCTCCAGCGGCTCGTCGTGACACAGGAGGTCTTCGCGGGCGAGCAGGTCACGACCCGACGCTTCGCTCCGCCGCGCGAGCTCGGGATCCGTTCCCAGCTCCGGGCAACGGAACGCGGGTTCCAGCTCGCTGGAGATCCGAACCAACTCCTCGCCGGAACGCTGAAGGATGGCGATCACGTCGACGTCGTCGGTGCCTGGGAGACCAAGTCGGGCAGCGCGAACGTCAGGGTGAGCCGCGTCATCCTGCGGAACATCCTCGTCCTGACGGCGGCGCCCGACGCCGCCGAGACGGCCAAGCTGGGCCCTGGGCAGGACGCTTCCATCCAGCTGCGCGTCACCGACGCACAGTCACAGAAGCTGAAGTGGATCACAGAGTTCGGCTCGGGGCTCAAGTTCCACCTCGAGTTGCGCCCGCCCGCGAACTCCGCGGACAGTCCCAATACCTTCCAGACCTCGCGCTCGATGCTGAGCGACGGGCCTGGAGTCAGGGGGCCACGATGAGCCCGACACCAGAGACAACCGAGCGCGTGCGCGTCTACGCAACCGGTTCCTGCGAGGGATTCGACAAGCTGCGCGAGTCCCTCGCGAGCCATCCCGAGCTGGAGCTCGTCGGCGCGAGTACGAACGTCGCCGACGGTGCTGCGGCCCTGGCGGGCGGCCACCTGGACGCCGTCCTCCACGCGACCCGGGGCGCGGCGCTGCCCGCGGATGACCTCACGGCCATTCGCGAGCACACCCGCGCCCCGGTCCTGATCGTCGCATCAGGCGGGTCTCCTGTCCTGCTCGAGCAGGCGCTGGAGGCTGACGTGGCGGACGTTCTGCTCCTGCCGCAGCTCGTCGAGAACGTCGTCTTCGCGATCCGCAAGGCGACGCACACGACGAGGCGGCCGTCCACGGGCGGCGCGAGCCGCCACGGCAAGATCGTCACCGTCTTCTCGCCGAAGGGTGGGACGGGCAAGACCGTCACGGCCACGAACCTCGCGAGCGCGCTCGCCAAGTTCGAGGGGCAAAAGACGCTCCTGCTCGACCTCGACCTGCAGTTCGGAGACGCGGCGATCATGCTCGGGATCGAGCCGGAGAAGACGATCTACGACCTGGTCGTCGCACCGGGCGAGCTCGACTCCGAGAAGCTCGCGGGCTACACGACGAGGCACACATCCGGTCTCGAGATCCTGCCGGCGCCACTGCGCCCCGAGGATGCCGAGCTCGTCACCGAGGCGAAGCTCGCGCGGCTGCTTGAGGTGGCCCGCGAGTCCTTCGACGCGATCGTGGTCGACACGTCGCCCTTCTTCCACGGGCCGATGCTGGCCACTCTCGACCGCACCGACGAGCTGCTCCTCCTGTGTGGCCTCGACGTCCCGACGCTGAAGAACGTGCGTCTGGCGCTGGGAACGCTCGAGCTGCTCTCGTTTCCGAAGCAGCGCATCCGGATCGTACTCAACCGCTCCAACTCGAAGGTCGGGATGAAGCAGAACGAGGTCGAGGGAGCACTCGGGATGAAGGTCCGCTTCGAGATCCCGTCAGACCGAGCCGTGCCGCTGGCCGTCAACCGTGGGAAGCCGGTCGTTCTCGACGAGGAGGGCGCCGACGTCTCGCGCGCGATCCGGCAGATGGCCAAGGGCATCTTCCCGGTGGAGGAGGCGAAGTCGGGCAAGCGCCGGCTCGTGCCTGCCTTCGGGAGGGCGTAGCGATGGGTCTGCACGACCGCCTCAAGCACACGAATGGCAACGGCGCGTCGATCACCCTCGAGCCTGCCGGCGCCCCTTCGGGGGCCGCCGCGCAGGTCGCGGGGGCGGTCGATCCGTACTCCGAGCTGAAGACCCGCATCCACCACGCGTGCATCGCCACCCTCGGCGCCGAGCTGTTCAAGCGCGAGGCGACCGGGGACCTGAACGAGCGCGTCACGCGGGCGGTGACCGAGCAGCTCGTCCTCGACCGGACGCCCCTGACGCGCGACGAGCGGCGTCAGATCATCCGCGAGATCACCGACGACATCCTCGGCTACGGCCCGCTGGAGCCGTTCCTGCGCGACGACTCCGTGACCGAGGTGATGGTCAACGCGTTCGACCGGATCTACGTCGAGCGGAGCGGCCGGCTGGAACGTACGAACGCCGCGTTCGCCGACAACTCCCACCTGCTCCGGATCATCGACAAGATCGTCTCCCAGGTCGGCCGGCGCGTCGACGAGGCCTCGCCGATGGTCGACGCCCGTCTTCCGGACGGCTCGCGGGTCAACGCGATCATCCCCCCACTGGCCCTGAGAGGCCCGACGCTGACGATCCGGAAGTTCGCACGCGACCCGTACACGATGAACGACCTGATCTCGTTCGGGTCAGTCTCCCCGAAGGCTGCGCAGTTCCTCGCCGCCTGCGTGAAAGGGAAGCTGAACGTCCTCATCTCCGGTGGTACCGGTACCGGTAAGACCACGACGCTGAACGCAATGTCGGCCTACGTCCCCGGCGACGAGCGCATCGTCACGATCGAGGATGCGGCGGAGCTCCAGCTTCAGCAGGACCACGTGATCACGCTCGAGTCGCGGCCGCCGAACATCGAGGGCCAGGGCGAGATCCGGATCCGCGAGCTCGTCCGTAACGCCCTGCGCATGCGCCCCGACAGGATCATCGTCGGCGAGGTCCGCGGCGCCGAGACGCTGGACATGCTCCAGGCGATGAACACTGGCCACGAGGGCTCGCTGACGACGATCCACGCGAACTCCCCACGTGACGCTCTCTCCCGCCTGGAGACCCTCGTGCTCACCGCCGGCGTCGAGCTGCCGCTGCGCGCGATCCGGGAGCAGATCAGCTCCGCCTTCGACGTGCTCGTGCAGATCACGCGCCTCGTCGACGGCTCGCGCCGGATCACGCACCTGACCGAGGTGCTCCGGATGGAGTCGGACGTGATCACGCTCCAGGACATCTTCGTCGCGAAGCCGCCGGACGAGGAGCAGGCGCGCGAGAGCCGCTCCAACCGGCTGCTGGGCGGGATGCACTGCACGGGGCTCAAGCCGCAGTTCCTCGACAAGATGGCCGCGAACGGCGTCGTCCTGCAACCGAGCTTCTTCACGCAGGAGGACGACGAAGCGCCGGCTGCAGGCATCGGGCACGAGCCTTCGAAGTTCAAGGACACGTTCCAGTGAGGCGCGTCCGCCGCAAGCTGCGCCTCGGGCTGGCCGGGGTCGCATTCGCCGCGCTTGCTCTGTCGCCGGCCGCGGGAGCTGCCGTCCATCTGAAGAGCGTGGACGCCGGCCTCTATCCGACGATCCGCGCCACGATCGTCTCGTCCGCCGGTGCGGGTGTGCGCCCGTCACTGACGGAGAACGGCGTCCCCGTGGTGGGGCTCGAGGCCCGAAATCTCGGCCGGGCAAAGGCCGTGGTGCTCGCCGTCGACCGCTCGCGCTCGATGGCGGGTGCACCGCTGCTCGACGCGTCGGTCGCCGCTCGCTCGTTCGTCGCCTCGAAGCCGGCCGGCGACGAGATCTCCGTCGTGGCCTTCGGCGCGGGCGCCGTGGCTCTGACCCGGCCCTCGACCTCGCCGATTGATGCCGACAGCGCGCTCCGCTACCTGTCCGTCGACTCAAAGGCCGGGACATCCCTCTACGACGCCGTCGCTCTCTCCGCGCGGCAGCTCAGGGCAGAGCAGCTGCCCGCGCGCGTCCTGATCGTCCTGACGGACGGGCATGACACCGGTAGTCGCATCGGGCTCGCCGGAGCGATCGCGGCGACGCGTGCCGCCGGGGTGACCGTCTACCCGATCGGAATCGAGGGCCAGGGCTTCACTCCCGCGCCCCTGACCGAGCTCGCCCAGGCGACCGGGGGCCAGTACTACGGCGCCGACTCGTCCGCGACGCTCGCGCGCGTCTACGGGTCGATCGCCGAGGCGCTGAAGCGTACGTGGCGGCTGGAATACGTCACCGCCGCGCGCCCCGGGGACAACGTGCGTCTACGGGCTTCCGTGGTCGGCGCTGGAAGCGACGCCTCGGACGCCGCCGTACCGACCTTCGGCTTCAGTGTCCAGGGGCCCGCGGCGCCGTCGAAGCTCGTGCCACGCACAGCCTACGGCCCCAGCGGGCCGCTCGTCGTCGGCCTGACGGTCGGCGGGCTGGTGCTGCTCGCCTCCTTCATCTTCTTCGCCGCCATGCGGGGCTCGTGGGTCCGCAGCCGGATCGCCGCGCATGTCGGCGAGACGAAGGTGACCTCCAAGCAGAAGCGGAAGGAGCAGCGGCTCGCTGCCCTGACGTCCGTCTTCCGCGTGACCGAGCGCGCCTTCGGGCAGCTCCGGCAGTGGCGCCGGGTGCAGCGCATGATCGAGCAGGCCGACGTTCCCCTCAAGACCGTCGAGTTCTTCTGGATCATGATCGCAGCCGCCGTCGTGCTCGGGATGGTCGCGGCGGTGGCCGGGCAGCCTCCGCTCGTGATCCTCGCGCTGATGGGCGCGGGCGGTGCCGGTCCCTTCCTCTTCATCTGGATCAAGATGCGCAGACGGCTACGGGCGTTCGAGAACCAGCTGCCCGACGTGCTGGTGACGATCGCGGCGTCGCTGAAGGCGGGCCACTCGTTCAAGCAGGGCCTCCAGGCCGTCGTCGACGAAGGCGCCGCTCCCGCCAGCGAGGAGTTCAAGCGGGTGCTGACGGAAACGTCACTCGGCCGCCCGATGGACGAAGCGCTCGCGGAGATGGCCCTCCGCGCCGGCTCAAAGAACTTCGAGTTCGCGATCACGGCCGTCACGATTCAGCGTCAGGTCGGCGGGTCCCTGGCGACACTCTTCGACATGGTCGCGGACACCGTCCGCAACCGCCAGCAGTTCGCGCGGAAGGTGCGCTCGCTGACCGCCATGGGGAAGATGTCCGCGTACACGCTGGCGGGGATCCCGTTCTTCCTGGCCTTCGCGATCAGCTTCCTGAACCCGGGCTACATGTCCCCGCTGTTCCACTCGCACACCGGCCACATGCTCGTGGCCCTCGGCCTCGCGATGATGGCCGTCGGCTCCTTGTTCCTGAAAAAAATCGTCTCCTTCAGAGGTTGATGCCATGCTCCTGCTCCTAGCCGTCGCCAGTCTCGGTTCCGCCGTCTTCTTCCTCTCGGAGTTCGCGACCGCCCCGGCGCGCGAGCGTCGCAACCTGGTCGTGCGCGCGGCCGAGTACGGTCGCCGGCGCGTCGTCCACGGACGTGAGCTGCCCCGCTTCAGCGAGCGGATGATCGGCCCGCTCGTCGCCAAGCTCGCTCGCTTGATGCTTCGCGTCAATCCCCGAACGACCCTCGAGGGCGTCAGCATGAAGCTGATGGCCGCGGGGATGCGGGGAACGTCGCCCGCGGCGATCCTGGCTGCGCAGGCGTTCTTTGGGCTCCTCGGAGTCGTGTTCGGATTCTTGCTGGCGGCCTCTTCGTCGGGATCGATGGGATCGCTGGCGATCCTTGTGTTCGGCGTTGGCGGGTTCATCGGGCCGTCCTTCCTGGTCTCGGTCCGGGCCAGGCGGCGCCAGGCAGACGTGTTGAGCGATCTTCCGGACGCTCTCGATCTCCTTTCCGTCAGCGTCGAGGCAGGCCTCGGCTTCGACGGTGCCGTCTCCAAGCTGACGGAGCACATGGACGGGCCGCTGATCGAGGAGTTCGAGCTCGCCCTCGGCGAGATGCGGATCGGCGAAAGCCGTTCCGACGCGCTGAAGAAGATGTCCGACCGAGTGCAGTCATCGGAGATGGCCTCGTTCGTGCGCGCGATCATCCAGGCCGATCAGCTCGGCATCTCCCTCGGCCGGATCCTGCGTGTGCAGGCGGCGGACACCCGTCTGAAGCGGCAGGCTGCCGCCGAGGAGCGGGCGATGAAGGCGCCGATCAAGATGCTGTTCCCGCTCGTCGCCTTCATCTTCCCGGCGATGTTCATCGTCATCCTCGGTCCGGCGTTCCTGAATCTCGGAAAGATCTTCACCTTCTAGGCGATGGTCGAGGCGACCACCACCGAGCGCGGATTCGGGACCGGCCTCAGGGCGAAGCTGGAGTCGAACGGGGGTCAGCCGGAAGAGGTCCCACGCTCTCCGGCGGAGGCGATCGCGGCCGCGACCGTTCCCGACGGTGACCTCGAGTCTCTGCGGGCCGAGCTTTCCGCCTCGCTGCGCCGTGAGCAGGATCTGCGCGCCTCGCTGAGTGAACAGCTCGAGTCGGCGGACGGGAATGCGGAGGTCGAGGACGCTGGCGCGCGGGCGGCCGAGCTCGAGTACCGGGCGGCCGCTCTTTCCACGACCGAAGCGGAGCTCGAGGAGCGCGAGCGCCAGATCTCGGAGCGCATGGAGGAGATCGCCGAGACCGAAGGTCGCGTCCACGAGCTGCAAGAGGAGCTTGCTCGCGCAGAGGCTCGGGTCGCCGAGCGGGAGCAAATGGTCGAGCTGAAGGTGCGCGAGCTGAAGTCGTCCGACGAGGAGCGCGCAAACGCCGCGGGTGAGCTGGGCGAGCAGATCTCCGCGATCGCCGAGCGCGAGCAGGAGCTGGCGCGCGCCGAAGCCGCGGCGTCGGCCGCGCTTGCGGAGATCGAGCGCAACCAGGCGTCGCTCGAGCAGAGGTTCGCCAAGCGCGAGCAGAAGGTCGAGGCGCGCGAGCACGGGCTTGGGGAGCGGGAGCAGAACCTCGCCGCGTCCGAGAGCACGGTCGCCGAGACCCGCGCGAAGATCGACGCGCAGCGCGAGCAGCTCGACCGCCGCGAGCAGGAGGTCAAGTCGATGCGGCCGCCCGGCGAGGAACTCGTTCAGGCGCGTACGAAGCAGCTCGAAGACCGGGAGCTCGAGCTCGAGGCGCGGTCCGCCGAGCTGAAGGCGCGAGCCGAGCAGCTCGAGCAGCAGCTGGCCGCGCAGACCGATCTGAGCGAAGGCGAGAGAGAGCTGGCGGCGCGGGCTCGGGCGGTCGAGGACGGCGAGCGCGAGCTGGCCGAGGCGCGCGCCCGGGTCGAGACCCAGCTCGGAAAGCTGGCGACGCTCGAGCAGGAGCTCGCGACGATGCGGCCGCCGGGCGAGGAGCTCGCCCAGGCACGGGCAAAGCAGCTGGACGAGCGGGAGCTCGAGCTGAAGGCGCTGGAGGCGCAGCTTGCGTCTCGATCGGGAGCGCTGGAGCGCGAGCTGGCCGGGCGTGACCAGACCGCCCAGGAGTTCGACGGCCGCGGAGACGAGCTTGACCACAGGGAGGTCGAGTTGAGCGCACGCGAGGCGGAGCTCCATCGGCAGGAATCCGCGCTCCGGCGAGCCGCCGAGGTCGGTCCGTCTGCGCCGATCGACGAGCTCGCGAGCCGCCGCCTGAAGGCGCGCGAGGAGGAGCTCGCCGCCCGCGAGGCGCAGATCTCCAAGGAGGAGACACTCGCAGCCTCAGCGATCAGCAAGCACGAAGGGCTGGACCAGAAGCTCGCGCAGCGTGAGGCCGCGATCGACGACCGGCTGAACGTGCTCGACGAGCGCGAGCAGGCGCTGCACCTTCGCGAGGCTCAGCTGGAAGCCGAGTTCGAGGTGCGCGAGCAGCGGCTCGAAAAGCGGGAACAGGCGGGCGCGGAGCTGCAAGAGCAGCTGCAGAGCCGCGAGGGCGCGCTCGGCGTCTACGTCGGGCAGCTCCAAGAGGAGTTCGAACGACGCGAGTCCGACTGGTGGGAGAAGCAGCTCGGCACGCAGCCTGCGGCTTGAGCTGCGCGAAAGGCCGACACTTGCCCGGCCTCCGCCCGTGCTTCCGTCGGAAACGACCGGTCGACCCGACCGAACGTCTTTTCGAAACCAGTTCTTAGACCGGCTTCGCCTGTTTTACCCTCCGGCCTTTGCGTTGCCGTTGGTCTCATGCTCGAGCGCGGGCTCGTCGATCGTCAGCGTTCGCGCGCCGGCATCCACGGTCGCGGTCACGCCGAGCGGGATCGTGCAGAGGTGCTCGCCGTGCCCGAGCGGGAGGTTGAAGACGATCGGCACGCCGAGCGGGACGAGGTGGTGCTCGAAGACGTCCTCCATCGACCGGCTGCGCAACCATGGCTCGAGCTCGGAATCGGACGGGTCGCATTTGACCATCTCCCCGATCACGACCCCGGCGAGGCGCTCCAGCTTGCCGGCGTTCCGGAGCTGGGTCAGCATCCCGTCGACGTGCCACGGCGGGCAGTGCACGTCCTCGAAGAAGAGGATGCAGCCGTCGAGGTCGACCTCCCACGGCGTCGCCAGGGTCTCGCGCAGCAGCCAGAGGCAGCCGCCGACGAGCGGCGCAGTCGCTCGTCCGGAGTTGTAGGCGCCCACGTACGGGTCGTCGGGCCGCGCCGGCACCTCGCCAAGCGGCTCCGGGTCGGAGAGCGCCCGTAGCAGCCGCTCCTTCGACCAGTCCCCGCGCTTCGCGCTGCCCATCCCGGTCAGGCCGGGCCCGTAGAAGCCGACGAGGCCGGTGCGCTGCCGGATCGCGACGTGCAGCGCCGTCACGTCCGAGAAGCCGACCAGCGGCTTCGGGTTCGCCGCGATCGAGTCCCAGTCGAGGTGCGGCACGATCTGCGATGCGCCGTAGCCGCCACGGAGCATCTGGATGGCGTCGACCTCAGGGTCGGCGAAGAGCTCGGAGAGATCGCGAGCACGCGCACGGGCGTCCCCGGCGACGAAATCGTCGCGATCGTCGACGTGCGGTGCGAGCTTGACCCGGTAACCCCGCTCCTCCCACCAGCGCACGCCCCGGTCGATCTCGGACCGGTTCTCGAACGGGCTCGACGGCGCCCCGACGCCGATCGTCCCGGCCTCGGGAAGCGGGCTCGGCTTCAATCGATTTTCGCCATCACGTGCTTGATCTGCGTGTAGTCCTCCAGCGAGTACGTGGACAGGTCCTTGCCGTAGCCGGACTGCTTGTAGCCGCCGTGCGGCATCTCGCTCACCAGCGGGATGTGGTCGTTGATCCACACGGTGCCGAACTGGAGCTTCCGGGCCGCGTTCAGCGCCCGGCCGATGTCGCGCGTCCACACCGAGGCCGCCAGGCCGTAGGGGACGTCGTTCGCCCATGCGAGTGCCTCGTCGTCGTCGGCGAAGCGCTGCACGGTCACCACGGGGCCGAACACCTCGCGCTGGACGATCTCGTCTTTCTGCCCGACGTCGGTCACGACGGTCGGCCTGACGAAGAAGCCGCGGTCGCCGTTCGTCCCGCCGCCGGTGAGGACAGTCGCTCCCTCGGCACGGTCGAGGAAGCCGAGCACCCTCTCCTGCTGCGAACGCGAGATCACAGGCCCCATCTCGATCGCGTCACCCTCCGCCGGGTCGCCCACGTGGAGTGACTCGACCGCGGGCACGAGCTCTTCGAGCAGCTTGTCGTAGATCTTCGGCCCTGCGACGACCCGGGAGGCGGCGGTGCAATCCTGCCCGGAGTTCCAGTAGCCCCCGATCTTGATCCCCTCGGCGACCGCCGCGGGATCGGCGTCGTCGAACACGAGTACGGGCGCCTTGCCTCCGAGCTCGAGGTGGACGCGCTTGAGGTTGTCCGCGGCTGTCCGCGCGATCGTCTTGCCGGTCTCGACGTCGCCCGTCAGCGAGACGAGCCGGACATCCGGGTGCTTTACGATCGCCTCGCCGACCGGGACACCGTCGCCGGTGACGACGTTGAGTACGCCCGCAGGCAGGATCTCCGCCGCGAGCCGCGCGAAGCGGAGCGTCGTCAACGGCGTCTGCTCGGAGGGCTTCAGTACCTGGGTGTTCCCGGCCGCCAGCGCAGGCGCGAGCTTCCAGATCGCCATCATCAACGGGTAGTTCCAGGGAGCGATCCCGCCGACGACACCGAGCGGTTCTCGCCGGATGAACGACGTGTAGCCGCGCATGTACTCGCCGGCTGAGCGACCCTCGAGGATCCGCGCGGCGCCCGCGAAGAAGCGGATGTTGTCCGAGCAGACGGGCAGCTCATCCTTCGCGTACGACAGCGGCTTGCCGACGTTGCGCGACTCGAGCTCCGCCAGCTCGTCCGCGTTGTCGTCGATCGCGTCGGCGAGCTTGAGCAGCAGCTCGGCGCGTTCGCCGGGCGTCGTGTCGAGCCACTCTGGGAGTGCCTTCTTCGCCGCGTCGACGGCCCGGCCCACGTCCTCGGCCGAACCGCGCGGAACCTCCGCGATCGTCTCGCCGGTCGCAGGGTTCAGGACCTCCATCGTCTCGCCGCCGGCAGCGTCCACCCACTCGCCGCCGATCAGGTTCTGGTGCTGGGACACGGTCGTGCTCACGGATCTACCTCCTGCGCAGGATTCCGGTGTCCCTGGACAGGCGCTGCGCGATCGTCACGGGGACGACGGTCATGACGATCACGAAGAAGACGACGACGTTCACCTGCGGCAATTGCTGTCCGAGGCGCAGATTTCCGAGGATCCAGATCGGCAGCGTGTTCTGTGCGCCGGCGGTGAACGTCGTCACGATCACCTCGTCGAAGGAAAGCGCGAACGCGAGCAGCGCGCCGGCGACCAGGGCGGTCGAGAGGACGGGAAAGGTGACGAAGCGGAACGTCTGCCAGCCGTCGGCACCGAGGTCCATGGATGCTTCGGTCAGCGAGGTCTGCGTCCGGCGGAACCGCGCGGCGACGTTGTTGTAGACGACCACGATGCAGAAGGTCGCATGTCCGATCACGATCGTCCAGAGGGAGGGGGAGATCGACGAGAACGAGTAGAACGAGTTGAGCGCGATCCCGGTGATCACGCCGGGCAAGGCGAGCGGAAGGATCAGCAGGAAGCTGACCGCGTCGCGGCCGAAGAAGCGGAAGCGCGTGACCGCAGCAGCCGCAGCGGTTCCGAGCACGAGCGCGACGCCGGTGGAAAGCGCGGCAGCCTTGAGCGAGACGAGCAGCGCGTCCCGCGCCTCCTGGTTGTGCCAGGCGCCGTGAAACCACTTCGTAGAGAAGCCCGGGATCGGCCAGCTCTGGATGTTCGAGGGATTGAAGGCGTAGACGGCGATCAGGACGAGCGGGAGCCAGAGGAAGAGGACGACCGCCGTCGCCCACACGCCGAGCGAGATCCGGGTGGCGCGCGTCTCCACGGCCTAGAGCGCCTCGAAGGCGCCGCTCCGCTTGGCGAGCACGAGGTAGACGGCCATGATCACGAGCGGCACCGTGGCGTACGCGGCGGCGAACGGCAGGTTGTTGGTCAGCCCGAGCACGTTGCGGTAGACGACGTTGCCGATGAAGTCCACGTTCCCGACGAGCTGCGGGGTGATGTAGTCGCCGAGGGTCAGCGAGAACGTGAAGATCGAGCCGGCGACCACGCCGGGAAGGGCCAGCGGCAGGATCACCCGCCGCAGCGTTTGGAAGCCGGTCGCTCCCAGGTCGCGCGACGCCTCGATGTAGGAGTCCGGGATCCGCTCGAGGGCCGCGTAGACCGGCAGGATCATGAACGGGAGCCAGATGTAGGAGAAGACGATCCACATCGCCGTATTTGTGAACGCGATGTTTGTCTCCGGGAGCCCCAGCTTCCCCAGCGACCAGTTGAGGACGCCGTCGTGCGAGAGGATCAGCCGCCAGGCGTAGATGCGCGCGAGATAGCTCGACCAGAGTGGTAGCAGGACCGCGATGAAGAGCACGGTGCGCGTCCTCGGCTTGGCGATCCGGGCCATGTAGTAGGCAAAGGGAAACGCGATCAGCGCGTCCGTCAGCGTCACCGCCGCCGCCATCAGCGCCGTCCGGATCGCGATCTTCCGGTAGACGGGCTCGTGGATCAGCGTGTCGAAGTTCGCCCAGGTCCAGGCGTGCGTGAGCTTCCCGGTGAATGCGTCGATGCTCCAGAACGCCGAGACGAACAGGATCGCGAGGGCGGTCAGGTAGAAGATCGCCATCCAGCCGAGCGGCGGCAGGAGGAGGCCGACCGCCCGCAGCCTCGGCCGCCGCCAAAGAGCCGCCGAAAGACGACGGCGGGACCGCCACTTGGGCGAGCCCGCCTCGTAGACCTGGCTCGTCAGCTACCTAGCCCTTGATCTCGGTCCAGGCCTGCTGCCACTTCGTGTAGTCCGCGCAGTTCTTCTGGCCGTTGCCGCAATCCTTCGTCGGCGTCTTCCAGAACTTGATCGAGTTGAAGTACGCGGCCGAGGCGTTCCCGTGGTACTGGGCGCACGAGCCCTTGGACAGCTTGTCCATGATCGCGCACGCCTTCGTGTTCGCGGGCGTCTCGCCGAAGTAGATCGCCTGCTGGGCCTGCACCTTCGGCGTCGAGACCCACTTGATCCACATCGTCGCGCAGTTCGGGTGCTTGGCCTTCTTCCCGATCATCCACGTATCGGCCCAGCCCGTCGCGCCCTCGCGCGGGATCAGGTCGCGCACCGGCGCCTTGTCCGCCTTGAGGGTGTTGGTCTGGTAGGGCCAGGAGGCACCGACGGTGGCGTCGCCGTTCTTGAAGAGGGCGATCTCGTCCGCCGCAGAGGCCCAGTACTTCTTCACGAGCGGCTTCTGCTTCTTCAGCAGGTCGACGGCAGCCTTGAACTGCTTGTCGTTCAGTTCGTACGGATCCTTGATCCCGAGCCCGGGCTTCGTCTTCGACAGGTACAGGGCCGCGTCCGCGATCTGGATCGGATTGTCGGGCACCGTCACCTTGCCTTTGAACTTGGAGTCGTAGATCACGCTCCAGCTCTTGGGCGCCGGCTTCACCTTCTTCGTGTTGTAGAGCAGCGTGTTCGGGCCCCACTGGAGGGAAATCCCGTAGTGCACGCCCTTGACCGTGTTGTGGCCCGGGGACTTCAGCGCGGAGATGAAGTTCTTGAAGTCCGGGACGACCTTGGGGTCGATCGAGCGCAGGTCGCCGCCGACGATCAGGCGGAGGCTCGCGTCGCCCGAGGCGGAGACGGCGTCGTACTGGCCCGTCCGCATCAGCGTGACCATCTCGTCCGAGGAGCCCGCGTACTTCGGACTCACCTTGCAGCCGGTCGACTTCGTGAACGGCTTCACCCATTGGGGCTGGGTGTAGCCCTCCCATGCGATCAGATTGAGCTTTCCTTCGCCCTTCCCGATCTTGGTGATCATCGATGCGTCCGCGCTCGAGCTGACGCCCGAGGCCGGAACCGAGAGCGCCGCGGCCATCGCGGCGACAAGGACGTGCGTCCGATGGATCCTCTTCATGCTCCTCCTCCTTGGGGGGTGATCTCGTACGTGTGGTCGTGCTGCCATTCGAGCCGAACCCGCCTGCCGCGCTGCTCGAGCGCGTCCGAGGAGGTCGTCTCGAGGTTCTGGCGGACGACGGTGAGCTCGCCGCCCGAGTCGAGCTCGACGGCATAGCGGGTGAACATGCCGACGTAGACGACGTCGCGGATCCGGCCGGACTCGACGGTGCTGCCACGGGCAGCGTCGTCGCCGAGCTCGAGCATCCGGATCTTTTCCGGCCGGATCGTGATGCGGCGGCCGTCCCGCTCGAGCAGGTTCGAGACGCCGACGAAGCCGGCGACGAATTCCGTCAAGGGGCGTTCGTAGACATCCGCCGGGGTGCCGACCTGCTCGATCCGCCCCTCGTTGAAGACGGCGAGGCGATCGCTCATCGTTAGCGCCTCCTCCTGGTCGTGAGTGACGTAGACGAACGTGAGTCCCACGTCCTGCTGGATCCGCTTCAACTCGATCTGCATCTCCTGGCGCAGCTTCAGATCGAGCGCGCCGAGCGGCTCGTCCAGCAGCAGTACGCGGGGGCGGTTGACGAGCGAGCGGGCAAGCGCGATCCGCTGGCGCTGGCCGCCCGAGAGCTGGATGGGCTTGCGCCCGGCGACATCGGGGAGACGCACGAGCTCGAGCGCCTCAGAGACGCGCTGCTTCCGCTCCCGCCGGCCCACGCCTTTGACGCGGAGGCCGTAGCCGACGTTGTCGGCGACCGTCATGTGCGGGAAGAGCGCGTAGTCCTGGAAGACCGTGTTCACGTCGCGCTGGTACGGGGCCCGCCTCGTGACGTCTGCTCCGTGCAGCTCGATCCGGCCTTCATCGGGCAGCTCGAAGCCTGCGATCAGCCTCAGCGTCGTCGTCTTGCCCGAGCCGGACGGCCCGAGCAGCGTGAAGAACTCGCCTGTGCCGACCTCGAGGTCGAGACGGTCGACTGCGACGACCTCGCCGTAGGTCTTGCGCACGCCGGCGAGTCGGACGTCGAGCTCCTGCGCCGCGGGCTGTGCCACCGGGGCGATCGTCTCAGGCAGCGCCTGCGTCGCCAAGCGACTCCTCCAGCAGGTCGAGGCCCCGCTCGAGCTCCTCGTCGGAGATCGAGAGCGGGACGAGGATCCGGATCACGTTGCCGTAGATCCCGCAGGAGAGGAGCACGAGCCCGCGCTCGCGCGCCGCGGCGGTGGTCGCGACGGCGAGCTCGGGCGTCGGCTGGGCGAGCTCGAGCGCGAGCATGGGGCCAAGCCCGCGCACCTCTCCGATCGCGTCGCTGCCTGCCGCAAGTGCGTCGAGGCGGCTCCGAACACGCTCGCCGATCGCCTCGGCGCGCTCCCGGAACCGTGGCGTCCGCACCTCTTCCAGCACGGCCACGGCGGCGGCGCAGGCGGCCGGGTTTCCGCCGAACGTCCCGCCGAGCCCGCCGGGCGGAACCGCGTCCATGAGACCGGTCCGTCCGGTCACGGCGGCCAGCGGCAGCCCCCCGCCGAGCGACTTGCCCGAGACGAGCAGGTCGGGCTCGATCCCGTACCGCTCGATCGCCCACACGGGCCCGGTGCGGCCGACCCCGGCCTGCACCTCGTCGTCGACGTAGAGGATCCCGTGCCGCTTGCAGAGCTCCTTCAGGCGGGGAGGGAAGTCGTCGGGCATCGGGATGAAGCCGCCTTCGCCCTGAACCGGCTCGAGCACGATGCAGGCCACGCTTGCGGGATCGACGTCCTGCTTGAACAGGAGCTCGAGCCCACGGATCGCTTCCGCGGTCGAGACGCCACGGTAGGGATAGGGCGCAGGGGCCCGGTACACCTCGCCCGGCAGCGGCCCGAAGCCCTGCTTGTACGGGACGACCTTCGAGGTCAAAGCCATCGTCAGGCTCGTCCGGCCGTGGAAGGCGTGGTCGAATGCGATCACGGCTGGGCGGCCCGTCGCGACCCGTGCGATCTTGACGGCGTTCTCGACAGCCTCGGCGCCGGAGTTCAGCAGGAGCGACTTCGTCTCCGCAGCTCCCGGCCACGTCTCGTCGAGCAGACGGCAGACATCGACGTACGGCTCGACCATGCCGACCATGAAGCACTGGTGCAAGTAGCGGTCGACCTGCTCGTGGATTTCCGCCGCGGCGAAGCCGTGCCCCGTGTTCTGGCAGCCGAGCCCCCCCGCGAAGTCGACGTACTCCCTCCCGTCGACATCCCAGATGCGGGCGCCCTCGGCCCGGCCGACGACGAGCGGCGTCGTGGCCACGCCGCGGGCGACGAAGCGATCTCGTGCTGCTGCGACCCGGTCGGACTCCGTGCGCTCGCGAACCGCCATCAAACGTGCTTCAGGTCCGCCAGAATCTCGTTGGCCGCGCGCTCGCCGGTCTCGACCGCGCCGTTCAGGTAGCCCTGAAAGTCCGTCGAGGTGTGCTCGCCCGCGAAGTGGCAGTTACCCTGCCGGACTCCCTCCATCCCGGAGAACCTCGTGTACTGGCCGACCTTCCAGTAGGCGTAGGAGCCCTTCGCCCACGGGTTGCCGGCCCAGTAGTCGACCGATGCGGAACGGCCGTCCCAGTGGTCGGCGATCCGGACGCCGGGGAACTGCGGCGCGAGCTGTCCGAAGAACTGGAGCGCCCGCTCTTGCGGGGTGCCGGTGCCGAAGCTGGCGCCGACGGTGCCGCCGGTGTAGTCGACCAGGATCCCTTTCGTCCCACTCTGGGCGCGCGTGACCTCCCAGGTGTTCTGGTAGCCGGTGTCGGCGTACGTGTTGCCGTTGTTCTTCGCGCCGTACCAGAAGCGGTCGTTGAACTGGACGTGGAGCTTCGAGTTCGTGCCCATCGGCAGCTCCTTGATCGCCGTCACCTTCAGCGGCTCGAAGCCTGCCTTCGTGTAGCTGACCGAGCGGAGCATGGAAAACGGGATCGCAAGCACGACGTGGTCGACGGTCGTGGTCACGGTCGAGGCGCCCGCGCGGAACGTGAGCGTGAACGAGCCACCGGAGTTCTGCTTGATCGCGACGAGCTCGTGACCCGGGTTGATTTGGCCCGAGAGCCGGTTCCCGAGCTCGGTCGACACCTGGTCGTTGCCGCCGCGGACGTGGTACTTCTCGTTCGAGGGGCCGAAGACCCGGAACTGGCCCTGGCCCGAGTAGCCGAGCAGGTAGAGCAGGTTGAGCGCGCTCTGCACCGAGCACTCGGCGCCGTACTCGATGTTGTAGGCGATGTCGAGCACGCGCCCGAGGTTCGATGCCGCTCCCTTCCGGCCGGCGGAATCGGCGGGAATGGTCTCGTCGAGCCACTGGATGATCGACATGTGGTCGAGCTCGTAGCCGCGCGGCGTGTAGAGGTTCCAGAGCGTCGGATAGCTCGCGGCCGAGACGTCCTTGTGCAGCTTCTGGTAGATCCCGTTCAGGTCGACGACGAGCTGGGAATAGGGGTATTTGGCGCCGTTGACGTAGAAGAAGTCTTCGGTCCCCTTCGGCTGCGCCGCGAGCAGATTGTCGAGGTTGAAGCCGAGCTCCTGGGAGAGCTGGCGCATCGCCGTGTGACCCTGGTCGATCAGCTCACCGCCGTGCTCCGCGATCTGTCCCTGGAAGTCGCGATTCGTCCAGCAGCGGCCGCCCACCCTGGTCGCGTGGGCCTCGTAGACGTCAGCGCTGTAGCCGGCCTGCTTCAGGCGGTAGGCGCAGGTGAGGCCGGCGAGGCCTCCGCCGACGACTGCGATCTTCGGCTGGACGGCCCCGTAGGCCGCACGCGCGAACCGGCCGGACGCGCTCGCTGCAGCGACCGCCGCGCCGACCGCGCCGCCACGCGCAAGGATCTGCTTTCTGGTCGTCCGTTCCTCGAGAACGCGCTCGACGGTTGTCCTGCGCTCCGCCGCCTCGGCGACCGTTGCGTACGCCTCCTCGATCCGCTGTGCGAGCGGTGTGCGTGCCATGTGGAGCTCCCCTTTCGACCCGGTGAACGTGCATGGCGAGCATCCACCATTCGGGCGCGAAGTTCAAGCCCGAATCGTGCGCGTTTGTGGCTTCAGCGGCCACGATCATTGACCAAATGCGTAGGCAATGATACGAATCGCCACGCTTTGCGCAGAAGCGAGGTCCAGCCCATCCGCGCGACCGCCCGGCGCGGCGCCGTCAGCGGGAGGCGCGAGATCGATGCCGTCGACGGGGCGATCATCGAGGCGTTGCAGGCGAACGGGCGCGAGACCTTCCGCCGCATCGCGGTGCAGGTCGGCGTTTCCGAGGCGACCGTTCGAGCCCGCTACACGCGGCTCTGCGCGGACGACATCCTCCAGGTGGTCGGCGTGACGAACCCGCTCGGCCTCGGCTTCGACGCGATGGGGATCGTCGCCCTGCGCACCAGTGGTTCGCCCGAGCCGGTGGCGGACGAGATCGCGCGCTGGCCCGAGGCGAGCTACGTCCTCGTCACGGCAGGGCAGTACGACCTCCTCGTCGAGCTCGTCTGCGGAGACCGACGCGACCTGCTCGACGTCACGAACAGGATGCGTGCGCTCGACGGCGTTGCATCGACCGAGACCTTTCTCTACCTCGAGATGGTCAAGCAGCTCTATGACTGGGGGACACACGTGGAGAGCACCGAATGACGGCCGCCGCACCGGCGGGCATCGATCTGCAGCGCGCGGCGAAGGATCACCTCTGGCTCCATTTCACGCGCATGGGCGGCTACCGCGACGCCGACGTGCCGATCATCGTGCGCGGCGAAGGGTGCTACCTCGAAGACAGCAACGGCAAGCGGTACCTGGACGCGCTCGCGGGCTTGTTCGCGGTGCAGATCGGCTACTCGTTCGGGGAGGAGATGGGCGAGGCGGCCGCCGCGCAGATGCGGGAGCTGCCCTTCTACACCAACTGGTCGTATGCCCATCCCCGCGCGATCGAGCTCGCGGCGGAGGTGGCCTCCCTGGCGCCCGGCGACCTCAACCGCGTGTTCTTCGTGTCCGGCGGATCTGAAGCCGTGGAGTCGGCCTGGAAGCTCGCGCGCCAGTACCACGCAGCTCGCGGTGAACGGCGCTGGAAGGCGGTGTCTCGGCGTCTCTCCTACCACGGCACCACCATGGGCGCCCTGTCGATCAACGGCATCGCGTCGCTGCGCGCCCCCTTCGAGCCGCTCGTGCCGGACGTCGTCCACGTCCGCAACACGAACCGCTATCACCGTCCGCAGGGGGAGACCGAGTCGGAGTTCACGGCGATGCTCCTCGAGGACCTCGACGAGTCGATCGAGCAGGCCGGGCCGGAGACCGTCGCGATGGTCATCTTCGAGCCGGTTCAGAACGCCGGCGGCTCGTTCACTCCGCCGGAGGGCTACTGGCGCGGTGTGCGCGAGATCTGCGACCGCTACGGGATCCTGCTCTGCGCCGACGAGGTGATCACGGGATTCGGCCGTGTCGGAGCCTGGTTCGGGTCAGAGCGTTACGACATCGGACCCGATCTGATCACCTCGGCGAAAGGTCTGTCCTCCGCCCATGCGGCGATCGGAGCGGTGATCGCCACGGACCGCGTCGCCCAGCCGTTCCTCGACGGGGACGCGATGTACACCCACGGGATCACGTTCGGTGGCCATCCCGTCCAGGCCGCGATCGCCCTGAAGAACATCGAGATCATGCGGCGCGAGCGCCTCGTCGAGCACGTGGCCGAGACGGAGGACGCGTTCCGCGCCACCCTCGCGCAGCTCCTGGACCTGGAGATCGTCGGCGACCTGCGCGGGGCCGGCTTCTTCTACGCGCTCGAGCTGGTCAAGGACAAGGAGACCCGCGAGTCGTTCACCGACGACGAGTGCGAGACGCTTCTGCGGGGCTTCCTGTCGCCACAGCTCTTCGAGCGAGGATTGATCTGCCGGTCGGACGATCGCGGCGATCCCGTGATCCAGATCTCCCCGCCGCTCATCGCCGGTCAGGCAGAGTTCGACGAGATGACCGGGATCCTCGGCGACGTCCTCACAGAGGCGCGGGACAAGATCGGCCGGTGACGGCCGCTCTCGAGCAGGAGGCACCCGTACTGAGCGGCGTCAGCGACGTGCGGCTCGAAGGCGTGACGAAGCGCTTCGACGACGTGCTCGCCGTCGATTCGCTCACGCTGGAGATCGCAGGCGGGAGCTTCTTCGCGCTGCTCGGCCCGTCGGGCTGCGGCAAGACCACGACACTGCGCATGATCGGCGGTTTCGAGGAGCCGACGGCGGGCGCGATCTTCCTCGGCGAACGGGAGGTGAGCAGCCTCCCGCCCTACAAGCGGGACGTCAACACCGTCTTCCAGTCCTACGCGCTCTTTCCGCACCTGTCCATCTTCGAGAACGTGGCCTTCGGGTTGCGCCGTCGCGGCGGTCGCGGCCAGGACGTCAAGCGCCGGGTCGGCGAGATGCTCGAGATCGTGGGTCTCGAGGGGCTCGAACGGCGCAAGCCGCGGCAGCTCTCGGGCGGCCAGCAGCAGCGGATCGCGCTCGCCCGCGCGCTCGTGAACCGCCCGCGTGTCCTCCTGCTCGACGAGCCGCTCGGTGCCCTCGACCTGAAGCTGCGCAAGCAGATGCAGCTCGAGCTGAAGTCGATCCAGCACGACGTCGAGATCACGTTCGTCCACGTCACGCACGACCAGGAAGAAGCGATGACGATGGCGGACCGGATCGCGATCATGAACGGGGGCCGGATCGAGCAGCTGGGCACGCCGACCGACCTGTACGAGCAGCCGCGCACGGCCTTCGTGGCCGGCTTCCTCGGCGCCTCGAACCTCATCCCGGCGACCGTCACCCGCCCCGACGCCGTCCGTCTCGACGGAGGCCCGGAGCTGGAGGTCCCGGCAGACGTCCTGCGCGGACGCTCGGGCCGCGTCGCGGTCGGGATCCGCCCGGAGAAGATCGAGCTCGACGCGCCGGGAGAAGGGATGCTCGAGGGCCGGGTCGTCGAGACCGCCTACATCGGCGTGGCCACCCAGTACGTCGTCGAGACGGCGTGCGGCCGTATCACCGTTTATGTCCAGAATGCGCGGCCGGGAGCAGGGTCCGCGTCGCCCGGGGACCGGCTTGCAGTCGGCTGGAGCCCTGAGTCCACCTTCGTCGTCGACTCCATGGAGGAAGCCAATGCGTGACCAGCTCACCCGCCGTCAGCTGATCGAGCGTGCCGCCGCGGGAGGGGCGTTGCTGACCGTGCCCGGCCTGCTCGCAGCCTGTGGCGGAACCGGCGAGAAGGCCGCTGTCCCTGCTGTATCCGACACGACGCTCGCGAAGACGCTGCGCTTCTCGAACTGGACCCTCTACATCGACGTCAACGAGAAGACGAAGAAGCATCCGACCCTGGACCAGTTCCAGCGTAAGACGGGGACGCACGTCGCCTACACCGAGGACATCAACGACAACGCCTCGTACTTCGGGAAGATCCAGGGGCCGCTCTCCCGGGGACAGTCGATCAACCGCGACATCGTCGTCCTGACCGACAACTCCCGTTATCCCGGGCTGCTGATCAAGAAGGGCTGGGTCGAGAAGCTCGACAAGAGCGCGATCCCGAACTTCTCGCACCTCCAGCCGGCACTGCAGCACCCGGGCTTCGACCCCGACCGCGACTACAGCCTGCCCTGGCAGTCGGGCATGACCGGGATCGCCTACAACGACAAGCTCACCGATCCGGTCCTCTCGATCGACGACCTGCTCGAGAACCCGAAGCTGAAGGGGAAGATCACCCTCCTGAACGAGCTGGCGGACACCCTCGCCTGCGTGCTCCTGGCGAACGGGGACGATCCGGCCAAGGTCACCGACGCCTCGTTCGACAAGGCGATCAAGCGGATCCAGAAGGCCGTCGACAACGGCCAGGTGCGGCAGTTCACGGGCAACGACTACTCAGGCCCGCTCGCCAAGGGCGACCTCTTCGCGGCGATGGCGTGGTCTGGTGACGTCGTCCAGCTCCAGTCCTCCAACAAGCACCTGCACTGGAACCTTCCGGAGGCGGGCGGGGACATCTGGACGGACAACATGCTGATCCCGAAGGGCGGCGACGTCTTCACAGCCTCGACCTACATGAACTTCGTCTACGACCCGAAGATCGCCTCCCAGATCGAGGCGTACGTGAACTACATCTGCCCGGTCGTCGGCGCCAAGGAGGAGCTGCTGAAGGACGATCCGGCGCTGGCGAGGAACCCGCTGATCTTCCCGACCAAGAAGGTGCTGGACAACGTGCACATCATCGACCCGGCGGTGCTCTCGAACCAGAAGTACCTCGAGCGCTGGCAGAACCTGGTCGGCGCGTAACGAGCTGGTGGGGGTCTTCCATCGCCACCGCGGCCTGACGCCGTACCTCCTGCTCGCCCCGGGCCTGGCGTGGCTCGCGGTCTTCTTCGTCCTGCCGCTGGGCTTTCTGGCGTACCAGTCGCTCCAGTCGGGCAACTTCGACATCGGGTACGCGTTCGACTGGGCCTGGGGGAACTACTGGGACGCGATCCGGAGCTACCGCGGCCACTTCACCCGCTCGCTCGAGTACGCGGGGATCGCGACGGTGCTCGCGCTCCTGGCGAGCTATCCGCTCGTGTACTGGATCGCGTTCCGCGGCGGGCGCTGGAAGAACCTGCTCCTGCTCTTCATCGTCGCGCCGTTCTTCGTCACGTACCTGATCCGCACGCTTGCCTGGGAGACGATCCTGGCCGACCAGAGCATCGTCGTGCGGGTGCTCCGCGACATCGGTGTCCTCGGGCCGGACGGCCATCTGCTCGCGACGTCGACCGCCGTGGTCGCGGGCATCACCTACAACTTCCTCCCGTTCATGGCCCTCCCGCTGTACGTCTCGCTCGAGCAGATCGACCACCGGCTGATCGAGGCGGCGCAGGATCTGTACGCGAGCCGCTGGAAGGCCTTCCTGCGCGTGACGCTGCCGCTGTCGCTGCCGGGCGTCGTCGCCGGCACGCTGCTCACGTTCATCCCGGCCGCCGGTGACTTCATCAACGCCCAGCTGCTCGGCTCGCCCCGCCAGCACATGGTCGGGAACGTGATCCAGTCGAAGTTCCTCGAGCTGACCGACTACCCCGCCGCCGCTGCGATGTCGTTCCTGCTGATGGCGGCGATCCTGTTGTTCGTGGCCCTCTACGCCCGTGCGATCGGTACGGAGAAGCTGACCGGATGACGGCGGCGGCGTCGGCCTTCCGGGCACGGCCGTCCGCGGCGTCGCAGGCGCGGACGTTCGTCCGGCGGCACGTCCTGACGGTGTACGCCCTGCTCGCGTTCGCATACCTCCTGCTGCCGATCGCGATCGTGATCGCGTTCTCCTTCAACAACCCGGCCGGCCGCTTCAACTACGTCTGGGAAGGGTTCACGCTCGACAACTGGCGCAACTGGGACGGTGTGCCAGGACTCCGCGAGGCGATGGTGCTCTCGCTCGAGATCGCGCTGATCGCCAGCATCGCGGCGACGGCGCTCGGGACGCTGATCGCGCTGGCTCTCGTCCGCTACGGCTTCCGCGGCCGGGGGGCGACGAACCTGGTCATCTTCCTGCCGATGTCGACGCCGGAGATCGTGCTCGGAGCGTCGCTTTTGACCCTGTTCCTCAACCTCAGCGTCCAATTCGGGTTCTGGACGATCGTGATCGCCCACATCATGTTCTGCATCTCCTACGTGGTCGTGACGGTGAAAGCACGGCTGATCGGCTTCGATCGCCATCTCGAGGAGGCGGCGATGGATCTCGGCGCGAACGAGTGGACGACGTTCCGGAAGGTGACGCTGCCGCTGATCGCGCCGGCGATCCTGGCCGCGGTGCTGCTCTGCTTCGCGCTCTCGATCGACGACTTCGTGATCACGTACTTCAACGCCGGGCCGGAGGTGACGTTCCCGCTCTTCGTCTGGGGCGCGGCCAGGGTCGGTGCGCCGCCGCAGGTGAACGTGATCGGGACGGCGATCTTCGTCGTCGCGGTGGTCGCGATGGTCGCCAACGTCCTCGTCCAGAACCGGCGCGCAAAGGCGGCGGCCTGACGGTCGAGCCGCGGCTTCCGCCGTGGTGGTTCGACGAGGCCGGCGGGCCGTTCGAGCCGGCTGCCCCTCTCGAGGGGCAGGTGCGCGCCGACGCCGTTGTCGTCGGTGGCGGTTACACCGGGCTGTGGACTGCACTGGCCCTCCGGGAGCGCGAGCCGTCGGCGCGCGTCGTGGTGGTGGAGGCGGACGTCTGCGGCGCCGGACCGAGCGGGCGAAACGGCGGGTTCCTGCATGGCTACTGGGCCTCCGCCGCCGAGCTGATGTCCTTGCTTGGACGCGAGCGGGCGCGCGAGCTGGCGGCGGCGGGCGAGCGCATCATTCCGGCCGTTCGCGGTCTCGAGGCCGACGTGTGGCTGCGCGAGGCGGGCATGTTGCTGATCTCCGCCTCCGCGGCGCAGGAGGCCGTAGTGGACCGGGCTGTCGCGGCGGCGCGCGAGCTGGGGTCGCCGGAGCAGGCGGTTCCGCTCGATCGCAGGGAGTTGGCCGAGCGGATCGTGTCACCCACGTTTCGGCGAGGGGTGTTCTTTCCGGATGGGGCGACGGTGCAGCCCGCACGCCTCGTCCGTGCGCTCCGCGCTGCTGCGCTGGCTGCCGGGGTGGCGCTGTACGAGGGGAGCCCCGCTCTGCGGATCTCGGACGGGGAGGTCGTCACGTCACGCGGCTCGGCCCTGGCGCCCGAGATCGTCGTGGCAATCAACGCGGCGGCTACCGGCTGGCGGCCCGTCGCCCGCCGGGTGACCAACTTCGGCTCGTACGTCGTCCTCACCGAGCCGGTGCCGGAGTTGCTGGAGGAGATCGGCTGGACGGGCGGTGAGGCGATTGTCGACGGCCGGATGTTCCTCCACTACTTCAGGACGATGGCGGACGGGCGGGTGCTGATGGGAAGCGGTTCAGGTCCGATCGGCTTCGGCGGGCGGGTCGACGAGCGCTTCACGAGCGACGGCGCGACCGCGGCCAGGGCGGAGGAGGGACTTCGCCGGCTTCTGCCTGGGCTCGCCGCGGCCCGCGTCGAGCGGGCCTGGGGTGGACCGATCGACGTCGCGGCCGACCACCTGCCGTTCTTTGGGACCGTGCCCGGGACACGAATCCACTACGGCCTCGGCTACTCAGGCCACGGCGTGGGCCCGAGTTGGCTAGGCGGCCGGATCCTGTCGTCGCTCGCGCTCGGCTTACGCGACGAATGGACTGCGCTGCCGCTGGCCGACCGGCGCGTTCCGATGCTGCCCCCGGAGCCCCTCAAGCATCTCGCCGGCGCGCTGGTGCGTGCCGCGATCATGAGCTGCGAGCGGGCCGAGGACGAGGGCCGCCGGCCATCGCTTGCCGCGCGCACCGGCGCAGCACTGCCGCGGCTGGTCCGGATGCAGCTCGGGACCCGGTGAAGGTAGGGGGTTCCCGACTAGAAGCTGCCCGAGTCGATCGGCGCCGGGCAGCGCCAATACTCGGCCTTGCCCACTGTCCCGGCGGACGTGCAGCCGCTCCGGCTCAGGTTCGGAGCACCCTCGAGCTTGCCGGGCAGGCAACGCTCCCACGCTCCCGTCTCACCGTGGGGCGTGGAGACCAGCGAGCAGCCGCCTCTGAGGCCGACCTGGCGAAGGATGCGGCCGTCCTTGATCAGCGCCATGACGGCGACGATCACGACTGCGGTCAGGAGGATGCGGGACATTGCACGCGGAGCCGGAAGGCCCTCTCTCCCTATCGGCCGGCGGGGTGCGCATCTTGATCCGGTCTATTCACCTGCCTCGAGCCTGGCGCGTCCCTGTGGACGATTCGGCACAGAGAACGACCAGGGTCTGACCCCAGCCGTTGGTCACGACGTCACCGCAGCCCGCCGCGCTCGTGATGGGCGCGGAAGAAGTTCTCGGAGCCGGCGGTCGCCATCGCCGCGGAGGCCGAGATCTCGAGCGCGAGCGTCGACGCGGCGACGATCTGCGCGAAGCGGTAGACCTTGCCCGGCCCGGCACAGCCGATCGACTCGAGCCAGGCTCGGGCGTAGGGCAGCGTCGTCCCGCCGCCGACCGTCCCGACCTCCAGTCCCGGCAGTCGGATCGCGACGTGGATTCCCTCCTCGACCCGCCGCCCCGTCCCGTGCGCCATCGAGCTCGTCCCGACCATCCCGAGATCCTGGCCCGTCGCTGCGAAGATCGCCGCGATCGCGGAGGCGGGCGTGAACGCGACGGACTGCATGCCTGAGGCCACGGCGCCGTGCGTGCCCGCCCAGGAAAGCTCCAGCAGGTCCTCCACCGTCGTCCGCAGCACCCGACGGACGGCCTCCTCCGTCAGTGTCGCCTCGGCCAGGACGGTCTTTCCATGGCCACCGCCCTCGAAGTAGCGGTGCGACGGCTTCTTGTCGCCGCCCATGTTCGCCTCGAGGATCGCCCGCTCCGGCTTCACGGGGGCGTGCTCCATCACATAGGCCATGTTCAGTGCGTAGGCGTTGCGGGTCATCATGTTCGGCCCGCACGCGTCACCGGTCGTGAACGCCCAGAGCACGTGGCACATCGGCCCGACGACGTGCGTCTCGACCTCGCGGAGCTTCGCGTAGGACGACAGCGTCGGGTCGTCACGTTCCGTCAGCCAGCGGCGCAACTCGGCGACGTGAGCGTCGAGGAAGCGAGAGAGTGCCACCGCCTCTTCGGTCGACTTGCAAATGAAGCAGGAAGCTCGTGTGATTCGGTCTTTCATCACAAACGTTCGGAACCCGCCGGATTCCGCCGCGGCACGAGCACCCCGGTAGAGCGACGCGGACAGGCCGCCCTCCGTGTGCGCCAGCGGCACGTAGAAATCCTCCGCCGCACGCCCTGTTTCGGCGAGCCGGCCGAACGGCTCTTCCAGCTCGTACTCTCCGAGCTCGACGGCCACCGGGCCCACGACCGACACGGGGATCACGGCCGCACCGGTGAGCATCTCCTGCGCCTCCGTGAACGGCGCCAGGTCGATCGCCGTCACGTCCCCGTTCAGCCCGAGCGCTCTCTGCCGGGCCCGGATCGAGTCCGGATCGTTCTTACGAGGCCAGCGCCGAGTGCCCATCGACCGGGGAGCTTAGTGGGGCGCGGACGCTAGTCTCCTGCGGATGGCGACCGACCAGGCGACCAAGACCGAGGGCGAGAGCCGCGAGGCATATGCGGGAGTGCTCCGCTTCTACGAGCTCGCCAAGCGCCAGGAATGGCAGGTGCGAGACCTCCCGTGGGGCGAGCTCCCGCCGGTGCCGGAGGCGAAGGGCACGCCGCAGAAGAAGGCGCGGCGGCAGGACGTCTGGCGCTCGGTCGTCACGCAGCAGCTCCAGGCCGACGAGCTCGCCTGCGAGATGGCCTCCCAGCTTCTCAACATCGCGCCCGACGTCGAGGCGAAGCTCTACTACTCGACGATGGTGCAGGACGAGTCGCGTCACACCGAGGCCTGGCTGAAGCTCGTCGGCGCGGTGGGGGGTACAGCCGAGCGCGACCCGCATCTCGACACGATGGCGCACATGACGCTCGAGGCGGACACGCTCGAGGAGAAGGTCTTCCTGATGCAGGTCTTCTACGAGCGCTTGATCATCTCCCGCTTCCGGCTGATCGCCCGCTCGTCCCGGGGCACCGTGCTCGAGGATCTCTGCAACCGGCTCGCCACCGATGACGGCATCCACCACGGCGCCGGGATGGCCTACGAGAAGGTCCTCCTCCAGAGCGCCCCCGCGAAGACGAAGCGGAAGCTCGTCGACGCCGCCAACGTCCTCCTCCCGGTCTTCGCGGCACATGCCCTCTGGCGTCCGAAGGAGCGAGCCTGGATCGGGCGAGCGATGGAGGCACGCGACGCCCAGCGGCTCCGGGAGGACCTGGAGCTCGGCGTCCGGCTCGCAGAGTCGCTCGGCCTCGACGTCAGCGGCGTCCAGCTCCCGCTCGGGTAGTGGCGGCGATCTCGCTCGACGGTGCCGCACTCGCGGCGAAGGTGCGCGCGGAGCTGACGGAGGAGATTGCCGAGCTCGACGGGCTCGGCCTCGCGACGGTGCTCGTCGGTGACGATCCGGCCTCGCAGATCTACATCCGGCTGAAGCACGAGGCCGCGGAGGAGGTGGGGATCCGCGCGATCGACAAGCGCCTGCCGGCTGATACCCCCGAGGAGGAGGTGCTCGAGCTCGTCGCCGAGCTGAACGACGACGACGGGGTCGACGCCGTGCTCGTGCAGACGCCGCTCCCGCCGCAGATCGACGAGGCCCGGGTGATGCGGACGATCGATCCGATGAAGGACGTCGACGGGCTGAATCCCTTCAACGCCGGCCAGCTCTTCTTCGGCCGCCAGACGCTCGTCGGAGCGACGCCGGTCGGGGTCATGCGCCTGCTCGACGAGTACCGGATCCCCGTGGCCGGGGCACGAGCCGTCGTTGTCGGCCGGAGCCTGATCGTCGGCAAGCCGATGGCGATGCTGCTCCTGCAGGCGAACGCGACCGTGACGATCTGCCACTCCCGAACCGAGGACCTGGCCCGCATGACGCTGGACGCCGACATCCTCGTCGCCGCGGTCGGCCAGGTAGCGCTGATCACGGCGGACATGGTCAAGCAGGGCGCCGCCGTGATCGACGTCGGAATGAATCGCAGCGAGGCCGGGGTCGTGGGCGACGTCGATCCCGGAGTCGCCGAGGTCGCCGCGTATCTGACCCCGGTGCCGGGCGGCGTCGGGCCGATGACGATCGCAAGTCTCCTCGCGAACACGGTGCGCGCAGCGCGCTACCGCCAAGGCCTGCTTGCGTTCCCCGGCATCTGAGCTACGATTCGCGCCGCTGTATCACTGGCGACGGCTCGGTGCCCGGGCCGTCGCATGTTTTTGAAGGAGGAAGTAGTTGGCTCAGGGCACCGTCAAGTGGTTCTCGAACGAGAAGGGCTATGGGTTCATCGAGCGTGAGGGTGGCGAGGACGTCTTCGTCCACTTCTCGGCGATCACGATGGACGGCTACAAGTCGTTGACCGAGGGTCAGCGCGTGGAATTCGAGGTCGTGCAGGGCCCCAAGGGCGCTCAGGCCGCGAACGTGCAGGCCGCCGCAGGCTAGGGCTTTCCTTTCGGAACCGATCGTGGG
>JBBRYG010000008.1:0-131032 GCA_038237865.1 Gaiellales bacterium | reverse complement strand
GTTGGCCTCTGCGTCGATCGCCTTGACAGTCGGGTTGCCCACACCAGAGGCCAGCGCTCGGCGGACCTGATCGAAACTCTGACCCTTGAGCAGCCCGGGCGAGAACGCGAGCCCGACCGTGTACTGGCCGGAACGCCCACCGGCGACGGTGAAGGGAATACTGCCCCCGGCGTCGTAGCTGTTGACGAGACCGCTTTCGAGGCTGTCGAGCGACTCGAGCTTGTTGCCGGAGACGTCTGCGACCTCCTTGTGGCGCAAGGAGATCAGATCGCTCAGGAAGCGGGCGCCCGCGAGGTTGTAGGTGGGAAGGCTGGCGAAGCCGTCGACGCCACCCTGGCTTTGGAGAGGGCGCAGGTTCGTCCAGGTGCCGAAGCGAGAGGTGGCCCGTACGAACGCCCAGCGATCCGCCGCGCAAAACGGGCAGAACTGGCCGCCCATGAAGAACACGACCGGCCTTCCCGCCTCCAGCAGCGGCGCCTCCGAGACCCGCTTGATCGCGCCCAGCGCGCGAGAGGCGTCACCGGCTGAGGAGGCGGCCGGTGGTCCGCCCTTGCTGTGGAAAGCGCCGGCGGTCTTTGCGCCTTCGCCGCCGCGGCCGACCACCGAAAGCGCCCCGACGACGACCGCTGCGGCGGCCAAACCAACGACTGCCCACGCCCACACGGAGTGGTCAGACGCGCTTCCGAAACGACGACGCTCGGCGCTCTTCCTCGGACTCGGCTGCGCCTGCGCACGCGTCTGCTGCCGCGCCCGCTTTGCCTTTCGCTGGCTCACCTACCGACTCCTTCCGCGTTGCCCTCCAGGCGGTCATGCTCCCACATGCCTCAGATGCCTTTATCCGAGCGATCGATTCCAGTCGCCTTAACCTCCCTGCTTCCCCACGCCCTTCTGGAGAGGCGTCAAACTCGTCGCCGACAACCGGGAACCCGGCGACAGCAGCTCGAGCGCGCCGCTTCTCGGGCGTCTTCTCGCTGGACTCCGGCGAGCCGCCTGAACACCGGTCGAGCCGATCCGCCTCGTCGCCTCCGATCCCGCGGCCGACTTCATCGAAACGCACGGTGGCCGCCCGTACATCTGGATGAAGAAGAACCGCTGCTGCGGCGGCGGCTTCCACACACTCGGAACAGCGACGGAGGCACTCCCGAAAATCACCTTCCGGCACCTCGACGACGACAACAACACGAACTTCGCCCTGTTCGTGCCGGAAACAATGAGTCGAATGCCCGACGAACTCCACGTCGAGCTGCGCCGGTTCCCGCGACGCGTCGAGACGTACTGGAACGACTGCGATTGGGTCGTCTGAAATCACGCCCCGGGCGGAATGGCGACCGCGTCCAGACTCGAGCAGCTAGCCCCTCGTCCGTCACAGTCGTAAGACTCTCAACCGTGAACCTTGATTTGCTGTCTCTTCTCGCAGGTATCGCAGCGCTTCAAATCTCGCTTGGCGCATCCGCCGCCCTCGCCACTCCCAACATCGAGCGCAACGTTCCCTACCGGCAAGTCGCCGGAGTCACGCTCACCCTCGACGCCTATCTTCCTTCGGCGCGCGATCGTCGTCATGCGGCGATCGTCTTCGTCCACGGCGGCGGCTGGCGGGCCGGCGACAAGACGAGCTTCGCCCCAGGCGAACCGGCCTTCGCCCCGGCCGCGCTACGACTCGCTCACCTCGGCTTCGCCGTCTTCGCGATCAACTACCGGCTGGCTCCAGGCGCCCGCTTCCCCGCCGCCGCCTCCGACGTAACCGCCGCGGTGCGCTGGGTCCGAAGGCGGGCGCGCCACTTCCACATCGCCCCGGGCCGGCTGGCGCTCTTCGGCGTCTCAGCGGGCGGGAACCTTGCCGCGCTCGTCGCGACCGAAGGGCGCGGATCGCTCGATCGCGGCGCACGCGTGCGCGCAGTGATCTCCTGGTCGGGCCCGATGGACCTCTCCCGCTTCGATTCCCAATTCGGCGGGCCGGCGCACCATCCATACGTGGAGAGCTACCTCGGTTGCCCGCCAACCCGCTGTCCCGACCGCTACACCTCAGCCTCTCCCGTCAATCAGATCGACCGGAGCGACCCACCGATGCTGATCGCAAACAGCAGCCACGAAATCGTTCCCCTCAGCCAGGCGGCCGAGATGGCTCAGCGGCTGGCGAACGCGGGCATCCCACGCCAACTGGTGGTGGTTCCGGGGAGCCGCCACGCCGCCGATTATGAAGCCGATGTCTGGGGCGCCACGGTCCGGTTCCTGTTTCGCTATTTACGCTGAGGACGCCGATTCGCCTCGCGCGCGAAGCTCTCTGCCTACGACGCTCGCCCGGTAAACACCGGTCGCGTTGGGGCGCAGCTGGTAGCACGGTCTCGTGCGTGATCCCTGCTGCGGAGCGGCTTTCGAGTCGCGCCCTTCCGGCTGGTGGTAGCACCGCAACGATTCCGGTTTCGGATCAGAAAACGGAAGTTGCGTATTTACACGGACTTTGAATGGGCGGTACTGGGCTCGAACCAGTGACCCCCAGCTTGTCGAGCTGGTGCTCTCCCAACTGAGCTAACCGCCCTGGCGCGGCGAGTCTACCGCGAGAACAGGAGCGAGGGATTGACGGGCCGGCCGCGATGGCGCAGCTCGAAATGCAGGTGCGTTCCCGTACACCAGCCCGTGCAGCCGGCGAGTCCGATCCGCTCGCCTGGCGCGACGGCTTCGCCCGCCCAGGCGAGCGGCCGCGACAGGTGGGCGTACAGCGCCGTGTCGCCGGCGCCAACATTGACGATCACGACGTTGCCGTAGCCCTCGTACCCGGTCACGTAGCCGACTTTCGTGACGACGCCCGCTGCAGCGGATCGGACCGTGAGAGAACGGAGGATTCCGATGTCGAGCCCCGGATGCCACCGGCCTCCGTCCCGGCCGAAGGGGGACGTGATCGTGCCCTCGGCCGGCCATGCGAAGGAGTGCTGGCGGCCCGCGTCGGTGTGAGCTGCCGCGGTGGCGGGCAGAGCGAGTCCCACGAGGAGCGCGCAGAGTGCGCGCCTGAGGTTCCTCCCCATGGGGACTGGAGGCTAGCGGACGGATGCACGACGCGATCGTGATCGGGTCCGGGCCGAACGGGCTCGTCGCCGCCAACATGCTCGCCGACGCCGGCTGGAACGTCGTCGTACTCGAGGAGCAACCCACACCCGGAGGCGCGGTCAAGACGGCCGAGGCGACCGAGCCCGGGTTCCGCCACGACCTCTTCAGCGCGTTCTACCCGCTCGCCGCGGCCTCGCCGGCCATCCGCGCTCTCGAGCTCGAGCAGCACGGTCTGCGGTGGCGGCACGGACCGCTGGTGCTCGCCCACCCGCGCTCCGACGGCACCTGCGTCGTGCTCTCCCGCGACCTCGAGGAAACGGCGGCTTCGCTGGAGGCGTTCGCGCCCGGCGACGGGGACCAGTGGCGCCGACTCTTCGGGCTGTGGCAGCGTGCCGGCGGAGAGCTGCTCGACGGGATGACGCGGCCCCTCCCCCCTGTTCGCGCGGGTCTCTCCCTCACTCGGCGCTTGGGGCCGAGAGGTCTGCTCCGGTTCACGCGGCTCGCGCTCCTCCCCGTGCGCCGCTTCGCCGAGGAGCAGTTCCGGGGCGAGGGCGCCGCCCGGCTGCTGGCCGGCAACGCCCTCCATGCCGATCTGGCGCCCGAGTCGAGCCTCGGCGGCTTCTTCGGCTGGTTTCTCTGCTCGCTGGGACAGGACGTCGGGTATCCGTTTCCCGAAGGCGGCGCAGGCAGCCTCACCGAAGCGCTCGTGCGTCGACTCGAGCGCCGTTGCGGGACGGTGCGCTGCGGCGACGCCGTGGACGGGATCCTCGTCCGCCGTGGGCGGGCGGTCGGGGTGCGGACCGCCTCGGGGATCGAGATCGAGGCGACGCGTGCCGTGCTGGCCGACACCACCGCGCCGTCCCTCTACCTCGATCTGCTCCCGCCAGAGGTAGTGCCGGGACACGTCATCTCCGCGCTCCGAGCGTTCCAGTGGGACAGCGGCACGTTCAAGGTCGACTGGGCGCTCGACGGACCGATCCCCTGGTCGGCGGCGGAGGCGCGCCGGGCGCCGGTGGTCCACGTCGCGGAGGGCATCGACGAGCTGACCGAGTGGTCGGGTGAGCTCGCACGCGGCCTGGTTCCGGCGAAGCCGTTCCTCGTCTTCGGGCAGTACAGCATGGGCGACCCGTCGCGTTGCCCGGCCGGAAAGGAGGTCGCCTGGGCATATACGCACGTGCCCCAGAAGATCCGGGGCGACGCGGGCGGCGAGGGGATCGCCGGAGTCTGGGATGCGCGGGAGCGCGAGGCGCTCGTTGCGCGGATCGAGGCGCGGCTCGAAGAGCTCGCGCCGGGGTTCCGCGCGCTCGTTCGCGGACGCCACGTCCAGGCGCCGCCCGATCTGGAGAGCGCCAACCGGAACCTCGTGAACGGTGCCCTGAACGGCGGCACCGCACAGCTCCACCAGCAACTCGTGTATCGCCCAATTGCGGGCCTTGGCCGCCCGGAGACGCCGGTCCGGAACCTGTATCTCGCTTCGGCTTCCGCCCATCCGGGCGGCGGCGTACACGGTGGCCCCGGCGCGATCGCAGCCCGCGCGGCGCTACGGCACGCGCGGTTCGTCGGCTAGAAGATCTCCAGGCACCAGGGATGCGCGTGCCAGCGGAAGAGGGCATCGGCGCGGTCGATCGCTCCTGCGACCACCTCCTCGACCCGGAAGGCGCGCTCGAGCTCGGCGAAGGAGACGCCCCCGAGATAGGCGCTTCCAAGCGCGTCGGCATCCAGGCGGAGGTCGGGCTCGTCGTCCGTCGGCTCGGCCTGCCCGTCCTCTAGTGCCCACCGTCCCTCGTTCCACTCGCAGAACGCGTCCCGAACCTCGAACACGAGCCGGCCAGAAGCCGAATAGGTGCGCGCAGACAGCGCTGCGCCGACGTCGACGAGCCGGACCCAGATCTCGTCTGTCACGCGGTACTTCATACGGCGGGGCGTCGCCAGCAGCAGAAACAGCGGGTGGTCGCGCGGCAGCAACCCGGCTTCGATCGTCGCGGTCCAGTCGATGTCGAGCAAGTAGCGCCAGATCTCCCGCGTCCCCACCGGTGTGGTCCCGATCGCCTCGACGACGACGAGCGTCGCGCTGGACGTGCCGCCGTCCCAGGACGGCTTGTGTCTGTAGATGGCGTACGCGTCGATCTCACCGTCGAGCTCGTGGGCGACGAAGCGCTTCGGCCCCGCTCCCTCGCGACGGTCCTCCGGGTCGCGGATGACGCGGTCGGCCCACCAGTCCGGGGAGCGCTCGAACATGCCCGGCCGCGCCCTTCGCATCGCCTCGAGCACCGGCGGAAGCTGCTCGCGCGCCTCCTCCGGCTCGAGAAACCGGAACGATCCCGCCCGTTCGAATGGCCGCGCGAATCCACCGTATTCCCTCGGAATGCGCACCTCGCCGCACCAGGCGGCCAGGCCATACCCGAAGCGACCGTAGATCGTCTCCTCCGAGGCCCAGAGCGCCGCGAGCGGCTCGCCGCGCGCATGCACGTCCTCGAGCTGCGCCCGCATCATCGCCCGCAACACCCCGCGACGTCGATGGCTCGGGTAGACGCCGACCACGGTGACGCCGGCGGTCGGCACAGTGCCGCCCGGCACCGAGAGCTCGAACGGGAACACACCGGCACCCCCGACGATCTGGCCGTCGTCGAGGCCTGCGTGCATGCGCTCGAACGGCAGGACCTTCAGAAACCGCTCGATCGCCTCATCGTTCGGAGGAGCTCCGAAGTACTGCCCGATCCCCCAGAGCGCCTGTCTGAACTCCGTGCTCGATGTGCACGGCCGTGCGTCGACGGCCATCAGAAGTCCTCGGGGCAGTACGGCGGCCTCGCGGTGCGGAAGAGGGCGCTCGCACGCGCGACCGCTCCGGCCTTGAGCTCGCGGACTCGCTCGCCGGCCGCGAGCGCGTTGAAGTCGAACGCGCCGAGATAGACGGAGGCGAGGTCGGCGACGTCGAGCTCCAACTCGGCTTCGTCCTCGGTTCGCTCCGGGTCGGGCCCGATCCGCCAACGGCCCTTGTTCCACGGACAGAACTCGTCGCGAACCTGAGCCACGACCGGCTCATCGGTGGCGTACGTCCGCCCGGCGAGGGCTGCCTCGAGGTCGACGAGCCGCAGCCACAGCCCCTCGGAGACTCTGAGCTGCACGTTTCGCGGATCGCTGACCATGAGGAGGAGCGGCAGGCCCGGATCGACCCGACCCTGAACTCGCGCGACGAGGTCGACACCGAACAGAAACCGCCAGAGCTCGCGGCTCGCCGCGGTCGAGGTCGCGAAGGCGTCCCCGACCAGTAGCTGGCTCGTCGAGTACCCCTCCTCCCAGCCCTTCTTGATCCGGAACATCGTCAAGCCCGCAGGCTCGCCGTCGAGCTCGAGGAGAGCGAAGAACTTCGGTCCCGCGCCGCGTCGCCAGTGCTCCGGGTCCGCCAACAGGTAGAGCTCCCACCAGTCCTCGTTTCGCTTGACGAACCCTGGAATATCCCGGCGGAGGGAGTCGTAGAGCGGCGGAAAGACATGGAGCGCCTCGTCGCGATCGACCATCCGCACGGCGCCGCTCGGGCCTGGGTCGTCACGAAAGGCGAATCGCGCGCGCTCGGCGTCGATCCGGGCGGATGGGGCGGTGATTCCATAACCGAACCGGCCGTAGATGGCAGCTTCGGATGCCCAGAGGATCGCGAGCGGTTCTCCGCGCTCGTGCAGATCGTCGAGCTGACGCCGCATCAGCTCTCTCAGGATCCCCCGCCGGCGGTGGGTCGGCAGGACTCCAACCCACGTAACGCCTCCGGCGGGAAGCTCACCGCCGGGTACGGTCAGAGTGAAGGGATACGCGCCCGTGTTTCCCACCGGGCGCCCGCCGTCGTAGGCCGAGAAGAACCGGTCGAGCGGCATCGTCTTCCTGTGCCGCTCGAAATCCTCGTCCTTCAACTCGTCGCCGAAGGACGTCTCGCCGGCCTGCATCGCCGCTCGGAGCTCGTCCTCCGCTGGATTACGGATCTCGATCGCCATCGCGGGTGAGCCTAACGAGGGAGCTTCTCGAGCGGCGCGTAATCGAGCATCAGCCGCCGCTCGCTGCCGTCAACGAAGCGAACGGTGACGACCCCGCCGGCCTCGATGTGCGTGACGACGCCCTCGCCCAGCGTCTCGTGGCGGACGTTGTCGCCGGTCGAGAGAGAGGGCACGTTCGCCTGCGGCGCGACCTCCTTCGGCGCACCGTAGCTCGACCACGACGCCGGACGCAGCCGCTCGCGCTCGACGGTTGCCGGGAGCTCGTCGATGAAGCGCGAAGGCAGGTTGTAGCCGCGGTTACCCCAGAGAGAGCGCGAGGATGCGTGGGTCAGGGTCAGGTGCTCCTGCGCACGCGTCATCGCGACGTAGCAGAGGCGCCGCTCCTCCTCGATTCCCTGCTCCTCGATCGAGCGCGAGTGCGGAAAGATGCCCTCCTCCATCCCGATCAGGTAGACAGCGCGGAACTCGAGCCCCTTCGCGTTGTGGATCGTCATCAGCGTGACGAGGCTCTCCTGCCCCCGGATCGCATCCTGGTCGGAGTAGAGCGAGATCTCCTGCAGGAAGTGCGAGAGCGACGGCTCGTCGGCCGTCTCCTGGTACTCCCTGGCGACGCCGACGAGCTCCTGGAGATTCTCGACCCGGCCCTCGGCCTCGATCGTTCGCTCGGCCTCGAGCGCATCCAGGTAGCCGCTCTGCTCGAGCACCCGTTCGACGAGCTCGGAGACGGGGAGCTCGAGGGCACCGGACTGCAGCGACTGCATCACCGTGCGGAACGAGGCGACCGCCTTCTGGGGCGCAGCGCCGACGCCCGCCTCCTCGGCGAACTCGGTCGCTTCCCAGAGCGAGCGGCCCTGCGCATCGGCCCAGGTCTGAAGGCGTGCGAGCGACGAGTCGCCGATCCCGCGGCGCGGGCGGTTCGCGATCCGCTGCAGCGAGACAGCGTCGTACGGGTTGTCGATCGCCTGGAGGTAGGCGATCAGGTCCTTGACCTCGGCCCGTTCGTAGAAGCGCGGGCCGCCGATCACCTGGTAGGCGACGCCCTGGCGGACGAGCACGTCCTCCAGCACGCGCGACTGGGCGTTCGTCCGGTAGAAGACCGCCACCTCGTCCCCCGAGCAGCCCTGCTCGACGAGGCCCGCGATCCCGGCTGCGACGAAGCGCGCCTCGGCGTGCTCGTCCTCGACCTCGACGACCCGGACGGGCTCGCCCTCGCCGAGCTCGGACCAGAGCTCCTTCTCCTTGCGCTCGCGGTTGTTGGCGATGACGGCGTTCGCGGCGGAGAGCACGGCGTTCGTTGAGCGGTAGTTCTGCTCGAGCGCGATCGTGCGCGTGCCGGGGAAGTCGCGCTCGAAGTCGAGGATGTTGTTGATCTCCGCTCCGCGCCAGCCGTAGATCGACTGGTCCGGGTCGCCGACGGCGCAGAGATTTCCGTGTTTCGCGGCGAGGAGCTGCATCAATCGGTACTGCGCGTGGTTCGTGTCCTGGTACTCGTCGACGAGCACGTACCGGAACGCGTTCTCCCACTTCTTCCGCGCCTCTGGGAAGCGCTCGAGCACGTCGACCGTCAGCATCAGGAGGTCGTCGAAGTCGACGGCGTTCGAGGCGAAGAGCCGGCGCTGGTAGAGGCCGTACACGTCGGCGACGGTCTGGTCGTAGAAGGACTGGACGCGGCCGGCGTAGTCCTGTGGCGAGACGAGGCGGTTCTTCGCATTCGAGATCTGCGAGTGGATCCCGCGGGGCGTGAAGCGCTTCGGGTCGCGCTCGAGCTCCTCCAGGCACTGCTTCGTCAACCGGATCTGGTCGGCCTGGTCGTAGATCGTGAAGTTCGATCGGTAGCCGAGCCGCTGCGCCTCGCGGCGGAGGATCCGGCCGCAGCATGCGTGGAAGGTGAGGATCCAGAGACCGCGGCCTCGTGCGCCCATCAGCCGGTCGAGCCGCTCCCGCATCTCCCCTGCGGCCTTGTTCGTGAAGGTGATCGCGAGGATCTCGTTGGGCTGCGCGCCGACCGCGTTGATCAGGTGCGCAACGCGGTAGGTGAGCACACGCGTCTTCCCGGAGCCGGCGCCCGCGATCACGAGCAGCGGTCCCTCCGTAGCGAGCACGGCCTCGCGCTGGGCGGGGTTCAGGTCGGCGAGATACTGCTCCGGCGGGGCGACGGCCATGCGCCCGATGCTAGCGGCGGTCGGCGCCTCGTTCCGATCGCGCAAGGGGCGTAGCACTTCCTCGACGAACTCTGTCTTCCCCTCTGATGAGCGCGAGATGCGCAACTCGGCGATCGCCGTCGTTAGCGGACGAGGAAGAGCCTCCGCGGCCGGTCGAAAAATCGCCCAGCCGAGCCGTGTCAGCTGAGGCCTGGCCCATCGGAACGACTGTGCCGAAAACGTAACGTTCCATCCACAAGGGACTGTCCCCGGTTTGCGCCGGACGTGTGACGTTTCGTTCACAGGCGGCCGTTAGGGTCTCGTCTCGTGCGGCTCGCGCTCATGATCGAGGGGCAGGAGGGCGTGACCTGGGACGACTGGGTCGCGCTCGCGGAGGCGTGCGAGGGGAACGGCGTCGAGGCGCTCTTCCGCTCCGACCACTATGTCTCGAGCTCCGACGAACGGCGACCGGTGCTCGATGCGTGGGCGACGATCGCGGGGCTCGCGGCACACACGAAGAAGGTCGAGCTCGGGACGCTCGTCTCTCCCGCGACCTTCCGCCACCCGGCCGTGCTCGCGCGGTCGGCCGCGAGCGCGGACGAGATTTCCGGCGGCCGCGTGACCCTGGGCCTCGGCGCCGGGTGGATGGAGCGCGAGCACGACGCATACGGCTTCGAGTTCGCCGGCGCACGAGACCGGGTCGAACGCTTCGGGGAGCAACTGGAGATCGTCCATCGGCTCCTCCGGGAGGAACGAGTCGATTACGCGGGAGAGCGGTACCGCCTGGACGATGCGCCCGGCCTCGGCCGGCCGAACTTGCCGCTGCTCGTCGGAGGGAGCGCCAAGCCCGGCACCGTCAGGCCCGCCGTCCGCTTCGCCGACGAATACAACACGTTCTTCGCCACGACCGACGAGATTCGCGATCGCAAGCGCCTGCTGGACGACGCCTGCGACCGGGCGGGACGCGATCCGGCGACGCTCCGGTACTCGCTGATGGCGCCGTGCGTCGTTGGTGCGGACGACGCTGCCGTCCGTGAGTCGGCCCGCCGGATCGGCGAGCGCTTCGGGCGCCACCCCGACGAAGTGCTCGACCGCCACGGCGAGCGGGGCCCGGTCGGGACGGTCGATCAGGTCGCGGAGCGCCTACGGGAGATCGAAGCGATCGGCTACGAGCGCGTGATGCTGCAACACCTCGTTCACGACGACCTCGAGACAGTGGCGCTGATCGGCCGCGAGCTCGTGCCGGCGGTCGCCTAGTGCGAGGGCCGCTCGAGCGCCTCTTTCCGAGCCTCTCGAAGCGCCAGCGCTCCGCGCTCGACTGGGTCTTGACGCTCGTCTTCGCCGTCTGCATCGTGCTGGCCCTGAAGGCCTGGGTCGTCAACCCGTATCGCATCCCGAGCCCGTCGATGGAGCCAACCCTCCACTGCGGTCGGCCGGCACAGGGGTGTGAGGCGGGATCCTCCGACCGGGTGCTCGCGAACCGCTTCATCTATCACTTCCGGGATCCACGCCGCGGCGAGATCGTCGTCTTCAACGCACCCCAGCGCGCAGCGATCGAGTGCACGGGCGGGGTCTTCGTCAAGCGACTGATCGGTCTTCCCGGCGACGCCTGGAAGGAACGTAGAGGCTTCGTCTACATCGACGGCAAGCGACTCGCCGAGCCCTACGTCAAGCCGGGCCGCCGCGACTCACGCAGCCTCGATCTCACGGACATCCTTCCCGGAGCCAACCGCATCCCCGACGATCGCTATCTCATGATGGGCGACAACCGTGAGCAGTCTTGCGACTCGCGGGTCTGGGGCCTGGTGCCGCGCAAGAATCTGATCGGCAAGGCGTTCTTCACCTACTGGCCGCTCGGCCGGCTCGGGACGCCCTAGTCCTCGCGGAAGACCGTGCGCCTGCGTTCGCCGCCGACGCCACCCCCAGCTAGACCAGAAGAGCAGTCACAGTAGAACGCCGACTGCGCCGACTGCGAGCAAGATCCAGCCGATCGTCGTGAGCTCGAGGCTGAGAGGATACGCCCGTGCGCGAACTCCTCGAGCGGCGCGCTTACGCATGCCGGCTCACGCCGGACCGGGCGCTGGAGACGCTCGAGGACGCCGAGGAGTTCCTCCATGACCGCGGGATGCTTACCCGCACGACGGATTGCTCGCTGCCGGGCCTCTTCGAGGCGTGCCACGAGGAGCCGTACGCGCCGACGAAGCCCGGCTTCGGCCAGTGGCCGCGGACGAAGTGGGGCTGGAGCTTCGCGCTGCCCCATCGACACGGCGTCTATGCCCTGAAGATTCACCACCGCGGCAAGTCGCTCTACGTCAGCGAGCCGACGGCGCGAATCATCGACCCGATCGTTCGCGCCGAGCTCGCGCGAATGTGGGCGGAGGATCCCGATTGGGCGCGCCTCCTGCGCCATCTCGACGCGGCCGGCGCGTCGACCACTGACGATCTGAGGACCGAGCTCGGCCTGAAGCCGAAGGAGCTCAAGAGGATCCTGTTTCCGCTGGAGCTCTGCGGCGTGGTGCTCCGCCGCGCGATTGCGCCCGACGAGGAGGGCCGAGTGGAGGGATTCGAGCTGGTCCGCTGGGATCAGGTCTTCGCCGCACCCAGCGCCGACGGCGGCGGCATGGACGAGCTCGTCGTCGCGGGCGTGCGGGCTGCGGTTCTGGCGACGGAGAAGGAGATTCCACGCTGGTTCGCTTGGCGGTGGCGGTTCGAGCCGGACCTCGTCGAACGGCTCGTCAGCGAGGGCCGGCTCGAGCGACCGGAGCCCGGGTGGGTGACAGCTCCAGCGTCCGGGTAGCCGCAAACCGCTCGAGGAAGCGCCGGTCGTGGCTGACGAGCACGGCCGTACCGTCGAAGCCGGCGAGCGCACGCTCGAGCTCCTCGATCGCAGCAACGTCGAGGTGGTTCGTCGGCTCGTCGAGGACGAGGCAGTTGACGCCGCGCGCGGCGAGCAGGGCCAGCAGTGCGCGGGTGCGCTCGCCGGGAGAGAGGGACGAGATCGCGCGGCGAACGTCCTCGGCCCCGAGGCCGAACTTCGCGAGCAGCGTGCGGGCATCCTCGGGCGCACGATCTGAGTTCGTCACGAACGCGTCCAGCAACCGGCCCCCAGAGAGCTCCTGTCGGCGCTGGTCGAGCTCGCCGAGCACAGTCCCTGGCCCGACGTAGCGCGTCCCCTCGGAGAGCGGGATCCGTCCGAGCAGCACCTCCAGCAGGGTCGTCTTGCCGCTCCCGTTCGGGCCGACGAGCGCGAGCCGGTCGCCCCACCCGAGCTCCAGGTCGACTGGGCCGAGGCGGAACGAGCCGCGCTCGACGACCGCTCCCTCCAGCCGCGCGAGCACGTCGCCGCCGCGCCGGACCGGCGTGAGCGCCAGCCGTAGCTCCCAGGGCTCGTAGGGCTTCTCCGCCTGCTCGAGGCGGTCGATCCTTCCCCCGATCGCGCTCTTCACGTCCTTCGTCTTCTTCTTCTTGCGGCCCTGGCCGAAGCCCCGCTCCTCCCAGCGCTGCATGCGCGTGAGCTGCTGCTCGAGGCGTGCTTTTTCGCCCGTGTACGTCGCGTAGGCGTCGTATTGCCGCCGCCGCACCGCCTCGCGGGCCGCTTCGTATTCGGCCCAGCTCCCGGCGAACTCGGTCGTCCCGCGCGTCCATTCGTCGAGCTCCACGACCCGGGTGACCGTCCGGTCGAGGAAATCCCGGTCGTGGGAGACGATCACCGCCGCACCCGGCAACTCCCGAACGAAGCGCTCGAGCCGCTCCAATCCGGCGAAGTCGAGATCGTTGGTCGGCTCGTCCAGCAGGTAGACGTCGAAGCGAGCGAGCAGGATCGCCGCCAGCTGAGCGCGGGCGAGCTCGCCGCCGGAAAGCCGGCCCAGCTCTGAATCGAGAGGAAGGTGGAGGCCGATCTCGGCGCAGACCGCTGCGGCACGTGCGGCGAGATCGTCGCCCCCGAGCCGCAGGAACCGCTCGAGAGCGTCAGCGTGCGCGAGCACCAGCTCAGGCTCCAACCCCAGGTGGCCGGCCAGCTGGTCCAGCTCGCGCTCGGCGGCTCCGACGCCTGTGCGACGCGCGAGATACCCGAGCAGCCGCTCGCCTGCAAGCGCATCGGCTTCCTGCGGGAGGTAGCCGACGGCGAGCTCCGGCGGTGACCTTCGGATCGTCCCGGAGTCGGGTTCGTCGAGACCGGCGAGCAAGCGGAGCAGTGTCGACTTGCCGGCGCCGTTCGGTCCCACGAGCCCGATCCGGGTGCCGGGAGCGATCACGAGCGTGACGTCCTGGAGCACCGGCTGGGCGCCGTGGTACTTGACGAGATTGGCGGCTGCGAGCGTGCCGGTCGGGCGTGACAACGGGACCTCCTCGAGAGACGGGCGCCCGGAGGCGCAGGAGCGATTGGGTCTCTCGTCAGTCCGTCATAGCCCGGCACCGAAGCGCCAGCCGGGATGCTAGCGGGTCGGCACGACCGCGAGTCCACGCTCGTCGTCGATCACACGCACAGACGCGCCGTAATGCGTCGCGACACGGGGTTCGGTCAGCACCTCCCGCGGATGTCCGTCCGCGACCACGACACCCCGGTCGAGCAGCAGGAGCCGGTCGGTGAACTGCGCCGCAAGGGTCAGGTCGTGCATCGCCGACATGACCGTCAGCTGCTGCTGTGCGCGCAGGCTGTCGACGAACTCCAGAACCTGCTGCTGGCGACCGACGTCGAGTGCGCTCGTCGGCTCGTCCAGCAGGAGAACGGGCGTGTCCTGCGCGAGCGCCCTCGCCAGAACGGCACGCTGGCGCTCGCCGCCGCTGAGCGTTCCGAGCGGGCGGCCCGCGAGGGCTCGGAGGTCGAGCCTGCCGAGCGCGCGCCCGACAGCCTCGAGATCGCGGCGGCTCTCGCTGCCGAAGTACGGGACGTAGGGGGTCCGGCCGAGCAGCACGTACTCCGCGACGGTCATCTCGGCCGGCATCAGGGGGTCCTGGGGAACGAGCGCGACGCGCTGAGAGAGCTGCCGGCGCTTCATCGACGAGACCTCGTGACCGCCGATCTCGATCGTACCTTCGTGCGCGACGAGTCCGACGACCGCCCGCAAGAGCGTCGTCTTGCCGGCGCCGTTCGGGCCGATCACCCCGACCCATTCGCCGTCCTCGACGACGGCCGAGATCCCATCGAGAACACGCGCTCCGCCGAGCATGACCGAGACACCCTCGAGCGCGATCATCCGGAGAACCTCCGGCTCGTGCGCATGACCACGGCGAAGAACGGCGCCCCGCAGAACGCCGTGACGACGCCGATCGGGATCTCCGCCGGCGAGAGCGCCGAGCGGGCGACGACGTCCGCGAGCACGAGGAAGCCCGCGCCGACGACGAACGAGAGCGGGACGAGCAGGCGATACGCCGGCGCGCCCGCGAGCCTGATCGCGTGCGGCACGATGATGCCGACGAACCCGATCAGCCCGCTGACGGCGACCGCGCCCGCGGTCCCGAGCGTCGCCGCGACGACGAGCAGCAGCCGGACGCGTCCCACGTTCACGCCGAGCGCCGCGGCCTCCTCGTCGCCGACACTGAGCACGTCCAGCTGACGCCTGTGCAGGACGATCAGGAGCGTCGCGATCGAGACGTATGGGAGCAGCAGCACGACGTCATCCCAGCCCGAGCTCGGCAGGCGCCCCAGGATCCAGCTGTAGACCTGCTGGAGTGTGTCGGCGTGCTGCTGCTGCACGAACGTCTGGATGGCAGTGAAGAAGGAGGCGATCGTCACTCCCGCGAGCACGAGCGTCGTTCCCATCCGCTCGCGTCCCGCCGAGCGGCCGAGCGCATAGGTCGCCGTAACAGCGACCGCCGCCCCGGCGAACGCGGCGGGGGGTATCAGCTCCTGGCTCTTCACGTAGACGACCGCAAGCGTCGCGCCCAGCCCGGCGCCTGCCGCGACCCCGAGCAGATACGGGTCGGCGAGCGGATTCCGGAACACGCCCTGGTACGTGGCGCCCGCGACCGCGAGCATCGCGCCCACCAAGCCGCCGAGGACGACGCGCGGGAGCCGGATGTCCCAGAGGATCGACTCGTCCGTCTGCGACAGCGTCGACGTGACGCCCGGGATGTGCACCCGCGCCGCGATCGACCGCAGGATGTCGAGGACGCCGAGGTGGGCGGGGCCGATCAGCACGCCGACGAGGAACGCGCCGACGAGGAAGACCGCCGCTGCGAGCACCCAGACCGGTGTCGAGCGGCGTGCACGGAGCGGGCGGATCGCGGCAGCGTCCATTACCGTCGCACGTGCATGAGCGCGGCGTCGACGCCGCGGACGAGGTTCACGATGCGAGGCCCCCAGCGGGACGCGATCGAGTCGTCGATCCGCAGGATCAGGCCGTTGCGGACGGCAGGGATCCGACTCCACCCCGGCCTTGCCGACACGGTCCTCGGCGTCTGCCCGCAGCACACCGTGTCGGCCAGGACGATCAAGTCCGGCCCGGCCGAGACGACATACTCCGGCGAGAGTTGCGGATAGCCTGAGCCGGTCTTGTCCGCGGCGTCGGCGATGTTCTTCAGGCCGAACAAGGCATAGACGCGGCCGACGAAGGTATGGGAGGTCGCCGAATACAGATCGGGGCTCAGCTCGTGGTAGTAGGTGAGCCCGGCCCCGCGCCGGCGCGAGTGCGCGACGAGCTTGCGGATCTGCGTCTTCATCCGCGTGACGAGGGTGCGTGCCTGCTTTCGGTGGCCGGTGATCTTCCCGAGCTGCTCGATCTGCCCGTAGGCCTCGGGGAGCGTCTTGGCGGCGTCCTGCATCACAACGCGGATGTGGAGCGTGCGCAGTGAATCGCGGAGTCCGCCGGGGTCGTAGGCGATCACAACGAGGTCGGGACGATATCCGGCGATCGCCTCGACGTTCGGAGTGAAGCCGGAGAGCTTGGTCCGGGGCGCCTTCTTCGGGTAGTCAGACTGGTCGTCGACGGCGACGACCTGCCTGCCGGCACCGATTGCGAACAGCGATTCCGTCGCCGTGGGCGAGAGCGAGACGATCCGCTTCGGAGACGACGCGGGAGCGGCCGGAGTGGCCGGAGCCGCCGGAGCGAGGAACAGGAACGCCGCGAAGGCGGCGAGAGCGAGTCGATGGAACACGAATCCTCCTTCCGCGAGGAAGCTCGAGTGATCCGGTGCCAGACTTCAGCCTGGCTCCGGCGTGGCATCTCGGCGGGCGGAGGTCTTCTGACTCGGGGCGCCCTCCCGTCGCCGCCTTCCCAGCCCTTGCGGGCCAGTGGCAATCTCGACGCGGGAGCGTCTCCCCTCACAGCGGCGGGACCGTTCCGGATTCACACCGGATTCCCTGACCGCTCGCCGGTTTGTGGCGGGAGACTAGCATCGCCGCCGGTGACCCGAACCCGACTCGTTACGCTCTGGCTCCCGGTTGTCGCTTGGGCGGCCCTGATCTTCGCGCTCTCGTCGGTGCCCGACCTCTCGAGCGGCCTCGGCACCTGGGATCTCGTGTTGCGGAAGTGCGCTCACACGGTGGAGTACGCAGTGCTCGGGGCCCTGCTTCTACGCGCGCTCGGCCGGGCCGTCCCCGCAGTTCTCCTGGCCGTTGCGTACGCCGCAAGCGATGAGCTGCATCAGCACTTCGTGCGCGGGCGGCATGCGGCTCCGCTCGACGTCGCGATCGACTCGGTCGGTGTCGTCCTCGGCATCCTCGTTCTGCTCCGGGCGCGCCGATGAGAGCGCTCGCGATCGATCTCGATGGCGCGCTCGGCGACACCCGCCCGCTCTGGGACGACTGGCTGGAAGACGCGCAGCGGCGCATGCGGCTCGGCGACCTGACGTTGCCGGCGGACCGTGGCGCCGCAGCTGCCGAGCTGGACAGCCGGGCCGGGAACTGGCGCGCACTGCTCGAGCGCTTTGCGGAGGATCGCGCTCCTGTCTACCTCCGGCCGGACGCCGCTATCAGCTCTGCCCTTCGCCGACTCGCGACCCTGCGGATCGGGGTGTTCACGGACGCACCGGTGGAGCTCGCCAGAATCGCACTTGCGCACCTCGGCGCGGCGCGACGAGTCGAGGTGCTCGAGACCGGTGCCGACGCGCTGGAGCGCGTGCTCGCGAAACTCGGCGCGGACGCGCTGGTCATCCGCACGCGCGACGAGCTGCTCGGCCTAGGATGAGGGTGTGGAGAAAGGCGAGGTTGCAGACCGCCAGCTGGACGCGTTGCTCAAGCGTCTAGACCGCCTCTGTGACGAGGTGCACGCACTCACGCGACGCATGGACACGAACGAGCAGCTCCTCCGGATCACCCGCGAGCTCGCCACGCTGAACGAGTCGCTCCAGGCGCTCGCCTACGCCGCGCTCGGCCAGCAGGCGCCGAACGTCCGCCGCCGCCGCTCCGGCTAGCTCAGGGTCTGAGCCGGAGGATCTTGCCGTCGCCGGTGGCGGCGTAGAGCTCGCCTGCCGCGTCCTCGCCGAAGCTCGTCAGGCTCGCAACCCTGGTCGGCTCTTTCCGCACGTCCGCCGCCCGGCCTCCCTCGACTCGGAGGCTCCAGATCGTCCCGCTGCAGTAGTCCCCGTAGAAGTAGCGACCGACACTCTCGGTGACCGCGCGGCCGCGGTAGACGTAGCCGCCGGTGATGGAGCACCCTTCCCGGTGACCGTACTGCTGAATCGGGAAGACCAGCTCCCCGGAGCCGCTTGGCGTGCCGGGGCGGAACCGCGACCGCCCTTCGTAGACGCTCCAGCCGTAGTTCGCGAGGGCGCCGACCTGCGCGCGAGGACGGTAGTCCACCTCTTCGAGCGCATTCTGGCCGACATCGCCGATGTAGAGATCCCCGCCGGCGCGGTCGAACGAGAACCGCCAGGGGTTCCGCAGGCCATAGGCGGCGATCCTCCAGCGCGGGCGTCCGGCGGTCGGAACGGTGCTCAGGAGCTTGCCCAGCCGAACGGAGAGATTCTGCGCACGGTTGCCCGGGTCGCCGCCCGAGCCGCCGTCCCCCATCCCGAGGTACAGCCGCCCGTCGGGACCGAATTGCAACTGGCCACCGTTGTGATTGGCATACGGCTGGCGCACGAACAGCAGTTGGCGCGCGCTCGAGCGGAGAGCCACGCCACGGCGCGAGCGGTATTCGACAACCCGAGTGTTGCCCGCAAGGTCGGTGTAGTCCACGTAGAAGCGATGGTTCGTCGCATAGGCCGGATGGAACGCGATCGAGAGCAGACCTTGCTCGCCGCCACTCGCGATCAGGCTGCGGATGTCCAGGAAGGTGCGGCGTGCTCGGCCGTCGACCAGGTACCGGACACGGCCGACCTGCTCGACGACGTACAGCCGCCGCGGCTCCGCGCGATTCGCTGCAATGTAGGTGATCCCGGAAAAGCCGGAGGCGTAGGGTCGGAAGGCCGCGTCGGCGCGGGCCACTCCACACGGCGCGAGCGTGGCCACACAGGCAGCCGCGAGCACGGCGCCGATCAACGCGCGGCGAGGTCGCTCTCGCGGATCCACGGTCGCGGCGGCGTCAGCAACTGCTCTGCCTGGAGATAGGCGAGCGCGACGAACGGTGCGTCCGTATAGCGCTCCACGCAGACATAGCGCCTGCGCCACTCGGGCTGGAACTTGCGGTTGAAACTGAACAGCCGCTCGAGCTGGAAGACCCGGTCGCAGCGGAGCAACAGGAAGCGTGCCAGCCGCCGCCTGCGCGGGGCGCCGCCGCGGACGCGAAGTGCCTCTGCGAACACGGAGAAGTTGAGCGACACCTCGCGGACTCCATACGAGCGGGCCCACTCGATGGTTTCGACGATCAGGTACTCCATCAGGCCGTTCGGCGTGTCGTGGCGCCGCCGCATCGTCGCGAGCGACCAGCCACCGGATGCCGGCGACGGCACGAGCTGAACGAAGCCGCCGAGGCCGTCCGGGCCTTCCGCGACTGCGACGAGGCCGTCCGGGTACGACCAGAGCGCGTCCATTGCCATCGTGAATCCACGCTCCGGCCAGCGGCCACGCCATTCGGCGGAGACCTCGGCGATCTCCGCCCGCAGACGACCGTCGACGTCGCCGACCGGCAGGATGCGGACCGTGTAGCCGCCGCGGCGCAGGCGTGTCACCGACTGGCGGACCTTCCTGATCGAGCGGCCCTCGAGCGAGAACGTCTCGGGGCGCACGAGTGCCTCGTCGCCGAGATAGATCGGCTTCATCCGCGCGGCGCGCGCCAGTGGCAGGGTCTCCTCGCTCACCCCGGCGAGCGCCACCCGCCAGGCGCGCGCCGCGGCAATGCGCCGCAGCTCGGCCAGGAGCTCGGGCAGTTCCGCCGGATCGCCGATCGGATCACCGCTGACGAGCGCCGTCCCACCCACCACGCGGTACGCGAGGAACGAGCGCCGCGAGGGCGAGAAGAGGAGGCTCTTGTCTCGCCTGAGACTGAAGTAGCAGAGGCTGTCGCGGCCGCTTCGCCGGACGACCTCGGCCGCGGCCTTCGCCTCGGCGGGGCTCTGGAGACGCGCCGCGAGCGGCCGAAGCCAGAGGTAGAGCGCGCGAAACGCGACCGGCACGGCGAGCAGCACGAGCGCCGACTCGATCTCCTGCGACAGGTGCATCGTGTCGATCTCCCGTAAGCCGGCGAAGGCGCCGATCGCACAGAGCGCGATCAGTGCGCGGAGGAGCGGGCGGAGCAGGGCGGGATCGCCCGGCGCGGAGAACGCGGCGCGCCAGCGCCAGAGGGCGGCGAGCAGGAGGATGCTCACCGTGGACTCCTCGAAGTCGAGGCCCTTGGCCAGATGCGCCACCGCGGAGGCGACCACCAACCAGACCGCAAGCAGCCAGGCGCGCCGTTTCCCCTGGGCGAGGCCGCGGGCGAGCCAGACCAGGGCGATCCCGAATGCGAGCGCAAGGACGCGTGCCGCCTCGGGCATGCCGGGCGGGAGGACACCCCTGACGATGTCCGAGCGGTCCGCGAGCTCGGGGGTCAGCGCCGAGACGATGCCGAGACCGCCGACGAACGCCGCGCCCAGCGCGAGCGCCGTCTTCGGGGCGGGGCGGCGAATCACGCCCCCAGGGTAGCTAGCTCGCTCGCTAGCGCTTCAGCATGACCCGGCGGAGCTCGTCTTCCTTGCCGGGCTGGAGAATTGCGAGCACCTGGTCGCCGGCCCGAAGCTCTGTCGATCCCACAGCGATCTCAGCCTTGCCGTCGCGCATCACGGAGATGAGCCGCGCCCCCTCGGGCAGAGGCAGCTTCTCGACCGTCTTTCCGGCGCAGGGCGAGCTCTTGTCGATCTGCACCTCGACGATCTCGAGATTCTCCTTTCGAAGCTCGAGCAGGTGGATCAGCTCGTGCTCCGGCACCTCGTGCTCGACGAGGCCGAGGATGCTCGAGGTTGCGCACACAGTCGGCGAGATCCCGAGCAGGTCGAAGTGCGCCTGGTTCCGTGGATCGTTGACGCGGGCGATCACCTTCTCGACGCCGTACTTCTCCTTTGCCAGCTGGGTGATGACCAGGTTGTCCTCGTCGTCTCCGGTCAGGGCGAGGACGAGGTCTGGCGGACGCTTGATCCCGGCCTTCTCCAGCACGAACAGCTCCGTGGCGTCCCCGAGCATGGCCTGGTGCTCGAACTCCTGCTCGAGGCGCTCGAAGCGGTCTCGTTCCTGCTCGATCAGGGTTGCCTCGTGGCCGTTTCGGAGCAGGGTGCGCATCACGTTCGCCCCGGCCTTCCCTCCTCCGGCGATCAGGACGTACATCAGTGGCCCTTCCGGTGATCCTGGTGGATGCCCGGGTCGCGACCACCAAGCCAGGCAAGGACGCAGGGAGCGCTCGGGCCAAGCGGCCCGGGCGCGACCGAGGACGCGGCATGGCGCCGCGTGATCGAGGGCCGGGCGCCGCCGTGGGTCGCCGGGAGGGTCACCTAACTTGCGACTTCCTCCGCGCGTTTGGGGATCGCACACGTTCGCGCCGCCTCGATCAGGACGTCGATCGCGGTCGAAGTCGGGCAGACGGTGCGCATGCCACGCGCGGCGTAGAACTCTGCGCGGGCAGGATCGAGGACACGAACGACGGTGCACTCGACGCCAAACCGCTTCTGGGCAACCTGGCCGATCACGATGTTGGTGTTGTCGCCGTCCGTCGCGACGACGACTGCATCGGCTTCCTCGATTCCCGCGTCGCGGAGGACGCCGGCATCCATTCCGTGCCCGACGACGAAGCCGCCGGCCCAGTCTTCACCGAGGCGCGAAAGCGCTGCCTCCTTCTCGTCGACGGCGGTCACGTCCCACTCCTCCGCCGCGAGGCGCTTGGCGACGGTCGAGCCTACGCGGCCGCAGCCGATCACGATTGCCTTCATGGTCTCAGCGTAGCTCGGAGTCACTGCCTCATGCGGGTGCGAGCTCGGGCTCGAGCACCCCTTGCGGGAATGCCACGATCAGCACCTCCGCCCCGGCCTTCTTGAGCACATGGTCGACCGTCGGGGAGAAAAAGCGCGACTGCCGCCGCCAGCGGGGCGACGAGCCGAGCACGATCAGGTCGACGTCGAGCCGAGCGGACTCGTCGACGATCGCCTGCCCGATCGACCGCGCCCGGATTGTGTGTCCGTGCACCTCGACCCCGTGATCGGAGCCGAGCAGCTGGGCCTCCGCGAGCGAGGCGGCCGCCCGCTCCTCCTCGTAGATCAGCTCGGCGTCGAGCGGAAGGTCGAGCGGAACGCGGATGACGTGAAGCGCCTCCACAGACGCCCCGTGCTGCTCGGCGAGCTTGACGGCGGTCGCGACCATCTCCTCGCCGATCTCGCCAAGCTTCATCGGGACGAGGATCCGCGAGAACTCCGCCTCGGTCAGGCCCTGGCGCTCGTCCGCGGAGACGACGCGCTCGAGCAGGCCCTCCCCCCGGGACTTGCGCACGACGACGTAGAGGACGAGGCCGGCCGCGAGCCAGGCCGGTCCCGCATACCGGGCCCCCGGGTGGGTCGCGAGGGCGACGATCAGCGTGGCGAACGTCAGAACAGCGCCGATGACGGAGGGCATCGGGATCCGGCCGATCGTCCACGGGACACGGTAGGGGCGCCGGCGGTCCGGCTCGCTGACCCGCAGCTTGATCACCGCGAGTTGGGCCGCCGTGAACGCCAGCAGGACGCCGAAGCTGTAGAGGCTCGCCAGGAAGAGCACCGGGTGCGCGAGCGCCGAGGTGGCGGCGAGCAGCGCGATCGCGATCACGCAGGCGGCCACGATCGACCGCGGCGAGACGAGCGTCCGGGAGTTGAGCACGCCGAACCGGCGGGGGAGCTGGCCGTGCTCCCCGAGCGAGTACGCAAGCCGCCCGAAGCCCGAGATCGAGGTCGTGGCGGCGGTGAGCAAGATGAGCGCGCCGGACAGGCCGACGAAGACCTGGAGCGGCGCGCCGATCACACCCGGCACCTCGTCCCGCAGCCGGGTCACGATCCCGACGATCGGCGAGCGGATCCAGTTGCTGCCGAGGAGCGTCCCATGCTCGGCCGGGAAGGCGGAGAGCGCCACGCCGGCGATCGCGACGTAGAGCACGACCACGAGGCCGATCGAGCCGAAGAGCGAGCGCGGCAGGTCCCGTCCCGGTCGGCGCGTCTCCTCCGCCAGGTTCGCGACCGTTTCGAGCCCCGTGTAGGCGAGCATCGCGAGCGGCAACGCGAACGCGATCGAGTGCCACGTCGGCATCGATCCAAGGGACGTCCCCTTCGCGAGGGCTGCCGGCGAGAATAGCAGCGCAGCGCCGAGCGTGACCAGGATCAGCTGCGTCGCAAGGTCGACGAGCGCCACGATCAGGGCCCAGCGGTGAAGGCGCGTCCGCTTGAGCAACCGGAGGGCGCCGATCGCGCCGATCGTGATGCACCCCGCGACCGCGTCCCAGGGACGATGGATCTTCGTGAAGAACGCCCCCGCGACGTAATGCGGGAAGAACAGCGCCGACAGAGCGATCACGATCAGGTAGTCGAGGAAGAGCGCCCAGCCGGTGATGAAGCCCACGAGGTCGTTGAAGGCAATCCGAACGAAGGTCGCCGCTCCGCCGGTCTCCCGGATCGAAGCGGTGCCCTCCGCGTAGGAGAGGGACACGAGGAGGAAGAGCGCGCCCGTAAGCAGGAGGACGAGGGGCGTGAATCCGAGCGCGTTGAAGGCGATGATGCCGAGCGCGAAATAGATCGACGAGGCGATCTCCCCGTAGGCGATCGAGAAGAGCGCCGGCGCGTCGAGGACGCGTTCGAGCCGGGGCCGTTTCCTCGCCATCGGCTGAGCTTAAGGCGTCGCTTGCGACGCCGACGTCAGGATCGCGGGCTCAGCCCGCGATCCGTCTGAAACGACCAGTCGACCCAAACCGAACTTCAACCGGAAACCAGCCAAGGCGTCGCTTGCGACGCCGACGTCAGGATCGCGGGCTCAGCCCGCGATCCGTCTGAAACGACCGGTCGACCCAAACCGAACTTCCAACCGGACACCAGCTCAGCCGTCGCTTGCGACGCCGACGTCAGGATCGCGGGCTCAGCCCGCGATCCGTCTGAAACGACCAGTCGAACCAAACGGCTTTCATACGGAAACCAGCTCAGGCGTCGCTTGCGACGCCGACGTCAGGATCGCGGGCTCAGCCCGCGATCCGTCTGAAACGACCGGTCGACCCAAACCGAACTTCATACGGAAACCATCCAAGGCGTCGCTGAGATCGTGTCGTTCAACGACGGGCGCGGAGGAGGAACAGCCGTCCAGCGCCGGCCGCCAGGAAGAGCGCGCCGAAGAGATACCCGATCCCGCCGCCGTGACTGGCGGTCACGGCGACCAACGCCAGCCCGATCCCGATGAACGCCAGGGCGAAGACGACCAGACCGGCGCGGTACGCCTTCACGCGGCGCGCCGGCCGGCGGCCACCATCACCCGGACGGGGGCGTTCTTCAGCACGAAGTCGACGGTGTCGCTGAAGATCGACCGCCGGGGCCGGTCGCGGCGTGGTGCTCCCATCACGATGATCTCACTCCCGCGCCTCGTGGCCTCGTCCACGATCGCCCTGCCGGGAGTTCGCGCTCTCAGAAGCCGAACCGTGACGTCGACGCCGTAGAGCTCGCCGATCGCCGCCGCCCGGTCGAGCGCCTCATCGGCCGCGTTCTCCGCCTCCGGGTCGACGGCGTCGAGCGGCAGCTCCAGAGGGACGGTGACCACGCTCACTGCGGCAATCGAGGCTCGCCGCTCGGCCGCGAGGCGGGCGGCGAAGTCCATCGCCTCTTCGGAGGTCCGCCCGAGCTTGACCGGAACGAGGATGCTGCGGTACTCCAGCGCCGCCGACTTGCCGATCACGATCGGCGCACGCAGCGTCTGGCTCAGAGGCGCCCGGACGACAGCCCGGCGATAGACGGTGTACGCGACGAGTCCCAGCGCCAGCCAGCCGAGGCCGACCCAGCGTGCGCCGGGCTTCTGAATCACGACGACGATCCAGGCGGCACCGGTCCCGAACGCGCCGAAGAGCGCGAAGAGCGGCCAGTCGATCCCGCCCAGGCGGAGATTCGGCCGTGCGCGGAACGGCACCTCCTCCTCGCGCCGCTTGATCCGCAGCGCGATCACCGAGACGTGGGCGATCGTGAAGGACAGCATCGCCCCGAACGCGTACATGTCGCCGAGGAAGGTCGTCTGGCCCGGCAGCAGGACGGCGATCGCGACCACCCCGGCAAAGACGACCAGGGAGAGCCAGGGCGTCTTGAACCTCGGGTGCAGCCGCCGGAAGACCTCCGGGAGCTGCCGGTAGCTGGCCATCGCGTACGTGATGCGCGACGCCCCGATCACGCCGGCATTCGTCGCGATGAAGAGGATCGTCGCCGCCAGGATCCCGACGTAGATCTTGGCTGCGCTGAGGATGCTGCCGCTCAGCCCAAGGTGCTGGACGAGCCCGAGGACGGGATCGTTGGCGAACCCCTTCTGCTCCGGTGGCAAGCCGAGGCGGGTCTGGAACTCGCCGCCGACCTTCTCCACCGGCAGCGCGGAGAGGGCGATCATCGGCAGCGTGAAGTAGATCGCGAAGACCGCGACGGCGACCCAGCCGATCGAGCGCGGAATGTCCCGGGGCGGATCGCGCGCCTCTTCGGCGAGATTCGAGACGGTCTCGATCCCGGTGTAGGCGATCATCGCAATCGGGATTGCGAGGAAGAACGCGCTCCAGGTCGGCGCGATCCCCCAGTGGATGTTCGTCGAGAAGACCGTGTGCGGGCTGAAGATGAGCGCGAACCCGATGCCGACAAGCAGTAGCTGGGTGGCGAAGTCGACGATCGCGAGGAGGATGTTGAGCTTCGCGGCCTCCTTGATCCCGACGATGTTCAGCAGGACGAGCAGAACGATCACGACGGTCCCCCCGATGATGTCCCAGGGGTTCGTCCGCAGCGGATCCCAGAAGATCGAGAGGTAGTGCGGGACGAAGAACGCCGAGATGGCGATCGTGATCACGTAGTTGAGCATCTGGGCCCACGCGGCGACGAAGGAGACGAGCTCGTTGAACGCATGACGGGCGAAGCTGGACGATCCACCCGCCTCGGGGAAGCGGACGGTTCCCTCCGCGTAGGTCGCGGCGGTGGCGGCGAAGATCAGCCCGCTGATGACGAAGACGAGCGGCGTCAGGCCAAGCGCGATCCCGGCGACCAGTCCGAGGGCGTAGTAGATCGAGGAGCCGACGTTGCCGTAGGCGGTCGCGAACAGCGCCGGCGTCCCGAGCACGCGCTCCAGCCCCTGCTGACGCCTCCGCCGCGGCACCCGCGCACTCTAGAGCCACGGCTGGCGCCGTGGCTCTAACTGTTACGCCGCGGACCGGCCCTTACGGGCAGCCGCGGGCTGGGCCTTGCTCCCTTCGACTGTGTCGATGAGCTCCGGGAGCTGTTTTTCCGCTAGCTCGACCAGGCGCAGGTTCGCCTGGGCGTGCAGTAGCGCCGCCTCGACCAGCAGCGCTACCAGCGGCGGCCGGTCGCCGCCGCGGAGCTCGTTCAGCGAGGCCAGCTCCGCCAGGCTCGCCTCCCGCTGGACTCGCAGCGCGTCACGCAAGGGCTCCTCACCCAGGCGGGAGGCGGCCAGCAGCTTGAGGAAGAAGTCGTCGCGGTAGCCGCTCTGGCGGACGAACGGCTGGCCGAGCCACCGCTCGAGCTCACCGCGGCCCTTCCTCGTCAGGCGGTAGACGATCTTGTCCGGCCGGTCGGTCTGCGGGACGGTCTTCCCGGTGACGAGCTCGTCGCGGACGAGCCGGTCGAGGATCTGGTAGAGGTGGCCGATGTTAAGCGCGCCCCACTGGGGGCCGATCGACTCCTCGAAGCTCGTCTTCAGCTCGTAGCCGTAGCTCGGCCCCCCGGCGAGCAGCGCCAGCACCGCATGATGGATCGGCATTCGCGCGAAGCTTACATCGTCGGGATGTAGAAACCCGGCGGCTGCTAACTGGGATCGTCTTTCTCGGCCGTGGTCTCATCCGCTCCTGCAACCGAGCCCCGGAACTCGCGGATCCCCCGTCCGAGCGAACGACCGATCTCGGGCAGCCGCCTCGGCCCGAAGAAGAAGAGCACGACGATCAGCAGGATCAAAAGCTCGACGGGAGAGACCTTCGTCGGCACCGGCCGGCTATTCCTCCGCCAGCACCGTCGGCGGGGTCAACCGCGCGAGCTGGCTGAGCGGGATCAGCGAGGCAACGAGCGCCACCACGACCCCGCCGACCGCGGCGACCAGCGCCGCAAGCGCCAACGAGCCGAGCGGCACCCCGAGCATGAGCGCTCCGATCCCGATACCGAGCGCAGCACCCGTGAGCCCGCCGAGCAAGCCGAGCGCGAGCCCCTCGACGAGCACGACCACGGCGAGGTGGCGGTCGCTCCAGCCGACCGTTCGCAGCGTCACGAACTCCGCCGCTCGCTCGCGCAGGTTCAGGTAGAGGACGTCCGCGACACCGAGGCCCGCCAGCGTCACCGTCAGCGCCGCCGCGAGCAAGTCGCTGCTGCGCACCTGCACAGAGATCGCGTTCCCCAGCAGCGTGTCCACCAGCACCCCTTGGAACGCACGCTGGATCGCCAGCAGGATCGTCAACGCCGCCACCCCGATCACCAGCCCCGAAGAGCCAATCACCGTCCGCACCGGGAGGCGGCGCAGGCCCAGCAGGGCCAACCCCACGACCCCGCGCAACCGCCGTACTCGCTCCCGCCCCGACACCGCCGGTCGGATCGCATCCAGCGGCGAGCCGCGAGAAGCCAGCCAGGCCGGCAACAAGCCAGCAAGCAACGCCAGACCGACCGCGAGCGGCAACACGAGCAGCGTCCGCCATAACGGTAGGTCGAGTGAGGTCAACACCACCACCAGCGCCGCCAGCGCCACCCCCAGCGCACCCGCAACCACGCCGACAAGCAGGAGCTCGAGCAGCACTGCGGCGAAGACGCGCCCGCGCGACCAGCCCAGAGTCATCAACGTCCCGATTTCGCTCCGGCGCGCGCGCACCGAGGCCAACGCACCGTTGCCGAGGAAGAAGGCGCACACCACAAGCACGAGCCCAAACAAGGCGAGGCTCTTGCGATCGACGGCCCTCAGGAAACTGATCGAAGCGCCCTTCTTCGACCACCCTTCCCGCAGAAGCAACTCGGGGCGCCCGAACTTCCCCGCCGGCAGGTCGACCAGCAACGGCTTCGGCGACGACCCCGCCGTGATATCGACCTGCAACCCCGTCTTCTCGTGAATCTGCTGCGCGACCGCACGCACCCGAGCCTGCGACAGCTCATCCGGTCCCGTCACGCCCCTGACGCGGATACGGATCGCGCTGATCGGCGCCTTCGGTCGCCACTGCGCCTTGGCGAGGCGGTTTCCACCAGCGCTGAAGTACTTCGGATTCAACCACGGCCTGATTCCCTGCAGTGTCGTCAGAACGAGAGGCGGCTGCGCAATGTAGTCGCCAAGGTTCTGGGTCGGAAGCAGCGGTTTTCCCCCGAGGGCGACCTTACTAGCGGCGTCAGCTGGTTCAAGTCGAGGGGGGTAGTAGGTTTCGAGCGGGACCTGCGAAAGGGGCGAGAACCCGGGGAGCCTCTCGGGATCGTATTGCCCGACCAGATCGAAGCCTGGAGCATTGATCGTGTTGTGCTTGTCGAAAGACCAGGATGAGATGTGTGGCGAAAGACCACGAAACTGGACATCTTGATTCTCGATTGACGGCGACCAAAAGCCGCCTTGGCTAACTGGTGTTCGCCAGATCGAACGCGGATTATCGGCGGGCGCAGGCGCGAGGTCCTTCGTTCTAATGCGGTATCGGACATCGGACGTAGTCCAATAGAAAGCACTCGCGAGCGAGCCCCCGACCACATCCTGCTTACGCAGGAGCCGATCGTAAAGTTCTTGTGTTCCAATGATCGCGCGGTCGGCGACGCGCCCGCTCAGCGAGGTGAGGAAGGGCCGCGCGCGGCGAGAAGCTAAAGTCTGGGAAACGCGAGCGTCCGGAGGAATGTGAAGTCGCTCCACGGTTATCCGGAGGCGCTCATCGACGAAGGTCTTTCTGCTCGCAATTACAGGCGAGGCCCGGTAACCAGCGCCTGCCGACGTCCGCAGGAGACGGACAGGCTCGGTAGGACGAAGATAGCGACCGGAAACGATTGCCTTGTCAAGGCCCAGTAGGCGCGCCTCCTGCACCGGGTCGATTGCGCTGACGAAGAGTGGAAACTGCATACCGATCTCAGCGCCGACTGCTCGCGGCGGAAGGAGTCCAAGAAAATTAGCAACATTGTCGTGTCCTACCCCTGGGGTCAGGGACGAATAGCATGAGAGATACCCACTACGAGCGAATGGGTCGGCCAGATTGGCAGTTGCCGAGAACCCAGTGCATACGGACAAAGTGTCGGCGCCGTGGACCTCCCTCATGTAGCGGAGCATCGGAGCGCGCCGCGTGTAATAGACGTATTGCGACGCATCTTGATATCTCGACGTATCATTATTCGCAAGCCATGTGAGTCGTAGGCGAATAAGCTGCACAGGCTCCCGGGTGAGGTATGGCTCAACACTGAACCCAAAGTTAAGGACGGGAAAAATGAACCCAAGGTTGGCGATCGGGGCAGCCACTTCAACGCCTGCTATGCGTTTAACCGCCTCGTATTGAGGAAAACTTATTCCTCCGAACACACCGCTCAGGAAGTTGGGCCTAACAAGTCTCCGTGAGATCTCCAGCCGGTTAGCAGACTGCCGTGGCCGAACGAGGACGTCGTAGGCTGCCCTGTAATTGCTTTTTACTGTTCCCTGGACATCCAGGCGGCTCGTCTGCGCCGCTGCGGTGAGGAGAACGAAAGCTACTGCCGCGACGAGGATCGCCAGGCCCAGTGCCGCAGTCCGGCTGGGACGAGACCGAAACTGGGCCAGGGCGAACCGTTCCATCGCTTACTAATCGCGCTGCCTGATCATCACAATCTAAGTAGCCACAATCTACGACTTCGACCCAGGCTTGTCAAATGGAGACGACGTCAGCCCACATCCAGGCGCCCGATCCGCTCGAGCACCTCGGCCTGATCCTCGACGCGGCGCACCTCGACGTCGTCGACTACGCGCCCATCCCCGAGGCGGATCACGCGGTCGCAGCGGCTCGCCACCAGCGGGTCGTGCGTCGCCACCAGGATCGTCATCTCGCGCTCGCCGCGGAGGTCGAGCAGCAGCTGCATGATCTCGGCGCTGGTGATCGAGTCGAGGTTGCCGGTCGGCTCGTCCGCGAGCAGCAGTCCGGGCTGGTTGACGAGCGCCCGCGCGATCGCGACCCGCTGCTGCTGGCCGCCGGAGAGGCGGGACGGGATCGACGCCTCGCGGCCGGCGAGTCCGACGGCCGCGAGCAGCTCCTTCCCGCGCTCGGGCTTGTCGAAGTCGGTGCGGTAGGGCAGCAGCGGGGTGATCACGTTGTCGAGCGCGCTCAGCGCGGCCAGCAGGTGGAAGCGTTGGAAGACGAAGCCAATCGTGCGCCGGTAGGCCGGCTGCTCCCGCCGCGAAAGCGCCGTGACCTCCGTCGAGCCAACGACGACGCGACCGGAATCGGCCCGATCCATCGCACCGACAACGTGAAGGAGCGTCGACTTCCCCGATCCCGATGGGCCGCTGATCGCAACGATGCTCGCGGCGGGAACCGTGAGACTGACGCTATCGAGCGCCACGATCGTCGATCCCTCGCCGATCTCATATCGCTTCGAGACGCTCTCGACTTCGACCGCGACGCCCACCCGCACCTCCTTCGAGACTGAGCGTATATTGCCTCAATCTATAGAGCACGGGTGGCGCCGTGCTCTAACTAGGACCCACAAGGGGCGGCAGCTAGCGCAGGCGCAGCCGCGCTAGGGGCCGGCCGGCCTCACGCGTGCCGGGAGGCGAAGCCCCACGGCGCGCGCTATCGGGAGCCGCCGCCGGCCACCCAAACGCAATCCGCGAACGTGCGGGACCGCGCTCCTGCGCGTTCGCGGCGTGACCCACGAGGGGGCCCACGGGGGAAACCGGGTTTCCCCCGTGCTCTCTAGCCGTGAATTGAGACGATGAGGGGAATGATCAGGATCGCGACGATGTTGGCGATCTTGATCATCGGGTTGATCGCGGGCCCCGCGGTGTCCTTGTAGGGGTCGCCGACCGTGTCACCCGTGACCGACGCGGCATGCGCCTCGGAGCCCTTGCCGCCGTAGAGGCCGTCCTCGATCAGCTTCTTTGCGTTGTCCCAGGCGCCGCCGCCCGAGGTCATCGCAATCGCCAGGAAGAGCCCGGTCACGATCGTCCCGATCAGGAGGCCACCGAGCATCTTCGCGTTGATGATCCCGACGATGATCGGGAAGGCGATCGGGATCAGCGCCGGCGCCATCATCTCCTTGATCGCAGAGCTGGTGACAATGTCGATCGCGCGCCCATATTCCGGTCGCGACGTTCCCGCCATGATCCCCGGGTCCTCGCGGAACTGACGCCGCACCTCGGTCACGACCTGCCCGCCGACGCGCCCGACCGCCTGCATCGCCAGCGAGGCGAACAGGAACGGCATCAGGCCACCGATGAAGAGGCCGGCAATCACCCAGGCGTCGCTGAGACTGAACGTCGTCGAGAGCCCTTCGTCTGCAAGCCCGGTCGTGTACGAGCTGAACAGAACGAGTGCGGCAAGCGCGGCCGAGCCGATCGCGTAGCCCTTCGTGACCGCCTTGGTGGTGTTCCCGACGGCGTCGAGCGGATCGGTGATCGCGCGCACGGACTCGTCCAGGTTGGCCATCTCGGCGATACCGCCCGCGTTGTCGGTGACGGGCCCGTAGGCGTCGAGCGCGACGATCAGCCCGGTCATCGAGAGCTGCGCCATCACCGCGACGCCGATGCCGTAAAGGCCGGCGAAGTGGTGCGCGACGAGGATCCCCGTGGCGATCACGATCACGGGCAGGGCTGTTGCCTGCATCCCGATCGCGAGTCCCGAGATGACGTTGGTTGCGTGCCCGGTCTGAGAGGCGGACGAGATCCCCTTGACCGGCCGCCAGCGCGTGCCGGTGTAGTACTCGGTGATCCCCACCAGCAGGAACGTGACGACGAGACCGACGACAGCTGACGCGTAGAGGTCGGTGAAGCTGAACTTCCCACCGTCGAAGGCGAGGGTGACGGGAATGAAGCCGACCGCGGAGAGGATCGTTGCGACTAGCACCGCGAGGTACAGGGCGTTCATGATCGAACCACGCTTGCCGACGCGGGCGAAGAACGTCCCGATCACCGAGGAGAGAATCGAGATGCCGCCGAGCGCCAGCGGGAAGAGCGCGAGGTTGCTGGACGGGAACTGCGTCCCGAGCAGCATCACGGCGACGGCGGTGACGGCGTAGGTCTCGAAGAGGTCGGCGGCCATGCCGGCGCAATCGCCGACGTTGTCGCCCACGTTGTCGGCGATCACGGCCGGATTGCGGGGATCGTCTTCAGGGATCCCGGCCTCGATCTTCCCTACCAGGTCGGCGCCGACGTCTGCTGCCTTCGTATAGATGCCTCCGCCGAGCCGCGCGAAGACGGAGATCAGCGAACCGCCGAAGGCGAGCCCGATCAGATCGTCGATCGCGGAATCCTGGGAGTTGCCGATCCAGTCGGTCAGCGCCCAGTAGTAGCCGGCGACACCGAGCAGGCCGAGGCCGACGACCAGCAGGCCGGTGACCGACCCTGCCCGGAACGCAACGTTGAGCGCGGGCTTCAGTCCGTGGCGGGCCGCCTCCGCGGTCCGAACGTTGCAGCGCACCGCAACGTTCATCCCGATGAACCCGGCCGCCGCGGAGAGCGTCGCGCCGACGAGGAACCCGATCGCAGTCCCCCAGCCGAGCTTGTTGTAGAAGCCAAGCAAAAGGAAGGGCACGATCGAGACGGCGGCGATCGTCAGGTACTGCCGGCGGAGATAGGCCGCTGCTCCCTCCTGCACCGCGCGCGCGATCTCTCGCATGCGGTCGTTGCCGGCGGGCTGGCGCAGCAGCCAGACCGTCAACCCGATCCCGTAGCCGACGGCGACCGCGGCGCAGACGAGCGCGAACAGCACCGGATGGTCGTTGAAGAAGCTGCCGACGAACAAGCCCTTACCCCCTCACAAAGTCAGCGCCGAGAGACCTCGGCGCGGCGAGTTTTCTATCACAAAGTCGCGCGGGCGAGCCTACTAGATCGACCTCGCGGTCGCCGCAGCGTAGGCGAGCTGCAAATTCGCTTGCACCTGCTTGAAGTCGCGCACGACGTCCGCTCCCACGGCACCCTCGAGCACCGGAAGAACCGCGCGGAGCGTCTCGATCGCAACTCGCGCCTGCTCGAGGTCTCGATCGTCGTCACCGAGCTTCCGATACCGAGCGAGGACACCGTGTAGAGCATCTGGACGAGCAAGTCGGTGACGCTGAGCTTCTTCAGCTCCTCCTCGACCTGTTTCAGCAGGTCGTCGTCACCCTGGGGCGGCTGTTCCTGCTCGCTCACCGAGGCTCCCAGATGCCCAGGTGCTCCGCGTACCAGGCGCGCAGCTGGTCAGGGTGCTCGGAGCGAAAGAAGACCCCGCCGATTCCCTGAACCGCCTCAGGCAACGAGCTCTCCCGGGCGAACGATGAGCTCCGCGAACACCTCGCGGTGCGAGCCGAGCTCCGCCAGGCGCGCGTACTGGCGCTCGGCCGAGTTCGCCTCCGGGACGGAGAGAAACGGGGCTGCGCCGATCTCCTCCGCCACCGGATGCACCCACTCGATCAGCTGCTCGAGCCGTGCCCTCGCCGGAACGACCTCGCCGCGCTCGAAATCGATCAGGCCGCCGGAGAGACCGTGCCGGATGGCGCGCCAGAGGTTCTCCTCGAGCAATCGCCGCGGCCGGGTCGGCAAGGGCTCGCCATCGTCGAGCGCCCGGGCGAAGCGCGCAGCCAAGGCGTACATCAGCGCAGCGAGCGACTGCGCCTCGCGCAGGTCGGGTTGAGCGTCGCAGATTCGGATCTCCACCGTCGGAAAAGCGAGGTGCGGCCGGACGCTCCACCACAGCTGCGTGTGCTCGTCGACCGAATCGGTCGCATAGAGAAAGCGAACGTAGCGCTCGAACTCGGCCCAGCTGCCGTAGGCGTCCGGGATGCCGCAGCGCGGGAACATGCGCGTGAAGATCTCGGTGCGCGCGGAGTGCAGACCGGTCACCACGTCCTCGACGAACGGCGAGCTGGCAGACAGCGCGAGCAGTTCTGGAAGGACGTTGCGGAAGGCATCGCAGACCGCCACCGCCCGGTCGGGCCCGTTGACGGCGACATGGACGTGGATCCCGAAGCTGTTGTTTCGCCGCACGACGTACTGGAGGATCTCGACGTTCCGCCGGTAGTGCGGCGTGTCGATGATCCGCTGGTCCTGCCACGGGCTCCAGGCGTGCGTTCCGGTCGAGGCGAGCCCGATCCCGAGCCGGTCCGCCACGGCCCCGAGCTGAGCGCGCCGCTCGGCCATGCGCTCGGCCGCCTCGCCGAAGCTCTCGCAGCGGCCGGTCTTGACCTCCGCCTCCGACGCGATCAGCTCACCGACGAGGTGCTCTGCGAGGTCGGAGCCGACGGCCGCCTCCGTCAGCTCTTCGAACCTGCTCGTCAGCTCGAGCGTCTCGGGGTCGAGCAGCGCGAACTCCTCCTCGACCGCGACGGTCAGGTCGTCTGCGGATGCGAACGCCTCGCGGGCGAACTCGATCTGCTCGTCGGGGGTCAGGCGTTGCGCGTCTCCCATCCCGCTAGGGTAAATGAAGCTTTGGCGGCTTCCGGCCTCGAGTTCTTAGCCCCGGCCGAACAAGGGATCGGTGAGGGAGAGCCCCGCATCGCCCTGAAGCTGGTTCCAGGCGTAGAAGAGGATGAGCGCGCCACCGAGCAGGGCAAGGTTCTTGTTGAAGTTCGTCTGCTGCGACTGCTTCTGCATCGGGTCGGTCTCACGCCAGAAGGCATGCATGAGCGGCGTCACCAGCAGCAGGAACGCGGCGAGCAGGAGCGCGCCCACGTCGCCCCAGACTCCGAGCACGATCGAGAGGCCGCCGAGCAGGGCGATCACGCCGCTCAGCGGCACGCCGAGCTCCGCGAACGGAACGTTGTACATCTTTGCGTACTGCACGCCCTGCTCCCGCTTCAGCAGGTGAAAACCGATGCCGGACATGACGAACAGCGAAGCGAACAGGATCCGTCCGATCAGGAAGACGACGTCCACGAGCACCTCCTTGGCGCAACGATTGTTGACGGCGCAAGCTATCGCGGCGCGATGGGGCGAAGCAAGCGTGCCGCCACGCCCTTCCAGCTCCAGCGCTCGACGGCCGCTCGCCGCGCCGCCGCCCCGAGCCGGGCTCGCGTCTCGGGATCCAGCGCGAGCAGCTCCCTCAACTTCAGCGCGAGCTCTCCCGCGTCTCCGGTGGCAAAGCTCGCGAGATGCCGGAGCGAAGGGGGGTACTCCTGCTCCAGCCCGTCGGCGACCTCGGCCAGGCCGGAGTGTCGCGCGACGAGCGGCGGAGAGCCCGCAGCGGCCGCTTCGGCAGCCACCATCCCGAACGCCTCGGGAAAGATCGATGGGACGACGGTCACGTCCGCAAGAGCGAGCAGATGCGTCAGATGGCGATGCTCGAGCGCGCCGGTGAAGAGCGTCCGATCCGGCGCCATCGCCTCGAGCTCGCCCCGGTAATCCCCGAAGCCGACGATCACGGCCCGCGCATCGACGCTCTGCAGCGCTTCCAGGAGGACGTGGACTCCCTTGTTGTAGAGCAGCTTTCCGAAGTAGACGACGGTCGGCTCCTCCTTGGCGAGAAACGCCCTGAGGCGTGCGGCGTTTCCTTCGTCGGGAAGCCGTTCGTTTCGGTTACCCGGATTCGGCGGGTCGCCCTTCGCCTGAGCGACCAGGCCGGCGAGAGCCTGCTCTCGCGGCTTTGGCGTGAACTCGTCGACGTCCACGCCAGGCGGCACCTCGTGGACCCGGTCGACCGTCCCGACGACCTCCTCGAGCACTGCGCGGATGTGCGCCGAACCCACGTAGACGGCCTTGGCGGGCGCGAGCGTCGCGCATGCCCAGGCCGCGAGGTCGGGATGGCCGCGGATCGAGTACTCGAGCTCCGAGCCATGAGCCTTGACCGCAAAGGGCGCGCCGGTCGCGGCTCCGACGGGGCCGCCCATCAGGACGTGGTTCGCGAACACGAGGTCGGCAGGCAGGTGGTCGCGGAGGGCGGCAGCGTTCAGCTCGACGTAGCGATCACGCTCGGCGGCCGTGAAATCCTGCAAGAGCCGGGCTTCGAGCCCCTCGTAGCGATCCATGACGAAGACGGGCAGGAGCCCGCCGATCTCCGGCCGAACGACCTCCGCGCCACCCAGGTCGAACAGCCCAGGCTCGGGGTCCTGGCAGAACACCACCACCTCGTGGCCCGCGCGCCCCCATTCCCGGGCGAGGGCGCGTGTGTAGACGTTGGAGCCGGTCCCGCCGAGCAAATATCCATGCCAGAGCAGGATTCGCATCAGGCGAAGCCTGTCAAAGGCACGTCATGGCCCCCTACGTCAAATAGAAGTAGAGCGCGTAGAGCAGCTCGACGGCCGGATTCGACGTGTGGACGGAGACGTCCTGCGGAACGTCGAGCAGGGCCTCGGAGTAGTTGAACAGGATCCTCACGCCCGCGTCGACGAGGTCGTTCGCGACCTTCTGCGCGCTGTCGGCCGGAACGGCGAGGACGCCGACGATGATGTTCTTTTCGCGCACGGTCTCCGCAAGCCGCTCGTATTCCCTCACGGGTAGCTGACCGACCGTTCGCCCGACCTTCTCCGGGTCCGTGTCGAACACCGCTGCGATGTTGATCCCGTGTTCGGCGAAGATCGCCGAGCTCGCGATCGCCTGGCCCAGCCTGCCGGCCCCGATCAGGGCGATGTTGTGCTGGCCCTGTGTCCGGAGGATCTTGCGGATCTCTCCGAGCAGTGACTCGATGTTGTAGCCCACGCCCCGCTTGCCGAACTTGCCGAACGCCGAGAGATCGCGGCGGATCTGCGTGGCGTTGACGTTGGTGTAGTCCGAGATCTCCTGCGACGAGATCCGGTCCTTCCCCATCTTCTTCGACTGCGTCAGCACCTGCAGGTATCGGGAGAGCCGCGCGGCCACCCCCACCGTCAACCGTTCCGCCACACCGCTCCTCGCGTCGCCAGCTTGTAACAGCCGGCGCAGTTGTATCACCCGCAGCGGAAGCCACGCAGCGGTTCAGTCAGTCGGAAGTTTGTGCAGCGAGCTTGCGCTGAAGCGCACGAGGATCGCGGTAATAGACGAAGGCCCGGGTGCCATCAATCTCCACCACCGGGAGCCACTCCCGGTAGCGCGCCTCGAGCTCGGGATTGCCCGTGATGTCGACCTCGGCGAAAAGCACGGGGGAACCCAGGGTTCCCCCGTGAGCCCCCTCCTTCGCCCCGGGTGTTACCCGGGCGTTGGTGAGCCTCCCGCCGGGCAAAGCCCGGCTCCGGCCGCGACTGGATCCATTCCTAGGTTGTCAGTCCAACTTTCCTGCGAAGGCTTGCGCCATCCACGTAGTAAACGAAGGCCCGGGTGCCATCAATCTCCACCACCGGGAGCCACTCCCGGTAGCGCGCCTCGAGCTCGGGATTGCCCGTGATGTCGACCTCGGCGAAGGCCACTCCCTCCGATTCGAGCACGCGGCGCGCCCGCTCGCAGAGGTGGCAGTCAGCCGCGTGGTACAGAACGACTGATCTTCGTTGCTTCGCCACGAAGATCTAGCTGTTGAGCTGCGGAACAGAGACCTGCATCGCTGCCAAGCAGCTAGAGATTCCCGCGCAACGAGAATCTCTGTTGAGCTGCGGGACAGAGACCCGCATCGCTGCCAAACAGCTAGAGATTCTCGCGCAGCGAGAATCTCAGGGGTAGATCCCGCGCGTCGTGGTTGCCTCGGCGACTCTTTGCACGGCGAGACCGTAGGCGCCGAGCCGCATCGAGACGTTGCGGGTCTCGGTCTCGGCCCAGGTTTCGTTGAACGCCCGCGTGACGATGTCGTTCAGCTTCGCGTTCACCTCCGCCTCCTTCCAGAAGTACTCCTGGAGCCCCTGGACCCATTCGAAGTACGAGACGACGACGCCGCCGGCGTTCGCGAGGATGTCGGGCAGGACGAGGATGCCGTTCGCCTCGAGGATGTCGTCGGCGGCCGGCGTGACCGGGCCGTTGGCGCCCTCCACGACGATCTTCGCCTTCACCTGCGCCGCGTTCTCCTCGGTGATCACCTGTTCGAGCGCGCAGGGCGCGAGCACGTCGCAGTCCAGCAGCAGCAGCTCCTCGTTCGAGATCGCCTCTGCGCCACGAAAACCACCGAGCGAGCGGGTCTCGCGCTTGTGTGCAAGCGCTGCCTGAACGTCGATCCCGTTCGGGTTGTGCAGGCCCGCCGTCGAGTCGGAGACCGCGATCACCGTCGCGCCGTCCTCGGCGAGAAACTTGGCCAGGAACGAGCCGACGTTGCCGAACCCCTGCACGGCGACACGCGTGCCCTGCAGCGACATCTGCCGCTTGCGAACCGCCTCGCGCACGCAGTAGAGCGCGCCCCGGGCGGTCGCCTCCGTCCGGCCGAGCGAGCCGCCGATCGTGAGCGGCTTCCCGGTGACGACCCCGAGCACCGAGTGGCCCTTGTTCATCGAGTACGTGTCGAAGATCCAGGCCATCACGCGCCCGTCGGTTCCGACGTCCGGCGCGGGGATGTCCTTCTCCGGGCCGATCTCGTTGATGATCTCGGAGGTGAAGCGGCGGGTCATGCCCTGCAGCTCCCGCTCGGACATCAGCTTCGGATTGCAGACCACGCCGCCCTTGGCGCCGCCGAACGGAATCCCGGCGAGGGCGCACTTCCACGTCATCCACATCGCGAGCGCCTTCACCTCGTCGAGCGTGACGTCGGGGTGGTAGCGGATCCCGCCCTTCGATGGGCCGCGCGCAATGTTGTGTGTGACGCGGTAGCCCTGGAAGACCTCGGTCGAGCCGTCGTCCATCGCCACCGGGATCGAGACCGAGACCGCCTTCTTGCACTCCTGCAGGACGTTGACCAGGTTCGCGTCGATCGCGAAGGTGTCGGCCACCTTCCGTAGCTGGGACTTCGCGATCTCGTACGGGTTCTCGCGCAGGTGCGAGGAGGGCGCTTCCACGGTTGTCACGCTCGGCTCCTTTTTGCTCGCAAAACAGGTGTTTTTCCGACCCCGGTCGCGCTGAATCTACTTGATCGAGAAGCCGATCGTGCGCACTCCAGGACGCCCGCCGCCCGTCGGGTACCCAACCAATCGCAAGGTGTAGGGACCTGAAGGAAGCTTCTGACCGGTCGGGTCGCGTCCGGTGACACCGAAGGAGTACCGACCTGGCAACACGTCCCGAAGACGAGCGAGGAGGCCGATGCGGCCTCCTCCCGGGCTCCAGAGCTCGAGGTCGAGCAGCGTCAACGGCCGGACGTTCTCGCGCTGGCCGCTGCGGTCGACGGCGCCCGCGACGAATGTCAGGAGCGCGGGCGCCGCATCCGAGGGAGCGAAGGCGCGAGCCGAGAGGCGAACCGTCGAGATCGCAGCGGGCCGAGAAGCGCCGAAGACGATCGTCCAGGGCACCCGGATCTGCCTCCCGGAAAGTGGCGTCAACAGAAGGGCTCCCTCCGAGGGGGCAAGGCCGTCGAGCGGAGAGGTCACGCGAGCGCGCATTCGGAGACGGGCCGTCTGGCCGGGTTCGAGGAAGAGCCGCCGTGGGCGGATCGAGAACTCAATCGCGGCGGCCCCCTCCCGCGCGACCCGGATCTCTGGCTCCAGGCGCAGTTTCCGGACGGAGAGGTTGCGGAGCTCGATCGTTCGCTCGTTCGTCCAGCCCGGGCCGCTGGCACGCCCGAACGCGAGCGAGCTCGGCTGGAGGGCGACCTCGGATGCCGCCGCCCCCCCGATGTCGACGAGCCCCGCGCCTTGTGCGGTGATCTCATCGTCGGGCAGCGGTCTCGCCGACGTGACCAGCAGGCTCTTCAACGCGGCGGCGTCCAGCTCAGGCCGGGCCTGGGCGAGCAGCGCGGCGGCGCCAGCGACGATGGCGGCTGCAGCACTTGTGCCGGTGACTGTCCCGTAACGGGAGGAGCCATTGAGATTCGCGCCGGGCTCGGACGTTCCGAGCACGACTCCAGGCGCGACGATTTCCGGCTTCACGCGCCCGTCGAAGGCAAGGCCGGTCGACGAGAACCTGGCCACGTGATCCTCGCCGCCGTTCCCCGCCGACCGCTCTCGTCCGATCGACACCGTCACGAGTCCGCCGTTTGCAAGGCGGGCTCGTACGGTCTCGGCGGTGACGCCCGGAATCGAGACTGCCGGGATGGGGGCGGCCTGGTCGACGTTGATCCCGCCGGCGGGAAGATTGGCGCCGTAGAAGATCACCGCCGCGGCCCCCGCCCGCGCTGCATTCTCGAGCGTTGCGCCGGGATCCGATCCGACGGGGACGAGCGCCGCGCGGCCGGCCACCAGGCTCAGCCCTTCCCGGTCGAAGAAGTCGAGCAGAGGCACGAAGCTCGCCCGCCGCTGAGGCGCGCTCGACTGCCGGCGAGGCGTGGCAACCGACGCGTCGATCGGAAGCCCGGTGTGCGAAGCGCTTGCGAGTGCCTGGTCACGGTCGAGCTCGACCGTGAGGCCGGCGCGTAGGACCACCCGCGCCTGGCCATAGCCCCGGCGAAGATCGGCGGCCCCGACGGTCAGCGCCGCAGGCGAGCCTCCCGGCCCGGCGATGCTCCCGAAGCCCGGCCCCTTCGCCCCGTCGTTCCCCGCGGCGGCGACGACCAGGGTGTCGAGCTCGGTCGCCCCCTCCGTCGCCTGCGCCATCGGTCCGTCGGCGAAGCCGGCAAACGGCTCGGCCAGAGCGACGAGCGCGACCTCGGCGGCGTCGTGCGCGTCGCCGTCGGCGTTCGGATCGACCGCGCGCTCCAGCCCTGCGAGCAGCTGATCGCTGCGACCGTAGACCGCCCATTGGGCCGTGGCGTCCCGCTGCCAGCCGGCGACGCGGATCGGAAGAACCGTCGCACCGGGCGCGACGCCGTTGAGTCCCCCGGGGCCGCCGTAGCCGACGAGCAACCCGGCCATCTCGGTTCCGTGGCGCTCGAGCTCGCCCGGATCGTCGGGCTTGGCGGCCGCCGCGGCGTCGGCACTGCCCCCGACGATGTCGACTCCGGCCCGGACGCGGCCGCGCAGGAACGGCTGGGCGCGGTCAACGCCGCTGTCGAGGAGCGCGATCGTGATCCCCCGTCCGTCGCGATTCGACAGCCCGATCTCCGGGCGGGGCGCGATCGCGGACAACAGGCCCGACGTGCTTGCGGCCGGATATGCCGCTCGGACCGGATACACACCGGCGACCTCGGGAGCCCGCTCGAGCACGGCGAGCCCGTTCGCGTCGAACGCCGCGGAGAAGCCGTTCACGGCCCGCGTGTACGTGAACTCGGGCTGCACCGCGACGCCCTGAGCGCCCAGGCGGGAGATCAAGAGTCTTTGCGCCCCCAGAGCCGAGCGCGTCCAGGCTCGCTCTTCCTCGCTGGTCGCGAGACCGCCGGTGCCGCGAACGCGCTTCGCGAGGGAAGGCGTCTTCAAAAGGACGATCACCCGCTGCCCGACCGCAACCCGCGGGCGTTGTGCACCGGCGAGCCCCTTCCAGGAGACGTCGCCCTGGCGGGCAGGCGCAGTCGCGCCGCGACCCCCCGCGGCGATCAGGACAAGGGCTGTCGCAGCTGCGAGGAGGGCGAGCGGCAGGACGTGGAGCGGCTCACGCCGAGGACGCGTAGGCATCGAGCGCAAGATAACCGGGATAGGCGATGGGCTCGAGGAACCTTGCAGCCGAGGCGATCATGGCGGCGTTGTCCGTACAGAGCGCGAGCGGGGCAAGCGCAGCTCCGTGCAGCGCGGCGCGCAGCTCGGAGTTCGAGGCAACGCCTCCGACGACCGCGATCCGCTCCGCACCGATGTGCTCTGCGGCCGCATGCGTCCGCTCGACGAGCGCGCGGACGATCGCCCGCTGGTAGCTCGCTGCCAGGTCGCCGCGGCGCCGCTCGAGCTCCTCAGCTTCGAGGTCCCGCACGGCGTACAGCAAGGCCGTCTTGAGGCCGGAGAACGAGAAGTCGAGCCCGGGCACCCGCGCAACGGGAAAGGCGAACGCCGCCGGGTCGCCCTCACGGGCAAGCCGGTCGATCTCGGCGCCGCCCGGGTATCCCAGTCCGAGGAGCCTCGCTCCCTTGTCGAACGCCTCCCCGGCCGCGTCGTCGAGGGTCCTGCCGAGAACGCGAAAGCCGGCGTGCTCGCGCACGTCGAGCAGGAGCGTGTGGCCGCCGCTCGCCAGCAGGCAGAGAAACGGGGGCTCGACCGGATCGGGGGCGAGGTAGAGGGAGGCGACGTGCCCGAGCAGGTGGTCGACAGCCACGAGCGGGAGCCGGCGTGCCCAGGCGATTGCCTTGGCCGCCGCGACGCCGACGAGCAGCGCCCCGATCAGGCCGGGCCCGGCGGTGACGCCGATGCGGGTGACGCGGCCGAGCTCGACATCGGCCTCCGCCAGAGCCTCCCGAACGACCGGCGTGACGAGCTCGAGGTGCCGCCGCGAGGCCACCTCCGGCACGACCCCCCCGTAGCGCGCGTGCAGGTCGGCCTGCGAGGAGACAACGCTGGAGAGAATCTGGCCGTCGTCCGTTACGACTGCCGCGGCAGTCTCGTCGCAGGAGGTCTCGAGTCCGAGGATCATGAGCTTTTGCTTCGCAAAAGCTCTAACTGTTTGCATTCCAGCCGTAAATTCGGCGGTACCTTGGGTGGGTTAGGCACGAGGCTGAGATCGTCGCCGATGTCTTCGAGTCTGCGAGCGGAATACCGGAGGCGCTCGAGGGGCTGGGCGCGAGGGTCGCGCGAGCCCGTCTTGCCGACGGCGACTATGCCTTGCCCGGCAACGTGCTGGTGGAGCGAAAACGCGTCGACGATCTGCACGCTTCTCTGGTCGCGGGACGATTCTGGGCCCAGCTCGGAGGCCTGCGCGTGGCATGTCTCTATCCATTTCTGCTCGTAGAGGGGCCCGACCTCGACGCCGGCCCGGTAAGCCCGGCCGCGATCCGGGGCGCTTGCCTGGCAAGCATCCAGCTTGGCATTCGCCTCCTGCGTAGCGATAGCTCCGCCGACTCTGCTCTCTGGCTCTATCGGCTCGCTGTCCGCCGTGCGAGGACCGGCGAGCGTCCTACATACGCTCAAACGCGGCAGCCGCGTCGAGCCGAAGCCTGCCGAGAGGCGATGCTGGCGACGGTGCCCGGAATCTCGACAATGACAGCAGGCGCTCTGCTGGAGCGGTTCGGCAGCGTCTCCGCCGTAGGCGCGGCAGATGCGATCGAACTGCAGAAAGTGCCCGGCATCGGCCAAAGGCGGGCCACCGCACTCGTCGCCGCGTTTCGCGCCCAAACAGCTAGTCATTCCGAGCATCGCTCGGAATGACCGGGTCGCGCCACATGATCAGGGCGTCCTCCCGGTTGTCCGTGTAGTACCCGCGCCGGATCCCGCGCGCCTTGAACCCGGCCTTCTCATAGAGGCGGATCGCGACCTCGTTCGAGACACGCACCTCGAGCGTGTACCCACGGCGTGCCTCACCGGAGGTCAGCGCGAAGAGCCGCTCCAGGAGGTTCCAGGCGATTCGCCGGCGACGTGCGTCCGGAGCCACCGCGAGGTTCATCACGTGCCAGGCGTCGACGTACCGCGAGATGATCAGGTAGCCGAGGAGATCGCCCGACTCCGGGTCGGAGGCTCCGAGGGAGATCGAGGACGGCTTTGCGAGCTCCCCGGCAAACATCGAGCGCGACCAGGGTGTCCTGTAGGAAGCGCGCTCGATCCGCTCGATCCCGGACAGGTCGCCGAACTCGAGCCGGCGGATCTCGACCTTGTTGGCAGTGGCGCTTATGGGCTTGTTCTATCAGCGTCGGGGATGCGCAAGTACAGCGGCTGGATCTCCTCGACCGAACCGAAGTCTGTCGCAAGAGCGGCGTGGAAGCGCGCACGCGGAAGATGGCGCTCGTCGTCGTTTCGGGGAACAGTCGCACCCTTCCCTTCCAGCAACGCCCGGTACCGGACCGCGCCGCTACCGACGCACGTCGCTCCCGGCTCGATCCCGAGATCTGCGGGCGCAAGAACGCGGGGCCCGTCCTGAAGAACGAACACCTCGTGCCGGCGCGCGTCGATCACCGGCAGCGCGCCTGGAGCGCCCTCCGCCAGGGCGGCGAGCGTCGAGACACCGGCACCGGGGACTCCCAGTCCAAGCGCGAGACCGCGGGCGGTCGCCAGGCCGATGCGGATGCCGGTGAAGCTTCCCGGCCCGACACCGACCGCGAGCGCGTCGAGGTCCGTGGGACGGGCGCCGCCCTGCCGGAGCAGCGCATCGACGTCCTCGAGGAGCGTGACCGCTCGGGAGACGCGCTCGCCGAGCACCTCTCCGTCGTCGACGAGGGCGCTGGTGGCGACGTCAGTCGCGGTGTCGAAGGCCAGGATCAGCATCGGCGACGGAGACGATTCTCGCACCGCTCTCACCGTGCTCGATTCGCACGGTCGCCCGCGTGGGCGGCAGGATGCCCGCTCCAGCCTCCGGCCACTCGACGAAGACGATTGCGTCGTCGAAGTAGGGCTCCAGATCCCCCCACTCCGCGGCCGAGACGCCGGCGAAGCGGTAGAGGTCGAGGTGCGAGACCTCGACGCCGGAGGCGCGGTACCGATGCCCGATTGTGTACGTCGGGCTCGTCACGGGCTCGGTGACGCCGAGCGCGCGACACGCCCCGCGGACGAATGTCGTCTTCCCGGCGCCGAGCTCTCCAGAGATCGTGACGACGTCGCCGCTGCGAAGGTCGGCGGTGAGGTCGGCGGCGATCCGCTCCGTCTCCTCGGCCGAAGAGGAGTGAACGGTGCTCAGAACAGGCCGAGCTGCACCGCGGGCTCCGCTGTCGCTTGCGTCAGGGCGAGCGGCTCCGGTGGCGCGATCTTGCGGCCCATCAGCTCGGGCAGCCGCGCAAAGTCGGCTTTCAGCACGTCCAGCATTCGCGGCGTGTACAGCGCGGCGGCCGGATGGTAGAGCGGGTAGAGCAGCACGCGGCGACCGCCGAGCGTCGCTTCCTGCTCCTGGCCATGCACGCGCGTGATCCCCGTCGGCCTCCCGGACAACAGCTTGGTCGCGAAGTTGCCGAGAGTGGCGACCACCTGCGGCTCGATCAGCTCGATCTGTCGGAAGAGATGCGATTCGCAGGCCTCGATCTCGGCCGGCTGGGGATCGCGGTTCCCGGGAGGTCTGCACTTCAAGACGTTCGCCACGAAAACATCAGCGCGAGTGAGGCCGATTTCGTCGAGGAGCTGGTCGAGCAACTTGCCGGCGGCTCCGACGAACGGCACGCCCTGCTTGTCCTCGTGGAAGCCCGGCGCCTCGCCGACGAACATCAGGTCCGCGTTCGGATGCCCGGCGCCGAACACGACCTGCGTCCGCCCCTCCGCGAGAGGACAGCGCGTACAGCCCGCTACCTGGTCGCCGAAGGCGAGGAGGTCAGCCGCAGGAGCCACAGCCCCCGCCGCAACAGCCGCCGCCTCCGAAAGCGCCGGTCTGCCCTGCGGTGCCCGCCATCGAGAACGTCGAGAGCTGCTTCGCGACATGCGTCGCGCTGCATCGCGGGCACGCGATCTCCTCGTCCCCGCGAACCAGTTCCTCGAAGTGCTCCTCGCACTTCATGCAGACGTACTCATACAGCGGCATCGCCACGGCAGTCTAGGCAGCGGAGCGGACGAGCGGCAAACTGGAAGGATCGTGCGCCTCTCGGGCCCCCCATTCCGCCTGCTGCTGCTCGTCGTGCTGGTCTTCGCGGTCGGCGCGGGCCGCCCCCAGCTCGCCGAGCCGACACACCTCAAGATGATCGTCGGGCTCACCGACGACACGGCGAAGTGGATGCTGCGGCAGGAAGGTGTCGTCGGTGTGCACCGCGATCTCCGGCTGATGGCGGTGCGCGTCACGATCCCCTGGCGGCCGGGTCAGGTCAGGCCGACGCCACTGCAGCAGACCTACCTGCACCGAATCGCGCGGATGATCGTGCTGCACGACCGGATCGTGCTCTCGGTCTACAACCGCGCGGCATTCGCGCCGGTGGACGATCCCGCCCGCGGCGAATACTGCGCCTTTCTGCGGGGCGTCCTGCGGCGGCTGCCACTGGTGCGGGACGTCCAGATCTGGAACGAGGCGAACAATCCGGCGTTCTGGCCCGAGCGGCGCGGCGCAGAGGCGTACGAGGCGTTGCTCGAGCGCTGCTGGGACGTGCTTCATCGCCAGAGCCCCGCGGTGAACGTGATCAGCTCGACAGCACCCAGGCACGGCGCGGTTCCGTTCATCCATGCGCTCGGTGCGGCGTACCGGGAGAGCGGCCGCCCCACGAGGCTGTTCGACACCTTCGGGCACAACCCCTATCCCCAGGACTCGGCTGAGCCGCCATCGACCGTTCACGAAGCGGGCGACTATCTCGGGGAGGGCGACTACGCGAGCCTGATCGCGACCATCAAGGCCGCGTTCGGCGACACCGGGCAGCCGCTGCCGGGCACCGACGGCGTCTCGCTCTGGTACCTCGAGACTGGCTTCCAGACGACTCCGGCCCCTGACAAGCGCCGCTTCTACCGTGGGCGAGAGAACGACGCGCACGTGCTGCCCGCTGTCGCGGAGGAGCAGGGCGCCACCGTCGACCAGGCCTCACAGCTCCGCGACGCGATTCGGCTTGCGTACTGCCAGCCGGCGGTGACCGGCTTCTTCAACTTCGAGCTGCTCGACGAGGACAAGCTCGGCGGCTGGCAGTCCGGCCTGCTCTGGCGGGATGGAACGCGAAAGCCGTCCTACGACGCGTTCAAGCAGCTCGTCGCCGAAGTGAGGGCCAAGAGCGTCGACTGCGCGAAGGTGCCAGGCGCGCCCGCCGCAGAGCGATAGCTCACCGCTAAGCTTGCGGTGCCCGGTATCCACAACGGAACTGGAGCCTCGTGTTCGAAACGGTTCAACTCATCGGTGCCGGCCGGGTCGGCTCGGCAATCGGGGCGCGCCTCCGCGAGCGCGGCGTCGAGTTGCGCGACCGGGACGCAGACCTCGTGCTGATCTGCGTTCCCGACACCGCGATCGCCGGAGTCGCGCGGGAGCTCGAGCGTGGCCCCTGGATCGCGCACGTCTCGGGCGCGACACCGCTCGCCGCGCTCGACCCGCATGAGCGTCGCTTCGGCCTGCATCCGCTGCAGACGTTCACACATGCGCGAGGCCCGGAGCAGCTCGACGGAGCCTACGGCGCAGTGACCGCGGAGACTGCCGAGAGCAAGAACGCGGGCTTCCGGCTCGCCGAGCTCCTCGGGCTCGAGCCATTCGAGCTCGACGACGCCCGGCGGCCGCTCTATCACGCAGGAGCGGCGATCGCGTCCAACTACCTCGTCACGCTCCACCGCGTGGCCGTCGACCTGTTTCGCGCCTCGGGCGCTCCCCCGGAGGGTCTCGTTCCGCTGATGCGACGGACGATCGACAACGGCTTCGAGCTGACCGGGCCGATCGAGCGGGGAGACTGGGCGACCGTCGAGGCCCACCGGGGCGCGATCCGGGCAGCACTTCCGGAGCTGGAGCCTCTCTACGACCTGTTGGCGGAGGCGACGGCTCGATGAGACTCGTCAGGACGGTCGAGGAACTGCGTGACGCGCGCGGCGAGGGGCGAGTCGGACTCGTACCGACGATGGGCGCCTTCCATGCGGGGCATCTGTCGCTGTTCCGGGCCGCACGCACCGAGTGCGACCGCGTCGTGACCTCGCTCTTCGTCAATCCGGCGCAGTTCGCCGCGGGGGACGATCTCGACCGCTATCCGCGGGACGAGGCGCGCGATGCGAAGATCGCAGGCGCCGCCGGCGTCGACGTCCTCTTCGCCCCGGCAGTCGAGGAGCTGTACCCGGAGGGATTCGCGACCTGGGTCGACGTGGAGAATGCCGGTGAAGAGGGAGACGCCCGCCCCGGTCATTTCCGCGGCGTCGCGACCGTCTGCCTCAAGCTCTTCAACATCGTTCTCCCCGACCGCGCCTACTTCGGACGCAAGGACGCGCAGCAGGTCCTGGTGCTGGAACGGCTCGTGCGCGACCTGAACCTCGGGCTCGACCTGCGGATCCTTCCGACCGTCCGCGATCCGGACGGGCTCGCCCTGTCGTCGCGCAACGCCCAACTCTCCGCCGAGGCGCGGCAGAGCGCCCTGGCGCTCCCGCAGGCCCTCGAGGTCGGGCGGACGGCTCACGTGCGTGGAGACGATCCCGTCCAGACGGTCCACGCCTCGCTGAATGGTCTCGCCCCCGACTACGTGGAGATCCTCGAGCTCGACGGCGAGGAGCTCCTGGCGGCCGCGGTCCGTGTCGGCGCGACCCGCCTGATCGACAATGTCGTCCTCCCAAGGAGCTGATCGATGACCGAGAAGAAGCCGCCGCAGTACGCCTCGTGGACACACGGAAAGCTGCCCTTGACCGAGGTCGTGGAGCTGAAGCGACGCGGCCAGAAGATCGTGATGGTGACCGCGTACGACGCGCCGGGGGGGCGGTTCGCCGACGCCGCCGGGGTCGACATCGTCCTCGTGGGTGACTCGGCCGCCATGGTCGTGCTCGGCCACGACTCGACCGTTCCGGCGACGATGGAGGAGATGCTCGTCCTGACTCGTGCAGTCACGCGCGGAGCGTCGCGGCCGCTCGTCGTCGCGGACATGCCCTTCGGGTCGTTCCAGGTCTCGGACGAGGAGGCGGTCGCGAACGCGATCCGCTTCGTCAAGGAGGCCGGAGCGGATGCCGTCAAGCTGGAGGGCGCCGGCGCGACGCTCTCCCGCGTGCGGACGATCGTGGCTGCAGGTATTCCCGTGATGGGGCACGTGGGCCTGACGCCCCAGTCGGCGACGATGCTCGGTGGGTTCAAGGCGCAGGGGCGAACGGCGGAACGGGCGCAGACACTCGTGACGGAGGCGCACGCGCTCGAGCGCGCCGGCTGCTTTGCGCTGGTGCTGGAGGCGGTCCCGGCGCCCGTCGCAGCCAGGGTCAGCCGCGAGCTGACGATCCCGACCATCGGGATCGGGGCCGGCGCCGACACCGACGGCCAGGTGCTCGTCTACCACGACCTGCTCGGCTACCAGGAAGGAGGGCCCCGCTTCGTGAAGCAGTACGCGAGGCTCGGGCCGGAGATCCAGGGCGCGCTCGAGGCCTACGCCGCCGACGTTCGCGCGGGCACGTTCCCCCAGGCGCAGCACACCTATTCGATGCCCGAGGAGGAGCTGGCCGAGTTCGAGGCCCTGTCAGAAGACCGAGCTCCCCAGCAGCACTAGCGCGCCGACGGCGGCGGCGATCAGCACGACTGCGGCCGAGCGCGGCCAGCTCCATCCGTGCACGGTCCGGACACCGAGGGCGAGCAGCGCGAGCGACCAGACGACGAAGACATAGAAGATCGACGAGACGACGTGTCCGCCGTCGGTACCTCCGGATCGGAAGACGTCGCCGCCCTGGATGGCAATCCTGACCGGCCAGTACGTCACCAGGGCGAGTGCCAGCGGCGCGACCGCGAAGCCAAGGACGTGACGTGCGCGGCGATACGTGCCGAGGGTTCCCAGCGAGTTTGCGGCCAGGTGCAGGAGGCCGCCGGCCACGAAGTAGACGGCGAGGCCGAAAAGACCGCCTCCGAGGAAGGCCCAGACGGCGATCAGGATTCCGTCGTAGGCGGGATCGTCCAGGATGCGCCCGGCCACGGGAGTCGCGAGCACGCTCGCAATCCCCGCGAGCCAGACGAGCGCGATCAGCGCTTCGCCCCGGGCATGCGCCGCCTCGTCGGAGTCGTCGCGGAGCGCGGCGAAGACGGCGCGCGGGCTCTGAAGCACCAGCAGCGCGCGGAGCAACCAAGCGCGCTCGGTCGGTCGGGGCTCGGCCTGTGCCACCATCGGAATCCGCGGGCTAGGCGGCGACTGCCGTCTTCGGCAGCACGTGACGGAGGAACTGGCCGGTGAAGCTCTCGTCCACGTCGGCGATGTCCTCGGGCGTGCCGACCGCGATGACCTCGCCGCCGGCCTCTCCCCCCTCCGGTCCAAGATCGACGATCCAGTCGGCCTGCTTGATCACGTCGAGGTTGTGCTCGATCACGAGCACGGTGTTGCCTGCGTCGACGAGCCGCTGCAGCACCTCGAGCAGCTTCTCGATGTCCGCGAAGTGCAGACCCGTCGTGGGCTCGTCGAGGATGTAGAGGGTGCGGCCGGTCGCGATCTTGCTCAGCTCCGAGGCAAGCTTGACCCGCTGGGCCTCGCCACCCGAGAGGGTGGTCGCTGGCTGGCCGAGCTTGACGTAGTCGAGCCCGACGTCATGGAGCGTCTGCAGGCGCCGCCGCAGCTTCGGAATCTTGGCGAAGAACGCGAGCGCCTCCTCGATCGACATCTCGAGCACGTCGGCGATCGACTTTCCCTTGAAGCGCACCTCGAGCGTCTCCCGGTTGTAGCGCCGGCCGTGGCAGGTCTCGCACGGCACGTAGACATCCGGGAGGAAGTGCATCTCGATCTTGATCGTTCCGTCGCCCTTGCAGGTCTCACAACGGCCGCCGCGGACGTTGAACGAAAACCGTCCGGGCTTGTAGCCGCGCACCTTCGCCTCGGGCGTGAGCGAATAGAGCTCGCGGATGTGGTCGAACAGCTTCGTGTAGGTCGCCGGGTTCGAGCGGGGCGTCCGGCCGATCGGCGTCTGGTCGATGTCGATCACCTTGTCGTAGCACTCGATTCCCTCGCAACCGAGGTGGTCGCCCGGCTTCGTCCTCATCCGGTGAAGCTTGTTCGCGAGCGCCTTGTAGACGATCTCGTTCACGAGCGTGGACTTCCCCGAGCCGGAGACGCCGGTCACGCAGACGAACTTGCCGACCGGGAACTCGACGTCGATCCCCTTCAGGTTGTGCATGGTCGCGCCGCGGACCGTGAACGTCCCGTTGTCCTCGCTCCGTCGCTCCGGTACGGCGATCTCGCGCGCGCCCGAGAGGAACTGGCCGGTGACGGACGCCTTGTTTCGCTCGACCTTGCGCGCCGGCCCCTCTGCAACAACATGGCCGCCGTGCTCGCCGGCGCCCGGCCCCATGTCGACGAGCCAGTCCGCCGAGCGCATCATCTGCTCGTCGTGCTCGACGACGAGGACGGTGTTGCCAAGGTCCTTGAGGCGCTCGAGCGTCCCGATCAGCTTGTCGTTGTCGCGTTGGTGCAGGCCGATCGAGGGCTCGTCGAGGATGTAGAGCACGCCAACCAGCTGCGAACCGATCTGCGTCGCGAGGCGCAGCCGCTGGGCCTCGCCGCCGGAGAGAGTCGCGGAGGCCCGGTCGAGCTGCAGGTAGCCGACGCCGACGTTGTCGAGAAAAGTGAGCCGCTCACGGATCTCCTTGACGATCCGGGCGCCGATCAACGCCTCGGTCTCCGTCAAGTCGAGCTCGTCGAGGAACTGCAGCGCGCGCATGACCGACATCCGCGTGAACCCGTGGATGTTCTCGCCGCCGACCGTGACGGCCAGCACCTCCGGCTTCAGGCGGGCGCCGCCGCAGGTCGGGCAGGCCCGGAAGGACATGTACTCCTCGATCCGCTCGCGCTGCGTCGAAGAGTCGGTCTCCCGGTAACGGCGCTGGAGGCTCGGGACGATCCCCTCGAAGGCGAGCATGTAGGAGCGGCGCCGGCCCATCCGATTCCGGTAGCTGATGTAGACGCGCTCGCCGTCGGTGCCGTAGAGGAACAGGTTCTGGTGCTCTTCGGACAGGTCCTGCCAGGGGGACTCGAGGTCGATCTCGTACCGGTCTGCGATCGCCTGGATCACGGACTCGTAGAAGCTGGAGTTGCCCACCGACCACGGGACGAGTGCGCCCTCGCCGATCGAGACCGTCGGGTCGGGGACGAGCAGGTCGGGGTCGATCTCCTGCTGCGCACCAAGGCCAGTGCAGCGCGGGCAGGCACCGTGCGGCGAGTTGAAGGAGAAGATGCGCGGCTGAAGCTCGGGCAACGAGACGCCGTGCTCGGGGCAGGCGAACTTCTCCGAGAAGAGCAGCGAGCGGTCCTCGTCGACGAGGTCGATCGCGACGAGGCCCTCCGCGAGCTGCGCCGCCGTCTCGACCGACTGGGCCAGGCGTGTCCGCAGGTCGAGCTTCATCACGAGCCGGTCGACGACGACCTCGATCGTGTGCTTGAACTTCTTGTCGAGCTCGATCGGATCCTCGAGCAGGCGCTGCTCGCCGTCCACCTTCACGCGCGTGAAGCCCTCGTTTCGGAGCTCCTCGAAGACGTCCTTGTACTCGCCCTTGCGGTCGCGGACGACCGGCGCGTTGACGGTGAACTTCGTCCCGTCCTGGAGCTGGAGGATCTGGTCGATGATCGACTCGAGGCTCTGACCCGCGATCGGGTTGCCGCAGATCGGGCAGTGCGGGCGGCCGACGCGCGCGTAAAGAAGCCGCAGGTAGTCGTAGATCTCGGTGACGGTTCCGACCGTCGAGCGCGGGTTGCGCGAGGTCGTCTTCTGGTCGATCGAGATCGCCGGCGAGAGCCCTTCGATCGAGTCGACGTCGGGCTTCTCCATCATCTGGAGGAACTGCCGCGCGTAGGCGGAGAGGCTCTCGACGTACCGTCGCTGACCCTCGGCGTAGATCGTGTCGAACGCCAGGCTCGACTTGCCGGAGCCGCTGAGGCCTGTGATGCAGACCAGCTTGTTCCGCGGTAGCCGGACGGTGACGTCCTTGAGGTTGTGCTCCCGGGCACCGTGGACGACGAGCTCTTCGAAGGCCATTACGGCGTCAGTGTATCGGCGCTCTCGGACGCGAACGCGTGTTCGTTCAGAGGTCGGTACGACCATAGCGAGAGCCGCTCCAGGGCCAGTCCTCGGCCCGCTCGCAGAGACCCGCGCGCACCGGATTCAGCACGACGTATCGGCAGGTCTCGACGAGTTGCTCCTCGTCGAGGATCGGCTTGGAGCGGAACCGTTCGCCGAAGAGATGCCCCGTTCGGCCCCAGCGCCGGTTGAAGATCTGGGCGTAGAGCCCGTCGAGCCATTGGATGCCGCGGGAGAGCTGGTCGACGGTCGACTCGATCACGAGGTGGAAGTGGTTCGTCATCAGGCACGCCGCGTGCGGGTCCCAGCCGGAGCGACGGATCGCGCTGGCGAGCAGCGTTGCGAACGTCCGGAAGTCCTCGACGTCGCGATAGATGGTCACCTTGTCGACGCCTCTGCCGGTGACGTGGAAGAACCCGTCGTCGAGGGCGGTGCGGAGGATTCGTGGCACCGCCCGAAACTACGAGCGCACACGATGACGCGCATCGTCTGTGGATAACTCGACACACTCCTGTAACACGTGGGTCAGACCCAGCCGGTGTGGACATTGGCCGTTCGAGGCCTGGCTCTTTGAGCGGGCTGCGGAGCTAGACGTCTCGGCGGGCCAGCAGTGCGCCGCCGATGACGAGAAACGCGAGCGTGTAGACCGCCGCGGCGATGAGGCCGGGGCCGACACCGAGCGCAATGTCCGAACCTGATCGGTTGCCTGTGACCACCGCGCCGAAGACGTGGCCGGGCGCGAACTTGACGTTGTCCTTCAGCGCCAGCGTGCTGAGGTGCTCTCCGACCAGGAGCCAGATCAGCGAGACGGTGATAGCGGAGCCCTGGCGGTGGAAGAGCGCCCCGATTCCGACGCCGAGCGCGCCGGCCAGCGCCGCTGCGAGGACGATGCCTGCGAGCACGAGACGTGCATGTCCCACGTGCAAGGATGCCGCCGGGACGCCGACCAGCACGACGATCGCGTCGGCCAGCACGGCAAGGAGGCCTCCGGTGACGGCCGCCACGATGGCTTTCGCAACCAGTACCCGCTCCCGGATGGGCGTCACGAGCAGCGTCTGCGTGATCGTCCCCTGTGCCCCCTCGGATGCGAGGACGACGATCCCGAGCAGCAAGGCGAAAACGATCGAGCTCGCTGCGATCTGCGCGATGCCCTTGTCGTCCGAGGCCGAGCCGTCGCTGTTGCTCGCAGCCGCGACCGACAGGAGCGGGATCACCACGAGGGCGATCTCCGCCAGCACGATCCAGAGCAGCGACCGGACAGTCAGGAGCTTCAGCACCTCGGCCCGCAGCAGCCGCGTCACGAGGGCGCTCCGGAGGAGGTCAATTCCAGGAACGCCTCTTCGAGCGCTCCCGCATCGACCGTCAGCTCGTGCAGCACGATGCCGGCTCCCGCCGCAATCTCTCCGACCTGCTCCGGCGCGGCCGCGGTCGAGACCTTCGTCCCATCGGCGGTCGCCCCGATCCCTGCAGCTTCGAGGGCCGTCACCAGACGCTGGGCATCGGGCGAACGCACCCGAGTCGCGCCGGCGGTCCGCGCTGTCAGGTCCGCCACTGCTTCCTGCGCCACCAGCTTGCCCCGGTGGACAATCACCACGTCGTCCGCAAGCTGCTGCATCTCGGCAAGCACGTGGCTCGAGATGAACACCGTCTTGCCCTGGTCGGCAAAGGCGCGAAGAAAGTCGCGGAGCCACCGGATTCCCTCCGGATCGAGTCCATTCGCGGGCTCGTCGAGGACGAGCACCTCAGGGTCGCCGAGGAGCGCCCCCGCCACGCTCAGCCGCTGGCGCATCCCCAATGAGTAACCACCGACGGCGCGACGCGACGCAGAGCGTTCGAGCCCGACGAAGTTCAGCAGCTCGTCGACTCGCTGCTCTGGCACGCCCGCCGCCGTGGCGAGGACGCGCAGATGGTTCCGCCCCGACCGCTTCCGGTGGTAGTTCGAAGCCTCGAGCACCGCTCCGACACGTCGAATGGGATCGGCGAGGTCGCGGTACCGCTTCCCGTCGATCGTCGCAGTTCCAGCTGTCGGATGGACGAGTCCAAGCAGGATACGGAGCGTCGTGGTCTTCCCTGCCCCGTTCGGGCCGAGGAAACCGGTGATCCGCCCCGCTGGAACGCGAAAGCTGAGGCCGTCGACCGCAGTCGCCTTGCGGTAGCGCTTCCGGAGGCCTTCGACCTCGATCATCGGGCGATCCTAGTGCGACATGCGCTCGACCAGGCGCCGTGGCTTCGGAACGTGCGTGATCTCGAGATCGCCGGCCAGAATCGTGCCGTACCCGAGCAGACGCCCGAGCAGGCTCTGCTCGATCTCAATCGCGCCGATTCGTGCCAGTCGGACCGCGGCGGCCCGTCGCCGGACGGTTCCGTGCACGATGAACAATTTCTCGGTCGTCAACACCACGTGTGTCCGCTGCCAGCGCCACACCGCCCGAACGGCGACGAGCGCCGCCAGGGCAAGCAGGATCGCGCCGGCGACGGTCGCGGGCCAGCCGAGCGCGACCGCCGCCGCACCAACGGCGGCGAACACCAGCGCGCGCAGCATCGGAGCGAGCAGCACGATGCCGTGACGCCGCTCGTCGAGGCAGATCTCTTCTTCCGGAGAACGAAGCATTGGTTTGCGCCATTCGGGCCGCAGGGAACAAGTCCTAGCATCGCCTGGACCAAGATCCACGCAGCTGCACGAAACGCACCAGCCCGCATGACGCCGCGGTCGTGGACGTCATTCGAGGACGCGTAGCGTGGGTCAGACGGCCAAGCGGGCCGCGCTGGCGACGCTCGTCGTGCTGGCGATCGTCGCCGTCGCGCTCGCACTCTGGAAGCTCAAGGTCGTCATCGCCCTGCTCTTCCTCGCGTTCATCATCGCCGCGGCCATGCGCCCGGGCATCGAGGCGTTGAAGCGTCACCGCGTGCCGCGCGGTGTCGGCCTCCTGCTCCACTACATCGGGATCTTCGCGCTCGTCGCCCTCTTCCTCTGGCTCGTCGTGCCGCGTGCGGTCGACCAGGTTCAGTCGGCGCTCCAGGCGGACACGAAGGCCGAGATCCATCGCCAGGCGCAGCACTCGAAGGGAGTCCGGCACGAGATCCTGACGGCCGTCGATCAGCGATTGCGCCGGCTCCCGAAGGCGAACAACCTCGTCCACCCGGCTCTGGAGGCCACGAAGACCGCCTTCGAGGTCGTGCTGGGCGTGTTCTTCGTCCTGGCGTCGGCCGCCTACTGGATCTTCGAGCGGGAGCGCGCCGTGGACTTCGTCGCATCGCTCCTTGCCCGGCCGAAGCGAAAACGGATGCGGGATACCTGGGATCTGATCGATCTCAAGCTCGGGGCTTTCGTGCGAGGCCAGCTCGTGCTGATCGTGCTGGTCGGCACCGTCTTGTCCCTGACCTTCTGGGCGGTCGGAGAGCCGTACTTCATCCTGATCGGCGCCTTCGCCGGCCTCGTCGAGATCGTGCCCGTGATCGGGCCGCTTTCCGCAGGCGCGCTCGCCGTCGGCGTCGGCTTCACGGACTCGGTGCAGACAGCGCTCGGCGCGGGCCTCTGTGTCTTCGGCGTGCGCATGCTCGAGGACTATTTGATCGTCCCACGGGTTCTGGGCGAGGCCGTCGGCCTCTCACCGCTCCTCGTCCTCGTGTCGGTGACCGGGATCGGGATCCTCTTCGGCGGCTTCGCGATCGTGCTCGCGGTTCCCATCGCCGCCGTCGTGGTGACGCTGCTGGACGTGATCGTCCGGGACCTTGATCCCGCCGAGGAGGAAGTACCGACCGTCCTGTTCACGGCGAAGGAAATCGAGAGCTAGGTCAGAGCGGTGCGGCCGTTGAAAAAAGTGAGGCTCGGCGACCTACGCTCTGCGCCAGCGGCCGAAGATCAGGCCGCCCAAAGTAAATCCGAGCCCCAAAGGCGTCGCTTGCGACGCCTGTAAGAGGCCGTGCCGGCTGCGCCGGTGCGGCCGTTGAAAAGAGTGAGGGCTCGGCGACCTAAGCCTTGCGCCAGCGGCCAAAAATCAGCCCGCCAAGGGTAAATCCGAGACCGAACGTCCCGATCGAGAAGCCGCCGACGGCGAGCGCCTTGCGCCAGGGGGAGAGCCGCTGCCAGCGCCCGAGCGCCTCGCGCTCCTCGGTCGTGAGCGATTCGCCGCGGCGTTGCTTGCGCATCGCTCCGCCCGCTCGGAGACCGAGATACAGATCGTCGAAGATCTCGGCGGACTCATCTGTCACGACCTCAGTCTATAGCCTGCCTCGCCCGTGGCTACACGCGTTCTTCACCTTTCCGACCTCCATTTCGGCGCCGGCCGCGACGAGGGCATCGCGCGCGGGACAGCCACGCTCGTGGAGCGGTTCGAGCCCGAGCTCGTGATCGCGAGCGGTGACCTGAGCCATCGCGGTCGACGTGACCAGCTCGAGCGCTCGGCGGCATTCCTCCGGTCGCTCGACCGGCCGCTCCTTGCGATCCCGGGCAACCACGACATCCCGTACACGTTTCCGGCCCGGTTCACCGGCACGTTTCGCGAGTTCGAGCGGATCTGGGAGACCACCGAGCCGACCTACTCGACCCCCGAGCTGCACGTGGTCGGGCTCAACTCCGTCCGGCCATGGCGGCACCAGTCGGGAGGACTGCACACAGCCGATCTCCGGGTCGCCGCAGAGCGGGTCGCAGCCGGAGAACCAGGCGCGTTCCGGATCGTCGTCCTCCACCACCACCTGATCGGGGCGCCGTGGCGCTCGCGCAAGAAGCCGGTCGCACGCCGGAACCACGTGCTCGCCTCCCTGGTGGACGCAGGTGCCCACCTGATCCTGGCCGGCCACATCCACCAGGCCGCCGTCAGCGAACGCCGCGAGTTCGAGATCTCGACCGGCACCGAGCAGGGCGTCGTCGTCTCGATTGCGCCAGGGTTGGGTCAGCCACGGCCGAAGCGTCAGGGTGAAGCTCGGGGGTTGCACGTCTACGAGATCGCGCGGGACGCCCTCCGCATCCAGACCTACGTCTGGCGTGACGACGACTGGGGGCTCACGGCCGAGCGCGTCTTCTCGCGCGGCCGTGAGCCTCTCGAGTCCGAGCCGGTCTAGGCGCCCGCAGCGCGACCGCGGCCGGCCATCATGCGGCCGACGAGGGCCACGAGGATGACGCCGATCACGATCGCGAGGATGAAGCCGAGCACACCGTGAATCAGCAGCCCCGCGACGATCACTGCGACGATACCGATCAGGATGGTGAGGCCGAGGCCCATCGGGTCACGACCAGGGTGGAAGAGCCGCCCGAGCGCGCCGACGATGAGGCCCGCGACGATCAGGCCGATGATCCGGCCGATTGTCGTATCTGCGATGAATGGTTCCATGCGGAGCGTTATCCCCTCCGACCGACGCACGAAACGACGCTCGGCTTCGCCTCTCTACAAGCGGGAGAGCAGCTCCGCCTTCTTCGCCTCGAACTCCTCGTCGGTCAGGACACCCTGGTCGCGGAGCTCACCGAGCTTCCCCAGCTGCTCGGTGACGTCACCACCGGTCGGCGTCTCGGCGGCATGCTGGTGGCGCTTGAACAGGTCCGCGGCCTGCTGCTGGCGCTCCTTCAGGCGGCCGATGCCGATGCCTCGGTCGGGAAACTTCTGTGCATCCGGGCCGGTGATCGAGCGGCCCTGGTAGAAGCGGCGGTACGCGACCACGAGCAGGATCGCGGCGCCGAAGCCGAGCAGCGATGCGGCAGTTGTCGCGTCGCGGCCCCAGATAGCGATCGCGACGGCGCCACCGGCGATCGAGCCGGCCAGTCCGATCGCGATCGTGAGCCACACGGGCATCGGGTCCGGCCCCGGCACGGCCAGGCGCGCGAGGCCACCCGTGAAGAATCCGGCGATCATGACGCCGAGGATCGTTCCGAACACGGCGCTCAGTGTAATCGCTTGCCGCCCGACCACCGGATCGCGCATACTCCGGCGACTACGCGCCGCACCTCGCTGATCATCCTCGTCGGGGCAGCGACGCTCCTCCTCGGGGGCGCGGGCGCTCCCGCGGCGTCAGAAGTCGTCGGTAACGACGCCCCGGCCTGGTCGCCCGACGGAAGCACGATCGTCTTCGTCACCTTCCGGCACGGCAAGGGCGACATCTACGCAATGAACGCGGACGGCAGCGACCAGCGTGCGCTCACTCGCACCGACGGGCACGACGACCTGCCGGCCTGGTCGCCGGACGGCCGGAGGATCGCGTTCGTCAGCGACCGCGACGGCCAGCTCGAGATCTACGTGATGAACGCCGACGGATCGGGGCAGGCGCGGCTGACGAACGCACCCGGTTCGGATTACTCGCCGACCTGGTCGCCCGACGGCCGGCGGATCGCCTTCCGCACCGATCGCGACGGAAACGCGGAGATCTATGCGATGAACGTCGACGGGTCCGGGTTGACGCGGCTGACAGACGACCGCTCGTCGGATCACAGCCCGACGTGGGGCCCCGACGGTCGCATCGCCTGGGTCAGCAACCACAACACGGGCGCGAAGACGAGCATCTGGGTGATGGACGCCGATGGCGGCAACCCCCATCGGCTGACCGACGGCTACTGGAACGAATCCCGTCCGGCCTGGTCTCCCGACGGGCGCCGGGTCGCGTTCCAGGCCGACCGCGACTTCCCGCTCGGAAACGCCGAGCTCTACGTCGCCAACACGGACGGCACCGGGCTCAAGCGGCTGACCGTCTACCCGGGTAAGGACGACTTCCCGAGCTGGTCGCCGGACGCGAGCGAGATCGCATTCGCGCGAGGCCGCTCCTCACTGTCCCACGAGGTGTACGTGATGCGCTCCGACGGAACCCAGGTGCGGCAATTGACGCTGCCGAACCTCGTGCTAGCCGATCCGGTGACGCCGAAAGCGCCGCCCGCCTCCGGAAAGCGGTTCAGCTTCACCGTGGCCGCGGCCGAGGTCAGCGGGGCGGACATCGGTCGTCTCCGCGTCAGTTGCCGAGCCGGCCTGGGAGGTCGCTCGCTGAAGGCTGCGTCGAAGAGCTGGGTCGAGCGCACCGGCCGTGCGACGTGCAGCTGGCGGGTGCCGGCCGGAGCCCGTGGGCAACGGCTGACGGGTTCGGTCGCCGCTTCGTCCCCCGTCGCCGAGGTCTCGAGGGCTTTCTCCTATCCCGTCCGCTAGACGATCTAGGCCGCGCTCGCCGCGAGGGCGTTCAGCTCACGCTGCAGATCCTTGATCTCGTCGCGAAGCTTCGCCGCGTATTCGAAGCGAAGCTCCTCGGCGGCGGCGAACATCTCCTCCTCCAGCTGGATCACGAGCTTCTCGAGCTCCCCGCGGTCCATCCCCTCGACCTTCACGCTCCCGCGGCGCCGCTTGCTGCCCGGAACGGTCGGGGACTCGAGCGTGAGGAACTCCGCGATGTCGGAGACGCCCTTGGAGATCGTCTCCGGCGTGATCCCGTGCTCCTCGTTGTAGGCGAGCTGGATCGCCCGCCGCCGGTTCGTCTCGTCGAGCGCGCCCTCGATCGCCTCCGTCCGCTTGTCCGCATACATCACGACCTTGCCGTTCACGTTCCGCGCGGCCCGCCCGATCGTCTGGATCAGCGCCGTCTTGCCGCGCAGGAAGCCTTCCTTGTCAGCGTCGAGGATGGCGACCATCGAGACCTCCGGGAGATCGAGCCCCTCGCGCAGGAGGTTGACGCCGACCAGCACGTCGTACTCCCCCAGCCGCAGCTCGCGAATGATCTGGATCCGCTCCAGCGTGTCGATCTCCGAGTGCAGATAGCGGGCCTTGACACCTGACTCGAGCAGGTAGTCGGTCAGGTCCTCGGACATCTTCTTCGTGAGGGTCGTGACCAGGACGCGCTCGCCGGCGGCCTCGCGTTTCCGCACCTCGCCGAGCAGGTCGTCGATCTGATTCTTCGTCGCGCGCAGCTCGACCTCCGGGTCGACGATCCCGGTCGGCCGGATCAGCTGCTCCGCGTTGCGCTGCGAGTTCCGCCCCTCGAAGGGGCCTGGCGTGGCCGAGACGAAGACGAGCTGCGGCACCTTCTCGAGGAACTCGTCGAAGCGGAGCGGACGGTTGTCGAGCGCCGACGGAAGCCGGAAGCCGTAGTCGACGAGCGTCTGCTTCCGTGAGCGGTCGCCCTCGTACATCCCGCCGACCTGCGGGACGGTCTGGTGCGACTCGTCGACGAAGACGACGAAGTCCTTGTTGAAGTAGTCGAGCAGCGTGAAGGGATGCGTCCCCGGCGCCCGGCCCTCGAGGATGCGGGAGTAATTCTCGATCCCGTTACAGAAGCCGAGCTCCTGCATCATCTCGAGGTCGTATTCGGTGCGCTGGCGGATGCGATGGGCCTCGAGCATCCGGCCCTCCGCCTCGAATTTCTTCACCTGCTCCTCGAGCTCGTGCCGGATCTCGGAGACGGCGCGCTCGATCGTCGGCTGGGAGGTCACGTATTCGGTCGCCGGCCAGATCGCGATGTTGTCGAGTCGCGCGAAGATCTCGCCCGTCAGCGGGTCGAAGTGGCTGATCTGCTCGACGTCGTCGCCGAAGAACGAGATCCGGTACGCGGTCTCCTGGTTCGCCGGCTGCACCTCGACGACGTCCCCCTTGACGCGGAAGCGACCGCGCCCGAGCACGGTGTCGTTGCGGGCGTACTGGCTGTCGATCAGCTTCCGGAGCATGAGGTCGCGATCGTGCTGCGCCCCGATCTCGAGGTAGATCATGCGCTCCCGCCACTCCTCCGGCGAGCCCAGGCCGTAGATGCAGGAGACCGACGCGACCACGACCACGTCGCGGCGGGTGAAGAGCGCCGAGGTCGCCGCGAGCCGGAGCCGCGCGATGTCGTCGTTCTGAGAAGAGTCCTTCTCGATGTAGAGGTCCGCCTGCGGGACGTACGCCTCGGGCTGGTAGTAGTCGTAGTAGGAGACGAAGTACTCGACCGCGTTGTGGGGAAAGAACTCGCGGAACTCGTTGCAGAGCTGCGCGGCGAGCGTCTTGTTGTGAGCGATGATCAGTGCGGGCTTGCCGACCTCCTCGATCGTCCAGGCCATCGTCGCCGTCTTGCCGGTGCCGGTGGCCCCGACGAGCGTCTGGTAACGGTCACCCGCGCGCAGACCTTCTGCGAGCGTCGCGATCGCCGTCGGCTGGTCCCCGGTCGGGTTGTAGGCCGCCGATGTTTTGAAGTCGGGCATCCGGAACAAGCGTAGCCACGATGGCCGTCGAGACCGCACCGCCACAGGGGTCGCAGGAGGCGCGTCCGCCCTACGGCCCCTATGCCGTGCTGATGGGCGTGTACGCGGGCGGCCTCGCGGCCGCGGGTGCGCTCGCGCGCGTGCTCGATCGCGACCTGAAGGAGCACACCGCGCTCGATCTGGTCGCTCTCTCGGCGGCGATCTTCAAGGCGTCGCGGACGATCGCCAGCGACGAGGTGACCAGCTTCCTCCGCGACCCGTTCGTCCAGGGTGCCGCCCACGAGGGAGAGGGCGAGCAGCCCGTGCAGAACGGCGGCTTCGAGCAGGCGATCGGCGAGCTCGTGACCTGCAGCCGCTGCATCGGGACCTGGACGGCCGCAGGGCTCGCCGCGACCCAGGTTCTGGCACCACGCTTCGGTCGCCTGCTGACGTGGACGCTCGCAGGTGCCGGCGTCAACGACTTCCTCCAGGCCGGCTTCGCGGCCTTGACGGCGAAGTCGAACGAGCTCGAGAGCCGGTCGGCGGACTAACCTCCCGTACGTCGAAGACGTCCCACTAGCCGTGCGCCGACTCACCCTCATCGGGCTCCTGCTCGCCCTGGTCCTACCCGGGACCGCGGCCGCTTACCCGTGGCCGGTGAAGCCGTTCAACAAGCAGCACGCCGTGCGAGCGAACTTCGGTGACCCGCGGACGATCTTCGAGATGTCGCTCTTCCAGAGCGGGCTGCAGGGGCCGGGATCGTTCCGCTTCCACAACGGCATCGACATCTCTGCGCCCGACGGGACGAGCGTCTACCCGGTCGTCTCCGGCACCGTGAAGTCGATCGACGGCGACACGATCTCCGTCTCGACCGAGGACAACCGCGTCTTCCAGTACTACCACCTCATCCCCGTCGTGGCCGACGGAGAGAAGGTGGTCGCGAAGCAGACGCTCCTCGGCTACATCCAGCGAGGCGCCGGCCACGTCCACCTGGCGGAGATCCGAGGCTTCAAGGTCTGGAATCCGCTCGCGAAAGGTGGAATCGCTCCTTACCAAGACACGGTCAAGCCGCACGTGACCGGTGTCTACCTGCGCGGCCCCGGCTCGCTTGCCCCGCTCGACCCGCTCGGGGTTTGCGGCACCGTCTCGATCGTCGCCGAGGCCTCGGACATCCCGCAGATGAAGGTGACCGGATCGTTCGCAGGCTTTCCGGTCGCCCCGGCGCTCGTCGCCTGGACGATGCGAAAGGTCGGAGGGGCCGTCTACCAGCCGCTGATCGCGGCCGCGGACTTCCGGACGACCCTGCCGAGCACACCCGAGTTTTGGACGATTTACGCACGCGGGACGTACCAGAACGCGCCGCGGTTCGGAAGTCGCCAGTTCACGCTCATGCCGGGCCGTTTTCTCTACAGCCTGAACACGGCCTTCGACACGCGAACGGTCCCGAACGGCGTCTACCAGGTGACGGCGCGCGCGCAGGACATCCGCGGCCATGCCTCGTCGCTCGCGCAGCGGTTCACGATCGTGAACCAGGCCGACACGGAGACCGGCTGCCCGCCGCCTCCGCCGCCGCCTGCACCCCCGGCGCCGCCTGCTCCCTAGAGGTGGTCTCGGAATAAGCTCGATCGGGTCGACCGGTCAGTTCAGACGGATGCGCGAGCAAAGCTCGCCCATCCTGATGGCGGCACCGCAAGCGGCGCCTTAGACGCCGAGCTGCGGCCCGTAGGCCCGGCGGTAGATGTCCTTCAGCTCCTCGACCCGCTTGACGTAGGCCCGCGTCTCGGAGAACTGGATTCCCCGGCCGGCCGCACGCCAGTGGTCGACGTTGTCCTGACCCGCGTTGTACGCGGCCAGCGCGGTCCGCTCGTCGCCGTACTTCGAGAGCAGGTGCTTGAGATACCAGCAGCCGTAGCGAACGTTGAGCTCGGGGTCATAGAGATCGGCGACCTGGAAGCGCGTCCCGCCGGTGTGCACGGCGATGCCTTTGGCCGTGTCCGGCAACAGCTGCATCAGACCGATCGCACCTGAGCTGGAGCGGGCGTCGGACTTGAACTTCGATTCCTGGTAGATGACGGCGGCGAGCAGGGTCGGATCGAGGCGGTAGTTCCGGGCGTGGCCTCGGACGATCCGCTCATACTGGAGCGGATACCAGAGCCGATCCCACCAGCCAGGCTTCGTCGCCTGAAGGATTCCGAAGCTCGCCGCCAGCACGGCGAGCAACGCGCTCAGCATGACGAGCCGCCGGATCACAGGCGCTCCATCACGTCTGCGACGAACACATCGAGCTCCTCGAGCGAGCCGTCGTTGACGTAGACGAAGTCGGCGCGCCGGATCTTCTCCTCGTCGGGAAGCAGCCGGGACGCACGCTCGTCTCCGGGCGCACCGTGCCGTGTTGCCCGCAGCTCCGGCGCAGCGGTGACGACCACCACCTTGTCGAAGCGGGCCTCACCGCCCGTCTCGTAGAGCAGCGGCACCTCGGTCACGAGCACGCTCGGCGGGTCGTCTCCTCCGCTCAGCTGCTCTCGCCACGCCAGGTATTCCCGCACGACCTTCGGATGGAGCAGCTCCTCGAGCCAGGCGAGCTGCTCGGCGTCACCGAAGACGATGTTCGCGATCGCCGACCGGTCCGCCCCATCGGGGCCGACGACGCGGGAACCCCAGCGTGCCACTAGCTCGCGGTGCACCTCCGGATCCTCTCGCAGGAGGCGATGGACGATCTCGTCGCTCGATCTCGTGGCGGCGCCGTGGCGCGCGAATGCCTTCAGCGCCTCGCTCTTGCCGGCGCCGATGCCGCCCGTGATGGCGACGGTGACCTGCCGGTCAGCGCTCGTCAGGAGCGGAGGCGACCTCGTCGGCCGCAGCGGGATCCACGTCGTCGCCCGCAGCGACGGCCTCCCGCTCCACCGCCTCGTCCTCCTCGGGAGCAGGGGAAGCGGCCGTCTCCTCCTCGGGAGCAGGGGAAGCGGCTGTTTCCTCCTCGATCGGAGGTGCCTCGGGGGCGGAGGCGGAGTCCGTGAAGACGTCCTCGGACAAGTCGAGGTTGGGCGTCGACTGCAGCGGCTCGTCGATGTCGGGCGGAACATGCCCGTTCTCGACGCGTTTGAGTGACAGCGAGAGGCGTCGCCGCTCGGCGTCCACCTCGAGGATCAGGACCGGGACGGTGTCGCCCTGTGAGACGACCTCGCGCGGGTTCTCGACGTGGCGCTGCGCGAGCTCGGAGATGTGCACGAGGCCCTCGACGCCGGGGAGGATCTCGACGAAGGCGCCGAACGTGACCACCTTCGTCACCTTGCCCTCGACGGTGTCGCCCTCCTTGTACTGCTCGAGCACCTGCTGCCAGGGATCGCTCTGGGTCTGCTTCAGCCCGAGCGAGATGCGCTGGCGGTCGCGGTCGATGTCGAGCACCTTGACCTTGACGTCCTGGCCGATCTCGAGCACCTCGGACGGATGGTTCACGTGGCTCCACGAAAGCTCGGAGATGTGGATCAAGCCGTCCATGCCGTCGAGGTCGACGAACGCCCCGAAGTCGACGATATTCGAGATCTGGCCGTCGACCACGTCGCCGGGGTTCAGCCGGTCGAGGATCGCCTGGCGCATCTCCTTGCGCTCGTCCTCGAGGACGGCGCGGCGGGAGAGGACGACGTTGTTGCGCGAGCGGTTCAGCTCGATCACCTTCGAGCGCAGCTCCTTGCCCATGAACTCGTCGAGGTCCTGGACGCGGCGAATGTCGACCAGCGATGCCGGCAGGAAGCCGCGCACGCCGAGATCAAGGATCAGACCGCCCTTGACGACCTCGATCACGCGACCGTTCACCGGCTCACCGGACTCGGCTGCAGCCTCGATCGCCTTCCAGGCGAGCTCGAAGCGAGCCCGCTTCTTGGAGAGGATCAGCCGGCCGTCCGCATCCTCCTTCGTGAGCACGAGCGCGTCGATCTCGTCGCCGATCGAAACCTCGTCGGCCGGGTTGATCGAGCGCCGGATCGACAACTCGGCGACCGGGATGACGCCTTCCGACTTGTAGCCGATGTCGACGAGCACCTCGTCCTTGTCGACCCGGACGACCTGGCCGTGGACGACCTCGCCCTCGTTGATCGTCGGAAAGGTCGAGTCGTAGTCCGGGATCAGCTCGCCGTCCGGACCGGTGATCCAGACGCCGTCACCGGCGACTCGCTGCTCTGTCTGCTCCGTGGTCATCAAGCGGCGGTCAGTATAGCCAGGGGCCGCTCGAAGTCCGGCGCCGGCTATGCCGGCACCATGACGACTTCGAGCGGTGAGTTGGAGCACGAGCCGCTGGGGACCTGCCGGGCGAAGCCCGGCAGGTCGGCGACGGTCCGAGGGGACAAGGGCGGCGCGCTTAGTCGACTCTTGTGATCCGCGTCAGCGGCGGAGGCGAGACGGGACTGTGCGCCATCATGTAGCGGCCGAACGCGTCGAGGTCGACCTCGCCGCCCAGCTGGTTCGTGCCCTCCTTGAAGACGCTGAACCCGTCGCCGCCGTCGGCGAGGAAGCTGTTCATCTCGACCCGGTAGGACTTGAACAGGTCGACAGCCTGGTTCCCGATCATCACCGAGCTGTCGTCGACCTTGTCGCCGGCCGGGCGCGAGCTCGCCCACTTGTAGCTCAGCGTCGAGGAGACCTGCAGAATCCGCGGCGGCGTCGCAACCGTGAACTGCTGCTCGAGCAGGCGCTGGATCTGGCTCCCGGTCAGCGTCTTCACCACCAGCGTGTTCCCGAACGGCTGGACGGTGAAGGCCTCGCCGTACGTGATCTCGCCCAACTGCTCCCCACCCGAGATCTGGCTGAAGAGCAACGGAGCCCGGATTCCCCCGGGATTCATGAACGCGATGACGGCCCCGCCGAAGTCGGTCGGAGTCGTCGCCTCGAGCTGCGCGTCCGCGATCACGTCTCCGAGTGGCGACTCCCCGCCAGCGTTCTGGACGCCGTCGCGCGAGGACTTCAGATCGGCCGTGATCGAGCCGATCACGCGATTCGCGATCGGCGCCGCGATCGTCTTGTACTTGTTGATCAGCGCGGTCTGGGCCGGGTCTTTCGGCACGTCCTGGGTCACGACCACGTTCTGCGCCTTCGCCGACTTCACGTCCTTCGTCTTGCGATCGATCACGAGGTCGATATCGGTCACGACACGCCCGAACGACGATGCGCTCGTGACGAGCTTTCGTCCGATCTTGCAGTTGTAGGCGGCGTGGGTGTGCCCGCTGATCACCACGTCGACCTGAGGATCGAGCGCGTTCGCGATCGCGACGATCTCTCCGCTCAGGTTGTCGCAGCCGTTCGGGTCGAGGAAGCCCTTCGAGTACGGGGCGTTCTGGAAGCCACCTTGGTGCAGGAGGATCACGAAGCTGCGGATCTTCTGCTTGGCACGGAGCTTCTTCACGAGCGCGTTTGCGGTCACGACCTCGGGCCTGAACTCGAGGCCCCTGATCGCGGACGGCGTGACGATCAGCGGCGTCCCCTCGAGCGTCATTCCGATGAAGGCGATCTTGGCGTTGCCGACCTTGTGAATCTCGTACGGCGGCAGGACGGTCTTGTTCCCGCCGGCGAAGAAGACGTTTGCGGCGAGGTAGCCGAAGTCCGCGCCGAGATACGGATCAGCGTCCTGGCAGCCGTCCACGGGGTGGCAGCCGCCGTTCAGCAGCCGGTAGATCTCCTGGAGCCCCTCGTCGAACTCGTGGTTTCCGATCCCCGAGACGTCGAGGCCCATCATGTTGAGCGCTTCCATCGTCGGCTCGTCGTGGAAGAGCGCGGAGGTCAGGGGGCTCGCGCCGACGAGATCGCCTGAGCCGACGAAGAGCGTGTTCGAGTTGCGCTCGCGCAGCATCTTCAGGCGCGTCGAGAGGTATTCCGCCCCTCCCGCGCGGACGCTGACGCCGCTGCTGTTCGTGATGAAGCCCGGCGTCGTCGACTCGATGTGGCCGTGGAAGTCGTTGATCGCCAGCAACTGGAGATGGGTGTCCTTCGGCCGCGGAGCGCCCGAAGCGAGCGCCGGTAGAACCAGAAGCAGCCCGAGGACGAGCGCTCCGGCGGCGGCAAGCCGTTTCATGAATCTCCCCTCATCGAATGTGCACTCGGGCAAAGCGGCCCACTCGGAGCCGCGCGACGATCCTAGCGTGGGTCGTTGCGACTCCCTAGCGCGTTTACCGGACCGCTACGACTTTGCCTCAGCCCAGTCGTCGCCCGTGCCGACTTCCACCGCGAGCGGCGGGTCGAGCGGGTACGCGCCGCACATTTCCTGGCGGACGAGCTCCCGCACGGGGCCGATCTCTGCCTCCGGGACCTCGAGCAGGAGCTCGTCGTGCACCTGCAGCACGAGCTGCGCGCTGCGGCCCTCTTCGCGGAGCCGGCGCTGGATCCCGATCATCGCCACCTTGATGATGTCCGCGTTCGAGCCCTGCATGACGAAGTTCACCGCCAGGCGCTCCCCCAGGGCTCGCGTTTGCCGGTTCGAGGCGCGGATCTCCTGCACCGGGCGGCGCCGGCCGAGCAGCGACGTGACGTAGCCGTCCCGCTTCGCCTGCTCGATCGTGCGCTCGATGAAGTCCTGCACGAGCGGAAAGCGCGCGAGATATGCGTCGATGTACGCCTGCGCCTGCTCGCGCGGGATCTCGAGGTTCTCCGACAGCCCGAACGCGGAGATCCCGTAGACGATCCCGAAGTTGATCATCTTCGCCACCGAGCGGTCGCCGCTCGTCAGCTCCGCCGGGTCCTTCCCGAGCATCTCGACAGCGGTCGCGGTGTGGATGTCCTCGCCGCGCGCGAACGCCTCCCGCAGCTTCGGCTCGCCGGAGACGTGGGCGAGGATGCGGAGCTCGATCTGCGAGTAGTCCGCCGAGAGCAGCCGCGAGCCGGGCTCTGCGACGAAGGCGGAGCGGATCTCCTTGCCGAGCTCCGTCCGGATCGGGATCGACTGCAGGTTCGGGTTCGTGGTCGAGAGGCGGCCGGTGGAGGCGACCGTCTGGTTGAAGGTCGTGTGCAGCCGCTGGTCTTCCTCGGAGATCAGCGACGGGAGCGGGCCGAGGTAGGTGTTCAGCAGCTTCGAGTACTCCCGCCACTCTTCCAGCACCTCGACGATCGGGTGCTCTTCGCGGATCGAGCGGAGCACGCGCGTGTCGGTCGAGTACCCGGTCTTGCCTTTGCGGCCCGGCGTCAGCTGCAGCTTCTCGAACAGCACACGCGCCACCTGCTGGGTCGATCCGATCATGAACTCCTCGCCGGCGAGCTCGTACGCCTTGGCCTCGAGCTCTTCGAGGCGGTCGGCGAGCCGCGCGGTGATCTCGCCCATGCGGTACGTGTCGATCTTGACGCCCGCGTCCTCCATCGCCGCCAGCACGGCCGTCAGGGGAAGCTCGATCTCGCGGTAGAGATGCTCCTGTTCCCGCTCGCGGACGCGCTCGAGCATCGTCGGCGCGAGCCGGCGGGGAATCTCGGCGTGGCGGACGAGCGCAGCGTTCTCGTCGTCCGTGGGAGGGGTCGGGATGGGCTCGACTCCGTACTCCTGCGCGAGGTCGTCCAGCTCGTAGGAGGCGCGGCCCGGCTCGATTAGGTACGCCAGGATCATCGTGTCCTCCGCCGGCTGGAACGTGAGCCTCGGGAGCGCCTTGAAGTCGTGGGCGACGATCTCGCCGTCCCGCAGCTTGGAGACGAGTGCTTCCTCCCAAGGTCCGACGATCACGCCGTCGCCGCCCGCGAGGGCGAACCGGCCGTCGCGAATCGCGAGGCCCGACCGGCCGCTGAGCTCGAGCTCGCCCTCCCGCCACGCCGCCTCCGTCCCCTCGACCCGCATCGGTTGAGCAGGCACGGCCTCGTCGAGCTGGTCGACCCGGCCGAGCAGGCCGCGAAACTCGAAGCGGCGGAACATCTCTCTCAGCTGCGAGCGGTCGGGCGGCGCTAGTACGAGCTGGGCCGGGTCACAGTCGACATCCAGATCGCGCCGCATCGTCGCAAGCTCCTTGGACTGGCGCGCCTGCCCGGCATGGTCAGAAACGTTCTTCCTCCGCGCAGGCGAGAGCTCGTCGACGTGCTCGAGCACGCCTTCCAGCGACCCGTACTGCGCGACCAGCTGGCCCGCGGTCTTGTCCCCGATGCCGGGGACGCCCGGGATGTTGTCCGAGGTGTCGCCTTTCAGGCCGATGAAGTCCGGGATCTGCTCGGGCCGGATCCCGTAGCGCGCCTCGACCCGGTCGGGCGTGTAGACGTGCACGTCCGACACCCCGCGCGGGGTCATCATCAGGCAGATGTTCTCGGAGCAGAGCTGGAAGGCGTCCCGATCGGTCGAGACGACGCAGGTCCTGATCGCGGCCCCGTCGGCTCGTGTCGCGAGCGTGGCGATCACGTCGTCCGCTTCCCAGCCCTCGAACTCGAGGTTGCGGTAGCCGAAGGCCTCGACGATCGGGCGGAAGTAGGGGAACTGCTCGCGCAGCAGGTCGGGCATCGGCCGGCGCTCGGACTTGTAGGTCTCGAGCTGCTCGGCGCGGTGCACAGGCCTCGTGTCCCAGGCCACCGCGACCCCCTTTGGCCGGTAGTCGGAGAGCAGCTTGAAGAGCATGTTCGTGAAGCCGAGCAGCGCGTTCGTCGAGAAGCCCTCGCTCGTCGCGAGCTCCTCGGGCAGGGCGAAGAATGCGCGGTAGGCGAGGTTGTTCCCGTCGACGAGGAAGAGCTCTGCCTCACGCGCGGGCCCGTCGTCGAGCTGAAGCTCGGCGCCCGTGAGGGTCTTCGGCGACATCGCCCTTCATGGTAATCCCGAGCCTGGTCTGCCCGTCCAACTGCTTGACTCCAACGATGCCTCGCGTGCCGATGCTCTCCGGGTCGAGGCTCGTCGTCGTGCAGGCCGGCGACGACGACGTCGTCCTCACGCCGCCCCCGCCCGGCGAGGCGATCGACGTGGGCGCAGCCGTCCGAGACGCTCTTCGCTTCCCGTTGGCGGGGCCCCCGCTTGCCGCGCTCGTGCCGCGCGCAGGAGGGCGCGCGACACTCGTCGTCGAGCCGCCCGCCCTGCCGTTGCCCGGCGTCGAGCGTGACCCCCGCCAGGAGGCGATCGCGGCGGCGGTCGAGGAGCTGGAGCGCCTGGGGATCGCGTCCGGCTTCCAGACGCTGCTCGTCGCGGGGGGGCTGACGCGTCGAGCCGGCCGTGACCTGCTGGAGAGCCTGGTGTCGCCCGAGTTCGCCCGTCGCTTCCACGGACACGTGGAGGTGCACGACGTCGAGCGCGAGGACCTCGTCGAGATCGGCGACGCGGGCTCGACGCCGCTGCGAGTCCACCCCGCCCTCGTCCGGAGCGACGTCGTCGTCGTCGTCTCCGCGGCGGAGACGGTGCTTCACGGTGGCCCCGCAGCCCTGCTCGGCGCCGCCAACCGCGAGGCACTGCGGGCCGCCGGCGCCTATTCCCTGCTCGAAACCTCGGCCTCCCAGGGCTGGCGCACCGCCGTCGCGCTCGAGCGGGCGCTCGCCGCGCGCGTACCCGTGATCGGCGCGTCGGTTGTCCTCAACCATCCCCGCTTCGGCGGGACGTTCGGCGGCTATCCCTACGAGACTGCTCAGCTCGACCGGGTCGTGCGCTCCCCCCTCCGCCATGCCTTCGGGCTCCTGCCCGGCGCGGTGCGCTCACGCGTGCTGAGCTCGCTCCCGCTCGAGCGCAGCGCAGCGGCCGCATTCGGCGGCCCGCCCTCGGTCGCGCATGCAGAGGCGCTGCTTCGTGGCGTGGAGCTTCGCGCCGCGGGCCTGGACGACCCGCTGGACGCAATCTGCATCGGGATCCCGCGCACGACGCCCTACCTGCCCCGCGAGCGCCCCAACCCGCTGCTCGGCACCGTCCTCGGGCTGGGCCTCGCTCTACGCCTCTGGCGAGACGCCTTTCCGGTGGTCGAGGGCGGAACGGCCATCCTGCTGCACCGCTTCCATCGCAACTTCGCGCATCCGACCCAACAGCCGTACCGCGCCTTCTTCGGCGCGACCCGCGACGGACCTGACCCCGCCGCGCTCGCGCAGGCCGAGACCGAGGCCGGAGCGGACGCGCGCGCACTCGAGGCGTACCGAGCCGGCCGCTCGGTGCATCCGCTCCTGCCCTTTGCGGACTGGGACGCGTGCCAGCCCGCGCTCGGCAGGCTCGGCCACGTCCTGATCGCGGGCTGCCGGGACGCCGCCGCCGCGCGCCAGCTCGGCTTCGTCCCGACCCACGGGGTCGGCGCGGCCCTGACGATGACGGAGGGCTGGACCGGCCGGCAGCCGAGAATCGGATTCCTGCTCTCGCCCCCGTACTTTCCGCTCCGCGTGGGCCGCGCCTAGCGCACCGGGTTAGTCCGTGACGCCGAGATAGGTCTTCTTGACCTGGTCGTTCTGCTTCAGCTTGGCTGCGTCGTCCGCCAGCGCGACCGCACCGGTCTCGAGCACGTAGCCGCGCTGGGCGACGTCGAGCGCCATCAGGGCGTTCTGCTCGACGAGCAGGATCGGCGTCCCCTGGGCGTTGATCTCGCGGATGATCTCGAAGATCCGCTCGACGAAGATCGGGGCGAGCCCCATCGAAGGCTCGTCCAGGAGCAGCAGCTTCGGGTGAGCCATCAGCGCCCTGCCGATCGCCACCATCTGCTGCTCGCCGCCCGAGAGCGTCCCCGCCTTCTGCTGCTTTCGCTCGTTCAGGCGAGGGAACAGCTCGTAGACGCGATCGAGATCCTCGCCGACGGCCTTACGGTTGCTGCGGTCCGAGCGCTGGAAGGTGCCCATCAGGAGGTTCTCGATCACGCTCATGCGCGGGAACAGGCGGCGACCCTCGGGCGACTGCGAGATCCCGAGCTTGACGATGTCGTGGGCGGGCGCATGCGTGATGTCGCGGCCCTGGAATCGAATCGTCCCGCGGCGCGGGTTGTTGAGCCCGTTGATCGACCGAAGAGTCGTGGATTTGCCGGCGCCGTTCGCGCCGATCAGCGTGACGATCTCGCCCTGGCCGACCGTGATCGAGATTCCCTTCAGCGCCTCGATCGAGCCGTAATAGGTGTGGACGTCCTCCAGCTCGAGGATGTTCTCGGGTTGCGCGCTCACGACTCGCCGCCTCCGCCTTCGACCGCCTGCTTCCCCAAATACGCCTCAACCACGTCGCTCGCCTCCGGCTCGCTCCCGCATGGGAAACCATGTTTCCCCCACGTTCCCCCTTCTTCCACGGTGCGGCGCGCCTCTGGCGCGCATCGCCCTCGGAGGAACCTCCCGGTTCCCCCCTGCCCTCTCCACGTGATCGAGCTCATCCTTCGACCGCCTGCTTCCCGAGGTAGGCCTCGATCACCCGCGGGTCCTTCTGCACTTCCTGGGGAGAGCCCTCGGCGATCTTCTCGCCGTACTCGAGCACCGTCACGCGGTCGGAGACGCCCATCACGACCCGCATGTCGTGCTCGATCAGCAGCACTGTCAGCTTTTCCTCGGTGCGCAGACGCTCGACGAAGGCGGTGAACTCGGCCGTCTCCTGGGGGTTCATTCCGGCCGTGGGCTCGTCGAGCAGGATCAGCTTGGGCTGGGTCGCGAGCGCGCGGGCGACCTCGAGCCGGCGCTGGTCGCCGTAGGAGAGATTGCGCGAGATCTCGTCGCCCTTCCCTCGCAAGCCGCTGAACTCGAGCAGCTCGCGTGCGCGGTCGCGCGCTCCTCGCTCCTCGCGGCGGATCCGCGGTGTGCGGACGATCGACCCCAGGATCCCGCCCTTGAGCCGCGAGTGCATCCCGACCATGACGTTCTCGAGCGCGGTCATGTTCTGGAAGAGGCGGATGTTCTGAAACGTGCGTCCGATCCCGCGCTCGGTGATCGCGTGCGGGGGCTTGCCGGTCACGTCCGCCCCGTCGAAGACGATCCGCCCGGCAGTGGGCTTGTAGACGCCGGTCAGCATGTTGAAGAACGTCGTCTTGCCGGCGCCGTTCGGGCCGATCAGGCTGACGACGGAGCCCTTCGGAATCACGAAGTCGATGTCGTTCGTCGCAACGAGGCCGCCGAACTCCTTGCGGACGTTCTCGGCCACGAGGATGTTTTCGGCCTTAGCGCCACGCGCCCCAGTGTCGGGAGAGGCCACTTATCCCTCGCTCCGGAGCATGCTCATTTCTGCACGTCGTAGAGCGGCGTGTCCGCCACCCCTTCGTGGAGCTCGCGCTGGCGTCTGGAGCTCGGGATCAACCCCTCCGGCCGGATCAGCATCACGGCCACGATGATCAGTCCGTAGATCCCGAACTGGTACTTCGGCACGTCGAAGCTCGTCCCGAACGTCTGGTTGATCGAGTGCCCGATATCCGACAGCCCCTGCTGGTTGAGGAAAGCGAGGAACGCGCCGCCGAACACCACGCCCCAGACGTTGCCCATCCCGCCGAGGATGACCATCGAGAGGATGAAGGCCGAGATGTTGAAGGAGAAGTCCCCTGGGAACGTCGAGCTCTTGAACGCCGCGAAGTAGGCCCCCGCGACGCCCCCGATGAACGCGCCGGTCGCGTAGGCCCAGGTCTTCGTCCGCATCAGGGGGACCCCCATCGCTGCCGCCGCGGTCTCGTCCTCGCGGATCGCGATCCACGCGCGGCCGAGCCGCGAGTCGCGCAGGCGCAGGCTGACGAAGATCGTGAGAATCACGAGCACCAGGACCGTCCAGAAATAGATCTCGTTCCGATTCGAGACGGCGAGGTAGTTCTCCGGAAGCCCGATCTTCCCCCCGACCGAGCCGAACCCCGGGGCGTCGATCGGCGTGATGCCGTTCGGGCCGTTCGTGAGGTTGAAGCCGCCGAGGTTGTCGCCGTTTCGCGCCACCTGGGGCAGGATCTCGCCGAAGCCCAGTGTCACGATCGCGAGGTAGTCGCCGCGGAGGCGCAGGGTCGGAAGGCCGATCAGGACGCCGATCACCAGGGTGAAGATCCCGGCCACGATCAGCAGGAGCCAGATCGAGATGTGAATCCCGGGCGTGTTCGACCCGACGCCGACGGCCCCGAAGTGGACGTTGCGGTGCGCGAACTGAACGGATGCGAACCAGGCGGCCGTGTAGGCGCCCATGGCGTAGAACGCGACGTAGCCGAGGTCGAGCAGCCCCGCGTACCCGACCACGATGTTGAGGCCGACGGCCATCATCGCGTAGACGCCCATGATCACCGCGGTGTCGAGCCCGGGATAGTCGCCGAGCAGCCGCATCGAGCCGAGGCCCTCGACGAAGAACGGATATGTGACCGCGACGAGCAGGATGATCCCCGGCGTAACGAAGCGGTTGAAACGGGACCAGGGCTCGGGCACCCGTGGCAGCAGGTATTTGACGGCGAAGAGGATCGCGACCAGAAGCGCGAGCGGCCAGCCGATCACGATCAGCACCGCAAGCAGGAGCACGCGCAGGACGATCCCGGCCTGGAAGCGCTTCCGGTCGTCCATCCCGCGCCAGCGCCGCCGCAGCTCACCCGGCAGGCCGGTGTAACGATGGAACCAGGGCCGCCGGTACTCGGCCGAGGCCATCAGCCGCCCTCGGGTGTCCGCTCGCCGAGGAGGCCCTCGGGGCGGAAGACGAGGATCAGGATCAGGATCGCGAACACGATCGACTGCGTCCAGTCACTGCCCGGCGCGTGCCAGGAGAGGCCCTCGTTGAACTGCTGGATCAAGCCGATGATGACCGCGCCGAGTACCGCGCCCGGGAGGTTTCCGATCCCGCCGAGCACGGCGGCAGTGAAGGCGATCAGGCCGAGGGTGAACCCCTGATCGAACTGGATGTTCGTCGAGTAGAGGGCGTAGAGGAGACCCGCCACCCCGGCGAGCGCGCCCGCGATCAGGAACGTGAACGAGATGATTCGGTTGACGTTGATCCCCATCATCGCCGCGGCTTCCTGATCCTGGGCGACCGCGCGCATCGCGCGGCCCTGGCGCGTCCGCTGGACGAGCCAGACGAGCAGGAGCAACACGGGGACCGTCGAGACGGCGACGATCAGGCTGTCCCACCGGTAGATGTTGCCACCGATGGAGAAGACCGTTCCCCGCGGCAGGATGTTCGGGATCGAGACCGGTGCCGGCCCGAGCCGGTTCAGCCCGACGTCCTGGAGGATGAAGGACATCCCGATCGCGGTGATCAGCGGAGCGAGCCGCGGCGCATTCCGCAGCGGCCGATAGGCCACGCGCTCGATCGTCACGTTCAGAACGCCGCAGAACGCGGCAGCGGCGAGGAGGGTGAGTACGAGGCCGCCGATGACGGCCAGGCCTGAGCTGTCGGCGCCGAGGTTCAGCGTGTGGGCGCCCACGGCGAGCGAGATCCAGCTCCCGAGCATGAACACGTCGCCGTGGGCGAAGTTGATCAGCTCGAGGATGCCGTAGACCAGCGAGTAGCCAAGGGCGATCAGGCCGTAGACGAGGCCGAGCGTGAGACCCTCGAGACCGACGGCGACGAAATCCGACGGCGTCTTGTAGAGGTTGACCGCGAGCCAGGCCAGAAGCAGCAGGACGAGCAGCCTGCCGATCCACGGGACGACCCCTACGGCTCCCAAGCTTCGGAGCCGTGCGGTCTGCTGGCGGCTGGCGTCGGTGGCCACGGTCGGTGAACCCCCAGTGGAGGAGAGCCGGAGCCCTCCTCCACCGGATGTCCTGTCCTCGTTACGCGCCGCCCTTGACCAGGCTGGTCGGAGGCGTGATCACCTTGAAGGTGGTCTGCTTGCCGTTCTTGATCAGGTACTGCGTGACCGGGTTCGCGTCGGTGTCGCCTTTCTCGTTGATCGTGAACGTCCCGATGATCCCGTCGGTCACCTTGGTCTGGAGCAGCTGGGTCGCCACGGACTTGCGCGACCCGTCCGAGGTCTCGATCGCCTTCAACAGCACCTCGGCCGACTGCCCGGCGTAGGCGGCGTACGGATCCGGTTTCTCGCCGCCGATCTGCGCGCCGAAGTCCTTCACGAACTTCTTGCCGGTCACGCCGAGGTTCTCGTTCGGCTGGCCGGCGACGCTGACGTAGAGACCCTCTGCAGCCTTGCCTGCGCCGTCAACAACGGCGGAGATCGGCGTGAAGCCGTCGGGAGCGAGCAGCGTGACGCTGTCGCCGAGGACGGACCGGAGGTCCTTGATCAGCTTGCCGCCGTTCTCGCACACCAGCCCGCCGACGAAGACGCTGTCTGCGCCGGACTGCTTGATCTTGGTCGCGAGGCCGGTGTAGGAAGACGCCTTTCCGTTCCATGCCCCGAACCCGGCCACCGACAAGCCCAACTGCGTCACGGAGTTCTTGAAGTCGGTCGCGACGCCGAGGCCGTACGCCTCCTTGTCGTTCAGGATGTAGACCTTCTTCAGGCCGAGGTTCTTCGCGTTGATCGCGTCGGCCGCTCCCTGGAAGTCGTCGGCTGCGACGATGCGGATGTAGTTCCGCTGACCGGTCGGGTAGTACTTGTCCGGCTCGCCGGCGGCCGTTCCCGGTCCGCCGTGCGTCAGTCCGACGTAGGTGTTAGCCGGGCTGACCATCGCAACCGGCCCGTCCGCCGCACGGTTCAGCACCGGGATGATGATCTCGGCGCAGCCCGAGTTGAACGTGCCGATCACGCCGACGACGCTCTTGTTCCCGGCATAGGCGTTGGCGTTCGACGAGCACTTCGCCGAATCCCACTTGCCCGCCTGAGCCGTCGCGTCGTCACACGACTGGTAGCCGACCTTGTACTTCCCGGCCTTGAAGTTGTGCTGCTTCAGCACGAACTTGACCGCCTCCGTCATCTGCACGGTCTGTGTGCGCCCGGAGCCCTGCAGCGGCAGGTCCGACGCGATCAGGTAGTCGGGGTCGCCGCCACCCTCGTAGAAGATGTCCGAGCACGACGACGCGGGGAGCGCCGAGACGTTGCCGCCGCTCTTTCCTCCTCCGCCCCCGCCGCAACCCGCGGCGAGGAGCGCCAGCGCGGCGGTGATGCCGACGAGCGCTGCCAGCGAATGCTTCTTGCTCACTCTTCCTCCTCAGTCGCCCACTATCGGTGCCGTCGCCGCACGCCCGTGGTGGGCCCGCGCCGCGAAGCGCCAAGTATCAAGCCCCGCGGGCCGCTTTTCAAGCAGTGCCGCTTTTCAAGCGAGCACCGCTTCACGGGGGAACCCAGGGTTCCCCCGTGGGCCCCCTCCTTCACCGGTGCATCGATCCGGGCCTGGTGAAGCTCCCGCCGAGCCAAGCTCGGCTCCGCCGGCGATTGTCCGTTCACCCAGTCTGGGACGGCGAGTCCGTGATCTAGGTCGGCTCGATCGACAATCGAGACGATCGCCGCCGCCCGCACGTCGTCAGGAAGGTGCGTCTTGCGGACGTTCACGAGTCGTGAGCGTAGCGACCGTGGAGGCTCCGACCGATGAACACATTCAGCTCTCGTCGGAAGCTGCTTCCTCGCCCGCGCTCCGCACGTTCACGAGCAGACGCGAGTACCGGCTCATCAGCTCGTCCAGCTTGTCGCGCGGCTCGCCGGTTAGGACGAGGCTGATCGTGTTCGCGTAGGTCCAGAAACCGAACCGAAGCGCCGAGGCGACGCCGCGGCCCGACGGTCCCACATCGAAGACGTAGCCGCCTGGCGTCTCCCTGACGCCTTGACTCAGCGACGCCGCCGAGTGGTGAAGGATCACGTTGTTGGCGCGATGCGCGATGTCGTGCATCTGCATCAGGAGACGCCGTTCGGACGCAGGCCACAGGCCGACGATGTTGGCGATCATCTCGGGCACCGCCTTTCCTGTCCACGCGCGTGAGTCCTTCTGATAGCGACGATCGAACGTCGCCCTTTGCTGCGGGGTCAGAGTCGGTGGCTTCGGCCCGGGGTATTTCAGCTTGTGTTTGGCGTACAGCTCGGACCGCAGAACCGCCGTGTAGTCAGCGTGCTCCGCCATCAGCTTTATGGCCTTCCTGGGAAAGCGCTCAGCCCAATGGGCGCAAACCATGTCCTCGAAAAGGGCTCGGTTTAGCTTCGCCGCCTCAAGCGCGTAGCCGAGCTTGCAGTCCTTCACCATCACTTTGAATGTGCGGTGCGAGCGGGCACTCGTCCACAGGACGATCTCTCCCGCTTCGTGCGCCGGGGCACTTATCGGCTTGTTCCGCCGGAATAGCTCCTCGACCTCAACGCACGCGCCGAACTCCTCGATGTTGTCGATGAGGATTTGTTGCTGCTCGTTCATGCGACCTCCGGGACGTGTCCCCTTCGCGTCTAGTCAACCGCAGGGTTCGGCCGTGGCGGGAGCGTGGGCCGAGGTGTGGAAAGCGCTCGGCGTTCCCCTCGTCCACCCGGCCCCGGCTCCGACCGGACCGCTCAATAGAGTCGAACCCGTGGCCGAACAGGTCCCGGTTGAGGCTGGACCCGTCCCCGATCTCTCCGAGGAGGATCGCCGAACGCTTTGGGAGCAGTTCGCCGAGGTGTACGCCCACTCTCAAGAGGCTTGGGACTCCTCAATTCGGACGCTGGGAGCAGCAGGGATCGGAGTCACGGCCTCGATTGGGACTGCGCTTCACTCGTTCTCGGCATTCGCGATCGTGGCTGTGGCGGCGTACATCGCGAGCGTCGTCTTCAACCTGTTCAGCTACGGGACTGCTCAGCTCGATATGCGCTGCCGGCTCCGCGCGTTGCGGAACAGTCGCGCATACGAGGGAGCCGAACGCAGCCGATGGACTAAGTACACGACCGTTTTGAATCTCTTGGCGGGAGCTGCCTTCGTAGTCGGAAGCGCGTTCCTTGCCGTCTTCGTAGCTGCGGCAACGTGAAAGGAATGAGCGCGAATGGCCGATAAGGAATACGGGGAAACCCCCGTCCCGTACGTACCACCACCAGAACATCTGCAAGAGGGCGAAACGCCGATCCCGATAGTCCCAGGTCCGGCGCCACCGCCGAGGGTGCCACCTCCGCCCCCACCGGCACCCGAGGAATAGATTGAACGAGGAGCAGTAATGACTCACAGAGCAGACGGAAAGCAACGGCCGCAGTCCTCGGACTTCACGAAAGGACAGACGCCAGTTGTGAAGGTTCCGCCACCCGTGACTGAGGAGAGGGGCGCGACGCCCATTCCCAAGACGCCGCCGCCTTCGCAGAAAAAGGACTGAGGGACCAAAGGGAGTGGGCCGCTTTCGCGGCCCACTCCCTTGTCGCAGTCGCTTTAGACCTGGTTCGTCGTGTCCTGGTCGAACACGGCGAACCGCTGAAGCTGATCAGCGATCGACGTGTCGGCCAGTGCGCGGAACCGAACCGGAACGGTCTGCTGCTCGCCCGCCTTGGCGTAGACGACGCTGGACTCCTGCGGAGTCCGCTGCGCCTTGCGGAAGTCGGCGCCGACCACGCGCACGATCGCCGTGCCGACGACGTCAGGATCGGTGCCCGCGTACTCCGCGACTTCGCGCGGGGACAGCCTGCCTTTCTGCTGGAGGCTGGACAGGATCTCCAGCGCGCGGAAGACCGCGGTCTCTTCGAGATCCGCGGGCACTTCGGGTACTTCGTGCATCGGTGACTCCTTTCGCTTGCGCGAGAGGAGTCCCAATTCCCTCTTCGTGACGCCGACCGGGTGCTAGCTCAGGGCTAGCTCGATGGCCCGTCACCCTGCAGCGCGACCTTCTTCTCCTCTGGCCACAACATGCGAGCGGTTATCGGTCCGTCCCGCGCTCAGAAAGTCAGAGAGCGGCGCGATGCCGCTCCCTGAGCCAGTGCCGAAGGTGGGACTCGAACCCACACGAGGTTTCCCCCACCGGATTTTGAGTCCGGCGCATCTCGACACGGGTGAACCCATGGTTCCCCCGTGCGCCCCCTCCTTCGCCGAAGCTTCGATTCCCGCCCCCGCGGGGCTCCCGCCGAGCCAAGCTCGGCTCCGCCGGCGACGGTCTGCTTGCCCAACGAGGTGCCGAAGGTGGGACTCGAACCCACACGAGGTTTCCCCCACCGGATTTTGAGTCCGGCGCGTCTGCCAGTTCCGCCACTTCGGCTCGGTTAGTAGATGGTAACCCTGCGAGTGAGCAGGTCTCGTACGATCGGGCCAGTGAAGGTCGGCGTCCTCACCGGCGGAGGCGACTGTCCAGGGCTGAACGCGGTTATCCGGGCCGTGGGACGCCGCGTCCTTGTTCGGGGTCACGACTTCGTGGGAATCCACGAGGGCTGGAACGGGCTCGTGAACGGGCTTTTCGAGCCGCTCGGCCCGCGCGAGATCTCGGGGTTGCTGCCGCGGGGTGGGACGATCATCGGGACGACCCGGACGAATCCCTTCAAGCTCGACGGGGGCGTCGAGCAGGTGCTCGAGCGCTTCGAGGCGGAGGGGCTTGGCGCGCTCGTTGCGATCGGCGGGGAGGACACGCTCGGAGTGGCCGCGCGGCTCTTCGCGGAGCACGAGTTCCCCGTCGTGGGCGTTCCCAAGACGATCGACAACGATCTCTCCGCGACCGACTACACCTTCGGCTTCGACACGGCGGTGACGATCGCGACCGAGGCGATCGACCGCCTTCACACAACGGCCGAGTCGCACAACCGCGTGATGGTGGTCGAAGTGATGGGTCGACACACGGGGTGGATCGCCGTCATGAGCGGGATCGCCGGAGGAGCAGACATGATCCTGATCCCCGAGCAGCCGATCCCCATCGATGAGGCCTGCGAGCAGTTGCGTCACCGCCACGCGCGCGGCAAGGACTTTTCGATCGTCGTGGTCTCCGAGGGGTACGAGCTCGAGGGTCTCGCGGAGGAGGGCGAGCTCGACCAGTTCGGCCACGTCCGGCTGTCCCAGCGCGGCGTCGGGGACGCGCTCGCGCGCGAGATCGAGCAACGCACCGGCTTCGAGACGCGAGTCACCGTTCTCGGCCACGTGCAGCGCGGCGGCAGCCCGACCCCGCGCGACCGTGTCCTCGCGACACGCTACGGGCTCAAGGCCGCGGATCTCGTCGAGGAGGGCAAGTTCGGCCGGATGGCGGCCCTGCGAGGAGATGCGATCGTGGACGTCTCGCTGGCCGAGGCAACCGCAGAGCTAAAGACAGTCCCTCCCGAGTGGTACGACGTCGCGAAGGCTTTCTTCGGTTAAGTGACGCGGCTCGCCGCGATCGGAAGAACGTCCACCGGGGTCATCGGAGCGATGACGCCGATCCTTGAAACCCCGCACTTGCGGCTGCGCGAGTTCCGTCAGGACGATCTCGACAACCTCGCCGCGATGGTTGCAGACGAGGACCAGATGAGGTTCTACCCTCGCCCGAAGACGAGAGACGAAGCGTCCGCGTGGATCAGCCGGAATCTCGCCCTGTACAAGGAGTACGGGTTCGGATTTTGGTTCATCGAGTCCCTCCCGACTTCAGGTTTCCTTGGGTACTGCGGGATCAGACCCCTGACCCTCGAGGGCGCTTTGGAAATGGAGATCGGATGGCACACAAAGAAGACGTTTTGGAAGCAAGGAATCGCCACGGAGCTGCGACGGCGGCTCGGGACCTGGCGTTCGGACGCTTTGCGTTGTTGCGGCTGGTAGCGATCATCCATCCCGATCACATCGCGTCTCGTCGTGTTGCCGAGAAGATCGGGATGCACGGTGAGAGGACCACCATCCTCGACGACGACTACCCCGCCGTGGTCTACACGACTGAACGTCCCTAACGGCGGGCGGCCACGATCGCGGCCGTCTCTGGCGTCGTGAGGATCTCGACTGCCACCAGCCCCGAGTTCTCGAGCATGAGCTTCCGGACGGGATCGGGGCCGGGGCGCCTCGGTGTCAGGTCGTCCTTCAGCAGGAGCCCGCCAGGCGCGAGTAGGTCGATCGCGTCCGGAGCTTCGTCGAACCGGCCCCCGTCGAAGAACAGGAACTCGAAGGGCGCGCGGGCTGGTAGCACCTCCCGCCAATCGCCCACCACGAGCTCGACGTTCGGCAGGCCCTCGAGGCGGGCTTCTGCAAGGGCCGCGCGCTCAGGGTCGGTCTCGACGGTGACCAGAGACGCCGCAGTTGAGGCGATCGCCGCGGCGCCTTCCCCGAACGCGGTCCCGACCTCCGCCGCCTTTCGCCCCGCGGCGAGGACGGCGAGCAGCCGCTGCACCTCTGGGATCGACGAGCCGCCGCCGGTCACAACTCGGCCAGGGGAAACGAACGATGCCGGCGCGGCGGGACGAGGAAGTTCTGCCGGTGGGTCGTTCGCAGCACGGAGTTGAACCCCTGGCCGCGGGCGCGAGCCGGCAGCGGCAGGCGTGTTCCGTCGGGGAGCACGCCGTCCATTGCGAGGCGGTTGCGGTGGAAGTCGTCGCTCGTCGGGTTGAAGACGACGAAGTGGACGCCTGCGGCGGGCGTCTCCTGCATTCCGTCGCGCTCCGGCTTCACGCTCCAGGCGAACGGGTTGTCGAGCGTGTTGAAATCGGCGCGCTGAGGGACAGCCGTGCCGCGGCGAAACACCGTGCCGTCGTCGGCAACGATGTCCCGCTGCAGTCGCGAGGTGGTCTGGATCGCAGCGCTGTGCCCGATCCGGCCGCGGACCTGGAAGTCCCGCTTCACGCCGGCTTCGTGCTCCACGTCATGCCGACCCTGACGCACCGTCTGCGCGTTCGGCTTCACCTTCAGCCCTGGCCGGAAGGCCGTGTCCACGCGCTCGCGGAAGTCGAAGTTGAGGTACCAGGCCTCGAGGTTCTCGAACAGGTGCGAGACGTGCATGTGCGTGCCGCCGCGGAAGTAGTCCTTCGGGCCAAGATCGGCGTAGCCGAGCGTCTCGATGTTCGCGATCCGCCGTGGCCCGAGCCCATCCTTTTGCGTCGAGGTGAACCCGAGGAAGAGCTGAGCGCCGTCCGGGATCAGATCCGCGCCCGGGATGCCCGCGGCGAGCGCCATCCGCTTCGGCAACCCGCCGCCGACGAACCCCTTGCGGATGCTCGTGACGTGAAAGATGTCGAGGTCGGTGAAGAGGGCCTTTGCTCCCGCGGCCAGGTGGTCACCGGAGTCGCTCCGCAGCAGGACGACGACGTCGTTCCGCTCGAGGATGGTCTCGTCCGGGTCACTCGGAAAGCGAATCGCATCGAGGAGCGCACGCTGCTGCCTTCCCTTTGCGCCGGAGGCGCGGCGGTCGACCGGTAGATGCACATGCGCCTGGTCCGGGACACGATGTTGGAAGTACGGCGCCCCCCAGGCGATCGTGACGCCGAGCCCAGCCGGAGTGGTGGGGTCGTATCGCCGCTCCAGGTCGACGAGCGCATCCTCGAGCTCGCGCTGGGCGGCGCGGATGTCGCCGGCCGCGACCGTGGCGGTGACGAGCTGGTGATGGCGGGGCGGAACGACCACCTCGACGCCGTCGTCCTCGATCACGCCGAGCTCGAGGGCGTGCTGCTCGCCGGCCCCCATCCGCCCGACACTCTTCCGACGGGGCGCCTCTCCGCCGAGCCGGTCGACGAGCTCGTAGGCGCCCGCAGCGCCGAGTGCGCTCGCGGCCGCGCCGGCGAGCACCTGCTTCCGCGTCAGCTTCACGTCAGGATGCGGGCCGGACGAGCACGAGGCTGCCGAGCATCCGGTCGAGATAGCGCCGCACCTTCGTGTAGTCGAGCGGCAGGGCGACGTGCTCGCTGAGCGTGTAGAGCGAGCCGCCGCGCCGCCAGGCGTAGAGGACGTGCCACTGGTCCGCGTCCTGGTTGACCGTGTAGACGGTGGCGACGATGCCGTTCGCCTTGACCGTGCCGTGGGCGTCGCTGAAGCAGGGGATCTTTCGCCGCCGCTTCGAATCGGCGTCGATGCAGCGGGGGATCGCCGTGCGGCCCGGATAGCCACGAAGGTTCACGTGCAGCTCGCCGCTGCCGACCTCCTGCCAGACGAAACCCTCCAGATAGCTTCGGTCAGGATCCACGAAATCGAGGTTGTTCCACCTCGCTCCGATCACGCCGTCGAGCGGGTCGGCCATCCAGGCAGGGCAGTAAACGGGCGCCTTGATCCGGTTCGCTAGGCGCTTCCAGCCGGCCAGTGCCTTGGGCGGGCACCCAACGGCGGCCGCCACCCGCTTCGGGGCGGCCGGCCCGGCGGAGCTCGACGCGCAACCCGCGCTCGCAAGGGCGAGGCAGGCGATCAGGACAAGCCGCTTCACGCGGACGTTATAGCCGGAAAACAGCGACCCATGGGCCCGCACGACCGCCTCCGGGATCGACGTGGTAGACCCGCCTGCCGCGGGCGCGAAGTGCGTCGTAGAACGCCGACTCACGGGGATAACGGCCGCGCGCCGCGAGCACACGATCCGTGACTGAGCCGGTGATGACGACGACGTGAATGCCCTTGCGACGAAGCCTGCCGAGGTCGCGGTTCTCGTCGGTGGGCCGGCCAGGACCGGGCAGCTGGAGCCGTATGACGCGCAGTCCGTCGAGGTCGGGGGTCGATGGGTCGGCTGCGACGGCCGTCCCCCGTGGGACGTGGTCGAGGATCCACCGGTGGGCGACGATGCGCGTATCTATCCGGGTCAGCGCGCGCGTGTCGTGGATCGACCATGTCAGTGGAACGACGAGCAGCAGCAGCGTGACGGGCGCAAGTGCGCGGAAGCGTCCGCCGAGCGCCGCCAGCGCAGGCAGCAGCGGGAGCGTGTACCGGTCGAAGTGAGCACGGATCGTCAGGAGATCGACGAAGTAGACAAGCACGAAGGAGGCCAGGATCACGTCGGTACGACTCCTGCGGATCGCGGCCACGGTCAGACCGAGGACGCACACGAGCAGCGCGGGCCCAATGGCTTCCCAGAGGCGGTCGAGAAACGCGATCGGCGTGCGGTGATCGTGCTCGAACCCGAGCCAACCGGCCCGTGCGAGTCGCTGAACGCGCGAAGAGTCGTCCCAGGCTCGGTGAGGCTCGACGAGGAGATACGGGCTCGAGGCGAGGAATGTTGCGGCCATCAGCCCGATCCCGACGGCGAGCCGGCGCCAGTGCCTCCAGCCTGCGACCACGAGCGGCACGATCAGAAAGACGCCCGGGTACTTGAAGCCGGTGGCGAGGCCTGCAGCGATTCCGGCCAGCTCGATCCGCCCGGCGACGGCGAGTGCCAGCGTGCAGGCGATTCCGAGCGTCAGCGGAACGTCGGTCACCGCCTCCCGCCCATAGGCCACGTGCGTCGTCGCGACGGCGACGATCGCAGCCGCGACCGCTCCACCAAGCGCGTCGCCCCAGGCGCGGCGTGCAAGCCACCACGTCGCGGCGATCGAGCCCAGTCCGAGCACGAGGACGACGATTCGAGCCGTCAGAAGCGACGGTTCCGCCTGCCACGCCTGGAAGGGCGCCTCGACGTACATGAGCAACGTCGGGTAGTCGAAGAAGTGGGGGTTCGCCCCCCCGCCGTGCACCATCCGCCAGGCCCGGACGACGATGTTGTGCTCGTCCGGGTTGAGGAGGTTGTCGAACGGAAGCCCGTAGCGGATCCCGACCGCGCGCAAGGCGGCCGCGCCCAGGACAATCGCAGCGAGAGCTGTCAGCGGGCCACCCCACCGGGTGTCGCCCCAGCCCTCGCCTCCGGAGTTAGAAGGGTTTGACGAAACATCGGCTGTGCCGCCGGGCTGCGCTGCTCGCCCCGATGCCGCGTCCTCAGTCGCGCCGATAGCTACGGCTATCGACGCTCTCGTGAGCGCCGAAGGCGCAAGCGTCATTGCCTCGGAACGACCATCGCACCCCGGCAACGAGCGACGTTCCGCCAAACCCTCCTAGACCTCGGGCGGCGCGCTGCCGACGAGTCCCGCGACGTCTCGCGTTGCGACGATGACCGCATCGACTCCCGCCCGTTCGAGCTCGAGGATCTGGTCGCGGCTGGAGCGCGGCACCTCGGCGATCGCCAGCTTGCCCGCAGGAATGTCCGGCAGCAACTCCAGAGCCAGGCCGAACCCCTCCCCATCGGCGTCGGCACCGGCTGAGAAGAGAAAGATCTCCGGATCGACCCGCTCGAGCGCCAACTGGAGCTCCTCGGCGTTCCCAACCTCGACCACGCAGTCGAGACCGAGCTCGCGGGCCTCGTTGTGCAGAGCTTCCAATGAGTCGCCGGCATCCCCCCGCGCAAGGGAGAGAACGCAGGCGTCCGCCCCGGAGTCCCGGGCGGCCGCCAACGGCTCGTCTCCGCGCCAGAAGATCGGCAAGGTGGTCGCCGCGCGGAGATCGTCCGAAAGCCGATTGACGCTGACGGCTTCGGCCCCCTGCTCTTGAGCCGCGCGGGCGGAGCCGGCGTCACCGACCTCGGCGATCACGGAGATCCCGTCCCCCTCCGCAATCGCCTCGCTGAACCTGCGCGAATCCGTCACCGGTCGCAAGTATCCCGTGTCGTCCAAGCTATTGCCCGACGGGATGCCAGACCGTCTTCAGCTCCAGAAACGAGGCGATCTCCCACGGGCTCTGCCCATCCGGATCGCCGCGCACGACGCGCTTGACATTGTCCGCTGCGGCGGCTTCCAGCTCTCGCGCATCCCCGTCGACGCCGGAGAGGTCGATCGCGTTCACGTCCATGTGCGACGCAAGCCAGGGCGCGAGCTCGTCGCGAGGGCCCGTGAGAATGTTGACGACCCCTCCCGGGACATCGGAGGTCGCAAGCGCTTCGGCTAGCTCGATCGCACTCAGCGGGTGCGTCTCCGAGGCAACGGCAACGACCGCGTTCCCGCCCGTGAGCGCGGGCGCGAGGCGGGTGACCAGGCCGAGCAAGGGCGGCTCGTCAGGTGCCAGGATCGCGACGACGCCCGTTGGCTCCGGCACCGTGAAGTTGAAATAGGGTCCCGAGACGGGGTTCGCAGAGCCCAGAACCTGGGCGAGCTTGTCAGCCCAGCCCGCATACCACACGACCCGATCGATCGAGCGCTCGACCTCTTCGCGGCCGGAGGACATGTCCGCGAACTCGGAGGCGCGGGCCTCGATCATCTCCGCCAGCCGGTAGAGAATCTGGCCGCGGTTGTACGCCGTCATTCCCGCCCATTTCGGCACGGCCGCGCGGGCGGCGCGGACGGCGTCGCGCACGTCCTTGCGGGAGGCCCGTGCAACGTTCTGCCCTTCCGTCTCGTACGTCCGGCCCGACTCCGAGCGCGGGAAAGCGCCGCCGATGAAGAGCTTGTAGGTCTTGCGTACGGGCAGGCGCTCAGCCACCGAACGGCTCCGATCCGCTCAGATCGAGATAGGGCTCCAGTCCGTGCCGGCCGCCCTCGCGCCCGAAACCTGATTCCTTGTAGCCCCCGAACGGGGAAGACGGGTCGAAACGGTTGAAGGTGTTGGCCCAGACCACTCCCGCCCGGAGCCGTTCGGCCATCCAGAGGATTCGCGATCCCTTCTCGGTCCAGACGCCGGCGCTGAGACCGTACGGGGTGTTGTTCGCCTTCTCGACCGCCTCCTCGGGCGTGCGGAAGGTCAGCACCGACAGCACGGGTCCGAAGATCTCCTCCTGCGCGATCCGATAGCTCTGGGCGACGTTCGTGAAGACCGTCGGAGCGAACCAGTACCCCTGCTCGGGGAGCCGGCACGCCGGCTGGTAGATCTCGGCGCCCTCCTCGCGGCCGGCGTCGACGAGCTCGGTGATCTTGTCCAGCTGCTGTTTCGAGTTGATCGCGCCGACATCGGTGTTCTTGTCGAGCGGGTCGCCCACGCGGAGCGTCTCGAGCCGCCGCTTGAGCTTGTTCACGACCGGCTCGTAGATCGACTCCTGCACGAGCAGGCGCGAGCCTGCGCAGCAGACATGCCCCTGGTTGAAGTAGATGCCGTTGACGATCCCCTCGACCGCCTGGTCGAGCGCTGCATCGTCGAAGATGATGTTCGCCGCCTTCCCGCCGAGCTCGAGCGTCAGCTTCTTGCCGGTCCCCGCGAGCTCCCGCTGGATCGCCTTGCCGACGTCGGTCGAGCCCGTGAAGGCGATCTTGTCGATTCCCTCCGACTTGACCAGCTCGGCGCCGGTCGATCCGTCGCCGGTGACGATGTTCACCACCCCGGCGGGCAGTTCCGCCTGACGGACGACGTCGCAGAAGAGGAGCGCCGTCAACGGCGTCGTCTCAGCAGGCTTGAGGACGACGGTGTTGCCTGCTGCGAGCGCCGGGGCGATCTTCCACGCCAGCATCAGCAAGGGAAAGTTCCAGGGGATGATCTGTCCTGCGACGCCGATCGGCCGCGGGCGCCGGTTCGGGAACGCGTACTCGAGCTTGTCGGCCCATCCCGCGTAGTAGAAGAAATGCGCCGCCGCGAGGGGGAGATCGACGTCGCGGGACTCACGGATCGGCTTGCCGCCGTTGAGCGACTCGAGCACCGCGAACTCACGCGCGCGTTCCTGCAGGATCCGGGCGATCCGGAAGAGGTACTTGGCTCGTTCAGACGGGGAGATCTCCGACCAGCCGTTTTCGAAAGCAGAGCGGGCGGCCTCGACTGCCTTCGCGACCTCCTCGGGCGTCGCCTGTCCCACCTGCGCCAACTGCTCCTCGGTCGACGGGGAGATCGTCGTATACGTCTCCGCGGGCTCGAGCCACTCGCCGCCGACGAAGTGGCCGTAGGCGTCCTCGAGCGACACGATCTCCCGCGACTCGGGAGCAGGTGCGTACGTCCAGTGGGACGGCACCGGAGCGTTGCCGGTCTTGCGCTCGAGGTCAGTCAAGCGTGAAGTAGTCGGGCCCCTGATAGACCCCCGTGCGCTCCTTACGCAGCTGCATCAACACGTCGTTGAGGAGCGAGGAAGCTCCGATCCGATAGAGATCCGGCGTCAGCCAGGCGGCTCCCAGGGTCTCGTGGAGCTGGACGAGATACTGCACCGCCTGCTTCGACTGCCGGATCCCGCCCGCGGGCTTCATCCCGACCATCCGCCCGGTCTCCTCGTGCACGTCTCGAATCGCCTCGAGCATGCAGAGCGTCACGGGCAGCGTCGCGGCCCCGGGCAGCTTGCCGGTCGACGTCTTGATGAAGTCCGCCCCCGCGGCCATCGCCAGGAGCGAGGCGCGCCGGACGTTGTCGTAGGTCCCAAGCTCGGCCACTTCGAGGATCACCTTCAGATGCGCCTCGCCGCATGCCTCCTTGACTCGGACGATCTCGTCATAGACACGGGCATAGCGGCCGGAGAGGAACGCGCCGCGATCGATCACCATGTCGACCTCGTCGGCGCCCTGCTCGACGACCCAGCGCACCTCCTCGAGCTTGACCTCGAGGGGAGACTGTCCAGACGGGAACGACGTCGCAACCGACGCCACCTTCACGCCGGTGCCGGCGACCCGCCCGACAGCCGTCGGCACGAGATTCGGGTAGACGCAGAGAGCCGCGACCGAGGGAACCGACGGGTCCGAGGGGTCCGGCCTGATCGCCTTGGACGCGAGCGCGGCCACCTTGCCTGGGGTGTCCTGGCCCTCGAGGGTCGTCAGATCCATCATCCGGATCGCGAGCTCGAGGGCGAAGAGCTTCGCGTCCTTCTTGATCGACCGTTTCGCCAGCGTCGCAGCGCGTTCTTCCAGCCCGACCGCGTCGACGGAGCCGATTCGGGGCAGTCGAGGCTCGAGCGGAAGCTCGAACCCGCGCGGCAATGCAGGCGCTTGCGCCACGCCCTGAGTGTAGCCCTCGCCGCGCCCCGGAACTCCGCGCTGACGCGCCACTACGCTCCGCGCGACCGCCCCTGAGGACGGCCGCGCGGACGCATGCGCTACGGGGTTATCGTCGCGTAGTCGACTTCGAGGTTGAGCGGGGAGGGCGCCGCAACCCCGGTCCAGGTCGTCCCTGCCCAGGTGTTGGTCGAGACGATCCCGTTGTAGTCGCCGATGAAAGGCCGGAACCCTTGGGCATTCGAGCTCGGAACGCCCCACGTGGACGGGTCGAAGCCCTTCGCGGACACGCGAGCCGATCGCCACGTCTGGCCGCCGTCGGCACTCGTCGCGTAGGTCAGGTCGACGAGCCTGTTCGCGCTGTAGCCGCGGTCGTAGAACGAGATGTCGATCCGGCCGTTGGGTGCGATGCTCAGCTCGCTCTGGAACTGATCGCCGCTGCTGGCCGCGACGACGGTCGGCGCTTGCACCACGGTGAGCTGCGGCGAGAGCGCGGTCAAGTACGTCTGCGCGTACGGGCCCCGGATGTCGGCGAAGATCACGTCGAGCCGGTTTCGCACCGGATCGTAGGCCGGCACCGGGTAGCTCCCCCCTGCGCGGAACTGACCACCGGAGATGTTGAAGCAGTAGGGCGGGAACAGGCAGACCGGGTTGACGAAGGTCCCGAACTGCACGGGCGCACTCCACGTGCCCCCGCGGTCGGTCGACTTGCTCACGTAGAGCGCAGTGCCCTTGCCGCCCTGGATCCCGTTGTCGAACGTCAGGTAGGCGACGCCGTTCGGATCGGTCGTGATTCGCTGATCCTGGTTGTTGCGGACGCTGCCGGCCGTGACCTTTGCGGGCGTCGAGAAGGTCACGCCCTGGTCGTGGGACACCGCGACGTACACCGGGGAGTGCGTCCCATAGCCGTTGAACTGCGCCCAGGTCACGTAGACGTCGCCCGTCTTGTCGTCGACGTGAATCGACTCGTGATCCGGAAACTGGCCGGTGGAGCCCTTGCTCTTGCCGTTGCCGTTCCAGGTCGAGACCTGCGTGAGGCCGGTCGACTGCCAGGTCCTCCCGCCGTCGTACGAGCGGTTCAGGAGCATCGCGATCTCGTACGGGGAGGTGAAGTTGAACGCCTGGCAGACGAAATAGGCCACCTTGCCGTCCGGACTGAAGGCGACGGCAGGATCCCCGCCGGCGTCGTAGGCGCCTGTTCCAGCCACGTCGGGATCGTTCGTGTACTTCGTGATGCCGGGCAGAAAGCCGTCGGGCAGCGCCGGCGTCCAGGTCTTGCCGCCGTCGAAGGTGACGTCCATTCCGCACCCGTCGTTGTAGTTCCAGTCGTTGCTCCCGGTGATCATGTTCAGCTGATTCATGGGGTTCACCGCCAGCGGTGTCTCGTTCTGCGAGAGCTGATCGTTGGTGACGTCGACGACCTTCGACACCGTAGGTCCGGTGCCGGAAGCCCCGGACGCGAGTCCTGTGACACCTACCGCCATGACGGCGACGGCGAGCGCCGTGACGGCGCGCCTACCATTCATCTGAAAGACCCCCTCCTCGGAATTATCGGTCGCAATCGAGTCTAGGACGCCGAGGCTTCGCTGCATAGAGGGTATTCGCAAAGAGATGCAGACGCGTGGAGCACCAGCGCGCGAGTTCCGACGATCTGCCTCAGATTCCCAGCCGCTCGAGCAACGTCTCGTCTCGCCGCCAGCGCAGCTTGACCTTGACGCGGAGCTCGAGATAGACGGATTGACCGAGCAGCTGCTCGATCTCGGGCCTCGCCCGGCGCCCGATCTCACGGATCATCGAGCCGCCTTTCCCGACCAGGATCAGCTTCTGTGACTCCGTCTCCACGAGCACGTCCGCGCGCACCACTTTGTCCTCCATCTCCTGCACCTCGACCGTGACCGCATGAGGCACCTCGTCCTTCGTGAGCCGGAGGGCTTGCTCCCGAATGAGCTCTGCGATCTGCACCTGCACCGGGAGGTCGGTTCGCTGTTCGGCGTCGAAGTAGCGTGGGCCCTCCGGCAACAGCGCGACGAGCTCGTCCCGCAGCTCGCCGATTCCGTCGCCGGTCTTCGCGCTGACCGGATGGAGGGCGTGGAAGTCGCCGAGGCGCGAGGCGGTGTCCATCTGCGTCGCGATGTGGCCGCCCTTCAACCGGTCGACCTTGTTCAGCGCGATCACCACGGGCACGCCGACGCCGAACACGCGGCCGGCGACGAATCGATCTCCTGCGCCGATCCGTTCCCGCGCCGACAGGACGAAGAGCACGACCTCGATCTCCTCGAACGCCGCGTCGACCGTGCGCTGCATGTGCTCGGTGAGCGGATCGAGCGGGCGCTGGAAGCCGGGGAGATCCGCCAGCACGAGCTGGTAGTCGTCGGCGTTCGCCACCCCGAAGATCCGGCGGCGAGTCGTCTGAGGCTTGTCCGAGACGATCGCGACCTTGCCGCCACAGAGCGCGTTCACGAGCGTCGACTTCCCGACGTTCGGCCTGCCCGCCACCGCGACGAAGCCGCTCTTCACAGCTCCCACGTGTCCGGCAGCAGCTCGGCGGCGGAGTAGGTGACGAGCTCGCCGTCGCGATTCGCGAAGGTGACCGAGTCGATCTTGAACTCGTAGAGCCACTGACGGCAGCCGCCGCAGGGGGAAGCCGTGATCCCGATCGCCTCGAGATCGCCGGGCGCGTAGCCCTCGCTCACGGCCTTCGCGATCGCCGTGCGCTCGGCGCAGATCCCGAGTGGATACGCGGCGTTCTCGACGTTGACCCCGGCGAACTCCCGTCCGTCGCGCGTGCGCACCACGGCGCCGACGAGATAGTTCGAGTACGGCGCATACGCCCGCTCGGCGGCTGAGACAGCCTTGTCGTAGAGGTCGCGCGTCACAGCAGCTGAAAGACGACGAGGGTCACGAGCGCACCGAGGGCGCCGCCGTAGGCGACCTCGAGCGCCGAGTGGATGCCCGACTCGACCCGGGTCTGGGCGACGAGCAACGCCATCACGAGCGTGAGCGAGGAAATCAGAAACTGGTGGCGCGAGTCGGCCACGGCATAGGTCGCGGCCATCCAGCCCGCGAAGGCGAGCGCCGAGTGACCGGACGGCAGCCCGCCGCGCAGTGGCGTCCCACGTCCCGTGAGGGCTTTCGTGGCGATCACGACGATCAGCGTCAGAACGAGCGCGATCAGCGTCAACGTGATCGGCACGTCACGCACCCGGTCGAGAACGCGCGACGAACGGTCGCCGACACGGTGCGCGAACACGAGGTAGCCGATCGCGAGCGCGTTGACCGCAGCGATCAGCACGGCCCCTGCCGCGATGTCCTTGGCGAGCTTCGCCATCGGATCGAACGACGTCGTCGCGACGTCGATCGTGTGCTCCAGCGCGGTGTTGACCATCTCCGTGATCAGAACGAACGCGATCGCGAGCAGGAGCGCGATCAGGTCGAAACGCCGGACGCCGACGACGACCGCCGCGACGAGCACCACCACCGCGATCAGGAAATGAATGCGCATGTTGCGCTGCGTGCGCAGCACGTGGATCACGCCCTCGAAGGCGAAGTTGAAGCTTTCGAGCAGTGAGGGGGCACGGCGCGAGCTCATCCCGCGTGTACCCGCTCGCGCGCCTCCATTGTCTCGCCGTGGTCGTAGCCGAGCAGGTGGAGGACGGCGTGGACGAGCGGTCCCCTCCATTCGTCGCCGGCGACCTCGGGGCACAGAACGATGTCGCCGAGCTGCCTCGGGACACCGGCCGGAAGCGAATCGCGACCGTCGATCGGGAAGGCGAGCGCGTCGGTCGCCTCGTCGACGCCGAGGTGCAGGTGCTTGAGCGACCGCATCTCCTCCGGGTCGACGAGCGTCAGGCCGAGATCCCCCTCGTCGATGCCCTCGGCTGCAAGGACGGCGCGCGCGAGGTCCGCCGCTGCGGAAACATCCAGCCCGGCTCCACTGCGGTTCTCGACCTCGATCTCGACCACACCCCTATCTCCGCCGCTGCGTGCCGGTCTCCTCCGCATGGTGCTTGTACGCCTCGACGATCCGCTGGACGAGCTTGTGCCGGACGACGTCCTCGTGCCCGAAACGGACGAACGCGATCCCGTCGATCGATCCGAGAATGTCCTGAACCTGGATCAGGCCGGATGCCTGCTCGCGCGGGAGGTCGACCTGCGTGACGTCGCCCGTGACGACGACCTTGGAGCCGAACCCGAGACGGGTCAGGAACATCTGCATCTGCTCCGGGCTCGTGTTCTGCGCCTCGTCCAGGATGATCAGGGAGTCGTTCAGGGTGCGCCCGCGCATGAACGCAAGCGGTGCGACCTCGATCGTGCCGCGCTCCATGTAGGTGTTCAGCCGCTCGGCGTCGAGCATGTCGTAGAGGGCGTCGAAGAGCGGTCGCAGATAGGGATCGACCTTCGCCAGCATGTCGCCGGGCAAGAAGCCGAGCCGCTCGCCCGCCTCGACCGCGGGCCGCGTCAGGATCAGGCGCGCGACCTGGCGCTCCTGTAGCGCGGCGACGGCGAGCGCCATGGCGAGATACGTCTTGCCGGTGCCCGCCGGGCCGATGCCGAACGTGACCGTGCAGCGCCGGATCGCGTCGACGTAGCGCTTCTGGGTCACTGTCTTCGGGGTGATCTCCTTGCCGCGGTGGCGCCAGACCACGTCGCCGAAGACGTCCTGGACGTTCTCAGCCTGGTCGAGCGCGCTCATGACCGAGTCGACGGTCGTGGGCCCGATCTCCCGGCCCGCCTCGACGAGCTCGACCAGCTCGTCGACGACCGCGCGCGCGCCGGCGACGCTCCGCTCCTCTCCTTCGATCGTCAGCCGGTTCCCGCGGAGGAGGATCGTGCAGCGGAGCCTGTCGCGGAGCGCGTCGAGGACGCCGTCGCCGATCCCTGCCAGCTCGGCGGCGACGTCGTTGGTGACGTCGAGTACCTGTTGCACGCCGCTCAGTGTAGGAGCCGGGCGAAAGCTCGCGCTTTCGCCCGGCTAGGCGAGTTTCTCCTTGACGAGCTGGCTGACGACGGAGCCGTCCGTCCGGCCTGAGACTTGGGGCATCACGTCGGCCATCACGCGGCCGAAATCCCGCATGCCGGTCGCGCCGTTCTCGGCGATCGCGTTGTCGACGATCTCCTCGAGCTCGTCTTCCGACAGTGGCTCCGGCATGTATTCCTGCAAGACCGCCAGCTCCTGCTCCTCCCCCTCGGCCTGCTCCGCCCGTCCGCCGCCGCGGAATGCCTCGGCTGCCTCGATTCGCCGCTTGCGCTCCCGCTGGAGCACCTGCAGCTCCTCCTCGTCCGAAAGCGGTCGCTGCAACTCCTTCTCCGCCGACTTGAGACTGCTGAGCAGGAGTCGCAAGGCGTCCCGCCGGGCGGTGTCGCGGGCCAGCATCGCCTCCTTCACGTCCGCTTCCATGCGGGCGATCAGGCTCATAGGCCGGCCTCTGGCCCGCCGCCGAGGATGTGCCAGTGCAGGTGGAAGACGGTCTGCCCTCCGCCCTCGCCGACATTGACCACGATCCGATAGTTGTCGAGCCCCTGCTCGCGCGCGGTGGAGGCCACGAAGTCGAGCATGTCCCGGGCTTCCTCGGCGGGGAATTCCCCAACCTCCCGGAAGCTCGGGACGTGCCGCTCCGGCAGGACGAGGAGGTGGACGTCAGCCTGCGGGTTGACGTCCCGAATCGCCACGAAGCCGTCCGCGCGCGCGACATGGTCGCCGTCGCGCACGAGGCCGCAGAAGAGGCAGTCGTCAGGCAGCGAGAATCCCCTCGCTCGTCACCGAGGCGCCCCGTACGCGCACGAGCTCGCCGATCGCGCCCTCGACGAGCCACGGCGAGTAGTCGTCGCCGTACCCGCGCCCCGGGCGATCGACGAGCACGACGTCCTCGGAGCCGATCTTCCCGCGCCAGCGCGCGTGGCACGCCCGGTCGGACGCCTCGCGAAGACGCAGGCTGCGCTCCTTCTTGACTCTGGCCGGGATTGCATCGTCGCGCTCCGTCGCCGTCCCGGGACGCGGCGAGTAGGGAAAGACGTGCACCTTGGTGATTCCAACGTCCCGCACGAGCTCGAGGGTCCTGACGAACGCCTCGTCGGACTCAGTCGGGAATCCGACGATCACGTCGGTCGTGAGGTTGAACTCGGACGCGAGCGGAGCGAGCCGCCGCGCGAACCTCGCCGCGCTGTAGCGGCGCTTCATGTCCCGGAGCACCCCGTCGTCACCGGATTGGAGCGGGACGTGCAGGTGCGGGCTGACGGTCGGCGTCTCCCGGAGCGCCGCGATCAAGCGGTCGTCGACGTGGTTGACCTCGATCGAGGAGAGCCGCAGACGGCCGAGACCAGGGGTCGCGCCGGCTGCGCGGACGAGCGCGGGGAGATCAACTCGTGCTTCGCGGTCGCGATAGCAGCCGAGGTTGATCCCGGTGAGCACGACCTCCCGGTGTCCCTCGGTCACACGGCGGCGGATCTCCGCGAGGACGGCAGAAGCGGCCCGGCTCCGCGACGCGCCCCGGACCCGAGGGATGACACAGAACGAGCAACCGAAGCTGCAGCCGTCCTGGATCTTCACGAAAGCGCGGACACGATCGATTCTCGCGTCAGCCTGAACGCATGCGATCGCGCCGACGTCTCCTGCGACCGCTGCCGGCGTCTCCTCGCTCGGGCGCGCGATCACCGTCACGTTCTCGGGCAGGCCCGCGAACGCGTCGGCGGAGAGATTCGCGCCGCAACCGGTGACATACACCGTCCTGTGCGTCCTGGCTGCTCGAGCCGCCGCCTGCCGCGACTTCCGCACCGCCTCGTTCGTAACGCAGCAGGTGTTCACGACCGCGACCTCGGCCCCCGCGCCTGCGTCACGCTCCGCGTGTCCCCCGGAGAGGAGGGCCGCGCGAATGTCGTGCGCATCCGTATGGGAGACCTTGCAACCGAGGAAACGGACCGAGAACGTCGCCATGGGCCGGGATGCTACTCCTGGGCCCGCCGGATCTACCGCGTATAGAGGTCGGCGGCCCAACCCTCGGCCGTCCGCCGATCGAGGTGGCGAAAACCTTCCAGGCTCTCGGGGTCCGACTCGAGGTATCCCGATGCGATCAGGCGGCGGCCGCGGAACAGGGGCGCGAGCTGCTCGACGGTCGCCCGCGCGATGTTCGCGACCCCAGCCTCTGCGTCCGGGAGCGCTCCTGTGAGGGCGTCCAGCTGCTCGGCGTGCACCTCGACGCCGTTCAGCCGCGCGTTGTCCCGCGTCGCAGCGACGGCCTGCGGGTCCGAGTCGACGGCGTAGACCGGGTCGAAGCCCAGCTTGGCGGCGGCGACCGACAGCACGCCCGAGCCGCAGCCGAGGTCGACGAGCGACGCCGGCTCCAGGATCGCGAGCAGCTCCAGACAGAGGCGCGTCGTCGGGTGGGCGCCGGTGCCGAAGGCCCGACCCGGGTCGACCACGACGACCAGTGCGTCCTCGGGCGCGGGCTGCCACGACTGCCCGATCCAGAATGGCCCGACCCTGACCGGACGGTGAAACGTCTTCCAGCGCTCCTCCCAGCCCTCCGCGACGTCCTCCGCGGCAGTGCCGCCGAAGGCCTGCCAGAGGAGCTCTTCGCCGGTGGGGTCGGTGTAGGCGACGAGCTCGACGCCGTCGTGGTGCTCCACCTCCTCGAAGCCCGCGGGGAAGAGGTGGATCATCGTCGCCCTCGCCTCCTCCGCACGGGCCGCGGGGACACTGACCGACACGCGGCGCGTACTCAGCGGAACGCGGCCTTGAGCTTCTCGAAGAAGCCCTCGTCGGCCCGGTACGTCTCGTCGGAGGACAGTCGTTCGAACTCCTGGAGCAAACGCGCCTGCTCTGCGGTGAGCTTCCGCGGCACGAGGACGTTCACGAGCACCCGCTGGTCTCCCCGCCCGAAACCCTGCAGCACCGGCAGTCCTCGCCCCTTCAGCACCCGCACCTCGCCCGGCTGGGTGCCTGGCTCGAAGGTGAGCTCGGCGTCGCCCTCGAGCGTCGCGACGGTCACGTCTGCCCCGAGTGCGGCCTGCGGCAGCGTCAGCTCGACGGTGGAATAGACGTCGTTGCCCTCGCGAACGAAGCGCTCGTCCGGTCGAACGCGGACCTCGAGGTAGACGTCGCCGGGCCGGCCGCCGAGCAGACCCGCATGTCCCTCGCCCGAAAGGCGGATTCGCTGGCCATCGTGGATCCCCGCCGGAATGTCGACGTCGAGCTTGCGCTCCTCGACCACCCTTCCGGCGCCGCGGCACTCCTTGCAGGGCTGCGCGACCGCCCGGCCCGAGCCTGCACAGGTTGGGCACGTCTGCGTACGGACGAACTCGCCGAACACGCTTCGCGAGATCTGACGAAGCCGCCCGTTGCCGGAACAGGCCGGGCAAACAGTGATCGGCGTGCCCGGCTCCGCGCCGTCGCCCGCGCAACGCCCGCACGGGAGCGCGACCTCGAAGGGCACTTCACGCTTCGTCCCGGTCGCCGCCTCTGCGAGGTCGATCTCGACGCGGGCGGCGATGTCCGCGCCCCGCCCACCACCGCCGCGAGCGCCTCGGCCGACCAGGTCGTCGCCGAAGAACACCGAGAACAGATCCGAGAGATCCCCGAGGTTGAAGGTGGAGGGCTGGTACCCGCCGCTCCGTAAGCCTGCGTGGCCGTAGCGGTCGTAGAGTCCCCGCCGTTCCGTGTTCGACAGCACCTCGTAGGCCTCCACGACCTCCCGGAAACGATGCTCTGCGTCCGGCGCGTCCGAGACGTCGGGATGGAGCTCGCGGGCGAGCCGGCGGAAGGAGCGCTTGATCTGATCGGCGTCGGCATCGCGGGGGACGCCCAGCAGCTCGTAGTAGTCGCGCTCAGTGGTGGCCATCGAGTTCAGAACTCCTTTCAGAATGATGCTCGTCGACGGGGTGCGATGGGTGGATGCGAGGCAAGGACACAGGGAGCGTGCATAGCACCGCTATGGACGCGACTGAGGACGCGGCCTCGCGCCGCCCAGCGCGGCCCGGCGGCACAGCGCCCAGTGTGAAAGGAGTTCTAAAGCGTACCCCCGGCCTCAGTTGTCCTCGTAGACCTCCTCGACGAAGCGCGACAGCTCGGACGCCGCGCCGCGAACGGTGTGAATCGCCTTCTCGTAATCCATCCGTACGGGCCCCAGAAGGCTGACGGCACCGAGGACACGGTTCGTGAGGCCGTACGTCGCCCCGACGAGGGCGACGTCCTGGAGCGCGGGATGTGCGAGCTCGTCGCCGAGCCGGACGAAGGCTCGGCGCGGGTCGAGCGCCTGCCCGAGCACCTCGAGCAGCGCGGCACGTTTCTCGAGCGTCGTCAGCAACCGCCGATAAACGCCGAGCTCGGCATCGGGGACGACGTCGAGCAATCCCGCAGTCGAGCCGACGTAGAGACGCTGCTCGGCCTGGACGAGATCCGTGAACGCCGGTCGCAGCTCGGCGAGAAACGCGCGCTCGGCCGGTGCGAGCGATGGGTCGTCGAGCTGCTGGCGGAGCCGATTCGTTCCGAGCCGGAGTCCCGCGAGGCGGTCGTTCAGATACTCGCCCGCCCAGGCCACGAGACCGGGGTCGACCGGGCCGTCGAACCCGAAGATTCGCTTGGCGACACCGCCGGTCGAGGTGATCACGACGACCATCACCGTCTGCGGCTGCAGCAACAGGACCTCGGCGTGACGGACCGTCGTCGTCTCGAGCGGCGGCGCCGACACGAGAGCGAGCAGACGGCTCACCTGCGAGAGCATGTCGGTGGTCGCCTCCAGTGCCGAGTCGACCTCCCGGCGAAGCGCCGAGAGGTCGAGCGGAAACGGCCCGGGCCGAGGATCCTGGCGGGCGAGCACCTCAGCGGCGTAGAACCGGTACCCCTCCTCGGTCGGAATCCGGCCCGCCGAGGTGTGCGGGTGCGTCAGCAGGCCTTTGCCCTCGAGGTCGGCGAGCTCGTTGCGGATCGTCGACGAGGAAACGTCCAGACCGGCCTGCTCGACGAGGTACTTGGAGCTCACAGGTTGGCCCGTCGCAACGTAGTTCTCGACCACGCGCTCGAGCAGCTGCCGCTGGCGTAGCGTCAGGTCGGGCTTTGCTTCAGCGGCCATTTGCAGGCATTTTAGCTGCTCCGTGGACGCCTCACGCGAGCAGCTCGGCGGTCACGCCGCCGCCGAGCCGGCGGCCTCGACCGGTGAGGCTGAGCCGCTCCTCCCCGGGCTCCCCGGAAAGGGTCGCGAGCCCGAGGTGGGTGAGCTTGTGGAGCGCACGGCGATCGACCGCTTCCTCCACCTGTGCGAACGCCAGCGGCTCGTCGAGCCGGAGGCCGAGCATGAGCCGCTCTTGGGCCACCACCTCCGTGGGCAGCTCCTCGAACGCGCGCCTCGGCGCCTCATCCCTTGCGAGAGCCGCGACGTAGGCGGCGACCTGAGGCGCGTTTCGCCAGCGACGCCCTTCGATTGTCGAAACCGCGCCCACGCCGATTCCCAGGTAGTCCCGGCCGTGCCAGTACGCGAGGTTGTGCCGGGCGCGAAGGTCCCGCTCAGCTCCAGCCAGGCAAAAGTTCGCCGTCTCGTACCAGCGGTACCCCACGTCCGTCAGTCGTTCGACGACGAGCTCGAAATAGCCCTCCATCGCTTCGGCCTGGCGCACCAGCTCCGAACCGTGGGAAGAGGTGAAGCGCGTCCCCGGCTTCGCTTCGAGCTCGTAGCAGGACAGGTGCTCCGGCCCGAGCTCGAGCGCGTCACCGAGGTCCGCGACGAGATCGGCGGCGCTCTGGCCGGGAATCCCGTAGATGAGGTCGAGAGAGATGTTGTCAAAACCGGCATCACGTAGATGGTAAAAGGCGCGCCGGACGGTGTCAGGCTGGGCGACGCGCTCCAGTGTCTCGAGGAGATGCGGCCGGAAGCTCTGGGCCCCGAGGGATACCCGACTCACACCCGCACGCCGCAGGACCCGTGTGAGCGATGCCGTCACCGTCTCGGGGTTCGCCTCGATGGTCGTCTCCGCGGCGACAGGCAAGGAGGTGAGAAGGCGCTCGAGGGCCGCGGGCTCGGTGAACGTCGGCGTGCCACCTCCGACGAACACCGTCTCGATCTCCTCCGCCAGGACCGCGCGTTCCAGCTCGAGCTCGGCGAGCAGTGCGTCGACATAGCCGGCGTGCTGGTCGCGCCGGCCCACCGCCGTGACGAAGTCGCAATACCCGCAGCGGTGCGCGCAGAACGGCAGGTGGACGTAGAGGTGGCGCGCGCCGACGCTCATTGGCCGACCTGTGGCCTAGGAGCGAACCGCAGGCGAGGGACGCTCACTTGCGGTCCCCGCTCAGGTTCAGCACCGCCAGGAAGGCCTCCTGCGGCACCTCGACCATCCCCACCTGCTTCATCCGCTTCTTGCCCTTTTTCTGCTTCTCGAGCAGCTTCCGCTTGCGGGAGATGTCGCCGCCATAGCATTTGGCCAGCACGTCTTTTCGCCGCGCCTTCACGGTCTCGCGCGCGATCACGCGCGACCCGATCGCAGCCTGAATCGCGACGTCGAAGAACTGTCGCGGGATCTCTTCCTTCAACCGCTCGACGAGCGCCCGGCCCCGGTCATACGCGCCGTCGCGATGGAGGATCAGCGAGAGCGCGTCGACCGGCTCCCCGCCGACGAGCACGTCGACTCGCACGAGCTTGCCCGGGCGGAAGCCGATCAGGTCGTAGTCGAAGCTCGCGTACCCGCGCGTGCGCGACTTCAACTGGTCGTAGTAGTCGAGCACGACCTCGGCGAGCGGCAGCTCGTGGATCAGATGCACGCGCTCCTCGGAGAGGTACTCGAGCTGATCGAAGCGGCCGCGCCGATCGTTGTTCAGCTCCATCACGGCGCCGACGAACTCCTTCGGGACGATGATCGAGGCCTTGATGTACGGCTCCTCGACGTCCTCCACCTCGTCCGGCATGTCCGCGGGCGTGTGCACCTCGCGCCAGTCGCCATGCGGGGGCTTGACGCGATAGGCGACGTTCGGGGCGGTGACGATCAGGTCGAGGTCGAACTCGCGCTCGAGCCGCTCGCGCACGATCTCCATGTGCAGGAGCCCGAGGAACCCGGAGCGGAAGCCGAACCCGAGCGCCCGAGACGTCTCCGGCTCGTAGAAGAGCGCCGCATCGTTGAGCTTCAGCCTCTCCAGCGCATCGCGAAGGTCGGGGTAGTCGTCGGAGTCTGTCGGGAAGAGCCCGGCGAAGACCATCGGCTTGACCTCCTTGTAGCCGGGCAGCGGCTCCGCCGCCGCGCGTACCTCGGATGTCAGCGTGTCGCCTACGCGGAGCTTCGACACGTCTTTGAGGCCCGTGATCACGTAGCCCACCTCACCCGCCTCGAGCACCGGCACCTCCCGCCGGGTCGGCGAGAAGAACCCGAGCTCCTCGGCCTCGAAGCGGGTGCCGAGCGCCATCGCACGCAAGGGCTCATGCGTCGAGAAGCGGCCGTCCACAACCCGCACGAACGCCACCACCCCGCGGTACTGGTCGTACGACGAGTCGAAGATCAGCGCGCGCGCGGCAGCATCGGGATCGCCCTCCGGAGCGGGCACGCGCTCGACGATCGCGTCCAGCACCGCCTCGACTCCCTGGCCCGTCTTCGCCGAGATCCGCAGCACGTGGTCGGCCGAGTCGCCGATCAGGTCGGCGATCTCGGCAGCAGCCGCCGACGGATCGGCCTGGGGCAGATCGATCTTGTTCACGACCGGAACGATCTCCAGGTTGTTCTCGATCGCGAGATAGGCGTTTGCGAGTGTCTGAGCCTGTGTCCCCTGAGCCGCGTCGACGAGGAGCAGCGCGCCCTCGCAGGCCTGGAGCGAACGCGAGACCTCGTACGTGAAATCGACGTGCCCCGGCGTGTCGATCAGATTCAGCTGGTGTCCCTTCCAGTCCACCCTGACGGCCTGGGCCTTGATCGTGATTCCCCGCTCGCGCTCGAGCTCCATCGAATCGAGCACCTGCTCGCGCATGTCGCGACTCGAGACGGCGTTCGTCAGCTCGAGGATCCGATCGGCGAGCGTCGACTTCCCGTGGTCGATGTGGGCGATGATCGAGAAGTTGCGGATGCGGTCCTGAGGCATGGTTAGGCGCGCTGGAAGCGCGAGCGCAACGCTAGCAACGCATCCAACTCGCGAATCCTCAGCGCCCGAGCGACACCGAGGTACGCGCCCGTGCCCGCGAGTAGTGCCACCCCGACCGACAGCAGCTGGCCGCCGAAGGAGCGGCCGGCCAGCCGATCGAGGCCGTACCAGACTGCGAACGACGTCCCCCCGAGCGCCGCGGAGGCGATGAGGACGCGAACCGTCGTGCGGGTCAACGCGGAGAGCTCGAGCCGCCCGAGGCGGCGCCGGAGAAGGACGAGCAGCACAGCGGTGCCGGCGACGTTGACCACCGACGTCGCCAGGGGGATGCCCCAGGTTCCGAAGCGGTAGAAGAGAACGTCGAGCGCGGCGTTCAGCACGAGGTTGCCGAGCGCGACGATCGTCGGTGTCCAGTTCGATTGCAGGCTGAAGAACGCGCGGTTCAGCATCAGCATCGAACCGTTGAAGACGAGCCCGCCCGAAAAAGCCGCCAGGGCTCCCGCGGTGACGGCGGTCTCGTGCGTCTCGAAGGCGCCGCGCTGGTACACGAGCCGCGTGATCGGCTCGGCGAGCACCGCGCTGACGACGCCGGCGGGAATGAGCAGGAACGCGATCTGGCGGAGGCCCAGGCCGACCGTCGTCCGAAATCCGGCGACGTCGCCCCGCGCTGCCAGTCGCGCAAGGGAGGGAAAGAGCACGGTCGCGATCGCCACCGAGAACATTCCCTGCGGGAGCATGTAGAGGCGGAAAGCCTTGTCGATCGCCGTCGGAGCGAGATCCGCATCGATCAGGCGCGAGGCGAACGCGGTGTCGACGACAGCGTTGAAATTGATCAGCCCGAGCCCGAGCGTGACCGGGATCATCAGCTTCAGCACACGACGGACCGCTGGGTCCCGCCAGTCCAGCGCTAGGCGGAGCCGGTCGTCGCGACCACGGAGCCAGGGGAAGGGCAGGAGGACCTGCACGACCGTCCCGATCAGGATCGACGCTGCGTACACATAGAGCTTCGAGTCGGTGGAGTCGGCCTGGGGTACGCCGATCACGAGCCCGGCGATGATCGCGAGGTTCCAGAACACGGGCGTCAGCGCGGGAACGGAGAAGTGCTCGTAGCTGTTCAGGATCCCGACGACGATCCCCGAGACGCCGAGCAGGGTGACGATCGGGAACAAGACGCGTGAGAGGCCGACTGCCAGGGCCCGGTCCCCACCCGGGTCGCCGAAAGGCCGGATCACCCAGGGTGCGAGCAGCATGAAGAGCGCCGTCAACGCGCCGAGACCGAGGAGCATCAGCCAGAAGAGGCTCGATGCAACGCGCCACGCGCGTTTCCGGTCGCCCTTCTCCAGCAGCTCCGTGAAGACTGGAACGAACGCCGAGGAGAGCGCGGCGTCCGCCACGAGCGCTCGAATCAGGTTCGGAACCTGGAACGCGACCGTGAACGCGTTGATCTTGCCCGCCGCGCCGAAGTAGTACGCGGCGACCACTTCCCGGATGAGCCCGAGGATGCGGGAGAGGCCGGTTGCGAGCGAGAAGATCGCCGTCGACCAGGCGAGCCGGCGGCCGGGGCTCTCGTCCACGGGTCGAGTATAGGGAGGGCGCTCGACGCCAAAGTTCGGCGCGATCTCGTCACACAGGCGCGCGCTCGAAGACGGGACGACGAGAGAGCGAAGGGGGTTTGGTACCATCCGCGCCGCCCGCTGATGCGGGTCTTTTCACGCCATGCCGAACATCCGACAGCAGAAGAAGCGGGTCCGCTCCGCCGCCCGTGAGCGGTTGGAGAACCTGCGCTACCGCTCGACCGTGAAGACGCTCGCCAAGCGCCTCGAGTCGGCGGTCGAGGCCGGCGACGGCGACCAGGTCGAGGCCGAGCACCGGGAGCTCGTTCGCTGGATCGACAGGGCCGCCGCGCGCGGGGCGCTGCATCGGAACACGGCCGCGCGCCGCAAGGCCCAGGCTGCCCGGCTCGCGGCCGGCAAGTCCTAGAGCGGCTCGGTTGAGGTTCGATCTGGATCGACCGGTCAGTCCAGACGGACGCACGGGCCAAGCCCGCACCTGAGGGTCGGCACCGTCAAGCGGTGCCTAGGCCGCCGCGCTCTCGGAGACGCGGGTGATCTCGATCAGGGCAAGCTCCAGCTCGAGATCAGGCGCCAGGCGCGATCCACCTTTCACCGCGTAGTCGAGCTCTGCGAGCCTGACAATCGCGTTTCGAAGCTCGTCGACCGTGTAGTTGCGGGCTTGGACGTACAGCTTCTCGACGTAGAACGGGTGACGTTTCAGCTTCGAGGCCGCCTCCCGCGAGCTCAGCCCCTCATCGGAGTAGGCCTGGCAGGCGCGGACACGACTGACGTGACTGACCAGGAGTCCGGCGAGCGCCGGAACTGTACGCGCGACAGGGTCGCCCGAGCGTTCGACGAGGGTCTGGAGTGACGTGAGGGCACCGCCGAGGTCCCGTCTGCCCCAGGCGTCTGTGAGCTCGTAGCCCGGAACCTCGGCGCAGCCCGCAGCAAGCTGCTCGATCTCTCGCGCTCCAACCGGCTCGGCTCCTGCCCAGGTGGCAATCTTGTCGACCTCGCTCGCCAAGGCCTCGGGATCTTCACCGACGATGTCGACAAGCGTCCGACAGGCGTCGGCGTCCGCAGCGACGCCGCGATCGGCGAACTGCTTCGCCACCCACTCCGGCAGTCGCCGCTTCGGCACGTCGTAGACGAGAATGGACCCCGCCTTGGCGCATACCTTCCCGAGAGCCGATTCCTTCTTCACCTCGCCCCCGACCAGGGCGAGGACGGTCTCCGGCGCAGGATCGGCGAGGTAGGCCGCGATCTCTTTCGCATCCGCCGCCTTCCAGCGGTCGACCTCCTCCACCACGACGAGCCGTCTGCCGGAGCCGAAGAGCCCAAGCGCGTTGCAGGCTGCCACCGCATCGGCACCGGATGTCTCCTGTGCCGAGAGGAGCTCCACCCCGTCCTCGCCGACGCGATCGCGCAACCTCCGCAACGCGCGCTGGATCTTCGGACGGTCGCCGCCGGTGATCAGATAGACCGACTCGAGCTCGGGCGCCATCTCGGCCAAGAATACGCCGCCAGCAGGAGCACGCCGGCGACGAGCACCAGGAGGGCGCGGGTCGTTCTGATCTGGGCGCCCGGCAGCCCGCCGACGAAACGGGCACACCCCGCCAGGTAGGCCGCGAACCAGCCGTTCAGCCACGCCACGGCCACCGCTGCTCCGTGAGAGATTGGGTCAAGAGCCACGCTCAGGAAGGCCAGGCCGAGCAGCGGCACGACCGCCGGCGCGGCCAGGGCGTTCGCGGGAACGGCGAGCAAGGCGAGCGTATGGAACTGCATCCACGTGATCGGTGCGGTCACCAGGCCGCAGGCGGCCGAGACGGCGATTACCTCCCGGAGCGGACGTGAGAGCGGATAGCCCTCGAGCCACCGTTGCAGTCGGGGAACGAGCACGAAGATCGCGGCGACAGCGGCAAAGGAGAGCTGAAAGCCTGCGTCGAGCAGGGTGTAGGGATTCCAGGCGAGCAGCGCGATCGCCCCGACGAGGAGGAAATACCAACGGTCACGCGCCCGCGCTGTGAGCCACGCGAGCGAGCCGAGCGCACCGACGATTCCGGCTCGGACGACGGACGGCTGGGCCCCGACCGCGAGCACGTAGCCGAGGATCGAGAGTAGCGCGGCAACCTCGGCGAGCATCCGCGAAACACCGAGCAGCCAAGCGACGAGCAGCGCTCCACCTGCGACCAGCACGACGTTCTGTCCCGAGACTGCGAGCAGGTGGTAGAGGCCCGATGCCCGAAACCGGTCGCGCAGGTCTTGGGAGAGCCCCCCGTCGTCTCCGAGAACGACGCCCTCGAGCAGGGCGGCACGCTCGCCGCGAAGACCGGGCGCAATCGAGTGGCCGATCCCGGCATGGAGGCGGTCGGCGATGCCTCCGAGTCCGCCTCTGTGGCCGACGATGCGCCACTCGTCTGCACGTAGCACGGCGTGCACGCCGCGCCGGCGCAGCCAGGTCCGCTCGTCGAATCCGTTCTTCGGCCCTCGAGGCTCCGCCAGGCGACCGACCACCTCGAGGATCGCCCCTTGCGGGGGAGCCCGGCCGGGCGGCAGCTTCAGGAGGATCGGCTCGTGGGGCTCGAGGCGGCCCCAGGTCACGGCGACGGCGGGCACTCGCTGGTCGAAGCGGCTTCTCCGCGCGGGGGCGGTGACCTCGACCCGGGCGCGCGCAGCAGTTCCGATTAGACGCGCAAGCGGGCTGCGGTCGATCGCTTCGAGTCGCGCGCCGCCCCACGCCGTTCCAGCCAGCATCACCGAAGCGAGCAGCGCGATCGCGCCCCGCCCCGGAGCGAGCGTCGCGGCGAGCGCGAGCGCAAGTGCCGCGACGAGCCCCGGACCGAACGGCGCGCGAACGAGGTTCGACCCGGCGAGGCCGGCGCAGAGCGCCGCGGCGGCGGCATGTGCCAAAGACCAGCGGCGCCCCGGCTTCACGGCGCCACGAGCTCCCGAAGCTGCCCGAGACGCGCGGGCCCGATTCCCGGAATCGCGTCGAGCTCATCCACCGAGCTGAAAGCGCCGTGCGCCTGCCGGTAGTCGAGAATCTTCTGCGCGGTGACCGGCCCGACGCCCGGCAGCCCGTCCAGCTGCTCGAGCGTGGCCGTGTTGAGGTGGAGGGGGCCCGTGGACGCGGCGGCGCTCGGTCCGGCCCCCGCCCCACCGGCCGATGCGCTGCCGCGCCGCGGGACGACGATCTGCTCGCCGTCGGCGACCGGGGCGGCAAGGTTCACCAGCTCGAGTTGGGCCCTCGGGGTTGCGCCGCCGGCCCGAGCGAGCGCGTCGGCGACCCTCGAGTCCTGCGGCAGCCGCAGGAGCCCCGGATGCCGGACAGCGCCCACCACGTCGACCACCAGAGCAGTTGCGGTGGTCGCGGTCACCTGCGCAGTGATCAGCGGTGGTGGTGGCGCGGCGCCTGCGCCGCGACGAAGCAAGCGGCTCCCCAGCGCGAGCACGAGGGCGAGCACGATCGCGCCCACGACGATCTGCTGGCGGCTGAGCGGCAGATTCCGCATCCCGTCGAGCGTGACGGCAAGCGACGCACGCGGGAGTGCCGGATCAGAGCCGTCTCTGTGTGAAGGGAGCTCTTAACCGAGCACGAGATTGACGAGCTTGCGCGGCACCACGATCGTCTTGCGGATCTCGCCGCCGTTCAGCTGCGCCTGCACCTTCGGAGACTCCTTCGCGCGCGCCACGAGCTCGTCCTCCGACAGGCCGACCGGGACCACGAAGCGATCGCGCACCTTGCCGTTCACCTGGACGACGAGCTCGAACGTGTCCTCCTCGAGCAGCGCGGGGTCATGCGTGGGCCAGGGCTGCTCCCACAACCGCTCGTGCCCCAGCTGCTCCCAGAGCTCCTCGGCCACGTGCGGTGCGTAGGGCTGGATCAGCGACACCGCCGTCTTCGCCGCGAAGCGAGCCGCCTGATCGCCCGGTGCCTTCGCCAGCTCGTTGACGAGCTCCATGACCGCGGCGATCGGAGTGTTGAACTGATGCCGCCGGCCGAGGTCGTCGGTGACGCGGGCGATGGTGCGGTGCGCCTTGCGGGCAATCCCGCCCTCGCCCGGCTCGCCTGCAGGGGCCTGCTCGACCACCTCGCCCACGACACGCCACAGGCGGCGCAGGAACCGCTGTGTCCCCTCGATCCCGGACTCGTTCCACTCCATGTCCTGGTCGGCGGGACCGATGAAGAGGATGTAGAGCCGGGTCGCGTCGGCCCCGTACAGCTTCACGAGCGCGTCCGGGCCGGTGACGTTGCCCTTCGACTTCGACATCTTCGAGCCGCCCTGGGTGACCCAGCCGTTGCCGAAGAAGCGCTTGAACGGCTCCCGATGCCCGATCAGGCCGAGATCATTGAGCGCCTTCGTGAAATAGCGTGCGTAGATCATGTGGACGGTCGAGTGGTCGACGCCGCCCGTGTAGTCGTTCACCGGCATCCAGTAGTCGACGATCTCCCGGTCGTACGGCGCCTGGTCGTTGTGCGCGTCGCAGTAGCGGAGGAAGTACCAGGAGGAGTCGACGAACGTGTCCATCGTCTCGACCTCCCGTCGGCCCTCCTTCCCGCACCGGGGACAGTCGACCCGCACCCACTCGTCCGCCTGGGCGAGCGGCGGGACACCCTTCGGCTTGTAGTCCTCGATCTCGGGCAGCAGGACGGGAAGGTCGCTGTCGGGGACCGCGACGATCCCGCAGTCGCCGCAGTAGACGACCGGGATCGGGCAGCCCCAGTAGCGCTGGCGGGAGAAACCCCAGTCGCGCAGGCGGTAATTGACGGCCGGCCGGCCGCGGCCCCGCGTCCCGAGCCACTCGACGATCGCCTCGCCGCCTTCTGTGTGCGGCTGGCCGGAGAACTGCGCCGACTCGACGAGTTGCCCGTCCTCGTCCACGACCGTCACGACGGGCAGGTCGAAGCGTTCCGCGAACGCCCCGTCGCGCTCGTCGTGGGCGGGAACGGCCATGATCGCGCCGGTCCCGTACTCCATCAGGACGTAGTCGGCGACCCAGATCGGGATCCGCGCCTCGTTGACCGGGTTCGTCGCGAAGAATCCGGTCGAGACGCCGGTCTTGTCTGCGCCGGCGGCCCTTTCCGCGGCCGGCTTCGCGCCCGCCCTGCGCACGTACTCTCGCAGCTCGTCGCCGTTCGGCGAGTCAGCCGCGAGCCGCTCGACGAGTGGATGCTCAGGCGCCAGGACGAAGTAGGTCGCGCCGAAGAGCGTGTCCGCCCGTGTCGTGAAGACGGGCAAGTCGAGATCGAGCTCCTCGACGCGGAACAGCACTTCGGCCCCTTCGGAGCGCCCGATCCAGTGTCGCTGCATTGCGAGCACGCGCTCCGGCCAGTCGAGCTGGTCCATCTCGTCCAGCAGGTGGTCGGCGTACGCCGTCGTCCGGAAGAACCATTGCTCCAGGTTGCGCGCCTCGACCTCCGCCCCACACCGATCGCAGCGTCCGTCCTTCACCTGCTCGTTCGCGAGCACGGTCTGGTCGTTCGGGCACCAGTTGACCGGCGCTGCCTTCCTGTAGGCATGCCCGGCTTCGAAGAGCTGCAGGAACAGCCACTGCGTCCAGCGGTAGTACTCGGGATCGTGCGTGGAGAACTCGCGCGACCAGTCGATCGCCCACCCCATCCGCTTCATCTCCGAACGGATGTGCTCGATGTTGCGCTCGACGATCTCGCGCGGGTGGCCGCCTTCGGCGATGGCCGCGTTCTCCGCCGGGAGGCCGAACGAGTCGTAGCCCATCGGGCGCATGACCTCGAACCCGTTTCGCCGCCGGAAGTGCGTCAGGACGTCGCCGAGGGTGTAGACGAGCACGTGCCCCATGTGGAGCGTCCCGGACGGATACGGGAGCATCTCGAGCACGTACGACTTGCGCTCCTCGCCGCGTGCGCCAGGCTCGGGGTTCGGCACCTCGAAGGCGCGCGCGTCGGCCCAGACCTGCTGCCACTTCACCTCGATCTGTTGTGCCTCGTACTTGTCCATTCCGTCCTCCGGACACAAAAAAGCCTCTCGGTTCGAGAGGCCACGGGGAGCTGGCGCGGCGTCGGCCGCGTTGGCTCCCTGCGTTACAGAAGCAGCTCCGTCATTGCCTGAACTCTAGCAAGTAGCTAGCGTCGCGTCAGCCGCGAAAAGGAGGAAGAGCATGACCGGTTACACGGTGCAGAACCTCAGGAAGGTCGAGAACCAGGGCGAGAACTTCGGGCTCGACCCGTCGGAGCTGCAGTTGCGGATGGCGAAGGATCCCCTCGACTGCGAGCACTCGGGACTCTCGTACCTCAAGCTCGGACCGGGCTACCGCGCGCCCTTCGGGCACAAGCACAAGGAGCAGGAGGAGATCTACGTCCTCGTGAGCGGGTCGGCGACGATGAAGTTCGAGGACGAGGCAATCGAGCTGGAGCCGTTCAGTGCAGTCCGTGTGGCAGCGGACACGATGCGCGGCTACGAGGGCGGCCCGGACGGGGCCGAGCTGATCGTGATCGGCTCTCCGCGGACCGGCTCCGGGGACGCCGAAGCCGTCCAGGGCTGGTGGGGCGAGTGATGAGGCACGGCTTGCGGTGCCGACCATCAGGACGTGTGGGCTTCGCCCGCGCGTCCGTCTGAAACGACCGGTCGACCCGATCGAACGTCTTCCCAATCCTCTCGTGCGTTGATTCTCTGCTGTCGAGACGACGTCGGCGTCCGGCGGGTCGTGGCGCTCAGCTTCGACGATGGGCCATCCCGCTGGACGCCGGCGGTGCTCGATCTGCTCGCCGAGCACGGCGCGCGGGCGACCTTCTTCGTCGTCGGGCGCCACGTTGAGGAGCATCCCGACGTCGCCGCACGCGCGGTCGCGGAGGGACACGAGCTCGGCAACCATACGTTCGACCATGTCGACTGCGCGCACGAGCAGGACGACGACGTGTTGCGCGACCAGCTTCGCCGGGCGAACGCCGCGAGCGAGGCCGCCACCGGCGTCGCGATGAAGGTGATTCGCCCCCCGTACGGCAAGGACGTCTGCCGGGTGGCCCGGCTCGGCCGCGAACAGGGTCTCGCCCCCGTTGTGCTCTGGTCGGTACAGGCCTGGGACTGGGACGAGCAGCCTGCCGACGCTATCTCCGATCGCGTGCTCCGTGACGTCGGGCCCGGCGCGATCGTGCTCTTGCACGACGGCGCACCGCCCTACGACGACCGCAGTCGCGACGGGACCGTCGAGGCGCTGGCGCGCATCCTCCCCACGCTTACGACGGAGGGCTACGAGGTCGTCACGGTCTCCGAGCTGCTCGAGCTGCGCGCCTAGCCAAGGGATGCTCGACCTCTTCCCGGAGAGCGCGGCGATCACGGACGGCGAGCTCGTCGTCGGCGAGGTCGGGACGAGGTCGCTCGCCGAGGAGTTCGGCACCCCGCTCGTCGTCTATTGCGAGCAGACGATTCGCGCGCAGGGGCGTGCCTACCGCAGTGTCGACCCAGAGGCGCTCGTGGTCTACGGGACAAAGGCGTTCCCGAACGTGGCCCTGCTGCGCCTGCTCGCCGAGGAGGGCCTCGGCGCGGACGTCTCGACCGCCGGAGAGCTCGAGTTCGCGCTCCGGGCAGGACTCGAAGGCGCCCGGATCGTCTTCCACGGCAACAACAAGTCCGACGAGGAGCTCGCGGCTGCCGCCAGGGCAGAGACGCTCGTCGTGCTCGATGCGCTGGAGGAGGTCCCGCGAGCCGTCGCTGCGGGTGTGCGCTCCGTGCTGATCCGCGTCACTCCGGGGGTCGAGGCAGAAACGCACCGATCGATTCAGACGGCGCACTCGGAGTCGAAGTTCGGGCTGGCGCCGGACGAGGCCCTTGTGGCCGTAGCGGCCGCGCGTGAGGCCGGGCTTGACGCGGCCGGGCTCCACGTCCACATCGGCTCGCAGCTCGCGCGGACGGACGAGAGCCTCGAGGCGGTCGCTCGTGTCGCCGCCCTCGCCGAGCGTTGCCGCGAGCAGCTCGGATGGACGCCGCGGCTCGTCGATCTCGGCGGCGGCCTCGGTGTCCGTCACTCGCCGGAGGAGCAGGTGCCGGACGCAGTGGAGTTCGCGGGCGCGCTCGTCCGCCGCTTCCGCGAAGCGTGGGCTGAGCCCGCGCGGCTGATCCTCGAGCCGGGCCGCTCCCTGGTCGGACGCGCCGGACTGACCCTGTACCGGGTCGGCGTCGTCAAGCAGACCGCCGGTGCCACCTACGTCGCCGTCGACGGCGGGATGTCCGACAACCCGCGACCGCAGCTCTACGGGGCGGGCTACACCGCGCTGCTCGCGAACCGAGCGGACGAAAGCCCCGAGGGCAGCTTCCGCATCGCCGGCAAGCACTGCGAGTCGGGCGACGTGCTGATCGACGCGGTCTCGCTTCCCGAGCCGAGGCGCGGCGACCTGCTTGCGGTCCCGGCGACGGGCGCCTACACGCTCGCGATGGCGTCGAACTACAACGGCGTTCCCCGGCCTGCAGCCGTCCTCGTCGGAGGAGGCGAAGCGACGCTGATTCGACGTCGTGAGACCCTCGACGACCTGCTGGCAGCCGAGACCCCATGAGGGCCTTCGCGTCGCTGGTCCTCGCGACGGCGCTGCACCTGCCGCCGGGATACCAGGCGCAGGTCTACGCGCGGGGGCTGAACCACCCCACCGCGCTGGCGTTCCGGCCACAGGGTGCGCTCTACGTGACCGAGGACACGGGCCGAGTCGTCTCGGTCGGGGCGGGGTCGCGATCGCCGCACGTCGTCGTGCGCGGGCTCCCGGTCGCGCTCGGGCTCGTCTGGCTCGGGCGCGAACGCCTCGTCGTCTCGGTCTCCGGCCGGCTCGTCCGCTTCGTCCTCGACGGCCTCGGCCGCGTCACCGGTAGTCGGACGCTCGTCAGGGGCCTTCCCTACAAGCTCCACCAGCAGGACAACGTGATCCTGCACCACGGGCGGCTCGTCTTCGGCAGCGGCTCGACCTGCAACGCGTGCCGGGAGCGCGATCGCCGCAGCGCCGCGGTGCTGTCCGTTCGCCCCGACGGGAGCGACCTGAGGGTCGTCGCCCGCGGGATGCGGAACCCCTACGGCCTAGCCGTCGAACCGGCGACCGGACGCCTGTTCGCGTCGGTCAACGGCCGCGACGACCTCGACCGGCCCGGCGATCCGGAGCCGGCAGAGAGCATCGTCGAGATCCGCGCCGGCCGGCACTTCGGCTGGCCGGGTTGCTGGCCCGATGCGCGCCGCCTCCGGCTGGCAGGCTCGTGCAGGGGCGTGACCCCACCCGTCGCGTACCTCGAGCCCCACTCCTCGCCGGACGGGATGGCCTTCTGGCGCGGGGATCTCTACGTCGCCGAGTGGGGCCAGTACGACTCGCACCGCTTCGGCCGGCGGCTGGTGCGGGTGCGGTTGCACGGCGCGTTGCGCTCGCGCGTGAGCGTCTTCGCGACGGGGTTCGACCATCCCCTGGCCGTGGCGCCCGAGCCGCGCGGGGGACTGCTCGTCGCCGATTGGGCCACGGGCATGATCTACCGCATCACGGGCAAGGAAAGGGAATGAGCGACCACGGAGTCCTGATCTGGTCGGACTACATCTGACCGTTCTGCCGGATCGGCCAGCCGACGGCCGACTGGCTGCGGCGCCGGTACGGCGCGGAGATCACCTGGCTGCCGTTCGACCTCCATCCGGAGTACCCGCCTGAGGGGATCCCGCGCCGCCGGTTGATCGAGCGCTACGGGCCCGAGCTGAACGATCGCGTGCGCGGCATGTTCGAGCGCGCCGGCCTGGGCTACAACCCGCCTCCCCAGATCGTTCCCAGTTCCCGGCTGGCGCTGCGGCTGACAGAGCAGGCGCGCGATCGCGGTCTCCACGAGCCGGTTCACGACCGTCTGATGGACGCCTACTGGGCCGAGGGGAAAGACATCGGCGACCCTGAGACCCTGCGCGAGCTCGCGTCCGAGGCCGGACTCCAGGAGCTCGACGGCGTCTTCGAGGGCGAGGCGCATCTCCAGCGCGTGCTCGCCTCGACCGCCGAGGCGCAGTCGCTCGGGATCACCGGCATTCCCGCCTTCCTGCTCGACTCGAAGCTGCTGATCCTCGGCGCGCAACCGCGCGAGGTGTTCGAGCGAGCGTTCGAGCAGCTGGACGCCGCTTAACCTGCGGCGGCGCGGGCAAAGCCCGGCCGAACCAGACGCGGCGGGGCGGCGAGGCGAGCTTCCTTGACCGGAGGATTCCACGGCTCCGCCAGCGGGGCGGCGCCGAACGACGCCGTCACGCGGTCGCTCGGAGCATCGGCGTAGAGCGTCGTCCGCTGCCGCGGCACGCGGCCGTTCGCCCGGATCAGCGCCTCCATCTGCTCCGGCGGGAACTCCTGGCCGTGCTCGGCGCCCGCTGAGCGCGAGATCGACTCGTTCATCAGCGTGCCGCCCAGATCGTTCACGCCGGCTCGAAGCGCCGCAGCGACCCCGCCGGGCCCGAGCTTGACCCAGGAGACCTGGATGTTCGGAATCGCCTCCCGCAGCGCGAGCCGCGCGACTGCATGCAGGAGCAGCGTCTCGCCGAAGGTCGGCCCGCTTCTCGCCTGTCCCTTGAGCCACATCGGCGCCTCCATGTGGACGAACGGAAGCGGCACGAGCTCGGTGAAGCCGCCGCTTCGCTCCTGCTGGGCCCGGGCGCGCAGCAGGTGGCGCGCCCAGTGGTCGGGGCGCTCCACGTGGCCGAACATGATCGTGACGTTCGAGCGCAAGCCGACACGATGGGCGGTGTCGTGCACCTCGAGCCACTGGTCGGTGGTGACCTTGTCCGGGCAGATTACGGCGCGGACCTCGTCGTCGAGGATCTCCGCCGCCGTGCCGGGGAGCGAGCCGAGCCCGGCCTCGCGCAACCGGCCGAGGTACTCCTCCAGCGGCAAGCCGAGGGTCGCCGCGCCCTGCCAGACCTCGAGCGCCGAGAACGCGTGGACGTGCAAGCCGGGCACCGCCTCGCGGATCGCAGTGACGACCGATTCGTAGTACTCGCCGGTGAACGCCGGGTGGATCCCTCCCTGCAGGCAGACCTCCGTCGCCCCGCGCTCCCACGCCTCCTCGCAGCGGCGCACGATCTCCTCGTGGGGAACGAGGTACGGCGCGCCGCGCAGATTCGCCGCCAGCCGGCCCTTGGAGAAGGCGCAGAAACCGCAGCGGAAGTAGCAGACGTTCGTGTATTGGATGTTGCGGGTGACGACGTAGCTGACCTCGTCGCCGCAGAGCTCGCGCCGCAGCCGGTCGGCTGCGGCGAACACCCGGTCCCGCTCCTCGCCACGGGTACGGAAGAGGCGGACGAGCTCCTCCTCGCCGAGCTCGGCACGGGTGTCGAGCGGCAGCACATCCCGCGGGACGAACGGCACCGCCCGGTCCTCCCCCGGTGACCAGCCGTCCTCACGGGCGAGCCCGAGCGCGTCCGACGCACGCAGCACAGCGGACATCACGTTGGGGTCGAGCCACTCACCGTCGATCCATTCCGGGTAGACGGCCAGGCGCGGCACGAGCTCGAGTCCGCGACCTTGTGTTTCACGGGACAAGCGCTCCACCTCCGGCCACGGCGCCTCGGGATTGACGTGGTCGATCGTCACCGGCGAGACGCCGCCCCAGTCGTCGATGCCCGCATCGAGCAGGCGCGGGAAGTCCTCGTAGCTCAGGTTCGGCGGCGCCTGGATGTGCCAGGACTCGCCGAGCAGGATCCGCGCGACGGCGATCGTCCACAGCAGCTCCTCGAGCTCCGGCTCGGCGGCGTCGGCCATCCGCGTTCCCGGCTTGGCGCGGAAGTTCTGGACGATCACCTCCTGGACGTGGCCGTACCGGTCGCCCAGCTCCTTGATCGCGAGCAGCGCATCGATTCGCTCGCCTCGGGTCTCGCCGATGCCGATCAGGATCCCGGTCGTGAAGGGCACGCGCGCCTCCCCCGCCGCTCGGATCGTCTCGACGCGGACGGCGGGCAGCTTGTCGGGCGAGCCGAAGTGCGGGCCACCTCTGGCCGAGAGTCGTTCCGCGACCGTCTCGAGCATGATCCCCATCGAGACGCTCACGCGCCGGAGCGCCGCGAGGTCGTCCGTGGACATGACGCCTGGATTCAGGTGCGGGAGCAACCCCGTCTCCTGCAACACCGCCTCCGCGGCGCGCGCAAGGTATTCGAGCGTCGTCTCGCATCCGAGCGCCGCGAGCTCCTCACGGGCGGCCCGGTAGCGCAGCTCGGGCTTGTCCCCAAGCGTGAAGAGCGCCTCGCGGCACCCGGCTGCAGCGCCGGCGCGCGCGACCTCCAGCACCTCGTCGATCGTCATGTAGGCGCGCTCGCCGCGCCGCGGCGGCCGCGCAAAGGTGCAGTAGTGGCAGACGTCCCGACAGAGAGTCGTGAGCGGGATGAACACCTTCGGCGAGTAGGTGACGAGCCGGCCGTGGCCGTCGTCACGCAGCGCCCGCGCCTCGACGCAGAGCTCCTCGAGCGGCCGGTCGAGCAGCTCCATACGAGAGAGCTTAGGGCTTCGGCTAGCGGCTACGGAAGCTAGCCCGGCTTCGCCGAGATCAGCTTGCCGAACGGATGCCAGGCCTTGCCGCTCCAGCGCTGGAGCTTCACCTGCGTCACGGGGAAGCGGCTCGACGGCGTCGTCTTCACGACGATTCCCGGGAGGACGAACGGATTGCCCTTCTCGTTCAGGTGCGCGGCGGCGTTGATCACGCTCTTGCGGGTCAGGTTCTTCCCGGCCTTCTGGAGCGTGTCGACCATCGTGTACGCCGAGGCCATGCCTGCGACGTAGTAGGCATCGTTGAGGTCGCGCGAGCTGATCCCGCTGCCGTACTTCCTCAGGATCTGCTGGAAGAGCTTGATGCCCCTGTCCTTCGCCCAGATCGGGGCGGCCGGGTCCTTGCCGAACACGATCGAGATCGACCCGTTGGCCGAGCTTTGGGGGACGATCGCCATCAGGCTGGAGGCGGAGGAGACGTCGTTGACGAAGATCTGCGGATGCCAGCTGAGCCGGGCGACGGCGTTGTACGCCTGGAGCGAGAACTTCCCGAACGCGAAGATCATGAAGACGTTCGCCTTCGACGCCTTCAGCTGCGCGACCTCGCCCTGGACGTCGGAGCTCGTCGGGTCGTAGCCCACCGACTTGACGATCGCGCCCGCCTGCTTCCCGAGCCCCTTGCGCAGACCGCTTACGAGGTCGCGCCCGTAGTCGTCGTTCTGGTAGAGCACCGCGATCTTCGGCTGCTTGATCTTCGCGACGACGTAGCGGCCGTAGATCCGTCCCTCCTCCGAATAGGTCGGGATGTAGCCGATCGTCCAGGGGAACTTCCTCGCATCGCGCCCAAAGGTCGTCGCGCCCGAAGCGACGAAAAGTTGGGGAACCTGTGCGTCGTTCAGGTACTTGCGGATCGCGAGGTTGTTGTTCGTCCCGAGCGTGCTGAACATCGCGAAGACCTGCTCCTGCTGCACGAGCCGGATCGTGTTGTTGACCGCGCGGCCCGGGTCGTACGCGTCGTCCAGGTACTTGAAGGAGACCTTGCGCCCGTTGACCCCGCCCCGGTCGTTGACGTACTTGAAGTAGTACTCGGCGCCGCGCGCGACGTTCCCCGCCGCCGCCGCCTCACCGCTGAGCGGGATGCTGCCGCCGAGCTTGATCTCCGAGGAGCTGACGCCGGGAGTGGCGACGGTGCGGGCGCTTGCGGTTCCCCCGGCGAACGTCGCCACGAGAGCGCAGGAGGCTAGCGCGTAACGGCGACCGAGACGACGGCGACGACGCAGCGTTCCCGGCATGCGCGAGAGTCGGCAGGCATAAGCCATGAGCGGCGGCCACTCTAGCGAAGGCAAGGTTAGACTCGGTCCCATGGACGCCTCGCCCGACCGGCTCGCGCAGATGTTGCGAAGCGTCCCTGGCTTTTCGTCTGCGAGCGAGGACGAGCTTCGCGCCGTCGTAGCCACGGCATCGACGCGCATGGCCGAAGCCTCGTCGATCGTCTTCGAGGAGGGAGATCTGGCGGACGGCCTCTACATCGTGCTAAGCGGCTCGGTGCGCGTCGTCGGGGATGAGAACACCGATCCGCTAGGTCCCGGCGACATCTTCGGCGAAATCGCTCTCGTGCATGACATCCCGCGAACTCGGGCGATTGAGGCGGCGGTCGACACCGAGCTGCTGGTCATCCCGAAGGCCGTCTTCGACGGGCTCTTCGCGTCGAACGAGGAGCTTGGCCGCGTCGTTCGCGAGAAGATCCGCGAACGGCTCCCCGAGTACGCCCTCTAACCGGCTTCGGCCTCCAGCTTCTCCTTGATCGCTTCCATCTGGACGAGGGTGTTCCGATTCATGTACACCTCAGCCTGCTCGTCGGTCGCCGGCGCGGTCGCTTTCATCGCGAAGTCCTGAACCCAGCGCATTTCGGTCCCGCCTTCCACCTCACGGAACGACCACGCGATCTCCATGAACTCGAACGGTCCGGTCTCGATCCGGCGTGACTTGGAGGTGTGCGTCGCCGGATCTGCGATTCGCTCCGACACCCAGCTCCAGACCTGGCCGTCGTGCTCTGGATCCGGATGGGTCGTCAGACGGAACTGAAGCCGGTCCCCGTCGCGCTCGACGACTTCCGCGTCGGAGTACTCCGTGAAGAGACTCGGCCAGCTCTCGACGTCCATCATCCGCTGCCACACGAACTCGAGAGGCGCCTCGATCGTGACCTTGTTGTCAGTGTGGGCGGCCACCTCAGCTGTCCTCTGCCAGCCGCAGGTTGACGTAGGCGACCGCCTCGCCGACCGTTTCGATCTGCTCGGCGTCCTCGTCCGCAATCGTGAAGCCGTACGTCTGCTGCATCGCGAGCTGGATCTCCACGAGCGCCAGCGAGTCGACACCCATCTCATCGAAGCGGGTGCTCGGGTCGTCGACCACATCGGCTTCGCGTAAGCCGACGCGGTTGACGAGGATCTCCTTCAGATCGGCGAACTCGAAATGCTGCTGGGCCGGCAAGGGCTACCTCCTAGGTCGCAGGGTTTGTGAGCGCGCGGAGCTGTGGCAGAGCTTCGTAGGCCGCTTCGCGGCCCGCAACGATGAAGCGGTCGGCGAGATGAAAGTCGCGCCAGCTCGCCGGTCCGAAGCGCGGTGTCACGACCACGTCTGCAGCCGCGGCATGACGGATGCTCGCGTCGAGCTGGGCGAGATCCATCACCTCGAGCAGCGTGTCGAGGATACGGGAGCCGCTCGGGCGCCTCGCCTCGGTCTCAGCATGCTCGCCGGGCCAAGCCTCCAGGACGTCACGTGCGATCAGGTTGACGGCGACGACGATGTCCGCGCCCGCCTCGGCCACCCACTGGGTTGGCACCGGCGCGAGTACGAGACCGTCGACGAGACGGTTCCCATCGCGCACGACCGGCGGAAACACGCCGGGAAGCGCCATCGCCGCGACCAGCGCATCCGCGACCGGCCCATCCCGCACGGCGACCGCCTCGCGGTCGTCGAGGTTGCAACAGAGAATGACGAGCGGAGTCTGCAGGTCGTCGAACTGCGTGTCGCCGGCCGCCATCTCGCAGATCCGCGCCAGCCGCTTTATCGACGGGCCGGCAAGGGAGATCCGGAACAACTCCTCGACCGTCTCCGGCGAGAAGGCGTCCCGCATCGCGCGATCGACGTCCGCCGCGGTGAGCCCGAGCGCGTGCCACGCTCCGATGAGCGCGCCGATGGAGCAGCCCCCGACAGCGTCGACGGTGTAGCCGGCCTCCTCGAGCACCTGGATGACGCCGACGTGTGCATAGCCTTTGGCGCCGCCGGCGCCGAGGGCGAGACCGAGTCGCGTGCGGGAGAGCAGCCGGCCGACACGCGCGACGACGTGCCGAGCGGGACGCTCGTCGATGACCACGGCTTCCACGGCCTCCGGTAAGCCCCTCGCCTCCTCGATGTCGGAGACGAGAGCGACGGCGCGGTCGGCGTACTCGATCAGGACGTCCGACATCGGAGCACCAACCATCGACTCGATCAAGACGAAGGCATGCTCCTCGAGCAGGTCGTCGAGTCGCGCGAGGGCCTCTTCAGGAGTGAGATCGGACGACAGCGACGTAACCGACCGGGGCGTCGCCGCAGCCGCCGCTTCCACGACCTCGGCGAGGATCCCCATGCGCGCGCGTGTCACGAGGAGTGCAACCGCCTCCCCGCGATGACTGGAGCGAGCGCTTTTCCGCTGACCTCGCGCGAGGCGTCCCCCAACCACGCGTGCGAGGTTGCCGAGGACCTCGGAGCGGCGGGCCACGAGCGCACCGAACTGCTGACGCGTCAATTCGTGCACTGTCGTCGGAACGACGCATTCGACCGTTGCCGCGCGGGGCTCGCCCGTCAGCAGCGAGAGCTCGCCGATGACGTCGCCCCGGCGCACCGTGGCCACCTGAACTCCGTCGACCCTCACACGCGCCAGCCCGGATGCGATTACACCGAGGGTCGCGCCTTGCTCGCCCTCACGGTAGATCTGCTCACCCGCCGCGTACTCGACGGATTTCATGGACTCCGCGACGACCTCGAGCTCGGGCCCATCGAGGCCGTCGAAGATCGCGACAGCGCCCAGGGTCGCCGCCGTCAACGCTCGCGTGGGTTCCGCGTCAGCGACCGCTGGACGCCTTCCGAACGACGAGCGCGCTGTTGAAGCCACCAAGACCGCGGGCGACGACCAGCGCGGTCGCGAGCGGAGCTTCACGCGGCCCTCCGACGACGACGTCCAGCTCACAGCCGTCCGCCAGTGAGTCGACGTTCACTGTCGGAGGAATCACGCCGTCGCGGAGCGCAAGAAGCGCGGCCGTCGTGTCGAGCGCTGCGCCGCCCGCATAGAGACGACCGACCATGGTCTTCGGCGCTGTCACAGGCGGCACCTCCTCCTCGAAGACGCTCTGGAGCGCTGCCGCCTCTGCGCGGTCGCCGGCTGGCGTCCCGGCTGCGTCGGCGAACACGACGTCGACATCGCCGGGAGCGACCCTCGCGCGCTCGAGCGCGAGCCGCATCGCCCGCGCGAGCTGCTTGCCGTCGGGCGCCGGCTCCAGCCAGTGGTGGGCGTCCTGCGTTGCGCCATACCCGGCGATCTCGCCGTAAGGCGACGCGCCGCGCGAAGCGGCGTGCTCGCGGCTCTCGACCAGGAGGATTGCCCCGCCCTCCCCCGGGACGTAGCCGTTCGCCCTCGCGTCGAAGGGCCGGTATGCCTCCGCTGGATCGTCGGCGGTGCTGAGCATTCCCGTCTGGAGCTGGCACGTCAGAGCGTAGGGCCCGATGGGTGCTTCGGTGCCGCCGCTGATGACCGTGTCGACGCCGCCCCGCGCGATCGTCCTGCGCGACTGCCAGAGCGCTTCGAGCCCGCCGGCGCCCTCAGCCACCACGACCCCGCATGTCCCCTTCAGCTTGTGCCGAATCGAGATCTGCCCCGTCGTCGCCGCGTAGAACCACGCGATCGACTGATACGCGCCGACGAAGCCCGGGCCCTTGCCCCAGAGGTTGCCGATCTCCCGCTGGCCGAACTCGTTCCCTCCGGACGAGCTCGCGGTGATCACGCTCGTGCGGTAGTCCGGCTCGGTGCTGGGCTCGAAGCCCGCGTCGGCCATCGCCATCTCCGCCGCCGCAAGACCGAACCAGGTCCAGCGGTCGGTCTGGACGATCAGCCGCTGTTCGATGTGCTCTGTCGGCTCAAAGGCGTCGACCTCGCCCGCCAGAGTGGTGCCGTATCGTTCCGGCTCGAACCGCTCGATGCGGCGGATCCCGCTGCGTGACGCGAGCGTCGCTTCCCACCACGCCTCGGTGCCGACTCCGTTCGGAGCGACGACCCCGACGCCTGTGACCACGGGGTCCAGCACGCGCCTACTCGCGTCGGCCGTCACGTCGGGCCAGGATCATCGCCGACTGGAACCCGCCGAAGCCACTGCCGGTCGAGAGCGCCACGTCGACCGGAAGCTCGCGCGCGACGTTCGGCGTGTAGTCGAGGTCACACTCCGGGTCAGGGTTCTCCCAGTTCGCTGTCGGCGGCACGACCCCGCGGTCGATCGCCAGCGCGCATGCCGCCATCTCGAGGGCCCCGATGCCCCCGAGCGAGTGGCCGATCATGGACTTGATCGAGCTGATGGGGATGTCGTACGCCGCCTCGCCGAGCGCGCGCTTGTAGGCAGCGGTCTCGTGACGGTCATTCTGTTTCGTGCCGGAGCCGTGCGCGTTGATGTAGTCGATGTCGTGAGGTTCGATTCCCCCCTGCGCCATCGCGTCGAGTATCGCCTCGGTCAGCTCCAACCCCTCCGGGGTCAAGCCCGTCATGTGGTACGCGTTGCCCCGGCTTGCGAATCCCGCGACCTCGCAGTAGATCCGCGCGCCGCGGGCCTGGGCATGCTCGAGCTCCTCGAGGACGAGCACGGCGCCGCCCTCGCCCATGACGAAGCCGTCGCGGTCTCGATCGAACGGGCGCGATGCGTGCTCCGGGTCGTCGTTGCGACGCGATGTTGCCTTGATCGGGTCGAAGCACGCCATGGAGATCGGCGAGATCCCCGACTCCGCAGCGCCGGCGACGACGACGTCCGCCTCGCCGTCCTCGATCAACTGATGGCCGTACCCGATCGCGTCGATTCCGGAGGTGCATCCGGTCGAGACGACGACCGCCGGACCATTTGCGCCCTGGTCCAGCGCGACCTCGCTCGCGAGTGAGCTCGGAACCAGCCCTTGGTAGAGATACGGCGGCGCCTTTTCCGGATCGACGAGCCATTCCTTGCCGTTGTCGCTGACGGCAACATATCCGGCTTCGAGCACCATCGTTCCCCCCACCGCCGAGCCCAGAGTGACACCCATCCGCTCACGCTCGTCCGCGGACAAGTCGTGGAGACCCGCGTCTTCCATCGCCTCGCGCGCCGCGACGAGCGCGAACTGGATATAGCGGTCGGCGCGCTCGGCCTGCTCCGCGCTCAGTCCCGAGCCGAGTGCGTCGAAGTCACATTCGGCAGCGATCTGGGAGCGGAAGCCAGACGCATCGAAGAACGTGATCCGGCGCGTCGCCGTGCGACCCGCTGTGATCGTGTTCCAGAATGCCTCCCGACCGACGCCGCCGGGGGCGACGACTCCGACCCCGGTAACGGCCGTTCTGCGCCTGGCGTCACTCCGTGTCGACATGGCCGAGCTCAGGCCGGGGTGCGAGCGGGCCCAGGTGGAAGACGATGAAGACCTCGTCGGCGCCGGCGTTCACCAGCCGGTGCCGGACCTCGGGCTGAATGAGCAGCGCCTGGCCGGAAACGAGCTCGTGCGACTGGCCGTCGAGTTGCGCGTCGAGGCTTCCACGCTCGACGTAGATGAACTCTTCCGAATACGGGTGGTAGTGCTCGCTGATGAGGTCGCCGACACCGATCGTGGCCACGCCCATGAAGCCGGACGTCGAGCCGGCTGTCTTCGGGCTCAGCAGCGTCCTGATCTCGCCACCTCGGCGTGTGTCTCCGGGCATCTCGGTGGCGGTGATGATCCGAGGCTCAGGCGCCATCGTCCGCGTCCCAAGAATAGAACTCACGCGCTCGCGCGTCGGCAGGAGACCGCCATGTAGCTGGATCGTAAGGCTCGATGTACGGCTCGAGCCTCGCACTGATATCGCGAAAGAGCTCGTTGCTCGCGACGCCAGAGACGGCTTGGTCGAAGTCCTCGTCCGTCTCCACCAGGTGCACGTAGATGTCGCCGAGGACGAAAAGGCTCCGATGCCGGACCCCGGCGAGGTGGGGGAGCTCAGTCGCGTCGGACTCAGCGAAGATCTCCGCGACGCGCTCTTCGGAGCCGGACTTGATTCTCGCGACGATGACACCTCGCTTCGGAATGTGGAGACCCTTCCTCGCTTGCTGAACCAGGAGCATAGGAACTTCCCGCGGACGCGTCCAGCAGGTTCCTGGAGGCTCGGGTGCGCGAGGATTCGCACTTGACACTGCGCCGCCCGCCGCGATAAGGCTCCCGAATGGATCTCGGCCTCGCGGGCAAAACGGCGCTCGTAACCGGCGCGTCCCGCGGGATCGGGCGTGCGATCGCCCTCGGGCTCGCGCGCGAGGGGGTCAGCGTCGCAGCGGTGCACCGGCAGGAGAGCGAGGCATCGCTGTCGCTGGATGCTCAACTCGAAGAGGCCGGCAATGGCAGCTACACGGTGACGGCCGACGTTGCCGACCCGGCAGCGGTCGAGCGGCTCGTTGGTGACGTCTGCAAGCGGTACCCACGCCTCGACGTCCTCGTCAATAACGCAGGCGTCGTCAGCCACAAGCTGCTCGAGGACCTCGAGCTCGACGAATGGCGCCGTGTACTGGACACGAACCTCACGTCTATCTACCTCGTGACCCGCGGCGTCCTAGGAGTGTTGGGCGAGGGTGCGTCGGTCATAAACGTCGGCTCTGCCGTTGCTCTTCGTGGGATGCCGGCGCGTGCCCACTACGCCGCCTCGAAAGCAGGCGCGGTCGGATTGACGCGCGCGCTCTGCAAGGAGCTCGGACCCCGCGGGGTCCGCGTGAACCTGATCGCGCCCGGCATCATCGAAACCGATCAAGCCGGCGGCCTCACCCCGGAGGCACGGGCTCGCTATTCCTCGCTGGCCGCGCTCGGCAGGCTGGGCGATTCAGACGACGTCGCCGGTGTCGCCCTGTTTCTTGCGAGCGACCTCTCGCGTTTCGTCTCGGGCATGACCATCAATGTCGACGGAGGAATCTGATGGGCGTCGTGTTCGTCCTCCAGGTGCGCGTGCGCGAGGGCGAGGAGGCACGATTCCTTGAACGCTACGCCGCGCTCGCGGCGCGCGTCGGCGAGGGTCTCGACGGTCACGTCTCGCATCGGTTGTGCCGTGGCAGCGACGACCCTGATCAATGGCTGATCCTCAGCGAGTGGGAGAGTGCTGACGCCGCGAGGGCTTGGGAGGCCTCGGCGGAGCACGGTGCTCTGACGATGCCCCTACGCGACTGCTGGGGGGAGGCGCAACGGCAGGCCTATCGGATTGAGGGCGAGGTCCGGCATCCTCGGCTCCGTGAGGGAGCAGCACCGTGATTCGCGCGACCTTGACGATGACGGTGCGCAGCGGCAAAGAGGGGGAATTCGAGGCCGCTTGGCGCGCAGTCGCCGAGCGTGTCCGAGACGAGCCCGGCGTCCTTCGTCAGTCGCTCTTGCGCGATCCGGACGAGCCACGCACGTTCGTCGTATCGAGCGACTGGGAGAGCCGCGAGGCGTTTGGCCGCTTCGAGCAAAGCCCGGAACAGGACGAGCTGACCGCGCCGCTTCGCGGCCTGCGAGAGGCGGCGCGGATGACCGTACACGAGCTCGTCGAGCATGTCGACAGCTAGCGAGACGAGAGGCGAGGAGGCGCAATGGCCACGCGCGTGATGGTGTTCGCGAAGATCAAGCCGGGCAACGAGGCCGCTTTCGAGGCCGCTTTCGCCGAGGTGACCAAAAAAGTCCGGGGGACACCTGGGCACATAGCCGACGAGCTCTTGCGGGACTCCACGGGCACCGACGTCATGCCGGGTGCGGAGCCCGCGGAGCCCGACAGCGCCGGCTCGGGCTACATCCTCCTCAGCGAATGGGAGAGCCGCGACGCCTTCCTCGCGTGGGAGCGCGACGAGATCCACATGCAAACGACGACCCCGATGCGCCCCTACTGGGCCGGTCGCGTCGAACGACGGATCTTCGACGTGGCCGTCCGCGACTACGAGGAGCGGCGAGGCGGCTAAGCCCTGTACAACCGACTTGTTAGCGGGCTAAGCACTCGCCTGATCAAGCCGCCTACGCCGGTCGGGAGGATCAGCATCACCAAGATCAGCACCGAGCCGAAGACGACACTCGGGATCCCTGGCTGTTGCGGGTCGACGCTCAGGTACGGCAACCTGTCTGCCCAGCGCGCGACGGCGTCGGCGTGGTTCTGCATGTAGTAGAGGAACCCAGCTCCGGCGACCAGGCCCGAAAGCGAGCCGAGTCCGCCGACGGCGAGGCCGACCAGCAGGAAGACCGACAGGATGATCGGGTACGTGTCGGGATTGACGAACGAGGTTCCGAGTGCGAAGAGCGAGCCTGCGACGCCGGCGTAGAACGCTGAGACGCCGAACGCGAGCGTCTTGTACGTCGCGAGACTGACACCGGACGAGGCGGCAGCCACCTCGCTGTCGCGGATCGCCTGCAACGCGCGACCGGGCTTGCCGCGCACGAGCAGCCACGCGAGCGCGAGCAACACGAGCGCAATCGTCCAGGTGAGGTAGTAGAGCCAGCGGTTGGGCGTCGTGTCGACCCCGAAGCGGGGCTTGAGCAGGTTGAGGATCTTGCCGCTCGTCCCGCCCGTCAGGCCCTCGAACTTCTTCAGGAGCTGGGGGACGGAGACCGCGATCCCGAAGGTGACGAGGGCGAGGTAGAGCCCCGAGAGCCGCAGGGCTGGGACCCCGACCAGCAGCCCAGCCGCCCCGGCGACGAGACCAGCGAGGGGGATCGTCCAGATGTCGCCGACGCCGTGGTCGACGCTCAGGATCGCCGTCGTGTAGCCGCCGATCGCCATGAAGGCGCCGTGGCCCAACGAGATCTGACCGCTGTAGCCGGTGAGCACGTTCAGCCCCACGAGGGCGATCAGGTAGATCCCGACATACGCGACCTCGCGGACGTGGAAGTCGCTCAGGTAGCGCGGCAGCAGCGCGACCACGATCGCCAGCATTCCGAAGGCGAACGCCTCGAGTCCGACCTTGCGCTTTAGGACTCCTTTCAGAATGACGCTCGTCGACGGGGTTGCGATGGGTGGATGCGAGGCAAGGACGCAGGGAGCGTGCTTAGCACCGCTAAGGACGCGACCGAGGACGCGGCATCGCGCCGCCCAGCGCGGCCCGGCGACACAGCGCTCATTGTGAAAGGAGTTCTTAGCCTCATACGCGCCTCGCCGCCACCCGCCCGAAGAGCCCACCTGGCCTGACCAGCAGGAACACGAGGATCAGACCGAGGGCGACCGGCAGCTTGAGGGTCGAGCCGATCCAGGAGACGTAGCGCCCGAGCAGGTCGATCGTCAGCCCGAGGAGGATCCCGCCGACCACTGCTCCCACTGGAGAGTCGAGTCCGCCGAGCACCGCGGCTGCAAAGGCGTAGAGGAGGATCGTCTGCATCATGTTCGGGTCGAGGAAGACGATCGGCGCGACCATCATCCCGGCGACCGCCCCCAGGACCGCCGCCAGCCCCCAGCCGAGCGCGAGCATCCACCCCACGCGAACTCCCGCGAGCCGGGAAGACGCGGGGTTGAGCGCGGCCGCGCGAAGCCCGAGGCCGAGCTTCGTGTAGCGAAAGAAGAGGCCGAGCACGACAACGAGGCCGACCAGCACGCTGACGATCCCGATGTCCTGGATGCTGATCGGGACGCCGCCGACGTCGATCGTGCGGGTCGAGAACGGCCCTTTGAACTGCTTCTCCTCACCGCCCCAGATCACGCTCATCAGGCCGTTCAGGAGCAGGGCGAGTCCGAGCGTCAGGATCACGATCGTCAGCACCGGGGCGCTCTCCACCGGGCGTATGACGACACGCTCGATCGCGATGCCGCCCGCGAAGGCGATCAGCAGCACGAGGGGGAAGGCGGCCCAGAACGAGAGCCCGTGGTTCATCAGCGACCAGGCGACGAAGGTCGTGAAGGTCGCCATCTCGCCCTGCGCGAAGTTGATCACGCGCGTCGAGCGGTAGATCAGGACGAGCGCGAGCGCGAGGCCGGCGTAGATCCCGCCGTCGCGGACGCCGGCCGCGACCTGCTGGAAGAACTCGGTCCAGGTGAAGGCGAGGACGGTCAATAGCCGAGGTAGGACTTCCGGACGGACTCGTCTTCCTGCAACTCTTCACTCGGCCCCTCGACGACGATCCGCCCGACCTCGAGGACGTACGCCCGCGCGGCGGCGCCGAGCGCGAGCCGGGCGTTCTGCTCGACCACCAGCACCGCTGTCCCGTCGTCGGCGTTCATGCGCCTGAGAACCTCGAAGATCTCCTTCACGACGAGCGGGGCGAGCCCGAGCGACGGCTCGTCCAGGAGCAGCAGCTTCGGACGGGCCATCATCGCCCGGCCCAGCGCGAGCATCTGCTGCTCCCCGCCGCTGAGCGTGCCGGCCTGCTGGGCCCGGCGCTCCTCCAGCCTCGGGAAGAAGCCGAACACACGCGCCGCGTCCTCCTTCAGGCCGCCACGCTGCGTGTACGCGCCGAGCCGCAGGTTGTCCCACACGGAGAGCTCCATGAAGGTCCCGCGCCCTTCGGGAACATGCGCGATCCCGACCCGTGCCGTCGCCTCGGCGCGCCTCGGCAGCTTCTTGCCGGCGAAGACGACCTCGCCGCTGCGGCGCACGGTGCCCGAGATCGCCCGCAGTGTCGTCGTCTTCCCCGCGCCGTTCGCGCCCAGCACCGCGACGAGCTCGCCCTCGCCGACCGCGAGCGAGACGCCGTGCAGCGCCTTGACCGCCCCGTAGCGGGCCTCGACGCCGCGCAGCTCAAGGAGCGGCAAGCTCGGCTCCCAGATACGCCTCGATCACGGCGCTGCTGCCCTGCACCTCGGCGGGCGTTCCCTCCGCGATCTTGCGCCCGAAGTCGAGCACGTGGACGCGGTCGGCGATCCCCATCACGAGGCCCATGTGATGCTCCACGAGCAGCACGGTCAGGTCGAAGTCCTTGCGCAGCTTGCGGATGAAGCGCCCGAGCTCCTCGACCTCCTCGTGGTTCAGCCCACCCGCCGGCTCGTCGAGCAGCAACAGGCGTGGATTCGAGGCGAGCGCCCGCGCGAGCTCGATCCGCTTCTGCGTCCCGTACGGCAGCCCGTCCGCTATCCGGTGGCGGAGCGAGGAGACGCCGACGTAGTAGAGGACGTCGTCGACGCTGTGCTCGCCCGAGCGCGCATGCGCGCCGACGCGGACATTGTCCTCGACGGACAAGCCGCGGAAGAGCTCGACGTTCTGGAAGGTACGCGCAATTCCGAGCCGGATCACCGCACTGGGACGCGTTCCCGTCAGGCTGTCGCCGTCGAAGCGAACGTCGCCCTCATCCGGCGTGTACAGACGCGTGATCACGTTGAAGGCGGTCGTCTTGCCGGCGCCGTTGGGGCCGATCAGGCCGACGATCTCCCCCGCTTCGGCGCCGAACGAGACGTCGTCGAGCGCGACGATCCCGCCGAACCGCTTCGTGACGCCGACGAACTCCACGAGGGGCAAGGCGACTACCTTAAGCCCATGAGGCTCGTGGGCGTTCTCATCGCCGCGGCGGTTTCCGTCTCGAACCAGGCGACCTCGACGACGCTCGGGCGCCTGGTCCAGCGCGCCGACCCCATCTACTGCGCCGGCGCCGTCGGCCGGAGCGTCGCCCTCACCTTCGACGACGGCCCGAGCCCGTACACGCTACGCCTGGCGCGTGTCTTGCAGCACGAACACGCGCGGGCGACCTTCTTCGTCGTCGGCAACCGCGTCGCGCTCTGGCCTGCAGGTGTTCGCGCGGCAGCAGGCGTGGGCGAGCTCGGGAACCACACTTGGAGCCACCCGCACCTGCCTAGCCTCTCGCCGTCCGCCTCCCGGATTGAGCTCGAGCGCGCGCAACGGGCAATCGGCAGAGCGGCGGGCTCGCCGCCACGCTTCTTCCGTCCCCCGTTCGAGGAGGCGACGCCGGCGATCGACCGCCTTGCCCGCTCGCTCGATCTGCTCGATGTCCGCTGGAGCGCCGACGCCGGCGACTCGCGGCCGGGCGCGACGCCCGGCGCGGTGCTGCACAGCGCGAGCGCCGAGCTGCGACCCGGCGCGATCGTGCTCCTGCACGACCCACACCCCTGGACGCCCGCGGTCGCTCGCCGCCTGATCCGGATCGCCCACCGGCGCGGCCTCCACGTGGTCACGGTCGGCGATCTCCTCGCGCGCCAGCCTCCGACGGCCCGGCAGCTCGGCTCTCGCGGCGCCGCGAGGTGCCCTCCGCCGCCGTCCCGAAATTGAGTGCAGGGTTCTGGGTCCGGCGCGAGTCTGTCTAGATGAGAGGGGGCGTCCCCCGGTTGTCGACCTGCTAGGAAGTCGTCGGCTGCGGCTGCGCCCCCTCTTTCTTTCGTTGTCCGCGCCTTTGCCCGCGGTACCTTAGAGTCCGGGCGGGGGCGCCCCTCCGCTGGTTGTCGACCTGCTAGTCACGATCTGCGGCAGCGCCCCCAGTTCCTTGCCTTTTGAAGTTGTGGTCGAACCGGTTTGAACATGGTTTCGCCGGGTAGGCGAACCTCACCTAGCAGGTCGACAACTCATTCTCTGCCGCCGGCAGGGATGAAAAGGGGGTTACGCATGCGCAAGCGCAAATACGCTCTTGCCGCGGTTCTTGCTGCGGCATCGCTCGCCGTCGCCGTTCCGTCCGGAATGGCCGCGCCGAACACGAACAATCAGTCAGGCGGCGTCGCAGGTCTAGTCGCCGCACTAGTGCAAGTGAACGCACAGGACGTCCTCACCAACTTCCTCAACGGAAGCCCCGTGACCGTCAATGTCGTGAGCATCCCGGTGAATCTCACCAACGTGCTCAACAACAACACGATCCTCAGCAACAACACGGTGATCATTCAGGATCTTCTGAAGAACTTCCTGAACAACAACAGCTGCAGCGTCGTTGCGGTCTGCACCGGCAAC
>JBBRYG010000007.1:0-145255 GCA_038237865.1 Gaiellales bacterium | reverse complement strand
GGCTGAGGTGGCTCGACCGGCCACACTTCGCGGCCCATGGCGGCTGCAAACCGGCGCCACGCCGCGTCCTCAGTCGCGCCCGTGCTCGCAGCACGGGCGCTCCCTGCGTCCTTGCGTGGCTTGGTTTTCGCTCGCCACGGATCCACGAGCGTGACCGGCCGAACCACGCCTCTCCTAACCGTCGAGGATCTCCGGGTGGAGTTCTGGACGCGGCGTGGCACCGTCCACGCGGTCAACGGCATCTCCTTCGACATCGCGCCGGGGGAGACGCTCGGGATCGTCGGCGAGTCCGGTTGTGGGAAGAGCGTCACGTCCCTCGCAGTCCTCGGGCTCCTCTCGCGGAACGGCAAGGTCGCCTCCGGGCGGGCGTTCTTCAACGGCACCGATCTGATCCAGGAGAGCGACCGCGCCCTCCGGCGGATCCGCGGCAAGGAGATCGCGATGATCTTCCAGGATCCGATGACCAGCCTCAACCCGGTCCTGACGATCGGGCGGCAGATCCGTGAGTCGCTCGAGACCCACTTCGGGATGAGGAAGAAGGAGGCCGAGAGTCGAGCCGGCGAGCTGCTCGACCGAGTTGGCATTCCGAGCGCGAAAGCACGGCTGGCGGATTACCCGCACCAGTTCTCGGGCGGGATGCGCCAGCGCGCGATGATCGCGATCGCGCTCGCGTGCAAGCCGAAGCTCCTGATCGCAGACGAGCCGACGACCGCGCTGGACGTGACGATCCAGGCGCAGATTCTCGACCTCTTGCGCCAGCTCGTCGCTGAGGAGAACGCAGCCCTTGTCCTGATCACGCACGATCTCGGCGTCGTCGCCGGGATGTGCGAGCGCGTGAACGTGATGTACGCCGGGATGTTCATGGAGACGGGCTCCGCGGAGCAGCTGTTCGGGTCGCCGCGCCATCCCTACACGCTCGGGCTCCTGCAGAGCGTCCCGCGTCTGGACGCGGCGCGGAGGGCACGCCTGCAGCCGATCGAGGGCGCGCCGCGCAACATGCTCAGCGCGCCAGCGGCCTGCCCCTTCCAGCCGCGCTGCCGCTATGAGGTGGAGGAGTCGCGGCGGGAGGTCCCGCCCCTCGTCGAAGTCGAGCCCGGGCACAAGGTCGCCTGCTTCAATCCGGTCCCGGCGGACGAGTGGAGTCGGACGCGGGAGCTGGCAACGGCATGATCGAACTAGGAAGACGTGTCCGCCGGGACGTGGAGGGGGCAGGGGGGAACCGGGAGGTTCTCCCGCTCTCGTTCCTCGGGATGCGCGGCGATCTCATCGGCGTGCGTTCCGGGGCGTACTTGGAAAGAGAAGGGGGGGCGTGGGGGAAACAGGGTTTCCCCCACGGGAGCGACCCGAAGGCGAGGGACGTCCCGACGGACGAGTGGAGTCGGACGCGGGAGCTGGCAACGGCGTGATCGGGAACGGTGCCGGGCCGCTCGTCGAGATCGAGCATCTCAAGGTCTGGTTCCCGATCAAGAGCGGGCTCGTCCTCGACCGTCATGTCGGGGACATCCGCGCGGTCGACGACGTCTCGTTCTCGATCAAGCGCGGGGAGACGCTCGGGCTCGTGGGGGAGTCCGGGTGCGGCAAGTCGACCGTCGGACGGACGATCCTCCGCCTCTACAAGCCGACCTCGGGCCGAATCCTGTTCGAAGGGCGTGACATCTCGAACCTCGGCGAGAGCGAGCTCCGCCCGATCCGGCGGCGCATGCAGATGGTGTTCCAGGACCCGTTCGCGTCCCTGAACCCACGCCACAGCGTGGGGCGGATCGTCGGTGAGCCCCTCCGCACGCACGGGATCTCGGGGCGTCGGGACACAGCGCAGCGGGTTCGTGAGCTGCTCGGCACGGTCGGCCTGCCCGCGGACGCCGCCGGACGGTACCCGCACGAGTTCTCGGGCGGGCAGCGGCAGCGGATCGGCCTTGCTCGCGCGCTCGCGCTGAATCCCGACTTCATCGTCGCCGACGAGCCGGTGTCCGCCCTCGACGTCTCGATCCAGGCGCAGATCATCAATCTGCTCGAGCAGCTGCAGGAGGAGTTCGAGCTGACCTACCTCTTCATCGCGCACGACCTGGCGGTCGTCCGGCACATCTCGGACCGGATCGCGGTCATGTACCTCGGCTGGATCGTCGAGGTTTCCTCCGCCGCCGAGCTCTACGAAAATCCGCTTCATCCGTACACGATCTCGCTGCTCTCCGCGGTGCCGATCCCGGACCCGGTGGTCGAGAGGCAGCGCCGGTCGCTGCTCCTCGCAGGTGACCTCCCGAGCCCGGCCAATCCCCCGAAAGCGTGCCGGTTCCACACGCGCTGCCCGTTCGTCCAGCCGACGCGCTGCCGGGAAGACGTGCCCGCTCTGCGGGAGCTTGCGCCGGGTCATACCGTCGCGTGCCACTGGGCGGAGGAGATCAAGGAGGGCCGGATCAAGCCGCATGCCGTCGAGCCAGTGTTCGAGCCCGGGCCGCAGCCGGCGCCTGTAGAGCCGCCGCCCGTCTAGCGGCCATGATCGCCTCGACCTCGAGCGGGACGACCCGCAGCTCCGGCGGAGGCCGGCGCATGAAGGTCGCGATCAGCAGCAGCTCCTCCGCCGTTTCAGGCGCCAAGTAACACTGTGTTACTTGGCCGACGGCGGCAAGGGCTGCTTCGATCTCGCTGCGGGCGCCGCCGCCGGGTGGAAGGTTGCGAACGGCGGCGATCCGGCCGTCTGCCACGACGACGGCACGTGCGTATCCGGGCTCCAGCGCCGGGGTGACGAGGCAGACGCGCGCCCGACGCAGGCGCTCCAGCCGGTTCAGCCGGCGAACGACCTGCTCGAGCCCGGCGATTCGGTCGCGGAGCCGGGCAGCTTCCTCGTAGCGGCGACACTCGGCGAGATCGCCCAGGCGGGCTCGCAGCCGAGGCAGAGCGAGCGCAGGCTCGGCGAGCTCCTCCTCCGAGCCGCCGTCCAGGGCGCGACACGCGAGCCGGGCGCGCGACCGGCTGCGCAGGGGGCCAAGTGCCGTTGGCGTCTGGGAGCACACGAGCCCGGCGCCGCGGCGCTTCAGATAGACGGCGCGGTCGGGGCTCGCCCCGCGCGCGTTCGCCGGGGGTCGCAGCTCGCGGATCAGCCGCAGCTCCTCGAGCGCCGCCTCGAGCTCCGAGCCGAGGACAAGCCACTCGATCCGCTCGAGGGCACCGAGTGCCGCCTCGACCGCGGGCCGCTGACGATCGGTCCGGAAGTACGAGCGGAGACGGGCGCGCAGGTCCCGCGCCCGGCCCACGTACAGCACCTGGTCGTGGCGGTCTCGGAAGAGATACACCCCCGGCGACTGCGGCGCCCCGAAAGCGAGGGCTCGCTTCGCGTAGGCCTTGCGCACCCGCGGGGCCGCGAGGTCGCAGAGGTCGGCGACCGTCTGCGCGCCGCGTTCTTGCGCCAGACCGATCAGGACGAGCAGGATCTCGGCCGTCGCCAGGGCGTCGGGCAGCGCGCGATGGCAGGGCCGCGCCGCCGTGCCGAGGAGGTGGGCCAGCGAGGCGAGGCCTGCGCGCGGGGTTCGTCCCGCGAGGAGGCGGCGAGCGAGCCCCATGGTGTCGACGACCGGCCCCGCGAGCCGTGCTCCTGTCAACTGCTCGGTCTCCCGGTCGAGGAACGACAGATCGAAGCGAGCGTTGTGCGCGACGAGCACCGAGTCCTGCGCGAAATCGAGAAACCGCCGAACCGCAACCGCGGCGCTCGGCGCTCCTCGCAGGTCGCTGTCCTGGAGACCAGTGATCCGCGAGATGGTCGCATCTAGCGGCACCCTCGGGTTCACGAGGGTCTCGAATTCGTCCTCGAGCTCGAGCTCGAGGACCCGCACGGCGCCGATCTCGCAGATCTGCGACGTTCCGGGTCGAAGGCCGGTCGTCTCGAGGTCGACGACGACGTACGTGGCGCGCTCGAGCGGCAGGTCCGCTCCCGCCGGCGCCGCCAGACCCACGGCATCGCCGCGCCAGGAAAGTCGAGCGTCCTGCCCGACCACCTCGTCAAGCAGGCCGCGGGCGAGTCCCAAGGGTGCGTGCCGGATCGCGAAGAGCCGCCGCGCGGCCTCCTCCGCGAGCACGGGGCCGCGCCGCTCCTCGACCAGCTCGACGAGCCGGTCTGCGGCATCCAGGCGAAGCTGCACCCAGAGAGCGTAGGCGAACACACGTTCGATCACAAGCGAGTCGTAGACTGGTGCCATGGACCTCGTCTGCTCGGTCGATGCTGTTGCCGTTCGAGCGGAACCGGATCCGCAGGCAGAACGCGTGACGGAGCTCGTTCGGGGCGAGGCCGTCTCGGTCGAGGACGAGCGGCACGGCTGGCTGAAGATCCGCACCGGCTACGACTACGGCGGCTGGGTCCAGGCACAGGATGTGGCCGGCGGCGGCGATCCGCTCGCCGAGGCCCGCGGCTACCTGGCCACGCCGTATCTCTGGGGCGGGATGACCGAGCGCGGAATCGACTGCTCCGGTCTCGTCCACATGGCTTACCGCCGAGCCGGCCGTCTGATCCCGCGTGACGCCGATCAGCAGGAGGAGGCCGGCGAGGCGGTGGAGGAACCGGATCTTCGCCCGGGCGACCTCGTCACGTACGGCGACGAGGCAGGCGCAACTCACGTTGCGTTCTGGCTTGGGGGCGGACGAATTCTCCATTCCACGCAGCGAGACGGCGTGAACGGGGTGGTCGAGGAAGACGAGCCCGCCGAGTTGCTCGCAACCAGAAGGCGGCTCGTCCGTTTCGACAGTTTGCTCCGAATGCAAACCGAACTAACAGCATCGGGAGAAAACCGTCTGTAAGAATGGCCTTTCCGCGAGCGGTCGTCCGGATTTGGCGCCGCCGTGGCTGTCCCATACGGGAGGGAGTTCAGACAGTGACACGTAAACCAAGGTGGGTCTGGCTGCTCAGTGTGTGCGCGCTCGCGGCGGGACTTTCGCTCTTCGCGGCCGGGTGCGGCGGCGGTGGGGGCAGCAAGTCCGGGAACTCGAGCAGCACGTCCTCGAGCGGTGAAGGTGGAACCGCGTCGCAGAACCAGGGCAAGACGTTCGCGTCGTTCAGGGTGACGTGGGATGCCCCGGACTACTTCGATCCGGGCCTCTCCTACACGGTCACGGGCTGGCAGATCATCCAGCACGTTTACCTGGGTCTGCTCGGTTACAAGGAGACGGCCGGCCCTGGAGGCGCGACGGTCATTCCGGCCCTGGCGCAGAGCCTCCCGACGGTTTCCGCCGACGGGAAGGACTACAAGTTCACGCTGCGGCCGAACCTGAAGTTCTCGGACGGAACCCCGGTGAAGGCCAGTGACTTCAAGGCGTCGATCGAGCGCCTGTACAAGGTCGACTCGCCGGGCGTCGGCTTCTTCGACCAGATCGTCGGGGCAGACACCTTCTCGAAGACGAAGAAGGGCGGCATCTCGGGGCTCGTCGTGGACGACAACGCGCGTACCGTCGAGATCAAGCTCGCGACTCCGCGCGGTGACTTCCTCAACATCCTGGGGATCCCGTTCGCCGCAATCCTGCCGGCCGGCACGCCTCCGAGCGACCAGTCGACGAAGGGGCTCCCCGCGACCGGCCCGTACATGCAGCAGTCGTACAAGCCGAACCGGAGCTTCGTCTTCGTCCGGAACCCGAACTACACCGAGATCCCTGGCATCCCCAAGGGCAACCCGGACAAGCTCCTCGGGACGATCGTGTCGGAGGACACGGCCGCCCTGCAGACGGTCCTGAACGGCAAGTCGGACTACGACTTCCGGACGATCCCGACCGACCGCCTGGCCGAAGTGCAGTCGAAGTTCAAGGATCAGCTGCACCTCTACACGCCCGCGAACACGTACTACTTCGCGATGAACACGCGCACGCCGCCATTCGACAAGCTCGAGGCGCGCCAGGCCGTGAACTACGCGATCGACCGAGCCGCGATCGTGCGGCTCTTCGGCGGGCTCGGCGTCACGACGCAGAACTTCCTGCCGCCGACATATCCCCAGTACAAGAAGATCGATACCTACACCCACGATCTCGCCAAGGCGAAGCAGCTCGTCAAGCAGTCCGGGACCGCGGGGATGAAGATCACGGTGTGGGGCCTGAACGAGGCGCCGTCCCAGCCGACGGTCGAGTATCTCGCGGACGTCCTGAACAAGATCGGGTGGAAGGCCACGCCGAAGCTCCTGGCGCACGACGTCTACTTCACGACGATCGGGAACCAGGCCACGAAGGCCCAGATCATGTACACGGACTGGTACCAGGACTACCCGCACCCGCTCGACTGGATCGACGTGCTCCTGAACGGTAACCGGATCACGGAGACCCACAACAACAACGTCGGCAACGCCAAGTTCGCGGCCGCGGACCAGCTGATCGAGAAGCTGAAGAAGGAGCCGGAGCTCACCGACCCGATCAACAACCAGTGGGCCACGCTCGACCACGACTACGTGGTCAAGTACTCCGCGGTGGCTCCCTACCTGAACATCGAGGGCACCGACTTCTTCAGCAAGGACATCGATGCCGGCTGTTACTACAACCACGTGCTGTTCCAGTTCGACTGGACGGCGATCTGCAAGAAGTCGTAGCGCACGCTCACGGAGGGGCGTCCCGCCGGGGGCGCCCCTCCCGGGCTTGATTCGATCCAGTCGCGGGAAAGGGACTGCCGGTGGCGGACACCCAGACGACCGAGTTCACGCTCGACACCGCGTCGGTCCTCGCGTCGGAGGAAGGCGGCGCGGAGATCGTCGGGCGAAGCCCCTGGGCGCTTGCCTGGCGGCGCCTGCGGCGTAACTACGTCGCGCTCGCCTTCCTCGTCCTCTTCGTCCTGATCCTGATCTCGTGTGCGCTGGCCCCGGTCTACGCGCACCACGTCGCGCACACCGGCCCGAACACGAACCACGTCGCCGACACCTTTACGAAGAACGGCAAGGAGATCGACGTCCTCAAGGCCGGCGGCATCACGAAAGGCGCGAACGGCGAGACGATCCTCGTGCCGGCGGGGGCCCCGGTCGGCCCGCAGTGGTTCTCGGCGGGTGGAAAGTATGTGCTCGGCGCCGACCTCAACGGACGGGACGTGGCGGTCAGGCTCCTCTACGGCGGGATCAACTCACTCAAGATCGGGATCGGGTCCGCGATCATCTCGATCGTCTTCGCCGTGATCCTCGCGCTGCTCGCCGGCTACTTCGGTGGGTGGGCCGACTGGCTGATCACCCGCGTCTTCGACGTCATCTGGGCGTTCCCGGTCTTCCTGCTCGCAATCGCGCTCGGAACCGCCCTTCAGGTCGGCGGTCTTCAGCTCGGCTTCACGACGCTCCAGGGCAACAGCCTTTGGATCCCGACCATGATCATCGGCATCGTGCTGATCCCCTACGTCGCGCGGCCGGTGCGGGGGCAGATTCTCTCGCTGCGCGAGAAGGAGTTCATCGAGGCGTCGATCGCCCAGGGCGCGAGCACGTTCCGCGTCATGACCTCCGAGATCCTCCCCAACATCGCCTCGACGCTGCTCGTCCTCTTCACGCTGATCGTCGCGAACAACATCCTGTTCGAGACCGGCCTGTCGTTCCTCGGCGCGGGCGTGCGCGACCCCGAGCCGTCCTGGGGGAACATCATCCAGCAGGGCGCGACCCGCCTGGCAACGGCGCCGACGCTCGCGCTCATTCCCGGGATCGCGATCGTGCTGACGGTGCTGTCGCTGAACATCTTCGGGGACGGCCTGCGCGACGCACTCGACCCGCGGGCGAAGGTCAAGATCTAGTGGTTCACTAATGGCGGTCTTTCTCGCTCGCAGGCTTGTCGGTGCGGTGATCGTCCTCGCGATCGTCAGCATCGTCGTCTTCGTGATCTTCGTGCTGATCCCGAACGGCGACCCTGCGTCGCGCATCGCGGGCCGCACCGCGAACCCGGACTCGGTCGCGCGGGTGCGCCACGACTTCGGATTCGACCGTCCGGTCTACGTGCAGTACGCCAAGATGATGAAGCAGATCTTCACCGCGAATCTGATCTCGTACACGAATCGCACGAATGTCGTCGATCAGATCAAGCAGGGGATTCCGGCGACGTTCTCCCTCGTGATCGGCGCTGCGCTGATCTGGCTCTTCTTCGGCGTGCTCGTGGGGGTGATTGCGGCCGTCTCGGCCGGGAGGTGGTCGGATCGTGCGATTACGATCCTCGCCCTGGTGGGGATCTCCCTGCCCGTCTTCTGGCTCGGCCTCGTAGTCCGCTTCATCTTCGCGGAGGGGCATCCATTCAACTGGTTCCCGGACAGCGGGTACGTGGGCCTGACCGACAATCCGCTGCAGTGGCTCTACCACCTGCTGATGCCGTGGTGGGTGCTCGCGATTCTCTTCATCGGCTTCTACGGGCGTGTGATGCGCTCGAACATCCTCGACTCGATCAACGAGGACTACGTGCGCACCGCTCGCGCCAAGGGTCTCCCGCCGCGGCGCGTGCTGGTCAAGCACGTCGTTCGGAACTCGATGATCCCCGTGCTCACGCTCTTCGGCCTCGACTTCGGAGCGACGATCGGCGGCGGCGCGATCATCACCGAGTTCGTGTTCCAGCTGAACGGCGTGGGCCAGTATGCAGCGGACTCGATCTCACGGCTCGACCTGCCGCCGATCATGGGCGTCTCGCTCTTCGGCGCATTCTTCATCGTGCTCTTCAGCGTCCTGGTCGACCTCGCCTACGCGTTTCTCGATCCCAGGATCAGGCCGACCTAGTGGCCCGCTGTGCCTGAGCGCCTGCTCGAGGTCAAGAACCTCCACGTCCAGTTTGCGACGGAGGACGGGCTCGTGCGCGCGGTCGACGGGGTCGACTTCACCCTCGACCGCGGCCAGGTGCTCGGAATCGTCGGGGAGTCCGGCTCCGGCAAGAGCGTGACCGCGATGACGTTGCTCGGCCTCACCCGGGATAAGAACACCCGCTTCGAGGGCGAGGTGCTCTACAAGGGCCGCGACGTGCTGGGGCTGAGCGAGGACGAGCTTCAGCAGGTGCGCGGCGGCGAGATGGCGATGATCTTCCAGGACCCGATGACCTCGCTGAACCCTGTCTACACGGTCGGCTCCCAGATCTGCGAGGCGATCAGGGTGCACGAGGACGTCGACAAGCGAGGTGCTCGCAGGCGTGCGGTCGAGCTGCTCAAGCAGGTCGGCATCCCGCAGCCGGAAGCGCGCGTCGACGACTATCCTCACCAGTTCTCCGGCGGAATGCGCCAGCGCGCGATGATCGCGATGTCTCTCTCCTGCAATCCGGACGTGCTGATCGCCGATGAGCCGACCACGGCCCTCGACGTGACGATCCAGGCGCAGATCATCGAGCTGATCGACAAGCTGAAGGACGACTTCAACTCGGCCGTGATCATGATCACGCACGATCTCGGCGTCGTCGCCGACATCGCCGACGAGATCATCGTGATGTACGCCGGCCGCGTGGTCGAGCGCGCCCCGACCCGGAAGCTCTTCTACGACCCGCAGATGCCGTACACCTGGGGGCTCCTTGGCTCGATCCCACGCCTCGACCGGCCCCGCGTGGAGCGGCTCCATTCGATCGAAGGCACGCCGCCGTCGCTGATCAACCTGCCGCAGGGCTGCAAGTTCCGGCCGCGCTGCCCGCATGCGTTCGAGAAGTGTATGCAGGAGCCCGCGCTCGAGAACCGGGTCGAGGAGCCCGGCCATCTCGACCGCTGCTGGCTGCCCGTGGAGGAGAAGCGCGCGGTGCGCGACCGGACGATCCAGGGCGAGGTCGAGGCCGCTTGAGGCGACGCTTGCGGTGTCGCCCTCAGGACGGGTGGGCTTGCCCGCACGTCCGTCTGCGCCGCTGGCGGGATACGCCCGGTTCGAGAGGAGCGGCTTGAGCTCGAAGCAGACGAACGGCTCCGGTCCGCTCGTGGAGGTCCGGGATCTGAAGAAGTACTTTCCGATCCGGAAGGGTCTGCTCCAGCGCGAGGTCGGGCGCGTGCATGCGGTCGACGACGTTACGTTCGCGGTCCGCGAGGGTGAGACCCTCGGGCTCGTCGGCGAGTCGGGCTGCGGCAAGTCGACGCTCGGCCGTACGATCGTCCGCCTGCTCGAGCCCACCGAGGGCGACGTCCTCTTCCAGGAGCGCTCGATTGCGAAGCTGGGGACGCGCGCGCTTCGTCCTTTGCGTCGAGAGATGCAGATGGTCTTCCAGGACCCGTATGCGAGCCTGAATCCGCGCAAGCGCGTGGGTTCGATCATCGGCGATCCGCTCAAGATCCACGGGATCGGGGACAAGCAGAGCCGCCGCACGCAGGTGCGCGATCTCCTCGAGACCGTCGGGCTCTCGCCGGAGCATTACAACCGCTTTCCGCACGAGTTCTCGGGAGGCCAGCGTCAGCGAATCGGCGTTGCACGCGCGCTTGCGCTCCGACCCAAGCTGGTCGTCGCGGACGAGCCGGTGTCCGCGCTCGACGTCTCGATCCAGTCGCAGATGCTGAACCTGCTCGACGACCTCCAGAAGGAGTTCAGCCTCACGTACATCTTCATCGCGCACGACCTCGGGGTCGTCCGGCACGTCTCGGATCGGATCGCCGTCATGTACCTGGGGAAGCTCGTCGAGCTCTCCCCGGCGGAGGAGCTCTACAAGCGGCCGATCATGCCCTACACCGAGGCGCTGCTCTCAGCGGTGCCCATCCCGGATCCAGATCTGAGCGACAAGCGCGAGCGGATCGTGCTCCAGGGCGACGTCCCGAGCCCGATCAACCCTCCCTCCGGCTGCCGCTTTCACCCGCGCTGCCGCTATGCAACGGAGATCTGCCACGAGGTTGAGCCGCCGCTCACCGATTACGGCAACGGGCACCTGGCGGCGTGCCATCACCCGCTCAACGTCGACCAGGAGACCCTGGCCCGTGCGACGGTCTCCGAGCGTCACTCGCCTGAGGCATCGGACGAGAGCGCCAAGCCGAAAGAGCCTGGAAAGGCCGAAGCTCGGCCTATCCCTCCATCGAGGTAGGACCGGGCGCTAAAGGCTGTCAACACCTCGGCCGATACGTGGGCCATGGACGCTGCTGAGCGCAAGGAGATCCTGAGCCGCTACATGGACCACACGCGCCGCTTCGAAGCGGTCGCGGCCCGCCGCCAGACCGGCGAGGCCGAGGTGATTCCGTTCAGCGGGCCGCTCCGCGAGCTCGAGCAGGAGCCCACGATGCGCGAGGTCGAGGTGTTGCAGCTGATCTCGGACGGCCTCGTGAACCGCGAGATCGGCGTGCGTCTCTTCCTCTCAGAGGAGACCGTGAAGTCGCACGTGCGTCACCTGCTCGCCAAGCTGCAGGCGCGCTCGCGCGCTCACGCCGTCGCCGTCGGCTTCCGCCGCGGCATCATCGCGTAGCAGCACTCCTACCCCGACGACTCCAGTTTTCCACCGCCTGTGGAAATCCCTCAACAGGGGGATGCCCTTTGACTGTGGAAAACAGAAGCTACGCGGGCTCTACCAAGCTTTGCCCGAGCCGGCGATTGCGGCTCGAACAGCAACGCTCAAGATCGACTTTCTCACGAGGAAACTCCTCTGTGGGGGACTGACGGCCAGTCGAACTTATCACCCAAAAGGGGTAGATACAAGGTGCAGATAGCTCAAGAGGCCGCCCACTTTCCTGGGCGGTTGAGAAACCCGCTTCACCTTTACGCATACGGGTTAACCCTCGCTGCGGTGGGAGTTACGGGGGGTCTCTTTCTTGCTGGACTCTCTATCGGATCGCCGATTGCAGTAGGGGTGCTCGCGGCGATCGCGCTCTTCGCCGAAACTCAGTCGGTTAGGTTGACTCCGAACTTTGAGATGTCTGTGGGGTCGCTCACGTACATCTTTGCAGCGGTTCTTTTCGGCCCGCTGGCGGCGATCCTGGTTGCAACGGCTGGCCTCCTGGTAGACCTTCGACGCCGCGATGTGGCGCAGCCGTACCTTCGTTGGTTGGTGTGGACCAGTTCCAGGGCGCTAGTAGCCGCGGCAGCAGGACTAGCTGCGAGCTTAGTTTCGACCGAGCCGCGGAGCCTGGCCACTCTCTTGGTAGCTGTGGCCGCGGCTTCGGCGGCGGATGCTGCTGGTGATCTCATCCTCACGCCTATACCACCTGTTCTTCGCCGCAGCGCTTCGTGGGCCGACACTACCCGAGCCCTCATCCCGCTACAGCTCTCGTCGATCCCCCTCCACGTTCCCGTCATCAGTCTGTTGGCGCTTGCCTACGTGCGGATCTCTCCCTGGAGCGTGGCGCTTTTCGTGATTCCGGCATTCGCGGCTCAAAGACTGTTCCTGCTCTATCGGGAACAGCGCGAAACGTCGGATTGCTTAGGCGAGGCTTACGCTCGCCTAGAGCGTGCGAACCTCTCATTCGCGAGCGCGCTCGTAGCCACACTTGACGCTCGAGATCGCTACACGGCGGGACATTCGGCTGCTGTCGCTGTCTATTCGAAGGACATCGCGGCGCGAATGGGTCTCAGCGAAACCGAACAGCAGTTGGCGCATCTCTGCGGGCTCGTTCATGACATTGGCAAGATCGGTCTGCCTCCAAACCTTCTCGAGAAGCCCGGCGCGCTTACTCTCGAGGAGCGGCGGCAAATGGAAGACCACGCAAGTATCGGGGAGAGGATTCTCTCTAAGGTGGAGGACTATTCCGAGATCGCTCGGATCGTCCGTCACCACCACGAGCAGGTCGACGGACTGGGTTATCCCGATCGACTAAAAGAAGACTCGATCCCGCTTATCTCCCGGATCATCGCCGTCGCGGATGCATACAACGCCATGACGTCAGACAGGCCATACCGGGACGCGATGCCGAGTCGAGTCGCCCGGCTCCGGCTCGCCCAGGCGGTGGAAACCCAATTCGATACGACCGTGGTGGCCGCATTCGAAGCAATCCTTGCCGGGGCTTCAGACGACTACAAGAGCGGAATGCGAGCGGACTTCAGCTTTGCGAAGCAGGAGAAAGGCACCGATCTCGATCTGGTCACTGACCTGATTGGCGCCGTCGCCTCAGCCTAGCCTGCGGTTCCACAGGTTCATCACGGCCAACTGATATTTCCCTCGCACTGTTCGCACCGATCCCCGTCTTGGTCGGAGGGGATGCCTAGACGGCGGCGGGCGAGACACGGACGCGGGCGAGACACGCTCGCGCGCCCGCGCTGCATCACCCGATCAGCGCGGCGATCGTACCGCTCCGCCCGGCCGTCCAGTTCCCGGCCGCAGCACCGTTAGAGGGGCGGGCACAGCCATCCCAGAAATGACCGTCGCAGTCCGCGAGAGCGGAAGCAGGCGGGATCGAAGTCGCGCGAGCGGCTATGTGGAAAAGCTGCTCCTGGGCGCGTCCGAGATCCCGAGCCGATGGCCGTACCGTCACCGCGACGGCAGACGGCAGACGGCGTACCTAGCTCCCCTAACAGGGGCAGGTATGCCTCCGGCCCCCCGTTCCGCTCCGACTCCGGCAGCAAAGGCGACCAGACCAAACTCGACGCGTGGCTAGAGCAGGAGGGGGCAATGGAGGGCGACGGAGAGCAGGGGTCACCCGGTCCGCGAGCCGAACCCGGGCCGACCGAGCCTGGCTCTAGCCTTTCGGCAGGTGGTCGCGGTTCCCGGTCCCCAAGCCCCGAGCCCCTCGATATGCTGTCCCCAGGCCGAATCACCCGCCTGGGGCTACGGGGAAGCTTGTTTCATGTCGAACAAGGCTGTACCCTGCGGTTCCCGCGCACCGATTCGCGCCCAATCCCGATGGGTAGGAGGATCGACCAGATGTCCGCTGTGATCGAGTTCGAGCACCAAGTCACCCGAGCGAGCGGCGTGCTCGCCCTAGTGACGACGCTGCAATCGAATCAGACCGCGTCGGCGCTACTGGCATCCGCCGCCGGAGCCGAGGAGCTTGCAGACGAACAGGCCCCGACGGACGCCGAGTTGATCGCTGCCTACGACGCGCAGACACGCCCGCTCGACACAACAGACCTCCACTAGCGCCGCCCACTGGCCGACTGGGCCTACCTACCGGAGCCGCGCCCGCTGGCGATCGCGCAGGGCGATATATGGGACAACGTCCCGTACGACGTTCCGTTGTCCGAGGGAACGGTCCCCGAGACGGGCAGAATCATGGTCATCTCGCACAACTGTGAAGTCGAGAAAGGACTTTTGCGAGTGGCAACCTGGCCGTTCTCGATCGCGCCGATGATCCAGATCGACACGCTGCCACGGGGCGAGCCGAAGCTCGTGAGGCAGCGCAAGTTCCTCCGGTACTGGGGTCTCCCAGAAGAGCCGCCGCTGGAAGACGGGTGGGCAGTTGATTTCGACCTACTGCAGCCGACGCTGGCGGCGACCGTCCAGGAAGGCACGCGGCTCGCAAGCATCGATGACGACGGCCGCAAGGCGCTCGTGTTCCGGCTGGTTAACGCCCTGTCGCAGCGGGAGATCATTACGCAATGAGGATCGAGATGATCATCTTGGCGGACGCAACGAACGAGTCGGGCGGCAAGCTCAACATTCTGGGCGCCGGTATCAGCCGCATCACTCCCGCCGCCCTGCCGTCGGTCCTGCCGCAGATCGCTGTCGTCGTGCGCGCCAGTCTCGCAGAGGGTGACTACGACCGCACGCATCAATTGTCAATTGAGATGGTCGGCCCGAATGGAGCGCAAGTCGTGCCCCCGCTCGAATCGACAGTGCTCCCGGAGATGCTTCGACCGATGCGCGATTCCCTTCTGAACGGCGAGCAGGAAGCCGTCAACATGACCTTCCTGATGCAGGGGCTCACGTTCTCCGAGGAAGGGATCTACCAGTTCGTCGTCCGACTAGACGATCAGGAGCTCCGATACCCGGTCGTCCTGCGCGTGATGCCGCTCGAATCTCCGGCAGGGCTCGTCCTGCCGCCTCCCGGCTAACATCTCTATAGGTACTCCTGAGACGCCGCGCGCGCGAGTCGAGCCAATCTATAGAAAACGAGCAATTCGTATACCGGAGTGCAGGGGCCAGAACGTGAATTGCTAGAAGCCTGCTCGTCTAAAAGGACGCTCCCGCATGGGTTGCCTCTTCAATCTAGGCCGAGACGCGCTGCCGGCCGAGGAAACTCGCCTCGTGCCCACGGGCCTTCGCCGCCTCCAGCTCACCCTCGTCGAGCGCTCCGATCCGAAGCAGCAGCTCGAGCTCGTCACGAAGATGTGTCCGCATCATCTCCGGGCCGTCCGTCGCGATCGTGAACGGCACCTCGTGCTCGATGAACGCCCGGAAGGTCTCCTGGATCGCGTCCTCGTCCGCCAGTGCCTTCGTCAGCAGGTTCGAGGTCGGGCAGATCTCGAGCACGATCTCGGCCTCACGGAGCGCGCCCATCAGCTCGGGGTCGCCGGCGGCGAGGATCCCGTGCCCGATCCGATCCGGTCGCAGTACCTCCACGACCTCGCCGATCTCCTCGCGGCCGATGTCGCCGCCCTCCTCGCCGACGTGGATCGTGACGCCGAGGCCGGCCTCACGCGCCTCCTCGACCATCGGTGCGAGCTGGCGGTAGTCGTAGCGCGCGCCGTCCACCCGCGGGCCGGCGACGTCGACGCCGACGACCCCGCGCTCGGCCCAGTGGATCGCCTTCTCGACGATGACCGTGTTTTGCTCGGGGCTGAACGTCCGGTCCATCATCAGGATCAGCCCGGCGCGCACCTGCGGGTACTCGAGCCGCGCGAGGTCGAGGCCGCGCACCGCGGCGAGGATGATGTGGTCGAGGTCGCGCTCGCCGCCGCGGTTTCGCTTCATCGGGTTGAAGCGAAGCTCGAGCGTCGTGATCCCCTGGGAGCGGTAGGCGCCCCCGATCGCCGCATGCACCGAGCGCTCGACGGCGAGAGGGCTCGACTGGATCAGCTCCGTCCAGTGGTAGATCGCGTCGAGCGCGTCCAGGTCGGCGACGCCGCGCGGGTCGGAGACGGTGACGAGGCGGTCGAACTCCCAGTAGTCCTTGACGGGCAGTGCAATGCCCTGCTCGTGAGCGAGGCTCCAGAGAATCTCGGAGGCGACAGAGCCGCCGAGATGAGTGTGCAGCTCGGCCAGGCCCTCCATGGACGAAGTCTACGCGTCACTTTTCCGGCTCAGTCTCGGCACCCACGCGCGCACGCGGCCGGGTTACGATCGCCGTGGGGAGGAGGATGGCGGCCACCGATGGGTTTGCGTCGGACCCGGGACGGTGACGAGCTTTCCGTGCGGAAGCTTGCCGCTCTCGCCCTGGTCGCCCTCGCCGCTTCCGGTTGCGGCGGTGGCGGCGAGCCCAAGGCGGCGACCAACGTCGAGACCCGGGCGGCGACGCCGGACACACCGGCCGGCTTCGTCGTTCGCAGCGTCAAGGGCGAGGGCTTCTCGATCGCGGTCCCGAAGAAGTGGCGTTCGATCGACGCCGCCGCCGCCGTCAAGAGCAGTGGCGTCAAGCGCTTTCGCAAGGAGAACCCCGAGGTCGGCGGCGCCTTGCGGATCTTGAGCCAGCCGAGCTCGCCGATGAAGTTTCTCGCCATCGATCCCAGCAAGCCGACCCGCGCGACCAACCTGAACGTGCTCGTGCTCGCGATTCCGCCGGCCGTGACCTATGAGCAGTGGACACAGGCGCAGTTCCGGGACATCTCGAACGTCCATCCGGTCAACGTGCATCGCGAGGACGTCACGCTCCCGGTCGGGCGGGCCTTTCATTTGAGCTACGAGGCCAGGTTCCGGGCCAAGGGAAAGCCGCTCGTCGCGCTGATCAACCAGTACATGGTCAAGCGTGCCGGGTCTCTCTACGTGCTGACCTATACGACGAGGCCCGGCCTGGCTCAGACGTACCGGCAGGTGTTCGAGGACTCTGCCCGCTCGTTTCGGATCACGGGCTCGTAGCAGGAGGGGCCAGGCAGTCCCATATCCTGCGCCCGGTGAAGGTCGGGATCGTCGTGCCGTATTCCTGGTCCTTCTGGGGCGGGGTGGTCGAGCACGCCGAGCTGCAGGCCGAGGCGCTCGGCCGCCTCGGGATCGAGACGCGCACGTTGATAGGGAACGACCCGCCAGGAAGCTTCACGCGCGTCCTGCACCCGCGGCTCGGTCGGCACGGCCACCCGCCGCCGGACGTGATCCCGGTCGGGCGGTCGGTGATCGTGCCCGCGAACGGCACGCTGCCCAACATCGTGCTGAGCCCGCGTTGCGTCTGGCGAATCCGGCGGGCCCTCGAGCGGGAGCGCTTCGACGTCCTCCACCTGCACGAGCCGATGACGCCCGCGATCTGCATCGCTGCGAATGCGCTCGCGCGGATTCCGCTCGTCGCCACCTTTCACGCCAGCGGCCCGCTTGGCTGGATGAAACTCGGGAAGCCCGCATGGGGGTTCCTCGCCGACCGGCTGGACGCGCGCGTCGCGGTCTCGGAGCAGGCGGCGGCCACCGCGCGGCGCTGGCTCCCGGGCGATTACGAGATCGTGCCGAACGGGGTGCTGATCCCTGAGACGGTCGACGTGGCCGGTCGCGAGCACAGAGTCCTCTTCGCCGGCAGGCAAGAGCGGCGCAAGGGGTTGCAGGTGCTGCTCCGGGCCTGGCCCGAGATCCATCGCCGAAGCGGGGCGCGACTCCGGCTCGCGGGCGCCGACCCACTTGCGGTGCGGTTGCTTTTTTCCCGCGAGCGACTCAGTGACGAGGGCGTGGACGTGCTCGGCTTTTTGACCCAGGAGGAGCTGACGGCCGAGCTCGCCGCGGCAAAGGTGTTTGTGGCTCCCTCGCTCGGAGGCGAGAGCTTCGGGATGGCGCTCACCCGCGCATTCGCGAGCGCGACGCCCGTGGTCGCCTCCGATATCCCGGGCTACCGCGACGTGCTTACGCCCGATGCCGGCGTCTCGTTCCCGCCCGGCGACGAGCGAGCGCTCGCAGATTCGGTCACCGCGCTGCTCGAGGATGAGCCGCGCCGACGCTCGCTCGGGGAGGGCGCGCGCCGACTGGCACTCGAGCGCTACTCGTGGGACGACGTCGCCCGGAGGCTCGTCGCGGTCTACGAGCGGGTCGCAGCGTGAACGTCCTGCGCAACCCCTGGCTGCGGATCGCCGTGATGGTGCTCGGAGCAGCCGGCGTGGCGGCGCTCCTCTGGTGGAGGGGGCCGTCCTGGGGTGACGTCGGCGATGCGTTCACGGTCGTGGAGTGGCGGTGGGTAGCCGCCGCAGTCGGGTTGAACCTCCTCTCGGTGCTCGTGCGCGCGTTCGCCTGGCGGACGGTGATCGCGCAGGCCATACCGGAGCCGCATCCGCGCTTCCCCCTCGTCTTCTCCGCCTTCTCCGTCGGCCTGTTCGCGAACGCCGTCCTGCCCGGAAGGATCGGCGAGCTGGCGCGAGTCGCCGTGCTCAACCGCAAGCTCCCGGAGCGTCCCGGCGCCTGGGCGATCTTGCTCGGGACGGTGTTCGCACACCGTGTCTTCGACCTCGTCGCGGTGATCGGCCTGATCCTCTTCGTCGTCGCGACGGCGCAGATCCCCAACTGGGCGGTCACGAGCCTGATCGCGGTCGTCGTCGCCGGGGTCGTCCTCTTCTCGATCGCCGTGCTGAGCGCGCGCCATCACAAGGTGTCGGACCTTGGCGGTCTCTCGGCAATGCGGAAGGTGCTCCGGCTGACGAGGCACGGCCTCGGGGTGATGAGAGAGCCGATTCCGGCCGCGCTCGCGGGCTCGTTCCAGGCGCTCGGCTGGACATGCCAGCTCGTCGCCGTCTGGGCGGCGATGCGGGCGTTCGGGATCCACGAGGGACTGCCCGCCGCAGGCCTGGTGCTGGTGCTGATGAACGTCGCCACGATCTTCCCGCTCTGGCCCGGGAACGTCGGTCTCGTCCAGGCCGCCGTCGCGCTCCCGCTCGCCCGCTACTACGGCGTGGCAAAGGGCAGCGGAATCGCGTTCGGCTTCGGCCTTCAGGCGATCGAGGCCTCGGTCGGCGTCGGCGTCGGTCTGATCTTCCTGGCGCGCGAGGGTCTCTCGTTCGCGATGCTGAAGGTGATGCCCGACGCATCCCAGGCGGAGCTTCCCCAAGGCGCCGGGCCGGAGGAGCGGGCCGATGCCGAAGCCCCGGGCGCTCGCCTGTCCCTCTAGCCTCAAAGGCGTCCTCTCGGCTCAGGAGGCCGCCGCTGCGTTGGCGGAAGGCCTGCGGACATGGGCGGATGTCGAAGAGCTCCCGCTCGCTGACGGGGGCGAGGGAACGCTGGAGGCGTTCCACCGCGCTCTTGGCGGGGAATGGCGCGTCGCCGAGGTGGAGGACGCCTTCGGCCGGCCTCGGCGCGCGCGCTGGCTTTCGCTGCCGGACGGGACAGCCGCCGTCGAGGCGGCCGAGGCGATCCCTCTCGACGCGGAGCGGCTCGATCCGTTGCTCGCGTCCTCCCGCGGGCTCGGCCAGCTGATCCTGGCCGTCGGGGCGCCGCCCGCGCTGGTCGTCGGGCTCGGCGGGACGGCAAACGTCGACGGGGGCGCCGGCTTGCGTGAGGTGCTCGCCGCCCTTCCGGCTTCGACGCGGGTTGCCTGCGACGTCGGCGTCCCGCTCGTGGACGCTGCCCGCGTCTTCGCGGCCCAGAAGGGTGCCGGCCCGGCGGAGCGGGCGGAGCTCGAGAGCCGCCTGGCCGAACAGCACGAGCTCGCACCGTACGCCGACCTGCCGGGTGCGGGCGCCGCGGGCGGGCTCGGAGCTGCCCTCGCCTCCCTCGGTGGGGAGCTCGTTCCCGGCGCTGCGTTCGTCCTCGACACGCTTGGTTTCGACCCGAGGGGCTACGACCTCGTCGTCACCGGCGAGGGGACGGTCGATCGCTCGACGTCACTCGGAAAGGCTCCTGCGGAGGTGGCGCGTCGCTGCCAGGAGGCGGAAGTTCGTTGCGTTCTCTTCGGCGGACGCGTCGTCGAGGCGCTCCCCGACATCGAGACCGTCGTCCTCTCGGGAGACCCAGCGAACGCACGCAGCGACCTGGTCGAGCTCGGCCGCACTCTCTAGCAGCCTTTCACGTTGCTTCCGTCGCGCGCGCTTCCTCGGCTCGGCGCGAGAGCTCCTCGATCTTCCCCTGGGCAGCGTCGAGCTTGCCGGTGCAGATTCTGTAGAGCTCCTCCCCGCGCTCCCAGAGACGGATCGCGTCGTCGAGCTCAGCATCGCCACGCTCGAGGCGCTCGACGATCTGCTCGAGCTCCTGCTGCGCCGCCTCGAAGCTGAGCTCAGTCATCGACCCGTACTTCGAAGCGGCCGTCGCCGACCTCGACGCTCAACGGCTCGCCCGGCGTCACGGTCTGCGCGGAGCGGACGATCCCGTGTCCGGAGCGAACGATCGCGTAGCCGCGCTCGAGCGTCGAGCGCGGCGAGAGAGCGCGCAGTCGGCCGGCCGCGTGCTCCAGGCGGGCACGCTTACGCTCGACCGAGAGCGCAGGGGCGCGGCGGAGACGCTCATGCGCCTGGCCAACGGCGCGCGCCGCACGGTCAAGGGAACGGCGCGCGCCCCGCTCGAGCCCGGCTCTGCTTCGCTCGAGCCGCTCGCGCAGCTCGGCGGCGTCCGGGACGACGAGCCGGGCGGCGGCCGTCGGCGTCGAGGCGCGCGCGTCGGCCGCGAGGTCGCAGAGCGGAGTGTCCTGCTCGTGTCCGACCGCGGAGACCACCGGCACCGCGCACTCGGCGACCGCGCGCACCAGCCGCTCGTCGCTGAACGGCAGAAGATCCTCGAAGCTCCCGCCGCCGCGCGCGAGCACGATCACGTCGACACCCGCAGAGGTGCTCAGCTCGCCGAGCGCCTCGACGATCGCGTTCGCCGCGAAGGGGCCCTGGACGAGCGTCTCCGCCACGACGATCCGTGCCGGCGGAAACCGAGCTGTCACCGTCGCGAGGACATCGCGCTTGGCGGCGGCGTCGTTCCCGGTCAGGAGTCCGATGCGGCGCGGGAACCGCGGCAGCGGTCGTTTGCGCTCGGCCGCGAACAGCCCTTCGTCCGAAAGCTTCCGCTTCAGCCGCTCGAGTGCGGCGAGGTGATCTCCGAGGCCGAAGCGCTCGATCGACAGCGCCCGCAGCCGGAAGTCGCCGCGTGCCTCGAAGAGCGTCGGCCGTCCGAACACGTGGACGCGCTCGCCCTCGGTGAGGTCGAGGCGGAGAGCGTCGAAGCGCGTCCGAAGGATCGTGACGCCGAGGCACGAGCCGTCGGTGGGATCCTTGAGCGTGAAGAACACCGACTGCCAGCGCTCATGCCGCCGAAGCTCGGTTACCTCCCCCTCGACCCAGACCGTCGGGAGCCGGGCGAGCCAGTCGCCGACACCACGGTTGAACGTGGCCACGGAGTAAACCTTGCGGTCGCCGTATTCGATCGCCTCGACCTTCACGACGACTCAGGATGCCACTCGCCGCCGCCTTGCGAGAAAAATGAGTGTCGCGATGGCCAGGAGCGTGAAGGCGGCGGCCGCGATCGCCACACGATGCGTGGACGTTGCTGCCGTGATCCGGAACGACCCCGGAAACGGGCCCGTTGGGACCAGCACGCGACCGGCGGAGTAGGGGGCGCATGGCGCGCAGTAGGCGACCGTGGTGTACTGACCGGCCGCCACGGATGGCACGACGAAGCGCAGCCGCCCGTTTCCGTTGCTGTCGACTCGCAGCCGCCCGAGGGGGATGAGACGTTCGTCGGCTACCGCCGTGACCGCATCGACATCGGTGGCCAGGACGAGGAAGATCCGTAGCGCTTGCGCAGACGGCCGGATTCCGGACAGCGCTCCCCGCCCTCCGGTCGCTGCGGTCACGACTGCACCCGCACGAGCGGAAGTCGTCGAAAACTTGAGCGCGAGCGCCGCAAACGATCTGGGAGCCGTCGCCGCTGCGGCTATCGCTAACGCAGACGCGGCGAGGACGATCCTCTTCCACCGTGAGCAAGGTACGCCGCACGGTTGCGGCCAGTTCCACCTCCGCCGCCGCGGCGGGCCTTGCCCGTCGCGGCCGACCACGATCTAGGGACGGAATCGCGTCGAAGTCGTCATGGCTCGCGCGCAGCGCGAGCCGGACTTCGGTGCGTCCCGAGCCGGACTTCGGCGCGTTCTTCGACGCGTCTAGATCAAGATTTCTGTGGCCGTCTCTGCTGTGCAGCCGGCGCGGATCAGCTCGACGGCATGGTGAAGATCGGCCTCGCTCCCGGCGAGTCGCTCTGCGAGCGGTAGCGGGTACCCCGCCTCCATCAAGACGTGGAGCCGCCAGCTCTCGACCTTCGAGCGTTCGCTCTCGGTGGGTGTCTCGATCATCTCCGTCGTCTCGCTCACGGTTCGGTCGTTCGCCACTCCATAGACGAACCCTGCCGCCGGATGTTGGCAGTTCTACGTCTTGGCGTACGTCTCGTCGATTCGGCGCCCCAACTCGCTCAGGCGGGCCTCGAGCACGGCCCGCTCGGCCTCGGTGTCTGCGGTCAGCGTCTCGACCCGTCGACGAAGCTCTTGCTCGGCCGCTCCGAGGCGCTCCTCGAACAGCCCGACGGCTTCTGCGCGCTGGCGCTCAAGCCCAGCCATCGCCTGGCTCAAACGCTTCTCGACGCGCTGAGCGCCCTGGTCGCCTACGTGTGCCAGCCGTTCGGCGAGCACCGCTTCCGCTTCGCGCGCGAAGGTCTGGACCGCCCGGTCGAGCTCGCGCGAAAGGCGGGCCGCCGCATCCTCGCGTGCGGAGCGGATCGCATCGGCGAACTGCTGCCCGGCCGCCTCCGAATAGCTCGCGGTCGTTCGCGACATCATGCGCTCGAGCTGCTCGACCTGGCGGCGCTCGACGTCGGCGAGGCTCGCCTGGATCCTGGCGGCCGCCTCGGCCTCCTCGCGCTCGATCTGCTCCCCGAGCGCCCGCTCGCGCTTGCGCATGCGCTCGTTCAGCTCGTGGAGCGCGCGCCGCCGCTCGGCGCCGAACGTCTCCAGCTCCTGGGAAGCTGTTGCGACGGCCTCCTGGGTCACGCGCGCGAGCTCTTCGCGGAGCCGGACGACGCTCTGCCGCTGCTGCTCGCTGTCACCCTCGAGGCGCTCGGCGTTTGTGGCGATTCGCAACTCCGCTTCCGAGATCAGCTGGCGCTGTCGCTGTGCCAGGCGCTCCAACTCGGTCGCGACGCCACGCTGGGCACGGTCGAGGTCGTCCCGCCACTCGCCCAGCCGGCGTTCGACCTGCGCCTGGGCGGAAGCGAGGGCCTCGGCCAGCGACGAACCGGCCTCCTGCTCGCGCTCTGCGGCGGCGCGCCTGCGCTCCTCGGCGATGCGCCGCTCCTGCTCGGCAAGGAGCGAGATCGAGTCGGCGCGGGCCCGCGCGAGCGTCCGTTCGAGCTCCACGCCACGTTCCTCCGCTTCCCGAGCGACCAGCGATGTCAGCCGCGCCCGGGCACGCGCGAGCTGATCGTCGACGCGGCCACTCGCCGCGACGAGAGAGCCGAGCTTCACGGAGGAGAGAGCAACAGCGAATGCCGCGGTGATTCCTCCGGCCGCGACGGCGGCGTCGAGCTCCGGTCGAAAGCCGACCGCGACCCAGGCGGCGACCATGATCGCGCCGATCGCCGCCGTCATCGCGCGGAGCGCGCTCTGCGGAGCGCGGTCGAGGATCGCAGCTACGAGCGCCCCTACGGCGATGAGAGCAGCCGCGGCGAACGCGATCCGGGCTACGTCGACGAGATCCACCGGGCTCAGGTTACGCGGAGCGTGACGAGCGTGAGCGCGAGCATCACGACCGACGCAGCGAGGGCTCGCAGGGCGTGCTCGGCAGGGGCCGAGAGCGTCTCGGCGCCGATCTCGCGACGTGTGCCGTCGGTGAGCTCGATCGTGCCGCCGACGGAGGCGACGCGCCTGCGCACCTCCCGGACCGGAGTGGAGAGGAGGCGCTGGGCATGGCTGAGCAGAGCCGCGAAGACGCCGCCGAGGAGAGCCTCCGGCCGGATCGCCTGCGCCGAGGCGAAGAAGGCGGTCAGCAGGGGGAACGCGCCCCACGCGAGCGCGAACCAGAAGTCGCCGTGGAAGCGTCCGCCGAAGAGCTCGAGGTTGTACGCGGTGACGATGAAGCTGCCGAACGCCACGAACGCAAGGAGCCAGAGGCTCCGCTGGACGGAGACTGCGACCCCGAGGCCGGCCGCGGTGCCGATGGCCAGCGCGGCCAGCGCGACGAGCGCCGGAGTCGGGATGCGGGTATCCAGTGGTCGCCCGCGAAGCTCGTCGAGCGCGTGGGCGCCGATCCCGAGTGCGAGGAAAAACGCCAGCAGCGTGACCCCGAGGAGGCCTGCGTCGAAATGGGGCGCGAGCGCTGCGCCGATCGCAACGTAGGAGAGGTGCCACAACGTGTACGGAGGATGGAGGAGCGTGACGTAGTCGCGCCAGCCGCCGGGTGCGAGGGCGTAGAACGCGGGCCGGGCCGCGGTCACTGCTTTCTTCCCCACACGACGATCGCGCCACCGAGGCTCAGCCGCCGAGCGTGGACGTTCGCGATGCCGGCGTCCCGCCAGAGCGCGAGCAGCCGAGGCTCGGGGACGCGGTCGTAGAGGCCCCGGATGCTCGGACCGAGAAACGAGCCGACCTGAGCCCAGCCGGGAGAGATCACGCGCCCTGTGGCAGGGAGAAGAGCGCGCACGTACAGCTCCCAGGCCGGTCGCCACAAGCCGCGTGGAATCGCGAACTCGAGCGAGGCCATCGTCCCGCCCGGCCGCAGGACGCGAGCGAGCTCGCGCAGCGTCTCGCCCGGGTTGTCGACGTAGCGCAGGAGGTAGGTAAACGTCACGGCGTCGAACGACTCGCTTTCGAATGGCAGGGACTCCGCCGACCCCTGCACGAGCTCGACGCCAGGGCCAAGCCGCCGTCGCGCCTCCGCGAGCATCTCCTGGCTCTGGTCGAGGCCGACGAGCGTGCACCCCTTTCGCCGGATCAGCTCGCGCGCGACGGCGCCGGTGCCGGTCGCGACGTCGAGGACGAGATCGCGCGGGCCGGCGTCGACACGGGAGACGAGGAAGCGCCGCCAGCGCGGATCCTGGCCCAGGGAGAGGAGGGTCGCATAGCGATCGTAGGTCGGGCCGAGCGGCGCGAACAGTGTCCGAGCGGAGACGGCCCCGGCCATCGCGGCCGAGTCTATGCTTGCCGCGGTGGGGCTGAGCGACGACGTGGCGCGGATCGCGGCCGCTGCGGCGGCTTACTCGAAGCCCGGGGAGACGCTCGACGGCGTTCTTGCCGCGGAGCCGTCGCCGGGCCGGCGCACGTACCTCTGCTCCTTCGTCTCCGCCCGGCGGAGGACGTGGCTTGCCCTCGACGACGCCGGCAAGCCCGTGGACGACCGCGACCTCGTTCGCGAGGCGATCTCGATCTCGGCCTTGTGCGAGGTCGCGGAGGAGAGCGCGGGCGCGGGCGAGCTCGAGGAGCTGCGCCGGCACTTGCTGTCGTTGCGGCTGACGGAGGCGCCGGCCGGGGTCGAGGAGGCTGAGGATGCGGCCCTTACGCTTGAGCAGGCGCTCGGGACTCCGCCGCGACTGGCGTCGCCCGCATACCTCGACGAGGTAGGGGACGCTGTCCGGCGGCTCGAGGTGGCGCTCGGAAGCAACGGCGCGTCTCCTTTCGCGGCGGCGATGGCCCAAGCGCTCGGCGCGGTCGAGGAGCTTGCAAAGGACGTCGAGGGCAACTACAAGCTGGAGCTGACGTGAGCGCCGAGACCCCCGCTATCCGCGCATCCGACGCCGAGCGCGAGCAGACCGTTGAGATCCTGCGCAGGCAGTCGGTCGAGGGCAGGCTCACGTTGGAGGAGCTCGCCCAGCGCTGTGACGCCGCGTACGGTGCGAGCACCCGGGCGGAGCTCGAGGGACTGACGCGGGACCTGCCCGAGGCGAAAACAGGCCACACCCTCGCGGCACCGCGCCGCCGGGCGCGACGGTTCACCGTCTCGATCTTCTCGGGGATCGACCGCAAGGGGCGCTGGCGTGTCGCGGCCACGCACTGGGTCTTCTCGATCTTCGGCGGCTCCGATCTCGATCTCAGGCAGGCTGAGCTCGAAGGCGGGCAGGCCACGATCTACGTCCTCGATCTCTTCGGCGGCACGGACCTCTACGTTCCCGAGGGGATCGAGGTCGACTTTCACGGGTTCGGGATCTTCGGGGGCGCGGACGAGCACGGTGTCGACCCGCCGTCGCAACCGGGAGCCCCGCTCCTGCGCGTCGTCGCGATCTCCATCTTCGGCGGCACGGACCTCTGGCGGGTGCCCGCCGATGCCACCGGCCCGAGACGTGCGCTTCGGCGCGCATCGAGGTCGGCGGAGCCCCAGGACTAGTGCTGGCGCCCGGTACGCTCGCCGACCGGGTCGCGCTCGTCACCGGAGGAGGCAGCGGCCTCGGACGGGCGATGGCGCTGGAGCTTGGACGGCTCGGGGCGAAGGTGGCGGTGGTGGGCCGCCGGAAGGAGCCGCTGGAGGAGACGGTTGGCCTCCTCGCGGGCGACGGCTTCGCGACCCAGTGCGACGTGCGTGAGCCCGAGACGGTCGCGGCTGCGTTCGACGCGGCGGAAGAAGCGCTCGGCCCGGTGACGTCACTCGTGAACAACGCAGCGGGGAACTTCCTCGTGCAGGCCGAGGACCTGTCGCCGAACGGGTGGCGCGCGGTGGTCGGGATCGTCCTCGACGGGACGTTCTACTGCTCGCGCGAGCTCGGCCGACGCGTCGCCGAGCGAGGGGGAGACAACGCCCAGATTGTCAACATCGTCGCCACCTACGCCTGGACCGGCGGGCCGGGGACCGTGCACTCCGCCGCGGCCAAGGCGGGCGTGGTCAACCTCACGCGTACGCTCGCCGTCGAGTGGGCACGCCACGGGATCCGCGTGAACGCGATCGCTCCGGGCCCGATCGACACGGAGGAGACCCGCAAGCGGCTCTGGGCGAACGACGAGGTGCGCGAACGCCTCGTCGAGAAGATCCCGCTCCGCCGCTTCGGCCGGGAGGAGGAGGTCGCCGAAGCCTGCGCCTACCTCGTGTCCGACCACTCGTCCTACGTGACGGGCGACGTGCTCACCCTTGACGGCGGTGCCTGGCTGGAGAAGGGGATGTTCGGGCTCTAGCTCCGATGAAGCGGCGGTGCCGGCTCGCCCTGCGACGGGTTGCCCGGCTGCCACGATTCTCTTCTGGACGCGACAGCGAGCCCCAGCGCGAACACGCCGAGCGACACCACGAGGAGGACGTATCTCGTCCAGGTGTCGACGTCGAGGTAGTGCGCCAGCGCAGCGGCGAGCCCGATGGTGCCGTAGACCGCGAGGGTCGAGCGGTGGATCAGGCCGGCGAGCAGCAGCACGACCGCGCCCGCGACGAGGAGCCAGATCCAGCTTCCCGTCCCGGGCCCGTCGTTGAAGCTGTCGTCGACGAGGAAGTAGACGAGCGCGCCCGCCACGGCGAGCAGGCCTCCGACGTGAAACCAGAAGGCCTCGCGACGCCTTCCGCGCGCGTCAAGGAGTAAGGCCAGCCCGACGAGCGCGGAGCCGGTGGCGACTGCCGTCCAGGCCCGCGAGTCCCCGGTCGCGTCGCCCGCGGAGGCGAGCAGCTGGGCCGTGATCAGGAACGCCGCCACGACGAGCGCGAGCACAAAGGCGAAGCGGGTGAGCGCGAACGCCACCAGGCCCGCCACGAACGTCGCGACGCCGATCCCGAAGACCGTGCCGCTGAAGTGGTCGAACGGCTCGAAGAACGGATCGTCCGGATAGAGGCCGATGAGCTGCGTGAAGCCGTAGCCGATCGCCGGCACCATCGCGACCGCGAGCGCAGCCATCAGGCCGCCGGGCACGATCCAGCCGCGGTGCAGAAGGACCCAGGAGGTGGCGGCGTACGCAGCGAGGAAGCCGAGCGAGGCCAGCAGTACCCAGATGTCACGGCCGCTCTGCGGAATGCGGTCGATGACGGCGAGGCTGGCGACGCCGGCAGCGATCGCCCCGAAGAACCAGAGGACGCTGACGAGATCGATCCGGGCTCGGTCCCGGGTCCCGTCGCCTCGTGCCGTGGGAAAGGCCCGCAACCTCTCCATCCACCCGACACTAACCCATCGGCGGCTTCTCTATGCTTCGAAGTGTGGAGGGGGGATCCGGCGGTTTCCAGTTTGGCGGCGATCCGGAGGATCTGCTGCGCGGGCTGCGCGAGTTCGCGGAGCAGCAGGCCGAGTCGGTGCAGGAGGCGCAGCGCGAGCAGTTCGCGGCGCTGACGCTGAACACCGCGGTCGAGCTGACCGGCGCAGCACTCGGCCAGCTTCAGCCCACCGGCGGCGCCGACGAGCAGGCAGCCGCACTCCGAGACGCCATGCGGGTGCTCTTTCCCGAGGCGGTCGCACTTGTGTCAGCGGCCCGCCAGGGCTTCATGCGCGAATCCTGACGTCCCTGACCGGCTACCGCTTCCGCCCGGCGAAGCCGGGCTCCGCGGCCGCCTCAGGAACGCCAGGATCGTGACGCTCCTAAGATTCAGAGATGGCGCTCCTCGACCGCGCGATCGTCCGCTTCCTCCCGGCTGTGCCGCGGCCGCTCGTCCAGAAGCTTTCCTCCCGCTACATCGCCGGTCCGGAGCTGAAGGACGCGCGCGCGACCGTTCGTCGGCTGAACGAGGAAGGCAGGGTCGCGACGATCGACGTGCTCGGCGAGGAGATCACGAATGCCGAAGAGGCGGCTGCGATCATGCGGGCCTACCGGGACGTGCTCGCCGACATCGACCGCTGCGGGCTCCGGTCGGGCGTCAGCGTCAAGCTGACCGCGCTCGGCCTGAACCTCGACCTGGATCTCTGCCGCGAGAACCTCCTCGCAGTCGTCGAGGACGCCGCCGGGCGGGACACCTTCGTGCGGATCGACATGGAGGACTCCTCCACGACCGACGACACCCTGCGCCTCTACCGTGAGCTGCGCGAGCAGGGCCACGCGAACATCGGCGTCGTCCTGCAGGCCATGCTGCGGCGCACCGTCGAGGACGTCCGCGCCCTCGCCGACCTGGAGCCGAGCGTCCGCCTCTGCAAGGGCATCTACGTCGAGCCGCCGGAGCTCGCGTACCGCGACTTCGAGGCGGTGCGCGCCAACTTCGTCCAGGCGCTGCGCGAGCTGCTCGACAGCGGCTGCGGCGTCGGCATCGCGACGCACGACCGCTGGCTGCTGGAGCAGGCTCGAACGCTGGTGGACGAGCGAGGGCTCGAGCCGCGTGCCTACGAGTTTCAGATGCTGCTCGGCGTCCGGCCGGAGCTCGGTGACGAGCTGGTGCGGGAGGGACGACGCCTCCGCATCTATGTGCCGTTCGGGCGCCACTGGTACGCGTACTCCCTGCGTCGCCTCCAGGAAAATCCCAAGCTCGCCGGGTACATCGCCGCAGACACGATCGGTCGCCTCGTCCCGGGTCGCCAGAACGGCTCGTAGCCCGGTTCATGCTCTGGGCTCGCGCTGAAGGCTGCCGCGTGTGGGACGCGGCCGGGCGGGAGTACCTGGATCTGTCCGGCGGCTTCGGCGTCGCCGCGCTAGGCCACCGCAATCCGCGCATCCAGGAGGCGATCGCCTCCGCGCCCGTCGCCCACGCCCTTGGCGACCTGGCAGACGCAGAGGTCACCGCAGAGCTGCGCGACCGCCTGCCGTGGCCGTCGAAGCTCGGCGTCACCGGAGAGGATGCGGTCGAGATGGCGCTGCGGACCGCGCTGCTCGCGACCGGGCGCCCGGGAATCGTGGCATTCGACGGCGCCTACCACGGCACCGGCCTGCTCGCGCTGGCGGCGACCGGGTTCGAACGTTTTCGCGAGCCGTTCAAGCCCTGGCTGCCGGGGCCCGTGCACAGGCGGGTGTACGGCGAGGATCCGGGCGAGCTGCCCGACGACACTGCCTGCGTGATCGTCGAGCCCGTCCAGGGCCGGGCCGGCGCTCGCGTTCCCCCCGCGGACTTCCTGGCCTCGCTTCGCGGGCGCTGCGACCAAGCAGGAGCGCTGCTGATCGTCGATTCGATCTACGCGGGGCTGGGGCGCACCGGCGAGCTCTGGCCGGGGGCGGACGTGGCCGACGTGCTCTGCATCGGCAAGGCCCTTGGCGGCGGGCTCCCGCTCTCTGCGGCGCTCTTCGTCCGCCCGCGGCTTGCCGATGTCTGGGAGCTCGGGCCCGAGGACCTCTACACGCACACGCACGCGGGCAATCCGCTCGCGTGCGCAGCCGCGCTGGTCGTGCTCGAAGAGGTTCCGCAACTGCTCGAACGGGTCCGCGAGGCGGGCGAGCGGTTCGACGGCTGGAGCGGGGCCGGGCTGATGCGAGCGCGGCCCGGAGACGCCGCAGAAGCCGAGCGGAGGGGCGTGATCGTGATTCCCGCCGGCCTGGACGGGTCGCTGATCTCCGCGACCCCGCCGCTCGTGATCAGCGACGAGGAGATCGACGAGGCGCTGGACCGACTGACCTAGTTCTAATCTAAACCGGTGGTGGGCCTTCGGGCGGTGGCGCGACGTCGTCCTCGACCACGGTCCGCCCACGGCCGTAGCCGCGCCGCCCGCCTGCAGGCGGGCCACCGGCGTACCCGCCTCGATGCCAGCCCATTGCACCCGGGCCGAAGCGCTCCCACCACAGCAGCGAGAGCAGGAAGCCGACGAGGCCGACCGCCATCAGGATCCAGCCGACGACGTCGATGTCGACGGAGCGGTTCGGGTTGCTGTTGACCGCGAAGGCGAGAATGGCTCCAACGGCGATGAGGATCAGGCTGATCGGCAGTCCCACGGGGTCCCTTATGACCGTCGGGCGTACATCAGAAACTCTGCCGGCACGCGTGCATCGTGTCGGCGCGCGTTGCCCGTGCGCGCCGGGTACTCCTCGACCGCCTGCACCAGGAGATCTGCCTGGGTGATCGCGGTCACGATCTGGCCGAGGCGCCAGCGGCGCTCGCCGAAGTAGCTGTCGCGCCAGTGCATCAAGCCGTCGACTGCCCAGGCGACCGGGTGCTTGTCGAAGAGCAGGAGGTCGCCACCCGGCCGGAGGGCGTTTCGCAGGCCTCGCGCAAGCGCGCCGAGATCCTCCGTCGCCTCGAGCGTGCCCGGCGCCGCGTAGACGAGCTCGAAGCGCTCCCGCTTCAGCTCCCGAGGAAGCGCGTCGGGCTCCGCGCGCACCCAGAGGATGGACGGTGTCCGCTCCCGCGCGAGGGCGAGTTCATCCTCGGACGGATCGACCCCGGTGACCGTCGCGCCGAGATCCGCCAGTTCGCTCGAGGCCTCGCCCGTCCGGCAGCGGACGTGCAGCAGCCGTTTCTCCGCCAACTCCCCAAGGGAGCGGCGCACGGGCCCCGGCAGCCCCGGGCCGGTGGGCTGGACGGGACTCGCGCGGTGGACGCGGTCCCAGATCTCGCGGTTCTCGTCGGTAGGCTCCATTTTCAGGCCGGCAGGCTGAAGCCCCCGTCGACGACGAGCGTGTGACCGCGCACCATCGCCGCATCTTCGGAGCAGAGGAACGAGACGGCGGCGGCGATGTCCCCCGGCTTCACGAGCCGGCCCGCAGGTGTCCGCTTGAGCCCCGCCGCGAGCATCTCGTCCTTGTTCGGAAAGTGCTCGAGCGCGCCGGTCTCGACGACGCCGGCGGAGACGGCGTTGACTCGGATGTCGCGCGGGGAGAGCTCGACGGCGAGGTACCGGACGACCGACTCGAGCGCCGCCTTCGACGTGCCGACGAGAACGTAGTTCTCGAGCACCCGCGTCGAGCCGAGGGAGGAGAGGCCGACGATCGCCGAGCCCGGCTTCATGTCCGGCGCGCACGCACGTGCGAGCGAGAGCAGGGCGCGGGCGTTTGCGGCGAGCGTCCAGTCCCAGTGCTTGTCCTCTGTCTCAAGGGCCGGGCGGATCACGCCGGTTGCGGCGTTGTGGACGATGACGTCGTATGGCCCCTGCGAGGCGATCTGCTCGACGATGCGCTGGGATGCCACGTTGCCACGGACGAGCACGAGCTCCGCGACCGCGCCGCGCAACTCCTCGGCCGCTTCCTCCGCCGCTCGGTCGTTTCGCATGTACCCCAGCACGAGCCGCTTCGCATCGAGCTGCGCGAAGCGGTCCGCGATCGCCTTGCCGATCCCCCGCGTCCCGCCCGTGACGAGCACGGACGCGTCCTCGAACGTCATCGCCCGCGCGGCTGTGGGTCGTACGCCGGCGCAGAGCTCGGGATCTCGTCCCAGCCGATGCGCGACTTCGGCTCGCGCTCGCCCTCCTCAGCCTTCGAGGAGGCGTGACCGAGCCGGTCGAGAAGCTCCATCTTCTCCTCGGCGTACTCCCTCACGGGATCCCTCGCGGGCAGGTCGAGCACCAACTCGTCGAGGCGCGCTCGTAGCTGGTAGGCGAAGTGTGGGGTCGCCGGGCCGACGAGGGCGTCGACGTCTTCCTTTGTGGGCCTGCGCATCGGCGCAAGCCTAAAGGCTAGTGCGCGGGTGGCGCGGCGACGTAGATGTGGACGTCGAGCGGGCCGAAGCTGTCGCTGAACTTGCCGCCCGCTGCCTGGGCGGGAGGAGTTCCGTCCAACCCGACGAGCGCGCGGTCGCCGAGCACCGGGACGTTGATCGTGCCGCTCGCCGCCGTGCGTCCGCCGTTGATCGCGATCACATAGACGGCGCCGTTGTGGACACGCGCGCCGACCCTGATCTTCGCCCCGCCGTCGACGGAAGCCGACGCGGAGGCATCGAGCAGCGCCGCAGACAGGGATGCGATCTCGCGGTTCGTACGCGCGATCTCGAGGCCGATCTCGGGCGACCAGTTGTTCGGGAAGTAGCCGATGCCGTGGGCTCCGCCCGCGATCGAAAGCCACGATTCCGCTCGCACGGTCGCGGGAGTCGGCTCAAGGTCGCCGCCGCGGCAGTCCATTCGTCGCGCCTCGATCCACTGGAACGTCGGCTTGCCTCCGGCAATCGCGACGAGCTCTCGCTGCGAGTCGAAGACGTCGTAGAAGCTGTCGTAGCGGCACCAGTTCTGCAACGGGTAGAGATCGAAGCCGATCATGTCGGCGTTCCCGACGAGCGCCGGGTACATGCCACGGCCCTGCGGAAGCGGCTCGGCGAGGCTGTAGAAGTGGTTCGTCAGCGTCAGGAAGCGAACGCGGCCGGAGCGCGCCGGGACGCGTCGCGCGATGTCCGAAAACGAGAGGCTCGACGGCAGGTTCGTGTCCCACTCGTCGGGCAGGAACCAGCCGAGCATGCCCGTTCCGTCGAGCGCCGTCTCGTGCATGCCTGCCAGAGTCAAGGCACGGCCCTGGAGGAGGTCGAGCTGCGTTCGGCCGTTGCCGCAGCCGTTGCCCATGAAGAGGTTGATCCCCACGGCGAGGTTTGCGTCGTAGCCGTCGGAGCACTGAGCCCAGACGGTGGCTGGGAAGAAGGAGCGGCCGTCGACCCGCAGCGCACCGTCGCCTACCGAAGCCCGGGTCGAGCCGCTCAGCGGGGGCGTCGTCAAGGTGTAGGCGGCGACCGCCATCCGTCCGTCCACCGTCGAGGACTGGACCTCGAGCGTGTAGGTCGTGGAGGAGCTGAGGCCGTCGACAACGACCTGGTGCTGGCGAGCGGGCCCGCTTCTGGCGGTCCACACCGTGGGCGTGTCGAATCCGTACGCGATCCGATCGATTGTGTCGTCGTTCGTCTCCCAGGCGATGGTCGCGGAGAAGGGCGACAGCGCCAGGGTCTCGACCTGTCCGATCTCGATCGGGGGGCCGGTCGGGGCGGGCGGTGCGGTCTGCGGCGAGAACGGGACGACCTGGCCGGTGGCAGTCGTGGGTGCGGTGGGGGGCAGAGGATCGGCGGGAGGAGCTTCCGTTGAGCTCAGCCGCAGATCTGCCGAGAGGGAGCGGCTCGAGCTGAAGGCGACGACCCCGTCGTCCTTCGGCGCGGGGCCCGCTGTCGGCACAGGCACGTGCTGGGTCGCCTCGAGGGCCGCCTGACGCGACCTCGATGCATCCGCTAGCGGGTGCTCCCAGCCCCCGGGCAGTGGCTTCAAACCGGGCTCGAGTGTCGAGGCGCCGGGCGTCTCCGGAAGGACTGCCCGGGAGTGGGCGGCCGGCGCGGCCGGTCGGGCTGAGCGGAGCGGCCCGGGAGCAGAGGAATGTCCGGCCAGCAGCACGCCGGCGACCGAGCCGGCGGCAGCGGCAAAGAGCAGCCAGAAAACAGTCCGCATGGCCACCTAGTAGGTGTCGGCCTCTCCGGCCCGCTCCCCTCCCTCGATCGAGGGATGCGGGCTCCCATCTAGGCTCGACTGGTGCGTCGTCCGACCGCCGATCTGATGCTGCTCGCGACGGTCACGCTCTGGTCGCTCAACTTCACCGTCTCGAAGTACATCCTCGACCACGGCTTCCGGCCGCTTTCCTACTCCTCGACGCGCTACCTCGCGGCGGCGTTGTTGTTCGCCGGGATCACGCTCGCCTGGGAGGGCTCCCTGAAGATCGGACGCCGGGAGCTGCCGCTCGTGGCCGCCGGGACTGTGATGCTCTTCCTGAATCAGGTCTGCTTCATCTACGCCCTCCAGTTCACGACCGCGAGCACCGTGGCGCTCCTGTTCGGCACGCTTCCGATCTTCACGGCGCTGCTCGCGCGCGGCGCCGGCGTGGAGCGGCACGGACGGCGCTTCTGGCTCGCCGCGGGCCTGTCGTTCTGCGGGGTCGCGCTGGTGGCGGTTGGATCCGGGGGCGATCTCTCCGCCGACCTGAAGGGGGACGCGCTCGCGGTCGGCGGCGCAGCGACCTGGGCGGCGTACTCGGTCGGGATCGCTCCCTTGATGCGCCGGTACTCCCCCTTTCGGCTCAGCTCCGCGTTCCTGCTGGCCGTGACGGTCCCGCTCTTCGCCGTCGGCTCGCGGCAGCTGGCCGGACAGGATTTCCGGCTCGGCGGCCTCGTCTGGCTCGGCTTCGTCTTCGCCGTGCTGGGGCCGCTCGTGATCACGAACCTGCTCTGGTTCACCGCGATCGACCGGGTCGGCCCGTCACGTGCAGCGATCTTTGCGAACCTCCAGCCGTTCCTGGCCGCGATCGTCGCCGTGCTCGTCCTCTCGGAAACGATCACCGGCGTTCAGGTCGCCGGCGGCCTGGCCCTCGCCGCGGGGATCGTGCTGACGCCGCGGCGGCAGGCGCCCGCGCCACCGGCGGAGTAGAGTTTGGCCGCCATGGGCCAGAACGTCGATTTCATGCCGCTCGACGGCTGGGACCACGTCGAGCTCTACGTCGGAAACGCCAAGCAGAGCGCCTTCTACTACGAGCACGCGCTCGGCTTCACGCGTACGGCGTACGCAGGCCCCGAGACCGGCGTCCGTGACCGCAGCTCGTACGTCCTCGAACAGAGCGAGATCCGCCTTGTCCTGACGAGCGGGCTGCGGAGCGACAGCGAGATCGCGAGGTTCGCATGCACGCATGGAGACGGGGTGAAGGACATCGCGCTGCGCGTGCCGGATGCGCGCGAGGCGTACCGTCAGGCCGTCCAGCGCGGCGCACGCGGGATCGTCGAGCCGCACTGGGTCGAAGACGAGCACGGACGGGTCGAGCTCGCGTCGATCGCAACCTACGGCGAAGTCGTGCACACGTTCGTGAACCGGGCGGAGTACTCCGGCGTCTATCTGCCCGGCTACACGCCGCAGGCGTCGTCCAACGGCGCCGACCCGGGTGTCGGACTGCTCGCGATCGACCACTGCGTCGGCAACGTCGAGCTGGGCCGGATGGATTTCTGGGTCGAGTTCTACGAGCGCGCGTTCGGGATGACCGAGATGCTGCACTTCTCCGACGAGGACATCTCGACCGAGTACTCCGCCCTGATGTCGAAGGTGATGACGGACGGCGAGGGGAAGATCAAGTTCCCCATCAACGAGCCCGCCGAAGGCAAGCGAAAGAGCCAGATCGAGGAGTACCTCGAGTTCAACCAGGGCCCCGGCGTTCAGCACGTTGCGCTGGCGTCGCGCAACATCGTGGAGACGGTGGAAGCCCTCGAGCGGCACGGCGTCGCGTTCCTCCAGACCCCCTCCTCCTACTACGACGAGGTGCCCGACCGGGTCGGGGAGATCGACGAGGACTACGCCGACCTCCAACGGCTCGGGATCCTCGCGGATCGCGACGACGATGGGTATCTCCTGCAGATCTTCACGAAGACCGCGCAGGATCGGCCGACATTGTTCTTCGAAGTGATCGAGCGTCACGGTGCGCGCGGTTTCGGCGACGGGAACTTCAAGGCGCTGTTCGAAGCGATCGAGCGCGAACAGGCGCTCCGCGGGAACCTGTAGCACGCTCCCGGGGCGATGCCAGGCGCAGGCGCGGACGAGGCAACCCGAGATCCGTGAGCTCCCTCGGCATCCTCGCTGCGCCTGCTCGGCAGGCCGCTGCGCTCGAAGAGACGGATCACCGCCCGTGGGCGCTGCCGACTGCGTCCTGGGTGATGGGCCAGACGTGGGACGACCTGCTCTTCGCGCACTGGCCGCTGCCGGCAGAGCTGATACGCGAGCACGTTCCTCAGCCGCTCCAGATCGAGGAGCACGGCGGCTCGGCCTGGCTCGGGGTGACGCCCTTTGAAGTGACCGGCCTGCGGCCTCGTGGGCTGCCGCCGCTGCCCTTCGTCTCGAGCTTCCTCGAAGTGAACGTGCGCACCTACGTCACGCACGACGGCCGCCCCGGCATCTGGTTCTTCAGCCTCGACGCGTCGAGCCAGCTCGCGGTGGAAGCCGCACGCAGGATCTACCGGCTGCCGTACTTCCTTGCGCACATGTCGCTCGAGCGCCGCGGCGGCGGGATCGTGTACGAGTGCGCACGTCATGGCGGTCGAGCGTTCAGTGCCACCTACGGCCCCTCAGGCGACGTCTTCGAGGCTGCCAAGGGCAGCCTCGAGCATTTTCTGACGGAGCGCTATTGCCTCTACGCCCAAGCCGACAGCCGGCTCTTCCGCTGCGACATTCATCATCGTCCGTGGCTGCTGCAGCCTGCCGAGGCCACGATCGACCTCAACACGCTTCCGCCGGACTGGGCGAGCCTCCGCGATCCCCCACGCCTCCAGTACTCGGCTCGCCAGGACGTCGTCATCTGGCCGCTCGAGCAGGTGGCGCAGAGCGCCACCTAGGTAGCCGAGGCAGACCGCAAGGCGAGGCGCCGGGCGGCATCTACTCATTGAAAGCAAGAAAGCCCAGCAAATGAAGGGGGATTGAGATCCGATGAAGCGCATCATCACGCTGTCCACGTTGCTTCTGAGCGCGCTCGTTCTGGCCGCGACGGGGCTCGCTGATCCGGGGGATCACGGGAAGAAGGGCAAGAACGGCAAGCAGGAGAAGGGGAAGTTCACCTTCACCTTCACGAACACGGACAACGGCTCGTGCGGCGGTTCGCCGTGGGCGACGTTGTTCGAGACGCGTACGTTCACGGTCAAGGACAACGGCGATGGGACGTTCACGCTGACGCGCCGTGACAAGGGCACCTTCGTCACGATCGGCGGCGCGAGCCCCGGCGCGTGCGAGACCGGTAGCAAGCATGGGAAAACGGTGCGCTCCGGCGTCAAGGGAACCTTTCAGGGTTACCTCGTCGGGACTGTGACCGCGACCAAGTTCAACCCGAAGGCGGCCTGCGCAGACGTCAACGTTTGCGAGACGCGTGAGGGCTTCCTGAACACCTATTTCAGCTCGGACCGCGTCTACTCGTGCGACGTGAATAGCTCCGACTGCAAGTTCAACTACAACTACACAGCCTCGAACAAGGGGACGAACAAGACGCCGAAGCTGCTCTACCGCCACTGGCAGGACAAGGGCAAGGGCGCCGGCACGATGCTGCAGGAAGTGTTCAAGGGCGACATCGCAAACGCCTAGACACGACCGGGACCAAGCAAGCACAGAAGAGCCCGCTTCGGCGGGCTCTTCTGTTTCACTTGGCGCGTGACCCCTCAGCGTCGAACCGCCCTTGTATCGGTCGTGGCAGCAGCGGCCCTCCTGGGGCTCAAGCTCGTGGCCGGCCTCGCGTTGCACAGCCTGGGCCTCATCTCGGAGGCGTTGCACTCCGGCACCGACCTCGTCGCCGCGCTGCTGACGTTCTTCGCCGTGGGAGTGGCTGTTCGCCCGGCGGATCCAGGTCATCAGTACGGCCACGGGAAGGCGGAGCATCTCTCTGCGCTCGGCGAGGCTGCGATCCTCGTCGCCGCGAGCGTGCTGATCGCGTGGCGGTCGGTCTCGCATCTCGTCGGCGCAACCGACACCCGGGTCGATGCGAGCTGGTACGCATTCGCCGTGATCGGGGTCGTGATCGTCGTCGACCTCAGCCGGACGGTGGTGTCGGTCCGTGGCGCACGTCGCTACGGGAGTGCCGCGCTGCAGGCGAACGCTCTCCATTTCGGGAGTGACATGGCCGGCTCGATCGCGGTGCTGGCCGGTCTCCTACTCGTCCGAGCCGGCTATGGGCGAGCCGACTCGGCGGCAGCGTTGTTCGTCGCCGCGCTCGTCCTGCTCGCGGCGTCGCGGCTGATGAAGCGAAACGTCGACGTGCTGATGGACCTTGCGCCCGCCGACGCCGAAGAGGCGGCGCGCGTAGCGATCGCGCGCCTGGAGCCGACAGTCGACCTCCAGCGGTTGCGGATGCGCCAAGCCGGCGGGCGGCAGTTTGCCGACGTGGTGATCGGCATCTCCCCCGGGGCGGCGGTCGGCCAGGGTCATGCGGCGGCCGACCGCGTCGAGGCGGTACTCCACTCGGCCCTGCCCGGCAGCGACGTGGTCGTCCACGTCGAGCCGCAGGACGACGAGGCTGCGATTCGTGAGCGCGCTCTCGCTGCGGCGCTCGGAGTCCCTCGCGTCAGGGAGGTGCACAACGTCAGCGTCCTCGACGTCGGTGGAGCAACCAAGATCTCGCTTCACCTGAAGCTGCCGGGGGAGCTCTCGCTCGAGGAGGCCCACGACATAGCCACGGCCGTCGAGCGCGCCATCGACGCGGCCGTTCCCGGGGTCGACGACGTACGGACGCACCTCGAGCCGCTGGCCGAGATCGGCGAGGGCCGGACCGCGGACGACGTTGCCGCGGACACCGAGTGCGTGGAGCGAATCGTGCGCGAGACGACCGGCTTTGGCCCCCGCGAGCTTCGCTTTTTGCGGACAGAGAAGGGCCTGGTCGCCTACCTGACGCTCCGTCTCGACCCGGGCACGGCGCTCGCCGAGGCGCACGCCCGCGCAAGCGAGATCGAGGAGCGCGTCCGGCGTGAGCGCCCTGACATCTCCGATGTGATCGTGCACACTGAGCCGTAGAGAAAGGTGTTCGAGCGGGTCGACCGGTCGGTTCAGACGGGCGCGCGGGCGAAGCCCGCACGCCCTGACAGAGGCACCGCAAACGGTGCCTGGGGAGCCGTAAGCGCGTGAAGCTCTGCATGTTCACTCCGCGAGATCTCCAGCTCGAGCGCGGCTGGCCGGGCGTGATCGAGAACGACGTCGTCCACCAGCTCGCCGCCCAGACTCTGCAGGCGTTCTTCACCGGCGGTGGAGATGCGCGCCGGCATGCCGAGTATCCGCTTGCCGAGGTCGACCTGCGCGCGCCGGTACTGGAGCCGCCGTCTGTGCGCGACTTCTACGCCTTCGAGCAGCACGTGAAGACGGCCCAGGCGCTTCGCGGCCAAGAGGTCCCGGCCGGGTGGTACGAGCTCCCGGTCTTCTACTTCTCCAACCCGGCGGCGATCTATGGCCCGGAGGACGAGATCCCGGCCCCGCCGGAGACCGAGGAGCTCGATTACGAGCTCGAGGTGGCCGCGATCGTCGGCGGCGAGGGGAAGATCGGCGGGTTCACGATCATGAACGACTGGTCCGCCCGCGACCTCCAGCGGGCGGAGATGCGCGTCGGCCTCGGACCGGCGAAGGGGAAGGACTTCGCCACGAGCCTCGGTCCCGTGGTGGTCACGCCGGACGAGTTCGCCGGGTCGAGCGGAACGATGGTCGCGCGCGTGAACGGCGAGGAGCGCTCGCGCGGAGAGCTCGCCGACATGCACCACTCGTGGGATGCCGTCCTCGCGCATGCGGCAAGAAACACAAGGCTTCGCCCGGGCGACGTGCTGGGGTCGGGGACGGTCGGGACGGGCTGCATCCTCGAGCACGGCGACGGGAGGTGGCTCCAGCCGGGCGACGTCGTCGAGCTCGAGGTGGACGGAATCGGAACGCTTCGGAACCAGATCGTCTAACTACAACATGTGACCAACATGTGATAGTATTTTTCGCATGCCACATATCCAGATCCGAAATGTCCCTGACGCGCTCCACCGGAAGCTCAAGGCACGGGCGGCAACGCTGGGGATGACGCTCTCGGATTACCTGCTCAGCGAGCTCCGGCCGATTGCCGACCTGCCGACCCTCGATGAGTGGGCCGCAGCCGTTCGCCGCGGCCCGCTGGTCGATCTCGACATCGATACGGCCGAGCTGATTCGCCAGGGCCGGGGTGAACAGGACGAGAAGTGGTCGTCGCGGACGCGTCGGTCATCGTCGACGCGCTGATCCGGCGCGGGTCGCGCGGCGACTGGGCCGCCGAGGCGATTGCCGCGAGCGTCGTCCTGGCCGCTCCGCACGTCGTCGATGTCGAGGTTCTCTCCGCGATCAGGCGTCTGGCGAGCCGGAACGTGATTTCCGGTGAGGACGGGCAACGTGCCGTCCGCGTTTTCGCCAACTTACGGATCAGGCGGTTCCCGGTCACGGACCTCCTGGATCGCCTCTGGGGCCTCTGCGCCGCGCTGTCTCCGTACGACGCGGCGTACGTCGCGCTCGCCGAGGCTCTCGACCTCCGCCTCCTGACGACCGACGCGCGCCTCGCTCGCAGCCACGGCCACCGCGTCGACGTCGTCACCTATTCGGATTGACGATGCGTGCCGCGGTGGTCGGAGCGGGTGTGCATGGCCTCGCGACGGCGCGCGCGCTCGCACGCCGCGGCGTGAACGTGACCATCTACGAGCAGTTCCAGCTCGACCATCCTCACGGATCGAGCCACGGGCGGTCGCGCATCTTCCGGCTCGCCTACCCCGATCCCGGCTGGGTGCGGTTCGCCGAGGACGCGCTGCGCGGATGGCGCGAGCTCGAGCGCGAGTCGGGAAAGCGTCTGCTCGAGCTCAACGGGCTGCTCGAGTTGGTGGAGCGTCCCGAGCAGAGCTCGCGCGACGCACTCGAGGCTTGCGGTGCCGAGTACGAGCTGCTCGATGCGGCGGCTGCGTCCGCTCGCTGGCCGATCGGCGTGCCCGCCGGCTGGGCGGTGCTCCTCCAGCCGGAGGCCGGGATCGTCCGGGCGGACAGAGCGCGGAATGCGTTTCTCGAGAGCGCTCTGGGCCATGGCGCCGAGCTCTGCGAGCGGACGCGGGTCGACGCGCTCGACCAGGTCGACGGCGATGTCGTCGTGGTGACCGCGGGAGCGTGGGCACGCAGGCTGCTCGCCGGCGCCGGGATCGACCTCCCCGTACGACCGACGCGGGAGACCGTCGTCTACTTCCGCCGGGCCGGCGAGCCGCTGCCCGCCGTGTCCCAGCTCGATCCGCGCACAAGAGGGCACGCGATCTACTCCCTTCACGATCCTGTCCATGGGCTGAAGGCCGGCGCGCACCGCACCGGTCCGGCCACCGATCCGGACGAGCCGGGCGAGCCGGATCCGGCACTCGTCGACAGGGTGGTCGACTGGGTGCGCGCCACCTACCCCGACGCCGATCCAGAGCCGGTCCTCGCGGAGACCTGCCTCTATACGAATACGACGGACGAGAGCTTCGTGCTCGAGCGCCACGGCCGGATCGTCGTTGGCTCCGCATGCTCCGGACACGGGTTCAAGTTCGCGCCGGCGGTCGGCGAGCGGCTGGCGGCGCTGGCCGCGGGATAGAGTTTCGGCGTGCCCTTCTATCAGCGCCTCGGCGACGTTCCGCGCAAGCGGCACATCCAGTTTCGCGACAACGGCACGCTTCTGACCGAGGAGGTGATGGGCCTCGAGGGCTTCACCGGGATGGAGTCGATCCTCTACCACCTCCAGTCGCCCTGCCGCGTGATGGAGCTCGGCGACTTCGAGCCGATCGAGCGCGACGAATGGGTGCCCGACGCACACGCGCACCGGCACTTCAAGACGCACGACACGAAGCCCGAGGGCGACGAGATCACCGGCCGCCGGCTGCTGATGTGGAACTCGGACGTCGAGATCTCCCTTTGCCGGCCCTCGAAGAGCGCCGAGTACTACTTCCGAAACGGCGAGGGTGACGAGGTGATCTTCGTCCATGAAGGGTCGGGGACGCTCGAGACGATCTTCGGGGACGTTTCGTACAAGGAGGGCGACTACGTCGTGATCCCGCGCGGGACGACCTACCGTTTCCGCCCGGACGGCGAGCAGCGCTACCTGGTCTTCGAGACGCCCGGCCTGATCGAGATCCCGCGGCGCTACCGGAACCAGTACGGGCAGATCCTCGAGGGCGCGCCGTACTACCACCGCGACATCCACCCGCCCGGGCAGTTGAACACGCACCGCGAGAAGGGCGAGTTCCCCGTCAAGGTGCGCGTCCGCGGCGGCTACCAGACCTACGTTCTCGACTACCACCCGTTCGACGTCGTCGGCTGGGACGGCTACCTCTATCCGTGGACGTTCTCCGTGCACGACTTCGAGCCGATCACAGGCCGGATCCACCAGCCGCCGCCGTCGCACCAGACCTTCCAGGGGCGGAACTTCGTCATCTGCTCGTTCTGTCCGCGCAAGCTCGACTTCGATCCGCTCGCCGTACCGATCCCGTACCACCACTCGAACCTGCAGTCGGAGGAGATGATCTATTACGTCTCCGGCAACTTCGGGTCGCGGAAGGGCGTGGAGGTCGGGTCGATCACCCTTCATCCGTCCGGGCTACCGCACGGGCCGCAACCCGGCCTGGCCGAGAAGGCGATCGGCCTGCACGAGACGCACGAGCTCGCCGTCATGTGCGACACGTTCCACCCGCTCAAGCTGACGAGGTTCGCCAAGGATCTCGACGACGGCAAGTACTGGCGCTCCTGGCACGACAACGCCGAGGACGGCACGGGCTCGGAGGACGCCGCTGTCGACGGCGACGCGAGCGGCGCCGGCCTCACGTCCCACCTCTGATCGCTCCCGCCGCTAGCGCGGCGGAGGAGCTGTCGACTCGCGCTCGCGCAGCCTCGGGCGGAAGAAGGAGTCTGGGAGTGGCTTGCCGGGATCCGCGATCAGCGACTGGAGCGCGTTGACCGCGGTCTCCGCGATCTCGTCGATCGGCTGCTCGACGGTCGTCAGCGTCGGGTTCGTCCAGGAGGTCGCGTCGATGCCGTCGAAGCCGACGACCGAGAGGTCATCCGGAACGCGCAGCCCTTTCTCCGCCACCTCCTGCAGGACGCCGATCGCCATCAGGTCGCTCGAGCAGATCACGCCGGTCGGCGGGGCCTCGCTGACGAGGAGATTCCGGAGCGCGGCACGGCCGCCGTCGACTGTGAAGGAGCCGTGCGCGACGAGACCGTCCGGCTCGAGGCCGGCCGCCCGCAGGGCGCTCTCCCGACCGGCCGCCTTCTGGCGTGTCGGGAGGTAATGGTCGGCGCCGGCGACGTAGCCGATCCGACGGTGGCCGAGGTCGATCAGGTGCTGCGTCGCGCACTCACCGGCGAGGCGCTCGTCGACACCGACGGAGGGGACGTTGAGCGTGTTCAGGGCGCCGTTGACGAACACGATGCGAGCGCCCTCCTCGACGAGCCGGGCGTAGTGGTCATGGTCGCCCGACAGGTTCGTCATCTCGCAGGAGATGAAGATCATCCCGTCGGCACCGCGGTCGAGGAGCATGTGCACGTAGTCGACCTCGCGGAAGGCCGCCGCAGTCGTGTTGCAGAGGATCGAGGCGTAGCCGGCCTCGGTCGCACGCTCCTCCATCGCTTGGGCCATCGCCGGGAAGATCGGATTCTCGAGGTCCGGGACGAGCAGTCCGATCAGGCCCGTGGCAGGTCGCCGGCCGGGCGGGACGTAGAGCAGGTCGCGCATCGCGCGTTCTACCCGCTCGCGCGTCTCGAAGCGGACGTTGTCGAGCCCGCTGACCACGCGTGAAGCGGTCGCGACACTCACGCCCGCGTGGCGTGCGACATCTCGGAGGCTCGCCATGGACAACTAGATGTAACAGATTTTCAGGACAGTGGCAAGCAGAAAGGTCGCAGAAAGGCTATATTCCCCCGTCTTGACATTTCTTGGTACAGGTTCTAGGCTACCTTGTTACATGTTTCTAGGACGTGTTTCAGAGCCGTGTCTGAAGAGCGCCGCCGGGAGCGACGCCTATTTCCGGGAGCTCTCGCGTCTGTCTCAACTGAACGAAGGAGGCTCGTAATCACATGCTGAGCAAACGCACTCCGCGCCTCGGCACGGCCCTGCTAGCGGTCTGTGCCCTGGCGCTTTTCCTGCTCGTCCCGATCGCGTCCGCGAAGCACGAGCGGGCTTCGGCGACGACGATCCGCATTTGGACGGACAAGGACCGCCGCGCCGACATCGAGAAGATCGCCAGGGCGTGGGCAAGTAGCCGCGGCGTCGACGTCGTCGTGGTCGAGAAGGGCTTCGGCGACATTCGCGACGGTCTGAAGACCGTGCAGCCGGAGACTGCTCCGGACGTCGTCATCGGCGCGCACGACTGGGTCGGCCAGCTCGCCGCCGACGGCGCGATCCTGCCGCTGTCCCCGAAGAAGTCCGTCTTGAAGCAGTTCCCGAAATACGCGCTCGACGCGTTCTCCTACGGGACGTCCGTGAAGAAGCTGTATGGGGCACCCGTTGCGCTCGAGAACATCGGTCTCGTCGTGAACACGCGTCTCGCGCGCGTGCCGAAGAGCTTCGCCGATCTCGAGAAGCAGGCGCTCGCGTTCAAGGCGAAGGGCAGCGACAACCTCGCGATCGCCGTTCCGCAGGCTCCGGCAGGCGACGCGTACCACATGTATCCCTTCTTCTCGGGCCTGGGCGGCTACATCTTCGGGAAGACCGCGAAGGGCACGCTCAGCCCAAAGAAGATCGGCGTAGCGAACAACACGTTCCTGAAGAACGCCGGCCTGATCGACAAGTGGAACCGCGAGGGCCTGATCAATTCGAAGATCGACTACGGCACCGCGAAAAACGCCTTCATGAAGGGCAACGCGGCGTTCTGGCTGACCGGCCCGTGGGAGTCGGACTCGCTCAAGTCGAGCGGTCTCTCGTTCCGGATCGTTCAGATGCCGAAGATCAAGTACCGCTCGGTGCCGTTCCTCGGTGTCCAGGGGTTCATGGTGACTCGGTTTGCGCCGGGCCATGGCGTCTCGAGCCTGGCCAAGGATCTCGTCGCGAGCTACATCATGCGCGCGAGCTCGCAGAAGGCGCTCGCCGCGGCGAACGGCCGCTTCCCGGCGAACACTGCCGCAGGCCGCCAGGTTCGCGACAACGTCCTTGCGCAGTTCGGCAAGGCCGGCACGGGCGGCGTCCCGATGCCGAACATTCCCCAGATGTCAAGCGTCTGGGAGGAGCTCGGCGGTGCGTGGCTGAAGGCGACCAAGGGCTCCGGCGCCGTCAGCGCCCGCGCGGCCTTCAGCACGGCTGCACAGAACATCGCCAGGAAGATCGGCTGACCTAGCCGACTCTCGCTCGCGGGCGCCCGGTACGACCGGGCGCCCGCGCCTCTCGCCGATCCGGAGGAGTGCCCGTGAGCTCGATTCCAGCCCGAGCCGAGGTGCCGGCGCGCGCGACGCTTGCGCAGTCCGCTCTCGCAGCGCCGTCGCGTGCAGTGGCGGCTCTTGGGGGCCCCGTGGGCCTCACGCTCAAGTTCGTGCTGATCGGTCTCGTCAACGCGCTGGCGATCTGGGCCGGGACGGTGCTCGCCCAGGAGGGCAAGTGGATTCCGGCCGCCGTGCTCGCGGCGACGACCCTCGCGATCGATGCCGCCTACCTCGCCCGGCGAACGCTGCCGCTCAAGTTCCTCATTCCGGGGCTCCTCCTCATGCTGGCCTTCGAGGTTATCCCGATCGCCTACACGGTCAACGTCGCCTTCACGAACTACTCGACCGGCCACATCCTGACCAAGAACGAGGCGGTCGACGGCATCGAGGGCAACTCACTCGCACCCCCGGAGAACGGCAAGTCGTATTCGATGGCTCCCGCTCGCGACGCCGAAGGTCACCTGGTGCTGCTGCTCGTCGACGAAGACAGCGGAGCAGCCTTTGCCGGCACGCGCGAGAAGCTCGAGCCGCTCGCGAAGAGCGATGTCTCAATCGGGGAGGACGGCATCGCCGGCGCCACCGGCTACACGCTGATCAAGGGTAACGAGCTCTTCAAGCTCGACCGGCAACTCGACACGTACACGATCCCGACCCAGGGCTCGGCTGCGATCCGGCCGGAGGGACTGGACGCGGCCGTCGAGCTCCAGCCGACGCTGCGCTACGAGGCGCGGAACGACCGCTTCGTCCGCATCAAGGACGGCGTGGTCTTCGAGGACAACGGCAAAGGCTCGTTCGCCGCGGCCGGCGAGGATCTCGAGCCGGGCTGGAAGACAGGCGTCGGCGCGGCCAACTTCAGCCGGATCATTCACAACCCGCTGATTCGGAAGCCGTTCCTGCGCGTGCTCGCCTGGACGTTCGTGTTCGCCACCCTCACCGTCCTGCTCTCCTTCGCCGTCGGGCTGATGCTCGCGGTCACACTCGACAAGCAGGGGATGCGGTTCCTGCGTCTCTACCGAGCGCTGCTCGTGATGCCCTACGCGATACCGGGCTTCCTCTCGCTGCTCGTCTGGCAGGGGCTCCTCAACGACGACTTCGGAGTCGTCAACCGCGTGTTCCATCTGAACGTGCCGTGGCTCTTCGACGGCACCTGGGCGAAGGTCTCCGTGGTCCTCGTGAGCCTCTGGCTCACGTTCCCCTACTTCTTCCTCGTCTCGCTGGGCGCCCTCCAGTCGATCCCGGCCGAGCTGACCGAGGCGGCACGCGTCGACGGCGGCGGGCCCTGGCAGGTGTTCAGAAAGGTGACTCTGCCCCTGCTCCTGATCGTGGTGGCGCCGCTGATGATCGCCTCGTTCGCGTTCAACTTCAACAACTTCGGCAACATCTACTTGCTCACCGGTGGCGGACCGGCGTCGAGCGACCAGACGACCGCGGGCGCGACAGACATCCTGATCAGCTACACGTACAAGCTGGCGTTCGCCTCCGGGAAGGGGCAGGACTACGGCCTGGCGAGCGCGATTGCACTGATCATCTTCTTCATCGTCGCCTCGATCTCGGCGCTCACGTTCTGGCGGACGAAGACGCTGGAGCAGATCGGATGAGCGTCGTCGAGCAGACTGGTACGGCTCCCATCGCACGCGCGAAGCGGAAGGGTGGCTGGCGGAAGGAGGTGCGCGAGACCTGGTGGCGGCACCTGATCGGAATCGTCGCCGTGCTCTTCTCGCTGTTTCCCATTGCCTACGTCGCGTCCGCTGCGTTCAACGCGATCCCCTCGCTCAGTGGCGCGAGGCTGATCCCGGACCGCCTCACGCTCCACAACTTCGGGATCCTCTTTCACGACGAGTCGACGCACTACCTCCGCTGGTACGCGAACACGATGATCATCGCGGCCTGCACCGCGATCTTCACGGTGCTGCTGGGGGCGCTGGCCGCCTACGCGTTCAGCCGCTTTCGCTTCAAGGGCCGGCGGATGGGGCTGCTCGGCCTCCTGATGGTTCAGATGTTCCCGCAGCTGCTGGCGATCGTCGCGATCTACCTCATCGTCCTGCACACCGGCGAGATCTTCGGCTTCATCGGTCTCAACACGCTCTCCGGCCTGATCGTCGTCTACCTCGGCGGCGTGATGGGCGTGAACGTCTGGCTGATGAAGGGCTTCTTCGACACGATCCCGCGCGAGCTGGACGAGTCGGCCCGCGTGGACGGTGCGACGCCCGCACAGGTCTTCTGGGGCGTGATCCTGCCGCTTGCGGCACCGGTCCTGGCCGTGATCGCGCTGTTCTCGTTCATCGGCGTGATCAACGAGTTTGTAATCGCGAGCGTGCTGCTCCAGAACAGCGAGAAGTTCACGCTCGCGCTCGGCCTGCGCAGCTTCATCGACGCGCAGTACGCAGAGCACTGGGGCCCGTTCGCCGCAGGCGTGTTGCTGGCGGCTCCTCCGGTAGTCATCCTCTTCTTGTTCCTGCAGCGGTTCATCGTGTCGGGGCTTACCGGCGGCGCGGTCAAGGGATGACCGTGGCCGACCCGGAGACCGTCTCGACCCTCCTCGACGAGCCGCACCACGACGGTTCGGACGTCTATGTGCTCGAGCGCCCGGCTGAGCTCGGTGACGAGGCCGTCGTCCGCGTCCGGGTGCCTCTGCCGGTCGATGCCGTCCTCCTTCGCTACGTCGAGGACGGCGAGCCGCGCGCCGTGGAGGCAGAGAGCGACGGGGACGGCTGGTGGGTCGCCCGCTTCCCCGTGCGGAACCCGACCGTCCGTTATCGCTGGCTCCTCTCGGGCGGCGAGCCTGGCTATGCCTGGCTGAACGGGCTCGGCGTCGTCGACCACGACATTCCGGATGCAGACGACTTCGTCCTGTCACTGGACAGAGGCGGACCCGACTGGCACCCGGGCTCGGTCGTGTACGAGATCTTCCCCGACCGTTTCGCCTCCAGCGGGCTCGACGTGGCGCCGCCGGAGTGGGCGATCCCGCGCGGCTGGGACGAGCTCCCGACCGGCCGCGGCCCCGAGACGCCGTTCGAATGGTTCGGCGGCGACCTGCGCGGCGTCCAGCAGCGGCTCGACCACGTCGAGGGGCTCGGAGCCAACGTGATCTATCTGACACCGATCTTTCCGGCGGGCAGCACGCACCGCTACGACTCGACCACCTTCGACCGCGTCGACCCGCTGCTCGGGGGCGACGAGGCGCTGGATTCCCTCGTCCGGTCCGCGCACGACCGCGGTCTGCGGGTGATCTCGGACCTGACCACGAACCACACAGGCGACCGGCACGAGTGGTTCGTCGCGGGCGAGCGGGAGCTGTACCTCTTCGACGAGGACGGCGACTACGAGTCATGGTGGGGCATCAAGTCGCTGCCGAAGCTGAACTGGCGCTCGCCCGAGCTGAGGGCACGGGTCCAGGCCGTCGCGCGCAAGTGGCTGCAACCGCCGCATTCGCTCGACGGCTGGCGCGTGGACGTCGCCAACATGAGCGGCCGCACCGGCGACACGGACGTCAACGCGGAGGTGGCGCCGGCGCTCCGTGAGATGCTCGAGGAGGACTCGGTCCTGGTCGCCGAGTACTTCCACGACTTCAGACCGGACTTCGCGGGCTGGCACGGCGCCATGAACTACTCCGGCTTCTCCAAACCGGTCTGGGGCTGGCTCCGCCGGGACGGGGACGTTCCGTACGTGGGCATGCCGGTGCCGATGCCCTGCTTCCGGGGAGAGGCGGCGGTCGCAACGATGCGCGCGTTCCGCGCGGGCGTGCCCTGGCAGTTCTCGCTCGACTCATGGGCGATCCTCGACAGCCACGACACCCCGCGCTTCCGAACCCTGGCCGGCTCCCGTGAGCGGCAGCTCGTCGGGATCGGGCTCCAAATGACGACCCCGGGCGTCCCGATGGTGTTCGCCGGTGACGAGGTCGGGCTCGAGGGCGAGTGGGGCGAGGACGCGCGCCGTACGATGCCGTGGGGTCACCTCGACCGGTGGGATTCGGCGCTGCTGGAGGAGTACCGGCGCCTGATCGAGCTGCGGCGCACGTCACCTGCGCTTGCCCGCGGCGGGCTCCGCTACGTGTATGTCGACGACGACGTGATCGCCTACCTGCGGGAGCTTCCGGGGGAGCGACTGCTCTGCCTCGCGAGCCGCGCGAGCCACGAGCCCGTCCGGCTCCCCTTTCCGGCCCTCGAGACGCTCTACGGCGCCGAGGCCGAGACCGACGGCGCGCACGCTCTTCTCCCAGCAGAAGGTCCTTCGTTCCACGTCTGGCGGCTGATCGAAAACGAGAAGGGAGCACTGCGTGGCTGACGTCGTCTTCGACAAGGTCGACAAGGTCTACGACAACGGCGTCCAGGCCGTCTTCGATCTGACGCTCGAGATCCCGGACGGCGAGTTCGTCGTGCTCGTCGGCCCGTCCGGTTGCGGCAAGACGACCGCGCTCCGGATGATCGCAGGGCTCGAGGAGATCTCGGACGGGACTGTCTCGATCGGCGGGCGCGTCGTCAACGACCTGTCGCCGAAGGAGCGGGACATCGCGATGGTGTTCCAGAACTACGCGCTCTACCCCCACCTCACGGTCAGGGAGAACATCGGCTTCGGCCTCCGACTCCGGAAGGAGCCGAAGCAGGAGGTCGCGCGCAAGGTCGCGTGGGCCGGGAAGCTGCTCGGACTCACGCCGTACCTCGAGCGGCGGCCGAAGGAGCTCTCCGGCGGCCAGCGCCAGCGCGTTGCGATGGGCCGGGCGATCGTGCGGGAGCCACAGGTGTTCCTGATGGACGAGCCGCTCTCGAACCTCGACGCGAAGCTGCGCGTCCAGATGCGAGCGGAGATCGCCAAGATCCAGCGGGAGGTCGGGGTCACGACCGTCTACGTCACGCACGACCAGGTCGAGGCGATGACGATGGGCGATCGCGTCGCGGTGATGCGGAAGGGCGAGCTCCAGCAGCTCGGCGAGCCCCAGAAGCTCTATGACCATCCCACGAACCTCTTCGTCGCGAGCTTCATCGGCTCGCCCTCGATGAATCTCCTCGAAGGCGAGGTCGTCGCCTCGAACGGCGGCCTGGCGGTCCGGCTCGGCGACCAGCAGGTGCCGATCCCCGAGGACGTCGTCCGCAGGCGGCCTGCGCTCTCCGGGTACAGGGGCCGGACGCTCGCGGTCGGGATCCGGCCCGAGCACATGGAGGACGCGGCCATCGACGGCGGCGGTCGCCCGCGCCTGCGGGGTCGCGTGCTTGTGACCGAGGCGCTCGGATCGGAGGTGCTCGCGCACGTCGAAGTGAACGCGAAGCCGTGCGTCGCCGACGAGCTGATCGAAGTGGCCGAGGGGGAGGAGGTCATCGTCCAGGAGCTGCAGCAGGAGGCCGCGGAGCAACGGACCACGGTCGTCGGTCGCTTCGACCCGGGTACGCGGGTGAAGCCCGACGACGAGGTCGAGGTCACCGTCGATACCGGCCGCCTGCAGTTCTTCGACCTCGAGACGGGGTTCGCCGTCACCGAATCCGCCGCGGCCCCGTGAGCTCGCGCGAACGGGGCATCGCTGCCCTCCTCGGGAACGGCTCGCTGCTCGTGTGCCTGGACGACCGCGGAGGCCTGGTGCACGCATGCTGGCCGCACGTCGATCGCTGCCGGCATTTGCTCGAGCTGCGGCTCGGTCTGGAGCTCGACGGCAACGTCCGCTGGCTGGACTCCGACGACGTCGTCGGTGAGCAGGCGTACCTGCCCGACACGAGCATCCTCCGGACGGCGCTGCACGGAGGGGACGTCGAGGCCGAGCTCGTCGACCTCGTCTGCGCGGAGGCGCCGGTACTGGTGCGGCATGTGACCTCCCCAGCGCGGGACACTCGCCTCGTGGTGCGGTGCCGCCCGGCGCTCGGCGGAAGCGAGCTCGGCCACGGTTCCTACGTCGATCCGGACACCGGGGCGATCGTGTTCTACCGCGGTGGAACAGCGGTGGCGCTCGGGCTCGGCGCCGAAGCGGAGGCTCGAACCGGCCGCATCGGGTGTCAGTCCGGCTCCGTCGCGCACGGGCGTGTCGAGGGGGAACTTTCGATCGAGCTGGACGGCGGCGCGCTGCTCGTCTGCGCTCTCGGAGCGTCCCCGTCCGATGCGCTCGCTCGCCTCCGGCCGCCGCTCGAGCAGGGCTTCGAGCAGCTCACCGAGGGCCGCAGGCGCCACGATCTGGGCCGCCTGGCGACGACCGAGGGCGGGGACGAGCTCGTGCGGCGCTCGCTGCTGGTCTTCGACCTCGTGTGCGACCGGGCGACGGGCGGAGTGATCGCCGCCCCGGAGGTCGACCCGCAGATGGAGGTCTCCGGCGGCTACGGGTTCGTCTGGGCGCGCGACCTCGCCTATGTCGTCCTCGCGTTGCTCGCAGCGGGGAGGCGCGATCTCGCGGCCGGCGCGCTCAGGTGGCTCCCCACGGCGCAGGCGCCCGAAGGACTGTGGCTCCAGCGTCACGACACGGCAGGCCGACTCGGCGCCTCGTGGGGACTGCATCAACTGGACGAGACCGGGGCCGTGCTCTTCGCCTACGAATCGGCCTGGCGGAGCCTGCACGATCGAGCGCTCGATCGCGAGCTGTGGCCGTCCGCCCGCCGCGCCGCGCTCCTGCTGGCCGACATCCTGGACGAGCGCGGTCTGCCGCCTGAAACCGTCGACCTCTGGGAGGAGCGCGAGGGCAGCCACGCCTATACAGCCGCCGCCACCTTCGGTGGATTGCGCGCTGCCGCGGCGATCTCCAAGCGTCACGAGCCCGAGCTCGCGGACGTCTTCGCGGCGGCCGCCGAGCGTGTGCGCGCAGGGATCGAGGAGTGCTTCTGGAGCGACGAGCACGAGCGCTATTTCCGCACGATCCCCGCCGGCGAGGCTGCGTCCGGGCTTCCGTACCCGAGCGCCGGCCGACCGGCCGTCGAGCCGGACGACGTGGTCGACGTCTCGCTCCTCGGTCTCGCCTGGCCCTTCGGGGCCGTCGATCCGGCGGGGGAGCGGATGCGCCTGACGGTGGCAGCGGTCGAGCGGGAGCTGCTCCAGCCGGACGGCGGGGTGCTCCGCTACGCAGGCGACACCTACGCCGGCGGGAACCGCTGGGTGCTCGCCGCGCTTTGGCTCGGGCTCTGGCGCCGGCAGATCCGGGACGAGCAGGGCCTCGCCGCAGCGGTCGACTATGCGGCGTCCGTAAGCACGCCGCTCGGGCTCCTGCCGGAGCAGGTGACGGCAGCCGGAGATCCGGCCTGGGTGCTGCCGCTGACGTGGAGCCACGCGATGCTCGTGCTCGCCGCGCGACCCGAGCTCGAGCTCGTCCGCGCCTTCGCGGGCACCTCCTCATCTGTTCGCGTCTGAGGCACCGCTTGACGGTGCCGACCCTCAGGACGCGCGGGCTTGGCCCGTGCGTCCGTCTGAACTGACCGGTCGACCCAAATCGAACTTCATCCCGAACGTTCCTGGGCACCGCTTGACGGTGCCGACCCTCAGGACACGCGGGCTTGGCCCGCGCGTCCGTCTGACTGCCCGGTCGACCCAAATCGAACTTCACCCGAACGTTCCTGGGCACCGCTTGATGGTGCCGACCCTCAGGACACGCGGGCTTGGCCCACGCGTCAGTCTGAACTGACCGGTCGAGCCGATCGAACGTTCACCTCGAACCCAGTTTCAAACGCTAACGGCATCTTTACGAACTCACCGCGCGGTCATAACGAACGCGTCGCAAGGTGAGTCCACAACCTCGAGCGCCGGCGTGACGACCCGCCGCAGGCGTCACCCCACCCGCATCGAGGCCCCTCCCCCCGAGCCGCACGGGATTTGGAGACGCAGACGGCGGCCTCGCGAGTGGCGAGGCCGCCGTTAGCCTGCTCTCGTGGTTCTCTCCCTCCCGCAGCCATACGACTTCGATCTCTCGACCGAGCGTTTTCGCGCCTTCGGGCCCGATCGTGCCAACCTCTGGCACGAGGGCGGTCTGCACCGCGTCGTAGGCGACCGGGAGGTGCGAATCGAAGCTGCGGAGGGCGGAGTCGACGTCGAGCCGCTCGATGCGAAGACCGAGCCGGTCGTCCGGAAGCTGCTCGGCAGCGAGTTCGATCTGGAGGCGTTCGCCGACTTCGCCGGCGGCAACGAGGTGCTTGCCGCACTCGTTCCGGCACTGGCCGGCTTCCGCCCGCCCCTCGCGCCCGACCCGTTCGAGTCACTCGTGACGTCGATCACCGCCCAGCAGGTCTCGCTCTTCGCGGCGTTCGCGATTCGAAATCGGCTGATCGAGCGCTACGGCGAAGGCGGGGAGCTCGCGCGTGGCTTCCCCACGGCTGCGCGGCTCTCCGCGGCCCGGGAAGCCGACCTCGTCGAGCTGGGCTTCTCCCAGCGCAAGGCCGAGTACGTGCTCGGCCTCGCGCGCGCAGAGCTCGATCTCGAGGGTCTTGTCGCGCTCCCCGACGAGGAGGTGAAGCGCCTGCTGACCGCGGAGCGGGGCATCGGGGAATGGACGGCCGATTGGTTCCTCGCCCGTCACCTCGCGAGGCCGGAGGCGTGGCCGGCCGGCGACCTCGGCCTGCGGAAGGCGGTGGCGGCGTTCTATGGTGAAGACGACGACGTTCGCGCCTTCGGTGCGCACTTCGCACCGTTCCAGAACCTGACCGCCCACTATCTCCTCACCGGCCTTCGTGTCCATCCGCCCAGCCGTTGACAGCGATCAGGACGCCCTGCGGCGTCTGTGGGAGGCGTACCACGCGGAGCTGCAGCCTCCGGCCTGGTGGGACGAGTCCTGGGCAGAGGCGTGGGAGGGCCTCGAGGGCGGAATCAGGTCGGGCCTTTTGCTGGTCGCGGAAGCGGACGGGGAGGGTCTTGTCGGATACGCCTTTGGCTCGATGCGGCGTCCAAAGGTCGGCTTTCTCGACGATCTCTACGTCGATCCGTCGCTGCGAAGCCGCGGAATCGCGAAGGCGCTGCTGCACGATCTTTCCGCCCTGATGCGCGGACGGGGGACGCAGGTCTTGCGGCTGGGGGTGGAGGTCACGAACGAGCGCGCGCGCACGGTGTACCGCCGGCTCGGCTTCCGAGACTTCTCGGTCGGGCTCGTCGCAGACATCGATGCCCTCGAGCGTCGGGCGGCGACGTCCGAGACGCCGCCGTCGTACGCGTCGACACACGTTCAGACGGACGACGTGGAAGGTGTGCAGCGCGCCACCGACCAGTACCTGCCTCGGCTAGGAGGCTCCGGCGACGCGGAGGTCTCCGCGTCGGTGAACGGTTGGGTAACCGTGGTCGACGAGCTGTGCGATCGCGATCGCAGCGCGCAGCGCCGTCTGGGTGGGGAGCTCTCGGAACGGATGGGCGTACCGGTGGTCGCGTTGGCCGTCGAGGAGGACGCGGTCGTGCGCTTCCTCCTCTTCGAGCGCGGGCGGATGCTCGACGAGTACCTCTCGGTGCCGTCCTACTACGGGGAGCTGAGCAAGGCGGACGAGCTCGCGCTCGCTGCGAATTCGACGCTCGTGGCTCGCCTGACCGGCGCAGACCCTGCGCGGGTGCGAGCGGTCGCCCGGGTCGCCGGGTCGCCGGGCGATCTTCCGCCCGCAGGAGAGCTGGCGACGCAGATCGCCGCGACGATGGGCCTGGAGGCTAGGCTGACCCGGTGATCACGCTCTACGACGCCGACCGCTGTCCGTACTGTGCGCGCGTTCGGATCGTCCTGGCCGAGAAGGGGCTGGAGTACGAGGTCGTACCGGTGGATCTCGACGACCGGCCGGCCTGGATCTACGAGAAGAATCCGCTGGGTCGCGTGCCGGTGATCGAGGAAGACGGCTTCGTCCTGGCCGAGTCGGCAGTGATCAACGAGTACCTCGAAGAGCGGTATCCGGATCCGGCGCTGTGGCCGGGGGACGCCGCGGAGCGGGCGCACGCGCGTCTGATCGTCCACCGGTTCGACGAGCTGAGCCGTCCCTACTATGCGTTGCGACGTGGAGAGGACGGCGCGGACGATCGGCTGGCCGCGGAGCTCGGACGGCTCGACGGCGTTCTGGTCGCGCAAGCCTGGTTGACCGGGCGCGATTACGGCCTGGCCGACATCGCGTACGTCCCGTGGATTCTCCGATCGCGGGACAGCCTTGGTGTCGATCTCGATCCATTTCCGGCTCTGGAGGACTGGATCGCGCGGCTGAGCGAGCGCTCGGCCGTCGCGGCGGAGATCGAGCTCGTCGCCGCTCTGTGACCGTCGTCGCACTGCACGCATTCCCGCTCGACGAGCGCATGTGGGAGCCTCAGCGTGCCGCTCTCGCAGAGCACGAGCTCATCACGCCGCGCCTGTACGGCCGAGGCCGGACGATGGACACCTGGGCCCGCGCGATCCTCGCGAACCTCGATGGTGAGCTGACCCTTCTCGGCTCCTCGATGGGCGGCTACTGCGCGCTGGCGATGATGCGGCTTGCGCCCGAGCGGATCGGCTCGGCGCTGCTTGTCGGTTCCCGGCCGGACTCTGATTCGGAGGAGCGCCGGACCGGTCGGGCGGCCACGATCGACCTGATCCGGACGCATGGTCCCGAGGGTCTCTGGCAGGAGATGCGTACGAAGCTCTTCGCCGATCCGGACCAGGCCGACGAGGCATTGCTCTTCCGGGAGCCCGAAGGGCTGATCGCCGCAGTGGAGGCGATTCGCGACCGCGAGGATTCGACCGACGTCCTCCGCGTCTTTCCCGGTCAGGCGCTGTTCGTCGTCGGGGAGCACGACCCCTTCGTCTCAGCGGCCGACCTCGAAGGCCACGACCTCCAGGAGATCCCGGGCACCGGCCATCTCCCGAACCTCGAGCGGCCCGAGAAGTTCAACGAGATCCTTGCCGGCTTCCTCGATCGTGCCTGAGCTTGCGGCGGTCGTCGACGCCGCCTGGCTCGAGGCGGAGCTCGGTGCCGACGATCTGTTCATCGGCGACGTTCGGGGCCCGAACGCCCACGCCCGCGGGCACATCGCCCGATCCAAGCCGCTCGTGCTCGGCTCGCCGCCGCCCTTGAGCGACCGCGCAACGCTCGAGGCGCTTGCGCCCGAAATCGGCCTCCGCCTCCGTCGCCACGGCGTCACCGGAGCCGAGCGCCTGGTCCTCTACGACCGCGGCGACGGCGTCGGGGCAATGCCCGCGGCGCAGATGGCCGAGCTGGGAGGCCATCCGAGTGTCGCCGTCCTCGCCGGCGGCCTGGCGGGCTGGCCCGGCGAGCTGGAGATCGGAGCCGTCGAGCTGCAGCCTGTCAAGGCGTCCTTCACGCCCATGTTCGGAGCCGTCCCGACGCGCGACGAGCTTGCAGACCGTCTGGCCGACCCCGGGCTGGAGCTGCTCGACGTCCGGTCGCAAGCGGAATTCGCAGGCAAGGAAGGCTACCCCTGCGACCCGAGGCAGGGACGGATCCCCGGCGCGCGCCATCTCCCCGTGGAGCAGCTGTTCGCGGGCCCCGGCGTCCCCCTGCCCGCGGACGATATTCGCTCGCTGGTCGGGCTACCCGAAGGCGCGGAGGTCGTCGCGTACTGCCATTCCGGCTCCCGCTCGGCGCTCGCGACCCTGGCGCTTCGCTCGGCCGGGTACCGAGCTCGAAACTACCCCGGCTCTTGGCATGAGTGGTCGCGATACCCGCAGCTCCCCCTCGAACGCTGAGGAAAACTTGGCGCTGGGTGTTGTCAATGAGCGCAACACTCGCCACACGTCCACGAGTAGCATTGGAGTTGGGTGGTGGGTTGGGGTGCCCCGAACCGCGGCGTGCTCACGCGGCCGCGGCGACTCGTTCTGCCAACCTCGGCAAACGCGCCGCAGAGCGCGCGGCCGAGCTCGTTCCACTCGCTGATCCGATCCCTCGTCTCCTCGAGCAGACGGCCCGGGTCGATCGGAAGCTCGGGCTCCTCGGCGACCCATGTCTCCACCTGAGCCAGCGTCACCTCAGGGTGGAACTGCACGCCCCACGCCCGCTGGCCGAGCCTGAACGCCTGCGTGCAGATGGGACTTCGCGCCAGCTCGTCTGCCCCCGCCGGAAGGCCGTGAGTGTAGTGGTGCCACTCGAAGGCGGCGAACCGCTGAGGGAGGACGCCCAAGACAGAATCGTCCTGTCCGGCCTCGGTCAGCTCGACCTCGGGCCAGCCGATCTCGAACTCAGGTGAGCGAAACACCGGTGCGTGCGCAGCCTGCGCGAGCAGCTGGGCCCCCAGGCAGACGCCGAGAACCGGGGTTCCGATGTCGAGCAGATGCTGCAGAAACCTGTTCTCCTCGCGAAGCCACGGGTGCCGGTCGTCCTGGTCGGCGTGCATCGCGCCGCCGAAGACGAGCACCGCGCGGTACGCGGCGAGGGGGCGCGGAAGCGGCGTATCCCAGGCAGGGCTCCACTCCTCCAGCATGTGTCCGCGCGCCGCCAGCTCGTCGGCGAAGACTCCCGCCCGGACCTGCTCTCCGTGGATGACGGCCAGTACCTCCACAGCCGAAAGATAGGCCGTTCGGCCCATTGACTGTCGCGCTGCTCGGCGCGCAGTCTGCAGGAGGGCTGGAATTTCGAGGAGGGGTCGCACTGGACGAGCGTTGTCGCATCCTGATCGCCGAGGACGAGGATCTGTACGCCGAGGCGCTCGCGCTCCTGCTCGCCCGCGATGAGCGGCTCGAGGTGGTGGGAAGGGCACGAAACGGCCGAGAAGCCGTCGACTTGGCCGCGGCGCTTGCTCCCGACGCAGTGCTCATGGACATCGACATGCCGCTGATGGACGGAGCCGAGGCCACCAAGCTGATCCGCAGACGCCATCCCGACATCGGGGTGATCATCGTCAGCGGCTCGAGAGGTTCGGGCCTGACCGCTGCGCGGGCGGCCGGCGCTCACGGTTTCGTCCCCAAAGCGGAAGCGGCCGTCGAGCTCATCGACGTGGTGCTCGAGCTCGGTTGCGGCACCCTGCCGCTCGCCGCGACCGGCTAGTCCCTTCTAGAACAGCGCCTCCGGCGAGCCGGTCTGTGTCGGCGCGCCACCGAGAATCCTGCGCAGCTCGGTCGCGTTGGCCGCTGCCTGTGCCATCCGCCCGCCGTGCCCGTCGGGGCTCGTCGCGTTGTTGTTGAAGAACGCGAACGCGTGCTCCGCCTGTCCCGCGAGCTCACGAAGCGGCGCGGCAAGCTCGCGCAGCTCCTCCTCGCCGTAGAGGTAGTCGAAACGCTCGGAGGCGCTGCCGCCGCGCTTGTTCCAGGTCTCGGCGTTCCGGCCGTGGAAGCGCACGTAGAGCCTGGGGCTCGTCAGGGCCCACACCGTCGGCACGAGGTTCTTTGCGCCCTCGATCCGAGGCCCATCCACGACGACGTGCGTCGCGCCGATCTCCTCCAGGAACGGGAGCGTCTCCCCGCGGCCTTCCTCGTCGAGCCAGCTGACGTGGCGGAACTCGGCCAGGAGCTCGTCGTCGCCGAGCTGCTCCCCCGCCCAGCGCAGATAGTCGAGCGAGGCTTCCTTGCGAACGACGTACGAGGGGAACTGAAAGAGAATGCCGCCGAGCTTTCCTGCCGAGCGCAGCGGCTGCAGGCTCTCGAGGAAGCGGCGGAAGACCTTCGCCCGGAACGCCCTCGGTGGGCGGTCGACTCGGCCGCGGTCGTCGGTCGGGGCCTCGTCCCTGAGATCGGGCGGTAGAGCCTCGAGCTTGACCGGATGGCGCGTCATCAGGCCGAAGGCCTTCACGTGCATCACGAAGCCCTCAGGGGTGCGCTCGGCCCAGCGCTCGACCATCTGCTCGGACGGAAGCCGGTAGTACGTCGAATCGACCTCCACGGTGTCGAACTGGCCTGCGTAGAACGGCAGCCGCTCTCCGGCGGCTGTCCCCTTCGGGTACCAGTGCTTCGAGAGCGCCTCGTCTGCCCATGAGCACGTGCCGATCCGGACTTCGGCCACGCGCCCAGGATACGACAAGGGGCCCCGCAGGGCCCTTGTCGAGTGCAGCTCGAGATCGCGGCTAGAGCCGGACCTTGACCTTGCGACTGACCGCGCTGAAGCCACCGGCGGTCGCGCTGACGCACGGGATCGGCGCCTGCGTCGGATTGGTGCAACCGCTTGCCGTGATGTCGCGGGCAGCAGCCGTCACGCGCGCCTGGAAGACCGTCGTCCGCACCTTCTTGCTCGTGTTCTTCAGCGAGATCGCGTACTCGCCGTTCGCTTTCGAGCTGGTGCTGAAGCGCGCCTTGTTGTTCACGAAGATGCGTACCTTCGCAGCGACGTCGAGGCCGCTCTGGGAGACCGTCCCGGAGAGGCGGACGAGCTTCGTCTTCTTGCTCACGATCTTCGAGCTGAGCGTGACCGCTCCGGGTCCGACGAACGAGCGCGTCTCCACGGTCCCGGCCGCGTTCGGCCGGCCGTTCCCCGCCGAGTACGGGGTCGTGAACGCCATCCAGCGCGTCGCACCGGCCGGCGGCGTCAGGACGCCGTTGACCGTGAACGTTGCGTCCAGCAGCTGCGCTCCGTTAGGCGAGCGGCCGGGCGTCCCCGAAGGAACGTCGCTCGGGCCTAGGCAGACGACGAGCTTCGCGCTCCCGAGTGCACCTTCAGCGCCTGCGGTCGGGTCGACGTAGACCGGCAGCTGGATCGTCTGGCCCGCCACCGACAGCTTCAGGATCCAGACAGCCTGGTGCGCCCCGGGGGAGCACGGATCGGCCAGGTGATTCGACGGGCTGTCGACGACGACGTCCCCCTCGAGCGGCAGCGGGATATTCAAGTCACGGGCGAACACCTGGCCGCTCGTCTTCCCGATCACCGTGCCGGCGGTCTGGCTCGTATTCAGCTGATAGCCCGCCGGAACGTAGATCGTGATCCTCGCCGGCTGAGCGTCGGTCTGCGCCTGCGAGAGCTTGATCGTCACCGAGCCGGAGGTCTGCGACACCTCCAGCTTCTGCGTCGCGAACGCGTTCCCCGCGAGCGCGAGCGCCGCTGTGCTCACGAGCGCGAGCACGGCCAGCTTGCAAATGCTTCTCATACCCCTTCCTTTCACTGTGTTCGAACCAAATCCCGGGGGTTTAGACGCACGTTCCCCCCAAGTGTTGAGCGCGTGCTTTCACCCGCGCGCGTCGACGAGCTTCCCGGAATAGACCCACTGCCCGTTCCCGTAACGGATGAATCGGGCTTTGTCCATCGGGTAGTAGTCGTTCGGGGTGGTACGGATGTGGACCCCCGGGAGCAGGAACGGGTTCGTCTCGTTCAGGTGGGTGGCGGCCCGAAGGAGGCTTTCGCGGGTTGGATTTTGCCCCGCCCGCCGTAACGCATCGACCATCGTGAAGGCGACGGCCATGCCGTAATAGTTGTAGACGTCCAGCGACTTCGCGTCCGGGAGGAAGCGGGCGAGGATCGAGCGGTAGAGCTTGACGGTCTTGTCGCCGCGCCAGACGCTCGACGTCGGATCCTTGACGAAGGCAATGCTGACCGAACCGTTCACGCCACGGTCCCCGGCGGCGTTTCGAGAGATTTTCATGATGTCCGGCGAAACCGACACCGAGCTGACATAGATCTGCGGGCGCCAGCCGAGCCTGCTGGCGCCGACGTAGCCGAAGATTGCGAACTTCGGTGTCGCGAACAGCATCAGGGTGTCCGCCTTCGACGCCCGCAAGCGCGCCAGCTGCGAATCGATCCCGGTGTCGGCGATCTCGTACGACTGGGTCGCGACGACCTTGCCTCCCCGACCCAAGCCTCGCCGGAGGCCGGCGAGCATGTCCTTGCCGAAGTCGGAGTTCTCGTACAACACGGCGATCTTGGCCTGCGGCTTCTGCGCTGCGATGCGCCGGCCGTAGACCATGCCCTCCCCGACGAAGCTCGGGAGGTATCCCATCGTCCACGGATACTTGCGCCGCTCGGTTGCGATCCGGCTGACCCCGCTCCCGACGAAGAGCTCCGGCACCTTGCGGTCGTTCAGGTAGGAGCGGATCGCGAGCGCGTGCTCGGTGCCGACGGTGTTGAAGATCGCGAAGACGTTGTCCTGCTCGACGAGTCGCCGCGTCAGCTGGATCGTCTGCGCCGGCTCGTAGCCGTCGTCCAGGTACCTGTAGACGATCTTGCGCCCGTTGACGCCCCCGCGAGAGTTGACGTAGCGGAAGTACGCGTCGGCGCCGCGGCCGACAGACCCGAACGCCGCCGCCGGGCCGTTCAGCGGGACGGTGCCGCCGATCGTGACCGTGGTCGAGGTGACGCCTGGCGTGCCCGCTCCGGCGGCGAGGGCCGCCGCACCGAGCAGCGCCGCACCGATCACGGCGAGACCGGCTTCTTCAGCACGGGCAGCGTCAGAGAGACGCGTCGGATCGACGCGCGCGCCCCGTCCGGCACGGGATTGAGGTAGACGAGATTGCCGATGCTCTGGAGGGTCGACCGTGCGCCGATCGTCAGTCGCAGGCGGGCGCCCGCCGGTATGGAGGTGACCTCGTTCTGCAGGCGGATCGTGGCCGTTCGGGGCTTGGCGCCGATCGCGCTCGTGTCAGCGGCGCCGTCAGCGACGACGAGCTCCGTTCCGTCCGCGCGCAGGGCGCTGAGCACCACGACGAGGTGCCGGTAGCCGCTCGAGGAGAAGGTCACCTTCGCCACGGCGGTCCCGAAGGTCTCGGTGTGCCGAACCGCCTTGCTCGTGCGCACGACTTTCCCGGCGGCGGATAGAGACCGTGTACCGGTGAATGAGAAGCTCAGCCTCCTCGTGGCCGGGATCGAGCGGTAGCTCGCCGTCTTCGGCGACCACGGATCGGGGGCGAGCTCGATCGGCGCCTTCGAGTCGATGCCGTTCGGGATCCCCTTCAGGAACCGGTCGAACCACTGTCGTACCTCGAGCGAGACGTAGGCGAACTCGTCCGGGGGGTTCGCGGCCGGCGAGTGGCCGAGGTCGCCCAGGTAGAGCCGCTTCGGCCCCTTCAGGCGGGTGTAAGCCACCAACGCCTGGTCGGCGTCGAAGGCGAAGTCGCGACGACCCTGGAGCATGAACGTCGGCACGCTCACCTCCCCGAGCCGCGGCCGAGTCGACCTGCCGGCCAGGTACGCGCGGATCGCCGGGACGTTGCGCTCCGCGATCGCATCGCCCAGCAGCGCCGCCTCCTCGGGGCCGTAGCGATCTCGGGGGATGCTCTGTGCGAAGCCGACGATGATCCCGGCGCGGACGTGGCCTTGCGGCGCCAGCGCCTCGCGCAGGTCGGTCCAGGTCGCAGCCGGAACGATCGCAGCGAACGGCAGCTTCTCGACCGCGGCGCGCCAGACGAGCCCGCCGCCGTACGAGGCGCCGTACGCGCCGACGTGCTTCGCATCGATCCCCGGATGAGCGGTGAGCCAGGCGACGAGCTCGCGCAGATCCTGCAGCTCGCGGGGCCCGTCGAGCGTGAACATGCCTTCCGACTCGCCGTGCGCCCGCGCGTCGAAGGTGAGGACGGCGTAGCCCGCGGGCGCGAGCAGCTCGGCCGCCATGCGGTTCGGAGACCAGTACTTGAAGTCCCCCGTGACGCGGGTCTGGCCGAGACCGTGGAGGAGGATCGCCGCGGGCCAGCCGGCGGGCGGTGGGGTGCCGGTCGGCTCGAAGTACGAGGCGGCGATGCGTTCTCCATCGCTCATCGTGATCCTCGTCTCCTGCTGGGTGAAGCCGCCTGCAGCGGCCGGGCCGGCCCATGTGCAGGCGCAGCCGAAGACAGCGAGGAGCAGGAGCGCGCGGCGTCCCAAGAGGTGCACAGCGTAGCCCGGCGATACGATCGCCGTGTGGACCCGCGGCCCGTCGGCGTGTTCGACTCGGGGGTGGGCGGCCTCACCGTCCTGCACGAGTGCCTCGTGACGATGCCGCACGAGGATTTCGCCTACCTCGGCGACCACGCTCGCCTCCCCTACGGGCCACGCCCATTGGAGGAGGTCCGCCGCTTTGCCCATGAGATCGCGGCCTACCTCGCGGCGCAGGACGTGAAGCTGATCGTGGTCGCGTGCAATACGGCCACCTCTGCTGCCCTGCCCGACCTGCAGGAATCCTTCGAGGTGCCGGTGATCGGCGTGATCACCCCCGAGGCGCACACGGCCGTACAAGCGACCCGGAATCGGCGGATCGGGCTGCTCGCGACGGAGGGGACAGTCGGGTCCGGGCGCTACGAGGCACTCGTGCGGACGCTCGATGCCGGGGCGCACCTGACTTCGGTCGCATGCCCCAAGCTCGTGCCTCTGATCGAGAGCGACGACCCGTTCGGCGAGCCCACCGTCGCTGCGGTGCGCGAGTACGCGGCGCCGCTCAAGGAGGCGGGTGTCGACACCGTCGTGCTCGGCTGCACCCACTACCCGCTGATCCGGCAGGTGCTGCAACGCGTCTTCGGCCGTGACGTGACGCTCGTGTTCTCTGCAGAGGAGACGGCGCGTGAGGTTGCCGAGGCGCTCGAGCGCAAGGGCATCGAGAACGATCCGGCCCGGGAGGGACGTTGCCGCTTCCTCTCAACCGGCGATCCCGGTGCGTTTCGCGCCATGGGCGCGCGCTTCCTCCAGCTCCCGATCGGCGAGGTCGAGCACGTCGCTCTGGCCGCGCTCGAGGCGGCCGCAGCATGAATCGGAGCGACGGTCGCCGCACGGATCAGCTCCGCCCGCTCGACCTCGCGGTCGACTACCTCGAGCAGCCGCACGGCTCCGTCCTCTACAGCCAGGGCAAGACAAAGGTGCTGTGCACCGCCTCGGTCGAGGACCGCGTTCCCCGCTGGCTCAAGGGGAAGGGTCGCGGCTGGATGACGGCCGAGTATTCGCTGCTGCCCGCTTCGACCGGCGAGCGCACCGACCGGGAGGCCTCGCGCGGCAAGCAGGGCGGGCGAACGATCGAGATCCAGCGGCTGATCGGCCGCTCGCTTCGCGCCGTGACCGATTTCGAGGCACTCGGCGAACGAACGCTCTGGCTCGACTGCGACGTCCTCCAGGCCGACGGTGGCACCAGGTGCGCCGCGATCTCGGGCGCCTACGTCGCGGCGCGGCGGGCGCTCGATCGTTTCGGACTGGGCAAGGCGTTGCCGGCCTCTGTTGCGGCGGTCTCGGTCGGGATCGTGGACGGCGAAGCCCTGCTCGACCTCGACTACTCCGAAGACTCCCAGGCGGAGGTCGACATGAACGTCGTCATGACCGGCGAGCAGGCGCTCGTCGAGGTGCAGGCGACCGCGGAGCAGACGCCTTTTTCCCGGGCCGGTCTGGACGAGCTGCTCGAGCTCGCCGCCGGCGGGATCGCGGAGATCGCAGCGGCCCAGGAGAGCGCGGCCGAGGCGGCCGTTTGAAGGCCACGAACGACCTGAGCTTCGTGCAGCGAGTCGTAGCGCAGCTCGCTGTCCGGGGCGTTCGGGTCTGGATCTTCGGCGGCTGGGCCGAGGAGCTTCTAGGCCACGTCTCCGCAAAGCCGCACGGGGACGTCGACCTGCTGTACGCGGGAACGGATTTCGACCAGATCGACGCGCTGATTCGGCCCGCGCGGCTCCCCGAGATCACCGCCAAGCGCTTCCACCACAAGCGCTTTCGAGCTCCACGGTGTGATGGTGGAGCTCTTCCTCGTCGAGGAGGATGAGAACGGCTACTTCACCGAGTTCTGGGGGTCCCGGCACTCCTGGCCGGACGACGTTGTGAGCGACCGCGGCGTGTTGCCGGTCGCGAGTCCCGCCGCCGTCTCTGGCTACAGGGCCGTCCATCCCGCGCTCCCGAAGGTGGCGTCCCATGCATGAATTGCCAACGCTCAACTGGGACGAGTCGCTCTTGCGCTTGTCCCTCGCCGCCCTGCTCGGAGGGCTGGTCGGGATCGAGCGGGAGCTCAGGGAGCGCGAGGCTGGGCTCCGCACCCATCTTCTTGTCGCGCTCGGCTCGGCCCTCTTCACGATCGTCTCGGCCTACGGTTTCCACGCGTTCCTCACCTCAGGCCAGAGCGTCGTCCGCGTTGACCCGACCAGGATCGCGGCGCAGATCGTCACGGGCATCGGCTTCCTCGGCGCCGGGGCGATCATTCGGCAGGGCTTCTCCGTTCGCGGCCTGACGACGGCCGCGACGCTCTGGGTGGTCGCGGCGATCGGGCTCGCGGCGGGCGCCGGCTACTACAGCGCCGCGGTGATCACGACCGGCCTCGTCCTGATCTCCCTCTATCCGCTCCGCATCCTCGCCTACCGGTTCATCAGCCGTTTCCGTGCCGAGGACGGGCGCCTGCTCGTCGAGCTGCCGGCCGGGGAGAGCCCCGGCTCGGTGATCGACGCCGTCGAGCACGCGGGCGGACGGCTGACGTCGATCGAGGTCAGCCAGGAAGGTGACTGCCGGCGGCTCGCGCTGGACGTCCAGTTGCCTCGCGACCTGGGCGCGGCGTCCCTCGTCGCCCGGATTGCCGACGTCGAGCGGGTCGCAGAGGTGCGTTGGAGCGACTGAACTGTGTCCTCGCCTCGGGCAACGAGCACAAGGCTCACGAGCTCCAGGCGCTGCTTCCGCACTGGACGATCGAGCTGCTCGACGTCGAGTCGTTCCCGCCCGAGGACGGAGCGACGTACTACGAGAACGCGCGCGCGAAGGCTCGCTTCGGGCGGGAGGTAGCGCGCGACGCAGCTTGGGTCCTCGGTGAGGACTCTGGCATCGAGGTCGACGGCCTCAGCGGAGGCCCGGGCGTGCACTCCTCCCGCAGCGCGGCCGGGGACGAGGTCGGATGGCTCCTGCGCGAGCTCGAAGCCGTGGAGGGCGACGGTCGGCGGGCACGCTATGTCTGTGAGCTCGTCGCGCTCTCTCCGGAAGGTCTGGAGCTCCGGGGCACCGGGACGCTGGCCGGGCGGATCGCCTCGGCGCCGGCTGGGAGCGGCGGATTCGGCTTCGACCCGATCTTCGTTCCCGACGGAGAGGAGCGGACCGTGGCGCAGCTCGGAAACGAGTGGAAGGCAGAGCTTTCCCACCGGGCGAGGGCGGCTCGCTCGCTCCTGGCGGCTCACGACCTGAAGCCGGGCGGTTGGGAAGGCAAGGTCTGGATGGCCCCGGACTTCGACGAGCTGCCTCCCGACCTCCTTGCCGCGTTCGAGGGCGACGCCGACTGAGTGGCCGGCACCCGCGACCCGAGGATCGGGGCGTACGGGGTTCCGACGCTCGCCGCGTGACTTAGGCGAGTCCGGGTAGCTCGTCCACCAGCCGCTGCTCATCGCGGCGCGTCCGCCACCAGTTCAGCTCGCATCCGAACACGATCACGTTCGCCATCACGTAGAGCCAGACCAGCAGCACCGCGGGCGCGCCGAAGGCCCGTAGCCCCGGGTTGAGGTCGGCGTAGCGCTGGTAGATCGGCAGCACCTGGAACGTCGCCTCGAGCAGCACCGTTCCCAGGATCGCGCCGGGCAGGACCTCGCGCAGCCGCACGTCCTCGTTCGGCAGGATCAGGTAGACGGAGAGCAGGAATGCGAACACCCCGAGCAGCGAGACCGAGATCGACAGGACGTAGGCGGTCGCCGAGCTCGACACGAACCCGGGGGCGTACTCCTTCAGCGCGGCGACGCCGAGTGAGCCTGCGAGCAGCGCGAGGAACAGCGTCACCAGCGATCCGAGCATGAGCAACGTCGCGATTCCCTTCCCCTTCAGGAAGGAGCGGTTCGGCCGTCCGTAGACGATGTTGAAGGCCGACTCGAGCACGCTGAAGAGCGACAGCGACGTCCAGAGCAGGGCGACGCCGCCAACGATCCCGAGGGCCGCGGCGCTGTCCTGCACGGTGTGGACGAGCGAGATGATCCGGTCGATCGGGGTGCCCGGCAGCGCGTGCTTGATCTCCTTCACGAGGAAGCTCGACTCGTCTGCTCTGCCGGCGAGTCCGAGGAGCGACAAGGCGAGGAAGGTCAGCGGGACGAAGGAGAGCAGCGCGAAGTAGGCGATCATCGCTGCGAGGTGCGTTCCACGGTCGGCGAAGAACTTCCGCCAGAGGGCGCCCCTTGGGACGCCCGTCCCAGAGGATGATCGGCTTTGCCGGGCGCCCGTCTCACCCCGGTTCTGGGGCGACGCTCGCTCAGTATCTGCACTAAGGCGGAACTTGAGGTCACTTTTTCGGACACGCACGGGGGCAGTATCCTTGGCTGCGTATGGATGCGCAGCAAGCGCTTGCCGACCTGACCGAGATCTCGTCGCAGATCCGTGCGGCGGTCGTCTTCGACGCCCGGGGCAAGGTCACGGGGTCGACCCTTCCGGACCCCGGGCATGCGGAGGCGCTCGCCCGGTCGGCGTCGGAGCTCCTTTCGGCGGCGGAGGGCCTCAAGGCAGACGGCGCCGAGCTCACGCAGCTGGAGGTCGTCGTCGAGGAGGGCAGCGTCTTCGTCGTCCGTGACGGGACGAACAGGATCGCCGCGACGACGGGCTCCGAGCCGACGGTGGGACTCGTCTTCTACGACCTGAAGAGCGCGCTGCGCAATCTTGCGGCCAAGCCCGCCGCGGCGAAGAAGGCGCCGGCGACGAAGACCGCAGCCGCCAAGAAGCCGGCACCTGCGAAGACCAGTGTGCCGAAGAAACCCGCCGCCAAGAAGCCTGCGGCGAAGAAGCCGGCGACGAGGAGGAAGGATGCGACGTAGCGCCGCAGCACTCCTGGGCGTGTTCGGCGGGATGGTCGCCGGCGCCGTGTTCATCCGTCGCCAGTCTGCGAGGGGGCCGCGTGTCGACCTCTACTACGCGGACGGCTCGATGGTCTCGCTGACCGACGGTGCCCCAGGTTCCGAGCAGCTGCTGCCGCTCGCGCGCGAGATTCTCCGCAACGCTCGTTGACCTTATGAGCGACGCCGAGCTTCGCGCCGCGCTGCGCGAGCACGCGTACCTCGAGGGCGACTTCGTGCTTCGCTCGGGCAAGCGATCGCCCTACTACCTGGACAAGTACCGCTTCGAGACACGGCCGGACATCCTGGCCGCGCTCGGCGAGCGCATCGCAGCGACTGTGCGCGACCACGAGCCCGCCGCAGTCCGTCTGGCGGGGCCTGAGCTTGGAGCGGTCGCCCTCGCCGCCGCAGGCTCGCTCGCATCCGGCCTGCCCTTCGTCATCGTCCGCAAGGAGGCAAAGGACTACGGCACTGCGAAGCGGCTAGAAGGGGTGTACGAGCAGGGTGAGTGCATCTGCCTCGTCGAGGACGTCGTCACGTCCGGCGGCGCGCTGCTCGAGGCGGTCGGAGCACTACGCGAGGCGCGCCTGGTGGTGCGCACCGCCGTCTGCATCGTGGATCGGGAGGAGGGCGGGGCGGACGCCCTTGCCCGCCAGGCGGTGCGTCTTCGGCCGCTGTTTCGAGCGTCAGAAATCCTGGCGGCGGGAGAAAGACCCGCAAAACCGCATGGTTGAGCGGGTCCGATGGGCCTGTTAGGGTCCGAGCCCGGTGGTTGCACCCGTCGACAGGAGGAGAGGGACTTGACGAAACAGGAGTTTGTCAACGAGGTAGCGTCCAAGGCGGGGCTTTCGAGCCGCGACGCCTCGAAAGCGGTTGACGCTTTCCTCGACGCGATCACGGATTCGCTGCGCAAGCGTCAAGACGTAGCGTTCACCGGCTTCGGCAAGTTCACGACCCAGGACCGCAAGGAGCGCCAGGGCGTGAACCCGCGCAACCCGTCCCAGAAGGTGACGATCCCCGCTGCAACGGTGCCGAAGTTCTCTGCAGGAAGCCAGTTGAAACAGGCCGTCAAGAGTGGCGGCGGCGGAGGAATGTAGTCCAGTTCTGACGCCCCTCTTCGATCGCGAAGGCCGTGTCTCGACGACGCGGCCTTCGTCGTCTACGAACTGGTTTCGCGGCGGAGTACGCTGACCGAGATGGCGGCCGTGGCCACGACCAACTTCGCCGACCGCCTCGCCGAGGCCGTGGAACGCAAGCGCTCGCAGCTGGTCGTCGGGCTCGACCCGCGCGCCGATCTGCTGCCGGTCGAGCTCAAAGGGGACACGCGGCTCGGCCGCGATGCCGCGGCAGACGCCTGCGCGCGCTTCTGCCGCGGCCTCGTCGACGCGGTCGCGCCCTACGTCGTCGCCGTGAAGCCTCAGGTTGCGTTCTTCGAGGCGCTCGGCCCGGAGGGAATCCGCGCGCTCGAGGACGTCTGCCGTTATTCGCGGTCGGCCGGGCTGCAGGTGATCGCGGACGGCAAGCGCGGAGACATCGGCTCGACCGCCCGTGCCTACGCCGAGGCATTCCTGGAGCCCGCCGAAGGCGGCGATCCGCTCGGCGACGCTCTCACCGTGAATCCCTATCTCGGGCGCGACTCGGTCGAGCCGTACCTCGCCGCTTGCCGTCGGCACGGGGCCGGGATCTTCTGCGTCGTCAAGACGTCCAATGCGGGGGGGGCGGAGGTGCAGGACCTTGTCCTCTCGGACGGGCGTCCCGTCTGGCAGCAGGTCGCGGAGCTGGTCGCGGAGTGGGCGCGCGAGCTTGTCGGCGAGCGTGGCCTCTCCGCAGTCGGCGCCGTGATCGGCGCGACCCACCCCCGTGCGGTTGGCGAGGCGCGGCGGCTGTTGCCGCAGTCTGTGCTGCTACTCCCGGGGGTCGGTGCGCAGGGCGCCACTCCGGCGGACGTGGCGCGCGCGTTCACGAGCGGCCCCGCGAGCGCGCTCGTGAGCGTCTCGCGCGATGTGATCTATGCCTTTCGCGTGTCTGGGATGGACTGGCGCAGCGCTGCTGCGGCCGAGGCCTCCCGCTACGCGCGGGAGGTCTGGGCCGTCTCCGGCTGGTAGGCGATGGATCCTGAGCGGCGAAAAGAGCTCGCCCGGTACGGGGCCCCCGCGGCTTTTCTGCTGGCGGCGACGATCGCGATCCTGCTGATCAAGTCCGGGCTCGGCGGCTCGAGCGTCTCCGAGCCCGTGACGACCGCCGCTGCTCTGCCGACGGCTCCGACCACCACGACGGCCGCGACCACCAGGATCACGCTCACGACGGCCCCTGCTGCCACGACGTCCTCTACGACGACCGCGACGACGACGTCCACGACGGCGGGGCAGACCTACACGGTCGAGAGCGGCGACACCCTCGGGGGGATCGCCGTCAAGCTCGGAACCACCGTCGACGAGCTCCTGCGGCTCAATCCGGGTGTCGATCCGACGAGCCTGCATGTCGGCCAAGAGATCCGCGTGAGCTAGCCTTCCCGCCCGTGCTGCGCATGTGCGCTCTTGCGGCCGCCGCGCTCGTCTTTGCGGCTTCCGCTCACGCGGCGGGTCCCCGGGTCGCGGCCCGTGCATTTCTCGTGCAGAACCCCGCGACCGGCGAGGTGCTTGCCCAACATGGCAGCTGGGCGCGCGTCCCGATCGCGAGCATCACCAAGCTGATGACCGTGCTCGTCACGCTCGAGCACGCGCGGCCGGGGGAGACAGTTCCGGTGCAAGCGGATGCAGCGGCCGTCGGCGAGTCCACCATCCACCTACGCGCCGGTGAGCGGATCACTGTCCGGGACCTGCTGAAGGCGGCGCTGATCCAGAGCGCGAACGACGCGGCCGACGCGCTCGCCGATTACGTGGGGCACGGCTCGACGGCGCGGTTCGTCGTGCTGATGAACGCCCGCGCCCGGGCGCTCGGGCTCGAGCGCACGCACTTCGTCCGTCCCGACGGCCTGGACGCGCCCGGTCATGTGTCGACCGCACGGGACGTGACCCGGCTGGCCGAGGTCGTAATGCGGTACCCCGTCGTGCGCGCGATCGTGCGGCAGCGCTCGGCTGCGATCGCCGGCGGCCGGACGCTCCACACCTGGAACGACCTGCTCGGCGTCTTCCCCGGGCTGCTCGGCGTCAAGACCGGCCACACGGGCGGTGCCGGGTGGTGCGAGGTCGGTGCCGCCAGGCAGCGGGGCGTAACCCTCTACGCAACGGTGCTCGGGAGCCCGACCCGCTCGCAGCGGAACGCCGACCTGGCGGCCCTGCTGCGCTGGGGGCTGTCGCGCTATCGCCCGGTCTGGGTCGTCCAGCCCGGGCGCGTCTATCGCGAGGTCGACCCTGGGTACGGCCAGGCGCCCGTACCGCTCGTTGCACGGCGACCCCTCGCGCGGCCCGTGCGCGTCGATCGCCGGCTCGTGGAACGAATCGTGGCGCCGACCGCCGTCTCGCTGCCTCTTCGCAAGGGCACGCCGCTCGGTGAGATTCGTGTCTATTCCGGGCGCAAGCTGGTCGCCCGGACGCCGCTCGTCGCCGGACGCTCGGCCTCCAGGCCGGGGGTCGTGGGACGCGTCGGGTTCTACGCGGGGCGCACCTTCTCACACGTCGGAGACTGGTTCTCGTGAGCCTCCCGACCGGAAGACTCGCGGCGTGATCGTCACCGTCACCCTGAACGCCGCGATCGACCGGACGCTGACCGTGCCGAACTTCCAGCGCGGCCAGCGTCATCGCGCCAGCCTCGGGCTGACGCTCGCGGGGGGCAAGGGGATCAACGTCGCTCGTGCGCTGAAGCGGCTCGACGTCCCGGTCGTCGCGACCGGCCTCGCGGGCGGCCGGACGGGCATGCGGATCGTCGAGGAGCTGACCGGCGAGGCGATCCTGAACGACTTCGTCCGGATCGCGGGCGAGTCGCGCACCTCCACGGCGGTCGTCGATCCGACGAGCGGGTCGTACACGGAGATCAACGAGTGGGGCCCGCAGGTCACGGCCGACGAGCTTGCGATCCTGCTGGAGAAGATCGGCTATCTCGCGCGCGGTGCGGACTTCGTCGTCTTCTCGGGATCGCTTCCGCGTGACGTCGAGGACGACTTCTACGCCGAGGCGATTCGCGACCTCAACCGCCGGCAGGTGCGCGCGGTCCTGGACTCCGAGGGGCAGCCGCTCCGGCTCGGGGCGGAGGCCGAGCCCTACTTGGTCTCGCCGAACCAGCGCGAGGCGGAGGGGCTTGTCGGCCAGGAGCTGAACGACGTGGAGGAGTTCATGATGGCGCTCGACCGGATCGCCGACCTCGGGGCCCGGAATGTTCTGATCACGTCGGAGAATGCGTGCTTCGGCCTCTTCCGCGAGGAACGCAGGAGGCAGCTCTTCCGGGTGGAGGCGCCGGTGATCGAGCCGGTCTCCGTGGTCGGCTCCGGCGACGTGCTCCTGGCCGCGTTTCTAGCCGCACGGGTGGCGGAACAGCCGCTCGAGGAGGCGCTGCGGGCTGCGGTGGCTGCTGGCACCGCTGCGACGCTCGAGGTGGGCGCCGGCCGTTTCGAGCCGCGCGAGGCGACGCGTCTGGAGTCCGCTGTCCGCGTCGACGAGCTGACACCGGTTCCGGCGGAGCGGTGAGCACTGCGCGTTGACCCGCCGCGGCGGAACCGCCAGCCGGCTCTGTCGGAACCCGTTGGTACCATCGCTCGATGGAGGAACTGCAGCTCTCCCAGCGTGACGTCGAGCGCCTCCTGGAGCTCGACCGGAAGTTCGCGAAGGAGGGCCTCACGTTCGACGACGTCCTGCTCGTTCCGGCCGAGTCCCGCGTCCTCCCGAACGACGTCTCGACCTCGACTCGGCTGACGCGCGAGATCGATCTCGCAATCCCGGTCGTCTCGGCTGCGATGGACACGGTCACCGAGGCGCGCCTCGCGATCGCGCTCGCACGCGAAGGGGGCATCGGTGTTCTCCACCGCAACCTGTCGATCTCCGAGCAGGTTGCCGAGGTGGACAAGGTCAAGCGCTCGGAGTCAGGGATGATCGTTGAGCCGGTGACGCTTCCCCCGGACGCGATCGTCGCGGACGCGCTCGAGCTGATGGCGCGCTACAAGGTCTCGGGCGTGCCGATCACCGACGAAGCCGGGACGCTCGTCGGGATTCTCACGAACCGCGACCTCCGCTTCGAGACCGACACGGGGCAGCCGGTCTCCGCCCTGATGACGGCCCGCAACCTCGTCACGGCTCCGGTCGGCACCACGCTCGCCGAGGCCGAGGCGATCCTGCACCGGAACAAGATCGAGAAGCTGCCGGTCGTCGACGCCGAAGGCCGACTGAAGGGCCTGATCACCGTCAAGGACATCCAGAAGCGAATCGAGTTTCCCCACGCGACGAAGGACGAACAGGGGCGCCTGCGAGTGGCCGCCGCAGTCGGCGTCGGGACAGACGCGTGGGAGCGCGCCGGAGCACTCGTCGAGGCGGGCGTCGATGCGCTCGTCGTCGACACCGCCCACGGCCATTCCGCCGCGGTCGTGGAGATGGTGCGACGGGTCAAGGCCGCGTGGGATGTGCAGACGGTGGCCGGCAACGTGGCCACGGCGGCCGCGACGGAGGCACTGATCGACGCCGGCGCGGACGGGGTGAAGGCCGGTGTCGGACCGGGCAGTATTTGTACGACGCGTGTGGTCGCGGGGGTCGGCGTTCCACAGGTGACGGCGATCTACGACTGCGCCCAGGTCGCGCGGCGTGCAGGCGTCCCGCTGATCGCCGACGGCGGCCTCACGTCCTCCGGCGACATCGCCAAGGCGATCGCCGCCGGGGCGGATGCCGTCATGGCCGGCTCGATGCTCGCGGGAACGGACGAGAGCCCGGGCGAGGTCGTCCTCCAGCAGGGCGAGCGCTTCAAGGAGTACCGCGGCATGGGCTCGCTCGGCGCGATGCGAGCCCGCGGTTTCTCGAAGGACCGCTACTTCCAGGGGGACGTCGAGGATGTCGAGAAGCTGGTTCCCGAGGGGATCGAGGGGCGCGTTCCCTACAAGGGGCCGCTCGCCGCGATCCTCCACCAGCTCGTCGGTGGCCTGCGGCAGGCGATGGGCTACTGCGGCGCCGCGACGATCGAGGAGATGAAGGGGGCGCAGTTCGTCCGGATCACCGGCGCCGGCCTGCGCGAGAGCCATCCCCACGACGTCACGATCACGAAGGAGGCGCCGAATTACCGGCGCTGAGGTGCTGTCGCTGCCGGAGCGCGCTCCGGAGGAGCGGCCGGTGCTCGTCGTCGACCTCGGAGGGCAGTACGCACAGCTGATCGCGCGGCGCGTGCGCGAGTGCCGCGTCTACTCGGAGCTCGTCGGGCACCGCGTCACCGCCGCCCAGGTACGCGCGCGGAACCCGCACGCGCTTGTGCTCTCGGGCGGGCCTGCCTCCGTCTACGCGGAGGACGCGCCGCGCATCGACCCGGCGATCTTCGAGCTCGGCATCCCGACGCTCGGCATCTGCTACGGGATGCAGCTGATGGCGCAGGAGCTCGGCGGCCGGGTCGACCGGACGGGCGTCTCGGAGTTCGGCAAGACGTCGATGCGCGCCGAGGAGTCCGAGCTGCTCGCCGGAACTCCGCCCGAGCAGACGGTGTGGATGTCCCACCGCGACTCCGTGACGGCGCCGCCGACGGGAGCGCGCGTCGTCGCCGGCTCTCCATCGACACCGATCGCCGCCTTCGAGGAGCCCGCCCGCCGGCTGTACGGCGTCCAGTTCCATCCGGAGGTCGTGCATACGCCGCACGGCACCGACGTCCTGAAGAACTTCCTCTACAACGTCGCCGACGCGCCACCGGCCTGGACGCCTGCGGCCGTGATCGAGGAGCAGGTCGAGCGGATCAGGGCGCAGGTCGGCCGCGAGCGCGTGCTCTGTGCGCTCAGCGGCGGCGTCGACTCGGCGGTGGCGGCGCTCCTCGTGCACAAGGCGGTCGGCGATCAGCTCACCTGTGTCTTCGTCGATCACGGGCTCCTGCGCGAGAACGAGGCGGAACAGGTGGTCGAGACGTTCGGCGGGCACTTCCACGTCCCGCTCGTGCACGTGCAGGCGCAGGAGCGGTTTCTGTCGCGCCTCGCGGGCGTCGACGACCCCGAGGAGAAGCGGAAGATCGTCGGCGAGGAGTTCATTCGCGTCTTCGAGGAGGAGGCAGCGAAGCTGGGAGACCTTCGCTTCCTCGTCCAGGGGACGCTCTACTCGGACGTGATCGAGTCCGGCGGAGGCGAGGACGGGGTCGCCGCCAAGATCAAGTCGCACCACAACGTCGGCGGTCTCCCCGCGGACATGCGCATGCAGCTCGTCGAGCCGCTGCGGCTGCTCTTCAAAGACGAGGTGCGACGAGTTGGCGAGGAGCTCGGAATGCCGGAGCGCATGGTCTGGCGCCAACCGTTCCCCGGTCCCGGCCTCGCGATCCGCATCATCGGAGACGTCACGGTGGAGCGACTTGAGATCCTGCGGTTGGCCGATTCGATCCTGCAGGAGGAGATCCGGCGCGCAGGTCTCTACCGCGAGCTGTGGCAGTCGTTCGCGGTGCTTCCCGCGATCAAGTCGGTCGGCGTGCAGGGCGACGAGCGCACGTACGCGTATCCGATCGTGATCCGGGCCGTCACCTCCGAGGACGCGATGACGGCGGACTGGGCGCGCCTGCCTTACGACCTGCTCGAGACGATCTCGAGCCGGATCATCAACGAGATCCCGGGCGTCAACCGCGTCGCGCTCGACCTCAGCTCGAAGCCGCCTGCCACGATCGAGTGGGAGTAGCCCGGGGAGGCTCGCTTCACTAGGGCGTCCGGATCTTCGACACCAGCTGTTGCTGGTGAAAACCGGGGTTCTCGCCGGCCACGTTGGCTGTCGTGACGGAGGCCGCGTACGTGAACCCGCCGGCCGAGTCGACGCCGAAGTAGTCGCCGATGAAACCGCCGGCCGAGCAGATGCAGGCCGGACGCGGCGACGACAGCTGCGGATCCCACGTGTGCGCCGACAGCCGCACGTTGCGGCCGACCGGACGTAGGCTCGGCCGATAGAACTGCACTGCGGTGTTGACGCAGTAGTCCTGGCGTCCGAACGGCTGCCTCGGATCGAGCTGCAGCCCGGCGCGCGCCGCCTCGACGCTGGCCCGACCCGGGCAGGGAAGGCGCCGGTCGTAGAACGCGACGGACACGGTTCCCCGCGGCGAGACCGCGAGGTTCGGCTGGAGCGCCTCGCCCGGCCCCCTGTCGTCGTCGATCCGGACCGGCCGCCGCCAGTGCCGGCCGCCGTCGAACGAGGCGCGCGCGAAGAGGCCGGTACCCGAGGCGGTCGCGTCCTCGTAGGCGATGTAGAGCGGATAGGAGCCCCCGGTCTTTCGCGGCCCCACGGCGAAAGCAAGCCCGAACGCAGACCGGAATGTGGTGTTCTCGTACCCGTCCACCCGCTGCCCGCGGAGAGCGATCCTTCTCGGCGACCAGGTGACCCCTCCGTTGCGGGAGGAGGTGACCGAGATCGTGAACGGCGCGCCGGCCCGGGAGAAGGTCGTCGTGGCGAGCCACACCGTGCCGTCGGGCGCGACCCGTGGAATCGCGCCGTTGTCGCCGAACCCGGGTGCCTGGCGCAGGGCGAGCCGCGGGCCGGTCCAGTCCGTGTGGGTGCCGTCGGGCCTCGCGTCGGCGTGGGAGCTGTAGATCCGTAGCGAATCGTCGTCTCCGCCGATCGCCCAGGCCACGTACACCCGCCCGCGATGCGCGCTACGAGGGTTCGTGTCGATGGCGATCCACTGCTTGTCGAAGACGTTCGCGCCTTCGAAGGGGGTCGTCGCGATCAGGTCGAGCCGGTTCCCGTGTGCCGTCAGCCAGGTGTCCGCCGACGTGGCGCCCTTCGGCCGGACGGCGATCCCGAGTCCGGAGCGGGGGAGCGCTGGGTTCACCGCCGGGGAGAGGAAGCGGTGCCGGCCCGAAGCGTCGTAGTCGAACATGTACGGCAAGACGACGGTGTAGAGGTTCCCCCAAGGGTCGAAAGCGGCCACCGGATCGGAGTTGTCCGTCCAGCCCTCGTAGCCGGGGACGTGACCCTGTGCGGGCCACGTCAGGCCCCCGTCGAACGACTCGAAGAAGCCGGTCAGATGGTTGTAGCCCTCGGCGTTCACGACCCACTTGCTCACGCCGACCACGTGCGAGGCGTCGGTGGGGTCGACGTGGAGATCGGACTCCGAATGCTCCTTCACCACGAGCGACCGGTTGGTCCGATCCTGGGAGGAGTACGGGCCGACACTCTCGCCGGTCGTCGCGCCGGTGCAGGCCGTCCCGCCGCCGTCGGGGTAGCCCTTCGTCGGGTCGAGCCCCACGAGGTAGAGCACTTCGGGCCCATAGCAGCTGACTCTCTCGGTCGTCGCCGAGACGCTCTGCACCCCGCCCCCGGCATAGCTTCGGGCGAAGGCTGCGTCCGTTTGGTACCCCTGGGGAGGCGCTGCGGCATGTGCCCCGCCGGCAAGCGAGAGAGCCATGAGCGCAGCGACCGGCACGACGCGTCGGCTCAAGCGCATGGCCATAGTGACGCCGTGGACGCGAAAAGGTTCGTGACCGTAGTCGCGAGGCCGGAAAACGACCGGATTGCTACACTTCCGCGCCGGCGGACGCCTCGAGTCCGCCTTTTCTCCGGATGAAGACCTATTCCGCAAAACCGGGCGAGATCGCCCGCGACTGGTACCTGGTGGACGCCGACGGGCAGACCCTGGGGCGCCTGGCCACGCGCATCGCCGACATGCTGCGCGGCAAGGGCAAGGCCGCGTACACGCCGCACGTCGACACCGGCGACTTCATCGTCGTCGTCAATGCGGAGAAGATCCACGTGACCGGCAACAAGCTCGACCAGAAGCGCTACTACCGCCACTCGGGCTATCCGGGCGGGCTGCGGAGCCGTACGCTGCGCGAACAGCTCGACCGGCGACCGACAGAGGTGCTCCGCACCGCGGTGAAGGGCATGCTTCCGAAGAACCGCCTCGCGCGGCAGCAGATCAACAAGCTCAAGATCTATACGGGCCCGGAGCATCCGCACGAGGCGCAGGCTCCGAAGCCCCTGAAGTTGGAGGGTTAGAGACGTGAACCAGATCGCTCAGTACCGCGGCACCGGCAAGCGCAAGACGTCGGTTGCGCGCGTGATCCTTCGGCCCGGCGACGGTACGACCTGGTTCAACGGCCGGACGATCGAGGAGTACTTCCCGCGCGCCGTGCATCGCACCACCGCGCTCGCGCCGCTCGGGATTGCGGGAGCCGAGGGGATCTATGACATCCGTGTCCGCGTCCACGGCGGCGGCCCCAGCGGCCAGGCCGGGGCGGTCCGCCACGGGATCGCCCGTGCACTGGTCGAATCCGACCCGGAACTGCGCATCGCGCTCAAGCGTGCGGGCTTCCTCACGCGCGACGCTCGGATCGTCGAGCGTAAGAAGGCCGGGCTGCACAAGGCGCGCAAGGCACCCCAGTTCTCTAAGCGCTAAAAGCTGCGCTTTTAGCGCTTGTTCGGGTTGACCCGCGCTTCGCGCGGGTGGAACGGGCGCGGAGAGCGCGGTCTCCGCACCCTCCAACCAAGCCCATGCCCCGGCCTCTATGCTGCGCCGCCGTGCCGCGACGTTACTTCGGAACCGATGGCGTTCGCGGCGTTGTCGGCCGCGATTTGACCCGCGAGCTCGTCGAGGATCTCGGCAAGGCCGCCGCGCTCTGGTCGGGGCGCGGCCGTGTCTTCATCGGGCGCGACACCCGTGGCTCCGGGCCGGAGCTCGAGCGGGCGCTCGGACGCGGGATCGCGTCTGCCGGCGGGTCGGCGGTGATGGCCGGAGTGCTGCCGACACCTGCGGTGGCTTTGCTCGCGCTCGACCTCGGTGCGGTGATCACCGCTTCCCACAATCCACCGGAGTACAACGGTGTCAAGTTCTTCGACCACGCGGGGCGGAAGCTCACGGACGACCAGGAGGAGGAGATCGAGGCGCTCCTCGATGCCCCGGCGGGCGGGGGCGGGGAGATCGACGAGGTCGACGTCGCCACCGACAGCTACCTCGAGCACGTGCTGGAACGGTTCGGGTCAGACCTCACAGGCCTGCGGATCGGTGTCGACTGCGCCAACGGCGCCTACTCGGGGATCGCGCCCCAGGCGTTCGAGCAGCTCGGCGCGGACGTCACCGCGATCGGCTCCGAGCCGGACGGCACGAACATCAACGTCGGCTGCGGCGCAACCGATCTTCGGGCCTTGCAACAGCTTGTCATGAGGGAGCGGCTCGATCTCGGTGTCGCCTTCGACGGCGACGGCGACCGGATGCTCGCGGTCGACGGCGGCGGCAACGAGGTCGACGGTGACCAGCTCCTGGCAATCCTCGCGCTCGATCGCGCAGTCGGGCTCGTCGTCGTGACCTCGATGACGAACCTCGGTTTTCACCGGCTGATGGCCGATCGAGGGATCCGGGTGATCGCCACCGACGTGGGAGACCGGTATGTGCTCGAGGCGCTCCGAAGGGAGGGCGGGGTGCTCGGCGGCGAGCAGTCCGGGCACGTGATCTGGCTCGACGGCCACGTGACGGGCGACGGGCTGGTGGCAGCGCTGCTTCTCTGCGGCGCGCTGAAAGGACGCCCACTGTCCGAGCTCGCGGCCGTGATGCCGCGGTTCCCGCAGGCCCGTGAGAACGTCGAGGTCGGCCGGCGCGTGCTCACGCCTACGATCGAGGCGGAGGTCGAGCGGCTCAATGCCGAGCTGGGATCGAGCGGCCGGATCCTCGTGCGCCCCTCAGGAACGGAGCCGGTTGTGCGCGTGCTGGCGGAGGCCGAAAACGCCGAAGAAACGGAACGTCTCTGTGCTACCATCGCGGCTCTCGTTCGACGAGAGCTCGGCTGACCGGCCCCGACGGAGGGCGCCGGAAAGAACAGCCGGGCTTTTCGCGTTTCAGGAAGGTTTGTTCCGGCAAAAAACCGTCAATCTGCAGCGCTTTCACCCCTAGGTCACGGGGGCGGCCAACGAAGGGAGCTTCGGGTGTGCGGGATCATCGGATACGTCGGTAGTCGCACCGCCAAAGACCTTCTGCTGCAGGGCCTCGAGCGCCTCGAATACCGCGGCTACGACTCCGCCGGCATCGCGCTCCTCGAGGACGACGGACTCGAGTATGTGCGCGCCGTCGGCAACCTGCAGTTCCTGAAGGACGCCGCGGGCCCGAACGGCTCGAGGTCGAAGCACGGCCTCGGACACACGCGCTGGGCAACCCACGGAGCGGTCACCGAGCAGAACGCACACCCCCTCACAGGTTGCGACGGGGGCAAGGTCGCGATCGTGCTCAACGGGATCGTGGAGAACTATCGCGAGCTGAAGGCGTCACTTGTTGCGGAGGGCCACACCTTCACCTCCGAGACGGACGCGGAGACGATAGTCCATCTGATCGAAGAGAAGTACGACGGGGATCTGATCGAGGCGGTGCGCGCGGCGTATCGCGAGCTCGAAGGCCACTTCGCGTTCGTCGTCATCCATCACGGCCATCCGGATCTCCTTGTCGGCGCACGCCGGCAGTGCCCGCTCGTCGTCGGCGTGGGGAAGGGGGAGATGTTCCTCGCGTCGTCGATCGCTGCGTTCATGCGTGAGACACGCCGCATTCAGCTGATCGACGACGACGAGGTGGTCGCGATCACGCCCGAGGGTGCCCGTTTCTTCGACGCCGAGGGCGAGATCGAGCACAAGGAGATCGAGCCGGTCGACTGGGACGACGAGGACGCGGAAAAGGGCGGCTACGAGACGTTCATGCTCAAGGAGATCTACGAGCAGCCGGAAGCCGTCGCCGAGACGATCGGCGATCGCGCGCGGCGTGGGCGGCTCGTGTTGGAGGGGATCGGGCTCGACGAGAAAGAGATCCGGAACCTCCGCCGGATCGTCGTGCTCGCCTGCGGGAGCGCCTACCACGCGGGAGTCGTCGGGCGCTACATCATGGAAGAGTGGGCCCGCATCCCGGTCGAGCCCGATATCGCAAGCGAGTGGCGCTATCGCAATCCGGTGCTCACGAAGGACACGCTCGTGATCGGGATCTCCCAGTCCGGCGAGACAGCGGACACGTTGGCGGCGATGAAGCTCGCCCGGGAGCAGGGCGCGCGGACGCTTGCGATTACGAACATGATGGGCTCGCAGATCACACGCGAGGTGGACGCCGTCCTCTACACGCGCTGCGGCAGGGAGGTCAGCGTCGCCGCATCGAAGACGTTCACGTCCCAGGTCGCGCTCCTCTCGCTGATCGCGCTCAAGCTTGCGCAGCTGAAGAAGACCCTGCCTGCGGAGGAGATCGAGTTCATCCTCGAGGAGCTCTATGACCTCCCCGAGCGGATGACTCAGTTCCTCGACGGCAATCATCCGATCGAGGAGATTGCGCAGCGCTACTACGACAAGCCGTTCTTCCTCTACCTCGGGCGGCACATCGGCCTTCCAGTGGCGCTCGAGGGCGCGCTGAAGCTGAAGGAGATCTCATACATCCCGACCGAGGCGTACTCGGCGGGCGAGATGAAGCACGGGCCGATCGCGCTCCTCGACGAGGACACGCCCGTCGTCGTCGTCGCGACCGACCAGAAGGTGATCTACGAGAAGGTCGTGTCGAACATCCAGGAAGTGCGGGCGCGCGGCGCGCACGTGATCGCGATCGCGACCGACGGGAACGAGGACATCCAGCACCACGCGGACGACGTGATCTACGTGCCCAAGACGCCCGCGTTTCTGCAGGCGATCCTTGCGGTACTTCCATTGCAGCTGCTCGCCTACCGGATCGCGCGGTTGCGCGGGCTCAACGTCGATCAGCCGCGGAACCTGGCCAAGACCGTCACGGTCGAGTAGCTCGCGGGCACGATCAACTCGACTGCCTCGTCGATCGGCAGCTCGGTCTCGGCGATCCATGACTCGCTCTCGCGGTCCCGGGAGCTGCCCACGATCGAGAGCAGCGCCGAGCGAGTCGGATCGCTTGCCCGGTCGATTCGCAAGAGCGCCTCTACGATCGAGACGAAGGGCTCGCAGTTGGAGCGAGCTGCGAAGGCGCAACGTGTGAAGGCGGCGAAGACATGGCGCAAGCGGGCGCGCGCGGCGCGGACGCAGGCGACGGCACTGCGACCGCTGACGACGAGCGTGCTCGGTGACGCAACTGCGGTCGGCGCGGCAGCTCGTCGGGTCGAGAGCGGCTGTCCTTAGCGGCTTCCCGCCCGCCTCGCGCGGCGCCTCCTGCGCGAACTTTAGGCCTGGGCTTCCCGCTGCCGCGCGCCGCTTTGGTGGCTGCTAGGCGTCCACTCGCTTGCCGCGGACCTCGAGTCCGCGGAGCTTCACGCTGCCGAGCGACGCCGGCACCGCCGGACTGCGGCGCAGCCCGCTCTTCGTTGCGTCCAGGCCGAGCAGCGTGCGCAGCGCGAGCAGCGGCGCGGCCGCGGCCCACGACTGAGGTGTGAGCGCGTCCGCGTACTCGACCGGCACGTCGCTCGCGTCTCGCTGGAACCCGGCGAAGACCTCCGGCAGCTGATGGTCGAACGCCCGTGCGGCGTCGAGCAGGGCGATGCAGACCCGGCCGGCCTCGTCGCGGAAGCCGTACCGGCGCATACCTTCCGCGGCGAGTGCGGTGTCGTGTGGCCAGACCGAGCCGTTGTGGTAGCTGAGCGGGTTGTAGGCCGCGTCCTCCGCCGACATCGTGCGGATGCCCCAGCCGCTGAGGACGTCCGGCCGGATCAGCCTCGTAACGGTCGCGCGTGCACGACCGTCGTCGACGATGCCGCTCCAGAGCAGATGGCCGAGGTTGGACGTGAGCGCATCGACCTGCTTCTTGTCCCGGTCGAGCGCCAGTGCGAAGTGCCGTCGCTCCTTCACCCAGAAGTCGCGGTTGAAGCGCCGCTTCAGCTCTTCCGCCTCGCCCTCGAGCGCCTCCGCGAGCTCGTCGTCACCCCACACCTCGCGCGCGAGGCGGGCGGCTCGCCTGCGCGCGTCGTACGCATAGCCCTGGAGCTCGCACGTCGCGATCGGTGCCTCAGCCTTCCTGCCGTCGGCGAAGCGGATCGAGTCTTTCGAGTCCTTCCAGCACTGGTTGTCGAGGGCGAACTCGGAGCGCGAGCGCTTCCGGAACTCGACGTAACCGTCGCCGTCCAGGTCTGCCGGCCCGCGGATCCAGCCGAGCGCCGCCCTGGCGTTCGGCTCCAGCCGGCGGACGAGGCCGTCGTCGCCCGTCCAGCGCTCGTACTCGTCCAGCAGGATTAGGAACAGCATGGTCGTGTCATGGCTGCCGTAGTAGGGCGAGTGCGGCGACTCGCCGAGCGCGGTCAACGTGCCGCGGCGAAGCTCGTGCAGGATCTTGCCCGGCTCCGCATCGCGAAAGTCGTCCCATTCGGTCGCCTGCAGCGACGCCAGGGTCTCGAGTGTGGCGGCGGCGAGGGAGGGCTGGAACGGCAGCGCCTCGTAGGACGTGAGCAGGCTGTCGCGCCCGAAGACGGTCATGTACCACGGCAGCCCACCGCCCGGCATCGGCGTGCGGACGGCTCCGCCCGGCGTGATCCGGAGCGCGGCTAGATCGATCAGGCTCTGCTCGTAGGTGCGCTCGAGGGCGCGATCGGAGGTCGCGAGCGCCGGCGCCCGTTCGAGCCACTCGTCGAGGGTTACGCCCTCCTTGGGCTCCGACGCGCCGAACGCGTCGCAACCATGGCGAGGCGGACGACGCTTGCCGTCGACGACCGGGATCACGTCGACGCACGTCGACCACTCCTCCCCCGGGGCGAGCTTCAGGTCGAAGACGGCGCGCTTGGAGGTCAGGCGTGTCGGCCGGCGCCGGAACGAGAGCACCGTCGCGCGCTTGTAGCCGTCGCGCTCGTAGTGGAGCGTCGCGGTCTGCGCGCCCGTGTCGACACGGCGGTTTCCGCGACCCTCGCCCGGCCCGCCCTGCTGGGCCTCGAGCACGTCGGCGAAGTCCGAGCCGAACTCGAGCTCGAGCCTCACGGTTCGGGGCGCGTCCGTGTTGTTTCGCAGGACGACGTCCTCGTGGAGGCCCTCGCTGACGAAGCGGTCGCGCCGGATCGTTACCGGCGGTGTGTCGCTTTCGCCCTTGTGCGTCCCGACGATGCGGGCGGAGTAGTAGTCGACGGTCCGGCTCGTCAGGACGTCGATCGGCTTGCGGTCGAGGAAGAGCAGCCAGCGCGAGAGGTGCCGGACGTCCTCGTAGAAGAAGCCTTCGGCGGCCTCGGCGTCGACGTCGCCGCAGTGGTCGGTGAAGAAGAAGGTGGCGCCGTCGAGGATGATCAGGCCGTCTGCGGGCATGCGGCGATACTGCCCGAAGGCGCGTGGTTCATGCGCCGCTGCGTCGGGCTACGAGACAGAGGCCTCGCCGGGACGCGGCTCGATCACGCCCGACTCGGGCGGACCGACCGGAACCGGGCGGGACGGGCGCAGGTACAGCCATTCATATGCGAGCGCCGCCAGGGCGGCACCGGCGAGCGGGCCCGCGTACCAGACCCAGGCATCCGACCACTCCTTCTGCACGAGCTCCGGACCGAAGGCGCGGGCCGGGTTCATCGCGGCCCCGGTGAGGGGGCCACCCATGAGGATGTCGAGCGTGATCGTGAAGCCGATCGCGAGCCCGGAGATGGACTTGAACGCGCCGCCCGGATCGGCAGCCGTCGCGAAAACCACCCAGACCAGGAAGAACGTGAGGATGAGCTCGATCACGAGCCCTTGCCAGCGGGAGACCCCGCCTCCGAGCCCAGGAGCTCCCAGAGCGAAGAGATTTCGCTCCTGCGCGTCGAAGAGCCAGCGCAGAAACAGCGCCCCCAGGGTGGCCGAGGCGAACTGCGCCGCCCAGTAGACGAGCGCAAGCGAAGGCGCGATTCGCCGGGTGACCAGGAACCCGAACGTGACCGCCGGGTTGAAGTGCCCCCCGGAGATGTGCCCGACCGCTGAGGCCATCACAGCGATCACGAGCCCGTGGGCGATCGCAATCCCAAGCAACGAGATCGCCCCGGCCGTGCCCGAGCTTCCCCGCTGCGCGTAGAACGGCGCCAACAGGCCACCGAAGGCGAGGATCGAGCCGGCGCCCACGAAGACGAGGGCGAACGTCCCCACGAACTCGGCGAAGCCTCGGCGAAGCGGGTCGTACTCCATCCGCGCGGAACCTACGCGGGAAGTCGGACGGAGCCATGCCCGCGCGTCCTGATGGTCGGCACCGTCAAGCGGTGCCTAGAACTGGTTTCGGTTGAGGTTCGATTTTTGTCGACCGGTCAGTTCAGACGGACGCACGGGCCGAGCCCGCGCGTCCTGATGGTCGGCACCGTCAAGCGGTGCCTAAGTGGTGGTCTCGAAAGAGGTGCGATCGGGTCGACCGGTCATTTCAGACGAACGCACGGGCCAGGCCCGCGCGTCCTGATGGTCGGCACCGTAAGCGGTGCCTAGAGCGGTTTGGGTGAGGTTCGATCGGGTCGACCGGTCATTTCAGACGGACGCACGGGCCAGGCCCGCGCGTCCTGATGGTCGGCACCGTAAGCGGTGCCTACGCGGCGTGCACGCCGGCGCCGGCGGTCTCGCCCGCGCGGGCGGCGGCGGTTGCCTTGTCCATCGTCGGGTAGATCGCGAACGCCGACCCGAGGCCCGTCAGATCGAAAAGACGGTGTACCTGCGTGAAGATGCGGTCGTCGAGAACGAGCGAGAAGCCGAGGCTCGCCGCCTCGGCCTGGTGGCGCGCGCTCAGCAGGATGCTCAGCGTCTGGGAGTCGACGAACGTGGCCTCGCGCAGGTCGACGACGACCCGGACGCCGCCGTCGAGGAGGACAGCCAGATCGTTCTCGAGCCGAGCGGCGGAGAACGCGTCGTGCTCACCGATCAGGCTGACGATCCCGACGGCGGGATCGCTGTGCTCGAGGCTGACGGAGATCGGAGCCATGGTTTCAAATGCTAAACGCAGGAGGCCCCGATCGAGTTGCGGGTCGCCGATGTACTAGCGCCCAGCCTCCGGCTATCCACCAGCGCGCGGGAAACCCGGCGAGGAGCGTGGCCACCTCCGCCGGCGTGAGCGGCTCCCAGCTCTCGGCGCTCACTCGTCCGGTGGCCGGCGGAGGCGCTTGACCGTGCCCCGCCGCCGCTTACCCTCGAGCCGCCGCTGTCGCGAGCCCGCCGTTGGCTTCGTCGGCACGCGCCGACGCTCGACGCGCAGCGCCGCCCGAAGCTGGGCGACGAGCCGCTCGACCGCGAGCTCGCGGTTTCGCCACTGGCTGCGCTCGTCCTGGGCGATCGCGCGCAACACCGGTCCCGCCTTGGCCGAGACGCGCCGCTTTTGCGCGGCCGTCAGCGCCTCCGAGGCCTCGACGCCGAAGACGGCTTCGACGCGGGTCTCAGTCTTCTGGGCGTGCTGTCCTCCTGGTCCGCTCGAGCGGGAGAAGCGCAGCTCGATCTCCGCGAGCGGCAGCACGACCGAGCGGGTGACGCGGATAGAGTCGCCGTCCATGCCAGCGCTACGCGCCCGATCTACGCCGAAGAATCGTCACGGTCTACCCGCAGTGTGCCCGCGAGACCTGCGAGGAGCGCCCTAGTGGCGGCAATTCTCCTCGACGTCGACGGCGTGTTCCACGTTTCCGGCGAGCCGATCGCCGGAGGAGCCGAGGCGGTCAGACGGCTGCGGGCCGACGGCCACCGGCTCCGTTTCGTCACGAACAACACCACGCGCTCCCGTGCGACGCTCGCAGAGGAGCTGCGGGCGATGGGGGTCGAGCTCGACGACGAGGAGCTCCAGACCACGCCGCGGGCAGCGGCGCGGACGCTTCAAGGCCGCCGCGTGCTCGCGTTGACGATGCATGCGATCGTCGGCGACCTCGAAGGCGTGGAGCTCGTCGGCGAGGATGCAGAGGCGGTGCTCCTTGGCGGTGCGGACGAGACGCCCGAGACGAATCTGGTCTTCAGCTTCATGAACCTGGCTCGCGCGTTCCACGAGCTGGAGGCCGGAGCGGAGCTCTACTGCCTGCACAAGAACCGCTGGTGGCAGACGAAGCACGGGCCGCTCCTCGACGCCGGCGCCTTCGTGGCCGGCCTCGAGTACGCCGCCGAGATCGACGCCACCGTCCTGGGCAAGCCGAGCCCGGCTTACTTCGGAGCCGCGCTGGAAGCACTGGACGCGGAGGCGAAGATGACCTGGATGGTCGGTGACGACATCGAGGCCGACATCGTCGGTGCCCAGAAGCACGGCATGAAGACGGTGCTGGTGAGGACGGGCAAGTTCCGTCCGGACGCCGTCGAGCGCGGTCGCGTGCGGGCAGACGGGATCGTCTCCTCGATCGCCCACCTGCCCGAGTGGCTCGAGGACAACGCCTAGCGATCCGGTGACCGTAGGCGTCGACCTGATCGAGATCGCGCGCATCCGGCGGGCGCTGGAGCGATACCCCTCCTTTCGCGAGCGCTGCTTTACGGAGGCCGAGCGCGCCTACTGTGACTCGCGCGCCAACCCGGCGCAGAGCTACGCGGGGCGATTCGCAGGCAAAGAGGCCGTCGGAAAGGCGCTCGGATTCGGGGTCGCGCGCGCATTCGCGTGGCGAGACGTCGAGATCGTGGGCCGTCCGAAGCCTTCCGTGCGCCTGAGCGGACGCGTCGCGGACTGGGCCGAACGGGTCGGAGCGGGGGCGATCGATCTCTCCATGACCCACTCCCGCGAGCTCGCGAACGCCGTCGCCGTCGCCGAGCAGCGCTGATGCTCGAGCCGCTCTACACCGCGGACGAGATGCGGGCCGCCGAGCAGGGCCATGACGTCGAAGAGTTGATGGAGCGTGCCGGGCGAGCGGTTGCGGACGCCGTGCTCGCCCACGTGCCCGGCGCTCGCAAGGTCGCGGCGGTGTGCGGGCCGGGTGCGAACGGCGGCGACGGGCGGATCGCCCTTCGCCTGCTGGCCGAAGCCGGCCGGGAGACGACGGAGGAGCTCCAGCCGGACGCGGAGGTCGTGATCGACGCGCTGTTCGGCACCGGGTTTCGCGGCGTGCCGCGCCCCGAGGCAGCGGCGCTGATCGAGCGAATCAACGCGCATGGAGCGCCGGTCGTCGCCGTTGATCTCCCATCCGGCATCGATTCGTCCACGGGCGAAGCTGCCGGCGCCGCCGTCCGCGCAGACGTGACCGTGACGATGCACGCGCTCAAGGTCGGCCTCGCGGTCTCGCCGGGTAGCCGCCTTGCGGGTCGCATCCACGTCGCGGACATCGGGCTCGGGTCGAGGGAGACAGTCAACCGGCTCGTGTCGCGGGAGATCCTCCGGGTCGTCCCGCGCAAGGCAGAGGGGGACACGAAGTACACGGCCGGCTCGGTGCTGGTCGTCGGCGGCGCGCCCGGGACGACCGGCGCCGTCTGCCTCGCAGCCGAGGCCGCGTTCCGCTCGGACGCCGGGTACGTGGCCGTCGCGACCCATGAGAACTCGCTCGCAACCGTCGAAGCGCGATTGCTCGAGCCCGTGAAGCGGCGGCTGGAGGAGGTCGACGAGCTCGCGAAGCGCGCCACGGCGCTCGCGATCGGGCCCGGTCTCGGCCGCGGCGACAAGGAGCGCAAGCTCGTCCGGCGGCTGCTCGCGGAGCTCGAGATCCCGGCTGTGGTCGATGCCGATGCGCTCTTCGAGCTCGAGCCCGGCGACTGGCCCGCGCCTCGCGTCCTCACACCGCATGCCGGCGAGCTCGGCAGGCTGCTCGGCGAGGAAGCCTTCTGGGTGGACGACCACCGTCTGGAAGCAGTACAGCGGGCAGCAGACCACTTCGGTTGCGTCACGCTGCTGAAGGGAGCGGACACGATCGTCGCGGCCCCCGGCGAGGGGGCGCTCGTCTGCGCGCTCGGGCTCCCGTCGCTGGCGACCGCCGGCAGTGGGGATGTGCTCACCGGGATCGTCGCGGCCTTCCTTTCCAAGGGCGTCGAGCCTCGCTTGGCCGCTGCAGCTGGGGCGGCAGCCCAGCAGCTGTCCTCCCGCGCTGCACCGCAGCGGGTCGGTCTGATCGCGTCAGATCTGATCGAGGCGCTCCCGGCGACGCTTGGCTGAGCGTCTCACCGACGTCGTCACCGGCGCGTTTTCGTTCACCGGTCGCCACATCGCGGAGCAGCTCCTCGCTGCGGGCAGGCGTGTTCGAACGCTCGGTCGCGACAGCTTCCGCGACTGGATCCAGGTGCACGGCCCGCAGCTCGGGCGCAGGTACGTGTCCGAGCTGGCGCGAAACTACCGCTAGCGATGCACCGCTCGGAGATCACGATCGACCTTGGCGCGCTACGGCGGAACGCGCGGACGCTGCTGCGCGTGCTCGGCGGCGCCGAGCTCTGGGCGGTGGTGAAGGCCGACGGCTACGGACACGGCGCCGTCGACGCGGCCGGGGCGGCGCTGGGGTCGGGCGCGACCGGAATCTGCGTCGCCACGATCCCTGAGGGCCTGGCCCTGCGGCCGGAGTTCACCGGCGTCCGCATCCTCGTCCTCGGGCCCGCCGGATCGAACCGTGAGGTCGCTCAGGCGCGGGAGGCCGGGCTCGAGCTCGCGATCTCCGATGCGGAGCTTCCCGAGGGCATCGCCGTTCATCTCAAGCTCGAGACGGGCATGGGCCGCTACGGGCTCTCGGAGCTCCCTGCTCCGCCGGCGAATGTCGTCGGGCTGATGACGCACCTGGCCACGGCCGACACTGACGAGACGTTCGCCCGGGAGCAGCTCGCGCGCTTCCTCGCTGCGACGGCCGGTCACGTGCAGCTCCGGCACGTGGCAAACAGTGCTGCGGCCCTGCGCCTTCCCGAGGCGCGACTCGACGCCGCGCGGTGCGGGATCGCGCTCTACGGCCTGTCACCGTTCGGCACGGACCCCTCCGACGACGGCCTCGAGCCGGTCCTCCGCTGGGAGAGTCACCTCGCTCAGGTGAAGCAGCTGCAGCCCGGCGAGAGCACCGGCTACGGGCAGCGGTTCGTCGCCGCAGAGCCGACGTGGATCGGGATCGTGCCCGTTGGATACGCGGATGGGTTCCGGCGGGACATGACGAACACCGGCGTGCGCGTGGCGGGTGAGCTGCGGCCGGTCGTCGGGACGGTCTCGATGGACTCGTTCGCCGTTCAGCTCGAAGCGGAGCTTCCGGTCGGCACGCCGGTCGTCCTGATTGGCCACGGCATGAGCGCCGAAGCCCACGCACGTGTCGCCGGGACGATCAACTACGAGCTGGTGTGCGGTGTCGGCTCTGACCCGCGCCGGGCGCGGCGGACGGTGCTCGATGGATGAGCTCGTCCGGGAGGTGCTCGTCGGGCAGGAGGCGTGGTTTGTCGGCGGCGCGGTGCGCGACGAGCTGATCGGCCGCACCTCCCTCGACGTCGACGTCGTCTGCCGCGACCCCGGTCACGCCGCCCGAGCCTATGCCCGCCGCTCTGGCGGCGCGCCGTTCGCGCTCTCGGAGCGGCATGCCTCCTACCGCGTCGTGCTCGACGGCGGCCGGACGGTCGACTTCACGCCCGTGCACGGGTCGATCGACTCCGATCTGGCGCGGCGTGATTTCACGATCAACGCGATCGCCGTGCCCGTTTCGGGCGGCGAGCCGGTCGACCCGAGCGGAGGCCGCGAGGACCTCGCTCTTCGAGTCGTCCGGGCCGTCTCCGAGTCGGTCTTCGAGGACGACCCGCTTCGGCTCCTCCGCGCGGTTCGGCACGAGGACGAGCTGGGGTTCCGGCTCGCTCCGCTGACCGAGGGGCTCGTTCGCTCCCAGGCGGCGAGGGTCACGAACGCGGCGGGCGAGCGCGTGCTCGCCGAGCTCGAGCGGCTGACCCCGGGCGGCTGGCGGCGGCTGGACCAGCTCGGCCTGCTCGCGCCGCTCGGCGGCCGGATCGACGATCGACTCGAGCGCATCGACTCCTCGCAGTTCCGGCTCGTCGCGGTGTTCGGCGAGCGCCTGCGGCGCATGAGCGTCTCGAACGACGTTCGCCGGTACGCGTCGGCGCTCCTGCGCGCGGAGCGACCGCCCGACGGCTCTGCCCGGGCGCTGCACCGGTTCCGCTGCGTGACGGAGCCATGGGCGCTTGACGCCCTCGCCTTCGTTGGCGCCGCAGACCTGTCGCCGGCGGTCGAGGAGGCTCGCCGCGACGATCCGGCGGAGCCGCTACTTCGTGGCGACGAGCTTGGCCTGCCGCCGGGCCCCGAGATCGGCCGTCTGCTTGCCCTGATCGCCGAGGAGCGGGCCGCCGGGACGATCTCCACCCGCGACGAAGCGCTCGAGCTCGTCCGCCGGGAGGCGCCGTGAGCAACGCCGACGAGGTCCGCGCGCGCTTCGGCGCGACCGCCGAGGGCGTCGCCGAGCATGCGCGCGCTCAGGTCGAGCTCGTCCGGGAGCAGCTGCGTGCGCTCGTGCAGCCGGACGGGAGCGAGCGAGCGCTTGACGCCGGTACTGGCGCCGGCACGCTCGCCCTCGCCTTGGCGTCGCTCGTCCGGGAGGTGGTCGGCGTCGACATCGTTCCGGAGCTGCTGGAGGCGGCTCGCCGCCAGAGTCCTCCGAATGCCACCTTCCTGGAGGCTGACGCGACTTCGCTGCTGCTCTTCGAGGACGCGTCTTTCGACCTCGTCTGCACCCGGAGGACGCTCCATCACGTCGCCCGCCCCGAGCTCGTGCTCGCCGCGCTGGCACGCGTCGCGCGCCCGGGAGGGCACGTGTACGTCGACGACCAGATCGCGCCCGTCGATCCTCTGGCCGCACTCGAGCTTGACCGTTTCGAGCGCGCCCGCGACCCCTCGCACACGCGCACGCTTCCAGACGGCGACCTTCGCCAGCTGTTCGAGGCGAACAGCCTCGTCCTGGAGCGGGCCGAGCACCAGGAGCACCGGCGCCCGCTCGACTACTACTTCGATCTCGCCGGTTGCAGCGGCGATGCGCGGGAGACCGCCCGCGCCCTCTCGCCGGGCGGCCCGGAGAGCTATCTGGCCGAAAGCGGCCGGTACCTGCTCCGGAAGCCCTGACCGCCGTTCAGGGCGTCCGGTACGCGTAGATCGACGTCCGCAGAATCGGATCGTCCGGCGGTCCCGCGGGTGGAACGACCGCCGAGTACGTGACACGCCCGAAATCGAAGTCCCGGGAAGGTGCGCGCCGGTGGGAGCCTGGTCCCGCTACTGCATCGAAACCACGGCCGGGACGACGACCTACCACCTCGTCGGTCCCGCCGAACCCGCGAAAGCCGGACACTGTCCGGGATCGGGGAATTAGAGCTCGTTTCGGAATGACGCTTCGGCGCCAGGCTAGGCCCGCTGCGTGTAGCTCGAACGCGAGAGCACGCGGCTGAGTAGTCCCGGCGCGATCGCCTGCGCCAGCGCCGCCACCCGGTACCAGCCGGGTACGAACGTCTCCCTCCGGTCGCGGTCGAGCACACGCAGGACGTGCGCGGCGATGTGCTCGGGCCCGACGACGAGCCGGCGCAGCAGCGCGTTCTTGATCACGTTCGTCTGCGGAAACCCCTCCGTCTCGACGAAGCCGGGGTTGACGGTGTGGACGCGGATGCCGCGCCCCTTGAGCTCCGGGCCGGCCGCGCGCGAGAAAGCGAGCTGTGCGTGCTTGGAGGCGGAGTAGGGGCCTGCCGGGGGAAAGGCGACCGTCCCGGCGACCGAGACGATGTTCACCACGTCCGCGCCGCGCGCGGCCTCCAATGCCGGCAGGAAGGCGCGCAGGCACCAGACCCCGCCGAGGTAGTTCGTGCGCAGCACCTGCTCCAGGCGCTCCGGTGCGATCTCCGCAAACCCATCGCGGCCCGGGATGCCCGCGTTGTTGACGAGCAAGTGGATCTGAGGATGGCGCTCGGTCACCCGTACCGCGACCCGGTCGACCTGCCCGCGGTCGGAGACGTCGCACAGCTCGTACTCGCCGCCGATCGACTCGGCCAGAGGGCGCAGCCGCTCCTCGCGCCGCGCGAGCAGAACGCAGTGCCACCCCCGACCAGCAAGCGCACGAGCGATCGCCGCGCCGATCCCGCCTGAAGCACCTGTAACAACGGCGACTCTCGGCTCGCGCCGAGAATCGCTAATTAGAGAGCTGGGGGGCACCCGGGTCCTAATTAGCGAGCACGCGCAGCGGGCTCGCTACCGACAGATCCGAACCGTGCGATTCGCGCGCAGCGTGCGACCGCCGGCGTCGGTGGCGAGCGCCGTCAGCAGGTGCCGTCCCGGCTTCGCGCCACGCGAGTGCCAGGCGCCGCTGAAGATGCCCCCCGGGCCGGACCGGTCGAGGTCGACCTGCTTGCCGTCGGCGAGGAAGCGAACGGAGACGATCCTCTTGCTGGAGCTCGCGACGACGCCGAGGCCGACCGTCTTCGAGACACAACTGTTTGCCGCTGGGGCAACCCAGGTGACCGCCGGCCCCGCGACCCCTCGCAGGGTGACGCGCTTGAACGCCGTGTTCGGGAGGATGTCGTTCGAGATCGTGTTGACGTTCTTCGTCTCCTGGTAGTCGGAGGCTTGGATCACCGCGGTGGTCTTCCCCAGAGGAATCTTCGCCGCCTCTCTCGGAAGCGGGAAGATCGCCAGACCGGAGAAGGGGTCGTAGGCGGCCGCGCCGACCAGCACCTTGCGGTAGGCGAGGACGAGCGAGAGCGGATCGACGCCCGACTTCGCGTCGGAGATGCGCGCCAGGATCGTCGGCCTGCCCGCGCCGACCCGCACGGTCAGCACATCCACCTTCGGCGGCTTGAGGTCGTTCTGCCACGAGCGCAGGAGGTAGCGACCGGGCAGGGCCGTGCCGGTGAAGGGATCGCTGCGGGAGTCGACCGAGACGTAGAAGCGCTGCTGGCGCGGGAACGTGGCGGCGGCGGCACCGACGTCGATCGAGTAGTCGAACATGTAGTTGTTGACGTTCACCGGGGTGCCGGCGGCGCCCTGGACGTCGCGCTCGTCCGGCGAGCCGAGGAACCACGGGTCGATCACCGCATTCGTCGTGGCCGAGACGACCGAGACGCCGAGGTTCACGATCGGCTTGGTCACGTTCGTGACGTAGAGCTTCTCCGAGCCGCTCTCGTTCATCGGCTGGCCGAAGTAGTCCGGCGGCGGCCCGAACGGCTCGCTCGGGCAGCAGTAGACGTTGACGCGGTTCGCACCGGTGAGCGTCTCGCCGACCTGGAAACGCACGAGCTTCTTCGGCTCGAGCGCCGCGAGGGCGGGATGGGACACGACGAACGCGTAGGGAATGCGACGGGTCACCTCTCCTCGCCGCAGGACGATCAGGCCGTAGTCCTCACCTTCGGGAGCGGACGAGGAGGCGCGGGCGACCGCGACCAACTCGCCTTCCCCGCCGGGAGGCACGGAGACAGTCGACGGCACGCCGAGCGATGCGCCGGCGGTCGCGCTCTGCGGCACGAGCTCGACGCTCCAGTCGCCTCCGCCGTCGCCTGCGTCACTGACGCGCACGACGAGCGCCTTGTTGTCGGAACCGCGAGTCACGTCCAGATCGCCGAACGAAAGCGAAGCAGGCTCCGTGAAGACGAGCGGCCGGCTCGCGCGGTCGACGTTCACGAGCCCGCTCCCCTCGAGCGTGACGGGCGCCTCCTGCGTTCGCGCTGTGTTCCCCCAGGCCGGACCGGCCGTCTCGACGAGCGCCGACTTGATCTGCTGCGATGTCCAGGCTGGATGAAGCTGCACGAGCAGTGCGGCCGTTCCCGCCACATGGGGAGTGGCCATGCTCGTCCCGTCGAAGACCGCGAACGGTGAGCCGCCGGTGAACTCGGGAAGGGTCGAGGACAGCACCTGACCGCCCGGGGCCGAGACGTCCGGCTTGAGAATGTCGCGGAAGGCCGTGAGGCCGGCTGACGAGAAGCTCGTCACGATCCCGCTGCGGCCCGTCTCGACCCGCTCGGGCGCCCGGCCGACGGTCACCCGAGTCGCGCCGTTCGTCGAGGCCATGAAGGCACGCAGCCTGGCGCCGTCGAGGTCGGAGATCATCCCGGTCGGGAAGCCGAGCGCCACCGGGACGCCGTTGGCCTCGCCGGGACGGTTGTCGACGAGCACGATCCCGATCGCCCCGGCAACGGCCGCGCGCTGAGCCTTCGACACGAACGTGCAGTGTCCCCGCGAGACGAGCGCGATCACACCGCTCAACGAGCCCGGGCGGAGGGGAGTCGACTGCGGATCGTTGGTGTCGCCGTCCGTGCCGCAGACGCGCCGGTCGATGGACGTCCCGCCGTTTCCGGTCAGCGTCCCGACGTCGACGAGGGGCCTGGAATCGGTCGTCAGCGACTCCGGGAACGCGTTCTGCTCGAGCACGCGGATCGGGATCCGGCGGAGGTCGTCGGGCGCGCCTGCGGCCTGGACCCGCAGCGTCGGCGCGAAGACGTGGGTGTTCGACACGGCAGCGACCGTGATCGCCGCGGGCGCCGAGCCGGGGGAGCCGACCGTGCCGAGCCCGAAGTCGTCGCGGTCGTTCCCGGCTGCGATCACCGGTACCACGCCGGCGGCCGCGACGTTGCGCACCGTGTCGAGCATCGCGTCGTTCGCCGGTTCGGACTCCGTACCGCCGCCCGAGAAGTTGATCACGTCCATCCCATCGCGAACTGCGAACTCGAACGCCGCGATGATCTCGGGCGTGTTGGCGACGTGGCCGAGCGGAGTCGGGACGTTGAAGACTCGGTAGTTGCCGATGTAGGCGCGCGGTGCGACGCCGGAAAGCCCGCTCGTGGGCGGGTGATCGTTGCCGCCCGGCGAGGATGTGCCCGAGTCGCCCGCGGCGATTCCGGCAACGTGCGTTCCGTGGAACGAGGCCTTGCGGTCGACGGCGAGACGGCCCGGCCGGCCTGAGCGAGGGCCGGGGAAGGCGCGCGCGACGATCACCTTCGGAGTCGTCCAGCGCCGGCCCCCCTTGGGGAATCCAGCCGGGTAGGCGTAGCCGGCAGGATTGAAGAACGGGTTGGTGTTGTCGACGCCGTCGTCGACGACCCCGATCTTGATCCCCTCACCACGCGCGCCCGCCCGCTCGTGCAGCTCGTCGGCGCCGATCACGGATGGGCTGGTGTCGGTCGCCAGGCGGTAGCGCACGCTCGGGTAGACCTTGGCGGCGAACGGCAGGCTGGTGAGAAGGTCGAGCTTGCCGGCGGGGAGGCTGACCGTCAGCCCGTCGAGGACGACCTGGAAGCGGCGGTCGATTCGTGCCTCCGGAAGCGCTCGCCGGAGCTCGGCCGCGGCTCGGCGCTGCGCGATCACGATCCGGGCCAGGTAGCGCCGGGAGGAGGCCGTCGTGACGTTCAGCTTTCGGCCCGCGTGCGCAGCGGCGAAGGAGCGGCCGTACCTGTCGGCGAGCGGCGGCAGCTTGAGCCCGACGACCACGCGCACGCGGCCGGCGGACTGCGCCGCCGGGATGTGCAGCGCACCGGCACGGACGCGCGGCACCGTCACGTCTCCGAACGTGCGCCGGATCGGCGTGAGCGACGCGGCGGCAGGAATGGCCGACGCGAGCGCCGCGGCAACTGCCAGTAGACCCACTGAGCGGCGCACCGAGCCCGCAATGTAGCTAAATCGATCTAGACTCGGGCGGTGTCAGGGGCCTTCGACGGCAAGCGCGCGCTCGTGCTGGGCGTCGCCAACAAGCGCTCGATCGCGTGGGCGATCGCGAAGCGCCTGGCCGGCGGCGGCGCCGAGCTGGCGTTCACGTTCCAGGGCGAGCGGATCGAGAAGAGCGTGCGCGCGCTCGCGGACTCGGTCTCCAGCCCGCTCGTGACCGAGTGCGACGTCCGCTCCGACGACGACGTCCAGCGGGTCTTCCGTCAAGTGGCCGAGGCCTTTGACGGCAGGCTCGACCTCCTCGTCCACTCCGTTGCCTTCGCAGCGGCGGAGGATCTCGAGGGACGCTTTACCGACACGCCCCGCGACCGGTTCTGGATGGCGCTCGACGTTTCCGCCTACTCGCTCGTCGCGTGCGCACGTGCGGCCGAGCCGCTGATGGAGGCGAGCGGCGGTGGCTCGATCCTGACGATGACCTACCTCGGCGGCGAGCGGGCGGTGCCCCACTACAACGTGATGGGCGTCGCGAAGGCGACGCTCGACGCCTCCGTGCGCTACCTCGCGTGGGAGCTGGGCGAGAAGTCGATTCGTGTCAACGCCATCTCCGCGGGCCCGGTGCGGACGCTCGCGGCCCGGTCGATCGCCGGCTTCCCGACGATGGAGGCGATCGTCGAGGAGCGCTCGCCGCTCCACCGGCACATCGAGGCGGACGACGTCGGCGGCGCTGCCGCGTACCTCCTCTCGGACGACGCCCGCAACGTCACGGGGACGATCCTGTACGTCGATTCCGGCTACCACGCGATGGGGATGTGACCGTCAACTCGTCGAGGTGAAGGCCGACCCGTCGCGGCTTTGCCCCGAGCAGGTGCGGCACCTCCGCCGAGAGCACGTTCCATCCCGGCCCGAGCGGAAGGACCACGCTCTGCGACTCGGGGCCGATCGCCGGCTTCCGTCTGACGACGGTCTCGTTGACCGTGAAGGTGGCGGCGAGAGGCTTCGCGGCGGTGAGTCTGAGCCGGGCGCTCCCAGGGCCGTAGACCCAGAACGGAGCGTGCTCTTCGCTCATGTCGCGCCCCAAGCCGGTGTCGCCGTACCACCCCTGGCAGAAGACCGGCCGGCCCGGTTTTCCGGCTGATGGCTGCAGGGGCGTGCCGCTGCCCTTGCGGAAGAGCGTGACCGTGCCGCGCGGGCCCGGCATCCAGCCGTGTGAGACAAGGCCGCGGCGTGCGAAGAACAAGCGGTCGGGGACGGCCGAGTTCCGGAGGAACAGGCCTGTGTGAACGCCGACGGTGGTGACGCCCAGCCGGTCGAGCATTGCCGCCGTGTTGCCGCTCCAGTCGCCGCAGTTCAGCCGCTCGAGACGGCGGGCAATCGCCTTCGCCGGCTTCGGCGCCGTCGTCGAATAGCCCCCCGGCCGCTCGGCCTGCGCGACCGTGTCGTACCAGAGGTAGACGCTCCCGTAGTGGATGCCGGGGTCGAACACCGGCAGCTCGAGGAGGCGCCCGGGCGCGACTGCGGCGGCCGCGTCCGGGTCACCCGGGACGGAGCTCCCGTACACGCGCGCGTGCAGGTCGACGGCAACGAGCCCGAGCACGAGAGCCGTCGCGACCAGTCCGCGCAGCCGGGCGAGGGCGAATGCGAGCAGCGCAGCCAGGCAGAGCACCCCGATCGGCAACAGCCGTTCCGGAACCCGGGGAAAGCGGAACGGCGGCAGGGCGTGCCAGAGGGGCGAGTAGAGCGGGAACCGCGTCCCGAGCGCGAGCAGGATCGGTACGAGGGCCCCTAGCCCGAGGATTACGGCGAGCCCGAAACGACGTGTTCGGAGGAGAAGCGCTAAGCCCGCGAGCGCGAGCAGGGGGGTGGCCCAGCCGAGGAAGGCGAACTGCTCGCTGCGGGCGTGGTCGACGTGCCGGGCCACCAGGTCGCCCCAGCGCGCCGAGTAGGCGGTCACCTGGTCGAGCGAGCGTCCGCTCGACTCCGTTGATCCCTTGATCACCGTCTCGCGCACGAGCGCGCCGGCCGCGACCGCTGCAATCGCGCCCGCGCCGGCGCCCGCGAGCAGGCGGCGCTCCCGTCCCCGCACCGCGGCATAGACGAGGAAGAACGGGATCGCCCCGAGCGCGAGATGCACCTGGCCGGAGAGGGGAATCGAGGCGATCGCCGCCCCGGCGAGCGCAAGCCACCACGCGCTTCCCCGCCGGGAGCGCTCGAACGCCCAGAGAGCGAGCGGCAGCATGATCGAGATCGGGCCGAGCAGATGGCCGACGCTCTGCTCGACGCGGTACGGGGCGATCGCGAACGCGAGCCCGCCCGCGAGCGCGGGTCCGCGGGGCAGCCCGAGCTCACGCAACCAGGCAAGGGCGAGCAGGCCGGCGGCGGTGTAGATCAGGAGCTGCAGGACGTTCCAGCCGGCGACGAGCCCGAAGACGTGGCTCAGTGGCCAGTACGCGAGCCCGAAGGGCCAGCCGGCGAAATTCGGAATCGGCCCGGCCTCCGGACGGAACGAATAGGGGTCGCGCCAGGGGGCGCGACCGTGCTCGAGCTGGTGTCCGACCAGCCAGAGGTGGTAGAGCGTCTGGAGGTGATCTCCGGGAGACGCCTCGCCGTGGCCCGGCGCGCCGCCCGAGAGGAAGTCCGAGCGCGCATGCAGGACGGCGGGCCAGGTCGCGCTCACCCCGGCAGCGAGGTAGAGCGCGAACGCGAGCGCTACGAAGCCCGCGCGGCCTCGAGCAGCTCGTCGAAGTCGGGCACCTCCGCGGTCTCGTAGCGCCATGAGCGCAGGACCGTACCGTCCTCGCCGACGAGGAACGCCGTCCGCTCCGCCACGCCCTCCAGACCGCGGAACTCGTGCCCGACGCCGAATGCGCGGGTCGCCTCGCCGTTCCAGTCGGAGAGGAGCGGGAAGTTCAGGTCGAGCGCCTGCGCCCAGGCGATGTGTGTCCACGGTGAGTCGCGCGAGACGCCGTAGGGGTGGACGCCGGCCGCCTCGAGCTCCGCGCTCCTGTCACGCAGGAGCTCCATCTCGTTCGTTCAGGTCGAGGACCAGTCGAACAGGTAGAAGAGGAAGAGGGCTCGCCCGTCGTGGAGGATCTCCGCGACCGTCCGCCGCTCGTTCGGCGCCGTCCAGAGCGACGCCTCCGGCACCCGATCCCCCGACCCCAGCATCGAGCGCACCCTAACCGGGACCTCGATCGCCCGTTGCGGTGTAGAGGCGGTAGATCCCGCGAAAGGAGCTTCCATGCACCGCCTCGTCCTCGCCGTCTCTGCCCTAGCTGCCCTCGTCACCGCTCCGGGGGCCTTCCCGTGCCAGTGCGGCGGCTGCCCGCCGAGCTCGTGCGGGACGACTAGCTCCGCGGCGCCCGGATCGGGACTGCTGACCGTGCGGACGCTCGGCCCGCGTGGGTCACTCGACGCGTTCGACGTCGCCACCGGCCGGCGCCGTTTCTCGCTCCCTGCCGGAGTCGCCTCGGCGGACGGGACGCGCTACGTCACCTCGACGCGCTCCGGCAACCGGACCTGGTTGCGCGTCTACGACGCGCGGCGGGCGCGGCCGGCGGCGACGCGCACGCTCGCTGGAGGCTGGAACGCGGGCGGGCTCTCCGCCAACGGTCGCTGGGCGGCGCTGACCCGGCCCGCGCATAAGGCGACCCGCCTGGCACTCGTCGACCTCGAGGGCGTAGGCATCCTGCGTCCTGTCACGCTGCCGGGCTGGTTCGACGTCGACGCGGTCGCGAACGACGGCCGCCGCCTGTTCCTGATCCAGTACGTGAAGACGGGCTACCTCGTGCGGCTCTACGACGTGCGCCGCCGGCGGCTGGCGGCGCGGTCCCTGACGGAGAAGGGCATCCCGATGGCGGGAACGGCGTGGGGAGCGGTTGCCGCCCCGGACGGGCACCGTTTACTCACGCTCTACCTCCGCGACGGTGCTGCCGAAGTGCACACGCTCGATCTCGTGCGCGGCACGGCTGTCTGCATCGACCTCCCTCGTGGTGCGCTCTGGGAGGAGCAGCAGTACGCGCTCGCGCTCTCGCCGGACGGGCGGACGCTCTACGCCGCGAGCGCCGCGCTCGGGACCGTCGCGACCGTCGACCTCGTCCGTCAACGTGTCATGCGGACGTACCACTTCGGCGGCCGGCCGGACCCCGAAGCGCAGTCGCCGAGCGCCGCCGTCTCCCACGACGGGCGGACGGTCTACTTCACTGCCGGGCGCAAGCTCTACGCCTACGACGCCGCGTTCCCCGCCGTCCGCGGTTCCTACGACGTGGGCGGCCGGATCTCAGGCCTCGCCTTCAGTCGCGACGACACGACGCTGCTCGTGGTGCGCCGCGACCTGCGGCCGGTGCTTCTCAGCGGCGCGACAGGGGAGGCGCTTCGTCGAAGCTGACCCGGCGATCCCGCCATGCTGGTCCAGGCCAAACGATCTAAGCCCGTACCGCGGACACCTCGGTCGCCTCCGCGATCTCTCGCGCGACCTCGACGATGTCGCGGTTGGCGTTGAAGATCCGCAGCTGCCGGTCGGAGCTGTTGCCGCGGGCGAGGATCTCCTTGACGCCCTCGAGCTCGCGCTCGGAGCCGAGCTCGCGGGCGTGCGGCTCGATCTCCTTCAGCGTCCGGCGGATGAGCTGCGCGACCGGAACGCGGTTCCGGCGGCCGGTTTCGAGGTCCATCACCGGCGCCTCGAGCCCGTAGCGGGCTGCGAGCCACTTGTTCTCGGTGGTCAGGATCCGGTGGTACGAGGGGATCTGCTCGCCCGCTTCGAACCGCTCGCAGTAGTGCTTGACGAGCGCCTGGCAGTACGCGGTCAGCGCGACGACGTCCTCGATCCGCGTGGTCGCGTCGCAGATCCGGATCTCGATCGTGCCCAGTCGTGGATGGAGCCGGATGTCCCACCAGATATGCGTGTAATCCGCGATGCAGCCGGTCTTCTCCAGTTGTCCGACGACCTCGGCGTAGTCGGCGTAGTCCTTGAAGCGGGGAGGCGGTCCCGAGCGGGGAAAGGCGGCGAAGACCATCTGGCGGGATGACGACAGGCCCGTCGGCTCTCCGCGCCAGAACGGCGAGCTCGCCGAGAGCGCGAGCAGCTGGCCGAGCTGGTTGAGCAGGCCGTTGACGACCTGGATTGCCTTCTCGGCGTCGTCGACCGCAACGTGGACGTGCATGCCGAAGATCAGCTCGCGCCGCGCGATGTACTGGAGCTGGTCGACGAGGTTTCGGTAGCGGTCGCGCGCGGTGATCCGCTGACGCTCGAAGAGGGAGAACGGATGTGTTCCCGCCGAGCCCACCCGCAGCCCCTGCTCCCGGGCGACCCCGTGGACGTAGCCGCGGATCTTGCGCAGCTGGGTCTCGACGTCGGAGGCGGTGTGACAGACAGGTGTCGCGATCTCGAGCACGGACTGCATCAGCTCCGCGTTGATGCGCGCCTCGAGCTCGTGCCCGGCGACGGCTGCCAGCACGGTGTCGATGTGCTGGACGAGGTCGAAGGTCTCGCCGTCCAGCAGCATGTACTCCTCCTCGACGCCGAGCGTGTACGGGTCGCTCTGGCCGAAGGTGTGCTCGAGCACGCTGACGCCGGGGGCGAAGGAACCCTTGCCCGTGATCGAAGCGGGGTAGATCTGCTTGCCGTCCGTGGGAGAAGTATCGCCTCCCGAGACCGGCTGAGAAACGGTTCGGAGTGAAAGTTCGATCGGGTCGACCGGTCATTTCAGACGGACGCACGGGCACAGCCCGCGCGTCCTGAAGGTCGGCACCGTCGAGCGGTGGCTAGATCGGTTCGGTCGAGGTTCGATTTGTGTCGACCGGTCAGTTCAGACGGACGCACGGGCACAGCCCGCGCGTCCTGAAGGTCGGCACCGTCAAGCGGTGCCTCAGAGCACCGCGTCTGCCTCGATCTCGACGAGCCATCTGGGGTCGAGCAGCCGGGCGACGACCATCGTGCTCGCCGGACGGATGTCCCGGAACACCTCGCCGTGCGCCCGGCCGACTTCCTCCCAGTCCTCCGGGCGTACGAGGAACGCCCGGGTACGGACGACATGCTCGGCGCCCGCACCCGCCTCGCGGAGTGCCTCGAGGATGATCTCGAGGCAGCGCCGCGCCTGCTCGTAGGGATCCGAGGGCGGGTCGGCTCCGCCGGGCATGACCGGCGCCGTTCCGGCCACGTGCACCGTGTGCCCCACGACGACTGCGCGCGAGAAGCCGATCGCGCCCTCGTAGGGCGACCCGGAGGAGATGAGCCGGCGCTCGATCGGACTAGTATCGCCCGCCGTGCGCGCGCTCGAGCAGATCGACAACTGGCGTGCGCCTCACGCGGCCGCAGGAGTTACTCGCGCAGGAGACGTGGTGGCCGCACACGGCCCTGCCGACCTTGTCTTCCGGTGGGCTTCGGTCACGAAGCTCGCGACCGCGTACGCCGTGCTCATTGCAGCCGAGGAGGGAGCTGTCGACCTCGACGAGCCCGCTGGACCCGAGGGATCGACCGTCCGCCATCTACTCGCCCACGCCTCCGGTCTCCCGTTCAAGCCCGGCGACCCGGGTGGTCGCGTCGGCGTGCGCAGGATCTACTCGAACGTCGGCTTCGAGACGCTGGCGGACCATGTCGCCGCCGCGGCCGAGATGCCCTTCGCCGAGTACCTCGCCGCAGCGGTGCTGCGGCCGCTGGGCATGCGCTCGGAGCTTCGCGGGTCACCCGCGAGCCACATGTTCGGCTCGCTCGACGACCTGCTCCTGTTTGCGTGCGAGCTGCAAGCTCCGACGCTTGTCGCCGCGGAGACCGTCGAGGAGGCGACGAGCGTCCAGTTTCCCGGTCTCGCCGGGGTGCTGCCGGACTTCGGTCGCCAGGATCCGAACGACTGGGGGCTCGGGTTCGAGCTCAAGGACGGAAAGTCGCCGCACTGGACCGGCGAAGACAACTCGCCGCGCACGTTCGGCCACTTCGGCGGCAGCGGGACGTTCCTCTGGGTCGATCCGGCCCACGGCCTGGCGCTCGCCTGCCTCACCGACCTCGAGTTCGGCCCGTGGGCGATGGAGGCGTGGCCGCGGATCTCGGACGCGGTGCTCGAGCTGAGCTAGGTGGCAGAAACCCTAGTCGTCGTCGGCGAACAAGGGCCCAAGGCGCCGACTCGGCGGCGCCGCAGAGAGGGTGCGCGGGCTCGGCCCGTGCGCCCGTCCCACCCCCGTTCTGGGTGGCAGAAACTTCAGTCGTCCGCGAACAACGGCCTGATGAATTCGTCGAAGGTCGCCCGGTCGCAGCTCGCAACGGTCGCGGGCGTGAGCGCGCGCACCGACGCCGTCCGTGGGATGTTCATCGCCAGCGCGACCTCCCCGAAGGTGTCCCCGGGGCGAAGGACGCTCTGTGCCCCCCGGCTTGCCTGGCTCACGGCGAGCATGCCGGAAAGGAGAACGTAGAACCGGTCGCCCTCGTCTCCCTCACTGACGACGCCGGCGCCGGAGGCGATCTCCTCCCGCTGCATTCGCGCGGCCAGGTTGGCGAGCCGCTCACCCGGCAACGTCGCCAGCAGCCCGGCGCGCGAGAGCTCGTGCTGCGTCGCGCCGGCGGCGCGAGGACTCACTGAGAGCCATCCTCCTCCGGCTCGGGGCGCTCGGTCTGCGCCTCCTCGTGGTCGGCCCCTCGCATCTCTTCTTCCTCGCGGTGGCGGTCGCGATCCTTGCCCTGCTCTTCCTCCGTTGCCTCCGGCTGATCGTGCATGTCGCTCCTCGGTAGGGTCGAGCCATTGTGGCTGTTCTCGCGGCCTGGAGGTTCTGCCCCCGCTGCGGCGCCGCGGCCGAGCCGGAGGGTGGGGAGATCCGCTGCCCTGCATGCGGCTACGTCGCCTACGCGAACCCGGTGCCCGGTGCCGAAGCGGTCTGCTTCGACAAGCGCGGCCGGATCCTGCTCGGCCGGCGCGCGGTCGATCCCGGCGCCGGCCTCTGGGATCTCCCCGGCGGCTTCCTGCACGAGGACGAGCATCCGCTCGAAGCTCTGCGGCGCGAGGTTCGGGAGGAGACGGCGCTCGAGCTCGAATCGCTCGCCTTCCTGGGAATCTGGATGGAACCGTACGACGAGCGCATCGTGCTCTGCCTCACGTGGACCGCGCTCGCCGCCGGCGAGCCTCGCCCGGGCGACGATCTCGTCGAGCTCTGCTGGTTCGAGCCGGACGCGCTTCCCGGTGCGGCGGAGCTGGCCTTCTCGCACTATCCGGCGGCTCTGTCAGCGGCGATCGCGCGGGACAAGCACCCGTAGCGCACCCGGCTCGATCGTGAACTCGATCGGCGTCGGGAGCTTGTCCGGCTCACCGTCGACTGCAGCCTCGAGCTCGCCGGGGGCGGCGTCGATCGTAAAACGCTCACCCGTTCGCTCGGAAGGATCCCCGCCCGACACGTACAGGTGGAGCCGCCCCTCGTCGAGCCGCTCCCGTTCGCCGACGGTGGGGAAGTCGAGGTCGTACGCGTTGTTGGCGACCAGCAGGAGTCGCGTCTCCGCGGCCTGTCCGTCGATCTCGATCCCGAGCGGCTTCCGATGGGTGAGCAGGATCGCCCAGGAGCGGAGGCGGGCGAGCGCGTCCCGTCTGCGCCGATGGTGCTCGCGCCGGTGGACGAGCCGGGCGTAAAGCCCGAGCGAGACGTTGTTGAGGAACAACCGGTCGCCGGCGCGCCCGACGTCGATCCGGCGCTCGACGCCCTCGAAGGCCGCGAGGGAGCCGATCGGATCGTCGCGGTCGAGACCGAGGTCGCGCGCAAAGTGGTTGCGGGTGCCGAACGGGATGCAGACGAAGGGGAGGTTGCGCTGGAGCGCGACCTCCGCGATCGCGGCCAGCGAGCCGTCGCCGCCGGCGATGCCGAGCGGGCCGGCCTCAGCCGCGCGGGCGAGCTCGCCTGGATCGTCGCCGTCGCCGAGCACGCGCGTGACGATTCCCAGCTTCGCCGCGGCGGCGACGAGCTGATCCGCAGAGGGCTCCTCGTCGCCGGAGCTCGGGTTCACGATCAGGAAGGCGGCCATTCTCCGGACTTCAGCTTATGGGTCTTTCTGACCCGCGAAACGGGCCGGATGGCCCATGGCGTCGTCGCGGTCGCTGCCGATGGTTCCGGTGATGAGCGTACGAGGACTGCATCGCATCGAGGACGATCTCAGCGAGACCTGGCTGGAGGACTGGGCCGGGGCGGGAGTCGCAGAGATCGAGGCCTATCTGGCGAAGCACGCCGCCTTCATCGCCTTCCTCACCGAAGACGTTTAGAGGACAGCCTCCCGGCGGGAGAAAGCAGATGTCGGGCGTCGACCGTAGACGCTGAGACTCAAACCCCAGGAGGCGATTCCGTGAAGCTCAGCTACCTCTGGCGCGGCCTGCCCGGCCACCCACTTCATCCCCCGCTCACCGACGCGACGATCGGCATCTACACCTTCGCCACGATCGCGGGCTTCATCGAGGTCGTCGGGCTGACGGAGAGCAGCGGCGCCTACGGCTGGTGGCTCGCGCTCGTGATCGGCCTGATCACGACGGTCGCGACGGCGCTGACCGGTTTCCTCGATTGGCTCACGATCGAGAGGGGCACCGAGCTCTGGAAGACCGCGACGGCCCACATGATCGCGATGCTGACCGCCACGGTCTTCTTCGCCCTAGCCGCGATCTTCGGGCACAGCGGCTATACCCGCGGCGACGTCACCACCGGGTCATACATCCTCACCCTGATCGGATTTGGGCTGCTGACCCTCGGCGGCTGGCTGGGCGGTGCCGTCGTCTTCGTCCACGGGATGCGCGTGCTCAACCTCGTGCACGAGCCGGCCGAGCGCGCCGTTGCGCCCGTGCCGCACCCGGAGAAGGAGCGGGCCGAAGGGGGGTAAGCCGAAAGTCTTACGGACTTTCGGCTTTAGCTGAGAGTCCCAGAGCTTTCTCGAGCGAGCCTGAGGCGGCGCTTGCGACGCCGACCAGAGAAGGCCGCGGGCTTCACGCCCGCGGCCGTTCAGCGAAGGGGTCGCGGCCTCAAGCTTCCGCGAGGCCCAGCGCGCGCTCGAGCGAGCCCGAGGCGGCGCTTGCGACGCCGACCAGAGAAGGCCGCGGGCTTCACGCCCGCGGCCGTTCAGCGAAGGGGTCGCGGCCTCAAGCTGCCTCGAGGCCCAGCGCCTTCTCGAGCGACCCCTTCGGCTGTGCGCCGATCGCGGCCGCCGCGGGCTCGCCGCTCTTGAAGAGGATCATCATGGGAATCGACTGCACGCCGTAGCGCTGCGCGAGCCCCTGCTCCTCGTCGATGTTCACCTTCACGAGCTTGAGCTCGTCCTTGCGCTCGTCGGCGATCTTGTCGAGCACCGGCGAGACCGCATGGCACGGTCCGCACCACTCGGCCCAGAAGTCGACGAGCACCGGCTTGTCGCTCTTCAGGACTTCCTGGTCGAAGCTCGTCTCGGTAACTGCGTTTGCCATTGCGTCCTTTCGTCTTTCGTGGTTCCTACCCAGTCGAAACGCTGCGAATCTCTCCGCTCTTCCCGTCCCTAGAATCGGAGGGATGTTTCAGAGTCTGCCGCAGTTCCCGGATCACCCCGCCCTCGAGGAAGAGGTGCTCGCCTGGTGGGAGGTCAATGGGATCTTCGAGCAGCTCCGCGAGCAAAACCGCGGCGGGCCGACGTTCAGCTTCCTGGACGGGCCGATCACGGCGAACAATCCGATGGGCGTTCACCACGCCTGGGGGCGTACGCTCAAGGACGTCTTCCAGCGCTACAAGGCGCTGCGGGGATTCGATCAGCGTTACCAGAACGGCTTCGACTGCCAGGGGCTCTGGGTCGAGGTCGAGGTCGAGAAGTCGCTCGGACTGAACTCGAAGCGTGACATCGAGGAATACGGGCTGGCCGAGTTCGCGCAGCGCTGCAAGGAGCGCGTGGCCGAGTTCGCGGAGGTGATCACGGACCAGTCCCGCCGGCTCGGGATGTGGATGGACTGGGACAACGACTACTACACGTTCTCGGACACCAACATCGAGTACATCTGGCGGTTCCTCAAGACCGCGCACGAGCGCGGCTGGCTCTACAAGGGCCACCGCTCGACCCAGTGGTGCCCCCGCTGCGGGACGTCGCTCTCGCAGCACGAGCAGAGCGGCGAGGACAAGTACGAGGAGCTGACGCATCCGTCGCTCCATGTGCGCCTCCCGCTGAAGGGGCGGGAGGGCGAAGCACTGGTGGTCTGGACGACCACGCCATGGACGCTTCCGGCGAACGTTGCCGCCGCGGTCAAGCCGGATGCGGAGTACGGGCTGCGCGGGGACGGCACGTGGGTCGCGCGCGAGCGCTTTGCGGACGCCGCGTTCGTCAAGACGGTGCCAGGGGAGGAGCTCGTCGGCCTGGAGTACGTTGGGCCGTTCGATGACCTGCCGCCGCAGGACGGCGTCGTGCACCGCGTGATCCCATGGGACGACGTGAGCCTCGACGAGGGAACCGGCATCGTCCACATCGCGCCGGGCGCGGGCACGGACGACTTCGAGCTTTCGCAGGTGCACGACCTGCCGGTGCTCGTGCCCATCGACGAGTCCGGCCGGATGCTGCCTCCGTACGGGGAGTTCGCCGGCCTCACGACGGACGAGGTCGTCGAACCGGTGATCGAGGCACTGCGCGAGCGAGGTCTTCTCGCCGAGGCGGGCACGGTGACGCACCGCTACCCGATCTGCTGGCGCTGCGGCACCCCGCTCGTCTTCCGCGTGGTCGACGACTGGTTCATCTCGGCGGAGGAGATCCGCCAGCCGATGCTCGACGCCAACAAGGAGGTCGAGTGGACACCGTCGTTCTACTCCAAGCGGATGGAGGACTGGTTGCGCAACATGGGCGACTGGAACATCTCCCGCAAGCGCTACTTCGGCCTACCGCTTCCGATCTACCCGTGCTCCTGCGGGCACGTGAGCGTGATCGGCTCGCGTGCCGAGCTCGAGGAGCGGGCGACCGCCGGGCTCGAGGGGCTCGAGGAGCTGCACCGCCCCTGGATCGATGGGGTGACGATCCGGTGTGAAGGGTGCGGGCGCGACGACGTCACGCGTATTCCGGAGGTGGGCGACGCGTGGCTCGATGCAGGGATCGTCCCGTTCTCGACGCTCGGCTGGGAGAACCCTGACCGGGTTGAGCACGGGTATGCGAACGGCGCGTCCGAGGGCCTCTCCGGCGCAGATCTCCCGGACAATGCGTACTGGGAGAAATGGTTCCCTGCCGACTGGGTTTCCGAGTCGAGGGAGCAGATCCGGCTCTGGTTCTACGCGATCTCGTTCATGTCGGTGACCTTCACGGGGCGGGCCCCGTACCGTGCCGTGCTCACGTACGAGCGCGTCCGCGATGAGACGGGCCGTGAGATGCACAAGTCGTGGGGGAACGCGATCGAGGCGAACGAGGCGCTCGGGAAGATGGGCGCGGACGTCGTGCGCTGGCTCTACAGCGAGCAGGTGCCGAGCCAGAACGTCAATTTCGGATACGGCCCCGGGAACGACGTCAAGCGCCGGCTGCTGACGCTCTGGAACTCGGTCAAGTTCTTCGTCGACTACGCGAACGTGGGGCAGTTCAAGCCCGGCGCCGACATGTCGGAGCTCCAGCCGCTCGACCGTTGGCTCCGGGCGCGCACAGGCCAGCTGGTGGCCGAGATGACCGAGGCGTACGAGCGCTCCTGGACGCCCGAACTGATCCGCTCGTTCGAGTCGTTCGTCGACGATCTCTCCAACTGGTACATCCGCCGCTCCCGGCGTCGTTTCTGGAACGGAGACCCGGCTGCGCTGGAGACGCTCTGGCAGGCGCTCGTCCACGGGATCCGGGTGATCGCTCCCGTGATGCCCTTCCTGGCCGAGCACCTGTGGCGTGGACTGCGGGCCGAGGACGCGCCAGCCTCCGTCTTCCTCGTTCCCTGGCCAGTGACGGCGCCGCCAGACGCGGACCTTCTGGCGGAGGTGGCGGAGATCCGGAGGGTCGTCGAGCTTGGCCGGCAGGCGCGCTCCTCTTCAGGGCTCAAGCATCGCCAGCCGCTCCGGCGACTCGTGGTCCAGGGCGCGTCCCAGAGCGTGGCGGCGCACCTCGACGAGCTCCGCGAGGAGCTGCGTGTCAAGGAGGTCGAGCTCGGTCCGGTCGAAGCCGCGCGCGTGCGTGTGAAACCGAACTTGCCGGTGCTCGGGCCCAGGCTCGGCAAGGAGCTGGCGTCGGTGCGGGCCGCGCTCGCAGCGGGCGAGTTCGTGCAGCTCGAGCACGGGGGCATCAGCGTGAACGGGCACGAGCTCGGGCCGGAGGACGTGCTCGTCGAGCGCAGCGCTCGCGAAGGATGGGTGCTCGCGGAAGGGGGCGGCCTCACGGTGGCGCTGTCGACGGAGCTCGACGATGAGCTTCGTCTCGAGGGCCGCGTCCTCGAGTTGATCCACCACGTAAACACGATGCGAAAGGACGCCGGCCTCGAGCTCAGCGACCGTATCGTCCTCACCTTGCCCGCCTCCGAGACTGACCTGCTCGCCCATGCCGACTGGATCAAGGCAGAGGTGCTGGCGACCGAGATCCGCACGGACGGCGGGGCCGAACCAAAGATCGGCAAGGTCTAGGGCATGACTGCAGTAAGGCGGCTGAGGCCTTCTGCAAGAGTCTCATCCGTGACCGCGAGGGAGAGCCGCGCCCAGCCGGCGCCGCGAGCGCCGAAGCCCTCACCCGGCGCGACCGCGACCCGATGCTCCGTCAGCAGGCGCTCCGCAGTCATCCCCTCCGGCAGACGGAGCCAGACGAAGAACGTGCCCTCGGAGCGAGCCTCCACGCCACGTAACGCTCCCAGCGCCCGGTCGCGTCGCCGCTCGTAGCCCGCCCGGCGCTCCTCCACGGAGTCTTGCGGTCCCTCGAGCGCCGCGATCCCGGCTTCCTGCACCGGACGGAAGATGCCCGCGAAGATGTGCTGCTGCAGCCAGTCGATCCGGCGGACGAGCTCCTCGTTCCCGAGCGCGAAGCCGAGCCGCCAGCCCGCCATCCCGTAGGTCTTGGACATGCTGAAGAGCTCGATCCCGACCTCCCGCGCGCCCTCTGTGGCGAGGAAGCTCTGGGGCGTCCGCCGGTCGAAGACGAGGTCGCCGTACGCGAAGTCGTGCAACACCCACGCGCTGGTGCGCTGCGCCCAGCCGACGGCCTCATCGAACAGTCCCGCGGGCGCAGAGACGGCCGTGGGATTCGACGGGAAGTTGAGGTAGACCGCCGCTGCCTTCGGCGCCGAGCCGAAACCGGTGAAGGACACCTGCCGGGCGTGGGCAAGCGCGACTGCGGAGAAATAGTCTGGATAGCCGGGGTCGGGGAGGAGGATCGTCTCGCCGCGCTCGACCGCCACCAATGCGAACGCCATCAGCGCCGTCTTCGTCCCCGGCACGACCGCGACCTCGCGCTCCGGATCGAGCTCGACGCCGTACACGGACGCATACCGAGCCGCAATCGCCTCCTTCAGCGACGAAAGGCCGCCGAACGGCGCATAGCCGTGCGCCTCAGGGCGGACTGCCGCTGAGGCGAGCGCCTCGATCACGTGCGGCGGCGGCCCGACCTCCGGATTGCCGCGGCCGAGGTCGATCAGCGGCGCCCCTTCCTTCTTCGCGGCGGCCGCGACGCGCGCCAGCAACGAGGTGAAGTACTGCGGCGGCAGGCGACGAATCCGCTCCGGAGACTCGCGCACCGGCCGATGCTACGGCAGACTCCGCCTATGCAGGAGTGCGCGCAGTGTGGCAAGCGCGTCGAGCGGCGGTTCCGCTTCTGTCCCTGGTGCGCCGCTCCGCTCCGCCGCAAGCTCGTGGAGTTCTTCCCGGCGCATCCCCGCGACGCAGGCAAGGCGCTCCGCGTCTCCCGTTACCTCCACGACGATCCGCACGTCCGCTTCAGCGTCTGGGACGACACCGGCCGCGCCGAGGCAGCTGTGTCGCTCGACGAAGCGACCACGGCGCGGCTGGCGCGCTTCCTCCGGCCTCCGGCGACTCCCGGCTCCAAGAGATGGTTTGGGATGAAGGTCGAGCGGGTCGACCGGTCAGTTCAGACGGACGCGCGAGCAAAGCCCGCGCGTCCTGATGGTCGGCACCGTCAAGCGGTGCCTAAGCCGCCGACGCTGGCGACGCTGCTCGGCGAAGCTCGACGGGCAGCCGGAAGACGACGTCCTCCAGCGCGGAGCTGAACGGGGCGATCTCCTCGACGCCGCGCGCACGGAACCAGTCGCAGACGCCCTGGACGAGCCGCTCGGGTGCCGACGCCCCCGAGGTCAAGCCGACAGTCTCCACGCCGTCGAGCCAGGCCGGGTCGATCTCGCTCTCGTCGTCGATCAGGTACGACGCGACGCCCGCGTCGTGGGCCACCTCGACGAGCCGGTTCGAGTTCGATGAGTTGCGCGAGCCGATCACGAGCAGCAAGTCGACCGCGTCGAGGAGCTCCTTGACGGCCCACTGCCGGTTGGAGGTCGCGTAGCAGATGTCCTCCCGCTGAGGCGCACGAATGCCGGGGAACCGCCGCGTCAGGACGTCGATGATCGCCCTCGTCTCGTCCACCGACAACGTCGTCTGCGTCACGTAGGCGACCGGCTCGCCGGCGGGAAGCTCCACCGTCTCGGCCTCCTCGATCGACTGCACCAGCTTGATCGCTTCCGGGGCCTCGCCCATCGTCCCCACGACCTCCTCATGACCGGCGTGGCCGATCAGGACGATGCGGTACCCCTCCGCGGCGTACCGGCGAGCCTGGACGTGCACCTTCGTCACCAGCGGGCAGGTTGCGTCGATCGTGTTCAGCCCGCGCACAGCGGCATTCGTATGGACGCTCGGGGCGACTCCGTGGGCCGAGAGCACCAGCGTCGCCCCCTCCGGAGCATCACGCTCGTCCTCGACGAAGACGGCGCCCCGCGCTTCGAGCTCCTGAACCACGTGCAGGTTGTGCACGATTTGCTTCCGCACGTAGACGGGCGCCCCGTACAGGTCCAGAGCTCGCTCGACCGTCTCGACGGCCCGTTCCACACCGGCGCAATACCCCCGGGGCGACGCGAGGAGAACTCGCTTCACCAAACCTCGAGGCACGGTAGCAGCGGAGCGCGAAAAAAAAGGAAGAGACCCGTCGCTCGGGGGGGTCGGTGGCGACGGGCCTCCTCCTGGTGCTCACCGCGGACTGCAAGGCCAGGAACGCGCCGCGGTTCGCATCGCCCAGTGCAGGCGACAATAACGAGTCGGCCGTGGCTTTCCAATAGGCCGTTCGGCCCATCTTTCCGGCCGCAGGAAAGCGGGCGGCGTGGCTGAAACTCACCCTTGCAAGCTCGGGCCGCGGCCCTCGATCTCACTTGCGCCGCTCCCTACAATCAGGTCGCCCAGTGTCACCAGTGCGCCAAGCTCTCTCGTCGCTCTTCCGCCGGAAGCGCCGTTCCCCGGCCCCCTCGACGCGGGAGCAGGAGCTCGTGTCCCTCGCGGCCGTCTCCGGAGCGCTCTCGAGCGCGCCGGATGCCAGGGCCGTCGCGTCCCTCCTCGTGGAGGCCGCGCAGCGCGCGACCGGGGCGGAAGTGGCATGCGTGACCCTTGTCTCCGAGGACGGCTCGGCGGCGCGCGGGCTGATCGGCTTCGACGGCAGGCAGGAGTTGACCTGGTTCCCGGCGATCAGCGTCGACCTCCAGCATGTGACGTCGGGCATCGGGGCGGCCGTGGACGACGCGGTGCCTTTCTCCGTCTACGACTCGGAGGCCTCACCCCGCGTCCACGGCCAGCTCGTCGACCGGGTCGGCGCGAAGAGCACGGCCTACGTGCCCCTCATCGTCGAGTCCCGCGTGATCGCGGTGCTCGTCGTCGCCTCCACCTCGCGCCGGCACGTGTTCTCCGGCGAGGAACTGAAGCTGCTGCAGGCGCTTGCCGGAGAGGCGGCTCTGGCGCTCGACCGGACGCGATCGACGTCTGCGCTCGCCGAGGCGCTGGAGCGTGAGCGCATCGTCGCCCGAATCTCGGCGCAGGTGCGATCCGAGCTTGACACCGAGCGGCTTCTCCAGGTCGCCGCCGAGGAGCTCGGCGCCGCGCTCCGTGTCGACCGGTCGTTCATCCGCCTTGGTCTCGAAACGATCGCGGTCGAGTGGCGCAGGCCTGGACTGGAGGCGATCACCGATGGCGCTCGGCTTCCCGTCTCCAATCTCGCCGCCCTGCAGCGGGGCACTGTTGCGGTGGAGGACGTGGCCACCGACGAGCGGCTCGACGACGAGTCGCTCGGCGGGCGCGAGACGCTCGAGCGGCTTGGGGCGCGGGCGGCCCTGGCAACGCCCATAGTCGTCTTCGGCGAGGCGCTCGGCATCTTCGCCGCGCATCGGACCGAGCCCGGCCAGTGGGGCCGCGAGGAGATCGCGTTGATCGAGGCAGTCGCTCGGGAGGTCGGTGTCGCCCTCCATGTCGCCCGGTTGCTGGAGGAGAACAAGCGCCGGATCGCACAGCAAGGCGCTCTCCTCCGCTCGGCGCAGGTGCTCACGAGCGACCTGCGGCTCGAGACGCTGTTGCAGCGGCTCGTCGAGGAGGTTGCCGGCCTGCTGGGGGCCGAGGCTGCGGACTGCTACCTGTACGACCCCGAGCGTCAGACCCTTCGCTGCGAGGCTGTGCACGGGCTCCCTTCCGACCTGATCGGATTCGAGTTCCCTTCCGCGCGCGGCGTCGCCGGGGAGGCGATCCGGACCGGCTCCGTCGTGATCTCGTCCCACTACTCCGACCTGACGGAGACGGTCCCGCACCAGGCGTACGTCGCGTTCACGAGCGCGATGGTCGCGCCACTGCGCTCGTCCGGCTCGATGCAGGGGGTGCTCGGCGTCGGTGCACACAGTCCACGTGCGTTCACGCAGGACGACGCCGACCTGCTCGAGGCGTTCGCGGGCATGGCGGCGCTCGCTCTTGCCAACGCCCGTGCTTTCGAGGCGCGCAGCCGCCAGGCCCAGATCCAGCGCGGGTTCTTTCGTATCGCCTCCGTCCTCGGGCAGTCGCTGTCGCTGCCGGAGACGCTCGAGGCCGTGGCCCGGGCGGCGAACGAGGCCCTGGGCGGCGCATCGGCGGCAGTGCTCATGCCTCGCGCAGGGACACTCCGGCTCGCCGGGGGAGCCGATCTCCCGGCGACGATCGAGGCGTCGCTCGCAGACGGGCTGCCCGCCGGCGCCGAGGTGCTGCGCTCCGCGGCGGCGGACGGGCGGGTGCTCGTCTCTCCCGCGCTCGCGGAGGACGATCGGTTCGGAAGTGCCTGGGTCGACATGACCCGCGCTTGCCGGCACGAGGCGCTCCTTGTCGTCCCCGTCGCCGACCCACGCGAGGAAGGGAGCGGCCTCGTGGTCATCTTCTTCGAGGAGCCGCGCGCTTTCGCGGACGACGACCTCGAGCTCGCCCGACATCTTGCCGACGCTGCCCGCGGAGCGCTCGAGCGGAGCGATCTGTTCGAAGCGGAGCGGACGGCACGGGCGCTTTCTCAGCAGCTCGCGCGGACAGGTGGCGTGCTGGCGACGGAGCTCGACCCCTCGGCCGTGCTGGACGAGGTCGTGCAGCAAGCGCCGTCGCTGCTCACGGCCGACGCCTGCGCCATCCGCACGGTCGAGGGCGACGAGCTGGTGATCGGCGCGGCTTCGGGCGAGGGCGCCGAGGAATGGGTGGGAATCCATTCCCCGGCGACGGCCTGGCTCTCCGGCGACGTCTTCCAGTCCCGTGCGCCGGTCGCGATCGAGAACGCCTCTGCGGACGCGCGCCTCGTCGCAGTCGACCCGATCCTCGCGGCCGGGTACGCCGCGTTCGTCGGCGTTCCTCTCACCGGCCCGGACGGCGCTCTCCACGGCGTGCTCGCCGTCTATGCGAGGGAACCACGCCGGTGGCGCCCGGAGGAAGTCGAGGCCCTGCTCGCGCTCGCGGCCAACACCTCAGCAGCGCTCTCGAACGCGGAGCTCTATTCCCGGGTCTCGGTCGAGAAGGAGCGCAGCGTCGCGATCCTGGCCAACATTGCCGACGGGATCGTGGCCGTCGACCGTGACGGCAAGGTGGTTCTCTGGAATGCGGCTGCGGAGGAGATCACAGGTGTCCCGGCGGAGGAGGCGCTCGGTCGCGCCCCGGCCCAGGTCCTGCAGCGGACGCTCGAGTCCGACGAAGACGGCCAAACCCTGGCAGGCCCACGGCTCGTCTCGATCCTGAAGAGCGGGGAAGAGGTCTGGCTCTCGCTCAGCGAGGCGGTCATGCGCGACCCGCTCGGTGCGGTTGCCGGGCGGATCTTCGCCTTTCGCGACATCTCGGCCGATCGCATGGTCGAGGAGGTGAAGTCCGATTTCGTGGCGGCAGTCTCGCACGAGCTCCGCACGCCTTTGACGTCCATCTACGGCTTCGCGGAAACGCTCCTCCGGCAAGACGTCCTCTTCGGGGAGGAGGAGCGCCGGACATTCCTCGGCTACATCGCGTCGGAGTCGGAGCGTCTGACCGAGATCGTCGACCAGCTTCTGAACGTTGCGCGGCTCGATGCCGGCGATCTTCAGGTCGAGCCCGAGCGGATCGACGTCGGCTCGGTCGTCTCGGAGATCGTGGAGACGGTGGAGGACACCGGCGTGGTCAACGGCCATCGCTTCGAGGTCGATCTCCCGGCGGAGCCGCTGGCCGCGCAGGCAGACCGCGAAAAGGTGCGCCAGGTCTTTTCGATCCTCGTCGAGAACGCACTCAAGTACTCGCCCGGCGGGGGCACGGTCACAGTCGGCGCGCGGCGTCGTCAGGACACCGTCGAGCTGCGCGTGGCCGATGAGGGCATCGGTATCCCGCAGGTCGAGCAGGAGCGGATCTTTCGCAAGTTCTACCGCGCAGAGAGCACGACGCGGGACGGCGCCGCGGGCACCGGGCTCGGATTGTTCATCGCGCGTGAGCTCGTGACGGCGATGGGTGGGCGGATCTGGGTCGATTCGGCGGAGGGCGCCGGCGCGAGCTTCGCCTTCGAACTGCCGGCGGCGCGTGAGTAGAAGCTGACGAGACCGGGTAGAGCCCGCGCGCTAGCCAGGAGTTGCCCAGTCCATGACCAGAGTGCTCGTAATCGACGACGAGGCGCCGATCCGCCTCCTTTGCCGCGTGAACCTCGAGGCGGAGGGCATGGACGTGATCGAAGCCGCCGACGGCCCTTCCGGGCTCGATCAGGCGCAAGACGGCACGCCGGACCTGATCCTGCTCGACGTGATGATGCCCGGGCTCGACGGTTGGCAGGTGGCTGAGCGACTGCTCGAGGACGATCGAACGAACGGGATCCCGATCATCTTTTTGACGGCGCGCGCCGAGTTCCGGGACCGGGCCAAGGGCCTCGACATCGGCGGCGTCGACTACGTGACGAAGCCCTTCAATCCGCTCGAGCTCGCGCCGCTCGTCCGGGACCTGCTCGAACGCATCGAACGCGGCGAACGGGATGAGCTTCGGACCGAGAAGCTGAGCGAGCTCAGGTCGCTGATGGAATCCGAATAACGGATTCAGCGGGGCGCCGGATCCCTGGCTGTGTCCGGAGCTCTTAGGAGCCGGCGAAGTCGGCGGTGACGACCGTGGCGCCTGTTGCTCCGCCGAAGGTGCCGCTCAACGTGCCGATGCCGACCCGGCGAAAGCCAGACCGCAGCAGGATCGCGCGGTGCGCAGGGCTGGCGAGCCACTTACCGATGACCCACTGGGCCGTAGCAGCGGTCCCCCAGGCGAGGTTCTCGCCGTAGGTCGGTCCGCGGGCGCCCGACGCCCGCACCCGCGCGGAGAAATTTCCGTGCGAGAAGTAGTTGTGGCGAAGCATGTCCGCGGAGTGCGCCCTTGCGGTCCGCGCGAGGCGCGAATCGATCCGGAGGGGCGCCAGGTGATTGCCTGTACGGACGGCGTTCATCGCCTGGAGCAGATCGGTCGAGACGCTTCGCGCGGAGGCGGCTCCAGCCGGAAGAAGCAGCATAAAACCCGAGATGAAACCTACAAGAACCTTCTTTTTAATAAGCATTCGCGGCAGTGTGAAGCAACCGCCGGATGAGCGCAAGTCGAACTCGCCCGATCGGAGGAGGAGCCGTCAACGTGCCGTCTGGGCAAGGCGGAAGGCGTCCCGTGACGCCCCCGCATGCCAGAGCCGGACGAGTGTGAGCTCGTCTGCGCGAACTGTCACGCTGTACGCTCCTCTACGAGGCAGCGGGGCGTAGCTCAGCCTGGTTAGAGCGCCGCGTTTGGGACGCGGAAGTCGCTGGTTCGAATCCGGCCGCCCCGACTCTTGACCGTATCGTGGCGTCGTCGTAGTGTCCCCTCCTGACGAACAGCACAGGGGTCACGGGAGGATCGCGAATGGCGACAGATTGGTACATGGAGGGCCCCTGGTTCAAGAACTGCAACTGCGACCCGGGTTGCCCGTGCGACTTCAACCAGCGGCCGACAGAGGGTCACTGTGAGGGCATGGTCGCGATGCGGGTCGACAAGGGCCATTTCGGCGACGTCGATCTCGCCGGGGTCGTCTGGGGCGGCGTCGTTCGCTGGCCAGGCGCGATCCACGAGGGGAACGGCGAGATCCAGCCATTCGTCGACGACGCGACGAACGATGGGCAGCGCGACGCGATCTTGCAGGTCGCGAGCGGCCAGCACGGCGACACGATGATGGAGGTCTTCGCCTTCGTCTGCCCGACGGTGCATGACCCCGTCGTTGCGCCGGTCGTGTTCGAGTTCGACCTCGAATCCCGATCGGGCCGGGTGAAGGTGGGCGACGTCTTCGAGACTGAGGTCGACACGCTCCGGGGGATCGAGCCGCCCGACCCGTACCGGATCCTCGTGCGCATCCCCGGTGGAATGGAGTACACGGGCGAGAACGAAGAGGCCGAGACTGCTCTGGCAAAGAGGCTGAAGACGTCTGGCCCGATCGACATCGACGTGACCGACGGCCACAGCTCGATGGCCTTCGTCCGCCACGGCAGCTCGATCCGGACCGGCAAGCACGACCCGACGGTCGTCGAGAAGGCCTTCGGCTAGAGCTTCACCGGTTCATCTGCATCGGCGACACCCCCGTCCCGGGCTGTGTGAGACCCGGGGCGGAGCCGGGCGAGACGGCCACCCAGATCCCGAGGGCGACCAGGGCACCGGCGATCGCGCGGGTCACGACACGCTCGAGTGGCAGCGTCTTCTGGACGAAGATCACGCCTGCAACGGCGACCATCCAGAAGATGCTCATCACCCCGACCGCGAAGAGCACGATCATCAGGCCCCAGCAGCATCCGACGCAGAAGGCCCCGTGCTCTCCGCCCATCCGGAGTGCACCCGCCCATCCTTCGCGCCAGCCGCCCAGCACGAAATGCATCGGTGAGCGGCAATGACGCAGGCAGACAGTTTTCAGTGGCGTGAGCTCGTAGAGGCCCGCGAGGACGATCGCACCGCCGGCGACGAATGGACCGCCACGATTCCAGTCGAGGAAGGCGAGGTCGATGGCGCGGATCCCGCGATAGAGCCCGAAGGCCAGGAGGCCGTAGGCCGTCCAGACGGCGAGATAGCCCGAGACGAACACCCAGGTCGGGACGCTTGAGCGCCCCCGCCGGGCACGCTCGCCCGACACGCGGTGGAAGAGCAGCACCATCGGCGCGGCCGATGGGAGCATCATCGCGGCCATCATCGTCACCCAGACACCGACGAACCACCCGAGCCCGCCGAGATCGGTGCCGGGCCCGGCATCCATCCCGGACATCCGCTGCACAGTCACGATCCACGCCGCCAGTGCGGCGCCGAGCACTACCACTGCCTGGCGGCTTTCCCTGACGCTCATGTGCGGACGATACGACGTGCGCCAGGGTGAGCAAAGCCCCTACTGCCGTCTGTATGTACCGGCCAGTCCCTCCGTTCTCAGAAACCGCGACAGAAAGACCGCGAAAACGGCGAAGAAGACGATCGCCTGCTCAGCGGCCATGGTCACTCCGGCGATCTGCTGGTCGGTGAGGTGGCCGAGACCCCAGAGGTGCGGGGCCTGCTCGTAGAACGAGTAGACGGTGGTCGGAAGGAGCGCGAGTAGCAGGCCGAGTGGCGAGGCGAGCACGAAGGCGGCGAAGACGTACAGCGCTTTGCCACCGTCCGACAGGCTTCCATGGAGGACAGGCCACCAGAGGAGGACGCCGGTCGCGAAGAAGCTCGCGTGCTCGAGGTGCAGGATCGAGCCCTGGTGCGCCAGCGCCGCGTCGTACACGCGCGGAATGTGCCACCCGTAGGCCGAGCCGAGCCAGAGCGGCAGGGCGACGAAGGGGTGCGTGAGCAGGCGGACGGCGCGAACGCGCTCGAGCTTCCGTCCGAGGTTGTGGGGAAGGCTCAGGAGGACGAGCGCCGGCGCCCATTCGGCCAGAACGACGTTCTGGAGCAGGTGCGCCGTGAGCAGGTAGTGGAGCGCGATCGTCTCCACCGGTGTCACCAGGACGGCGAGCAAAAGCACCTCCGCGGCGGCGAACGCCGCGAGCTTTCTACGCCCCGGCCGGTAGCGCCACGCGAGTACGGCGTAGCCGAGCGCGAGCGCCGGCAGGACGACGGCGCTGTCCCAGTCCAGCGACCACTCGTACGGGTTCACGGCGCTACGCTACTCGGCACCCGGCGGGCGTAGCTCAATGGTAGAGCTCTAGGTTTCCACCCTAGTTACGCGGGTTCGATTCCCGCCGCCCGCTCTCGTCCTCTCGGAGCTAGTCGGGGATCTCGACTCGCTCGATCACGACGTCCTCGTTTGGACGGTCGCTCGAGTTACGGGGCAGCTCGGAGATCGTGTTTACCACGTCCATTCCGGACGAAACCTTCCCGAAGACCGTGTGCTTTCCGTCGAGCCACGGCGCAGCGTCGGTGGTGACGATGAAGAACTGGGAGCCGTTGGTGTTCGGCCCGGCATTCGCCATCGCGAGCGCACCCCGCTCGACCTTGTGGTCGTTGAACTCGTCCTCGAACGAGTAGCCCGGGCCGCCGGAGCCGGTTCCGGTCGGGTCGCCGCCCTGGATCATGAAGTCCGGGATCACGCGGTGGAAGATCACGCCGTCGTAGAAGCCGTCGCGCGCGAGCTTGACGAAATTCTCGACGGTCTTCGGTGCCTCTCCGGGGAAGAGCTCGAGCTCGAGTGCGCCGTGGTTCGTGTGCAGCGTGGCGTTCATCGAAGGGTGTCCGCCAGGGGCTCGATCGCCCCGGCCGTCGGCTCCAAGTCGCCGGACTCGAGCCCCTTGGCAATCTCGCGAGCCAGCTCGAGCGCCTCGCTCTCCTGATCGACGTCGAGGACGGTGTTGACGGCTGCCAGGACACTTCCGCCCGCATGGAGCTCGACGTCCACGGTGTCCAGCTGCGAACGCGGAATGTAAGGGTCGTCGGGCACGCCCACGTGGATCACCACGTGCCTCCCGTCGGGAAGCGTGGCGGTCTGCTCGATCGTCCGGCCGCGAAGACTCACGGGGCGAATCTACCGTCCGGCGGTGCCACGATGCTGCACATGTGCAGACCGAGCGCGAGCCTCTCGTCCACTTCCGGCCGCGCACGGTCTTCAACGTCGTAGGGATCCTGATCGCAGTCGCCGCCGTCCTGGAGGTGCTCTGGATCTCCCGACATGTCGTCGTCTGGGTCTTCATCGCGCTCTTCCTTGCGCTCGCGCTCAACCCGGCCGTCGACTGGCTGCAAGACCACCGGGTCACGTCCCGGGGAGCCGCGACCGGCATCGTCTTCGTCACGACCCTCGCGACGATCGTGGCTGTCGGCGCCCTCTTCGTTCCTACTCTCGTCCACCAGGTCAGCGGCTTCGCCGATCACGTCCCCGGCTACATCGAGCAGACGTCGAAGGGGAAGGGGCGGTTCGGCTTTCTCGAGAAGAAGTACCACGTCGCGACCAAGGCGCGAAAGGCGTTGAAGGACGGCGGCGCGAAGAAGCTGTTCGGCCTCTCGGGCACGGCGGTGGCGGTCACGAAGGGCGTGATCACCGCGATCGTCGCGACCCTCACGATCGCCTTCATGACCTTCTTCATGCTGCTGGAGGGCCCGAAATGGGTCGAGCGCTTCTTCGGCCTCTTACGCCCAGAGTCGCAGGGACGTTGGCGGGCGGTGGGCCGGGATGTCTACAAGACCGTCGGGGGCTACGTGACCGGCAACCTGCTGATCAGCCTCATCGCGGGGGCGGCGACGACGATCGTGCTCTTGATCGTCGGGGTGAAGTACGCGCTCGCGCTCGGTCTGATCGTCGCGATCCTCGACCTGATCCCGCTGGCCGGCGCGACGATCGCCGCGATCATCGTGGGCATCATCGCGTTCCTGCACTCGGTTCCGGCCGGAATCGTGGTGATCGTCTTCTTCGTCGTCTACCAGCAGCTCGAGAACCATCTGCTTCAGCCGGTGGTGTACGGCCGGACCGTCGAGCTCTCGCCCTTGACCGTCCTGATCTCGGTGCTGATCGGCGCGGAGCTCGCGGGTGTCCTCGGTGCTCTCGCCGCCATCCCGGTGGCAGGCTCGCTTCAGGTGATCATCCGCGATTCGCTGCGCCGCCGCCGGCATTCCCTGCCCGCTCCGCCTTAGAGGTCGTTTCAGAATGACGCTCGTCGACGGGGTGCGATGGGTGAGTGCGAGGCAAGGACACAGGGAGCGTGCATAGCACCGCTATGGACGCGACTGAGGACGCGGCCTCGCGCCGCCCAGCGCGGCCCGTCGACACAGCGCTCATTGTGAAAGGAGCTCTTAGGCCGAACGGCCTATGGGCTGCTCCCCCGTTCGGGTGACGATCGCAAACCGTGTTGTGCCGATCCGGAGGGTATGTTCCCCCGCGTCGCACGCGTCGTACTGCCATGCAGCCTGCTGCTGCTGACGGTGACAGGCTCGGCGCAGGCGTTCTCCTGGCAGCGCGTCTTCCCGGCACGCCCGCACCACGCGGCCCCCGCCCGGCAGAAGAATCAGGCTCGCGTTGCCCAGTCGGCCCTCGAGGCCGGAGTCCTGGGAGAGGTCAACGGGCTTCGCAGAAGGCACGGCCTCCTGCCGCTCCGACTCTCAGGCAGCCTCTCCACGGCCGCACGGCAGCACTCGGCCGAGATGGCCGCCCGCGGATACTTCAGCCACAGCTCCGCCAACGGATCGTCGTTCGACAGGCGCGTGGCACGCTACTACCCGATGGGGCGTAGCCGCTACTGGTCGGTGGGCGAGAACCTGCTCTGGTCGTCGCCCGACGTCGACCCGGCCGGGGCGCTCAAGCTCTGGTTCGACAGCCCCGAGCACCGCGCGAACATGCTGAACGGGCGCTGGCGCGAGATCGGCATCTCCGCCGTGCACGCCCATGCCGCACCCGGCACGTTCGGCGGCAGGGAAGTCACGGTCGTCACCGCCGATTTCGGCGTCCGGCGTTAGTTCAGCACCGCGGTACCCTTCCAAGCGGCGCCTGTAGCTCAGTGGAAGAGCGACGGCCTTCTAAGCCGTGGGTCGGAGGTTCGAATCCTCCCAGGCGCACTCCCGAACGACATCCGTTCTGCTGCGCGGAACATGACGATGTCGTTCGGAGAAAGACCCCTGGCGGCGAGCCGACGTGGCGGACGCCGGCAGAGCCGGCATCCGCGTTGCCGGATCGAAGTCCGGCCTCCGCTCCGCGGAGACCATGACGACTTCGTCCGGTGAAGAACGTCCTGCCGGCGAGCCGTAGTGGCGGATGCCGGCGGAGCCGGCATCCGCGGCGGGTTTCTTCCGAACGAAGTCCGGCCTCCGCTGCGCGGAGACCATGACGACTTCGTTCGGGGAAAGACCCCTGGCGGCGAGCCGAAGTGGCGGACGCCGGCGGAGCCGGCATCCGCGGCGGGTTAGCGCCGCTATTCTGACCTCACCGTGGTGGCGGTAGCTCAGTTGGTAGAGCCCCTGGTTGTGGTCCAGGTGGTCGCGGGTTCGAGTCCCGTTCGCCACCCTCCGCGAGGCCGGGCTTCGCCCGGTCTCGCTCACTGACGCCAGGATCGATAGGACGATCCGCTCGAAGTCGGGCGCCGTAGGCGCGACTTCGTGCGGCAGGGTCGCGGGTTCGAGTCCCGTTCGCCACCCTCCGCGAGGCCGGGCTTCGCTCGGCCTCGCTCACTGACGCCGGGATCGACAGGACGATCCGCTCGAAGTTGAGCGCCGGAGGCGCTACTTCGTGCGGCTGCTTCGTGCGACATGCGTAACTCCTGGGCCTGTGCAGGCGTTTTCTCTATATGAGCGGACCAGGGGTCGTACTTCGTTTCTTTCTCGGCATGGCTGCGGGCGTCGCCGTCGTCCTGCTCGCGGTCGCGTGTACGAGCGCGGCTCGCGGGAACGCGGCGGCGGCCGCGCGAACCCCGACCGCCGGTGTCCTGGCCGCCGGTGAGAGCAGCGGGACCTGGGCGTCTCCTACGGAGCTCCTGTGGCTCGGGAAGCTCGGTGCCTGGAACACGCGCCTGATGGAGGGGCTGCAGCGGGCCGGCCGGATCGAGTCGTCCCCGCCGCTCGCCCGGCGCCTGCTCGGCCGCGACGGCCGGACCGTCCTCGCTCACGAGAGCGCCCTCGAGGCCGTCGATCGGTGCGCCGCAGACCTCCGCGGTCGAGTCGGGGCGCCGCCGACCGAGCGGTTGACGCCGGCGTTTCGAACCTTTGTCCGCGCCTGCACGCACCTCGAGCGTTTCGACACTGCGATCAAGCTTGCGATCTTCCGTGAGGACGAGTCGATGCTGCGCGAGGCACAGCTCGACGCTCAGAACGGCGGGCGGCTTCTTCTCGAGGCCGATCGCGGCCTTCCCCCCGGCGAGGTTCGCTCACTCCCGGTGATCGGCGGCGCGGCCGCGGCAAGCCGCGTCGAGCCGAGATTCAGCCGGGTGGCGAGCAGGCTGGCCGGCAAGGAGGTCGAGGTCCGCTGCTGGTCGCATGCCGACTGGCAGCGGTTGCTCCGCGAGGAGAAGGCGTACACCAAGCACCGGATCGACGAGGACACGCTCGGTTTCGCCGGCATCTCCGGTGCCCGTGCGAGCCTGTCGCCGGCCGTCTGCGACAGCCTCGTCGACCTCGTCTACGGTCACGCGCGGCCGTCGAGTGCCGAGGCGCAGTTCCCGCTCGCCACCGCGCTCGTGACGCTTGCACATGAGCCCCAGCACGCGAAGGGCATCGCCGGCGAGGCCGAGGCCGAGTGCTACGCGATCCAGCTCATGGTCTCGACGGGCGTGCAGCTCGGCATCGGCCGGTCGTACGCCGCCCAGCTGGCGAAGCTCTACTGGGCGCACTACGGACAGGAGCTCCCCGGCTACCGGTCAGCGCAGTGTGCCGAGGGTGGCGCGCTCGATCTCCGTAAGGCAAGCCCCAGCTTCCCCTAGAACGGTTTCTGTTGAGTTCGGTCGGGTCGACCGGTCATTTCAGACGGACGCACGGGCCGAGCCCGCGCGTCCTGGGATCGGCGCCGTCAAGCGGCGCCTTAGCGCTACCCTGCGGGATAGGCCCCGTAGCTCAGTGGATAGAGCGGCGGACTTCGAATCCGTGTGCAGAGGTTCGACTCCTCTCGGGGCCATCCGCCCTTTTCAAGCCGAATCCCGCTCTGGATAAGGGATCGCGGCGCACCGCGCCCACATCGGCTATTCCGCTCAAGACCGCCTAAACCAGCCTAAAACCGCTCTGCGCGACAGTCGACTGTCGCGCACACGTCGCGCACTCGTCCATTTACGCCTCGACCTGGGCGAGTCTCGCCGCGGTGTCTGCGCGAACGAGGTGGGCGTCGAGCAGCCCCGCCGCCTCGGCCTCGTTCCCGCGCATCAATTTCCCGTATCGGTCGAGCGTGATCGAGATCGTCGAGTGGCCCATATAGGTCGAGAGCGCCTTCGCGTTGACGCCGGCGGCGATCATCAAGCTCGCGAAGGTGTGGCGGCACTCGTGGAGCCCGATTGGCTCGAACCCCGCCTCGACGCTGTCGGGCTCGAGGCCGAGCTCGCGTGCTCGCTTCGCGCGTGCTCGCTTCCAGGCGGTGTGCGCTCGCCGCCAGACGTTCGAGGAGGTGAACGGCCGCTCCGCCGATAGGCCGAACGCGAGGCCTTCGCCGCGTCCCGTGCGGAGCTTGTGCTCGAGCAGGTAGCCGCGGAGGACGGCCGCGATCGGGACCGTGCGCTCGCCGGCGCGGCTCTTCGGGGTGATGAAGGCGCGCGACTTCGGATCGTACGATCGTGTGACCCGGATGACGCCGGTCGCGAGGTCGATGTCCTCCCAGCGGAGCGCCATCAGCTCGCCTCGGCGAAGACCGGCGTAGAGGGCTGTCGCCCAGAGCGCCCGGTCGTGTTGGGGGAGCGCCCCGAGCAGCTCGACTGCCTCGGCGGGATCGGCGATCCGGTCGCGGCGGCCCTGGCTGGCCGGCAGCTCGAGCCCGCTCGTCGGGTTGACGGCGACCTCGCCGCGCTTGACCGCGCGCCGGTAGATCGCCCGGACCGGCGCGATCGCGTTTCGGATCGTCGAGGGGTCAGCACCCGTGGCGAGCATCCGGTCGGCGAGGTCCTGGAGCTCGACGCGGTCGAGCTCCGAGAGCCGTGCCGTGCCGAGCTCGGGGAGGACGTGGTCACGGAGGCCCTGTGCGTAGCCGCGCAGGCTCGACGCCTTGTAGATCTCGCCGGAGCGTGTGCGGACGGCGCCTGACTCTGCCCCTTCGAGCCAGACGGCGGCGGCCTCCCGGAGGGTCGTCGCTGTCGGCGCGCGCATGGTGCCCTTCCGGATCGCGGCCTGCGCGTCGGAGCGCCAGGTCTTCGCGGCCGTGACCGTGGCGAAGGTGCGGCGGATCCGTTTCCCGTCGCGCGCGCTCCACGCGCTCGCCTGAAAGCTCGGCGTGCAGCTGCACTCGCCCTCGTCGCGGGCGGGGCAGCCTCGTGCGTGGCGGATCTCGATTCCGGTGGTGCGGCTCACGATTCCTCCTTCTTGGGATAAAGGTTCGGGCCAGGTCGAGCGCCCGCTCTACCGCGAACGCCGCCAGCGAGAAAGCCCAGCTCGCGTGCACGACGGACCCAGTCACGCATCGTCTCGCGCGCGATCGGTTTTTTGAGACGTTTGGCCTCACGCTCGGCGAGCCTGTTTAGGATCCCCCGGCCGACGCCTTCACGCTGCAGCGCGAGGTACTCGAGAGCAACTCGCCGGTAGTGCTCCTCGCCCCAGCCTTTTCGCCCACGCCGGCGAGCCGTTCCCGCAGTTGCCGCGGTCGCGGCTGCTCGGTGAGCACGCTCTTTGTCAGCGTGGGGTGGTTCTCCGAGGCCAAGTCGCTTCACCAGCTCGAGCCACTCCGGCGTTTGAACGAGCATTGCCTGCGCTCGCGCGAGGATCTGCGAGACCGAGACGCCGTGGAGCAGCGACCGCGTGATTCCAGTGCCCGTGTTGAGTTCCGGCTCAAGCGTTAGCTGTCCGATCACGAGCTCGCCGCCGCTGAGCACGATGTAACCAGAGACGATCCAACCCTTCGCGATGCTAGGCCGCACGGCGACCGTGAGGTACGCGACGAAGCGCGCGACCACGTCCGGCCGCTCGGCGATCTCCTGGGCGTAGACGCAGACGGGAGGTCCGGGAACGCTGGCGGCAGCGTCCGCCGCAGCTGTATAGAGCCCCCAGTCCTCTTCGGAAAGTTGGCTTTGAAGGACCGCGGCGCCGGCGGCATCGCTGGTGCCGAGAACGTCCGCGACTTCCCCAGTTCTCGCTCCCCCAGGGAGCCTGGTGCGCTGGATCGCCTGCCTGTCGAGTTCCGACATGGGGCGAGCGTAACGGGGGCGCTGCAATAAAGCAACTGTTTGCGAACAACTGTTGGTGGACGACTTGTGCAGATGCTTCATTTCGCCCTTCCTAGTTTAGCAACTCTGTGCATACGATGGAACAACTGTGTCTCTCAGCGTCGACGAGTTCCGCGATCGCGTTCTGGCTCGACGAGACCTGCCGCCCGCGGCTCGTCGGCGAAAGCTGCGAGAGGACGCTGGCGTTAGCGTCAGGGAGATCGCCGAGACGATCGGCGTCAGCGTCCAGGCCGTGCGTCTGTGGGAGGCGGGCTTGCGGCGTCCGCGGCCCGAGAATCTCGCCGCCTACGTCCAACTGCTGCGCATCCTCGAGGAGCAGGCTGGGTGACCTTCGCTCAGTGGCAACGCCGCCTGCGCTGGCTTCCCGCATCCGGGCGAGCTCGCCTCTTCCTGCTGCTGCCGGACCGCGTTCAGGCACGGGCCTGGCGTGACCTGAACGACGAGCTCGAGCGGGATCGTCAACGCGAGATCGCCGCTCACGCCGAGATGGCCGTGATCGGCGACAGCGTCGAAGAGGAGCTCGACCGGCTGCGCCGCGAGGCCGGCTGGTGACGGTAGCCGTGGACGTCTGCCCGGGCTGCGGCTTCGAGCTGGTCGACCCGACCTCGTCGGCGTTGCTGCTTGACGTGGCCGACGATGGCCTGGTCGTCGCGCTGATCGACACGTTCGAGCACCCGTGCCCGGGCACGACGGGCGGGATCGGCAGGCCCGGCCTGATCCAGCCGTTCCCGGACTCGAGCGAACGGCTGTGGTCGCTGCTTGAGGAGAAGCTCGAGCCGTGCGCCTGACGCTCGACGAGCTCGCGTCGCGGTTCGAGGCTGTTCGACGATCGGGGGAGGGGTTCGTCGCGCGCTGCCCGACCCACGAGGATCGGACGCCGAGCCTCTCGCTCGGCAACGGCGAGAGGGGGCTCGTCGTGAAATGCTTCGCCGGCTGCGCGACCCGTGACGTCGTCGCCGCGGTCGGGCTGGCCGAGAGCGACCTCTTCTACGAGGGCACCTCCGTGAACGGGGCGGGCCTCGGCGAGCCGGCCGAGATCTACGACTACGTCGCCGCCGGCGGCGAGCCCCTGTTCCAGGTTGTCCGCTTCGAGCCGAAGACGTTCCGGCAGCGCCGGCCCGATGGCCACGGCGGCTGGACGTGGAACCTCACCGGGGTCGCACGCGTCCTCTACCGGCTTCCCGCGGTCGTGGCCGCGGTGGCAGCCGGCGAGACCGTCTATGTCGTCGAGGGCGAGAAGGACGTCCACGCGGCCGAGCGGGCCGGGGCGGTGGCGACCACGAACCCGGGCGGGGCAGGGAAGTGGCGGGCCGAGCACAGCGAGGCGCTCCGCGGGGCCCGCGTCGTCGTCGTCGCCGACAAGGACGAGCCGGGGGAGAGGCACGCCCGCAACGTCGCCCGTGAGCTGACCGGGGTCGCCGCGACGGCCGCGCTGGTCACGCCGATGGAGGGGAACGACCTCGCCGAGCATCTCGCCGCCGGCTTCGACCTCGACATGCTCGAGCCGCTCTTCGACGAGCCTCAGTCCCCGCCGCACGAGGATCCGACCGTCGCGCTCGCCGACTTCGTAGCGCGCCGCGACGAGAACGCGCCCGCCGCGTTGCTTGCGTGCGAGCAAGGGACCGTGCTGCCGCCCGGTGGGCTCGGCCTGCTCGTCGGCAAAGCCGGCGGCGGCAAGAGCACACAAGCCGTCGACCTCTGCCTCCACGCCGGCAGCGGCCTCGACTACGTCGGGCTGACGTTTCCTCGGCCGTTGCGCGTGCTGTTCGTCCAGAACGAGGGTCCACGCGAAGCGTTCCGCGACAAGCTCGAGACCCGGCTCGAGCGCTGGCCCCACGACACCCAGCCGATCCGGGTCTGGGACGAGCCGAGCCGCTGGGGCCAAGTGAAGCTCTCCGACAACGCGCAGCGCGACCGGTTCCGCCAGGTCGTCGAGCAGCACGCGATCGACCTCGTCGTCAGCGACTCGCTCACCCGCTTCGGGATGCAAGGAAACGGCACCCCCGAAGAGACACGCGACTTCATGGCCTGGCTCGCCGAAGCCGGCCTCGGCCGCACCGTCGCGTTCCTCCTCCTCCACCATCCCCGCTCGCGCAGCGATCCGACAGAGGAAGAGCTCGAGCAGATCGCAGGAGCCTGGTCACCCCACGCCGACGCGATCCTCATGCTCAAGAAACTCGACGGCAACCGCGCCCGCCTCAGCTTCCCGAAACTCCGCTGGGCCCGCGGCACCCGCCCCGCCTCCATCCTCGCATTCGACCCCGAAGCCGAAGCGTTCACCTTCATCACCGACGAAACCGACACCGACCCCGTCGACGCAGAGACCTACGAACAGCGCATCCTCGACTACCTCGACGAGCACCCCTGGGCCACAACCACCGAGCTCGACGACGACGTCGAAGGGCGCGCCTCAGAGGTGCGCGCAGCACGAAAAAGGCTCGAAACCGCGGGACGGGTCAAAACACACACGTCCGCCGAGCTGGGACGGGTGGGACGCTTCACCCACTGGAACACCTCCGATCCCGCAACAGAAACCAGCTTTCACCCGTCCCAGCTCCCCGGGACGGGTCAGGACGAAGAAGCCTCGCACCCCTCAGACCCGTCCCACCCGTCCGCCCTTAAAGAAGGGACGGGTGGGCGGGACGGGTCTAATCTGACACCCAACGACGAGGACGAACTCGCCCGCCTCTCCCACCTCCAACGGGAACTCGGGCTATGAGCACCCAGGCCGCCCTCGAGGCTCCTCTTGACGGTGCTCCGGAATCCATGCGCGCAGGCGCGCGCAAGCCACCGGCCGAGATCCCGCGGCTGGCCTACTCGCCCGACGAGGCCGCGGCGTCCCTGGGGGTGTCGCGGGACTTCCTCGATGAGCATGTCGCGGCGGAGTTGCGCTGGGTGCGGCGTGGCCGGCGGAAGCTGGTCGCGATCTCGGAGTTGGAGCGGTGGCTTGTGGAGAGCGCGGCCCGGACCCTCGGCGAGGGCCGTGCACGCGGATAGCGCCACCGTGTGCCGGTCGCGGAGCCGCTCAGGGAGCGGGGTTCGGGGTGTGCGCGACGGTCGCGGGGCAGTCCGGCCGGCCGCGGTTCGGCGCTCCGAGCATCCGGAGCAGCTCGACCTCTTCGCCGCGTTGGACGAGGACAAGGGTCTGGATCCGTGGATCTACTCGCTTCCGTGCCCGCCATGGGCGACCGCCGGGGAGTCGCTCGCGTGACCGCGGGCTCGTCGTCGAGCTACGCGGGCTGGGAGTTGCGCGAGTGCGCGAACCCAGCCTGCGGCCGCAAGCTGACCCACATGACCGGGGGCGCGTTCCACTGGAACGGCGGTAAGCCCTGGTCTACCTGCAGGGACTGCATCGGCTACAGGCCGGCGCGAATGTCCGGAGCCGATGGTGCCGGGTAGGTCAGGGAAGAAGCTCGGCCGCGATTCGCTGCCCGCGCACTTCCGGCCGTTCGAGCCGGGCAACGCGCTCGCGTTGACGCACGGTGGGATGTCGACGCTCCGGATTCAGGGGCGGGCGTCGGAGATCGCCGACGAGTTGCGCCAGGTCGTGCCGCTCGCTGCTACGCCGGACGAGCCGACGATCCGGCTGCTCGCGCTCGTGCTCGCCCGGATCGAGGCGGCGAGTGACTGGCTGCTCGACCGTGGTCTCTTCCGCGGTGACGCCGGCGAACTGCAGCCAGTGCTGAAGGCTCTCTCGACGTGGGAGAACACGGCGGCCCGGTTGCTCGAGCGTCTGGGTTGCACGCCGAAGGCGAGGGTCGAGCTCGGCCTGGACATCGCCGCGGCAGGCCCGACGCTCGAGCGCTACCTCGAGCAGCGGCGCGGCGCCCAGGAAGAGACGCCGTGAGCGCGGGCCGTGAGCCGGTGCATGTGAAGGCGCGGCGGTACTTGGTCGAGGGGCGGCTGATCGTGTCGCACGTTGGCGAGAGCGAGATCCGTGCGACGTGTCGCGGCGGCGGCGACGAGTATCAGCTCGCGTTCGCGGCGGGCCGTGGGTGGTCGTGTTCGTGCCCGGCTCGCAGCCTTTGCGCCCATCTCGTGGCGTTGCAGCTCGTGACCGCTGTGAGGCTCGGGCAGGGCGACGCGTGAGCGACGTTTCGGTCGGTCTCGTCGAGGCGTGTGACGATCCGAACCTTCTCGGGGCTGGCCTCGATCTGTGGCCGGTGCAGCGGCGTGCGCTCGAGGCGGCTGATCGTGACGGGGCGCGGACGCATGTGTGGGCGATGGGCCGGCGGAGCGGCAAGTCGAGCGCGATGGCGCTGATCGGCTTGTGGACGTGTCTGTTGCGGCCGGAGCTGCGGTCTCGGCTGCGGCAGGGTGAGCGCGGCTATGCCGTGGCTGTCGCGCCGAATCTCAGGCAGTCGCGGCGGTTCGTGGCTGATGCGAAGGCGATCGTGGAGGGCTCCCCGATCCTGCGGGGAGAGCTCGTGTCAGAGACGCTGGACGAGTTGACGTTCTCGACGGGGATGACGTTCGCGGCGTTCCCTGCGTCGTCGCGTGGTGCGCGTGGCTGGCCGATCGCGTGCCTGATGCTGGACGAGGCGGCCTGGTTTGTCGCGGACGAGAACGAGTCGAACCAGACGGCCGAGCAGGTGTGGCGGGCTCTTGCGCCGGCGACGGCGCAGTTCGGCGACCTGGGCCGGGTCATCGTCGCGAGCACCCCCTTCGGGCAGGACGGCTTCTTCCCGGACTTCTACCGGCGTGCGACGAGCGGCGAGCTGCCCGATGTGATCGCTCAGCACGCGACGACGGCGGAGGCGAACCCGACGATCGACGCGGGGTTTCTGGAGCAGGAGCGGGCTCGTGATCCCGAGAGTTTCAAGGCGGAGTACGAGGCCGAGTTCGTGGGGAGCGGCGGGGCGTTCCTGGATCCGGCTGACGTGTCGGCGGCCGTGGTCGATCGTGGCGAGTTGCCGGCGGAGGCGTCGTCGAAGTGGGTCTGCGGGCTCGACCCGAGCTTCAGCTCGGACCCGTTCGGGGTGTGTGTCGTGGGCCGTGACCTGGAGGAGCCGCGCAGGCTGGTTGTGGCGGCGGCGAGGTCGTGGCGGCCGCGGCGGCGGAAGCCCCGGTCGTTGGAGGAGGCGCGGGCGGTCGAGGATGAGGTGCTCGCCGAGGTGGCTGCGCTCTGCAGCGTGTACGGCGGCCACGCCGTGACGGATCAGTACAAGGCGCAGGGTGTCGCGGACCGGCTGCGGCGGCTGGGGGTGTCGGTGCGGGTCGTGACGATGTCGGCCGCGTCTAAGACGGCGGTGTTCCGGGAGCTGCGTGCGCGCCTGGTCGCCGGCGAGCTCGAGCTCTACCCGGAGCAGCAGCTGTTGACGGAGCTGCGGCGGATCCGGGCTCGGTTCACGTCGGGCAGGGCGGCGGTGGAGATCCCCCGGGTGGGCGGGTCGCACGGTGACGTCGCCCAGGCGCTCGCCTTGGCGGTGTGGGAGCTGCGGCGCTCACCGCTCCGGCCGGGCTCGGTCCTCGACGACGAGGAGGGATGGGGCGATCCGCTCGCCCACCGGCGCGAGCGGGCGCTCGATCGCCTGGACGGCGGTGCCGACTTCCTCCCTTACGACTCGAGCCTGTGATCGACCGCGGGTCTCGAGCGTTAGCGCTCCGCCGGAGCCTCGCCGTTCGCGAGCTCGATCCCGGCGAACATCGCGACGTAGCCGTAGTCGCGGTTGAGCAGGTCGGGCAGGCCAGAGATCAGCTCGTCGGCGTACTTGATCAGCTGCTCGCCGGCCTCCTTCGCCTCGGTCGCGGCGATGAAGAGGATGCCGAGCTCCTCCGCGGTGATGTGGTGAGGCTCGAACGTCTCGCCGGCCTCGAACGCTTGGAGCTCCTCGTGCAGCGACCTGACGGGGAGACGAAGGTCGTCCATGACCGAGATCGCGGCCGCCAGATGGTCTACGAGCGCCTGGAGCTCAGCGGGGGACGGGACGGTGGGAGCGACTGGCATTTCTGCCTCCTTTGCCGCGAAGCCCCCGGCCAGTGAGTGCACACCGACCAGGGGCCGGCGCAGCGTACTCGAGCAGGATGGTCGTGCACTCGACCAGGCCCCATCCTCGCAGGTCTCCCCGTCCGCAACAAGCGTCGCGATTTGACGCGGCACCGGCACGTCACGGAGTGGCAGGTGCAGATTTTTGCACCTGCCGATACTCGGCCGTGAGCAGGCCACGTGAGCTACCGGAGACCGGCAGGGAGTGGGAGGAGCTGCGCCACGAGCGCGGCCTGACCCGCGCCGAGCTCGCGCGCCGCGCCGCGGTCGACCCCTCGACGCTTTGGGCGCTCGAGCACGACGGCTACGTCTCGATGAAGATCCTGCTGCTTGTCGGGGCGGCGCTCGGGCTGCAGGTGTTCCCGGAGCTGGAGCGAGTGACGGCATGAGCCTCGAGACCGTCGACCTCGACGGCGTCGAGATCCTCGCGACCGGCGGGCCGATCCACGGCCAGGGCTCAGCGGCTGGAGGCGATTACTGGACGACCGCCGACCTCCGTGCGCTCGCTGCCGCAGACGCCGAGCTCGGCGACGAGCTGCAGCCGCCCGCGCGGCTCGGGCATCGACCGGAAGAGCCTGCCGTCGGCTGGGTCGAGAACGTCAGGGTCAACGCTGACGGGTCACGGCTCCTCGCCGACGTGAAGAAGGTGCCGAAGCGGGTCGCGCAGTTGATTCGGGCGGGCGCTTACCGGACGCGATCGGTCGAGCTGGGCAAGGTACGAAGCCAGCGGACCGGGAAGGTCTATGAGCAGGCGGTTCTCGGGCTGGCGTGGCTCGGCGGCCGGATGCCGGCCGTCCGGACGCTCGAAGACGCCGTGCGGCTCTACGCAGCCGACGACGGCGTCGAACTGCGGCGCGTCTACACGACCCCGCCGCCCAACATGGAGAGGAACGAGATGTCTGAGCAGCTGCTCGAGAGGGCCGTGGTCGACGGCCGGATCGCGATCGACGAGAAGGACAACTGGGGCCGCGCTTTCACGGCCGACCCGGGCGCCGCGAGCCGGCTGCTCGAGGCCCGGTCCCCCGATCTTCGCCGGGCGCTCCGCAACCGCCAAGGCCAGGTGTGCTCGCGTTCGCTCGAGGACGAGAACGGCCGGACGGTCTCCGACGAGGAGTACGAGCTCGAAGCCGGCGCACGGCTCGGCCTCGACTTCAACCGGTCCGGCGGCGGCCAGGGATCCGACGGTTACGCGCGGGAGTCCGCTTCGATGCTCGGGCTCGCCGCCGACGAGGTGATCTGATGCGCGACCGTCTCGCGAAGCCGCAGCGCGACCTCGACCAGGCCGTCGCGAAGCTCGAGGCGGAACGCGCACGGCTCGCCGAGACAGAGGCGGCGGTCCGCCAGGCGACAGCCGAGAAGGCCGCAGCCGTCGACGAGCCGACCGTCTGGCTCGAGGCCGACGAGACGATCCGCCGGTACCGCGCCGAAGCGGAGCGCCTCACCGGCGCCATCGCTCGTCGCGAGGGTGACGTCCTGGCGGCGCAGGCGAAGGTCGACGGGGCCCGGTTCGAGGAGGCGACCGCGAAGTTCGAGGATGCGTGCGCGCACCGTTCCGAGGTGGCCGGGGAGTTCTCGAAGCTGCTCGCGCGGACGGTCACGGCCGGCGTCAAGCTCTGCCATCTTCGCGCCGCCGCGGCCGCCGCGCGGGCACAGGCGCAGGAGCTCGCCCCGGACGGCGCCTTCGTCGACTGGCCTGGTGACGAGCCTGCCTTCCCTGCCGGCGTCCCAGAGCTCGTGGCGATGCTCGAGGCCGGCCCTGCGCAGCCCCTGGAGTCGGAGTCGAAGGCGCTCGCACGCGCCACCCGCGACGGGCAACGCGCCAACGCCGACCGGGTCGAATGGGCTGTCAAGCAGATGCTGGGGGTGGGCTACGACCGGGACCTGGTCGAGCTCGTCCTGGGCCGGCTCCGGGAAGATCTGCGGCCGGAGGCGCGGAGGCGGTACGAGCTCGAGCTCGCCAAGCTTCGAGTAAAGGGGCCGAGGACGTCGCTCGGGGCGTCGCCGATCAACGAGGGCGGCAGCGGCTTCTCTCGGCTGGCGAGAACGTAGGGCCCTCGTATGGGGGAGTCAGCGCCTCTGTCGGCCGCCGAGATCGACGACCATCTGGAGCGCCGGCGACGAGGACTCAAGGCAGTCAACGAGGCCCTTCGTTCTGCGAACGCTGTGGCTCGTCGGATCCTCGAAGAGGTCGACGAACGAGAGGCCAAGAGGAAACTGCGGTTGCACGCGTTGGCCGTGCTCGCCGTCGAGCAGGAGCTCCTGGCTGAGAAGCGGAGGACCCTCGGCGGGGAGCCTCCGACGCTCCTCGAGACGATCGACATCGTCAAGCGCCGCGGCTACAGCGCGGGCAACCCGCTCATGACGTCGCGGACGGGTAGCTAACTTGGCGCGCGTCGAGGTCCGGTTTGATGGTGTGTCGCGTGGCGCTGTGGCGGCGGCGGCGGAGACACGGGCTGCGATCCACGGGGTTAGCCGCCAGGCGAACGTGGCCGGGCGGGATCTCGGGAAGCTCAGCCGTGGCGCGCTCGCGGGGTCGGGGGCGTTCCGCGGGCTTGGCCGGTCATTGGCGTTCGCCTCCGGCGGATTCCTTGGCGGCTATGGGTTAACGGCGGCGATCAGCGGTGCGGTGACGGAGCTGCGCGACTCGATCAAGGTGTCGGCGCAGACGGCGCAGGCGCTCCGGTCGACCGGGAACGTCGCCGGGATCTCGGCCAGGGACATAGATCAGCTCGCCCAGTCCTTGCTCCGCAAGACCGGGGTCGACGATGAGGCGATCAAGACCTCGGAGAACCTGCTGCTGACGTTCACGCAGGTCCGCAACGAGGCCGGCAAAGGCAACGACATCTTCAACCAGGCGACCCGTGCGGTCGTCGACATGTCGGCGGTCATCGGCGATCTCAGCTCGAACTCGATCCAGCTGGGGAAAGCCCTGAACGATCCGGTCAAGGGGATGACGGCGCTCAGGCGGGTCGGGGTGTCGTTCACGTCGCAGCAGATCGAGCAGGTGAAGGCGATGGTGAAGGCGGGCGACGTGCTGGGCGCCCAGAAGCTGATCCTGAGGGAGTTGAGGACCGAGTTCGGTGGGCAGGCGGCGGCGCAGGAGCGCGCGACCGGCGGTTTGAACACGCTCAGGGAGACGGTCAAGAACCTGAGCGCGGAGCTGCTCAGGTCGTTGATGCCGTCGTTCCGTCAGCTGGTCGCGTGGCTGCAGAAGCAGGTGGATTGGCTGACCAAGACCCGGGAGGGGCAGGCGAAGCTCCGGGCGGTCAGCGCTGCGCTGAGGAAGGGTTTGCATGACATCGTCGCGGTCGTCCGTGCGCTCGTCGGCGCGTTCCAGGCGGTTGGCAAGGTCACCGGGTCGACGACGCACACGTTCGAGCTGCTGCTCGGGCTCGGGATCGGCGTGAAGGTCCTGGCGTGGGCACGGGCGTTCCGGGCGCTCGGCGCCGCAGCGGGGATCGCCGGCGGCACCGCCGGTGTCGGCGGGCTGCTTGGCGTGCTGACCCGCTTGAAGACGCTCGGGCCGATCGCGATCTCGCTGGTGATCGCGGAGAGGCTGAAGACCGACCCGACGTTCGGGCTCGGGAGAGCACATTCGATCACCGATGTCCTCTTCGGCCCGAAGGGCGACCGGGGGATCATCGGCAACAAGATCTTCGGCTCGGGGAAACCCGCCCCTGCCGTCCCGAACGCTGGCCCCGAGCGGACGATGGGCCATGGCGGACGTTCCCCCGCTCCGAATCGTCCGGCAGGGGCCGTCACCGTCGCCCCAGGCGCTAACCGGTCGGGCGTCCACCTCAAGGGCCATGTGATCGCGTTCGTCGCCAGGGTCGCCGCGGTCGAGGGTCGCACCCTCCAGATCACGACCGGCACGAACCACAACGAGTACGTGGTCGGCACCCACCGCCAGTCGCAGCACTGGACAGGCGACGCCGCCGACATCGCCGCCTCGGGGGCGTCGCTCACCCATCTCGGCCAGTCCGCGCTGATCGCCGCGGGGGCCGACCCGGGCTGGGCGCGGCGGCAGACGGGCGGGGCGTTCACGATCAACGGCGTCCAATGCATTTTCAACTCGATGATCGGCGGCAACCACTTCAACCACCTCCATGTCGGCCTCGCGTCGCTCCCCCCGGCGGCTGCAGGCCGGGGAACCCGCAGCGTTAGCCCGCACAGCTCGGCTGTCGCCGACGCCGCCGGGCGCGGCCACGGCACCGTTCACGCCGCAGGGGGCGGCGGATGGATGCTCGGCGGCCTCGACGCCGCCCTCCAGGTAGCGAAGGCGAAAGCCAGGCAGGCGACGGCCGACACGACCGCCGCCGCCGCCCATGCCGCCGACAAGCAGATCAGCCACGCCAGCAAAACCGCGATGAAGGTGTTCGAGCAGGAAGGGGAGGCGTGGCACGCCACCTTCGACAAGGAAACCACGGGCAGGTTGCGCGCGATGCAGAAAGCGACGAGCGCGCATCTCAAGGAGATGCAGCGGGGTTTCGCGGCGACGATGAAGGAGTTCGACCGGGAGACCGAACGGGGCCTCGCCGGCCTCGCCGCGCCCGCCCAGACACCGACGGAAGCTTTGCTCGCGGGCCGGGCCGCCACACGTCACGCCGACGACGTCGCCCGGGCGTTGGCGGAGGCACGGCAGGGACTGACAGACGCGGGGCTGAGCGGCGATCCGAAGCAGATCGCCGACGCGCAGAAAGTCCTCGCCGACCTCCTCTACGACATCGAGACCGAGGCGCTCACCAAGCAGGCGACGGCGGAACGAGACGCGGCCGACACCAACGCCCGGGCCGCCCAGCAGGCCTACAGCGAGCAGCGACAGGCGTTGTCCGACGCCCTCAACGAGCAGCAGTCCGACCGGGAGAACGCGTTCTCGGAGCAGGCCGCCGCCGCCGAGGAGGCATACCAGGCCGAACGGGACGCCCTCTCCAAAGCCGAGGACGAGCGCCGCGCGATCCAACTCGAGAAGTACCAGGAGCAGTACGACGACTGGACGTGGTTGTTGTCGCAGAAGTCGAAGGCGTGGCGGCGGTTCCTCGCCTGGATCAAGGCGAACCCGATCGGCAGGATCGCCACCGGCGGCCTCGACATCCCCGACTGGAACGACAACCCAGGAGCGGTGCCGGCACAGTGGAACACCGATCTCGCGAACGCGTTCGGCGGCGACCCTGGCGGGAGGCCGAAGATCCGTGGGTTCGCGCTCGGCGGCAAGGTCCCGGGCTCGTTCGTCGGGACAGAGGACACCGTGCTCGCGAGGGTGTCACCTGGGGAGACGGTGATCGACCGGCGGCTGACGGCGGCGCTCGAGCGGATGGTCGAGAACGGCGGCGGCGGCCGTGTCGTCTTCGCGCCGAACTTCACCTTCAACGGGCACGTGACCGATCAGGACAAGCTCGTCGACGACATCCGGGCCAAGCTGGTCGACGTCGGCCGGCGGCAAGGCGGCGGCCCGGGCAGCATCTTCGGAGGCAACGCCTAGTGACGTTCTCAGCGGCCGAACCGCCGAGACAGGGTTTCACCCGTCTTGCGGCTCGCGTCGGCTCCTGGGGCGGTTGCAACACGGTGCACCGCGGCGTCCTGCTCAGGGCTGCTCCTGTTGAAGTGATTTCAGGGCGATGAGGGAAACGATGCTCCCACGGGTGTGGGCGGTCCCCGACCCGAACGGGAAGCCTGCCGGCGACGTGCCGGATGTCGAGTCGCTTGCCCGCGGCGCGATCGCCGCGCGCCGCGGAGCCCTCCCCGCCGACTTCAGCGCAGCAGACTTCGAGGAGCTGCTCACGTTCCTGTTCGAGCGGGTCGTCCTGCTCTTAGGGAAATATGACCCGACCCGTGAAGGGATCCTGTTCAGGCCCTGGCTCTACGTCCGGCTCTGCTTCGCCGTTGTCGACTGGCGAAGAGCCTTCTATGGTCGGCACGAGCAGCACCGGCCACTCGCCAATCCGCCGGCAGCTCGACCAGAACAAGCTGACGGGCATCCCCTGGGCCCACCTGACCCCGCGGCAGGTCTCGATCCTGAAGTTGATCTTCGTACCGCTCTCGCTCGGATCGAGCCAGACAACTGTCGCGCGATTCTTGGGCTGCAGCGAGGAGAGAGTCCAGCTGCTCGTAAAAGAGCTGCGGCGCGATCTGGCGGAGTACAACACGACGACGTAGCGGCGTGATGCTCGACAGCCTGCCGCAGGTGCGCAACCTCGTGATCCCGGGCGGGGCGGTCGCGATCGTGCTGTGCGTCGAGCAGAGGCGCCCAGACGTGATCCACGTAGCCGAGAGCCGGGCCGACCTCCGGCGTGTCGTCGACTGGATCGCCTCGCAGCCGGGGCTGCTCCAGCTCCTGGAGGACGCGATCGAGCTTTACGATGGCCCCGAGTGACGATCGTCTGCATGTCAGTCCGACCCGCCGCCGACTGCCGCGTAGATTGTCGCGCACCCGCTGAGGGCACGGTCTTTCCCCTGCAAACGGCCGCTTTGGCTCCATGACTTCGAATCCGTGTGCAGAGGTTCGACTCCTCTCGGGGCCACTCATGCGGCCCGTGGTCGGAATCACGACGTATCTCACCGAAGCGCGCTGGGGCGCCTGGGAGCTCGAGACGGCGCTCGTCCCGGCGGCGTACGTCCACGCGATCGAACGGGCCGGGGGCCGGCCGCTCCTCGTTCCTCCCAGCGAGGACGGGATCGAGGAGACGCTCGGGGCCCTGGACGGGCTCCTGCTCTCCGGTGGATCGGATCTCGATCCGGACCTCTACGGGCAGGCTGCGCACCCCGAGACGAAGGGCGTCGTGGCGGGGCGCGACCGCGCCGAGCTGGCGCTTCTCCGCGCCGCGCTCGAGCTTGATCTGCCTGTGCTCGCGATCTGCCGCGGGAGCCAGGTGCTCAACGTCGCCCTTGGCGGAGACCTCGTCCAGCACCTGCCGGAGGTCGTGGGACACGAGGGCCACAAGGAGCTACCCGGTGTCTTCGGCGACCACGAGGTCACGCTCGAGCCGGACACCAGGCTCGGCCGGCTCCTCGGAGAGCGCGCGCCCGTGAAGTCGCACCACCATCAGGGGTTCGGACGGCTCGGGGACGGCCTGCGCGAGTCTGCGCGGGCCGAGGACGGCACGCTCGAGGCCCTCGAGGATCCCTCCCGACGCTTTGCGCTCGGCGTCCTCTGGCATCCAGAGGCCGGGGAGGACGCTGCGCTGTTCGACGCTCTCGTGGAGGAGGCGCGCGGCTATCGCCGCGACCGAGGGAGCCCCTAGGCGGAGACCGGCGGTGTGAGCGGCGGTGTGAGCGGCGGCTGCGGAACCTCGCCGGCTCCGACTGCCACCTTGAGCGGCTGGAGCACCGGTGTCGGGGCCGGAAGAGGAGGGGGAGGCGCGACCGGGGCGGGCGGTGAGGGAAGAGGAGCTGGAGGGGGTGTCGCCGCAGCGGGTGCAGCCTTCGCCACCGGCGTAGACGTCTGACGCTGGCCCTGCCGGACGATGCTTCGCAGCAGACCGAGGACCGCCTCGGAGTCTTGGGCCGCCTTGATCTGCGCGAGCGCGATCTGCGCCTGCAGCTTGTACATGAACGAGCGCGTGTCGCCGATCACGTAGCCCACGAGCCCGCCGACCACGCCGCCTACAAGCAGCGTCGCGAAGCCGAAGACGTGCGGCACTGGGATCCCGGCGCCGAACGACGTCAGCGGGGTGGCGCCGATCGCAGCGCCGAGCGCCACGCCGAGCACCACCGAGCCGGCGATGATGGCCGAGGACTTCTTCAGGAGGCCCTCGGCATGCCGCTCGATGATCTGCGGGTCGAACTCGGGAAGATCTGCCGCCATACCAGGATCTAGATCGGCGGGCCGACTTCGTCACTTGAGGGTTTCCTCGGGCTACCCTGCCAGCAACCCGCGGGCGTGGCGGAACTGGCAAACGCGCCAGGTTTAGGTCCTGGTGGGGCTAACGCTCCTTAGAGGTTCGAGTCCTCTCGCCCGCACTCCCGTCGAAAGTCCGCTCGCTTTTTGCCGTCGAAAGTCCGCTCGCTTCGCTCGCATGACGACTTTCGACGGTCCCGTCCCTGAGGCGCGCGTTCGTGAGCCGCAGCCGCCCAGGTCGCCTGCGGCGGCAGAGGTTGGAACGCAAGTCCGAATGGACGCGTCGGCCGTCGGCTCAGGCGGCTGGCGCGTTCACCCCGTCGAGCAGGTTCCAGTTCCCGCGGAGCGCGCGCTCCGCCGCGGCCACGAGGCGGTTCTCGTCCGCCGGGGTTGCCTGCGCCGCCAGGGCCGCTCGTGCCTGAGCGGCGTGCTCGTGGTCACGGGTGGAGTGAACGGCGAAGTACGCGGTTCCCGGCCCGGCCTTCGCGAAGCCGTAGTGCCGGGTAAGGCCCTCGAGCTTCGTCTTCGCGATCTCCGGCTGCCCGGACTCGATCGCGTAGAGCACGGCCAAAGCGTCTAGCGGATCCGACGCCGACCAGGCCTCGGCACAGGCACGCGTCTCTGGCATGGGATCGGTGGTCGGGGTAGCGGCGACGGACTCGGAGAACTCATCCCACAGGCCGACGTGTCCTGCCTCTTCCGCTGCGTGCAGCTCGTCGCCGGCGACCGCGGCCGTCTCGGCCAGCGCGACCACGGCGTGACGGTACTCGGACGCGTAGTCCGAGAGCTCAGCGGGGGTCAGCTCGCCGCGCTCCCAGCGGAGATAGAAGGGATGCCTGAGCACGTTCCACCGGTCCCGGGCCTCGTCGATTCGTTCGAACAACGTCATCTTTCGTCCTCCCCTGTGGTCAGCGACCCCATTTTGTCGATCGTACTACCGGGTCAGGCGGTCGATGCTCTCGACGGCTCGCAGCAGAGCAGCTTCGTCGAAGAGGTACGGCGTCGCGTTCGCGAGCTGCCGCGTCGGGCCGTCCAGGTCGTCCGAGCCGTCCGAGCCGTTGATCGCGTAGCGGAGCGGGATTTCGTGGCACACGATCAAGATCGACGACTCGGGCCGCTCCTGCAGCTTCCGGAAGCCCTCGCCATAGCGGCGCGCCGCGTCGTCAAGCGACTCGCCGCCGGGAAAGGCGTCGGCCCGCGTGTGCTCTGCTTTCCAGGCGCGGTAGTCCTCGAGCGTCTTGCCCTCGAGGTCGCCGACCTTGATGTCGTCCAGGAGCGGCTCCTCCACGTAAGACACGTCCCGACCCTCGAGCGCGATCGACGCCGTCTCGCGTGTCCGGCCGAAACGGGTGTGGACGCACAACTCGATCGGGACATGCGCGATCTGCTTGCCGAGCAGCCGTGCCTCGTCCCGCCCCTTCCCGGTCAGCATGACCGGCACCGAGGGGTCGCCGTTGACCCGGTGCTCGATGTTCAGCGCCGACTCTCCGTGCCGCGCGATGACGAACAGGCGCACCGCACTACCCTACGCCAGGGAAGCCCACGGAGCCCAGTCTCTCTCTGGTCTAATGGCCGGATGGCGCCCCAGGTCGAGGAGTTGCCGGACAACAAGGTCCGGGTCACGGTCGACGTCCCCGGCGCCGACGTCCACCACGCCGTCGAGCACGCCGCCTCCGACCTCGCCGCTGCCGCAAAGATCCCGGGCTTTCGCAAGGGGAAGGTGCCGATGCCGGTGCTCGTCTCGCGCGTCGGGAAGGAACGGATCTACGCCGAGGCGATCGAGAGCCACATCGCCGGCTGGTTCTGGAACGCCGCGTCGCGCACCCGCATCCGGCCTGTCGAGCAGCCGGAGCTCGACTACGAGCTGCCCACGAGCGACAAGGAGGACTGGCGCTTCACGGCCACCGTGGGCGTTCTGCCGAAGCCCGAGGTTGCGGACTGGACGCAGCTCGAGGTCGGCGCGCCAGAGCCGGAAGTGCCCGAGGAGCTCGTGACCGCCGAGCTCGACGTGCTCCGCAGCTCGGTCGCCGAGCTCTCGCCAGTGGATGACCGGCCGGCGCAGCCCGGCGACACCCTCGTCGTCGACCTCGTTCGCGAGGGCGGCGAGGGCCAGAGGGACTATGTCGTCGAGCTCGGCGCGGGCCGGCTCGTTCCGGAGCTCGAGCAGCAGCTCGTCGGCATGACGGCGGGAGAGACTCGGGAGATCCGGTTCGAGCTGCCGGACGACCAGCTGGGCGTGGTCGAGGCGACCGTGAAGGAGCTGAAGGAGAAGGTGCTGCCTCCGCTCGACGACGATCTCGCGAAGGCCGCCTCGGAGTTCGACACGATCGACGACCTCCGCAGCGAGATCGAGGGCCGCCTGCGCGAGCAGATCGAGGCCGATGTCAACGAGGCCTTTCGCCGTGCGGTGCTGGACAAGCTGGTCGACGTCTCCGAGGTCTCCGTGTCGGGCCCGCTGGTCGAGGCGCGCACGCGCGCACTACTTGAGAACTTCGACGAGATGCTGCGCCGGCGCGGCGGCTCCCTCGAGACCTACCTCCAGATGAGCGGCTCGCCTCCGGACGAGCTCGTCGGCCGGTTCCGTCTCGAAGCCCAGCGCTCCGTTGCGGGCGAGCTCGTCCTCGAGGCGGCTGCCGACAAGCTCGGCATCCGGGCCTCCGACGAGGAGGTCGACAACGCGATTCGCGAGCGCTACGAAGAGCCCGAGCGGGTGATCGAGCAGCTGCGCGAGAGCGGAAGCTACGAGACCGAGCGCGAGAGCCTGCGCCTCGCGGCCGCCCTCGACCGGATCGTCAGCGAGGTCAAGCGGATCCCGCTGGAGACCGAACAGGCGCGCGAGAGCATCTGGACTCCCGACAAGGAAACACCCAAGACAGAGACGAAACTGTGGACCCCCGGTAGCAAGGAGCCTCAGTGACATCGCTTGCGGTGTCACCGTCGGGCCGCATGGGCCGCGCCCATGTGGCCGTCTGAGATGACCAGTCGAAAACGCGAGAAGTTGAAGGAGCGCCAATGAGCCCGTTGATTCCGATGGTGATCGAGCAGACCTCGCGTGGCGAGCGCTCGTTCGACATCTACTCCCGCTTGCTGAACGAGCGGATCATCTTCCTTGGAACGCCGATCGACGATCAGATCGCGAACCTGATCGTCGCGCAGCTGATCCATCTCGAGGCCGAGGACCCGGACAAGGACATCGTCATGTACGTCAACTCGCCCGGGGGTCAGGTCTACTCGGGCTTGGCGATCTACGACACGATGCAGTACATCAAGTCCGACGTTCAGACGATCTGCGTCGGGATCGCGATGTCGATGGGGGCGGTCATCCTTGCCGGCGGCGCGAAAGGAAAGCGGCTCGCGCTGCCGAACGCCAAGATCCTGATCCATCAGGTGTCGGGCGGCTTCCAGGGCCAGGCGACGGACATCGAGATCCAGGCGCGCGAGACGATCGCGCTCAAGCGCCGGCTCGAAGAGATCCTCGCCTCCCACACTGGCCGCTCGCACGAAGAGGTCTCGAAAGACATGGAACGCGACTACTTCCTCACATCACAAGAAGCGCAGGCCTACGGCATCATCGACAACGTGATCGAAAATCGGGTAGACGCCCAGCCCGCGGCGAGCTAAAAGGAGATATGTGCGCCTCCCAGCACCATCCGACGGCTTCCGGAACGCGATGAGACTGCGCCATGCCGCGTCCTCAGTCGCGCCCGGGTCAAGAGACCCGAACGCTCTCGTGAGCGCCGGAGGCGCGAGCGCCATTGCCTGGCTTGCTCCTCGCGCCCCGGAAGCTCGCCAATGGCACCGGGAGGCGCACTAGTGGCCCGCGCATCCGACGGAAACGAGCAGCTGCTCTGCAGCTTTTGCGGCAAGAGCCAGCGCCAGGTCAAGAAGCTGATCGCCGGTCCGGGCGTCTACATCTGCGACGAGTGCATCGACCTCTGTAACGAGATCATCGACGAGGAGCTGACGACTCCCGCCCAGCTCGATCTCGCCAACCTGCCGCGCCCGCTGGACATCTACTCCGTCCTGAACGACTACGTCGTGTCGCAGGAGGAGGCGAAGCGCACGCTCGCGGTCGCCGTCTACAACCACTACAAGCGCGTCCAGATGGGCCAGGAAGAGGGCGACGTCGAGCTCCAGAAGTCGAACATCCTCCTGCTCGGACCGACCGGCTGCGGCAAGACGCTGCTGGCCCAGACGCTGGCGCGGATCCTGAACGTGCCGTTCGCGATCGCCGACGCGACGGCGCTGACCGAGGCGGGCTACGTCGGCGAGGACGTCGAGAACATCCTCCTGAAGCTGATCCAGGCGGCCGACTTCGACATCAAGAAGGCCGAGACGGGGATCATCTACATCGACGAGGTCGACAAGATCGCGCGCAAGGCGGACAATCCGTCGATCACGCG
>JBBRYG010000006.1:0-145482 GCA_038237865.1 Gaiellales bacterium | reverse complement strand
TCATTCGAAACCGTTCTAGGCGTCGCTTGCGACGCCGCTCTCAGGATTGCGGGCTCCGCCCGCGATCCGTCTGAACTGACCGGTCGACCCGCTCGAACTTCATTCGAAACCGTTCTAGGCGTCGCTTGCGACGCCGCTCTCAGGATTGCGGGCTCCGCCCGCGATCCGTCTGAACTGACCGGTCGACCCGCACGAACTTCATCTCGCACCGGCTCCAAGGCGTCGCTTGCGACGCCTCTCTCAGGATTGCGGGCTCCGCCCGCGATCCGTCTGAACTGACCGGTCGACCCGCACGAACTTCATTCGAAACCGTTCTAGGAGACGGCGCGGGGGCGCGTCTCGACCAGGCGCAGCCGGTGCTCGAGCTGCGCGACGCGAAGCTCGAGCTCGTCCCACTCGTCGCGGGTGACGAGACCGAGCTCACGCAGCGTTCCGTGGAGCGAGTTCCCGGCGCGCTCGCCGATCCGCTGGGCGTCGCCCCGCCAGCGCAGGGTCGCCTCGTCGATCCAAGAGCGCACCTCGTCACGACCGAGTCCACCGCGCTCGGCGAGCGCGTCGGCAAGCTCATCGGCCCGTTCGGCCGTCAGCGAGACGGCTCCGATGAGAGCAAGCCCGAGCTGGCGGAGTGGGTCGATGACGCCGGACATCGGCCGACCTTCAGCGGGCTCGGCCGTGTGGCCGGGACCGTCGTCGCTGGCGCCGCCGCTCGCGCTTGGCCTGCGCCGCCGCCGAGCCACCGTCGAGCGTCGCGACAGCCGCGAGCTGTGGCGTCGGCTCCGCCGCGGCCGCTTCGGTGGCGGCTTCGAGTGCCTCTTCGCCCCCGCGCTTGCCCACTGTCTCGTCCTTGCGACGAGCGTACTCGGGCTCACGCTCCTTCCACACCGTCAGGAGCGGCGCGGCGATGAAAATCGACGAGTAGGCACCTGAGGCGATGCCGACGAGCAGCGCGAGCGCGAAGTCCTTCAGCGTCTCTCCGCCGAAGAGCAGGAGGGAGCCGACCGGTAGCAGCGTGATGAAGGTCGTCGCGAGCGAGCGGCGGATCGTCTCCCAGAGCGAGACGTTGGCGATCGTCGCGAACGACGAGCGCCGCATGATCGGGATGTTCTCCCGGATCCGGTCGAAGATGATGATCGTGTCGTAGATCGAGTAGCCGAGCACGGTCAGAACGGCGGCGACGGTGGCGCTCGACACCTCCCTGCCGCTCAGCGAGTAGACGCCGACCGTGATCACGATGTCGTGGATCAGCGCGACTATCACCGGCCCGGCGAACTTGAAGTCGAACCTGATCGCGATGTAGAGGACGATCAGGAAGAGGGAGAAGAGGATCGCGATGATCGCCGACTTGGCGATCTGGCGTCCGAAGCTCGAGGAGACGGTCGTCTTGCCGATCGAGGTGGCGCCGAGCCTGGACTGGAGGTCGTCGCCGAACCTCGTCAGCTGCGGGCCGGTCAGTGCTTTCGTGCGGAGCTGGAACTCCTGGAACCGCTCCTGGCCCTTGTTCTTGCCACGGCCCTGGATGACCGCATCCTTCTTGCCATTCGCGGCCGCAACCTCCCTGACCTCGCCGATCGTGTGCGGCGCGCCCGTCTTGAACGAGATCTGTGTGCCGCCCTTGAAGTCGATGCCGAGGTTCAGGCCCCTGACACCGAGCGAGACCGCGCTGATGAGGATCACGCCTCCCGCGATCGCGAACCACAGGTAACGGCGCCGCATGAAGTCGACCTGCAGCCATTTCGCCGACTGCTCTCCCTGCGCGCCCATGAAGCGGGCGTTGTTGAACCAGCGGAAGCCGGCGAGCAGGCCGAGCATCGCACGCGTCGCGGCGACGGCGGTCACGAGCGACATCACGGTGCCGATCAGGAGCATCAGGGCGAAGCCCTTCACGCCCGCGGTCGCGACCGCGAACAGGACGAGCGCCGTGATCGCCGTGACGACGTTCGCGTCGAGGATCGTGTGGAACCCCTTGCCGTAGCCGGCGGAGATGGCGGCGCGCACGGACTTGCCCGCGCGCACCTCCTCCTTGATCCGTTCGAAGATGACGACGTTCGCGTCGGCCGCGACGCCGATCGTGAGGATCATCCCAGCGAAGCCAGGCAGGGTCAGCGTGACGTTGAAGAGCAGGATCGCGGCGTAGAGAAACGCGGCGTAGATCGCGAGGCCGATCACGGCGACGAGGCCGAGGAAGCGGTAGAGGAGCAGCAGGAACAGCGCCACGATCAAGAGACCGACGAGCGCGGCGCGCTCCGCCTGGCGGAGCGAGTCCTTTCCGAGCGTGGCCGATACGTCCGACCGCTCCGCCGTCTCGAACCGCACAGGCAGGGCACCCGTCTGGAGGATCAGCGCCAGCTGCTTCGCTTCCTTGATCGTTCCGCTCTGGCCGAGCTGGATCTGGGCGCCGTTGTCCCCAGGGATGCCGTCCGGGTTCTGCACGTAGTCGATGTACGGCGCCGACTGGATCTGACGGTCGAGGACGATCGCGAAATGCTGGGCGAAGTTCTGGATCGCGGTCTGATCGCGCTGGCCGAGGGCCCGGCGCTCACCGCGGTTGGCTTCGCGGCGGGTGATCTCGTGGAAGATCTTCTTGCCCTTGTTCGTGAACTGCATCGTCACGATCGGCTGGCCGTTCTGGTCGAAGTCGGCGCGGGTGCCTGCGAGCTTCAGCTGATCCCCGGTCATCTCCGGAATCGGGTTCGCGGCGTCGGTCGAGTGCTTGAGCAGGTACCAGTAGGTCTTCGCGCCGACCTGCTGGGCGGTGATGCAGTTCCCCTGGCTCGCGTCGCAGCTCACGACGACCGTGTTGGGCGGCGCATGCAGGACCATCCAGTCCTTCGGAACTCTCCCCCCCATCTTCTTGACCACCTCGGTCTTCAGCAGGTCTTCCTTCGACTGCTCCGGCCCGGCCCGGAGGTTGTGCTTCGGGCCGAACAGGTACCACTCGTCGGTCTCGCCCTTGGCGTCGCGAAGAGCAGCCGTCGAAGGATCCGAGAGCAGCCCGAACAGGCTTCCCTTCGCGACTGGGATGCCGTTCGAGTTGATCGACGGCCCGGTCAGGTCGCCCTCCAGGTCGTAGAACTCGAGCTGGGCCGTGGTGCCGATGATCTTGGCGGCCGTTCCCGCGTCCCGGACACCGGCGAGCTCGATCACGATCTCGTTCGTGCCCTGCTTGCGGATCTCGGGCTCGGACACGCCGAGCTTGTCGACGCGCTTGCGCATGATGTCGACGGAGCGGTCGAGATCCTCCGCGGTCAGCTTGTGATTCTTCGGCGGCACCGCCTTGAGGACGACCTCGAGGCCGCCTTGCAGGTCGAGTCCGAGCGTCGCCTTCTTGTGCGCCGGCGAGCCCGGGACCGCGAGCAGCGCGACGCCGACGAGCGCAGCCGCGATGAAGCCGATCAGGATCAGGTAGTTGCGCCGCTCTCGCACGATCAACCCCGAAGGTTAGCCTCAGCCTTCGCCTCTGGCTCATCCGTGTCTTCGAGCTCATGCGGTTCGTCACCGCCACCTTCCTCGTCGTCCGACACGACGGCTGCGATCGCCCGGCGGGCAATGCGCACCTCTGTCCCGGGGGAGATCTCGATCCGCACCTCATCCCCCACGGACACGTCGACGACCGTCCCGTAGAGACCCCCCGCCGTGACGATCTCGGTGCCAGGCACGAGGGACTCCAGCAGCGCCTGTTGCTGACGCTGCGCGAGCTTCTGGCGTCGCTGAGCGGGTCGGATCAGCAGCAGCCACAGGGCCGCGAGCAGCAGAAGGATGAAGACGAATTGCGGCACGGGCTCGCTCCTAGCCTGCGGCGGACAGCCGGTCGAGGGCTTCGGCCTTGAACGCCGCGAATCCTCCTCGCTCGACCGCCGCGCGCGCGTTCGCGGTCAGCTCGAGCAGGAATCGTAGATTGTGGAGGCTGAGCAGGCGCAATCCGAGCAGCTCGTTCTGGTTCACGAGGTGACGAAGATAGGCACGGGAAAAGCGGCTGCAGGCCGGGCAGGAGCAGTCCCCGTCGAGCGGCTGGGGGTCGCGCGCGAAGCGGGCGTTCTTCAGATTGAGGCGACCTTCCCAGGTGATCGCGCTGCCGGTGCGCGCCGTTCGGGTCGGGAGGACGCAGTCGAACACGTCGACCCCCCGCTCGATCACCTCGAGGACGCCCTCCGGATCGCCGATGCCCATGAAGTAGCGCGGGCGGTCGTCCGGCAGCAGTTCCGCGGCCCAGGCGGTGGTCTCGAACATCACGTCACGATCCTCGCCGATCGCCAGGCCGCCGAGCGCGTGCCCGTCGAAGCCGAGCTCGGCGAGCTCTGAGATCGAGCGGCGGCGAAGCTCGGGATCCGAGGCGCCCTGGGTGATGCCGAAGAGCAGCTGCCCCTCCGCGCGCGGGACCCTCAGCTGCCTTCGCGCCCAGAGCGTCGTCCGTCGGACGGCCTCCTCCAGCTCACGCGTCGGCACGCCGATCGGCGGACAGATGTCGAGGCACATCGCGATGTCCGAGCCGAGCTGGGCCTGGATCTCGGCCGCGAGCTCAGGGGTGAAGCGCTCGGGCTGCCCGTCGTAGACCGAGCGGAACGTCACGCCGTCGTCGTCGGTCGCGGCGATTGTGTCTCGCAGCGAGAAGACCTGGAACCCGCCGGAGTCGGTCAGGATCGGGCCGTCCCAGCCCATAAAGCGATGGAGACCACCGAGCTCCGCGATCAGATCCGCGCCCGGCCGGAAGTGGAGGTGATACGTGTTGCCGAGCAGCATCGTGGTGCCGATCGCGCCTAGTTCTTCCGGGTCGACGGACTTCACGGTGCCCTTCGTGCCGACCGGCATGAAGGCCGGGGTCGGAACCTCGCCGTGCGCCGTACGCAGGATGCCCGCACGCGCTGCGCCGTCGCTCCCCTCGACGCTGAAGACGCTCACCGCGGGCCAGCCTAGCCCCGTTCCGCCGTGTCTCGTCCTCAAAGGACGAGCATCGCGTCGCCGAACGAGTAGAAACGGAACCGGCGCTCGATCGCGCGCCGGTACAGGCGCCTCGTCTCCTCGACGCCCGCGAACGCCATCACGAGCGCGAGCAGCGTGGAGCGCGGGAGATGAAAGTTCGTGAGGAGCGCGTCGGTTCGCCTGAACTCGAATCCCGGCGTGACGAAAAGATCGGTCCGGCCGGAGAGAACCGCGCCGCGGGCCAGGGTCTCGATGACACGGACGGTCGTCGTCCCGACGGCGAGGACGCGACCGGCCGACCGGATTCGCTCCGAGGCCTCGGGCATCACCTCGTAGCGCTCCCCATGAAGCCGGTGCTCCCCCAGGTCGTCGACCACCACGGGCCGGAACGTGTCGAGCCCCACGTGGAGCGTCACCCGCTCGATCTCGAGCCGCCCGAGCAGCTCGGGCGTGAAGTGGAGACCGGCGGTGGGCGCCGCAGCTGAGCCCGGGTCGCGCGCGTACACCGTCTGGTAGCGCGCAGGATCGTCAAGCGGCGTCGTGATGTAGGGCGGAAGCGGCGTCTCCCCCGCGGGCTCGCCGTGGACCCGAAGCCGCCAGCGGCCTTCGCCGAGGTGCTCGAGCAGCTCGACGGGCCCGTACCGCTCGCCTGCGCGAAGACGCCGCGTCGGCCGCGCGAGCCCCTCCCAGAGGCCCTCCTTCTCGTCGAGCCGCTCGAGGAGCAGCACCTCGCCGCGCGGCCGCTCGATCCGGATCCGCGCCGGTACGACGCGCGTGTCGTTCACGACGGTCAGCATTCCGTCGGGGAGGACGTCCGGCAGCTCTGCGAACCTCACCTCGTGAACGCTCCCGGACACGCGTTCGTAGACCAGCAGTCGCGATTGATCGCGGCGCGCCGCTGGGCGCTGCGCAATCAATTCGAGCGGCAGTTCGTACTCGAGCTCGCTGACCCTCATCCGGAGACAACGCTACCCTTGCCGCGAATGGACGAAAGCGCGATCGAGCGGGCGAAGGAACGGATCGATCAGCGCGCCGACGCCGCCGCGCTCGACGCCATCCTCGCGAGCACCCGTGAGCAGCTCGAGGGGCTCGTGGCGGCAACCGAGGAGGCGACCGCTTCGCTTCCGGAGCGGATGGACACCGCCGTCCAGGAAGGCCTGCGCCGGCAGGTTGAGCCAGTTGGGCGCAACCTCGCCGAGATCCGCGGCCTGACGAACCAGTTGATCCGCCGCCTCGATCAGCTGGAGGCATCGAGCGGTGCCGACCGCCACGCGCGTGTCGACGATCTGACCCTGCTGGTCGACCTGATCTCCGCCGGATGGCGAAGCGTCGACGGCCGCCTTGGCCGGGTCGAGGCGCTGCTCGCGCGTCTGGAACAGAACCTGCAGGACAAGGGCGGAGCGATCGTCTACCGCATCGAGGACAAGCGTCCCGATGCGGCCAACGGTCCTTAGGTCACGGCGAGGATCGCCGCCGCGCAAGCTGCCCAGGCCGTCAGGCACGCAAGGATCGCAGGGTCGCGCAGGAGCACCTCCTCCGGCTCCTCCCCCAGATCCTCGCGGTGGATCAGGAGCAGATAGCGAAAGACGCCGAAGACGACGAACGGGATCGTCACCATGAGGGCCTTCGAATCGCGCGCGGTGAACGTGTAGAGGGAGTACGCGATCACCGTGGATGCGGCCACCACCGCGACCAGCTGATCGACGAGCGCGAGTGAATACCCCTCCAGAACCGGGCGTCCCGGGGTCGCCTCTGCCCCGACGAGCACGAGCTCGCCGCGCCGCTTCGCCAGTGCGAGGAAGAGGGCAAGGAGGGCAGTGCAGAGCAGGAGCCAGGGTGAGATGCGCACGTGCACTGCCGCCGCGCCGGCAGCGGCGCGGACGACGAAGAGCCCTGCGATCGTCATCACGTCGATGAGGACGACGTGCTTGAGGCTCAAGGTGTAGGCAGCCTGCAGCGCGAGAAAGGCGGCCAGGAACCCGAGCGAGACGAGTCCGAGCGGGACGGCAAGGCCGAACGCAGCGGTCAGCAGGCAGGCCGCCAGGGCCAGCGCCCGGCGGAAGGGCACCTCACCCCGCGCGATCGGCCGCAGCCGCTTCACCGGGTGAGCCCGATCGTGCCGCGCGTCGCGAAGGTCGTTGACGAGATACGCCGCGCTCGACGCCGCGGAGTAGACGGTGAACGCCGCGATCGCCTCCAGCCACCGCACCCCGTCGCCCAGCCGGGCAGCGAAGACGATGCCCGCGAAGAGCAGGAGGTTCTTGGTCCATTGACGTGGCCGAAGGGCCACCAGGGCAGCTCGCGCCGGCGATCGACGCCGAGGGAGATCGACGACGGGGGCCGGCTCGGGTCGCGCCACCGGCCGGATGCTAGTCGGCTTGACCGACAGTCAGGCCGGACCGCCCGGCAGCACCAGCTCGAAACGGCTGCCTCTCCCCGGCTGGGAGTCCAGCTCGATGCGGCCGCCGAGCGCGGCGGCGAGCTCGTTGGCGATCGCGAGGCCAAGGCCCGTCCCCGAGTTGTCGCGCGACCAGAAGGGCCGAAAGATTCGCGTCTGCTCCTGCGCGGAGATGCCCGGCCCGGAATCGTCCACCGCGACGAACACTGAGCCATTCTGCGCCGCCAGCGCCAGCTCGACGCGCCCGCCGTCCGGGGTCCACCGAAATGCGTTCGAGAGCAGGTTCGAGATGATCTGGAGGACTCGGTCGCCGTCCGAGACGATCGTCGGCGCGACGTCGAACCGCTTGTCATAGTCGATCCCGCGACGGCGCGCCTCCTCGCCGAACGCGGCGTAGGCCTGGTCGCAGAGCCGGCCCATGTCGACCTCCTCGTTCAGGACAGTGAAGCGATGCGCCTCCAGCTTCGCGAGGTCGAGAACGTCACCGACCAGGCGCTCGAGCCGTCCAGCTTCCGCGGCGATCACGTCGAGGGATGCATCCCGCACCTCGGGATCGCCGGCGACGCCTTCGCGGAGTGCCTCGACATGCCCGCGGATGGCGGTCAGGGGCGTCCGCAGCTCGTGCGAGACGCTCATCAGAAAATTCCGCTCCTGCTGCTCCGCCTCGGACAGGCGGCTCGCCATCTCCCGGAAACGCGTTGCGAGGTGACCGATCTCGTCGCCGCCCCGCACCTCGGGCAACTCGACGTCGAACTGGCCACGGGAGACCGCGTCCGCCGCGTCTGACAACGCGAGCACCGGCCGCGTGATCCGCCGGGACAGGTAGGCGCCCAGCAGCCCAGCGACCACGATCCCTCCGAGGGACGCGATCGCGAGGCGCTCCAGGAGCGTGATCAGCCGCTGGTTCAACTCGGTCTTCGGCTTCGCGACGATGAGGTCGCCGAACTGGACGCTCCCCCCCTTGCCGCTCGAGATCCGCAGCGGATTCGCGACGGCGAGATAGGTGTGCCTGGCACCGGGAGGCGTGAACTCGAACGTGATCTGGCGGTTCGATTGCCAGTTGGGCAGCACGTCACGCCGGAGGATGCGCAATCCGCCGGCCGAGCCCGGGAAGGGCGGCAGCCCGATGAAGAAGAGGCGCGAGCCCGTTGCCTTCTCCAGCTTTGCGGCCGCGAACTTCGGGGCGGCGCCGTTCTCCTTGTTCGCCTGCTCCTGGTAGAGCTCGGTCAGGCCGACTGCGTCGCGCCTGAGCTCTGCCTCGAGACGGGTCTGGGTGTACCCCTGGAAGAGCCGGAGCGCGATCAGGGCGGCCACGAGCCCGCTGACCACGATCCCCACCAGGAAGAGCGCAGGCAGCCGGAAGCGCAGCGACCTGAACATCGTGCTCGGGCTAGGCGTTCACGGCGTCGCGCGCTGGACTGACCTTGTAGCCGACGCCCCAGACCGTCACGATCGGGGAGGCCTCGCCGAGCTTCCGCCGGAGCTGGCGCACATGGACGTCCACGGTGCGGGTGTCTCCGGCGAAGGTGTAGCCCCAGACTCGCTCCAGCAGCTGATCGCGTGTCAGGACGAGGCCCCGATGATCGAGGAGCTCCCACAGCAGGTCGAACTCTTTCGGAGCGAGCTGGACCTCTTCACCGGAGACCCTCGCCTCGCGGCGCCCGGCGTCGACGTGGAGATCTCCATGCTGGATCGCCTCGGTCTCACGCCCCGAGCGGTCCGGAGTCGTCCTACGCAGAATCGACTTCACGCGGGCGACGAGCTCGCGGGGGTTGAAGGGCTTCGTCATGTAGTCGTCCGCCCCGACCTCGAGCCCGATGATCTTGTCCACGTCCTCGTCGCGCGCCGTCAGCATCAGGATCGGGACGTCCGACTTCTGCCGCAATCGGCGGCAGATCTCGATCCCGTCGATGTCGGGCAGCATCAGGTCGAGCACGATCAGCGACGGTTTGGCGGCTGCGGCGCTCGCGAGCGCCTCGGCGCCATTGGCGGCCGTCCGGACCTCGTAGCCGGCGTTCTTGAGATAGAGCGAGACGAACGAGGCGATCGAAGCCTCGTCCTCGACGACCAGGACGGACTGCTGGGGGTTCGTCACGGGGCGGAAGGCGCGGCGAGCGGGAAGGTGAGGAGGTCGGGGACCGGCGCGTAATCCTCGCCGTTGACCGAGTACGACCCGTCGTCCGCCGTTCCTTCGCCGTTCAGCACGACCGTTCCTCGTCCGACGATCGACAGGTTCACGCCCCGGCCGACCACCCGCACCTTGAAGGTGCCGCCGATCATCCGAAACCGAATCTTCGTCCCGATCCAGACCGTCGTCGTGTCGTTGCGCTCGTGCCGGACGTCATCGCTCGACATCGACACGATCGGACCGGTTCCATCGCCTTCGACCGGATCGGTGATGATCACCCGGCCGCGCGTAAAACTGCCGATCACGCCGCCTCTACCGGAGATCGTGAACGTTCCGCGAGCGTCGCGGACGGAGAGCGTCCCGTCGCCCGCGGAGCGAAGCGTGGCCGCAGCCGCGGCTGGGGCCAGGATGCCCAGGACCAAGGCGATGACAAGCAGTCGTCTCATGCCGGGTCTCAGTATCGGCGTTCTCCTTGTGCGCTGCATACGGGGAACGTAAGGAAATCGTAAGCGGCGGCGCTCGCTCCGTGACGGGCTCTACCCTAACGGCATGACGCTCGCGGTCTTCGCTGCGGCCGCATCCGTCGCGCTGGGCTCGGCTCTTCCGGCCCCGAGCCTGAACGGATTGCGCGTCCTGAGCGGGCCCGCGCCATTCGCGGGAGACACTCGGCTGCTCACGACGGTGAGCCCGAACCGCGACGGGTTCCGCGATCGCGCGACCGTGACGTTCCAGGTGACCCGACGCGCCACGGTCCGGCTCGAGGTCGTGGCGACCGAGATGGTGCGCGCGGGCCGCGGCGGCACGACCGTGATCTGGAAGACGGAGCGATCCTTCCCGGCGGGGTCCGGTCGGCTGACCTGGCGTCCGGCGCGCTCGACACCGCCCCGGACGTACATCCTTCGGCTCACCGTGACCGGCTCTCGTGGAGTCCGTCGCGTCTACGGCGACCACGGCCCGACGCGGAGACCGGATGCTCCAGTGGTCCGCGTCCAGGGCATCGACGCTGCCTTCACCCGCCGGAGCTACGCGCCTGGAGAGTCTGCCGAGCTCCGGCTCGCCACTGATGCACGTTCGCTCCGCCTCCAGGTGTTCGCCTACCGTGGTCCAGGGCGCCCGTCCGAGCAGGATGTGCGGACGAGCGGAATCGCGATGACGGGGCCGATTCCCGTGGATTGGAGCGGTCATCGCGACCGCCCCGCGCTGCTTCGCGTCGTGCGGGCTGGCGACTGGCCCAGCGGGCTCTACTTCCTGCGCGCCGAAGCGGGCGACGGTCGCGTCGGATACGCGCCCTTCGTCGTGCGGCCGCGCCGGCTCGGTGCGCATCGGATCGCCGTGGTGCTGGCTACCAACACCTGGGCGGCATATAACTTCGCTGACGCGGACGGCGACGGCTGGGGCGACAGCTGGTACGTCAGCGGACGCCACCGCAGCGTCGATCTGCAGCGGCCGTTCCTCGACTTCGGCGTCCCGTTTCGCTTTCGCGACTGGGATCTCGAGTTCGTCGCGTGGCTGGACCGGACGGACAAGGCCGTCGACTTTCTCTCCGACGACGACGTCGAGACCCTGTCCGGCGACGAGCTGGCGCGGCGGTACGACCTGCTCGTGTTTCCCGGACATGAGGAGTACGTCACGCGCGGTGCCTACGACCGGGTCGAGCGGTTCCGCAACCTCGGCGGCAACCTCGCGTTCCTCGCTGCGAACAACTTCTATCGGCAGGTGATGCGTCACGGCTCCCTGCTCGTACGCGGCAAGCTCTGGCGGCGGCTCGGCAAACCGGAGGCGAGCCTGGTCGGTGTGCAGTACGTCGGCTCCAACCACGGCGACAGGCAGGCCGGCTACGTCGTCACAGGCGCCGGCACGTCGCCCTGGGCGTTCGCCGGGACCGGCCTTTCCGACGGCGATGCATTCGGGCGCTACGGAATCGAGATCGACGCGCGCGGACCGGCCACCCCTGCTTCGATCCAGCTGCTGGCGCGAATCCCGGGGCTGCTCAACAATGGGCGCTCCGCGGAGATGACCTACTACGAGACTCCAGCCGGCGCGAAGGTATTCGCGGCCGGGTCGCTCAACTTCGCCTCGTCGCTCGGCCGCCCGGAGGTGGCACGGCTCGTCGAGAACATCTGGACTCGGCTCGCGGCCCCGTGACGTGCCCACGGAGGATCGTCCGGCTCGCGCGCGAACATGGGCCCGTGACCGAGGAGGCTCGCTCCGAGCGAACTGCGCGTCTGCTGCTGGCGCGGCTCGATGCACTCGTCCAGACGGCCGGGTGCCTCCCTCACCCGGAGGTCGAACGCCTCGTCGAGCTCGCCTCTGTGGCGACGATGCGGGCCGTCGCGCTCCAGCTGCTCGACGCGGAGCGGGCTGAAGCCCTCTGGCGGGAAGCGTACGCCCGCGAGCCGGCCCTGCCGTTGATCGAGCTCAGGATCCCCGCGACGCGCGCAGCTTAGAACTCCAGCGCGCCTAGCGGCGCTCGTACTCGAAGAACCCTCGACCCGACTTCCGGCCGAGCCTGCCCTCGCGTTGCATCTCGACGAGCCGCTCGGGCGGGGCCATTCGGCTCTCACCAAGCTTCGAGTGGAGCGCCTCGGATGCGTGAACGTGCACGTCGATCCCGATCAAATCAATCAGCGCGCAGGGCCCGAGTGGCCAGCCGGCGCCGTTCGTCATCGCCTTGTCCATCTCCTCGGGCGGCACCCCGGCCTCGTCCAGGACGCGCACACAGTCGTTCAGCAGCGGGATCAGGATCCGGTTGACGATGAAACCCGGCGTGTCGTTACACCTCACCGGCTGCTTGCCCGCGCGTTCGGCCCACGCGTACGCGGCTTCGACGGCGTCGTCTGCGCTCTGCGACCCGCGCACGATCTCGACGAGCGGTAGCACCGGAGCCGGATTGAAGAAGTGCATCCCGACGACTCGGTCGGGCCGGCTCGTGGCCTCGGCGATCTCGCCGACCGAAAGGGCCGAGGTGTTGGTCGCAAGAATCGTGTCGGGCCCGACGACGGCGGCGAGCTCGGCGAACACCGCGCGCTTCACATCGAGCTCCTCGAGCACCGCCTCGATCACGAGGTCGCAGCCGGCGAGATCGGCGAGTTCCGTCGTCAGCGTCAGCCGGTCGAGCGCTTCGTCCTTCTCTTGCTCCGACATCCGGCCCTTCTCGACGCCGCGCGAAAGGTAGCGCTCGATCGTGCCGCGCCCCCGGCGCGCGAGCTGGTCAGACATCTCGCGTCCCACCGTCGGATAGCCGGCCTGCACGCTGATCTGCGCGATCCCGGCTCCCATGGTGCCGAGACCGACCACCCCCACCTTCCGAATCTCCACGGCGCGCGATGGTACGGCATAGCCATGGCCACAGCGGACATGAGCACTCCGCCCGGCAAGTCGTTTCCCCCGGGGGACCCCCGATGTTCGTTCCCCCGCGGCCAGCATATTTCGCCGAAGCGAACGGGTGTGTGCCAGATTCGGGCGGGTAGACGCACCCTGCGTCAGAGGCGCTCGATCACGCCGGCGATCGCCATGCCGAAACCGATGCACATCGTGGCGATCCCGTACTTCGCGCCACGCCGCTCCAGCTCGTTCAGCAGAGTCGCCGTCATCCGAGCACCGGTCGCTCCGAGAGGATGCCCGAGCGAGATGCCGCCTCCGTTCGGGTTCACGTCGGCCAGACGGTCCTGCAGCCCGGCGTCGCGTACGAACTGGAGCACGACGGAGGCGAATGCTTCGTTCACCTCGATCACCGAGATGTCGTCCCAGGTCAGATCCGCTCGTTCCAGCGCCCTCGCGCACGCCTGTGGGTTTCCGTGCAGCATCTGGTACGGGTCGACTCCCGACAGTCCGAACGACACGAACCGGGCTCGAGGCTCCAGCCCGAGGCGAGAGACCGCCTGCTCGCTCGCAACGAGCACCGCGGCAGCCCCGTCGACGATCTGGCTCGAGTTTCCCGCCGTCACCTTGCCGTCCGGGACGAACGCCGGCTTGAGAGCGGCGAGCGCCTCCGCCGACGTGTCCGAGCGGGGAGTCTCGTCGACTCGGAAGCTCGTCTCGTCTCCGCCGCCACGCAGCTCGACCTCGACGACCTCACGATCGAAGCGGCCGGCGGCGATCGCCGCGAGCGCGCGACGGTGCGACTCGAGGGAATAGGCGTCCAGCTCCTCCCGTGTGAGGCTCCACTCGTCTGCGATCACCTCAGCGGAGATTCCCTGGGGAACGATCTGCCAGCGATCGAGCAACTCCGCCGAGAGATCCCCTCCGTTCGATCCCATCGGGACGCGGGACATCATCTCGACGCCGGCCGACACGACGAGATCGAGCTGCCCGCTCCAGATCGCGGCCGCGGAGTTCGCGTTCGTCTGCATCGACGAGCCGCACTGGCGATCGACGGTCGTCCCCGAGACCGTCTCCGGCCAGCCGGCGACGAGCGGCACCATCCGGCCGAGGTTCCAGCCCTGCTCCCCGATCTGCGTGACACAGCCGAGCTGGACGTCTTCGATCTCACCAGGATTCACGCCGCAGCGATCGACGAGCGAGTTCAGGACCTGCGCCGCCAGGTCGTCTCCACGGAGCGAGGAGAGGGAGCCGTTCCGTTTGCCGATCGGCGAGCGGACGGCGTCGACGATCAGCGCGTCCGACTCCCTGGCAGCCATCTCGAATCTAGACTAGCCAGCATGGCCGTGACGACCGCCGAGCGGCGCCTCTTCGTCGCCGGAGAGTGGATCCAGACCGGTGAGTGGCGCGAGGTCCGCTCTCCCTATTCGGGCGACGTCGTCGGCCGAGTTGCCACCGGGGGCGCCGAGCAGACTCGGAAAGCGATCGACGCGGCCGAGACGGCTCTCCGTGATCCGCTGCCTGCCCACAAGCGTGCAGAGATCCTCGTCCGGGTCGCGGGTGGTCTTGGACGACGTCATGAGGAGGTCGCACAGCTGATCTCGGCCGAGGCGGGAAAGCCGATCAAGGCAGCGCGCGTCGAGGCAGCCCGCGCGATGTCGACGTACACCTTCGCTGCCGTCGAAGCCAGGAAGCTGGCCGGTGAGATGGTGCCGATGGACGCCTCGCAGGCGGGAGCGGGGAAGCTCGCCTTCACGCTCCGCCGCCCGGTGGGCGTCGTCGGAGCGATCAGCCCGTTCAACTTTCCGCTGAATCTGGTCGCCCACAAGCTCGCACCGGCGCTCGCGGCGGGGTGCCCGGTGGTCCTTAAGCCGGCAAGCCAGACGCCGATGTCGGCGCTCCTCCTGGCAGAGCTCGAGGAAGAGGCAGGCTTACCTCCCGGGTGGCTCAGCGTGATCGTCGGCCCTTCGGCCGAGATCGGCGACGTCCTTGTCGAGGACGAGCGGGTGCGCCTGATCACGTTCACCGGGTCGGGTCGGGTCGGGTGGAACCTGAAGGAGCGCGCCCCCAGGAAGCGCGTCAATCTGGAGCTCGGAAACGCGACACCCGTTGTCGTCGCACGTGATGCCGATCTCGACTCCGCTGCCGAGAAGCTGGCTGCCAACGCATTCTCGTTCGCCGGCCAGAGCTGCATCTCGGTCCAGCGCATCTTCGTGGAGCGGGCTGCTTACGACGGTTTTCTCGAGCGGTTCCTGCCCAAGGTCCGAACGTTGCGCGTCGGCGACCCCGCCGACGACCAGACCGACGTTGGACCGGTGATCGACGAAGAGGCGAGAGAGCGAATCCTCGAATGGATCCGTGACTCGGGGGGAGAGCTCCTCACGGGAGGCGAGCTCGAAGACGGCCTGATTCAGCCCACCGTCATCGGCAATCCGCCGGCCTCTGCGAAAGTCTCGTGCGAAGAGGTGTTCGGCCCTGTCTGCACCGTGACGGCGGTCGACTCCCTGGAGGAAGCAGTCGCCCGCGCAAACGGCACCCGTTACGGGCTCCAGGCAGGAGTCTTCACCGCGCGAATCGACACGGCGCTTCGCCTTGCTCAGGAGCTCGAGTTCGGTGGCGTTACGATCAACGAGGCGCCCACGTTCCGTGCCGACCAGATGCCCTATGGCGGCGTGAAGGACTCGGGCAATACGCGTGAAGGCCCGTACTACGCCGTCCGGGAAATGACCGAGGAGCGTCTGGTCGTGCTCGACCTGCCGTAGTTTGGTGGCGGGCCGGCCGGGAAGGCCCGCCCCGTGATAGGCATCGTTCTCGCCCTGTTCGTCTTCGCGATCGTGATCTCGCTGGTCGGCTTTTGGATCGTCGGGATCCCGGTTGCCGTCGTCGGTCTGGTCCTGTTCGTGCTGTACCTCGTCGGCTTCGGTCGCCGCGCGGCCGAGGGCGGCCCCTGAGTCACGTGCATCCGGCTCTTTTTCGCCGAGCCGCGAAACAGGCCCGGAGCCCGAAACACCCCGCTGTTAGATTCTGCGCCAGTGGCCAGGCCACCCTTTCTGCGCCGCGCGGCCGACGGGACGGCTCCTGCTCGCCCCGGGGGCCCGCCGCGCCGCGCCCTCCCCCATCCGGGACTGCTCCGACGCGAGCGCCGGGCGCTCATGCGTGTTCGCGAGGAACGGTTGCGTGACCTCGGCGGACTCATGCTAGAGATGTACCGTCGGGATCAGTTCCGTCAAGACCTCCTAGTCGGACGCTGCGACGAGTTGATCGCGCTCGACGACCGGCTCCAGGAGCTGGAGACACTCCTCGCCGCCGCCGCGTCGTCACGGCGGGCTGCACCCGCCGCGCGTTGTGCCTGCGGCGCGCCCCTGGTTGGCGGGTCTCACTTCTGCGCGAACTGCGGGCGGTCGGTGGCGGAGGCAGATCCGGTGGTCGCCTGCACGAACTGCGGCGGGGCAGTGCCTGCCGACGCGAAATTCTGCGCAGCCTGCGGTTCGACGCTCGGGCTCGAGCAGCAATCGCAAGCCGCCTCAGTCACGCCGGCCGAAGAATTGCTCGAAGCCCTCCCTGCGCCGGCTCACGAACAGCCGGAACCTTGACGATGTCGGCCCCGGCCAGTTCAGGCCCGGCGCCGGAGCCCGCTTGTCCGCGCTGCGGAACGCCGTTTTGGCCGGATCAGGACTACTGCCTCGAGTGCGGATACCGGCTCGGGGCGGGGCGCGGAATGCTCGGCGCACTGTCCGATGCCTGGCAGGAGCACCTGCCGTGGTACCCCGGGGACTGGGTGTGGCCGGTCTTGCTAGGGCTCGTGATCGCGGCGATCGGCGCCACGGCGGCAATCGCCCTCGCCCACGACGGCGACGGAGGAAAGACGATCGTCGCGACAGGCGGCGGCCCACCCCACACTCCGACGACTCCGGCGGCGACCGGAACCGTCCCCTTGCCGACCGTGCCGCAGGGAACGCCGACTGCAACGACCGCTCCACCGCAAGCCCCGACGACCACGACGCCGCGCACTCCCGGCACGCTCGTGTCTTGGCCGGCGGCGCGCAGCGGCTACACGGTGGTGCTCGAATCGATCCCGACGAGAGCAGGCCGTTCGTTCGCAGTCGCGCGCGCCAGGGCGGCGTCCCGCGCGGGACTCCCGCAGGTGGGCGTTCTTGACTCAGGCCGGTTCTCCAGCCTCCACGCCGGGTATTTCGTGGTGTTCAGCGGGGTCTACCCGAGCCGCCCCGCCGCCGATGAGGCGCGTTCCGCGGCGAACGGAAAAGGTTTCGGCGCGGCCTACGCGCGGCAAATCACTCGGTGAGTGATCCGGCCGCCGTTCTCTTGTCAGACAACTTGGAAGGCGACTTTGTAACACACCGTCCGGACCGTATAGACTCGCGGGCGAGACAAGCCCGCAAAGGACGATTACCGGCTCTTAACAAAGCTTCGCGGTGGGTTCATCGAAGAGAGGGAATACTGTGATCGAGGAGTACTCCGCCCAACTTCAGGCCTGCATGTATCAATACTCCAGAGCGATCTACCGCTCGATTAAGGACCTGATCGACCCGTACGTCGCACGCGAGACCCACCTCGAGTACCGACGTTCCGTTCTCGAGCAGTGCGAACAGACGATGGAGCGGCTCGCGAAGGATCCGCTCTATTTCGCCAAGCCGGACCGCGCGCTGTTCCAGGACATTCGGCGTTACTTCCCGATCACCGCGCAGGCGCAGGTCGCGTGGGCCGTTCAGGAAGGAATCGCGGCCGCCACGACATTCATCGAGGAGCAGATCGAAGCGGGCGCCCTCGACGGCGGCGTGGCGCGCTGTCGGGCAACGACCCGCAAGGGGAAGCCGTGTCAACGCACGCCGCTGCCGGAGCGGGACTACTGTCCCTCGCACCAGCATCTCGAGCGGGCGAAGGTCGCAGCGTAACGGCCTCCGGCCGTTCCGCCGACTGTTTGACCGCGGAGCTCCGCGAGCAGCTAGGCCGCGAGCGTTAAGCTCGCGGTCCGTGTCCCACGACACCGACAAGCTCATCCGGCAGCTCTCGCTGGTGGCATTCCTGATGGCCGAACGGCGTCCGCTGACCGCGCGGGACGTCAAGACGAACGTCGAGGGCTACCAGGAGATGTCCGACGAGGCCTTCGCCCGCCGCTTCTACTCCGACCGGGCGGAGCTGATCGCCCTCGGGGTGCCGCTCGAGTCACAGCGCGACGAGTTCACCGGCGAAGAACTCTACACCCTGCGCTCGGAGAACTACTTCCTGGACGAGCTCGAGCTCGACGACGACGAGCTCGCGGCGTTGCAGACCGCGCTCTACCTCCTAGAGGGCAAGTTCGCCTACGCGGAGCCCCTGCGCCTCGCCCTCCAGAACCTCGCGCTCGGCCGGCCCGGCTTCGCCGAACCTGCCACGGAAACCTCCGTACGTGTCGAAGTGCTCGACCCCGACTACTCGCCGGAGATGCCGGGCCGCCTCGGAAAACTCGAAGGCGCAATCTCGAAGCAGCGCACAGTCAAGTTTCCGTACTTCTCCATCTCCCGAAACCGGCTCACCGAGCGCACCGTCAATCCGTACGGCCTTCTTTCCGACAACGGCAGCTGGTACGTGATCGGCCACGACGCCGACCGGAAGAACATCCGCACCTTCCGCGTCTCGCGGATCCGCGGGGACATCCGCTTCGCCACGCGCCGCGAGCGCGACTTCCGAATCCCACCGGACTTCGACATCGACGCGTTCAGAGGCCGCCCGCCCTGGCAGATCGGCGACTCCGCCGGCGAAGCACGGATCGAGCTCGCGGGCGACACGGCCTGGTGGGTCCGCCGTACGTTCGGCACGGCGGGCAGGCTCGAGGACGGGATCTTCGTGACCGAGTATTCGGCGATCCCGCTGCTGGCCGCCTGGATTCTCCGCCAGGACGGCCGCGCGATACCCGTCGAGCCGGCCGATCTGCGGCGTGACGTCGGCGAGGCGCTTCGGCGCGTGCGCGAGGCCCACCAGGGCGCGCCTCCGAAGACGGGTGCCGCAGCTACGCCCCGCCCGATCGAACCGATCGGCGAGCGTCCTGCCGGTCCCGTCGCGCCGGAACGATTTGCCGTGCTCCAGGCGTTGCTCGCCTATCTGCTCGCCGCGTGTGGAGAGGATCCTGACGCCGAGATCCCCGCGCTAGAGGTGGTCAAGCGTTTTCACATCCCCGAAGAGGAGTTGGAGGAGCATCTCTCGCTCCTCAATCTCGTCAACTTCGGCGGTGGTTGCTACACGGTCTACGCAGAACTCGACGGGGACGTGATCCGCGTCGACAAGGAGCTGTACGGCGACACGTTCAGGCTCGCCCCGCGGCTCACCCCACTCGAGGCGCGGGCGATCCGTCTCGCCCTCGAGTTCGTCGGGCCGATGATCGCCGCCGACGCACACACGCCCCTCGACCGCGTCCGCAAGAGGCTCGAGGAGACGTTCGGGCAGTTCGAGCTCGCTCAGACGCCCGAGCCGCCGGTCGATACCGAGGAGGAGGAGTTGATCTCGACGTTCAGCCGCGCCAGCAGGGAGCATCGGCTCGTCGAGATCGAGTATCAGAAGGAAGGCGAGCAGACCTGGTCGAAGCACCTCGTCGAGCCGCACAAGCTCGAGCGCTCGCTTCCGCACTGGTATGTCCACACATGGGACCGGACCCGTGGGGCGGAGCGGAGCTTCCGCCTCGATCGGATGCGGAGCGCGAAGCTCGAGGAGGGCACCTTCGAGCCCCGGGTCGGGTTCGAGCCAAGCCGGCTCGGCGATGCCCGCACCGTTCGCGTCCTCTACTCGAAGGCAGTCGCGCGCTGGGCGGTCGAGCGAGGCGCGCAGCCGCTCAAGGACGGCACCGCCCTCGCAGAGATGCCGGTCGGCAGTGCCGAATGGCTGGTGGGAGAGATCCTCTCCTACCGCGGTGAGGCGACCGTGCTCGAGCCGGAGGACCTGCGCCGCCGGATCGGCGAGCGGGCGCGCGAGCTCGCCGCCGAGCTCGGGGTCTCGCGCTTGCGCGCCCGCGCGTAGCCCCCGCTAGCCGGAGTCGAGCGGCAATGCGAGCGTGAAGGTGGCACCGCAGCCTGACGCGGACTCGACCTCGAGGGTGCCGCCGTGGGCTTCCGCGATCGACCGGGCGATGAAGAGGCCGAGCCCGGTTCCGGGCTTGGCGCTGCCGCCGGACGACGATCGTCCGAATTTCTCGAAGATGAGCTCCTGATCCTCTGGCGGGATGCCGGGCCCGTCGTCGGAGATCGCGAGGCGTACGCTGCCGTCCTCCACACTCGCGCGGGCCCGGACCTCCCCCTCGGCGCTCGAGTACTTGACGGCGTTGTCGACCAGGTTTTGAACGACCTGCCTCAGACGCTCTCGATCGCCCCTGATCGTCGGCAACGACCCGCTCAGCCCGAGATCCAAACGGACCTCGTCCTGCCCGATCTCTGCCGCAGCAACGACCCCGCGAACGACATCGGCGAGGTCGACGTCCTCGAAGCGGAAGGTGAACGTGCCGGCCTCGATCCGCGAGGTGTCGAGCACGTCGGCGATCAGCTCCGCGAGGCGGTTCGTCTCGTCCCCGATCAGAGCGAGAAACGATTCACGCTGATCGGCGCGCAACTCGCGCCAGCGAGTCTGGAGCGTTCGGGCGGCGCCGATCACGGCGGCCATCGGGCTTCGGAGCTCATGTGACACGAGCGAGACGAAGTCGGCTCGGAGCGCGGAGAGTCGGCGGAGCTCGTCGGCGGTGCGGCGTTTCCCCTCGTAGGAGCGGATGTTCTGCACCGCCGTCGCAACGAGCCGGCCGAGGAGGGTCGCCAATTCGATCTCCTCGGCGGTGAACGCGTTCGGCCGCTCGCGAACGAGACCGAGCATCCCGACCGCACGCGGTCCGACCTGCAGGGGCGCGAGCACACGGCTTCGGAGCCCGAGCGCGACGAGCTCCCTCTCTTCGGGGTAGCGCGGTGGCTCCATGTCCTCGCGGACGACCACACGGCCGCGCAGCACCTCCTCCAGCACCGACCCGGCGACTGGGCGGGACGAGCCCGGAGGGAACACCGACTCGGCGGAGCGCCCGGCCGTCGCGATCACCTCCGCGCGCCCTCCCTCGCTCAACACGATCGTGACACGCTCGAACGGGAGTAGGCCGCCGAGCTCGCGGATGAATGCGCCGAACGCCTGATCGACGTCCAGCGAGGACGCGAGGGCGCGGGCGCAGCGGTTCGCCGCCTCGAGCAGGTCGACGCGGCGGCCAAGCTGATCGCGCAGCTGCTCGGCCTCCCCCGCCCGTTCCTCCGCCAACTCGCTCTGGCGACGAAGACGGAGAACGAGCCAGCCGACGATCAACGCCATCAGGAGGCCGACCCCGACCTGGAACGTCACGAAGTTGACGTGGTAGGAGCGGGGCGTCGTGCGTCTCGATCGCAGCCATTCGAAGACGACAGCCACCGGCGTACTGGCGAGCGCGAGAGCAACGGACCCCGCGATGCCATAGCGGAGTGCGGCTTCCATGATCGGGAGGAAGAGGAGCTGGCGGATCGGCGTGCCCGGCTCGAAGCTGTAGATCAGGACATACGCGTAGACGACAGTGGAATCGAAGGCGAGCGCGACCGGGCCCAGACGGGGCGCCGCGCGGGTCTGCGAGAGTGCAAGGAGGGCCACGGTGCCCGTTGCCAGCACGCCGGTCACGACCCAGGCGGCGAGCTGGTAGCCCGGCGGATAGTCGGTGCTGAACGCGACCTGAAAAACCGCAAACGGCACGGCACCCAGGCGAATCCATGCGAGCCAGCGCTCCGCGCTCGCAATGTCCGAAGCGCGGCTTTCAGCCGCCATGCCGGGCCTCCAGACGCTGGAGTGCCCAGCGGGCGTGCTCGCGCAGCAGCTCGTCGTCGCCGCCGGCAAAGGCTTCCACCAGAGCGACGTCACCTGGGCCGCCGGTGTTCCCGAGCGCCACAAGCGCATTCCGCCGTAGATAGCTGGCGTCGTTGCGCGGGACATAGAGGCGGTCGAAGTCGGTGACGAGCTCCTCCGCAGCGGCCTCGAGCCAGTCGACGAGCGAAACGTGCGCGATCGCCTCTTCAGGCGGCGGCGCCCCGGCGCGCCGCTTCTCGATCCCGCGGTTCCAGGGACAGACGTCCTGGCAGATGTCGCACCCGTAGACCTGCGCGCCGAGCTCTGCCCGGTACGGCTCGGGGATCGGAGCCGGCGCCTGCGTCCAGTAGGAGAGACACTTGGTTGCATCGACGGTGCCCGGTTCGTCCAGGGCGCCGGTCGGACACGCCTCGATGCAGAGCGTGCACGAGCCGCAGTCGAGCTCCAGGGGAGGGGTGCTCTCGAGCTCCGTCTCCGTGACGAGCGTCCCGAGCACGACCCAGGAACCGTGGCGCCGCGTGATCAGCATCGTGTTCTTTCCGTAGAAGCCGACCCCGGAGCGCGCTGCCGCTTCCCGGTCGACGTGCTGATTTGCGTCGACGAGGACCCGGTAGGCGCCCCCGAGTCTGCGGCCGAGCTCGTCGAGGCGCTCCCGCAGCACGGCGTACCCGTCATACCAGGTGTAGCGGGCCAGCCGTCCCGAGCCGGGTCTCAGCGCCGGCTCGTCGGCGTAGTAGCAGTGCGCGGCCGAGATGACGGTTCGCGCGCCCGGGAGGAGAAGCTCCGGATGGCAGGAGACCTCCGGCTGCGCCATCGTGAAGCGCATGTCGGCGAAGAGTCCGCGCGCAGACCGCTCGCGGATGTGCTCCTCGGTGCCGGCGTAGGCCTCGGCGCGGGTCGCGCCGATCGCGTCGAGCCCGAGTTCCTCCCCCAGCTGCTCCAGCTCGGCAGCCGTCATGCGACGATTGTGCCTGTGCGGGCGGTGCGCATCCACGAGGACGGGGGGCCGGAGGTTCTGCGCTACGAAGAAGCGCCCGATCCGGTGCCAGGCCGAGGACAGGTCCTGATCGAGCTCCGCGCGGCCTCGCTGAACCACCTGGACGTCTGGATCCGCAAGGGACTCCCGTCCGTGCCGAAGCCCCGGATCCTGGGCGCGGACGGCGCCGGGATCGTGGTCTCGGGCGAGGGATACGACGCTGGGACACCGGTCGTGATCAATCCCGGGCTCGATCACGGGGACGGCCGGATCTCAGTCGTGGGCGAGCATTCGGACGGCACCCACGCGGAGCTGATCGCCGTCGCGCGTGAGCAGGTCTACGACCTGCCGGCCGGGTTGACCTTCGAGCAGGCGGCTGCCTTCCCGCTCGTCTTCGAGACCGCCTATCGCATGCTGGTGACGAAGGCGCAGCTGCTGGAGGGCGAGTGGGTGCTGATCTGGGGCATCGGCAGCGGCGTCTCGACGGCCGCGCTCGCGATCGCGAAGGCACTCGGCGCGAATGCGATCGTCACCTCGTCAAGCGAAGCCAAGCTCGAGCGCGCGCGCGAGCTGGGGGCCGATCACGCGCTCGACCATGAGCGAGAGGACGTCGTCGCCGCCGTGAAGGAGATCTGTGGCGGAGCCCACGTCGTCGTCGAGCACGTCGGCGAGGCGACGTGGGCGCGGTCCTTGAATGCTGCCCGGGCCGACGGGCGAATCGTCGTCTGCGGAGCGACGACGGGACCGAACCCCCCAGCTCAGCTGCATCGAATCTGGTGGAAGCAGCTGACCGTGTACGGCTCGACGATGGGCACGCGCGCCGACTTCGAGGCCGTCTACGAGCTGGTCGCCTCAGGGAAGGTCAGCCCGGTCGTGGACGACGTCTTTGCGCTCGCCGACGCCGCCGCTGCGCACGAGCGGTTGGAAGCCGGCCGGCAGCTGGGCAAGATCGTCCTACGGATTCCGGCCTAGCCGGGCGCCCACGACCGCGCACGCGACCCGGCTCCGTTGCATGGGGGAGCCGCCGGAGAGCGCGACCCGGAGCGCCGGCCACCAGAGGCGCCGTTCACGCCGGACGCAGGCCGCCGCGAGCTCAGCGGGTACCCCGTTGCGGCGCTCCGATCCCCGAACGGAAAGCCCGAGCGCGGACAACGCATCGGCGTAGTCCCCTGCGAGGTACCGCACGCGCGCCACATCGGTCGCGTACGCCGCGGGGAACGGCCACTCCTCCGTCCACCCCTCATTGAGCTGGGCGAGCGCCTGGTCGACCCGGCCTTCGGCCGCGAAGGCGAAGGCGCGGGCGCGATGGCTGTCGTACGGAACGTCGTCCCCGATCAGGTCGGCAGCGCGACGCAGGCCCTCGGCGTCTCCAGCCTGGGCCAGCCGCCAGGTCTCATCCCCGAACCCACGCCGTTCCTGTTGCACGAGAGGAGGCTACTGCGCCTCGACGCAACGCTCCAGCCGGAGCCGTTCGGATCTACCCGATGCCGAGAATGAACTTGGCGTCGTCAGACATGCGCTCGGGCGTCCACGGCGGGTCCCACGTGAGCTCGATGTCGACATGCTCCACACCCGGGACCTCGCCCGCCACACGCTGGATGTCCTCCTGGATCATCGGTCCCGCCGGACAGCCCATCGAGGTGAGGCTGTGGATCACCTTGATCCGGGGCCCGTTCACCTCGATGTCGTAGAGGAGGCCGAGGTCGACGATGTCCATCCCGAGCTCAGGATCCTCGACCTGCTTGAGCGCCTCTGTGACCTCGTCCTTCGTCGGCATCACCGGCGAGTCTAGCCGGGCCACCGTCAGCGGGCGACGATCGAGGCCCACCGACACATCGCGGGTGCCAGTCACGCGACCTGTCCCGCACGAACAAGAGGCGTTCGCCTATGAGCATCCAACATACGCCCAGAGGGCGAACAAAGCCGGAGGCGAACTAACGCGGGCGGGGACGCTTCAGCGCCACCGCCCGCGCGACACGGCGAAATCGACCCTCGTCCCAACCAGGGCGAGCGCGGGTCGCGCGCGGAGGCGGGACAGCGCTCCCGCCGTAGCGCAACCCCACAACGGCCTGGTCGAGCGAAGAAGGAGGGGGCCCGCGGGGGAACCCTGGGTTCCCCCGCGTTTAACCGAGGAGCCGCACTTCCTCGCGCCGCTCACGGGCGAAGAAGTGAACGCCGTCGACGAAGCGCACCCAGTTGCAGCGCGTGCACAGCACCAAGGAGTGCGTGCGGGCGCTGTCCGCGTGGTAGCGAACACCGCGAAGTAGATCGCCGTTCGAGACGCCCGTGGCGGCGACGATCACCTCGCCCGGGGCGAGCTCTTCGGTGGTGAATACCCGGGCCGTGTCCTCGATCCCGGCCTCCCGCGCCTGCTCGATCTCCTGGCGCGTAGTCGGCCAGAGCTGCGCCTGCACCTCGCCTCCGAGACAGCGCAACGCGGCCGCGGACATGACCGCTTGGCGCGTCCCGCCGATCCCGACCGCCAGGTGGTCGTTCGTCCCGCGAATCGCGGCGGAGATGGACGCGGTGACCGTTCCGTCCTGGATCAGCTTGATCCTCGCTCCCGCCGCGCGGATGTCCTCGATCAGGTCGTGGTGCCGGGGCCGGTCGAGGACGATCGTCGTGATGTCGTTGACGTTTCGGCCGAAGGCCTCCGCGATGGCCTGCACGTTCTCGGCCATCGGCCGGAGGAGATCGACCTTCCCGCGCGCTCGGGGGCCGACGGCGAGCTTCCGCATGTACATGTCGGGAAGGGTCGGCAGCGAGCCGCGCTCCCCCACGGCGATCATCGACATCGCCCCGTTCCCCCCGCGCGCGACGACCCCGCGACCCTCGAGTGGATCGAGTGCGAGATCGACCTCCTTGCCACCGCCGCCGATCTGCTCGCCGGCCCGGAGAGACGAGTCCTCCCCGCCGGAGCCGATCACGATGCGACCGCCGATCGGAAGGACGTCGAGCACGCCGTGCATCCCCGCGGTCGCCGCCTCCTCCGCGGCCTCCTGATCCGCGCGACCGAGCCAGCGCGCGCCGGCGAGCGCAGCACGTTCCGTCACACGCGCGTATTGCTCGCACATGCAGGCTCCGCCTTCCCTCGATTGAGTCGCGGCAGGCGCCAGCTTCTGAGCAGCCTTCGCCACGCTAGACCCTCTGGACCTGCTCGACGCCGGCATACACGAGCTCCAGCACCGCGCCGATTGTCGATTCGATCCCGCCCCGGTTCTCGATCACGGGAACGCCTGCCCGCTCTGCGCGCCGAACGATGTGGTCTTGCACGCGCCGGATGTCGTCCAGCCTGTCGATGTACTTTTCCTGGCGCCGCGTGCCCTCGGTCGTCAGGTCGCGAATCAGGAAGTGGGTGCTGTGCTCCTCCTCGGTCGGAATCGAGAGCACGCACTGGACGACGAGCGCGCCCTCGAACGCGGGCAGCAGCCCCGGAACCAGGTGGACGCCCTCCAGCATCATCGACCAGCCCTCCTCGAGGGCGCGCTCGATCGAGGCGCGGACGCCCACCATCACGTTACGCGTCTGCTCGAGAAAGCCCGCGACGACCGGGTCCTCCGCCTGGTCGGGCTCACGCAGACCCTTCCACGCCTCGAACGACGAATGGTGGACCGTCGGCATGAACTCCGGCGAGAAGAAGGCGCGAAGCGTCTGACGCACGAAGTCCGTCGAGGTCACGCGCGTGATGCCGAGCCGGTAGGCGACTTCGGTTGCAACGGTCGACTTCCCGGTCCCGGTCGTTCCCCCGATCAGGAGGATGATCGGCAGGTCGAGCTCTTGCACACGCTGATACCGGTGCAAGCGGTTGATCGCATCGGCGCCCTCCTCCTCCCCGAGCACCTCCACTGCGAGCTCCTCGAGCTGCTCGACGGTCACGCGTTCTTCGCTTCGACCGCGGAGGTCGTCGTCGACCCGACGCGCGAGCTCATGGGCTCGCACCGGGCGAACACCGACGGCGATCAGCCAGCGGGCCATCAGGCCCTTGGAGTAGGGCTGGTCGGCGCTCCCGAGCGGGAGCGGCTCGAGCCGGCGCGGCTGCTTCACGCCGCCACCTCCTCGCGGAGGGCTTCGCGCGCCAGCCGCTCGATCTCCGCCTCGAGGTCCGCCTCACCCTCGAGCGGAAAAACCTCGTTGTCGGCGAACACGAGCGGAATCGCCCGCTCGGAGGCCGCTTCGGCGACGACGTCGATCGCAGCCGCCTTGATCTCGACGAGGTAGGTGTCGACGTCGAGGCCCCCGAGGTCACGTCGCAGCGCGTCGCGTCGGGCTAGGTTTCCGGAAACGACGACGGTCGCGGCGCCGTGGACGTCGCGGAGATGCGCGGCGAGCTCCTCATGCACGCCCTCCGGCGCGGTCGTGAAGAGCGCCACCCGCCTACCTTCGACCGAATCGACGGGGCGGGGCCGAAGCGCGACGGCGATCACGGGCAGGTCCTTGACGTCCCGGATGGCCTCCCGGAGAGCCTCCAGCGCGGGGCCGGGTTCCGCGGGCATGACCACGACGAGATCGGAGATGAGGATTCGAAAGGCGTTCAGATAGCCCGTCGCGAGCTCGGGCGACTGCATCCCACCGACGACGAGGATCCTCCTCCCGGTCGCGATCGGCGGCAGCGAGGATCCACTCCCTTCGAAGAGAACGAGGTCGGGCCTCTGCTCGGCCGCGAGCCGCGCGCCGGCACGGACGTTCGAGGTCATCGGCGCTCCGGCGAGACCACCGCCGCAGCGCCGGCAACCCACCGTCACGACCTGAGCGAGCGCCGCGTCCTCGAGGTAGTCCGAGGCTGCATGCTGCCCGCTGCGGGAGAGCTGGAGAAGCGATTCCAAGGTCGGTGCCACGGTTGCAAGCTCGGGCTCCGCGGGACCCCCCCGCCCCATCGCGACGACCACAATGTCGAGCGTACGCGCGAGCTGGCGGGCAACCGCGCCGGCGAGCGCCGTCTTGCCAACGCGCTTCCCCGTGCCGACGATCCCGATCGAGGGCAGCTCGAACGGCTCGAGCTCGGGCGGATCGAAACGGAAGTCTGCTCCCACGTAGGGCAGGCCCGCCGCCAGGACGCGACTCGCAAGACGGAACCGTTCGCGCGGCCCGAGCACAGGCTCGTCCGAAAGGTCGACGACGACGTCCGCTCCCTCCAGGCCTTCTTCGAGCTCGTCGACCAATGGAACGCCGTAGTCGTCCTCACCACGAAGCTTCTCCGTCCCGCCGGCGAGCCAGGCGGCGGTGACGTCGTAGCCCAGCTCCGCGATCGCGTCCCGAACGACGGGCGCGTAATGCTCCCCGTCGATCACGACCAGAGCCCGGGTCATGACCGCGTTGTCACCTCGCCCTCGATTCGCGCGGTGTACTTCTCGAACTCGAGCGTGTCGACCGCGAACTGGATGATCTTCTCCTGGCCGTGGAACGGGTACTTCCGCCAGACGTCCACGTGGGTTCCGGAGAGCTCGATCACGTTGTAACAGGGGCGCGTCTTGCCGCGAAGACGCAGAGACGAGACCGTGCCGGCGTTGACGACGAAGAGATTTTCCAGGCGCCAGGCATAGGGCACATGCTTGTGGCCGGAGAGGACGAGGTTGACTCCTGCGCGCTGGAGGCACTCGATCGTGTCGCCTGCGTCATAGATCACGTTCCGCTCACGCCCGGTCCCGGGGACCGGGAGGAGGTGGTGGTGGCAGACGAACACGCGCAGATCGGCAGGCTCGGCGAAGCCTTCCTCGATCCAGCGGTAGCGTCCCCGCCCGATCTGTCCATGGTCGAGATCGGGCTCGGTCGAGTCGACCGCGACGACGGTGACGTTCCCGACCCTCTTCGTCGAGTTCCGCTCGCCGAACAGCTCCTCGAAATGGACGTACCCGACGTTGCGCGAATCGTGGTTGCCGGGAACGACCACGAGCGCTTCGCACTCGATCCGGTCGAGGTAGTTCTTCGCCTCCGCGTACTCCTCCTTGAACCCGAACGTGGTCAGGTCGCCGGAGCAGACGACGATGTCCGGCTGGAGGTCGTTGACCTCCGTGATCGCTCGCTCCAGGAGATTCGGCAGGAAGTACGGGCCTCCGCAGTGCAGGTCGGAGATCTGGGCGATCGTGAACGTGCCGTCAGCGCGGTCGGCCATCCCGCCGAAGTCTACGGAGGCCTGTCCGAGCCGACTGCTACCCTCATTCTAGGTGACACTGGAAACCCCGGATTTCCAGGCATATCGAGGTCGGAAACCACCTCGGTTCGCCAACCGCGCGGAACTCGAGTGTGCCAAAGTGCTCGACTACTACGGCGTCCCCTGGGAGTACGAGCCCACGACGTTCGTCCTCGAGGAGGATGCCGAGGGGCGCGTCGTCGAGGCCTTCAGGCCCGACTTCTATCTGCCGGAGCAGGACCTCTACGTCGAGGTCACCGTGATGAAGCAGTCGCTCGTCACGCGCAAGAACCGAAAGCTGCGCAAGCTGCGCGAGCGGTACCCGGAGGTTCGGGTCAAACTCTTCTACAAGCGCGACATCGAGCGCCTGGCCGAGCGATACCGACTCGAGCTGGCTTCGTAATTCCCCGTGCGGTCGGGGAGGTCTACCTCTCCCGCGAGGAGCTGGGCCGCCGCGTCGCGGAGCTCGGACGAGACATCACCTCCGACTATGCGGGCCGCGAGCCGCTGCTCGTCGCCGCTCTCAAAGCGAGCGTCGTCTTCCTGGCCGACCTGTCGCGCACCCTTCCCATCCCCCACGGCGTCGACTTCCTCGAGCTCGCGAGCTACGGCACCGACGCGGATACGGGCGGCCACGCCCGCGTCCGGCTGCTCAAGGATCTGGACACGGAGATCACCGACCGGCACGTGCTGATCGTCGAGGACGTGGTGGATACCGGACTCACGCTCAACTACCTGTGCAAGACGCTGGCCCTGCGCAACCCGGCCTCGCTGGCCGCCGTGACGCTCCTCGACCGGCCTTACCGCCGACTCGTCGACGACCTGCCGGTTCGCTACGTCGGGTTCACCGTCCCCGACGAGCTCTTCGTCGGGTACGGCTTCGACATCGACGAGCGCTACAGGGGCCTGCCGGACCTGCACGTCTGGCGCAGGAACTCCATCTAGCCACACCGGTTTGATGAATCTCCGCTCTGGGTTCGCGTCGAGTCGCCGCGCGGAGGCGGGACCGCGCTCCCGCCGGAGCGCACACCGGACACCGGCCGGCACGATCCCGCGAAGGAGGGGGCCCACGGGGGAACCCTGGGTTCCCCCGTGATATTTAGGCTAGACTAACTTCCGGAATGATGTCGACGCGCGTGGAAGAGATTCCGGCACTTGCGGGCGCGGGCGAGCGAGTCCTCCGCGGGCAGAAACGGACCGGTCGGCTCTGGCCCTTTCTCGGACCGGCGTTCATCGCCTGCGTGGCGTACATCGATCCGGGAAACTTCGCCACAAACATCGCGGGCGGATCGAAGTTCGGGTTCACGCTCGTCTGGGTGATCGTCGCCTCGAACCTGATGGCGATGCTGATCCAGACGCTCTCGGCAAAGCTCGGCATCGCGACCGGACGGAATCTCCCGGAGGTCTGCCGCGAGCGCTTCTCGCAGCGAACGTCGCGCGCGCTCTGGGTCCAGGCGGAGCTGATCGCGATGGCCACCGACCTCGCGGAGTTTCTCGGTGCCGCGGTCGGCATCAAGCTGTTACTGGGGATTCCGCTGTTTCCCGCCGCGGCGATCACGGGCGTGACCACGTTCGCGATCCTGGCGCTTCAGCGCTTCGGGTTCCGGCCGTTCGAGGCCGTCATCACGGCATTCGTGGGCGTGATCGGGATCTGCTACCTGGCGGAGCTCTGGTTTGCGCACCCCCCGCTGGGAACAGTCGCCAAGCACGCCGTCGTGCCGGATTTCGCCGGGAACGAGTCTGTCCTGCTCTCCGTGGGCATCCTCGGGGCGACCGTCATGCCACACGTGATCTACCTGCACTCCGCGCTGATGCAGAACCGGATCGTCCCGCAAAACGAGGAGGAGGCGCGTCGCCTCTACCGCTATACGCGCGTGGACGTTTTGATGGCAATGACCCTGGCCGGACTGATCAACATGGCGATGCTGGTCGTCGCTGCCACAGTCTTCTTCGGCAGCGGGCTGCTCGACATCGACTCCCTCGAAGGCGCCCACCGTACGCTCGAGCCGATCCTGGGCGGCGCCTCGAGCGTCTTCTTCGCCCTTGCCCTGACCGCTTCCGGCCTCTCGAGCTCGACGGTGGGAACGCTGTCCGGGCAGATCGTCATGCAGGGCTTCATCCGGCGGCAGATTCCGATCTTCGTCCGGCGAGCCGTGACGATGCTGCCCGCCTTCGTCGTGATCGGTATCGGCCTCGACCCGTCACGGACGCTGGTGATCAGTCAGGTGGTGCTGTCCTTCGGCATCCCGTTCGCCCTGATCCCGCTAGTCATGTTCACGAGCCGCCGAGACGTCATGGGGGCGCTCGTCAACCACAAGCTGACGATCGCCGCGGCCGTGCTGGTCGCGGCGGTGATCAGCGGCCTCAACATCTTCCTGCTCGCCCAGACCCTCGGCGTCCTCTAGGCAGCCTGAGAGAGGGGCTGCAGGGCCCCTCTCTCGCCGCGCCGCTCGCGCCCGGTTAGACCCGCCGTCCTCGTCCGAACAGGAAAAACAGAACGATGAGGATCAGGATCAGGAGGAACACGAACTTCGAGATGAAGATGCCGCCTGCAATGAAGAGGATCAACAAGATCAGAAGGATGACCAGCAGCAGATCCACTAGAAGCTCCTCTCCGACGATGGGATTGCCGGTCGCTGCCGACGCCGTGGTGTTCCCTTTATCGAGACCCTCAACCCTGCTCCGAAATACAACCGGCCGCCCCGGGGGGAGGCGGCCGGCGTCGTCGGGAGACGATCTGTCCGTACTCCTGCGCCGACCCTTTCCTCGACTCCGCGTAGGGGCACGAATTGCAAAGAGGAAACGTACGAGTTCGAAATCTGGTTACGGGTCCGAGGGGTGCTCAGAGGTATCCGAGCGGATCGACCGGATTCCCGTTGATCCGTACTTCGAAGTGCAGGTGCGCGCCGAAGCTATGGCCTGTGTTGCCGACGTACCCGATCACCTGACCCTGCGCGACGGACGCCCCGGCTGACACCGCGAACGATGACTGGTGGGCGTAGCAGGTGGCGAGCCCGCCCCCGTGGTCGATGCAGGTGTAGTTCCCGTAGCCGCCCTCCCACCCGGCCAAGATCACGCGCCCTGATGCAGCGGCGTGGATCGGTGTGCCGTAGCCCGCGCCGATGTCGACCCCGGCGTGGAGCCGTCCCCAGCGGTACCCGAACGGGCTCGTGACCGGGCCCGCGACCGGCCAGATCAGCCCTGACGACGACGGTGTCGTGTCTGAGCTCGACTGGACGGCCGCCAGCTGACCGCGGACGCGTGAGTCGGCCGCAGCCAGAGCGTCGGCCTCGTCGACCCACTCCTGCTCCTGCTCCTTCGTCGAAGAGAGATCGGAGCGCTTGCTGCTTCGAGCGTTCGACAGCTTGCTCTGCGCCGCCAGAAGCTGGTCCCGCGCCGCGCGCTGCTGCTCGGTTCGGACGGCTACGGCGCGCGTTGCAGCCGCGACGGCACTTCGGACCGTCTTGGTGCGTGCCCGCGTGACCCGCATCTCGTTCCGGGCGACCGCTACCTCCGAGGTGATGCGCTTGTCCTGGGTCGCGATCGAGTCGAGGTAGTGCAGGTGGTCGAGCGCCTCCTGGAACGACTTCGAGTCGAGGATCACCTCCACGAGCGTCGGGTCCCGCGACTCGTAGACGTCGACGAGCCGCCGGCTGAGCTCGCCGACGACGCGCTGATACTCGCGCCGAAGGAAGGCGAGTCGTTCGCTCTGCAGCTTGAAGAGCGCGTTCAGCTTGTCGAGGCGCTCCTGATGCAGCGCGAGGTCGCGCTCGAGCACGGACAGGCGCTGCGTCACGTCCCCCACTTTCGATTCCAGCGAGCGGATCTCCGCCGTGACGCTTGCGATCTCGCCCCTGAGCTGCGCCTCCTTCGCCTGAGCGGCGGCGATCTTCTCGTGCAGCGCCGAGATCTTCCCGCTGTTGTCTCCCGCGGCCGGGGCCGCCAGCACGAGAACGCACAGCATGAACAGGGCCAGTTTCCGGGCCATGGGAAGAGTTTCGGCGAGGACGAGGACGTCCCTGCCGGCGGTCCTAGTTGCGCCCCTCCGGTGACGGCGCTTGCGGTCCAGGCTCCGGGATCACGGCAGGCCCGGGCTCAGGGATGATCGCCGGCTGCGGCGGGTTCCCCTCGTCGGGCGGGGGATATGGCTCGGGAATGACCGCGGGCTCGGGCGGGTTGCCCTCGCCCGGCGGAGGGGATGGCTCGCTCGGGAGCTCGACCATCTCCGTGGGCTGCACCTCGAGCCTGCGACGCTCGAGCCGCCGCTGCGTTGTCACCAGAACGTCCTGCATATCGACCTCCCTTCGGGCGACGAGCCGGTCGAGCTCCTCCAACCGCCCACGCCCGGTCTCCGTCGCCTGCTCGTCACCACGGTACACCGCTTCTCCGAGCTCGAACAGGAGCTGGAGGCGAAATGCGGCCATCCGGCGGAGGTCGCGCCGAAGCGCGATCAGCCTGCGGGCGGCGCCTGCACGCGTCACGAGAGAGTCGGCCGCGACCTCGGCGCGAGCGCGAAAACCGTCGAGCGCCTCGGCGCTGGCCCGCGAAGCCGTGCCGGCAGGACGGCGTCTCGCCCCCTCCACGAACAGCAGCAGGAGCAGGACCGCGAGCCCGAGCGCGATCAGCCCGAACGGCCACCTTCCCGCAACGAAGAGCACGGCCGCGAGCGTGAGGCCCGTAGCAGCGAGTGCGAGGAGCAAGGTTGCCGGGGCAAAAGCGGCTGCCCGCTGCGGCCGAAGCGCCGCAGTCCCCGCACTCAGCCACGGGTGCGCATCCTCTCCGCCCGCACCTGGCCGGCGCGCGGCTCGAGCGCGGCCAACGCACTGGCGGCGCTTTGCCGAAGGTGCCCGATCTGAGCCCGGTAGTCGTCGTCGGAGACCTTGCCGGTGCGATGGTCGAATTCGAGCTCCTTCAGCGCAGCCAGAGCCCGGTCACGTTCCTCCGAGAGGGCTAGACGCCGTTGCTCGAGCTCTCCCGGAGCGCCTATGCGGTCGTCATGAGCGGACGGCTCCCGAAGGAACGGATACGCGACGGCGAGCGCGCATGCAACCGCGAGCAGCGCTCCGAGGACGAGCGCGACGCTCATAGGCCAACCTGTGGCCTATGAGCAGGGGAAGGGGCTTCGGGGGGAACCGGGAGGTTCCCCCGCTTCCTCTCCTCGGCCTGCGCGGCGATCTCAGCGGCGCGCGGGCTGAGGCGTACACCGAAGAAGGGGGCACCCGGGGGAAACATTGTTTCCTCCGGGGGAGCGAGTCGAAGGCGAGCGACGCTCATGGGCCGACCTTCATGCCCGGACGAACGCGCCATCGTACCGCTCCGCGAGCCGACGCTGCTCCCGCGCGTCGGGCCAGAGTGCGATCAGGGATCCGCCGAGAAAGACGAACCCTGCGAGCCAGATCAGGTTCACGAGTGGTTTCTCGAGCACTTTCAGGTCGACCGTACCGTTGCCGTTGATCTGGTCGGCAATCAGGAAGGTGTCGCTCCCCGTCAGGTAGTCGTGACGGATCGCGACCTCGTTCGAGACCTGGTTCTCGGCGAAGTAGTCGTTCTTGCCCGGCCGTAAGCGCGCCACGGGACGCCCGCCGCGAAACTCGTCTACAACAGCCCGCGAGGCGAGATGGTTCGCGGCGCGACTCGACTCGAAGCCGCGGAACACGAAGGTGTTCCCGGCGACTCGCATCGACTCGCCTTGCGAAAGCCGCTGCTCGCGCACGGTCTCGTAGGAGCTCGACCCGGCCACGCCGATCGCCAGGAAGACAATTGCGGCGTGCACCACGTAGCCGCCGTAGCGCCGTCTGTTCCGGGTGACCAGTGACCCGAATGCTCCGAGCCACGTCTCGCTGCCGAGCGCATGGCGGGCGGCGGTACCGCGGGCGAACTCGAGGGCGATCGCCGCGAGGACGAAGGCGCAGAAGGTATAGGCGATCAGACCGACGCGAGACGAGCCTGCGCCGAGGGCGAGCAGGATTCCGCCGGCCAGGAGTGCCGCGCCGAGCGGCCAGAGGAACGTCCGGCCGAGCGCCCGAAGCGAGGCCCGGCGCCACGCGACGAGCGGCCCGATGCCCATCAGGAGCAGGAGGGGCAGCCCAAAGCTGTGGAGGAAGAAGTTGTAGTACGGCTTGCTCACGGTCGAGCTCTCCCCCCGCACAGCCTCTGAGAGCAACGGGTAGAGCACGCCCCAGAGGATCGTCAGCGCGAGCGCGACGAGCAGCAGGTTGTTGTAGAGGAACGTCGCCTCCCTTGAGACGAGCGACTCCAGCTTCGTGCGGGCACGAAGCAGCGGTAGGCGGACGAAGATCAGCGTGAGCGACCCGGCCGTGATCAGCACGATGAAGCCCAGGAACCAGCCCCCGATCGAGCTCTGGGTGAACGAGTGAATCGACTGGATCAAGCCGGACCGCGTCAGGAACGTGCCGAAGATCGAGAGGCAGAACGCGAGGACGACCAGGAGCATGTTCCAGACCTTCAGCATCCCTCGCTTCTCCTGGATCATCACGGAGTGCAGGTACGCCGTCGCGGCGAGCCACGGCATCAGCGCGGCGTTCTCGACCGGGTCCCAGGCGTAGTACCCGCCCCAGCCGATCTCGACGTAGGCCCAGTGCGCGCCGAGGAGCTGGCCGACGCCGAGGAACGTCCAGGCTGCCAGCGTCCAGCGCCGGGTCGCGACGATCCAGCGCTCGTCCGTCCGGCGGGACAGGAGCGCGCCCATCGCAAACGCGAATGGGATCGTCAGCCCCACGTAGCCCAGGTAGAGCAGCGGCGGATGGATCGCCATGTAGGGGTTCTGGAGGCTCGGGTTGAGGCCGGCGCCGTCCGCCGGAGCGGCCTGGACGACGAACGGGCTCGAGACGAACACGAGCAGGAAGGCGAAGAACGTCCCGACGAGCCCGAGCACCGGGACGACCCATGCAATCACGTCGCGCCCCGCACGCCGGTTGAAGAGCACCGCGGCGGCCGAGTAGCCGGTCAGGACGAGCAGCCAGAGCAGGAGCGATCCCTCCTGGCCGCTCCAGAACGCGGTCAGGGTGTAGCCCGTCGGTAGCTCGCGACTGGTGTGGTCGGCGACGTACTGGAACGAGAAGTCGTGGCGCGCCAACGCCGCCAGGAGGACGGCGGCGGCGGCGATCGAGGCGGCGAGCGCCCCGAGGAGCGCGTTCTGGGCCGACACCGCCAGCCTGCGCCGGCCGCGCCACGCGGCGAAGGACCCGGCCACCAGCGCATACAGGAGGAGGAGAAACGCGGTGACGAGAGCCGCGCGACCGAGGTCAGGCATCTAGCTGTTGTGCTTCGGGCTGTACTTCGACGGGCACTTCGTCACGAGCGTGCCCGGCACGGCCACGAAGACGCCGTTCCGCAACGTCCCCACGACGTTCACGTCACGGTCTGCCTTGAAGAGGTCCGGGACGCTGCCTTTGTAGACGACCGCTACGGTGGCGTGCCCTTTCACGTCGCGCAACCGGAAGTGGAGCCCAGCTCCGTGGGCGTCGCCGGAGATCGGCTTCAGCACGCGCCCGGTGAGCGAGACCTTGCCACCGTGGCCGGCGAGCTGGCTCGGGCGGAGCGACGGCGTACCGCCCCCCGCGATCGACGTGTAGAGGAGGAAGATCGCGAGGACGCCCGCGACGGAGAGGGCGATCACGAGTCGTGCAGGACTGCGCTTCGCCGGCACACGCCCAGTCTAGCGGCGCCCTCTGCGTTCAGATCGGTTCTAGTCGCGTACCGGAGCGGGCCGCCGGCCCGGAATCCGATAGCCGTGATCATGGCAGAGGGATCCCGGCGCGTCCTCGGTCAACGCGTCGCAGTACCCCTTGCCGTAGGCAGCGCGCATGAACGCTGCCACGACTTCGATGTTCCAGTCGGCGATCTCCCCGGCCTCACGCCAGAGATCGGTGAGACGGAGGTCGATGTCCAGCTCCAGCAAGTCGATGCGTGAGGGGTCATTGGCCATACAACGAGGGTAGAAACCGCACCGGACGACAGGGGGGAACCCATGGTTCCCCCCTGAGCCCCCTCCTTTTGGCTCGGGCGAACCCTTCTGTTTCGTGTGCGCTGCGGCGGGAGCGCGGTCCCGCCTCCGCGCGTCCAACGCACGTGACCCTAGTGAGGTGACGAGCCCGTGCGCCTTCGTGGGCCACCGCATGCCTTTGCCGGTTGCGGGCCTGGCTCTTGGTGACACGACACATGCCTGGCACCAGTGATGACCGCTGTAGGCTCGGCGGGATGGGGCAGCTTCGCTTTGGACCAGCCCGCGTCCCGTCACGCGAACATCCGGAAGAGGCTGTCGCGTTGCTCGAGGAGCGGGGCTACACCGCGTGCGAGATCGACTTCGAGGGCAAGTTCTGGATGGACTACCCGTGGGCCGAGCGGTTCGGCACCCTTGCCCGCGAGGCAGGAATCGTGCTCTCGGTGCACGCGCCGATTGCGGGCTTCATGGGCCATGCCGAGCGCGGCAAGAAGCTGAACATGGCCGTCGGGATGCTCGACCACTCGGCAGGCGTGGCGACGGCCTGCCAGGCCGAGGTGGTCGTGTTCCATCCGGGGTTCCTGCTCGGCCGTGAACGCGCGGACGCAATCGACTCGGTGGTCGAGCAGCTCGGAGAGCTCCGCGAGCGCCTCGAGCAGAAAGGACGCGCCGTTCCGTTCGGGATCGAGGTGATGGGACGCGTGCGCGAGCTCGGCACCGCCGAGGACGTGCTCGCGATCGCCGAGCGGCTCGGCTGGGTGCGCCCGGTGCTCGACTTCGCGCACATGCACGCCACGAGCGACGGCGCGTTCACCAGGGCGGAGATGTTTGCCACCGTGCTCGACGGCGCCGACGCCATCCTCGAGGCCGGTGCGCCGTTCCACATCCACTTCTCCGACATCGCCTACGCAAACCGCAACGAGACGAAGCACCTTCCCTACGGAGAGGGGACGCTGCGGGCGGCGCCGCTCGGCGAAGCCTTGAAGCGGTTCGAGCGGCCGGCCACCGTCATCAGCGAGGCGCCGGATCTCGCGTCGAGCCAGGCGATCAAGGAGGAGCTCTACGCCGCGCTCGGCGCGAGCTCCGCGAGGCGAGCCTCGAGCTCCGCGGCTTCCTCCTCGCGCCCGCCGGCTCGCAAGAAGTCCGCGTAGACCGGAAACACGTCGAACCCCACGCGGCAGTGCTCCAGGCCGCTGACGATCTCGATTGCCTCGCGGAACAGTGTTTCAGCCTCGTCGTCTCGCCCCTGCGCCGCACGGACCTGCGCGAGCGCAACCCGTGTCGTTGCGCGGGATGTCGGATCCTCGGCGCTGACCGTCTCGCGTGAGGCGAGCGCGAGCTTCTCGGCCTCGTCCACGCGGCCGAGTGCCAGCAGGAGCTGGGCGAGCAGCCGCTGACTCTCGCAGAGCGTCCCCCGTTCCTGGATCGGGGCAAGCAGGCGGATGGACTCGCGAAACAGCTTCTCTGCCCGGCCGGGGTCGTCGATCTTCCACGCGAGCCGGCCGAGCTGCTTCGAGGTCTCGGCCATGCCCTGCTGGGAGCCCGATTCCGTGAACAGGCCGAGCGCCTTCGTCAGCCAGCCTTCTGCCTCCTCGTGCTCGTCACGCAGGCGGTGGAACTCACCCTTCACGTGCGCGGCCTGGGCGCGGGCGACGATCGAGCCGCTCTCCTCGGCGAGCTCGAGCGCGCGCTCGATCAGCGGCGCCGCCTTCTCCTCGTCCATTCGCATCATGTGCATGCTCGCGAGCTCCCGGGCGGCCTTGCTCTCCAGATCCTTCCTGCCTGCGGTGCGCGCCGCCTCGAGCGCCTGGCCCTCGAACTGCTCGGCGATCGAGATGCGACCTTCGTACCAGGCGATCAGGGACCGCATGTCCAGTGCGCCGAACCGTCCGACATGGTCGTCCGGCTCGAGTACCGCGAGCGCCCGCTGCACCAGCTCCGTTGCGGATCGAACATCCCCCTCGCGAGCGAGCGTCGCCTCGGCGAGGGCCGTCAGCGCACGCCCGTGAATCCGGCGGCTGCCCTCCGCCTCCGCGTCTGCGACGAGCTCGCCCATCTCGTGTGCCACGGCATTCAGATCTGCGAGCTTCCAAGCCGCGCGCGCCGCGTTGTAGCGACGCTCGAGCGTCGGCTCGAGCTCGACCGAGCGGAGGAGCAGCTTGCGGGCGGACGCGTGAGCCTCGCGGCCGAGCGCGCGCTTGCCCGCAGCCTCGAGCGCCTTGGCCGCCGTCCGCGCGAGCTCGACCGGCGGTCTGCCGTCCAGCTCCCCCAGCAGGAGCGTCGCCTGGTCGAGGTGGTACGCCCGGATCTCGAGGAGCTCCTTGTCGGCCTTCTCGCGCAGCCACTCGGCGAACAACGTGTGGTACTCGGCGCGCGCGGACTTGGCCAGCGCCGCGTAGGCGACTTCCCTGATCAGGACGTGCTTGAAGCGGAACGCGCTCTCGCCGGAGATGGTGGAGCGCGACTCGCGCGTGACGAGGTCGCGGATGATCAGATCGTCGAGGACGTCTTCGACCTCGTCGCCGAACTCCGGGGAGAGATGCGCGAGCGCGCCTGCCCAGAAGACCCGGCCCATCACCGCCGCACGCTGCAGCAGCAGCTTCTCGCTCGCGGGGAGCCGGTCGATGCGGGCTGCGATCAGCGCCTGGAGCGTGTCCGGGATTCGTTCGAACGTCTTGTCCCCGACCTCGAGGAGCATCCGCACTGTCTCCTCGACGAAGAGCGGGTTGCCCTCGGTCTTGTCGAGCAGGCGTCCGCGAACCTTCGTCGGGACCTCGTGGTGGTCGAGGAGCGCGTCCGCGAGCGCCTCGCTGTCGGCCCGGTCGAGCGGCTCGAGCTCGATCGACGTCGAGCGCACGCGACCACCGCCCCACCCGGGGCGCACGTCGAGCAGCTCGGGTCGCGCCAGGCAGAGGATCAGGAGGGAACGCTCTCGCACCCACTGCGCGAGGTGGTCGATCAGCTCGAGCAGCGGCTCTTCGGCCCAGTGGATGTCCTCGAACACGAGCACGAGCGGTTGCACGCTCGCGAGCTCGTCCACGAATTCGCGTGCGGCCCAGGCGATCTCGGGTTGCCCCCGCTCTCCTTCGACGGCCTCGAGGACGCCGGTGGCGAGGCCGAGCAGCTCGGCGACCGCCTCGTCGCCGCAGCACTCTCGAAGCTTCTGCTGGGCGAGCTCGACCGGATCGTCGTCCGTGATCCCCGCGGCCGCCTTGACCATCTCCGCGAGCGGCCAGTAGGTGATCCCCTCGCCGTAGGGAAGCGCGCGACCCTGAAGGATCGTGGCGCCTTCGACGCCGGCAAGAAACTCTCTGGCGAGGCGGCTCTTCCCGACACCGGGCTCGCCGTAGACCGTGAAGACCTGCGGGCGCCGGTCGCGGATCGTGCGCGCGAGCGTGTTCTCCAGTAACTCGAGCTCGCCGCCGCGACCGACGAAGGGCGCGGCGAGGCTGCCGAGCGGGCGGCGGCCGTCGCGCACGCCGACGGCGCGATACGCGGCGATCGGCTCGCGGAAGCCGCGTAGCTCGAATGGTCCCGCCGGCTCGGAATCGACCCCGCCGTGTGTGAGGCGAAACGCACCCTCGCCGAGCAGGATCTCTCCCGGACGAGCGGCCTGCTGAAGCCGTGCGGCAAGGTTGACGGCCTCTCCGGTTGCAAATGTGGAGTCGACTTCGTCGACGACGACCTGGCCGGCCTCGACGCCGATCCGCGCGTCGAGCTCGAGGTCATGAACGTGGTCGAGGATGGCAAACGCCGCCCGCACGGCCCGCTGTGCGTCGTCCTCGTGGGCGCGTGGAATCCCGAAGGCGGCCATCACGGCGTCGCCGGCAAACTTCTCCACCTTTCCCCCGTGCAGCTCGATGCAGCGGGAGACGCCGTCGAAGAACGTGGTCACCCGCCTCCGGACGATCTCCGGGTCGACGCTCGCAACCAGTTCCGTCGAGGCGACGAGATCGGCGAAGAGGACGGTTGCGAGCTTGCGTTCCACCGTCCCAAGTGTAGGGAGAGAGGGGCCACCACCGAAGCGGCGGCCCCTCTCGGAGAGACCCTTAGCCGATGCCGAGCGCGACCCGAGGCACGCTCGCGAGCACCTGCTGCTGGTAGTAGATGGGACCGCCGCCGTCGCCAGCGACCCTCGACGGGTAGTGCGTCGAGACGAAGAGGCCGTAGACGGTCGAACCCGTCATCGCGAGGCCGAAGTAGTCGCCGATGAACGTCGTCGAGCACGGATCCCTGTGCGAGGCACAGGCGATCTGCCCGAGCCCGCCGATCGTCTGCTGCGGCTGCTCCGGATCCCACGTGTAGGTCGAGAACCGCGTGTTCGGACCCGTCGCGACCGGGTGACCGGTCGAGCTGTCCTTGTACGCCTGCAGCGAGGTGTCGATGCAGAAGTTCGTCCGGCCGCGATCGGCCTTCGCGACGCTCTTGTCGTCCGGGCAGGCCAGCCTGCGGTCGTAGAACGCGACCGCGACGGCGCCGTTCGAGCCCGCCGCGACCGATGGCTGGAACTGGTCGCTCGAAGCCGGGTCGACGTTGTCGTTGACGAGCTGCGGCGCAGACCAGCTCCTACCGCCGGTCGTGGTGTACGCGAAGTACACGTCCATCTGCCGGCCGTCCCACGCCTCCCAGGTCAGGTACGCGTGCCCCGCCAGCGAGGGGCTCGCCGCGAAGCTCTCGACGATGCCGTCGCGGAAGCGCGTGTTCGGGAGCTTGACGTCGTTGACGCCGACGTTGCTCGCCGCAACGGTTGTGGTGAAGGTCGCTCCGCCGTCATGCGAGACGAGGACGTAGATGTTCGTCGCCTTTCCGCTCGGCGGGAAGGACACCATCGCGACGTAGAGCGTGCCCTCGGCGTCGACAGAAGGAATCACGTAGGTGTTGGCCGGCCCGACCGAGTCCTGCGAGCTGATCGTCGTGGCCTTCGTGAACGAGTCCCCGTGGTCGTCGGAGCTCGCGAGCTCGACCTTGATCGAAGAGCCGTTGAAGATCGACCAGGCCGCATAGATCCGATCCTTGAACTGGCTCACGCTGCTCTTGTCGACCGCAACCCACTGCTTGTCCTCCACGTGCCCGACCTGGAAGCTGGACGCGTTCGGAGACTGCTCGAGCGGCTTGCCGCCGTTTCCGGTCTGCCAGTGGCGGCCGAGGTCCGTGCTGCGCGAGAACATGATCGCGCCGTCCGGATGGAGATTCGTCCAGTAGGCGTTGAACGGCAGCGTCACCTGGTAGACGTACCTCCCGTCCGAGCTGAAGTCAGCGTTCGGGTCGGTGTTGTTCGTCCAGCTCGGAGGCATCGCCTGGGTGCCGCCGAGCGTGGTGCACTCGTAGCCCTGCACCTGGTTCTGCCCGGTCACGGCGCCGTTCTCGACGGTGTACGAGCCGAGATGGAAGTCGTAGTAGGTGCTCCATTTGCCGACGAAGAACTTCGACGCGCCGACGAGCTTCTCCGTTCCAGGCCGTGCTGCGATCCACGACTCCGACCGGTTCGAATTGAGCGCCTGCGGCCCGCAGGTGCCGGCCACGGGCGCTCCCCCGTCGGCGGGATAGCCGCCGCCCGGAACCGGGGTGCTTGCGACGGTGTTGGCCGGCACGACACTTGACGTCCATCCGGCCGCGTTTGCGCCTGACGCGGCGGCCATGGCCGCCAGCGCCGCCAGCGCGACAATAAGCTTCCTCAAGATCGACTCCCCTCTCGCTAGACCCGTAAAGAGGGGCGTATCACATCTATCCACGTATGCATATAGGCCGGACGGCCTATTGAGCCTCGGCGCACGAGGAAAGACAATGGCGAGGCCGTTCCTAAGGGGTAGATCTTCGAGGGGAGTAAGAGATGCGCAAACTGCTTGTCGCGCTCGGCTTGACCGTCGTCGCGCTCGTTTTCGCGAGCGTCGGGATAACGGCGGCGTCGAGCGATGACCTTCTAAAGGACGAGAAGCACTTCTACGACCAGTCGCAGAAGACGTACGACGGCGGCTCCAAGGCCGGATCCGCCTGGAACATGGAGCTCGTCGGACACCACAACCTCGGCATCCGCGGCTTCAACGGGGATGTCTGGAAGTACAAGAACTACGCGTACGTGGGTCACTGGGGCTTCGCGGACTGGGCGACCGGCAACAGCCGCTTCTGCCCATCGCCGCCCGACAGCGGCGTCGCGGTGCTGGACGTCTCCAAGCCTTCCGATCCGCAGGACGTCGCGCGGCTGCAGAATCCGCTCGGAACCTCGGCCGAGGACGTCGTCGTCTACACCGCCAAGTACGGCCCGCTCGCCGGCCGAGACATCGCGGCGTCCGGGATCCAGTGGTGCGGCGGCGGTCGGCACGACGCGGGAGCGATCCACGGTCTGATGCTCTGGGACGTCACGAACGCCACACAGCCGAAGCAGATCGGTTTTCTCGACACGGGCTGCTGCACGCGCGGCGTGCACGAGTTCGAGATCGAGAACCGGGACGACCTGGGCCGGACGTTCGCGTACGCGACCGTTCCGGCGGGAAGCTACCCCGACGCGCTCAACGCCAACGGCGTCCGCGACGCCTCCGGCAGGGGCGACTTCCGCCTGATCGACATCACCAATCCGCGCAGTCCCTTCGAGGTGTCGAACTGGAAGGTGCAGCAGGCCGGCGGACCGTTCGCCGCGCTCGGGTGCGACCCCGACGGCAACTACGGCCACGGCGCCGAGCCCTCCGCGGACGGGAAAAGCGTCTTCCTTTCCTACTGGGACAGCGGCTTCATCCAGCTCGACCTGACCAATCCGGCCAAGCCGGTCTACGTCAAGCGGGCCGCATATCCGGCTGAGGCCGACGGTGACGGCCACTCGTCACAGTACGACGAAGGTCGGAAGCTGCTGTTCTCCGCCGACGAGGACTTCTGCAAGACGTCCGGATCGTCGACGGAGAAGGGTTACGGCTTCATGCGGGTCTGGGACTGGTCGAAGGCGAAGCCGGTGCAGATCGGCTCCTTCAAAACGCCTCGCTCGCTGGGCACCGACGACCAGGCCGCGGGTGACTACGTCATCCACAACAACTTCCTGGTCGGGAACACGGTGTACCAGTCGTGGTACTCGGACGGGGTTCAGGTTGTGGACGTGTCGAACCCGCGCAGCCCCCAGCGGGTCGCGTACTTCGTCCCGCCGGCAACCGAGAACCCGGTCAAGCCGTCGCAGCGCGGCACGCTGACGAACACGACGCAGGTCTGGGGCGTGGTCGTGGACGAGGCCACCGGCTTGATCTACGCCAGCGACATGAACTCTGGTCTCTGGATCCTGCGGAGGACGGGCAAGTAGCTCAGAGCCCGGTAGAACCTCGGGAGGGGCCGGCAGCAATGCCGGCCCCTCCCGCATAGCATCCTCGCGGTGCTCGACCCGAAGGTCTTCAAAGCCTACGACGTCCGCGGGATCTACCCGGACGAGCTCGACGAGGACGGCGCCTACGCGATCGGACGAGCCTATGTGGACGAGTTCGAGCCCCGGCGAATCGCAATCGGGCGCGACATGCGGCTCTCCGCTCCGACGATGGCCGACGCGGTCATGCGCGGCGCTGCCGACGCCGGGGCCGACGTGCTCGACCTCGGGATGGTCGGCACCGAGATGGTCTACTTCGCGGTCGGCGAGCTCGGTCTCGACGGGGGAATCGCCGTGACCGCCTCGCACAATCCGAAGGAGTACACCGGGATGAAGATCGTCCGCCGCGGCGCGTTGCCGGTCGGCGGCGACTCCGGTCTTCTGGCCGTCCGCGACCGTGCGCTGGCTGGACAGAGGAGCTCGGACGGCCAGGCGCGTGGTGCTGTCCGGGAGGAGGACATCTGGCCCGCGTTCGTCGAGCGGGTGCTCTCCTTCGTCGACGCCGACGCGATCCAGCCGCTGCGTGTCGTGATCGACGCGGCCAACGGGATGGCCGGGGCGATGCTCCCGCCGGTGCTGGCGCGCCTTCCGATCGACGCCGTCCGCTGCCACTTCGAGCCCGACGGGTCCTTTCCGAACCATGAGCCGAACCCGCTCCTGCCCGAGAACCGGGAATTCATTGTCCGCAAAGTGACCTCGGAGGGAGCCGACCTGGGCGTTGCATTCGACGGCGACGCCGACCGTTGCTTCTTCGTCGACGACACGGGCGAGTTCGTCCCGGGCGACTTCGCCACTGCCCTCCTGGCCGAGTCGATCCTCGAGAAGGAGCCCGGCTCGAAGATCATCTACGACGTCCGTGCGAGCTGGGCGGTCCCGGACACGATCGAGGGCGCAGGCGGGACGCCGCTCGTCAACCGCGTCGGGCACGCGTTCATCAAGCACCGGATGCGCGAGGAGGACGCCGTCTTCGGCGGCGAGGTGTCAGGCCATTACTACTTCCGTGACTTCTCGCAGGCGGACTCGGGTGTCGTTCCGTTCCTGCTCATGCTCGAGCTGCTCTCGAAACGAGCGCGGAAGCTCTCGGAGATCCTCTCCGGTTTCCGCGGGCGCTACTTCATCACCGGAGAGCTGAACACGCCCGTTCCGGATGTCGCCCTGAAGCTGCAGCAACTGAAGGAGCGCTTCGGAGGCGAGGGGAAGGTCTCGCATCTCGACGGCGTCTCGGTCGATGCCGAGGACTGGCACATGAACGTGCGCCCGTCGAACACTGAGCCGCTGCTTCGGCTCAACCTCGAAGCGCGCTCCAAGGAGCTGATGGAACGAAAGCGCGACGAGGTGCTCGACGTCATCCGCGCATGAGGGCCCGCGAGCTGGGGATTGCCGTCGGCGACGGGCGGCCGGGCCCGCTGAACGCGATCACCGACGTCGAGGGCGTGCGCGTCGGCCACACGACGCTGATCGAGGGAGCTGACATCCGAACCGGAGTCACCGTCGTCGTTCCCGCAGGCGAATCGGTGTTCGCCGCGCCGTTCCGGCTGAACGGGAACGGCGAGATGACAGGGCTGGAGTGGGTGCGCGAGTCCGGCCTCCTGACGACGCCCATCGGACTGACCAATACGCACAGCGTCGGCGTCGTGCGAGACGCGCTGATCGGTGCGATGGGCGAGCGGGACTGGTCGCTTCCGGTCGTGGCCGAGACCTGGGATGGCTGGTTGAACGACATCAACGGCTTTCACGTGACAGCGGAGCACGCCAAGGCCGCACTTTCGGCCGCCTCCGACGGGCCGGTGGCCGAGGGGAACGTCGGCGGCGGGACGGGAATGATCTGCCACGGCTACAAGGGCGGCATCGGGACCTCGTCCCGGAAGACGGAGGCCGGCCATACCCTCGGCGTGCTCGTGCAGGCAAACCACGGTAGGCGCGACCGGCTGCGGGTCAACGGGGTGCCGGTGGGGGCCGAGCTGCCGCGCGACGCGGACGAGGAGCCGGCGCAGCCCGAGGGCGCGGGCTCGATCATCGTGCTCGTCGCGACGGATGCACCGCTGCTCCCGCACCAGTGCGAGCGGCTCGCGATCCGCGCGGCGCTCGGCATCGGCCGCACCGGCGGCGCGGGCGAGGACTCGAGCGGCGACCTCCTGCTCGCCTGGGCGACCGGCAACCGGAGCCTGGAGGCAGACGAAACCGTCACGCTGAGCATGCTTCCGAACGAGCAGATGAATCCCCTCTTCTACGCGGCGATCGACGCGACCGAGGAAGCGATCCTGAATGCGACGCTCGCCGCGGAGACGATGACCGGCTCCTCGCACACGGTGCAGGCGCTCGGCGCGGACACGCTGCTCGAGGTGCTGGCCCGCTACGGCCGCCCGTCTTCCCGATGAAGGCTCCATTCAAGTTCTCGGCGACCACGCGGGTCGGCTTCTCCGACACCGACGCCCAGGGGATCGTCTACTACGGCCGCTACCTCCCCTACTTCGACCTCGCGCGTGTCGAGTACCACCGGAACCTCGGTCTCCTCGGGCTGGACATCGGCGCCGAAGCGAACGAGTTCGTCATGCGAGCCTGCACGATCGAGTACTTCGCGCCAGCCGTCTTCGACGACCTGATCGAGGTCTACGTCCGGATCGCGCGCATCGGCCGGACGAGCGCGACGTACGACTGCGCCGCCTACCGCACCCGCGACGACGTCCTGATGGTGACCGCGTCGCAGACGCTGGTGCTCGTGGATCTGCAGGAACGGAAGGCGGTGGAGATACCCGACGCCTACCGAGCGAGGATCCGGGAGTTCGAGGGCGAGGCGCTCGAAGCGTGAGCTCGCATTCCGGTGAGCTCGAGGCGATCGACCGCATCCTCAACCGCGGGGGGGATGCAGACGACGTCCTGCGCGCGGTCCTGGACGTGTTCGGAAGCCGCTTCAGCTATGTCGCGATCGCGTTCGTCGAAGACGGCGAGCTCGTCGTGGGCCCCGAGCAGGGTCACCCGCAGGAGACGCGCAGCTTCCCGATCGAGTTCCAGGGCTCAAATGTGGCGGAGCTCCGAGTCGCCGGCGCGGAGCCCGGCGACGACGCGTTCCTCAACAGGGTTGGGCTGCTGATCTCGCCCCACTGCCTCGTAGGCTGGGACACCGGTGGCAAGGAATGGAGGCCTTAAGGTCTTCCCGGAGGCCCGGTGGCTCAAGCCATCGGGTGAGAAACCCCCGTTTGGCCTCGACCGGCCGGTGCAGACGGACGCGCGGGCGGAGCCCGCCCGTCCTGGTACGGCACCGCAAGCGGCGCCGTGGCCGCCGGGCCGTTCACCGAAGGTCTTCCATAACCCGCTGAAAGTGCGAAGCACTTTCAGCGGAATAGAGTGCCGCGCGCCCACCCGCATGTCCTCGGGAGCGGGCGGGCGCCGCAGCTTTGTGCCCTCTCCCCCGTAGCTCTCGTTGTAGGCGCAAACACGCGCTCGCGCCATCCCTAGTTCGAGGTACCGCGCTTGTTCGAGGGATGATCCCTCGTTCGAGGGAGCACGCTCGCATGGTTGAGCGGGCGGACTTGGACGGCGGCTGAGCTCTCCTAGCTCGGGGTAACCCGATAGGCGTCGAAGACGGCCTCGATGTTACGGAGCGCCGTCAGCAGTCCGCGGAGCGCCTTGACGTCGCCGACCTCCGCGACGTACCAGTTTCTCGCCATCTGATCCTCGACAGTCCCGCCGTAGGAGACGATGTTGGCGCCGTGCTCGGCGAACGTGCGGGCGACGTCCTCGAGCAGCCGGGCGCGGTCCCAGGAGTCGACCGCGATCTGGACGCGGAAGCTCTGGCTCGCGCCGCCGTCCCAGCTGACCGGCGTGAAACGCTCGGGGTTCTTCGCGAGCGCACGGACGTTTGGGCAATCCTCGCGGTGGATCGTGATCCCCTTGCCGAGCGAGATGTAGCCGACGATCTCGTCCCCCGGCACCGGCGTGCAGCACTTCGCCAGACGGACGAGCACGTCGTCGACGCCGTGGACGCTGATGCCGTAGCTTTCGCTGCCGACGGCGTGCTTCGCGCGCGGCGCCTTCAGCGGGACGGCCTCCTCCTCGGCCACCACCTCTGTCTTGAGCCGTTGGAGCACCTTGTCGACGACCTGCTTGGCCGTCACCTTCCCGCCGCCGAGCGCGAGGTAGAAGTCCTCCCCCTTCTTGAAGTTCATGTCGCGGATCACCTGGGCCAGCACCGCAGATCCTGCGATCTTCCGGTACGGGAGCTTCTGCGCCTTCAAGGCCTGCTCGAGCGCTTCGCGCCCCTTTTGCTCGGTGTCCTCGCGGGTCTCGCGCGAGAACCACTGCCGGATCTTGTTGCGCGCTCGCGACGACGCCGCCAGCGTCATCCAGTCGCGCGAGGGCCCACGACCGACCTTCGAGGTGAGGATCTCGACGAAGTCGCCGTTCTTCAGGCGGTAGTGGAGCGGGACTATCCGGCCGTTGACCTTGGCCCCGACCGTGCGGTGACCGACATCGGTGTGGACGGCGTAGGCGAAGTCGATCGGCGTCGAGCCGGAGGGTAGCGTCTTGACGGCGCCCTGCGGCGTGAAGACGTAGACCTCCTCGCCGACCAGGTCGTCGAGGAATGACTGCGTGAACTCCCGTGGCTCGTCGATCGCGTCCGGCTTCGCCTCCATCAGCTGCCGCACCCATTCCTCCCACGCCGCGTCCGTCTGCGGCACGCGTCCGCGCTTGTAGCGCCAGTGGGCGGCGATCCCGAACTCGGCGGTCTCGTGCATGTCACGGGTGCGCACCTGAATCTCGAGCGGACGCCCCTCCGGCCCGATCACCGTCGTGTGCAGCGATCGGTAGCGGTTGAACTTCGGCATCGCGATGAAGTCCTTGAACCGACCCGGCATCGGCTTCCAGAGCGAGTGGATCAGGCCGAGGGCGCCGTAGCAGTCCCGGGTTCCCTCCTCGGCCGAGCGTTCCACGATCACGCGCATCGCGGTGAGGTCGTAGATCTCGTTGAACTCGCGGCCCTTCTTGGCCATCTTGTCGTAGATCGAATAGAAGTGCTTCGCGCGCCCGGAGATCTCGACCGGGATGTCGACCTTCTGCAGCTCGAGTTGAAGGATCCTCGCAGCCTCGGCCACCTGCTCCTCGCGATCGGTCCGACGCTCGGCCACCATCGCCTTGATCTCGGAGTACTTGCGCGGATGGAGCGTCTCGAAGGCCAGGTCCTCGAGTTCCCACTTGAGCGCGTGGATCCCGAGGCGGTGCGCGAGGGGGGCGTAGACCTCGAGGGTCTCCTTCGCCTTCTGCACCTGCTTCTGCTTGCCGAGGTACTCGATCTCACGCAGGTTGTGCAGCCGGTCGGCGAGCTTGATCAGGATCACGCGCGCGTCCTCGGCCATGGCCATGATCAGCTTGCGATAGTTCTCGGCCTCGGCCTGCTCGCGACTCTGGAAGTGGACGCGCGTGAGCTTCGTCACGCCTTCGACCAGCTTCGCGACCTGCTCGCCGAACTCGCCGCGTACGTCGGCGATGTCGGCGTCGGTGTCCTCGACGACGTCGTGCAGGAGCGCCGCTGCGATCGTCTCGTCGTCGAGGCGAAGCTGCGCGCAGATGCGGGCTGCCCCGATCGGGTGGAGCACGAAGTCCTCGCCGGACCGGCGCTGCTGCCCCGTGTGCGCCTGCGCGGCAAAGCGGTAGGCCCGGACGATCAGGTCTCGGTCGACGTCCGGGTTGTACTGCTCCACGTCGGCGATCAGCTCGTCGATCAGCTCCTGATGCTGCTCGTGAGCCTCCAATATCGCCATCACCACAGTGTACTCAGGCCCCTTCCGGTTCCCTCATCCGGCGGCTCAAGCGCAGGAAGACGAGGCCCGATACGGAAAAGAACGTGCTCATGGGCTGGTATCGACGTCGGCAGAAGCAGAAGTGCGCCGCTCGCGCGGCCCGTCTGCTGCTCGCCCTCGACGAGCTTGCAGGACGCGGCAAGGCGCCTCGGCCGCACCGCTCTTCGCGCGCGTCGCTCGGCGCGACCCGCTAGCGCGTAGCCTCACCGGCAAATGCCGTGGTTCCACGCCGTCGCGGAGCGCGATCACGTTCTGCAGAACCCGACCTCTCCGGAGAAGATCATGCTGTTGGGCGAGCACCTCCGGCTCGGGCCCGGATCGGACCTCGTCGATCTCGCCTGCGGCAAGGCGGGCCCTGCGGTGCTCCTCGCCGAGCGCTTCGGGTCTCGCATCACGGGCGTCGAGCGCGCGGCGGAGTTCGCCGCCGCCGCGCGAGCGCATGTCTCGGCGGCCGGGCTGGAGGAATCCATCGAGATCGTCGAGCAGGATGCACTCGACTTTCCACTCGAAGCGGAGCGCCACGACGCCGCGCTCTGCCTCGGTGCGAGCTTCGTCTGGGGCGGTCTCGCCGAGACGCTGGCCGCGCTGACGCCCTCGGTTCGTCCGGGCGGCCATGTCGTCGTCGGTGAGGTGTACTGGCAGCGTCCGGTTCCGAGCGACTATCCCGACGGCGACGGCGGCTGGGTGAGCCTCGCCGAGACGCTCGACCGTTTCGCGAGTGCCGGGCTGGCGCTCACGGCGGTGATCGCGTCCAGCGTGGACGACTGGGATCGCTACGAGAGCCTCCACTGGCGGGCGCTGGAGGATTGGCTCGGCGATCACCCGGACGACCCGGATGCCCCGGAGATCCGCCGCCGGCACCTGAGCTCGCGAGAGCGTTATCTCCGCTGGGACCGCGACCTCCTTGGGTGGGCGATCTTGGCCGGCCGTAAGGTCCCGTAGGAGCCCTGCTCAGAACTCTTTTCAGAATGACGAAGGGAGTTCTTAAGCGGCTCGAAGCAGCGCGGGCTCGGCCAGCAGCGCCCGAAACGTCTCCGACTCGAGCGGATGGCGCCGCGCGCCGCCGGCCTCCACCTCGAGCTCGGCGAAGATCCTCTCCGCCTCCGCGGAGCGCGCCTCAGACGTCCACTCCCCGCGGAGCCAGCTGTACAGCTCCTCGAAGCGCTCCGACCCGTCATAGATCCGACGCACGACGAGCTGGGGAGCGACGGTGCCGTTCCAGCGGTTCTCCTGCAGTCGGAACGCGACGTCGTACCGTCCTAGCCTGCGGTAGCGATCGAGTTGAGCGCCGAGGCCGAAGCCGATCGCGCCGCCGGCGTCGGTCCCTTCGCGCCGTACCCGAAACTTCAGGTGCTTCCCCTCACCCACCGTCGCGAGATCGCCGAGCTCGCAGTCCGGCGCGAGCAAGGTCACGTCGGGATTCCCGAGGCCGAACGGCGCGAAACGACGCAGCTCCTCGCAGAGCTCGAGCGTCAAGTTCGTTCCGCGCGGCAGCACAGCATCGACGACCGTGCTCGGCAGCAGCTGGTCGAGCTCGAGGAGTCCCTCCGCCTCCGCTGCGAACCCGTCCGCGAACGCCTCGAGTCGGTCCGGCGCGATGGAGAGACCCGCCGCGGCGCGGTGGCCGCCGAAACGCTCGAGGTGATCGGCGCAGGCGCCGAGCGCCGCATGTAGGTCGAATGCGGGGATCGACCGCCCTGAGCCCTTCCAGTCGCCTTCGGTGCCTGCGATCAGGACGACCGGACGGTGGTACCGCTCAACGAGGCGCGACGCGACGATTCCGATCACCCCCTCGTGCCAATCCTCGCCCCACAGGACGTAGCCGCGCCGCCGCTGCTTGGCCTCGGGCCACTCCTCGACCTGGGTGATCGCCGCCCGCAGGATCCGCTGCTCGACGGCCTGCCGGTCGCGGTTCAGCTCCTCGAGCCGATCTGCGAGGCGGCGCGCCTCGTCCGGGTCCTCCGTCAGCAGGAGCTCGAGCGCCGCCCCCGGATGCCCGAGGCGCCCCGCGGCGTTGATCCGCGGTGCGAGCCTGAAGCCCACGGCCCCGGTGTCGACGGCGGCAGGATCGACCCCGGCGGCCCGCATCAGCGCCTGCAGGCCCGGCTTGCCGGTCCGGGCCAAGGCGCGCAGCCCTGCAATCGCCAGCGAGCGATTTTCGCCGACCAGCGGGACGACGTCGGCGATCGTCGCGAGCGCGACGAGGTCGAGGTTCCGCCGCAAGACCTCGGCCTCCTCGCCGAGGAGCGCCTGACCCAGCTTGTAGACGACGCCCGTACCGCAGAGCTCCGGAAATGGGTAGTCGGACGGTCGAGTGGCGACGATCGGGCAGTCGGGGAGCTCGTCGCCCGGGCGATGGTGATCGGTGATGACGACCTCGAGGCCTCGAGCGCGCGCCTGCGCGACCTCCTTGACCGCCGTGATCCCGCAATCGACCGTGAGGACGAGCCCGCAGCCCTCACCGGCGAGGCGTTCCAGGGTCGCCGCCGCGACGCCGTAGCCCTCGTCGAAGCGGGACGGAAGGTGCCACTCCACGTCCGCTCCAAGCTCGCGCAGAATCACCACCGCGAGCACCGTGGCGCAGATGCCGTCGACGTCGTAGTCGCCGTGCACGCAGATCCGCGTGCCACCCGCGACCGCAGTGCGGATAGCGTCGACCGCACCAGCCATGTCTCCAAGCAGCAAGGGATCGTGAAGCGGCTGCTCGCCACTGAGAAAGGCCCGCGCCTCCGCGGGGTCGCCGTAGCCGCGCCGGACGAGCACGCTTGCCGTGATCTCGCTGACGCCGAGCTCTCTCGCGAGGGCGCTCGACTCCCGGTGCGGGCACGGACGGATCGTCCAGGTGCCCTCCAACATCGTGCATCCACGCTACGGAGGGGATCGGACGGAGCAGGGGCGCCCCGGGCGATCGGCGAGACTCGTAACCGATGCGCGCGGAAGTCGACACGCTTCGCAGCGAATTCCTGCTCGACCCGGAGATCGTGTTCCTCAATCACGGGTCGTACGGCGCATGCCCGCGTGCCGTGTTCGAGCGCTATCGGGCCTGGCAGCTCGAGCTCGAGCGGCAACCCGTGGAGTTCCTCGGACGGCGGCTCGACCAGCTGCTCGCCGAGGCACGCAGAGCCCTGGCGACCGAACTCGGGGCCGACCCGGATGACCTCGTGTTCGTCCCGAACGCGAGCACCGGCGTCAACCTCGCGGCCTGGGGGCTCGACCTGCAGCCGGGCGACGAGGTGCTCAGCACCGACCTCGAGTACGGCGCCCTGAATCAGACCTGGGCGCACGTCAGCCAGCGAACGGGCGCCCGCTACGTCCGCACGCACGTTCCGTTGCCCCTCGAGCGGGAGGACGATGCCCTCGAGGCGGTCTGGAGCGGCGTTTCCGAGCGCACCCGGGCGCTCTTCGTGAGCCACATCACGTCGTCGACCGCTATCCGGCTGCCCGTGGAGGAGCTTTGCAGGCGCGCGCGTGCCCGCGGGATCGCCACGATCGTCGACGGCGCGCACGCGCCGGGCCAGATCCCCTTGGATCTCCGCGCCGTCGACGCGGACTTCTACGCCGGCAACTGCCACAAGTGGCTCTGCGCTCCGAAGGGAGCCGGCTTCCTCCACGTCCGGCGCGAGCTGCAGGCAGGGGTGCACCCGCTGGTGATCGGCTGGGGCTACGCAGACGACCCGACCTTCGTCCGCCGCCACGAGCTGCAGGGCACGCGCGACCCCGCGGCGTACCTCACCGTGCCTGCGGCGATCGATTGGCTCGCCGCGCGCGACTGGGACGCGATCCGGGATCGGTGCTTCGCGCTCGCCCGCCGGCTGCGCGGCGAGGTCGACCTCGAGCCGGTCTGCGCCCCCGAGCTACTCGGGCAAATGGTCGCCTGGCGGCTGCCGGAGAACGCGCCCGCGGACATCCAGGAGCGCCTGTACTCGGAACATCGAATCGAGATCCCGGTCACCGAGCACGCGGGCGGCCGCCTGCTGCGAGCCTCGGTTGCCGGCTACACGACCGAAGCCGAGCTGACCCACCTCCGTGACGCCCTCAGAACGCTGCTCTAGCTAGGAGGGTTTGGTGGAACGTCGCTCGTCGTCGGGGTGCGATGGTCGTTCCGAGGCAAGAACGCAGGGAGCGTCGATAGCCGTAGCTATCGACGCGACTGAGGACACGGCATCGGGGCGAGCAGCGCGGCCGGACGGCACAGCGTTGCGTTTCGCCAAGCCCTCCTACTAACTATTCGCGGGGAAGCTCGACGCCGAGCAGCGTCAGGATCACGAGGAGCGCGACGAACGCCGTCGCAAGTCCGATCACGAGCCGGGGCCGCCTCGAGCTTCGGAGCGATTCCCAGCCGACGCGACCCCAGAACACGACCAGTCCCGCCGCCGCGGCCACCCCGATCACGAGCACGGGTGCGAGCAGGATCGCCCGTTGCAGCGAGAGGTCCGTCACCCACACGGCGACCAGCACGAGCGCGGTCACTCCGGCCGAGGCAAGGGCGAGACGGGAGCTCACGAGAATCACGATAGCGCTGGGTATTCTCAGACCGTGACGGAAGCGAACTATGTCTCCGGAGAGGACTACGTCGTCGAGTTCCTCGGATACCGGTTCGGCTTCAACTCGACGGATTTCGCAGAGCGCGTCACCGCGGCCGCGGTGAAGCTCGGCCTCGTCCAGAACAACGAGCTCGACGAGGACGAGACCGCCGACCTGGTCGAGCTGGTGGAGCGCGACTGGATCGACGAGCCGCGCAGTGGATTTGGGCGCTATCTCGTCCGCCACTGGGAGCGGGTGTCGCTGGTCAGCGGCGAGTCGCTCGTCTACTGGCTGAAGAAGCTCGTCTTCCGCGGCGCCTGGCTCGACCACCGGGTCAAGGAGGGGCTGCTCGAGGTCGCCTGGGACGACGAGCTGTCCGATTTCGGCTACCGCGACCCGCGGGGCGGCCGCGCGCTGCTGGAGCTGGCCCCGGTGCCGTCGTGGCACGAGCTGCAGTTCCGCCGGTGAGACGCGCTGCGGCGATCGGCGCATACCTGGCCGCGCTGCTCGCCGTCGATACGCAGGTGGACCTTGGCGTCCAGTTCCTTCTCGGTGCCCTCACGTGGCTCATGCTGGGGCTGGCGCTCCGCCCGGTCTCGTGGGAGCGGCGCGCGCAGGTGGCGGTCGTCGTCTGCGCGGCGACCGTCGCGGAGGTCACCGGCTCGATCATCTGGGGCGTCTACACCTACCGGCTGCACAATCTGCCCTCGTTCGTTCCCCCCGCACACGGCCTCGTCTTCCTGGCGGGCCTGGCGTTGAGCGAGGGGCTGCGCCGACACGGCCGCGCGCTGGTTCTGGTCGCCGCCGGCGCCGCGGCGACCTGGGGCGTGCTCGGTCTCACCCTCCTGCCGCGCGCGGACGCTGCAGGCGCTCTCGGCGTGCCGCTCCTCCTGGCGTTTCTCTGGCGCTCACGCGCACGGACGGCCTATGCCGGGGTGTTCCTCGTCGTGGCCGCGCTCGAGCTGTACGGGACTGGGATCGGCACCTGGCGCTGGGCGAGCGAGCTTCCCGGCCTCGGCATCCCTGACGGCAACCCCCCGAGCGGCGTCGCCTCGGGCTACGTCTGGTTCGACGTGATGGCGCTGCTTCTGGCTCCACGGCTGCTGATGGCGGCCGCCAAGCTCTCCAGACAGAAAGGAGGGCCGGAACCCGCCGCACAGGTTCCGACCCTTCAAATGTCCGGCCCCGCCGCAGTTCCTGGGGCCTTGGCTCCGCCGCATCGGAGCCAGTGAGGACACTTGGAGCATCGCCCACCGGCGCCGGTTGATTCATGCCCCTTCGGGTGGTTCATTCGCGTACTTCACTTCACCCGCCCGGGGGAGTGCGGGATCGCCCGCCTCGCACGATTCTGAGACCACGAGGATCGTGGGGGGCCGCAGCCCACATCCTCCAGGGCCATGGGGGAACCCCAGGTTCCTCCATGGCCCGTCTCTTCGGCGTCTCAGGGCTGACCCGGAGGCAGGCTGAAGCCCAGGGCGGCTCGCTCGTTCTCGGCCGGCCCGAGGGTGATTCGCCGGATCGAGCCGACCGGGACGATCAATTGCTCCGGCTCGTCGTCGTCGCCCGGATGGACGGTGAGCGTCAGAAACCCGTAGCCCGGATCCGGCGAGATCGAGCGCAAGGCGAACGTCGGTCCCTCGGTGAGCTCGATCTCCACGTGTGTCTCGTCGGCTCCGTGCTCGTCGGTGAAGCGAGCGATCTGGCGCAGGATCTTCGAGACAAAGTCGTCCAGCGAGGGGTCGGCCGCTCCCGGAATCCACAGATCGGGCACGGCGTGAGGGTACCGCCGCTAGAAGAGCTGCACGGCGTCTTCGGCGGCTGGGGCGCCCACATGGGACCGGCCGAGCTCGGTGACGATCCGGCCACGAGGTGTGCGCTGGATGAAGCCGAGCTGGAGCAGGTAGGGCTCGTAGACGTCTTCGATCGTGTCCCGCTCCTCCCCGAGCGCGACCGCGAGCGTGGAGAGGCCCACCGGGCCCCCGCCGAACTTGCCGACGATCGCGCCGAGGAGGTTCCGGTCGATCCGCTCGAGCCCCTGGCCGTCGATCTCCATCAGGTCGAGCGCCTCGCGTGCAATCGGCGTCGTGATCGCCCCCTCGTGGCGTACCTGCGCGACATCGCGGACGCGCCGGAGGATCCGGTTGGCGATCCGCGGGGTTCCGCGCGAGCGGCGGGCGATCTCGTCGGCGGCCTCGTCGTCGATCGTGACGTCGAGGATGCGCGCTGAGCGGCGGACGATCACGCCGAGCTCCTCGGGTGCGTAGTAGTCGAGCCGGAACGTCATCCCGAAGCGATCGCGCAGCGGCGTCGTCAGCAGGCCGGTTCGGGTGGTTGCTCCGATGAGGGTGAACGGCGGCAGGTCGAGAGTCAGCGTGCGAGCCGCAGGCCCCTGCCCCACGACGATGTCGAGGCGGAAGTCTTCGAGCGCCGGGTAGAGGATCTCCTCGATCGCCCTGTTCAGGCGATGGATCTCGTCGACGAAGAGCACGTCGTTACGCTCCAGCCCGGTGAGGATCGCCGCCATGTCTCCCTTGCGCTCGAGCGCAGGGCCCGCGATGGTGCGAATCCCGACTCCGAGCTCCTCCCGCACGATGAAGGCGAGGCTTGTCTTGCCGAGACCCGGGGGGCCGACGAGGAGGACGTGGTCGAGCGCCTCCGCCCTCCCCTTGGCGGCGTCGAGCGCGATCGCGAGCTGCTCCTTGACGCGTGCCTGCCCGACGAACTCGTCGAGCCGTCGGGGACGAAGCGTCTGCTCGAGCTCCTCGTCCCCGTCCTGGAGGACGGGGACTAGCTGCTGGGCGCTCATAGGCCAACCTGTGGCCTAGCGAGCCGCAGGCGAGGGACGGTCATGCGGCTCTCTTCAACGCCTGGCGCACCCGCTCCTCCGGCGAGGACTCGGGGTCAGTGGACGCGAGGGCCTGCTCGGCCTCCACGACCGACCAGCCGAGCTCGACCAGAGCATCGCGCGCGACGAGGTGTGGCCCCCCGCCGCCGGTCGCGGCCGGCTCGGGGCCACCCGCGGCGATCTTCTCCTTGAGCTCGAGGACGATCCGCTCGGCTGTCTTCTTCCCGATCCCCGGGATGGCCTGGAAGCGGGCCGCATCCTCGAGCGCAATCGCGCGGCGGAGGTCGGATGCCGGCGACCCCGAGACGATCGCCAGCGCAACCTTCGGCCCGATGCCGTTGACAGAGAGCAGGTGCAGGAACAGCTCGCGCTCGGCCGCCTCCGCGAACCCATAGAGCTGGAGCGCGTCCTCGCGCACGTGAAGATACGTATGGAGCGAGACCTCGTCGGTGCCGTCGGCCTGGCGAACCGCGGTCGGGGTCGCGGCGACCAGGTAGCCCACGCCGCCGACGTCGAGTACGAGCCCGTCGGGCGTGTTAGCGACCGGCCGCCCCCGCAGCCGCGCGATCAACCTGCCACCTTCAGGAGCGGCGGAGCAAGGGCATGGCAGATCGCTACCGCGAGCGCATCGGCCGCGTGGCTCGGCGTCGGCTCGGCATCGAGACAGAGGATCGCCTTCACCATCCTCTGCACCTGCCGCTTCTCTGCGCGGCCGTAGCCGCAGACCGTCTGCTTGACGCGTGCGGGTGCGTACTCAGCGCAGGCGACCCCGGCGCTTGCGGCCGCCACCAGCACAGCCCCGCGCGCCTGACCGACAGAGAGCGCGATGCGGGCGTCGGCGCCGACGTAGGACTCCTCGATTGCGACCGCATCCGGCGCGTGCTCCTCGATGAGCCCGGCCACTCCGTCGAAGATCGTCTTCAGGCGGAGCTCCAGGCGCTCCCGCGCGGGGGTGCGCCACCACCCGTGGTCGATGGCCCTGACGCGCCCGTCGCTTTCGTGGACGATCCCGTACCCGCACGCTGCCGTCCCTGGATCGATGCCGATGACCTTCACGTAGTGAGGTTAGGCGTGCGGTCGGACATATCCTTCACGCATGCCGGGCGACATCTGGCTCACCTTCCCCGACGGGACCGAGCACGAGCTCGGGGAGACGCTCACGATCGGACGCGGCCCGGAGAACGACCTGACGCTCGACTCGCCCGCGGTCAGCCGCCACCACGCGTCGCTCGCCTTCCAGGAGGGCCGGTGGTACGTGGAGGACCGCGGCAGCTACAACGGCACCTTCTTGAACGGCACGCGCGTGCAGCCCGGAACGCCCCTTCCACTGCGGCACGCCGACCGCGTGGAGATCGGCGGCGAGGCACTCCTCTTCTCCTGGCCGGCGCAGCTCCAGGATCCCGACACGACCGAGCCGCTCGAAGAGATGGCGCCCTCGGACTCGACTCAGCTCTCGTCGCTCCAGCGCCAGGTCGTCCAATGTCTCTGCGGCCCCTGGCTCGCCGGAGCGAGCCTCGAGAGCCTGCCCTCGAACGAGCAGATCGCGGCGCAGCTCGGCACCCCCGGGGCCACCGGAACCGTCAAGGCGGCGCTGCGCCGCATCTATGCCAAGGCTGGCCTCTCGCACTTGCCCGCGAACGCCAAGCGCCGCTCCCTCTGTCGCGTGGCGCGCCAGCGCGGCTGGGTCTGAAAGACCCGGCGGGGTCCCCCGAATCCCCCGCCGAGGCCTTCGAGCCGCCCACGGTACGCCGTCTCCCCATGACCGGGGTGGCCGCTCGAGTCACCTTGGTGACCCCCACCGCCTCCAGCCGTTTTCGAAGCTGCGTCTCCGGCGATAACCGGGTCATGAACGTCCGAAAGGTGATCCAGCGGCGTATCCGCAAACGCCTCGGAAACGTTGACGTCGTGTCGGACACGAACGCCGTCATCTCGGCGAACGTCGGTGGACGGAATCAAACGACGTCCGTGTCAGCCAAGCAGCAGGTCACGAGCGAGGGGAGGAAGAGCACGTGAGCGACGAGAGCCGCATGCTGTCCGACGAGGAGCTCGAGCGCCAGCAGGCGGAGCGACTGCCGAAGCGTGAGGCGATGTCCTTGATCGACGCGAACGTCGCTGCCCCGGTCAACGCGGCCGCAGCACTCAACGTCTTGAGCGACGACTCCACCGCCGTCGCGAACGCCGAGCAGTCGACGGATATTCAGCAAAGCAACCCGTAACCACCGAAGGAGGAGCTACAGATGTCAGACGAGTACCGCAACGTCACCGCAGAGGAGCTCAAGGAGCTCGCCGGCGAGGAATTGCCGGAGCGTGCAGCAATGTCGCTGATCAACGCGAACATCGCGATCCCGGTCAATGCCGCGGTCGCCGCGAACGTCCTTTCGGACGGCTCGATCGCGTATGCAGACGCGACCCAGAACGCCGACATCACCCAGGGCAACTAGCCCCCGGAGGAGGGAACCAGCATGGGAGACAAGTCCGAGGAGTACCGCAGCCTGAGCCACGAGGAACTGAACGAGCTCGCCGGCGAGGAGCTGCCCGAGCGTGCCGCGATGTCGCTGATCAACGCGAACGTGGCCGCCCCGATCAACGCGGCCGTGGCACTGAACGTGCTCAGTGACGGCTCGGTGGCCTACGCGAACGCCGAGCAGACCGGCGACATCACCCAGTCCAACTAGCACGACGACGAAAGGAGCACCACTCATGGGCGAACAGCCTTCCCAGTACCAGAACCTCTCGCGCGAGGAGCTCAACGAGCTCGCCGGCGAGGAACTGCCGGAGCGTGCCGCGATGTCGCTGATCAACGCGAACGTGGCCGCCCCGATCAACGCGGCCGTCGCGGCGAATGTCCTCTCGGACAACTCGATCGCATACGCGAACGCGCAGCAGACCGGCGACATCACGCAGAGCAACTAGGAACCGGTCGTGAGCGAGCAGACACCCGAGTACCAAGCGCTGTCCCGCGAGGAGCTCACCAAGCTCGCGGGCGAGGAACTGCCGGAGCGTGCCGCCATGTCGCTGATCAACGCGAACGTGGCCGCGCCCGTCAACCTCGCAGCCGCGCTGAACGTCGCCAGCGACAACTCGATCGCCTACGCGAACGCTCAGCAGGACGTGAACATCACGCAGTCCAACTAGGACTGCCGATGACCATCCGTCGAGAGGGGCGGCAGCTGTCCGCCCCTCTCGTCTGATCTCAGGGAGACGACCATCACCACCACGCCTCGACACCCCGACCCAGCCGCCGCGGACGAAGAGACGCAGGTCCTTCCCGCCTCCGAGCACGCGCCGCCCTCCGAGGGGGCGCCGACGGAGAAGCCGAAGCTGGCCGATGGGATCGAGCTGATCGGCAAGTACGAGGGCTCCGGCTTCAAGGAGGTCCCCTACATCGCGCGGCGTCAGGACGGCCAGATGATCCAGCTGGCGCCGCTGCTCTACTTCATCGCCGAGGCCTGCGACGGCCAGCGGACGAACGAGGAGATCGCGGCGGCCGTGAGCGAGGCGATCAAGCGCGGGGTCAGCGCCGACAACGTGCGCCAGCTCGTCGACGAGCGCCTGCGCACGCTGGGCGTGGTCGCCGGCGCGGACGGCGCCGAGCCGGAGCTGAAGAAAATCGATCCGCTGCTGGCGCTCAAGTTCCGCGCCGCGCTCGTTCCGGAACGCCTCGTCAACACGCTCACCACGGTCTTCAAGCCGCTCTTCTTCCCGCCGGTGGTGCTGGCCGTGCTGGGAGGGCTCGTCGCGCTCGACGCGTGGCTCTTCGCCTATCACGGCGTGGCCCAGTCGCTCCGCGAGGTGCTCTACAGCCCGGTGCTGCTGATGATGATGCTCGGCCTCGTCACCCTCTCAGCCGCGTTCCACGAGACCGGCCACGCAACAGCTTGCGCCTACGGCGGCGCCCGCCCGGGCGTCATGGGCGCAGGTCTCTACCTCGTCTGGCCGGCGTTCTACACGGACGTGACCGATGCGTACCGGCTCGGCAAGGCGGGCCGCCTCCGCACCGACCTCGGGGGCATCTACTTCAACGTCGTCTTCGTGCTGCTGACCTCGGGGGCCTACTTCGCAACGGGCTACGAGCCACTCCTCCTGATCATCCCGTTGCAGCACGTGGAGATCCTCCATCAGCTGCTGCCGTTCATCCGGCTCGACGGCTACTACATCGTCAGCGACCTGACCGGCGTGCCGGACATGTTCTCCCGGATCCGGCCGACACTCGAGAGCCTGCTGCCGTGGCGGAAGGCGAGCGATCGCGTGACGGAGCTGAAGCCGTGGGTCCGTGGCGTCGTGACGCTCTACGTCATGTCCGTCGTGCCCTTGCTGCTGTTCATGTTCGGACTGATGCTGATCAATGCGCCCCGAATCTTCGCGACGGCGTACGACTCCTTCTTCGTCCAGTACCACAAGGTGCAGCACGACTTCGGCGGCGGAAGCGCACTGCACGGCGCGATCGGCGTCCTGCAGATGGCGATTCTCGTCCTGCCAGTGCTCGGCATCGTCGCCACGTTTTGGCTGGTGATCCGACGGGCGTTCGGCGCCGTCTGGGTCCGTACAGAGAAGCATCCTGCGGTTCGCGGCGCCTTCGTCCTCGTGAGCGCCGCGGCGGCCGCCTTCCTCGGGTACGTCTGGTGGCCGAACGGGGACTACCGGCCGATCCAGCGTGGTGAGAAAGGCACCTTCGGCGGCGCGATCGACCAGCTGAAGGCCATCGATACCGGCCGGCCGGCATTGACGAAGGACCGCGTGGCCGAGCTCGGGGGAGCTCCCCTCAAGAGCGCGACGAACAAGTCTGCTGGTGAGGCACCGGCGCCGAAGACCGACACGACGCAGGCGACCACGACGAACCGCACGACGACGGCGGAGACGCCCGCCTCGCCGGCACCGACGGCGAGCACGCCCACGACCAGCACGCCGACGCCGACGACGTCCACCACGACAGCGACGACAACAACCACAACAACCACAGCGCCGTAGAGCAAGGGGTCAAACACATGAAAAGACGCATCCTGATTCTGACGACCGTTCTCCTGCTGGCCGCCGGCTTCTCGGCCGCGCGCCCCGCTCTGGCCCATGCGGAGGGCGACAACGTCGCGATCGCGGTCAACACCAAGGACGGATCCTCCGTCTTCAAGCTGTCGTTCGCGATCCGGCATGTGATGAGCGACGTCGTCGACACGACGAACGCCGCCGTCGCCTATTCCAGCTGCACCGACTGCTCGACCGTTGCGATCGCGATCGAGATCGTCCTGATCCAGAGCGACGCGAGCGTGATCTCACCGACGAACATCGCCCTCGCCATCAACCAGTCCTGCACGCTGTGCGTGACCGTGGCCGACGCGCTTCAGTTCGTGCTCACGACCGGCGGCCCAGTGCACTTCGACGCCGAAGGCAACCGGATCCTCGCCGAGATTCGAAAGCGCCTCCATGACCTCAAGCACCAGGAGCTGACGCTCGACCAGCTCCAGGCGGAGGTCCAGGCGATCCGACAGCAGATTCGCGACGTGCTCGCAAACCACCTGGTTCCCGCCGGGAAACCCGACTCGCCGGAGCCGAAGCCGGTAACCACCACCACCGAGTCGACACCAACCGCCACCACGACCACGACGACGGAGTCACCCCCGACGACGACCAGGACTCCGACGACCACAGACACGACACCGACGACTACCACGTCGGGCACCACCACCGCGCCCTAGGCTGGATGCGTCTTCGGGCCGCACTGCTCGCGTCGATCGCCGTCGCTGCCGCGGGGTGCGGCGGCGGCGGCGACGCCCACAAGGTGCTGTCGTCGACCGCCTCGAAGCTCGGTGACATCCGTAGCGGCGACTTGACGCTTCGACTCGTGGTGTCGCCGCGGGAGGGAACCAAGGGTCGCGCGGGCTTCGAGCTGCGCGGCCCATTTGCGCTGCGCCCGCACGGCCTTCCGGTGGCGAAGGTCGCCTACACCCAGATCGCCGGTGCTCACGAGGCGACGGCGACGTTCATCTCCACCGGGAGAGAGGCGTATGCCAAGGTGAACGGCAAGGCGTACGAGCTCGGCGCGGCCGCGACGCAGACACTCCGAAACGCAGGAGGCGCAGGTGACGGGCTCGGGCAGTTCGAGATCGGCTCGTGGATTCGGAGCCCCAAGGTCTCGGACGGCGGCAAGGTCGGGGGGGCCGAGACCGACCACGTGACGGCCGACCTCGACGTCGTCGCCGCCGCCAACGATCTCCTGAGCCTCGTGCGGCAGTTGGGACGCGACGCACCGCGGATCGAGGGCAAGAGCGCGGATCAGCTCCGCGACGCGGTCAAGTCGTCCAGCATCGACATCTGGTCAGGCAAGGACGACCATCTGTTGCGGCGGCTCCTGCTCAAGGTCGACCTAGGCTTCGACGTCCCCGAGTCGCTGAAGCGGGCGCTCGGCGACGTTGTCGGTGCGAAGGTCGACTTCGAGCTGGCGGTGTCCGATCCGAACAAGCCCGTCAGCGTCTCGCCACCGCCGAACCCGCTTCCGCCCGGCTCCCTGCCCGGAGGCTAAAGCCCGGGCACCGCTCGACGGTGCCTCAACCCGGCTCCGCTCCTTAGAACTCCTTTCAGAATGATGCTCGTCGACGGGGTGCGATGGGTGAGTGCGAGGCAAGAACGCAGGGAGCGTGCATAGCACCGTATGGACGCGACCGAGGACGCGGCCTCGCGCCGCCCAGCGCGGCCCGGCGGCACAGCGCTCATTGTGAAAGGAGTTCTTAACCGGCGACGGCCTCGAGCACTTGCTCGGGGATGTCGAAGTTCGCGAAGACATCCTGGACGTCGTCGTTCTCCTCGAGCTGGTCGATCAGCCGCACGATCTTCTTCGCGGAGGACTCGTCCTCCACCTCGACCGTCGTCTTCGGGATCATCGTGAGCTCTGCGGACTCGACCGTGAACCCCGCCGCCTCGACGGCTTCCCGCACAGGGGTCAGGCTCTCCACGGGGCACACGACCTCGAAGCTCGACCCATCCCGGGAGATGTCGTCCGCGCCACCGTCCGCCGCGGCGAGCATGAGCTCGTCCTCGTCGACACCGCCGGCGGCCACGAGCACGACGGCGCGACGCTCGAACAGCCACGCGACGGCGCCCGACGTCCCCAGGTTCCCGTCGTGCTTGGCGAAGAGGTGCCTGACGTCCGAGGCCGTGCGGTTCCGGTTGTCCGTCAGCGCCTCGACGATCACCGCCACGCCGTTCGGACCGTAGCCCTCGTAGACCACCGTCTCGAAGTCGGCCGCGTCCGCATCGGCCCCCGAGCCCTTGGCGATCGCACGGTCGATGTTGTCCTTCGGCATCGAGTACGACTTCGCCTTCTCGATCGCGTTCTGCAGAGCGAGGTTGCCCGCAGGGTCGCCTCCCCCCTCCTTCGCCGCGACGATGATCGCGCGCGAGAGCTTGGAGAAGAGCTTGCCGCGCTTCGCGTCGGCGGCACCCTTCTTGTGCTTGATCGAGGACCATTTGCTATGCCCGGACACTCATCGCCTCCCTGACCGCATCGAGAAAGAGCTGGTGCACCCGCGTATCTTCCGTCAGCTCGGGGTGGAAGGACGCGACGAGGAACCTTCCCTGGCGCACGAGCACCGCCGCACCGTCGTGCTCGGCCAGCACTTCGACGTCCGGCCCCGCGGCACGCAGCCGCGGCGCACGGATGAAGACGCCGCGCAGCGGCCGGCCGTCCCCCGCGAGATCGAGGTCGGTCTCGAAGCTCGCCACCTGGCGGCCGTAGGCGTTGCGGTCGACCTCCACGTCGACGAGGCCGAGGTGGTCGCGATCGAGGACGATCATCCCCGCGCAGGTTCCGAAGACGGGGCCTTGGAACGCCTGAACAGCCTTGTCGAGGCCGTAGAGGCGCATGAGCCGCATGAAGGTCGTCGACTCACCTCCCGGGACGACTAGGCCGTCGAGACCTTCGAGCTGGTCGGCCTTGCGCACCTCGACGGTCTCCGCCCCGAGACGCTGCAGCATCGCTGCGTGCTCTCTGATGTTCCCCTGCAGCGAGAGGATCCCGATCTTCACCCGGCCAATGCTACTGAGGCGCTTGGTGGACGATCCTCGATCTCGGCGCTAGCCTGGGCACCGACAAGGTCTGTTTTTCCAGGGGAGACCACGGCCGACCGGCTCTACGGCAAGACCGTCGCCGCCACCGTCCGTACAGCCTTCCAGGCTCGGCGAATCCTCTAGCTGCCGCTTTCGAGCTGAGGCGGCGTCGCGGCACCGCCTCAGCTCATGAAGGCGCCGCCGTTCTGGTCGATCGCCTGACCGGTGACGCCGCGCGCATCCGGCGACAAGAGCCAGGCCACCGTGCCGGCCACGTCCTCCGGCTGGCTCATCCGCCCGAGCGGCACCGCGCGCATCGCATCGGCGTAGGCCTCGTCACGGGTACCGGGCATGGCATCGAGACCCTTCCAGGCCATCTCGGTATCGACCCAGCCCGGACAGATCGCATTGACCTGGATCTGCCGCGGCGCGAGCTCGGCCGCGAACGCCCGAGTCAGGCCGAGCAGGCCCGCCTTCGACGCACAGTAGCCCGTGTAGCCGGGCACCCCGATCCGGGCGAGGATCGAGGCGATCACGACCACGCTTCCGCCGTCTGACAGCTGCGCCTCGGCGGCGCGGACGCAGTGATACGTCCCGCTGAGGTTCGTCGCGACGAGATCGTCGAAGCGGTCGCCCGCGCCCGCCTCGTTCGGCCCGCCGAGCCCGCTGTTGGCGACCAGCGCATCGATCGGGCCCGCGGCGTCGAAGGCTCGGTCGACCTCGGACTGCTCGCGAATGTCGCACCGTGCCCAGGCCGCGCGTTCGCCGATCTCCTCGGCGGTCCGGACGAGATCGTCCTCGGATCGGGCGAGCAGCGTCACGCGCCAGCCGTCGCGACCAAGCCGCAGCGCAATCGCCTTGCCGATCCCGCGTCCCGCCCCGGTTACGACTGCGTGCCGCGCGGCCAACCTACCCGGTGATTCGAAGCATGTCTCGAACGGCTGGGGTCAGACCCCAGCCGTTTGGGACGATGGCGGAAACAGACGTGGAAGCCGTGGCGAAACTGTGACCGTTCCTCCACGGTCGCCGAAAGGGGCGGCCGCCGGGACGGCTCAGGCCCGTCCTACCAGCCGCGGGACTCGAGCAGCTCTTCGGGGCGGAGTGTCGCGGCCGACAGGCCGCTCATCGCATCGCCGAGGCCCTGCGAGACATGGGCCAGGATCTCGGGATCCTCGAAATGCGTCGTTGCCTCCACGATCGCCTTGGCGCGTTCGCTCGGATTCCCGGACTTGTAGATCCCCGAGCCGACGAAGACGCCGTCGGCGCCGAGTTGCATGCAGAGGGCGGCGTCGGCCGGTGTCGCGATTCCCCCGGCCGTGAACGTGACGACGGGGAGGCGACCGTGCTCGGCTACCCAGCGCACGAGGTCGACCGGGGCCTGCAGGTTCTTGGCCTCCGTGTAGAGCTCGTCGGGATCCATCGCGCCGAGCCGCTTGATCGTGCCGAAGACCGACCGCATGTGCCGCACAGCGTTCACGATGTCACCGGTCCCCGCCTCGCCCTTGGTTCGGATCATCGCCGCGCCCTCGGAGATCCGTCGCAGCGCCTCGCCGATGTTCCGGCAGCCGCAGACGAACGGGACGGTGAACTTCCACTTGTCGATGTGGTGCTCCTCGTCGGCCGGAGTCAGGACCTCGGACTCGTCGATGTAGTCGACCTCGAGCGCCTCGAGGATCTGTGCCTCGGCGAAGTGACCGATCCGAGCCTTGGCCATGACCGGAATGGTGACGGCCTCCTGGATCTCGAGAATCTTCTCCGGATCGGCCATGCGAGCGACGCCGCCCTCTGCGCGAATGTCCGCGGGGACGCGCTCGAGCGCCATCACCGCAACCGCGCCGGCGGCTTCTGCGATCGTGGCTTGCTCGGCAGTCGTGACGTCCATGATCACCCCGCCCTTGAGCATCTCGGCGAGGCCGCTCTTGACGCGCATGGTCCCGATCTCTGCCATCCGGCCCGATTCTAGCTGGAGGCGGCTCAGGACTTGAGACAGCCGACCACCTTGTCGAGCTCGTCGGGCGGCGGCGTGTGAACACCCCAGAGCAAAACGGCGTTCTTCTGCACCTCCATCACGTCGTCGATATGGCGCGCAAGCTTCGGCGGGGCGAATCGGCGATAGAGCTTCGTGATGTTCGCCGCCTCGCGCTGGGTCTCGCCGAAGGAGATCGTGACGTTGTTGCCCGGCTCCAAGGCGCGGAGCGCTCCGACCGATGCGGAAGCCGCCACCGCGCCGAGCTTGTCCGCGTCGGTGCGTACCTGGTACCCGGCTTCCCGCAGGCACTTGGCGGTTCCGTCGACGCGGTAGGGCTTGGGCTTCGACGCCGCGCAGCCGCCGAGGACGAGGGCTAACGAGAGCAGGAGGGCGCAGGCTGCCGGGCGCACGGGGCGACTGTAGCGCCGCAGATGGAATTCGGGGCCGAGGCCTCGGGGCGCGGCGATGAGTGGGCCCGCCTGGATTCGAACCAGGGACCAACGGATTATGAGTCCGCTGCTCTAACCAGCTGAGCTACGGGCCCCGCGGGGGGACACGGTACCGCGCAATCCGAACAGCGGGCATTGCTCGTAGCAGTGTCTGGGATGAGAGCCGTGCTCGTACTCGTGTGCTGTACCGCCGCCCTGCCGCTCGCCGGCTGCGGCGGGGGAGGATCGAACGACTCGGCGGGGACGACCGCAGGCTCCGGCGACTCCGCCCAGCAGACCGTCTCGATCGCTGAGCGGGATTTCTCCCTCGAGCCCTCCACGGCCAACGTCGGGCGGCCCGGCACCGTCACCTTCCGAGTCACCAACGACGGGCAGACCACCCATGCGCTCGAGGTCGAGGGCAATGGCGTCGAGGAGAAGACCGACTCGATCCAGGCAGGTGACTCGAAGAGTCTGACCATCCAGCTCTCCAAGCCCGGACGCTACGAGTTCTACTGCCCAATCGACGGCCACCGCGGCAAGGGGATGGAGGGCGAGTTGCGTGTCGGCGGTTCCTCCGGGACCGGGACGACGCCGACCCCGGGGGCGACGACCGAGAGCGGCACGACCACGGATAGCTCCGGCTACTGACGGTTCCCGTAGGCGAAGCCCGCTCCGGACCGGAAGAATAGGGGCCGGTGAAGGTCTTCCAGCAAGAGACACGGGTCCGGACCGCCGGCGGGCTGTCGGTGCGGGACATCACCGACGAAGTGAGCGAAGCCGTCCGTGAGAGCGGCGTCTCCGACGGAATCGCCTGCGTCTACTCCCCGCACACGACCTGTTGTGTACGCGTCAACGAGTTCGAATCCGGCTTCCTCGAGGACTTCGCCGAGCTGCTGCGACGGCTCGTGCCGAGCGAGACCTACTACGCGCACGACGACTGGGACAAGCGCACGGAGAACATCTGCCCCGAGGACATGGACATCGGTAACGGCCACTCCCACTGCATGGCGATGCTGATGGGCACGGCCGGCGAGTCGGTTCCGGTGCGCGAGGGCGAGCTTTGCCTCGGAACCTGGCAGCGCGTGCTCTTCATCGAGCTCGACCGCGAGCGCGACCGGCGCTGGCTGGTTCAAGTGGTGGGAAACTAATCCGTGAGGGTGCGCTCCTCCATCCGTGCGACCTCGACCAGCCTGGCCGGCGCGACCTCGGCATAGGCGTCCTCGGCGATCCCCGCGAGCTCGTCCCAGTCGAGCGCTCGATCGAGCCGGACTCCCAGCCACCCGCGATGTCCCACATAGGGCGGGACGAAGAACCGCTCCGGGTCGGCGTCGACGAGCATGCGCTGCATGCCGTCGGCCGCGGCGCACCAGATCGCGAACCGCCCGTCGCCGTGGTGGTTCGTCAACACCATCAGAAACGATCGCTTGCCGCGCACGAAGAACGTGGGTGCGCCGTGGCTCAGGCGCTCGGTCGTCTCAGGCAGCCCCAGGCAGATCTCCCGGATCCGCTTCAGCGTGCGGTCGCGCCTGCGGGAATCGGCCATCGGCTCGTTATACCGCGGCGAAGAGGAAAGGGTCTGACCCACTACGGGGTCAGACCCTCCGGGTTACGGGACGATCTGAACGGGCGTGCCGACGGGCGCCAAACGCTTGAGCGTCAGCGCAGCGGCGTTCGAGATGCGGATGCAACCGTGCGAGACCGCCTTGCCCAGCAACTGGGGTTGGGGCGTCCCGTGGATGCCGACGACCCCGCCACCCGGCCACTCGCTGAGGCTCGAGTACGCGCTCGTCTCGAAGGCAAACGCGCCGAGGGCGGACTCAGTCGCCTTGTAGCGTGCCGCGATGTAGAAGAGCCCGAGCGGCGTCGGGGCGCCTGGCTTTCCGACTGCGACGCGCGTCTTCAGAAGGACATTGTCAGTGTCCGACAGGGTCAAGGTTCGCGCGCTCCGGTCGACGACGATCCGTTTCATGATCGGATTGACGTCGACGAGATCTGCTCGCACCCAGCCGTAGCGCCCGTTCGGGCGCATCGGCAGCGACACCTTCAACCAGAGGGAACCGCGGGCGTCCTTCGCTTCCGACACCGCGAAAACCTCCGTGGGGCGGTAGTCGCGGCGGAACTGGCTGAGGAGCTTCACTGCCTTCGCATCCTTCGACGGCGCGGACCGCGCGACGAGCTTCGTCGACAGGATCACGCCTGCCTGCGGATAAGACGCGTCACCTGCAGCCGCCTGCGGAGCACCGGCGATTGTCGCAAGCGCCACGGCGCACGCGATCGCCGCTCCGAGGACTCCTGCTCTGGGATTCAGCTTCATCGTGGTTCCTTCCATTGGTGAGCCGGCGCCCCCTGCGATGCGGAGCGCCGGCTCGTGGTCTGGATGCGTCAGCCCGTCAGGCTCTTGCCCGACGTCCGGGCTCCGGCGACGCCGACGCGCTTGATGACCTTGCCGCCCGCGCCGCGAATCGTCACGATTCCGCGCCGCTTCGGCTTGATCTTCACCACCGCGCGTCCCTTGGTGTCGCTCTTCGTCTTGGCGTTGACGCCGGCGCCGGTCGCCGTCACAACGGTGTTCGGCGTCGTGTTGACGGCAACGGTCGTCGAGGATCCGGACGTCACGGTCGACGGCGTCGAACCGGGTGTCTCCGACCCGGCACCTACAGGCACCGAAGTCGGGCAGCCGCCTGCCGGAGCAGGCGCGATCGTTCCGGCCTGGTTGAGGTACGCGCCGACGCGGTCGGCAGCGACGGTCAGCGCCGTGTAGGGCGTCGATGCGTTGCCGGTGACTTTGCAGATGGTCACGAACCCCGTCGGGAGGGCTCCCGGATTGCCGTTCGGATCGCCGGCGCTCGGGCACGCCCCGACGAACCCGGCATTCCGGTTCAGGTAGGCGGCGAGCTGATCCACCGTGACGACGACCTGCGCATAGTTCAGTGCGCTCGCGCTGCCCGTCACCTTGCAGACCGCCAGGCTGCCGTTCGGAACCGGCGTGCCACCCGACCCGGACCCGGAGCTCGACCCACTGTTCGGGCAGGCGCCCACGAACGAGCCCGCGTTCTGGTTCAGGTACGCCGCAACCTGGTCGGCCGCGATCGTGACCTCCGTGTAGGGCGTCGTCGCGTTTCCGGTCACGTGGCAGACGGTGACCGCCGCGTTCGGCGTTCCACTGCCTCCACCCGAGCTCGGTGGCGACGAAGACGGACACGTCCCGACAAATGAACCCGGAAACTGGTTGAGATACGCGGCGACCTGATCTACAGCGACGGCCACCTGCGCATAGTTCGGAGCGCTCGCGCCACCCGTCACCTGGCAGACGGTGACGGAGGCACCCGGCACGAGATCCGCACTCGACGTTGCCGGCAAAGCGAGGATCGCGGCGAGCAGCGCCACGAGCATCACCACACGGCACCGCAAGGCGCCGCTCCGGCGAAGGTTGTGTTGCATGAGTTCCTCCTGTCTTTGCGTTGACCCAAAAACGCCGCAGGAATTACGAGGGTGAAACGAGTCGGAGGACGACGCCGGATACGCTTACGAAGCAAGATCACTCGATTGGGGTACCGCGTTCGAGTGAGTCGTCGCAAAGGTGCGGGAAACCTCGACCTTCCGCTCGATCGCGCCGTACTTAGCAATCACGGCGAGCGCGAATCGGTGAGTATCTACCGATGACGGAGATCGCGCCAGGCCTCCACCGGTGGACGGCGCGCCACGAAGAATGGGAAGAGGACGTCGGCTCGCTCGCGGTCGAGAACCGATGACGGGCTCGTCCTGATCGACCCAATCGACCCTCCTCGCCGGTTCGATCATCCCGACCACGTGCTGCTGACAGTCTTCTGGCACGGCCGTTCGACCCGCGATCTGAGACCGAAGCAGGTGTGGGCCTCGACGCGCTCCGCCCAGCCGCTGCGAAACCGCGGCGTCGCTGTCACCAACGAGTTCCGGGCCGGCGACGACCTCCCCGGCGGCACGAAGGCGTTCCAGACGCCACGCGTGTCCGAAGTCGTCTACTGGTTCCCCGGCCACCGGTCCGTCGCTGTCGGCGACGTCCTCCTCGGCGTCGGTGCGAAGCCGCGGGCAACTGCCGATCCGCTCCGCCTCTGCCCGGAGCGCTGGCTCGGCAAGGGAACCCACGCCGAGCTGCGAGAGTCGCTGCGCCCGCTACTGGCCCTCCCCGTCGAGCGCGTCCTCGCGTCGCACGGCGAGCCCGTGCTGGCGGACGGCAAGCGCGCACTGGAAGCTCTCCTCGCTTCCTAGAGGTCCTCCTCGAAGCGGAGGGCCTTGAGCGGCGCGAGATCGCCGCCCCACTCGTGGTCGAACCCCCGGCGTGCCAGGAGATCCTCGACCTGCTGCTCGAGCTCCTGCTGAAAGCCGGGATCTCCGGAGGCGAGGAGCCGAAGCAGTGCGTGCTCGATGAATCCTCGCCTCCATCCCTGGGCTTCCTCGACCGCTTCCAGCCGCCCGCCGAGCTGGTCGTAGTACGGCGGCCAACGCCGTTCGAGCCCGAAGAGGACGCGAACCAGATCAAGGGCAGACCCTGCGGCATGCAGACGAGCACCGAGAAGGTCCCCGCGCCGCCACGACTTGATCGACCGGACGAAGCGGTTGAGGTAGGAGTCGTACGCCTCGGGCACCGTGGCCCAGGCCTGATCGCCCGCGCGCCGAACGATACGGCGCACGAGGTCGCTGACCTCCCCCGTCTTGTCGAGCACGATCTGAGCGCCGCAGTACGTCGCCGTCGGCCAGCCGGGGTTCTCGGCGTGCCGGCGCAGTCCCTCGGGGCTCTGGTAGAGGATGTCCAGGTTCGGCACTCCTGCTTCCTCGCGCCGTTGGTGGAGCGTCCCTTCCTCTTTCCGGCGCTCGTACGACCCCTCGTCGACGATCCAGATCAGGTCGAAGTCCGAGTCATCCCGGTTCATGCCCGACGCGCGAGATCCGTGCAAGAGCAAGCCGAGCGAGGCTGGATCCACGGCGGCCTCGTCCATCACTTCGGCCAGCCGCGCGTCCATCGAGGGAACCTACGGGAGCGGGTTGGGCCCCGCCGGCCCGAGCGCTAGGATCGGGCGCATCAAGCCTTTCGCGCGAGCCGTCATCGTCCTGGCCGCTCTCTTTGCCGCGGGAGGATGCTCGGGGGGCAGCCACGAGTCGAAACCCGCTCCGCCCCCACTCCTCGCCTCGGGGAGACCGCTCCCGACGCGTTGCGTGTCGCGAACTGCCCGGGCGGCGGCGGAGGTCACCTTCGTGGCGAACGGCCGTGCCTGGGCGCTCGAACCGCGCAGCGGCCGCCTTACCTGTCTGTTTGCGGCGCGTCATCCGGGCCCCTTCGTCTGGGGGCCACGCGGTGATCGCGCGCTCCTCGCACGGCTCGAGGTGAAGTCGCTTGGACATGCCCCTCACCGGCCGGCGAGTGCCGTAGACCCACCCGCAGCCTCATGGGGCCGGCCGATCGGGAAATCGATCGTCTTCGTCGGCCGCACCGGGCATGCGTTACTGAAGGCTCACCCCGCAGGCGGTGCCTTCCGCGACGTGACCCCGGTCAGGGGAGCGAAGTACAAGCTCGTCGTCTACCACCCCTCCGGACTTGCGTTCGCGTTCGTCCTGCGACGCCGGGGCCACGAGTCGATCTGGATCTCGTCGAACACCGGGGCGAAACCACACAAGCTCGTCCACGGGCGCCTCCACACCGGATTCCAGGCCCTTGCGTTCGGCGACGCGGGCAACACGCTCTATTTCGCTGCGCTGCACGCGGACAACCACGTGGACGTACACGAGCTGCCGCTCGTCGGCGCGACATCGGCGCCGGCCGTCTGGCGCAGCAAGCCCGGCGAGCGCGTGTCGGACGTCCTCCCCGGCTGGCCGGGTATCGCGCTAACGGTCGGACGCTCGTGCGAGTCGAGACGCGCCGTGCTCGTGACGAAGCACCCGGCCGGGGTCGACGCGATCCCCGGCGGCCGCCCCTCGCGGACAGTCGGCTGGCTCGACGACCACCACCTGCTCGTCGCGGTCGGCGGCTGCGGCAGCCGGCTCGATCTCTACTCCGTCGAGCACGCGTCGCTTCGCGCCAGGCTCCTGGTCAAGAACGTCGACGCCGCCTCGGTCCGGCGGCCGGAGCCGCTGCCGCCGCCGCCGCTCCCGAACATCGGGGCAAAGAGCAGCTTCGCCTGATAGCGCCTCCCGGACGGCCGGTCGGCCGTCACGTCGAAGGCGAGTCGCGCGGCACGCCAGCGGATATCGTCGGAGCGATCTCCGTGACCCATGCGCCGAAGACCTGGCACTACGGCCTCGTAGCGAAGTGGTGGGCCGAGTTCAACGACAGCGGCCCCGAGATCGCCTATTTCCGGAACTTCGTCGAGCCCGGCCAGCCGGCACTTGATGTCGCGTGCGGTACCGGCCGGCTGCTGATCCCCTACCTCCGAGCCGGCCTCGACGTCGACGGCTGCGACGTTTCGCCCGACATGATCGCCCTCTGCCGCGAGCAGGCAAAGTGCGAAGGACTTTCGCCGACCCTGTTCGTGCAGCCGATGCACGAGCTCGACCCACCGCGCACCTACAGGACGATCTTCGTCTGCGGCGGGTTCGGCCTCGGAAGCGACCGGCAACGCGACGCCGAGGCGCTGCGTCGCTTCTACGAAAACCTCGACTCCGGCGGGACGCTCGTGCTCGACAACGAAAATCCGTACTCCTCCGAGTACCCGTGGCGCCTCTGGCTCGAGCCCGAGCGCGCGGGTCTTCCCCGACCGTGGGAGCCCCTCGAGGAAGCCGAGCGACGGCGCGGCTCGGACGGATCCGAGTACGCGCTCCAATTCAGATTCGTCGATCTCGACCCACTCGAGCAGCGCGCGACCTACGAGATGCGCGCCGGGATCTGGCGAGACGGGAAGCTCGTCCGGACGGAGGAGCACACGCTAAACCTCAACTTCTACTTCAAGAACGAGCTCCTGCTCCTCCTCGAACGCGCCGGCTTCACGGACATCGTCGTCCACGGCGACCACCGCGTAGAGGCACCGACGAAGGACAGCGACTTCGTCGTCTTGGTCGCGAAGAAGCCGTAGAGCAGACACCCGCCGGTCGTTCGGTCGAGGTCGCGCTACCCGATGACGTGTGGATGGTGGTCGCCGACCCGGGCCGACTCGAGCGGGTACGTCCAGCGATCACGCGGGGGCTCGTGTAGGCGTTCGGCGGACGGGTCTGGTACGGCCCCGGGGGCTGGGCGGGCGCCCGATTCAGCGTATTGTTGAACGAGGTGGACGCGAACCCGAGGAGTCCGCCGGCCGCATCGGAACAGCAGAGGTGGTCAAAGAACGTGCGAAAGATTCTTGTGGTCGACGACGAGTCGAACATGCGCTTCCTGATCCGCATGATCTTCGAGACCGAGGGATTCGAGGTGGTGGAAGCGCAGCACGGCGTCGCGGCGCTCGAGCGCCTGAAGGAAGACTCCCCACCAGACTTGGTGGTCACCGACCTGATGATGCCGGTGATGGGCGGGCGCGAGCTGGTCGAGCGATTGCGCGCCGACCCCGAAACGGCCGAGCTCCCGATCCTCGTCGTCAGCGCCAATGCGAACGCCACCGTTCCCGGCGCCGACGCCGTCATGCGCAAGCCATTCGATCCGGACGCCTTGCTCGATACCGCCCGCTCGCTCGCCAGAAAGGATGCAGCCTGATGGAACGAATCGAGACCGGCGTTCCCGAGCTCGACCTCGTCCTCGACGGCGGCTTCCCGCTCGGCTCGCTCGTCGTCCTCGCGGGCGGGCCGGGGACGGGCAAGACGATCCTCGCCCAACAGATCTGCTTCGCCGCCGCCACGCCGGAGCACAAGGCGATCTACTACACGACGCTGGCCGAGGCCCACGACAAGCTTGTCCGCTACCTGCGGGGCTTCGAGTTCTTCGACGAGGCCGCGCTCGAGGAGCGGGTTGAGTTCATCAACATCGGCGACCTGTTGCTGGAAGAAGACAGCCGCGGCGGCGACCCGCTCGGCCCGATGATCACCGAGATCGTCCGCGCCTGCTTCGAGCGCAAGCCGTGCGTCGTCGTGATCGACAGCGCCAAGGCCCTCCGCGACTTCGTCGACGCGAAGACGTTGCGCAAGGTGATCTACAACTTGGCCGGAAAAGTCGCCCACAGCGATACCGTCGTCCTCTTCCTCGGCGAGTACGCGGACGAGGAGATCGAGGGCTCACCCGAGTTCTCGCTCGCCGACGGGATCGTCCAGCTCGCCTATCAAGCGCGCGAGCCGGTCGACCGGCGCTGGCTGCGGGTCCGCAAGCTGCGCGGCGCACACCACCTCGGCGGCAAGCACTCGTTCCAGATCGGCGAGTCGGGGATCACCGTCTACCCGCGGCTCGAGACCGTGGCAATCGCTCCGCGTGACGAGTCGAGCGGCGGAGAGCGAATCTCCAGCGGGATCGTCAGGCTCGACGAGTTGATGGGCGGCGGCATCCAGGCAGGCGAGGCGACGGCGATCCTGGGGCCGCCGGGTTCAGGCAAGACGATCGCCTGCCTGCACTTCGTAGTGCAGGGTCTCGAGCAGGGGGAGCGATGCCTGTACGTGTCGTTTCAGGAGACGCCGTCACAGCTCGAGGAGAAGGCGGCCTCGTTCGGCTGGGACCTCGCGTCGGCGCGCGAGGAGGGGCGGCTCGCGATCCACCACGTCCCACCGGGCGAGCTCGACCTGGACACGATCGGCGCGGCCGTGCGGGCGCAGCTTTCCGACGGGTCACTCCGCCGGGTCGCGATCGACAGCCTCGGTGAGCTTGTCTTCGCCTCACGCGAGACCGAACGCTTTCCCGCCTTCGCGCGTGCGCTCACCGGCTCGATCCGCGCCGGCGGCGCCTCATCGCTGATCACGAGCGAGACGAGCACGCTCGGCCCTACCGCGGAGCCGCTCGCCCACCTCTCCTTCCTCTTCCACAACGTGATCCTGATCCGCTACATCGAGATCGAGTCGGAGATCCGCCGCGCGATCAGCGTCCTCAAGATGCGCGACTCCGACCACGCCCACGGCGTGTGGGTATTCGGGATCGACAAGCACGGGATCGTGATCGCCGACGAACAGCTGGAAGGGCTGACGGGCCTACTCGGCTGGACCGCGCTCCGCGACGACACACCTCACGCCTCGCCGAGTTGAGGATCTGAGACCCCTGTCCGACGACGCTGCGGTTCGCGCGGAGCTCTCGGAAATGCTTTTCGGTTTCATGCGGACACAGGCACTGTCGGTTGCGGCAAAGCTGGGAGTCGCTGACGTCATCGGCGACGAGCCTCGCGACGTCGGCGAGATCGCTCGGGAGGTAGGTGCACACGAGCCGTCGCTCTATCGCCTCCTCCGCTTTCTCGCCAGCGAGGGCGTCTTCGAGGAAAAGGAGCCGAGGCGGTTCGCTCGCAACCGCCTTTCCGGCGGCCTTCACAGCTCGGCCCCGCTCACGATGCGTTACATCGCGATGGCAATGGGAGCCGAGCAGTACCGAGGGTGGGGCGCAGCTCTCCACAGCTTCGCCACGGGTGAGCCCGGTTCGATCAGGAGTACGGGGTTCCGTACTTCACCTTTCTTGCCCAGCATCCGGATGAAAGCGCCATCTTCAATCGCGCCATGGCAGCCGGGACACGCGCACGGGTGGAAGCACTTTTGGGATTCGACTGGACTGCTCACAAGTGCGTGGCCGACATCGGAGGCGGGAGCGGCACGGCGATCGCCGCAGTGCTCTCGGCAAATCCGCATCTCCACGGCATGGTCTTCGACCTTCCGAGCGTCGTCGAGGAGGCACATCAGACTCTTCACGGCGCAGGCGTCGCCGAGCGGTGCGAGGTGGTCGGGGGGGACTTCTTCAGCGACCCTTTGCCGCCAGCCGACGCGTACGTGCTCGCGCAGATCCTGCACGACTGGGACGACGATCGTGCCGGCGCAATCCTCCGAAACTGCCGCGGCTCGATCGCCGACGGCGGTCGCCTGCTGGTGGTCGACGGCGTTGTTCCGCCAGGTTCCGAGCCCGGCTTCCTCAAGCACATGGACCTCCACATGCTCGTCCTCATCGGCGGAAAGGAGCGAACCGAACGGGAGTGGCGTGATCTCCTCGCCGCACAGGCTTTCGAGATCGCGCGCATAACGACAGCCGGCCCGGCGAACCTCATCGAGGCCCGCCCGGTCTGACGGATTCCAGGCACCTGGACATGCTGCGGAGTGGTTCCGTACGCGACGTGAGGGAGTAGCGCCACTCGTCGCGAAGAGCCGCCGCGCTTGGCTACGGCTCGAGGGCGAAGCCGAGCACGCTGAAGTCGGCGTCGAGGCCGAAGACGGCAGCTGCGCGAGCTTCGCGCGCCGTGACGGCGCCGGCGCAGTCCACGAACGAGAGCGTACGGTCGGCGTATTGCTCCATCAGGTCCCATGCTCGGGCGTCGAGCTCGGCGTCGGCGTGTCGAACGGTCAGGAGGCCACCGTCGACGGCCTCTTCGACGAGCGTCCTGAAGGCGACTGCGGCCGGGAGCCCGGCGTCGTAGCGGAGCCTGGTCGCAGTCTCGGCGAGCACGAGGTTCGACGTGAGGAGCGCGTCGCGCGACTCCCTGAGCTTCCGGTAGTGCCCTCGCACCCGCTCGTGCGCCCGGTCACGTCGCCAGATGAGAGCGATCAGCGCTCCGGTGTCGACGTAGACGACCCTCAGGACCTTTCCTTCGGCGCCCCATAGAGGTAGTGGTCGTGGTTCTCCGCGACGTCGTCGGGCCCACGAGGATCGTCGACCAGCCCGATCAGACGCTCGAGCGAATCGTTCTCATCGGACGACTGCTTGCCGAGATATCGCCGTAGCGCCTCGCGAACGTGGAAGGCTTCGGAGCGCCCAGTGCGCGCGGCGAGGCGCTTGAGCGCGCGCTCGGAAGCCTCGTCGAGGTACAGTTGCTTTCGCCTCATACAGCGGAGTATACATCACTCTGACAGATACCAGGTCACGTCGAGCTCAGCTCGTCCTGGATACGAAGCGTCGGCCGCTTGGACGCCCGCTGCCGGGCACGAGACATTCGCGGGCTTAGCGCAGTCGTCGCCGCGGCGGGCTTCGCCCGTCGCGGCCGCAGACGCTTGCCGAGAACGCACCGACCGAAGTCGTCATGTGCCGCGAAGCGGCACGGACTTCGGTCGGTTATGGAGGCGGCGGGAATCGAACCCGCGTCCGCGGACGCACCGGACAGAGCGTCTACAAGCGTATTCCGCCGTTTATCTCACCCGACGGCCGGAGGCGGACGCCCTACCGGCGGGCCAGTCATCCTTTGGATGTCGCGCTTTGGGCGATTGACACTCCCTCCGCGCCGAGCCCGTTGTTGGCGCCGGATTCCGAGTCACGGGCCGAACTCGGAGCGACGTCGCTAGCTAGTTAGACTAGGCAGCGAGTGCGAGATCGTTCTTCGCACGTACGTGTTTGCCGGTGGATTTACGAGGCCTACCGGCGACCTCGGCTTGCAGCTCAGCCGGAGAAACGACCACGTCGAAACCAGGTCGCCCCCGTATGTCGTTGGCTCATTCTAACCTCGATCGAGGGGTCGTGCGACCCCCGGCCCGGGCCGATTTCCCTGCAGATGCGGCGCTGCGGCCTCCTCCTGCTGCTTGTCTCGGCCCTTGCCTTCTCCGGCTCCGCATCGGCGATCGTCGGCGGCGCACCTGACCTTGCGCACCCGTACGTCGGGCTCGCGGACGACGGCTCCACGGGCTGCAGCGGGACGCTCCTCTCCAGCCGCGTGCTCGTCACGGCCGCACACTGCTTCTCGGCAGGTGGATCGAAGTACGGCTCGGCGAACGGCCAGCCGCGGATTCGTGTCACGTTCGACCAGCAGGGCGTCTTCAACGCCGAACGGGTCTCCTACCTGGGCACCGATTACTGGGACCCGGGTTTCTGCATCGCCTGCGGGAAGGGCAAGCAGGGCTTCGACACGCACGACATAGCGCTGATCGTCCTCGACCAGGCCGTCCCGTATGGCCACGCCGTCCTCCCCGCTCTCGGGCTCGACGCCGGGCTCAAGGGCGCCGCCGTCGATCTCGTCGGGTACGGCGTCCAGAGCTTCGGCAAGCCGGCGGCCTGCGACCCGAGCTGCAAGCCCATGCCGACCGCGTTCTTCACCAGGTACGCGGCACAGGCAAAGGTGAAGTCGGTCGACGACGAGTTCCTCAAGGTCTCCACCGGCCAGTGTCTCGGCGACTCCGGGGGCCCCGTCTTCCTGGGCGGAACGACGACCCTGCTCGCGGAGATCTCCTTCGGCAAGGACAACTGCGCCGGCAACGGCTACGACTACCGGCTCGACACCGAGGCGGCTCAGAGCTTCATCTTCGGGACGCTGGCCGGTCTCGGTCTCAGCCTCTAGGAGGGCTTGGTGGAACGACGCTCGTCGTCGGGGTGCGATGCTCGTTGCGAGGCAAGGACGCAGGGAGTGCCGATAGCTGTAGCTATCGGCACGACTGAAGACGCGGCATCGGGGCGAGCAGCGCGCCTCGGCGACACAGCGCTGCGTTTCGCCGAGCCCTCCTACTAACGCCGCCGCTCCTTCAGCGCGCGCTCCATCTGCCGGTCGGCGTCGCGCTTCTCGACGTCCCGACGCTTGTCGTGCAGGTCCTTTCCCCGGGCCAGCGCGAGCTCGACCTTGACCCGGCCGTCGCGGAAGTAAAGGCGGGTCGGGACGAGCGTGAAGCCGCGCTCGCGCACCTTGCCGTAAAGCGAGCCGAGCTCGCGCTTGTGCAGGAGCAGCTTGCGATCGCGATCGGGATCGTGGTTCGCGCTGTTCCCCTGCTCGTAGACCGAGATGTGCGAGCCCACGAGCCACGCCTCGCCGTCGCGCACGTCGGCGTAGGCCTGCTGGAGCGACGCGCGGCCGTCCCGGAGCGACTTCACCTCCGTCCCCGTCAGGACAAGGCCGGCCTCGACGCGCTCGAGCAGGTGGTAGTCGTGCCGCGCGCGGCGGTTGTCGACGATCAGCTTCTCTCCCTTTTCCCTTGGCATCGGGAGGAGTGTACGGACGGGCTTCCGGGTGACTGGACGATAGACAGCGCGCTCCGTATGCGCCGCGGCGACGCTGGCGCTGCTGGCCTGCGGTTTCCTGGTTGCCATCAGCAGCGGCCCTGCGGGCGCGGCCCCGCTCGCCGCCGTCACCGACCCGCTCCCCGAGCCCACGACGACAGTGACGACTCCCGATCCGGCGCCGGATCCCGCACCCGCGCCTCGGCCGGCGCCGGCGCCGGCCCCGAAACCCAAGCCGAAGCCACGGGTGACGCCGACGAGCGCGCCTTCTCCGTCACCTGCACCGGTCGTGCACGTCACGCCTGCGGTGCACACCCAGAGCTCGTCTCCCGCCGCAAGCCCGCCGCGATCCCCGGTTGCAGTCGTACGTCAGCACAAGGCGAAGCCACGTCACCACCGCAACCGGCGGCACCGGCCGGCCGTCGTGAAACGCGCCGAGCCGGTTCGCACGTTGCCGACGGTGCCTCGGGTGGAGGACGCCGGGCTTGCGAGCGCGCGAGCCGCAGCCACCTCGCCGTCGAGCTCCGAGCTCCGGCCGCTGATCGTCGCGACGCTCGCGCTTTGCCTGCTGCTGTTCGCAGCCGCAGCGGTCCCGGTGCGCTACGTCCCTTGGCGACGGGCGGCGTACTTCATCCATGAGCGCCATGTCGACTTCACGTCATTCGGGATCGTCCTCCTCGTCGCGGCGGCGTTCGCGATCCTGCTGACGAGGGGCGGATAGTGCGGCGCGTCAGGGGTCTGTCGGTCGCAGTCGTGCTCGGTGCCGCGGCGCTGGCCGGTGCAGCGGTGGCGCACTCGGATACGGGCTCGGTCACGATCTCCGGCGCGCCGGCGGCCACCCTGCAGGCCCTTGACCCGGCAGGACGGGAAGTCAGCTACACGGCGCAGGCGGTCGACTCCGGGGGGAACCCCGAAGAGGTCGCCTGCGACGGACCGGGTGGCGCAAGCGACCCCGACGGGACGCTCGACGTTACAGCGCACTTTCCGCTCGGTACCACCACCGTGAGCTGCACCGGCACAGACGGCGCAACAGCTTCGTTCTCAGTCACCGTGCAGGACACGCAGGCCCCGTCGCTCACCCCGCCCGCCGACCCCCAGGCCGAGGCAACCGGGCCTGGTGGGGCGATCGTCAGCTTCGCCCCCACGGCCACCGACACGGTCGACTCAAGCCCCTCCGTCGAGTGCACCTCCGCGTCGGGAAGCGTGTTCCCAATCGGTTCGACCCCGGTGAGCTGTACCGCACACGATGCAAGCGGCAACGCCTCGCCTTCCGTTCCGTTCAACGTCACTGTGACCGACACAGTCGCGCCGACGCTGTCGCTCCCTCCGGATCAGGCGATCGAGGCAACCTCGAGCGCCGGGACGGCCCTCTCCTACACCGCCACCGCGAACGACACCGTGTCGGGCGCCGTCGTGGCGGACTGCATGCCCGCCTCCGGCTCGGTCTTTCCGATCGGATCGACAACCGTGAGCTGTCATGCCACGGACGGACACGCCAACACCTCGAACGGGAGCTTCGCCGTGACCGTCACCGACACCGTCCCGCCCGTCCTCGCAGGCGTGCCGACCGGGATCCAGGTCGAGGCGAACGGCCCGGCGGGCTCGGCGGTCAATTTCGCGTCTCCGACCGCGACCGACACCGTCGACGGCCCGCTCGCGGGCGTGTCCTGCGCACCTGGAAGCGGCTCGACCTTCCCGCTCGGCGCGACAACCGTCACGTGCAGCGCGACGGACACCCACGGGAACGTGACTGCGGCAGCCTTCGCGGTGGCCGTCCTGGACACCACCCCGCCGCATCTGATCGCGCCCGGCGACTGGACCGTCTACGCCACGACCCCGAGTGGCATCGGGGCAGACGAGGGCACGGCGCCCGCCTTTCTCGGCGGTGCGAGCGCGACGGATCTGGCCGATCCGAATCCGTCGATCACGACCAACGCGCCCGCGTTCTTCCCGGTGGGTGCGACGGAAGTGACCTTCGTCGCCCGCGACGCCAGTGGCAACACCTCGACTGCCTCGGCCGTGATCCACGTTCGCCCGCAGCCCGCGCCGGGCACGACCTCGCCGCCACTGCCTCCGCCGGGGGACCGGCAGCCGCCCGGCGACGTCGGCGGCCTGAAGGCGATCGCAGGGGACGGGCGCGTCGCCCTGACCTGGCAGAAGCCGTCGGCGTCCGACTTCGCGGGCGTCGTCGTGACACGGTCGCTGAACACCGGCGAGCAATCGCAAGTCGTCTTCCGCGGGGCCACGACCGCGTTCACGGATCGCGGCGTCGCGAACGGGACTGAATACCGCTACGTGGTCGTCGCCGTGGACAAGGCCGGCAACAGCTCCGGCGGAGTCGTCGCCGTGGCGCTGCCGAGGCGCTCGGAGCTCCGGGCTCCGCGCGACGGCGCCAAGCTCCGTCAGACGCCGACGCTTGCATGGAATGCCTTCGGCGGCGCGAGCTACTACAACGTCCAGCTCTTCCGGGGCTCGGTGAAGGTACTCAGCGCCTGGCCGATGAAGCCCTCTCTCGCGCTGCGCCGCGCCTGGGCGTTCGACGGGAAGCGCTACCGCCTCACTCCGGGCCTCTACCGCTGGTTCGTCTGGCCCGCGTTCGGCGTCCGCGCGAGCGCCGACTACGGCGACCTCCTCGGCTCGAGCACGTTCCAGGTGGTCGGCTAGCAGCTAGCCGACGGTCAGCGGGGCGAGCTGGTCGCCATCCAGCCGAGCGAAGCGATCAGCGCGACGAACGGCAGTAGGGCGAGTGGAAAGGCGACTGCCACGGAGAGCATCAGTCGCCTCCCACGCCGAAGATCGCGCCGACGGCAGCCAGTAGAAGGAGTCCGAGGACGACGAGGAGGATGAACATTCGCTTCTTCATGACCTGGATTCTCAGTCAAGCGCCGCCGCCCGTCGTTACGGTTTACCCCCGCATCGACGTTCGGGGGACATGTGCATTCCCCAAGTCGTTCCGTCGCCGTCTCCCCCCTCAGCCGCGCTTCCCCCGCGCGCGCTTTCGTTGCAGGCCGGAATCTGAACGGCGCGCCGGGGACAGCTCCACCTTCCCCTCCGTCCTCTCGATCCGCTCCACGCGCACCTGGATCGGGTCGCCGAGCCTGAACGCGCCGCCGCCCCGCCTCCCTGCCAGCGCGGTGCCGAGATCGTTCAGCTCGAAGTAGTCGCCGCCGAGCCGGCGGGCGGGGAGGAACCCCTCGAAGACCTCGCCGAAGCGGGCGAAGAGGCCCGATCCGATCAGGCCGATGATCTCGCCGTCCCACGGCGTCTCCCATCCGCGCTCGAACAGCTCTGCCTCGAGCAGCCACGCGAGGCAGATCTCGTCGGCGAGGTACTCCACCTTCGCGGCCTCCCGCTCGCGGGCGGAGGTGTGCTCGGCCAGGCCCTCCAGATCTCCTGGGCCGTGCTCGTCCGAAGCGCCCAGCTCGCGCAGCAGCGCACGGTGGACGACCAGGTCCGGATACCGCCGGATCGGAGACGTGAAGTGACAGTAGGCCGGCGATGCCAGGCCGGAGTGGCCCAGGTTCTCTGGGTGGTAGCGCGCGCGCTTCAGCGAGCGAAGCACGAGCGCGGGAAACGCCTCGCGACCGCGGCCCGAGCGGGCGGCGTAGTCCATCACGCGCTCTGCCGCCCCGGCGGCGACGGACGCAGCCAGCGCCGGCGTGAGCGTGTCGAGGTCGGGCGACGGCGGCGTCGGCACGCCCAGATCGGCGAGCTTGCGGATCAGGAGGGCGATCGCCTGCGCGTCGGGTCGCTCGTGCACGCGGTAGAGCGCGTCCCGGCGGCGGGATGACAGGAGCTCGGCCACGGCCTCGTTTGCGCGAATCATCAGTTCTTCGACGAGCCGGTGGGCCGTGGGCTCGGATTCCTTCCACGCCCGTGCCACGCCGCCCTGGCCGTCGAAGGCGAAGGCGATCTCGGCGCTCTCGATCCGGAGGGCCCCCCGGGCGAAGCGCCGGTCGCGAAGCTCCGCGGTGAGCTTGTCCGTGAGCTCGAGCGCGGCGGCGATCTCAGGTTCTGCCTCACGGCGCTCTGCCTGGCCGTACGTGAGCCGCGCGTCGCTACGGATCAGGGAACGGTAGATCCGTGGCTCCCCGTCAGGCGGAAACTCGACCGTAACCGTCAGCCTGTCCTCGTACGGGCGGAGGCTGCAGCGGTCGTCCGCGAGCGCCGGCGGAAGCATCGGCGCGACCCGCCCGGGCACGTACGTCGAGAACGCGCGCCCCGCCGCACCGCCGTCGAGCGGCGCGCCGGCGGGAACGAAGGCCGAGACGTCCGCGATGTGCACCCAGGCGCGAAGGCCGCTCGGCTCCTCACGGATCGACAGCGCGTCGTCGAAGTCCTTGGCCGTGTCGGGGTCGATCGTGAACGTCGTCAGATTCCGAAGGTCGACCCGGCCCTCGATGGACGGCTCGGGAAGCTCGAACGGCTCGAACTCCGTCCGTGCGCCCGAATGGACGAGGAGGCCCTCGAGCACCGCCTCGACCTTCTTCGCTTTTCCGAGCACCCGCTCGAGCCGTGCACGTCCGCGGCCCAGGACGACGACCGCCAAATCGCCTGAATCAGCGTCGCCGAGACCTTTGCGGTCGAGGACGAGAGGCGTACCAGGCACGAAGTACGGCTCGCCGACCACGAGCTTTCCGCGCTTGGCGACTTCGACGACGACCCGGTCGGTCACGCGAGCTTTCCGCGCTTGGCGACTTCGACGACGACCCGGTCGGTCACCAAGGCACCGCTTGACGGTGCCGACCCTCAGGACGCGCGGGCTCGGCCCGTGCGTCCGTCTGAAATGACCGGTCGACACAAATCGAACTCAACCGAAGCCATTTCTAGGCACCGCTTGACGGTGCCGACCCTAGACCTGCAGGAAGCGGCGAATGGTGACTGCCGACCCGGCGGCGCCGAGCAGCAGCCCGGTGACGAGCAGGATCAGGGCGTTGAGGCCGAACGCCAGCGCGTTGACGTCGTCACCGGCATTCAGCGGGCCCGTGTTCAAGAGCGAAGGCAGCGCGATTTCCTTGCCGAGGAGGAGAAGGACGACCGCGCCGAACGCGCCCGCGATCCCGCACAGGAGGCCTTCGAGCATGAAGGGGCCGCGTACGAACCAGTTCGTGGCGCCGACGAGCTTCATCACCTCGATCTCCCGCCGACGTGAGAAGATCGAGAGCCGGATCGTGTTTGCGATCAGGAGCGTCGAGGCGGAGAGCAGGAGCAGCACCGCGACGATGAAGAACACCTCGATCACCTTCGCCAACTTGAGCACGCGATGGGTGGTCTTCTTGCCGTAGTCGACGTTCTGCACCCCGGTCGCCTGGTCGCTTCGGAAGAGCGCCGCCACCTTCTCGACGTCGTCACCTCGCTTCGGAACGACCGTGAGCGCGTCGGGAAGCGGGTTCGCGGGGAGAACCGAGTACTCCTTGGGATGCTTCTTCCGTTCGGTTGCGAGCGCTTCTGCCTTCGGGACGAAGTTGATGCGCTTCACGAGCGAGCTCGACGTCGCGACGCGGCCGATCGCGTCCTTCTCGGGCTGCGTCGCCTCTCCGTGCTTGGGGCACGTGTCCGAGGTGCAGTAGTAGACGTGAACGACCAGCTCCCGCTTGACGTGGTCGCTCCAGGACACGACCCAGGTGCCGAAGGCGATGAAGAGGCCGAGCAGGAACATTCCGATCAGCACGGTCACGGTCGCCGCCAGCGTTGTCGAGAGGTTGGCCCCGAGGGAGCGCAGCGACTCGGAGAAGACGAGCTTGAGCCGAGTCATTCGGTCGTGTAGCCGCCGCGCCGCTCGTCGCGCGCGAGCCGGCCCTCTTCGAGCGCGATCACGCGCTTGCGCATCTTGTCGACCATCTCGCGGTCATGGGTCACCATCAGGATCGTGGTCCCGGCGCGGTTGATCCGGTAGAGGAGCTGCATGATCCCGACGGAGGTGTCGGGATCGAGATTGCCGGTCGGCTCGTCGCAGACGAGCAGGGGCGGGTGGTTGACGAAGGCGCGCGCGATCGAAACGCGCTGCTGCTCACCGCCGGAGAGCTCGTCCGGCAACGAGTTCATCTTGTGCGAGAGGCCGACGAGGTTGAGCACCTCCGGGACCTTGCGCCGGATCGACGCTGCGTTCTCCCCCTGCACCTTGAGCGCGTACGCCACGTTCTCGGCCGCCGTTCGCGCAGGCAGGAGCTTGAAGTCCTGGAACACGCAGCCCACGTTCCGCCGGAGCAGCGGTACCTGCGAGTGGCGCAGCCTCGTGAGGTCGCGGCCGCCGACGACGATCCTCCCGCGGGTCGGCTCGAGCTCCTTCAGCAAGAGGCGGATCACCGTCGACTTCCCCGAGCCGGAGGCGCCGACGACGAACACGAACTCGCCCTTCTCGATCACGAACGAGACTTCACGGAGGGCCGTGACGTCGGGCTCGTACACCTTCGTGACGGACTCGAACACGATCATCGAGCCAGGCCCGGCGACCGGAGCAATCGTCGGGTCGACCTGCGGCTCTGCGAGCGCGCTCGTCACCTGCGTGTCGTCTGTCTGAAGGGTTACGTCCTGCACCGGGTCTCAGCGGAGCGCGGGCTGCGTGTGCCCGCACCGGTCTTTGGGAAGTCGAGTCAGTCTAGCGAAAGGGGTCAGACGGCTTGTCTAGGCAACCTTTCCCGCTGCCTTCGCCAGCAGGTAGGCGTGGATGAACGGGTCGAGGTTGCCGTCGAGCACGCCCTGGGCGTTTCCCGCCTCGTGACTCGTTCGATGATCCTTGACCTGTTGATAGGGATGGAGCACATAGGAGCGGATCTGACTGCCGAAGCCAGTGTCCTTCGCGGCTCCACGTTCCTTCGCCAGCTCCCGCTCCCGCTCCTCCTCGGCGACCTCCGCGAGTCGTGAGCGCAGGATCCGCATCGCGGTCTGCTTGTTCGAGGCCTGCGAGCGCTCGTTCTGCACGCTGACAACGATCCCGGTCGGAAGATGCGTGATCCGCACGGCCGAGTCGGTCTTGTTGACGTGCTGCCCGCCGGCGCCCGAAGCGCGGTAGGTATCGATCCGCAGCTCCCCCTCGTCGATCTCCACGTCCGCGTCCTCGGGAAGCAGCGGGCTCGCGATCACCTGGGCGAACGACGTGTGCCTGCGGTGCGCCTGGTCGAAGGGGCTGAGGCGGACGAGCCGATGGACACCGCGTTCGGCCTTGAGGATGCCGTAGGCGTTCTCGCCCTTGATCGTGAACGTCGCCGACTTTAGCCCGGCCTCCTCCCCCGGGCTCGCCTCGACGAGCTCGGCCTGAAGGCCACGTGACTCCGCCCAGCGCAGGTACATGCGCAAGAGCATCTCGGCCCAGTCCTGGGAGTCGGTCCCACCCTCGCCCGAGTGGACACTGACGACCGCGTCGCCGCCGTCGTATTCACCGGTGAAGAGCGCTTCCTCCTCGAGCCGGTCGAGCTCGTGCTGGAGCGGATCGAGTGAGGCCGCGATCTCGTCCTCCATGTCGCCTTCGAGCGACTGGAGCTCGCGGGCGTCCTCGTATTCCCGTGAGAGGCGTTCGTAACGGTCAAGCTTCCGCGTGACCCGCGAGTGCTCGGTCGAGATGCGGGCGGCCTGCTCTTGGTCGTCCCAGAAGCCGGGCTCGCCCATCCGCCCCTCGAGCTCGACGCGGCGCGACGCTAAGGCATCCGGGTCAAAGGTAATCACGGACCCACGCGAGGCGGGATCCGATCTCCTCGAGCTGCTGCTCGAGCGGCTGTTGCGTCTGCTCGGCCACCGGGCGGATGGTAGCGAGCGGTTCGTGGCGCGCGTTCACATCTCAGGCGCGATTTCGGCGCAACCCCGTGCGTCGAGCCGCGTTAGCCTGACGGCTGAGCGGGCGGGGTTAGGGGCTCCCGGTACGCACGTGTACCTAGACGGTTGTGACGGTTCGACGCTCGGGGCCAGACCGGGCTGTGGACGAACACACTCGCGCTCAGGAAGGCTCTGTAGGAGCACGTGGGCTCTGCCCGCGTGCGTTCACCCGCGAAGGCGGGCGATCCTCAAACTCCGCGCGAAAGCGCAGCTTTCGCGCGGGATCAAGCGCCGTGGCACTTCTTGTATTTCTTGCCTGAGCCGCACCAACAGGGGTCGTTGCGACCGATGTTGTCGCGGTCGGTGTTGACGATCTGCTGCGTCGAGGTCGTCGACGCGCCATCGCCTCCCCCGACCGCCGCCGTCGCGACCGCGCCACTCGCTCCTCCGCCGGCTGCGGCGATCGCATCGGCGCCGGCGAGCGACTGGTGCTCGTATTGCAGGTTGCCGTTCGGACCGGCGCCGTTCGGCGTCGCCGGCTGCCCGAGTTGCTCTGCCTCGCCGGGCTCCAGCTGGGCGTGGAAGAGGGTGAACACGACTTCCTCGCGAATCGCGCCGCTCAGCTCCTGAAACATCACGTGCCCCTCGTTCCGGTACTCGACAAGCGGGTCCTTCTGTGCCATCCCGCGCAGATGGATCCCCTCGCGCAGGTAGTCCATCGCATCGAGGTGCTCACGCCAGCGCTGGTCGACGACCTGGAGGATCACGAACCGTTCTAGCTCGCGCATCAACTCGGCACCGAGCTCCTCCTCCTTCGCCTCGTACTCGTCGCCGGCGTCCTGCTGGAACTCCTCGGCGAGCGACTCGCGCGAGACCTCGGTGAGATCCTCCTTCAGCTCGGCGACCGTGATCTCCGTCTCGTAGAGCGCGGCCATCTGCTTGACGAGGCCCTCGAGGTCCCACTCCTCCGCGTACTCCTCCTGCGTGAACTCGGCGACCGTGCGCTCGATCACCTCGTCGATCCACTCGCGCACCTGCGCGGACATGTCCTCGCCCTCGAGCACCTGCCGCCGCTGCTCGTAGATCTTCTGCCGCTGCGTGTTCATCACGTCGTCGTACTTGAGGACGTTCTTGCGGGCGACGAAGTTCTGCTCCTCGACCTTCTTCTGGGCACCTTCGATCTGGCGGGAAAGGATCGACGCCTCCATCGGCTGGTCGTCGGGAATCTTGAAGCGCTCCATGATCCGCGCGATGCGCTCACCGGCGAACAGGCGCACGAGGTCGTCGGCGCCGGAGAGATAGAACCGTGTCTCGCCCGGGTCGCCCTGGCGGCCCGAGCGGCCGCGCAGCTGGTTGTCGATGCGGCGGGCCTCGTGGCGCTCGGTGCCGAGCACGTAGAGTCCGCCGGCCTCGACGACGCCGTCGGCGAGCTTGATGTCGACGCCGCGGCCGGCCATGTTCGTGGCGATCGTGACCGCGCCGAGCTGCCCGGCGTCCTTGATGATCTCGGACTCGCGCGCGTGCTCCTTCGCGTTCAAGACGGTGTGAGGGACCCCCTGCCGCGTCAGCAGCTCCGACAGGTACTCGGAGGTCTCGACGGCGATCGTGCCGACCAGCACCGGCTGTCCCTTCTCGTGACGCTCCTTGATGTCGCGGGTCACGGCCTCGAACTTGCCCTCCTTCGACTTGAAGATGTAGTCGTTGTTGTCCTCGCGGGCGACCTGCACGTTCGTCGGGATCTCGACGACATGCAGGTTGTAGATCTCGACGAACTCCTTCTCCTCCGTCTTGGCCGTACCGGTCATGCCGGCAAGCTTCTCGTACAGTCGGAAGTAGTTCTGGAGCGTGATCGTCGCGAGCGTGACGTTCTCCTCCTGGATCTTCACGCCCTCCTTGGCCTCGATCGCCTGGTGGAGGCCCTCGGACCAGCGGCGGCCCTCCATGATCCGGCCGGTGAACTCGTCGACGATCTTCACCTCCCCGTCCTGGATCACGTAGTCGACGTCGCGCTTGTACAGCGACTCGGCCTTGAGGGCCTGGATGAGGTGGTTCACGAGCTGCGAGTTACGCGGGTCGTAGAGGTTGTCGATCCGTAGAGCCCGCTCGATCTTGGCGATCGCGTCCTGCCCCGGCGCGATCGTCTTGTGCTTCTCGTCGTACTCGTAGTCCGCGTCGGGGTTCTCGCCCTTCTGCAGCGGATCGTGAGGGACGGCGCGCATCGTCTTGACAGCACGAGCGAAGTCGTAATAGAGCTGTGCGGCGGTCTCGGGCTCGCCGGAGATGATCAGCGGCGTCCGCGCCTCGTCGATCAGGATCGAGTCGACCTCGTCGACGATCGCGAACGCATGGCTGCGCTGGACGACGCCGTCCATCGAAACGGCCATGTTGTCCCGCAGATAGTCGAAGCCGAACTCGGAGTTCGTCCCGTAGGTGATGTCTGCGTCGTAGGCGGCTTTCCGGTCGGCCCACGGCATCATGTTCTCGATGTGGGCGACGGTCATCCCGAGCCGCTCGTAGACCGGCCGGTTCCACTCGGCGTCGCGCTGGGCGAGGTAGTCGTTGGTGGTGACGAGATGGACGCCGGTGTCGGCGAGCGCGTTGAGGTAGAGCGCGAGGGCCGCGACGAAGGTCTTGCCCTCACCGGTCTTCATCTCGGCGGCGTCGCCCTCGTGCAGGACTATGCCGCCCATCAGCTGGACGTCGAACATGCGCTGATCCGACTCGCGAAGGCGCGCTTCACGCACGGCGGCGAAGGCCTCGAACAGCAGCTCTTCGAGCGTCTCTCCGTTGCTGAGCCGCTCGCGGAGCTCGACGGTCTTGCCGCGCAGCTCGTCGTCCGAGAGCTTCTGGAACTCCGGCTCGAGCGTCGTGATGTACGCCGCCTGTTGCTGGAGACGCTTGAGCCGCCGGCCTTCGCCGACGCGCAGAACCTTCTCGAACGAGCCCAGGGACGAGGACATCGTCGACCTAGGGTAGCTTGCCCGGCGAGCCTGCCGCGTCCCCCCAGCGGAGACTAGAGCGGATCGGCGCTGACCTCCCAGAGGTCGCCGTCAAGGCGAATCGCGCGGACCGAGTACGAGTCGCCGACACGCTCACCGATTCGCTCGAAGACCGGCACGCTACCGAACGCGGGATCGCCGTCGACCAGGAGTGTGCGCGCGGTCCCATGCACGGAGAGCTCGATCTCGTCGCCGTCGGCGTCCGCCTCCGCGGTCGCGATCTTGCGCGCAGAGACTGCCCAGAGCGCATCGCCCCTGCGAACGGCGCTCGCGCGATACGGGCGCGGGATCTCCGTCTCGATCGCATCCGCAAGCGGCGAGAGGGCAATCTCGTCCTCGCCCTCCTCGACCAGCACCGTTCCGTCTTCGAGAGCGATGAAGGAGATCGCGTCGCCTCGCAGCTCCGGCTCGTCCACGACGACGACCGCGTCCCATTCGCGCGGACGATGCACGCCGTGAACGCCGACCTTGTCCCACGATGGGCGGAGGTCTTCTCGGTCGGTCTGTGTCATGCCGCCCTCCCGTGCGAGCCGCTCGTGCAGCGGCTCGCGCCGGCCGAAGAGGCCCAACTCAGGCCTGTGGCTCGATCAGGCCGTAGCCGCCGTCACGCCGGCGGTAGAGGACGTTGACCTCGCCGGAGTCGTCACTGCGGAAGACGAAGAAGTCGTGGCCGACGAGCTCGAGCTGGAGCGCCGCCTCTTCCGCGGTCATCGGCTTCACGGTGAACTGCTTCGTCTTCACGATCTGTGGACCTGTCTCGTCGTCGGACGTGCTCATCGGACCTCCGGGCGGTATGCCGTTCCCACGGCCGGGATGCTTGCGGCTGCGCTTCGCACGATAGTGCTCGACCTGCCGGAGGAGCTTGTCCGTCAGTTGGTCGATCGAAGCCCTCATGTCGACCGAGGCCTCGCGAGCGCGCAAGGTCGGGCCCTTCGTCCAGATCGTCGCTTCCGCGACCTGGTTGTGCGAGATCGAGGGGTTTCGCTCGACACGAAGCTCGAGCTCCACCTGCGTCAGCTCGTGCAGCTGCCGGTCGAGCTTCGCCAGCTTCTCCTCCGCATACGCTCGGATCGAGTCGCTGACCTCGACGTTCTTGCCCTTCACCTGAAGTCGCATCGCGCTCCTTTGGGCCGGGGCTCTTGAATCTAGCGAATGCGAATGGTGCGGGCGAATGTCACGACGTCCACGCGACGCGCGCCGGCGCTACGGAGGGCCGAGGCGGCGAAGTGCACGGTCGCCCCTGTCGTGTAGACGTCGTCGACGAGCCCGACCTGCGCGGAGACCGGGCCACGGGCCGCGAAAGCGGCGGCGAGATTCCTCTGGCGCTCCGCGCGCGTCAAGCCTCGCTGCGCGTGCGCGGGACGTGCTCGGCGGAGCGAATCGTCGACGGGAAGGCCCCACGCCTGGCCGAGCTCGAGGGCGAGTCGCTCGGCCGTGTTGTGACCGCGCTCCAGCAGACGATCGCGGTCAGGGGGGACGAAGGTCAGGGAGGCGACATCGGGGCGCGGAACGGCCGCGTCAACGGCCCGCGCCACGTCCGCCGCAAGGCGTCTGAGCCCGCGCTCCTTCCAGCCGGCGACGATCCGGCGAACCCGGTCGTCATAGACGACGGCGGCTCGCGCGCTCGCGAACGCAAGCCGGCGCCCGGAGCACTCGCGACACCGGGCGACCGGCCAGGCCGTCGGCGCCCCGCAGCGTCCGCAGAGCGGCGCGCAGATCCAGGGGAGGCTCGACCTGCAGCCGGCACAGAGCTGGTCGCCGGGGAGGAAGCAGACCACGCACCGCTGCGGCAGCAGCAGGTCGAGCACGGCTCCACGCTAGGGGGGAAAGCCGTGCGCGTGTGTGTCAGATCTGTGGCGAGTATTCGGTGCGCACCGGCAACCCCTCCCGCTCGCGCAGGAGGTTGTCCGCGTCGAGCAGCTGGTCGTGATCGCCGACGTCCATCCAGAGCCCCTCGAAGGCATAGCCGTAGACCGGTTCCCGCTCGGCCAGCCAGGCGAGCAGACGGCCGGGCTGGTCCGGCGAGCTTCCCTCACCGAGGTAATCGGTGATCCGGGCTGCGTGATCGCGGTGGTAGATGTAGGTCGCGGTGGCGGCGAGATCGCTCTGCGGATCGTTTGGCTTCTCGACGAACGAGGTGATCCGGTCGTCGTCGTCGACGGAGACCACGCCGTACTGCTTGATCAGCTCGCGGTCCGCAATCCGTCGCACCGCGACCGCGCTCGCCTCGCCTTTCAGGCGCCAGAAGTCGACGTAGGAGGCGAGGCTGTAGTCGAAGAGATTGTCGCCTGCGATCACGAGTAGATCCTGCCCCTGGAGACCCGCGCGGTCGATGGTCAGCGCGATGTCTCCGATCGCGCCTAGCCGGTCGTCGTTTGTGTGCGTCCCGTCGTTGACGACGTCGACACCGCCACGAGCGACCGCCCAGCGCTCGAAGCTCGCGGCGTGACGATCGTTCGTGACCACGTGCAGCGCGTCGACCTCTTCGACCTCGTCGATCCGGTCGGCGATCCGGTCCAGCATCGGCCGGCCGCCCACGGGCAGGAGCGGCTTCGGAAAGTCGTCGGTCAGCGGGCGGAGCCGCGTCGCATAGCCCGCGGCGAGCACGATCGCCTTCATGCCAGCGCGACCAGGGACGACGGGTACGGCGCTCGGTGGACCCCGAGCTCCGTCACGATCGCCCCGATCAAGGCGGCAGGCGTAACGTCGAAGGCCGGGTTCCGCGCCTGGAACCGGCTTGTCACCTCGGCCGGATCGCGCTCCTCGATCAGGATCTGCGTACCTGTGGGTGTCCCGAGATCGACGGTCGAGGTCGGCGCAACCACATAGAGCGGGATGCCGTGGTGAGCGGCGAGCACGGCCAGCGAATACGTACCGATCTTGTTCGCGGTATCCCCATTTGCGGCGATGCGATCTGCCCCGGTGACGACGCAGTCCACCTCGCCCGCCGCCATCATCGAGGCGGCCGCCGAATCGACGATCACGGCGTGCGGGATCTCGAGCGCTTCGAGCTCGAACGCCGTCAGGCGGGAGCCCTGGAGGAGCGGCCGCGTCTCGTTCACGAACACGTGCTCGAGGAGGCCGCGCTCCCAGGCGGCCCGCAGCGCGCCGACTGCGCTGCCGTAGCCCGCCGTGGCGAGGGCGCCCGCGTTGCAATGCGTGAGCGCACGAGTCCGGGGCGCGAAGAGCTCCGCGGCATGAGCAGCCATGCGCTTGCAGCGCTCCACCTCCTCCTCGTGGAGGGCACGGGCCCGCGCAGGAGTTGGACCGTCCCGCATCTGCTCGAGCGCCCAGGCGAGATTGACGGCCGTCGGTCGCGAAGCCTCGAGGACGGCCGCAGCTTCCTCGAGATTCTCCCCACGCTCGGCAGCGAGCGCGAGCCCGTAGGCGGCAGCCACCCCGATCGCCGGCGCCCCGCGAATCGCCATCTCCCTGACCGCGACCGCCACGTCGGCCGCCGAACGACACACCAGCTCGACGATCTCGTCCGGCAATCGGCGCTGGTCGAGCAGCACGACCTGCGGGCCGTTCTCCTCGTACCGCACGATCCGCTCGGGCTCGAGCACTGTGCCAGAAGTGTGACGTTTCGACCACAAGGGACTGTCCCCACCATTGCCGTAACGAGACATGTCTCGGTGGTGCCGAATCTGTGACGTTTCGTCCACAGGAAGAACCCTAGGCCCAAAGGGGCCGCCCAGGCGGGAAGCTCGCGCTTACGAAGCTGCCTTCTTATGGGGTGAAAACCCTCGAGCCACAACCACGAACCGCCGCCGGAGCCGGATTCACTCCGGCGGGAGGCTTACGACGGAGAGGAGAACATGCGAGCGGGCGCGCCCTTCGCCGGCTCCGCCCACCATCCGACCTGTGCATCCGCCGGCAAGGAGGGGGCAAACGGGGAACCAGGGGTTCCTCCGTTCCAAGCCGGAGCCGGATTCAATCCGGCGGGAGGCTTACGACGGAGAGGAGACCATCGGAGCGGGCGCGCAACCCCACGCCGGCTCCAGTCACGCCGGACCTACGAACCCGCTCGTAAGGAGGGGGCCAACGGGGGAACCAGGGGTTCCCCCGTTCAAGTAACCAGGGGCGCAGCCCCGGTTACGTCCCTTCGTCCCACGAGGCGAGGTACTTGGCCTGCTCCTCGGTAAGTGTGTCGATCTCGGCACCCATGGTCGCCAGCTTGAGCCGGGCGATCTCGTTGTCGATCTCCTCCGGCACGCCGTAGACCTTCCGCTCGAGCTCGGCCGCGTTCTGGACCGCGTATTCCGCTGAAAGGGCCTGGTTCGCGAAGGACATGTCCATCACGATCGCGGGATGTCCCTCGGCGGCGGAGATGTTGACGAGCCGGCCCTCGGCGAGCAGGAAGATCCGCCGGCCGTCCTCCATCCGGAACTCCTCGACGAACGCCCGCGACTCGCGCGTCTCCGCGGCCAGCGAGCGCAAGGCCGGGATGTCGATCTCGACGTTGAAGTGACCCGTGTTCGCGATGATCGCGCCGTCCTTCATGCGCTCCATGTGCGCCCGCGTGATCACGTGCTTGTCACCCGTAGCGGTGCAGAAGATGTCGCCCACCGCGGCGGCCTTCTCCATCGGCATGACCTCGTAGCCGTCCATCAGCGCCTCGAGCGCGCGCAGGGGGTCGACCTCCGTCACGATCACGTGGGCGCCCATGCCCTTCGCGCGCAAGGCAACGCCGCGCCCGACCCACCCGTAGCCGCTGATCACGAACCGGCTGCCGGCGAGCAGGACGTTGGTCGCGCGGATGATCCCGTCGATGGTCGACTGGCCGGTGCCGTACCGGTTGTCGAACAGGTGCTTCGTCTTCGCCTCGTTGACGGCGATCACCGGGAACGCGAGTGCGCCGTCGGCCTCCATCGCCTTCAGCCGGATCACCCCGGTCGTCGTCTCCTCGGTGCCGGCGATGATGTCCCCGAGCTGCTCGCGCCGGGCAGAGTGGAGAACACCGATCACGTCGGCGCCGTCGTCCATCGTCAGCTGCGGCTTGTGGTCGACCGCCGCTTCGATGTGCTGGTAGTAGGTGTCGTTGTCCTCGCCCTTGATCGCGAAGACGGAGATGTCGAAGTCCTCGACGAGCGCGGCGGCGACATCGTCTTGCGTGGAGAGCGGGTTCGACGCGCAGAGGACGACGTCCGCTCCCCCCGCCTTCAGCGTGCGCGCGAGATTCGCGGTCTCCGTCGTCACATGAAGGCACGCCGAGACGCGATAGCCCGCCAGCGGCTGCTCACGCTCGAAGCGCTCACGGATTGCGGTGAGCACCGGCATCTGCCGGTCCGCCCACTCGATCCTCCGCATCCCCTCGGGCGCGAGGGACAGGTCCTTCACGTCGTGCCGTTTCGTCGTTGCCATCTAGTCCTTCCGTCAGGCGGCCAACAGCCGCTCGTGCTTTCGCTGCTCCCAGTCGAGGGCGGCGATCTCGGTGCCCGCCAGCCAGGTCTCGACGGCGGCACGCAGGTCGGGCTCGCGCCGCAGCCTAGCGGCGAAAGCCATGTCGGTGAGCTCGGCGCCGAAGCGCTGTCGCAGCGCCTTCAATGACCGGAGTTGGTTCAGCTCGAGCAGTCCGTAGAGCCGATAACCGGCCGGTGTTCTCGCCGGGATGACGAGTCGTTGGTGCTCGAGATAGCGAAGCATTCGTGCCGACCATCCGGTCTGCGACGCCGCCTCGCTGACGGTCAGCCCCTCCACAGGGACTACCTTATCAGACTTGTGTCAAGGTTGGATCGTGCCTTCGCGTCCGTACCGGTCTTCCAGTCGCACGACGTCGTCCAGATTCGGCGTCGAGACCTCGAGGATGGTCGTATCCTCGAGCGCTGTCACACGGTGGACGGTTCCGGGCCGATAGCGGAAGGCCGCGCCGGAAGCGACGACCTCCTCGTTCAGGACAGCATCCCCCACCGACCCAAGCTCGAGCTTCACCCGGCCCGACTGGATCAGCCATGACTCATCCTTCTCGCGGTGGAACTGGAGACTGAGCGACTCACCCTCCTTCACGAACAGCACCTTGCCCACGTACTGCTCCGACTGGGCCCAGACCAGCTCGTAGCCCCACGGCTTCTCCACGCGCCGCGACTCGAATGCCCAGGGGTCGAGCCCTTCGAGGTTGGGCGAGTCCACGCTCACCTGACGACTTTACTCCGCTACTCGGAGCGAGCGAGCGACGGACGCAACTCGGGATGCTCTGCGAAGTGCGCCTCGGCCCGCTGGAGATCCTTTGGTGTGTTGACGGTGATCCAGAGACCTTCGTGACGATGGGCGAGGAGCTTCCCCTCCTCCGCGAGCTCCGGAAACGTCGACTGCTCGTGATCGCCTAGCTCCGGAAGCCGTTCCAGCGCCTCCTCGCCGAGGACGTAGATACCGCAGCTGACCCAGTGCGGCAACCGCGGCGCCTCGCGGAATCCGGCCACCCCGTCGTCGTCGGTCACCTCGACCACGCCGAACTGGGCGACCAGCGGCGCGACGACGATCGTCGCCGCGCCGCGGCGCTTCTCGTGGGCCGCCAGAAGCGCAGGGAGGTCGACGTCGTGCAGCTCGTCCCCGTTGACTGCGAACAGGGGCCCCGAGTCCTCACGCCGCGCGGCCGCATACCGGAGCCCGCCTCCCCGGCCGAGGGGCTCGGACTCCGCCACCCCGACGATCTCGGCGCCAAGGCCGGCGAGCCTGGCTTCGAAGAGATCGGCCTGCCCGTCCGCGCAGCTGACGATCACGCGGTCGACCCCCGCACGCACGAGCTGCGTCACCTGGTACTCCGCCAGCGGATGGCCCGCGATCGGGACGAGCGCCTTCGGTTGCCCGCGCGCCGCATCGCCGAGGCGGGTTGCCCGCCCACCGGCCAGGATGATCGCCTCCATCAGCCTCGAACTCTCGGCTCGGGCTCCGGGGTCTCCGGCAGCGCCGAGAAGGGCGAGGTCGGGCGCCCGATGCCTTCGTAGGCGAAACCGGCCGCACGCGCCTCCTCGGGATCGAGGAGATTGCGGCCGTCCACGATCAGCGGCTGGGCCATCGCCGCCCGCACCTCCGCCGATGCGAGCCCGCGCAGCTCGTCCCACTCCGTCACGATCACCGCGGCATCGGCTCCGGAGACGGCTTCGAGCACGCTCTCGCAGAGCACGGCACCCTTCATCAGCTCACCGGGCTTCGCCACGGGGTCCCACGCGCGAACTTCGGCGCCCTCGGCGAGCAGGCGCGAGGCAAGCACGATCGACGGCGCTTCGCGCATGTCGTCCGTCCCGGCTTTGAACGCGAGGCCGAGCAGTGCGACCTTCTTCCCGCGCAGCTTGCCGAGATGCTTTTGCAGCTTCGAGATCACGCGCCGCTTCTGGAGCTCGTTCACCTCGATCACGGCGGACAGCAGCTGGAAGTGGTAGCCGGAGTTCGACGCGAGCTGCTTGAGCGCGAGCGAGTCCTTCGGGAAACAGCTCCCGCCGTAGCCGATCCCGGCTCGTAGGAAATGCGGCCCGAGGCGGTGGTCGAGCCCGACGCCGCGGGCGACCTCCGTCACGTCGGCACCGACGGCCTCGCAGACGTTGGCGATCTCGTTGATGAACGAGATGCGCGTCATCAGGAACGCGTTCGCGGCCAGCTTGATCATCTCCGCGGACGCGACATCCGTGCGGACGACAGGGGCTTCGATCCCCGCGTAGAGACCTTCGACCAGCGCGCCGTCCTCCTCCTCGAAGGCGCCGATCACGATCCGGTCGGGGTTGAGAAAGTCGCTGACGGCGCGGCCCTCCGCGAGAAACTCCGGGTTCGAGACGTAGCCGACGTTCGCCAGCTCGCGCGCCTCGAGCGCCGCCCGCACCTTGTCGCCGGTTCCAACAGGAACGGTCGACTTCATCACGAGCACCTGGCGCCGCTCAACGCGCGGCAGGTCGTCGAGCGCGGCCCAGACGAACGAAAGATCGGCATCGCCGGAATAGGTCGGAGGTGTCTGAACGCAGACGAAGAGCGCGTCGGCCTCCGCGAGCTCCTCGGCGTCGAGGGTGTAGCGGATGCGATCGCGGTTTCGCTCGAGCACCTCCGGGAGCTCGGCCTCGTGGAAGGGAAGCTCCCCGGCCTGGAGCGACTCGATCCGCTCGCGCATCACGTCGCGGACGATCACGTGATGGCCGAGCTCGGCGAAGCACCCGCCGGTGACCAGCCCAACCCAGCCGGCGCCGAAGATCCCGATCGTCCGCGATTCGCTCATTTCCGGGGAGAAAGCCTACTTGGGCAGCGGTCCGAGGCCGCGGGCAATCGCCAGCATGGTCTCGTTCGAGAGCGAGTCGAGGATCGTGTTCACGACCCAGTAGGTGGCGCCGCGCTCCTTCAGGACGATCATGTGGAGGTGCGGGCCGGAGTAGTAGAAGTCGTAGATACGCCCGCGGATCCGGTGCTCGAAGCTCGGTGAGGCGAGGGCGGGCGCGTCGTTCCAGTCGGTCTCCTGGATGCCCCAGTACTCCGTCGCGCCGGTCTGGAACGTGAGCCGGACGCCGCGATGATTCGTATTCATGCGATAGAGATGGAGCGGCGCCGAGGACTCGAGGCGCGAGCTTCGCTCGATCACTCGGGGAATCTCGAGGGGGAAGGGGACGCGCCGGCGGACGGCAAGCAGCTGCGTCCGGGGAAGCACCGAGTTTGGGGAGATGTTCGGCGGCTGCTTCTTCGGGGTCTCGTCGGTCGGCGCCGGTGCGAGTGTCCCGTGGAAGGTCTGCCCGACGACGACCGTCGTCATCGCGCCGTTCGCGAGCGCAGCGATCAGGGGCGTCCGGGGGCCGATCGCCTGCACCCTGCCGTCGCCGAAGAGGTTGGCGATCCGGAGGGCGGCCGCGCGGGATCCGGCTTGCGCCGGATCGTAGAAGACGATCGTGTTGAAGTACGAGTAGTTGGGCGCGTTCGCCGGCTGCTGGCTCGCCGGCAGCATGATCCTGTAGCCGCGCTGCCCCAGGGCGTAGGCCGCGTTCGACGCGGAGCCAGTGACGCCGTTGCCGTTCAGCACCGACACGGACACGTTCGCCGGCCGCGGGGCCTTGGAGCGTCGCTTGATCCCAAGTGTCACGTCGCGCGCCTTTTCGGGCGCCGTCACGTCCGGCTGGACGAACTTGCGCACCGCCGTCTCGATGCTGCCGGTGGGGGCATTCAACTCTGCGTAGCCGGTAAGGCCGTCGATCCGCGCCTGGAAGATGTGCCCCGGCGGCAGGGCTCGCGCGAAGTAAATGTAGTCCTTGAGCGTCTTCAGATCGAGCGCGCTGTTGCCGCCACGCCCGATCACGACGTTCTTCTCGACCGCGTCGACGATGTCGAGCACGGTGTCGAGAGAGATCGTGCTCGTGATCTGGCTCTTGAGGGCCTTCAGGAACAGCTGCTGGCGCGCGACGCGGTAGAGGTCGGAGTCGAAGTGGCGAAAGCGCACGTAGGCGAGAGCGTCGTAGGCGCGCAGACGCTGGTACCCGGGCTGCAGGTTGATCGCCGAGACCCCGGGACACGTCCGCTCGTCGCAGAGGTAGCGGTGGTCGACGTCGACCCAGACGCCCCCGAGGTTGTTGACGAGCTGGAGGAATCCCCGGAAGTTGACGGTGATGAAGTAGTTGATGGGGATGCCGGTCATCGCACGCACGGTCTCGAGGCTCCCCAGCGAGCCGCACTCCGAGAAGGCGGCGTTGATCCGGTCGACGTAGTCGGAGTGCCCCGGGCACTTGATCGTCGTGAGCAGATCCCGCGGGAACGACAGGAGCGAGATCGAGCTGGTCTGCGGGTCGGCCCGAACCAGCATCAACGTGTCGGAGCGGCCCGTGACCTCCGCTTCTCGGCCCTTGCGCTTGTCCGTGCCGATCACGAGGGCCGTCGTCGGCTGACCGGGCAGCGCCACGTCGAGGCGGTTGGCGGTGGCCTTGTCGGCCTTGGTATGCGGGGCAACGGCGGCGACGAAGCGATGCGCGCGCAGATAGGCCGCGCCGGCGGCTCCTCCGGCGACGATCAGTGCGGCCAGCACCGTCCAGAGTGCGACGAGCCTGATCACGGCCCATGCCGAGCGCGGCTCGGGCTCGGGCTGCCGATACCGGGTCATCGCGGTCGTGATGCCCGGCGGGAAGACGGAGCGCCCGTTACCGTTGACGGCGGCGCCGCGGCCGATCCCTCTCTTCAGCGTTGTCTTCATCGGGGGCCTGAAACAGCGAGGCGCCCGATCGAGGGCGCCAGCCGAAGACCAGGATACCTCAGCGCTCGGCCACGGTTTCCTCCGCGATCCACTGCGCGACGGCCAGGAGACTGCCGCTTCCTGCCTCGACCTGCCGCTGCTCATAGGCGCCACCGCCCCGGGCGAGCAGCAGCTCGACCAGGCCCAGCTCGTCCGCGCAGCCGAGCCGCTTGGCTGCGGGTGAGGCGAGCTCCACGAGCGCCCTGACCGCATCACGCGCGGAGCGCTCCGAATCTCGTTCGAGGTCGACGAGCTTGGCGTCCAGGCCGTAGCGCGCGGCGCGCCACTTGTTCTCGGCGATCAGCGTCCGCGGCTGCGGCACGGCCGGCTGCTCGGCGAAGGTGGCGACGAGCGCCTGGGCCAGTGCGGCGATCGCAGCGACATCGGCGACCCGGGTCTGCGCATCGCAGACACGCAGCTCGACCGTACCGAGCTTCGGGTGCGGCCGGACGTCCCACCACACGTACGTGTAGTCCTCGAAGAAGCCGGCGGCTGCGCCTCGCCCGACGAGCCGCTCGAAGTCGGCGTACGAATCGAGGCGTGGAGGCAGGCCGCTTCGCGGCATCGTCTCGAAGACCTTGCTCCGGGTCGAGGCGAGACCGGTGTCCCGCCCCTGCCAGAACGGGGAGTTCGCCGACAGCGCGAGCAGCTCGGGGACGTGCGTCCGGATCGAGGTCGCCGCGCACACCGCCGTGTCGGGATCGTCGACCGCAACGTGGACGTGCAGCCCGAAGATCGCCTCCTGTTCGGCGACCCAGCGGAGCTCCTCCACAACGCCCTGGTAGCGGGGCTTGTCGGTGATCTCCTGGTGCTCCCAGCGGGAGAAGGGATGGGTGCCGGCGGACGCGATCAGCGCGCCGTGCTCGGCCGCTGCGTCGCGGAGCAGATCGCGGATCTGACCGACCTCTTCGATTGCGGCCCCGACCCCGTCGTGCACGCCCGTCGCGGCCTCGAGCACGGAGGTCATCAATTCCGGCCGGACGCGCGGGTCGCCCGCGGCCTCGGCCACCTCCTCGAAGCGCGGCACGAGCTCATAGCTCTCGGTGCTCAGCAGCTGGAACTCCTCCTCGATCCCGACCGTGAACGGCCGACCGGCGCCGAACCGGTGCTCGATGCTCGCCGGACCGCTCAGCGCGAGACCGCCGCAGGCTCGGACGCCGGTTCGTACCCGAGGTTCGGCCGCAACCAGCGCTCGGCCTCGGAGCGCGTCCAGCCCTTACGGGCGGCATAGTCCGCCACTTGATCCTCACCGACGCGGCCGACGGAGAAGTACCGCGCGGCCGGGTTGGCCAGGTAGATCCCGCTGACGGCTGCGGCCGGAGTCATCGCGAACGATTCGGTGAGACCGACGCCGGCCGCCGCTTCGGCGCCGAGCAGGTCGAAGAGCTTCCCCTTCTCGGAGTGGTCGGGGCAGGCGGGATAGCCGAAGGCAGGGCGGATCCCGCGGAAGCGCTCGGCGATCAGCTCCTCGTGCGGCAGGTCCTCGTCCGGCGCGTACCACTCGGAGCGGGCCTGGCGGTGGAGGTGCTCTGCGAACGCCTCCGCGAGCCGGTCGGCAAGAGCCTTCGCCATGATCGCCTTGTAGTCGTCGTGCTCGGCCTGGTAGCGGGCGGACAGCTGGTCTGCTCCGTGAATCGTGACGACGAACGCGCCGATGTGGTCGCCCTCGGGAGACACGTAGTCGGCCAGGCTCCGGTTCGGGCGCGAGTCGCCGTAGGCGGACTGCTGGCGAAGCATGGAGAAGCGCGTGCCTTGGTCGAGGGCGATGTCGTCGCCGTCGGCTCGGGCCGGCCAGTAGCCGTACACGCCACGGGCCTGAAGCAACTCGCTGGCGACGATCTCCTCGAGCAGCGCCTGCGCATCGTCGAAGAGCTCACGCGCGGCGGGCTGCTCGAGGATCGCGGGGTACCTCCCCTTCAGCTCCCAGGCGTGGAAGAAGAACTGCCAGTCGATCACCTCGCGCAACGTCTCGAGGTTCGGCTCGACCACGCGCGTACCGGTGAAGGGAGGCTGGGGCAGGTCGTCGAACGGGACTCGCTCGGCGTTCGCGCGTGCCTCCTCGAGCGGTAACAGCGGTTTCCGTTCTTTCTCGGAGTACTGCTCGCGCAGCCGCTCCTGCAGCTCGCGGTTCTCGACGTCGAAGGCGTGCTTCCGCTCCGGCTCGAGCAGGTCGGAGACGACCTTCACGACCCGCGAGGCGTCCAGAACGTGGACGGTCGGCTCCGAGTATCGCGGCGCCACCTTGACCGCCGTGTGCTGCTTCGACGTCGTCGCCCCGCCGATCAGCAGCGGCAGCTGCATCCCGCGCCGCTCCATCTCCTCCGCGACGTGCACCATCTCGTCGAGCGAAGGCGTGATCAGCCCGGAGAGCCCGACCGCGTCGCAGCCCTCCTCCAGCGCCGTATCGAGAATCTTGTCGGCCGGCGCCATCACGCCGAGGTCGAGCACCTCGTAGTTGTTGCAGCCGAGCACGACCCCCACGATGTTCTTGCCGATGTCGTGGACGTCGCCCTTGACGGTCGCGAGCACGATCTTCCCCCGCGCACGGCCGCCGTTGCCGGCGGCTTTCTCCGCCTCCATGTACGGTTCGAGGTAGGCGACCGCGCGCTTCATCGCGCGCGCGCTCTTCACCACCTGCGGAAGAAACATCTTCCCGGAGCCGAAGAGGTCCCCCACGATCGCCATCCCGTCCATCAGCGGCCCCTCGATCACGTCGAGCGGACGAGCCTGCCTCTGGCGCGCCTCCTCGGTGTCCTCCTCGATGTAGTCGACGATCCCGTGCACGAGGGCGTATGAAAGCCGCTGCTCCACGGGCGCTTCGCGCCAGGAAAGATCCCGCTCCCGTCTCTTGCCTTCGCCCTTGACCCGCGACGCGTACTCGACCAGGCGCTCGGTCGCGTCGGCGCGCCTGTTGAAGATCACGTCCTCGACCTGCTCGAGCAGCTCGGGCTCGATGTCCTCGTAGACCACCAGCTGGCCGGCGTTCACGATGCCCATGTCGAGTCCCGCCCGGATCGCGTGGTAGAGGAACGCCGAGTGCATCGCCTCGCGCACGGCGTCGTTCCCGCGGAAGGAGAACGACAGGTTGGAGATCCCACCGCTGATCTTGGCCCCCGGGCAGCGTTCCTTGATCAGCGGGATCGCGGCGATGAAGCTCTTCGCGAACTCGGCGTGCTCCTCGATCCCGGTCGCGACGGCCAGCACGTTCGGGTCGAAGACGATGTCCTCACCGGCCCAGCCTTCGGCAGCCAGCAGACGGTAAGCGCGCGCGCAGATCTCGACCTTGCGCTCGACGGTGTCGGCCTGCCCCTGCTCGTCGAAGGCCATCACGACGACCCCGGCGCCGTAGCGGCGGACCAGGCGGGCCTGCTCGAGGAACGCCTCCTCTCCTTCCTTCAGGCTGATCGAGTTGACGACGCCCTTGCCCTGGACGCACTTGAGGCCGGCCTCGAGCACCCTCCAGCGCGAGCTGTCGACCATGATCGGGATCCGCGCCACTTCCGGCTCCGTCGCCACGAGGTTGAGGAACGTCGTCATGGCGCGCTCGGAGTCCAGCAGGTCGGCGTCCATGTTCACGTCGAGGAGGTTGGCGCCGCCGCGAACCTGCTCGAGGGCCACCTCGACGGCGCCCTGATAGTCGTCCGCCTCGATCAGCTTGCGGAAGCGCGCCGAGCCCGTGACATTCGTGCGCTCGCCGGCCATGACGAAGTTCGCATCCGGGAAGATCGTGAAGGGCTCGAGCCCGCTGAAGGTCGTCCCTCGCTGTCTCTCGGGCACCTGCCTCGGGGTCAGACCCTGGACGTTCGAGACGATCGCGCGGACATGCTCGGGCGTCGTACCGCAGCAGCCGCCGACGATGTTGACGAGCCCATCGCGCGCGAAGTCGCCGAGGAAACGGCTCGTGTCCTCGGGCTGCTCGTCGTGGAGTCCCATCTCGTTCGGGAGGCCCGCGTTCGGGTAGCAGGCGACCCAGGTGGGCGCGAGCCGGGAGAGCGCCTCCACGTAGGGGCGCATCTGCGTGGCGCCGAGCGAGCAGTTGACGCCGACGACGAATGGCTCGGCGTGTTCGACGGACGGCCAGAAGGCCTCGACCGTCTGGCCCGAGAGATTGCGCCCGCTCTGGTCGATCGCGGTGAAGGAGAGCCAGAGCGGCAACTGCGGCGCCTCGTCCTTTGCCGCCGCGATCGCCGCCTTCGCGTTCAGCGTGTCGAAGATCGTCTCGATCAAGAGGATGTCGACGCCGCCCTCTGCGAGTGCGCGGACCTGCTCGGCGTAGCTGTCGCGCACCTGGTCGAAGGTGGCCGCTCGGTAGGAAGCGTCCTCGACGCGCGGCGAGACGGACAGCGAGACGTTCAGCGGCCCCATCGAGCCCGCGACGAAGCCGCCTGCCTCGTCCGCTGCCTGGCGTGCGAGCCGGGCGCCCGCGAGATTCATGTCGTAGACGGCGTCCTCGAGCCTGTAGTCCGCCTGCCCGATCGAGGTCGCGGTGAAGGTGTTCGTGGTCGCGATGTCGGCCCCGGCCGCGAAGTAGTCACGATGGATTCCGAGCACGAGCTCAGGCCTCGTGAGGTTCAGCAGATCGGGGTCCCCGGCGACGTCCTGCGGGTGATCCTTGAAGCGCTCGCCGCGGTAGGCCTCTTCGCCTTTCACCTCGCGCTGGATCAGGACGCCCCAGGAGCCGTCGAGCACGACGATCCTCTCAGCGAGCAACTCCTCCAGTCGTATCCGCGCGTCCTGCATCGCCGCTCCTTGTAACACTGTGTTACTTGGCGCCCGAAAGAGGATGCCCGCCGAGAACGGCGTGCGGGCTCTTTAGGCGTTTGGTAACCCGGTCGCCAAGCTGCCGTTCAAAGCTCTCCGGGTACCTGGAAGCTACCAGAGCGTCAGGGCCGGGTCGTAGCGCCGGAGCTGCCGGTCCTTCGTCACGAGAGGCGCGTCGTGAGTACGCGCGGTGGCATAGATGATGCGATCGGCGGGATCCCCTGGGACGTCGCGTCCGAGGAGCCCGGCGGCGACAGCAACCGCGGGCTCGAGTCCCAATGTCTCGACCTTCTCCGCGGCCAGAGCCCGCGCCACCCAGCGAGGGACATCGTCTTCCAGCCGAATTCGTCCTCCTCCGGCAAGCATCGCGACTTCCCAGCAGCTGATCGTGCAGACACCGATGCGGTCCGAGCGCTCGATCGCGTCTGCAGCGCGTTCAGAGAGCCCCGGCAGCGCCCCAGCCCACCAGAGCCACACGTGCGTGTCGAGAACGATCAGGGGTCAGCGTCCCAGGAAACGCCGACCGGCGCGATCAACTCGTCCTCGCTGACGAGGATCTTGACGCTCCCTGCTAGCGGCCTGGGTTCCTCGACCGGAATCACCTGCGCCACAGGACGGCCACGTTTAGTCACGACGATCCGCCGCCCGCTGGCCGCCACCTCATCGAGAAGGGCAAGGCACCGTGCCTTGAACTGGCCGGCCGGGATCTCCTCTGTGCGTTTCATGACCATGGTCATCATACCATGGTCATCTTGAACCTAGTACCCGGAGAACTTGTCCGGTCGGATGTGCTCCTCATCGACGCCAGCGCCCTTCAGGCTCTCGACGACTCCTTCGACCATCGGCGGCGGCCCTGCGACCAGGTAGGTGTAATCGTCGAGCTCGCCCTCGAGGTGGTCGCGGAAGAGCTGCTCGTCGATCCGGCGCCGCTCTCCCTCCCAGTCGGGATCTCCGGTCATCGTCAGGACGACCCCTAGGTTGGAGCTCGCCCGCTCGAGCTCTGCGAGCTCGTCGAGGAAGGCCGCGGACTCCCGGTCGCGGTTCGAGTAGATCAGCGTGATCCGGTGCGCGAGCTTCTCCTCGTTCACGTACAGGAGCATGCTGCGGAAGACGGTGATCCCGATGCCGCCGGCGACGAACACGTACGGGCGTGAGGTGTCGTCCGGGAGCTCGTAGTCGCCTTTCGGCTGCTCGACGTCGACGGCCGCGCCCACCGGTAGCTCCGCGAGCGACCGCTTGAACGCCGAATCGCGGATCCTGGTGCCGAGCGCCAGCACGCCGCGCTCGTTGGGCGAGGTCGCGACCGAGATGTGGCGGCGAGCGCCGCGCTCGTCGTCGTAGGGTGGATCGAGGAGCTCGACCCAGAAGTACTGGCCGGGGCGGAAGTCGACTTCGGCGCCCTGCAGGTCGAAGGAGACGTAGAGCGTCCCCTTCGCGACCTCGCGCTTCTCCTTGATCGTCGCGTGCACGAAGCTAGGTACGGCCGGAGACCGTCAACTGGTTCTCCGCGTGCTTGATCCGCTGCTCGAGCTGCCAACGATCGGCGTTCGACTCCCCGCGGTCGAGGGCATCGAGCTCAGCCTGTGCGGTCTCGAGCTGACCGCGTGCGCGTTCGTCGTCGACGTCCTCGGCCTTGACCGCGTCGTCGACGAGCGCGATCGCGCGGTCGAACTGGACCTGGAAGAAACCCGGGCCGGTGGCGAACTCCTGCACGTCCCCCTCGGAGACGTGGACGCGCGTCGAGCCGGCCTTCAACGTCGCGATCAGCGGCGCGTGCCTCGCGAGAACGCCGATCTCCCCGGCCGCGCCCGGCACGACGATCATCTCGGCCTCGCCTTCGAACGCCGGGCCGTCGGGGGTCACGAGCGAGACGTCGAACGTCTTGCGGCCCTCGGCCACGTTACGCCGTCACGGCCTCGGGCTCGCGGGCGTCCTCGCCGATCGTCGGGTCGTCGCCCTGTTCCTCCTCGGCCGGCGCGTCGCCGCCAGCGGAGCCGGAGCCGCCCTTCTCGACCGCCATCTCGATCGGGCCGACCATGTAGAACGCCTGCTCGGGAAGATCGTCGTGCTTGCCCGCGATGATCTCCTGGAAGCCCTTGATCGTGTCCTCGAGCTTGACGTACTGACCGGGTGTCCCGGTGAACTGCTCGGCGACGAAGTTCGGCTGCGAGAGGAACCGCTGGATCTTCCGGGCGCGCGTCACCACGAGCTTGTCCTCGTCGGAGAGCTCGTCGATTCCGAGGATCGCGATGATGTCCTGGAGGTCCTTGTAGCGCTGCAGGATCTCCTGGACGCTCGTCGCAGTCTCGTAGTGCTCCTCGGAGACGATCCCGGGCTGCAGGGCTCGTGAGAACGAGTCGAGGGGGTCGACTGCCGGGTAGATCCCCTGCTCGACGAGGGTGCGTGTGAGCACGACCGACGAGTCGAGGTGCGCGAACGTGTTCGCGGGCGCCGGGTCGGTCAGGTCGTCCGCGGGCACGTAGATCGCCTGGACCGACGTGATCGAGCCCTTCGAGGTCGAGGTGATGCGCTCCTGAAGCTGGCCCATCTCGGTCGCGAGCGTCGGCTGATAGCCGACGGCGCTCGGCATGCGGCCAAGCAGGGCGGAAACCTCGGATCCCGCCTGCGTGAAGCGAAAGATGTTGTCGATGAAGAGGAGAACGTCGCGCCCCTCGTCGCGGAAGTACTCGGCCATCGTCAGCCCCGACAGGCCGACGCGCAGGCGGGCGCCCGGCGGCTCGTTCATCTGGCCGTAGACGAGCGCGACCTTGTCGAGCACGCCCGACTCCTGCATCTCGAGCAGGAGGTCGTTGCCCTCGCGCGTCCGCTCGCCGACGCCCGCGAAGACCGAATAGCCTCCGTGCTCGCGGGCGACGTTGTGAATCAGCTCCTGGATCAGCACGGTCTTCCCGAGGCCGGCGCCGCCGAACAGGCCTACCTTGCCGCCGCGGATGAACGGCGCGAGCAGGTCGACGACCTTGAGACCGGTCTCGAACACCTCGATCTTCGGCGACAGGTCGGTGAACTTCGGCGGCTCGCGGTGAATCGACCAGCGCTCCACGTCGGAGCCCGGCTCCTCCTTCTCGTCCACGGGGTCGCCGACCACGTTCCAAACCCGCCCGAGCGTCGGCTCACCCACGGGAACCGAGATCGGCCCGCCCGTGTCCTGGACCTCCAGCCCGCGCGAGAGGCCATCGGTGGAGTCCATCGCGACCGCGCGAACCCGGTCGCCGCCCAGGTGCTGCTGCACCTCGGCGATCAGGTAGCGCCCGTCCTGTCCGTCCTCAGCCGGAAAGTCGACGCGGAGCGCGTTGTAGATCTCGGGGAGACCCTCCGGGAAGACTGCGTCGATGACGACGCCCTTGATCTCGACGATCCGGCCGGGCTTCATCACGTTCTGCTGGTCAGGCATGCGTCTCCTGGGAAGCGGACGTTGGGCAGGGCGCGCGGCGGCGCGTGTGCACCCTCCCCGCGCGGCTGAGTCTAACGAAAGGGGGCGCCGAACTGGTGCGGTTCCGGGCGCACCGCCTCGATGCCGGAGGTGGAGTCGCGAGAGCCCGCGGCCCGCGGTTCCTAGCGAGCCGAGGCGTCGCTTGCGATGCCTCCTGGAGGACGTGCGGGCTCCGCCCGTGCGTCCGTCCAACCCACGATCTGGGTCGCCGGAGGCAACGACCCCCGGCTACCTAGCGAGCCAGCCTGCCCCGGAAGCCGTTGGACGACTGGCCGGGAACGCGGATGCGGTCGACCTCGAGCGCATCGTTGACGATGAGCTCGCCAGAGCCGAGGACCGGGGTCGCACTGCGCTGGGCCTCGCCGTGCGTGAAGTTGAGGCCGGCCAGACCGGCGCTGACGGCGACCGCTGCCGCGGCGCCGATCTGCAGGACGCGCAGGGGGAGGCGGCTTCGGCGGGGGAAATCGATGGCGAACTGCGGCTCCTGCAGCGGCGCAGAGCGGAGAACCGCTGTCAACGCCCCGACTTCGGCGGAAAATGCCCGGCAGGTCGCGCAGCGCTCGAGGTGCCCGTCGAGGCTCGTCTGCTCGAGCTGTGAGAGCTCGCAGTCGAGCCCGAGCGAAATGTGCTCGCGGACGCGCTCACAAGCGCGATGGAATGGCCGAACCAGTCTCATGTCGAATCTGACGGGCTTCCTCACCGAAAGTTAGATGAAGCCTACTTCTTTCTGTCGGCAGCTTTCGCCAACAGGTTGAGGCTTTCGGCCGGGCGCTAGGAGGGTTTGGCGGAACGTCGCTCGTTGCCGGGGTGCGATGGTCGTTCCTAGGCAAGGACGCAGGGAGCGCCGATAGCCGTAGCTATCGGCGCGACTGAGGACGCGGCATCGGAGCGAGCAGCGCAGCCCGGCGGCACAGCCGATGTTTCGTCAAACCCTCCTACTAGGCGCTGGAGTGCGCTGCGGACTCGGGTTGATCCGTGAGGGCCAGCGGCTTGATGATCTCGGCGAAGTGGCATTTGCTCGGATGGCCGTGGCCACGATCGATCAGCGCCGGCTCCTCCTCGGCGCAAATCGGCTGCGCCTTCCAGCAGCGGGTGCGGAACCGGCAGCCCGACGGGGGGTTGGCCGGGCTCGGCACGTCGCCCTCGAGCATGATGCGCGTGCGCTTGCCCCGCTGGCTGGGCTCCTCGATCGGAACCGCCGAGAGCAACGCCTGCGTGTAGGGATGCGCGGGCCGCTCGTAGATGTCCTCCTTCGTCCCGATCTCCATGATGTGTCCGAGGTACATCACGGCGACGCGGTCGGAGATGTGCCGGACGAGCGAGAGATCGTGCGCGACGAAGAGGTAGGTCAGCCCGAAGTCGCGCTGGAGGGTCTCGAGCAGGTTCACGACCTGGGCGCGGATGGACACGTCGAGCGCCGAGACAGGCTCGTCGAGTATCACGAGTTGCGGGTTGAGCGCGAGCGCCCGTGCGAAGCCGATGCGCTGCCGCTGGCCGCCGGAGAACTCGTGCGGGAAGCGGTTGGCGTGCTCGGGGCTGAGGCCCACGGTGCGGAGCAGCTCGTCGATCCGCTGCTTGCCTTCGTTGCTGCCCCTGTAGAGCTTGTGCACCCGCAGCGGCTCCGCGACGATCTCGCGCACCGTCATGCGGGGGTTCAGGGACGCGTACGGATCCTGGAAGACGATCTGGAGCTCGCGGCGGACCTCGCGCATCTGCCGGCGGCTGAAGCCGCTGATGTCGCGCCCGTTGAAGATGATCTTGCCGGCAGTCGGCTCGACCAGCTTGATCAGCGTGCGGCCGAGCGTCGTCTTACCGCACCCGGATTCGCCCACGAGTCCGAGCGTCTCGCCGGCGCGCACGCTGAGGTCGACGCCGTCGACCGCGTGCACGTTGCCGACCTGCCGCTTGAAGAGGCCGGACCGGATCGGGAAGTACTTGACGAGCCCCTCGAGGCGCAGGATCTCCTTGCCCTCGTTGGCGCGCTCATGGATCTCCTCGACCCGGTCGTCGGGCGTGACGTCCGGGACGACGCCGTCGACTTCCGTTCCTTCGCGGGTGCTCACGACGACCTCACCTCCTCGGCCTTGGGCTCGTCGACGAGTTTCGACTTCGCACCCTCGAGCTCCTCGGCGAAGTGGCAGGCAGAGAGGTGCGCGGTACCCTGGATCGGGCGAAGCGGCGGCTCCTCCTCGCGACAGCGGGCGCGGCCCTGCGAGAGGAAGCAGCGCGGGTGGAAGGGGCAGCCCGGCGGGCGGTTGATCAGGCTCGGCGGCTGTCCGGGAATCGGTGTCAGGAAGTCCTCGTCCGCGGTCAGCCGCGGGAGGCTCTCCATCAACCCGATCGTGTACGGATGGCGCGGCGCCTCGAAGATCGTATGGACGTCCGCGAGCTCGACGACCTTGCCGGCGTACATGACGACGACGCGGTTCGCCATCTCCGCGATCAGGCCGAGATCGTGGGTGATCAGGATCGTCGCGGCATTCGTCTCGTCCTGAGCCTTCTTCAGCACCTCGAGGATCTGGGCCTGGATCGTCACGTCGAGCGCAGTCGTGGGCTCGTCGGCGATCAGCAGTGCAGGGTTGTTCGCGATTGCGATCGCGATCATCGCCCGCTGGCGCATGCCGCCGGAGAACTCGTGCGGGTACTGCTGGAAGCGCCGGTCCGGCTGGGGAATACCGACCACCTGAAGCAGGTTGATGCCGCGCTTCTCGGCGTCGCTGTCCTTCATGTCGGGGTTGTGGGCCTTGAGGGTCTCCTTCAGCTGGAAGCCGATCTTCAGCACCGGGTTCAGCGAGGTCATGGGGTCCTGGAAGACGATCGCCATCTTGTTGCCGCGAACCTTTCGGAGCTCCTTCTTCTTCAGCTTGAGGAGGTCCTGGCCCTGGAAGACCGCCGTCCCGCTGCGGATCCGGCCGGGAGGCTGCGGGATGAGCCCGAGAATGGACATCGTGCTCACGCTCTTGCCGGAGCCGGACTCCCCGACGATGCCGAGCGTCTCGCCGGGGTAGACGTCGTAGCTGACGCCGTCGACCGCCTGCACGACTCCGTCGTCCGTGTGGAACTCGACCACAAGGTCGCGAATCGCGAGGACAGGCTCAGCCATCAGTGCCTCTATGCGCGGACGCGCTGGGTGGGGTCGAGAGCGTCCCGGAGGCCGTCGCCGATGAAGTTGATACAGAGGACGATCGCCATGATCACGATGCCCGGGAAGACGACCAGCCACCACGCCGTCTGGAGCTCCGTCGCCCCGTCCTGGATCAGCTGCCCGAGCGCCGGCGTCGGCGGCTTGATCCCGAACCCGAGGAACGAGAGCGCCGCCTCGATCAGGATGGCGCCGGCGGTCGTAAGCGTCATGTTGACGATGATCGGGCCGAGCGAGTTCGGAAGGATGTGGCGGAAGATGATTCGCATGTCGCCGGCGCCGGCCGCCTTCGCTGCCTCGACGTACTCCTTCTCCCTCAGCGAGAGGAAGACGCCGCGAACGACGCGGGCGATACCCGTCCAGAGGAGCAGCGAGATGATCACGGCAACGCGGTACTGGTTGCCGTTGCCGAAGCGCGCCGAGGCGACGAGCAGCACCGCGATCGCCGGAAGCGTCAGCACGAGATCGGTGAAGCGCATCAGCAGGTTGTCGATCCACCCGCCGAAGTACCCCGCCAGCGCGCCCACGGCGGTCCCGAGCGCAGTCGAGAGGAACGCGACCAGGAACGCGACCTTCGCCGAGGTTCGGATCGCGAACAGCACGCGCGTGAGGTAGTCCCGCCCGAGAAAGTCCGCGCCGAAGTAGTGATGCCCCTTGGTCGTCGGCTTCTGGAGAATGTTGTTGAAGTCGATCTCCGCCGGCCCGTAGGAGGTCAGGCGGTTGGCGAGGACCCCGGCGAGCAGAATCAGGATCAGACCGAAGACGCTTCCCATCGCGAGCCGGTGACGGAGGAACCGCCGTCGGGCGTAGGCCCACTGGCTGCGTGCCTTGAGGTCGAGGCCGGACTCGTAGACGAGCTCCGACGCCGGCATCCCGGTGACGAACTCGGTCGGCACTCCCGGATCCGTTCGGGGCTGTGCATCCGGTGGGTAGATGCCGCCCTCGAGCCGGACGTCGGTCAGGCCTTTTTTTGGGTGGTCGCTCGGGCGCTCGGAGTCAGTCAAGGCGGATTCTCGGGTCGAGGAAGCCTAAGACGATATCCGCGATCAGGTTGAACACGACCACCATGGTCGCGGTGATCAAGAGCCAGGCCATCAACGAATACGTCTCGCCGTTGTTGAGCGAGTTGATGAAGAACAGGCCCATCCCGTCGAGTCCGAAGATCGTCTCGGTGATGACGGCGCCGCCGAAGAAGGTGCCGAAATCGATCGCCGCAAGCGTCATCAGCGGGATCAGGGCGTTGCGGAAAGCGTGCCGGAGGATCACCCGGCGCTCGACCAAACCCTTCGCGCGCGCGGTGCGCACGTAGTCGGCGTTGATCACCTCGAGCATCGACGCGCGCATGAAGCGGCTGTACCCGGCGATCCCGACGATCGCGAGCGTGATCACGGGCAGAACGAGATGCTGCACCCGGTCGAGGAAGAACTGGAACCCGTGGCCCGGATCGACGGAGCTCAGCGACGCCGTGTAGAAGATCCGCACATGCCACTTGAGGAAGATGTTGATGAAGATGATCTGGAGGATCAGGCCAAGCCAGAAGGTCGGGATCGCTAACCCCAGGAAACTTAAGGTCGTCGCCGAGTAGTCGAACGCGGAGTACTGGCGGATCGCCGAATAGACCCCCACCGCGACGGCCAGCAGCAACGTCAGCAGCTCGGCGGCGATCACGAGCTGCAGCGTGTTCCCGAGCACCCGCCGGATGTCGGGGAAGATGGGCCGGTCGGTCAGGATCGTCGTGCCGCCGCCGTTCGTGAAGACGTCCCTGACCCAGTAGCCATACCGCTCGATGGTCGGCTTGTCGAGGTGCTTCTCCTTGATCACGAGGTTGATCGCGGTCTTACTGCCCCGCGGATTCATCTTCGCCGTCTCGAGCGGATCGGTGGTCGTCGAGACGAAGACGAAGATCAGGAAGCTCGAGACGACGATGACCGGGATCCCGTAGAGCAGACGCCGGATGATGTAGGTGACCATCTGAGCCCTCCCGTGGAGACGGAAGTCCCGTCCCGACCTCAACGGCCGGGACGGGACTTCGCGTTTCGAAGCTTGCCGCTAGCGCGGAAGCTTACTGCTTACACAGACCACTTACCGAGGTTCCAGACGGGACCCTCGGACGTCGGGTTCTCCTTGATGCCCTTGATCTTGGTCTTGTGGATCAAGTACGTCGGCTTCTGGAAGAGCGGGATCGTCGCCAGGTCCTTCGCGATCAGCGCGAACGCGTCGTTCGTGACCTTCGCCTGCAGCTTCGTGTCGAAGATCGTGTTCGCCTTCTTCAGGAGCTGGTCGGCCTTGCGGTTGCAGTGGCCCGTGTTGTTCTGCTGGGCCTCATTGGTGGCGTCGTTCCTGCACCCGTAGATCGAGTCGAGACCGGAGATGTCCGGGCTGCCCACCCACGCGTACAGGATGATGTCGAAGTCACCGTTCGGGAGCCGCTGGCTCAGCGCGTTCGGCGAGGAGTCGGCCTTGATCTCGATGCCGACCTGCTTCAGCTGTGCCTGCATTGCCTCGAACGTCAGCTGGCGGAGCTGGTTCCCGGCCCTCCACACGAAGTTGAAGGACGCTCGCTTGCCACCGCAGCTGTAGATGCCGTCGCCGCCCTTGGTGCAGCCGGCGGACTTCATCAGCGACTCGGACTTCGCCTTGTTGTACTTCAGGTACGCCCAGTTCGCCTTGTAGTAGGGGCTCTGGGTGGTGATGAAGAGGTCGTTCATGACCGGAAGGCCAGGAGCGATGTCAGTCTTCGTGTACAGAGCGTTCACGATGGACGGGCGGTTGATGCCGTAGCCGATCGCCTGCCGGATCTTCAGCTGGCGGAGCAGCGGATTCCCCTTGTCCTTGAAGCCCTGCTGGAAGTCGATGTGCTCGAAGATCGGACCGCGCCCGATCTGCGTGCGCAGGCCCGACTGCTTCCGGAGCGGCACGAGGAAGAGCTGGGGCTGCGGGTAGATCACGTCGACCTCGCCGCCGCGGATCTGCTCGGCGGTGGTGTTCGTGTCCGGGAGGAACCGGTACACGACGCGGGCGAGCTTCGCCTTCGGGCCCCAGTACTTCGGGTTCCGCAGGAGCGTGAGCTGCCGGCCGCGCTGGAAGCCGTCACTCGGCAAGTAGAACGGACCGCTCGAGATGGGCTTGTTCGTCTTCGGGCTGTCCAGATTGTTCAGCCAGGTCTTGTTGAAGTCCTCGCCCTTGAGCGAGTGGCTCGGAAGCGGCTGGCCAAAGAGGGTCTTCCAGCCCGCGAACGGCTTCTTGAACGTGAACTTGACCTTCTTCGAGTTGAAGATCTTGGTCTTGGCGATGTCCTCGTAGCCGATCGTCGAGAGGATCTTGACGTTCGGATCCATGACCGTCTTGCGCGTGAACTCGTAGTCCTGCGCGGTCAACGAGACGCCGTCGTTCCACTTCGCGTTCTTCCTGATGTAGTAGGTGACCGAGAAGGGCTTCTTCGTGATCGTCGCCTTCGAGATCACGTCAGGCTTGAACGAGAAGTTCGGCTGGACCCGGAACGTCGTCGCGAACACGGGCGAAACAGCCTGCCCGCCCCAGAAGAGGTCGCCGCCGATGATGTTCGTGTTCAGAATGCCGGGCTCCTGATCGGCGCCGAAGATGACGGTGCCGTTGGCCTGGGACGAATTCTGGCGAGCCGAGCCGGTGGCCACGAGCGTAAACGCCGCGAGCACCACCCCGGCGACGAGCCAGAGCTTACGTAGATGCATCTAGTTTCCCTCCGTTCGTTCCGAGACTCGAAGCCGCTCTCCGAGCCTCCGTACTCCACCCCGCCCCGGAGCGGGGCGCAGTATCTGCCACGAGGTTCCTGCTTTCGCCTCGTGCGGTCTCAGACGCCGGCGACCGCCGTTTGTTAGTGAATTTCGCTTTCACGGGGGAAACCTGGTTTCCCCCGTGAACCCCCTAGGTGAGTGCGTCGGCGCCGGCTACGACTTCCAGGATCTCCTGCGTGATCTCGGCCTGGCGTGCGCGGTTCATCGCCAGCGTGAGGCTGTCGATCAGCTCGCCGGCGTTCTTCGAGGCATTCCGCATCGCGGTCATCTGAGCGGCCTGGTAGGCGGCCGAAGACTCGAGCAGGGCCCGGTAGATCTCCGTCTCCAGGTACACGGGCAGGAGGCGCTCGAGGATCTGCTCGGGCTCCGGCTCGAAGATGAAGTCGCCGCGGAGCGCGTCCTCGCTGCGTTCCTGGCGGTCGGTCTCGAGCAGGTCTTCGGAGAGCGGCAACAGATCGCGCTGGGTGGCCCGCTGGACGAGGGCGGACTCGAACGCGTTGTAGACGACCACGACCCGGTCGACCTCCCCTTCGGAGAAGAGCTCGGCGGCCCGGTGGGCGACCGCCTGCGCGTCCGCATAGCGGGGCTCGTCGGTGAAGCCGGTGAACTCGCCTGCAAGCTCGTAGCGACGGAACCGCAGCGATCCTGAGCCCTTTCGGCCCACGCCGACCCAGCGCACCTCCTTGCCGTCGGCCCGGAGCTCCCGCTCGAGCGCAAGCGAGCGCCGAAGGACCTGGGAGTTGAACGCCCCGGCCAGGCCCCGGTCGCCGGTGAGCGAGACGATCGCGACCGCGTGTACCTCGTCGCGGCTCTCGAGCAGCGGCAACCCACGGACCGACGAGCTCGCCCGTGCCGTGCCGGCCATCAGCTCGAGCATCCGGTCTGCGTAGGGACGCATCGCCTCGATCCGCGCCTGCGCTTTCCGGAGCTTCGAGGCCGCCACCAGCTCGAGCGCACGCGTGATCTTGCTCGTGTTCGTGACGGACCGGATCCGCCGGCGGATGTCCTGGACCGAGGCCACGCTACGCGCGGCCTCGGTCTAGCTGTGTCGAGCTGCGTGCCGTCACTAGACCAGAGACTCCTCTTCCTTCACGTTGAAACCCTGCTGGAACTTCTTCAGCTCCGCTTCGAGACTCTGCTCGGTCTCGTCGGAGAGGTCGCCCGACTCCCTGATCTCCTTGAGGACCGACCCCTCCGCGCGCAGGTGCTCGCGCAGCTCGTCCTGGAAACGCGGCACCTGAGCGACCGGAACCTCGTCGAGGTACCCGTTGATGCCGGCGAAGAGCGCGACAACCTGCTCCTCCGTCGGCCACGGCTGGTACTGCGGCTGGTTCAGCGACGCGACCATCCGTTCGCCGCGGGCCAGCGTCTGCTGCGTCGCATCGTCCAGCTCCGAGCCGAACTGCGCGAACGCCTCCAGCTCGCGGTACTGCGAGAGGTCGAGCCGCAACCGGCCCGCGACCTTCCTCATCGCCTTCGTCTGCGCAGAGCTCCCGACGCGCGACACCGAGATGCCCACGTTCACCGCCGGGCGCACGCCTGAGAAGAAGAGATCCGACTCGAGGAAGATCTGGCCGTCCGTGATCGAGATCACGTTCGTCGGAATGTAGGCGGCCACGTCGCCCGCCTGGGTCTCGACGATCGGCAGGGCGGTCAGCGAGCCGCCGCCGTTGTCGTCCGAGAGCTTGCAGGCGCGCTCGAGCAACCGGGAATGGAGATAGAAGACGTCGCCGGGGAACGCCTCGCGGCCGGGCGGGCGGCGGAGCAGGAGCGAGAGCTGCCGGTAGGCATCGGCGTGCTTCGAGAGGTCGTCGTAGATCACGAGCGCGTGCTTCTTGTTGAAAAGGAAGTACTCGCCCATCGCGCACCCGGCGAACGGCGCCATCCACTTGATCGGCGCGGCCTCCTGGGCGGCGGCGGAGACGATCGTCGTGTACTCCATCGCGCCTTCGTCGCGCAGCCGCTCGTAGACCTGTGCCACCGTCGAGGCCTTCTGGCCGATCGCGACGTAGATGCAGACGACGTCGGTGTCCTTCTGGTTCAGGATCGTGTCGACGACGATTGCCGTCTTGCCGGTCTGGCGGTCGCCGATGATCAGCTCACGCTGGCCCCGGCCAACGTTCGTCATCGAGTCGATCGCCTTGATCCCCGTCTGGAGCGGCTCCTTCACCGGCTGGCGCGCCACCACTCCCGGAGCCTTGAACTCCAGGGGGCGGGACTCCGACGACTCGACCGGCCCCTGGCCGTCGAGCGGATTGCCGAGCGGGTCGACGACGCGGCCGAGCAGACCCTCGCCGACCGGGACGCTCGCCACGTTGCCGGAGCGCTTGACCGGCTCGCCCTCCTTGACGTGCTGCCACGCGCCGAAGAGTGCAGCCCCGACGTCGTCCTCCTCGAGGTTGAACGCGAGGCCGACCACGCCGTGCTCGAGCTCGAGCATCTCCATCGCAACGGCGTTCTCGAGCCCGTAGATCCGGGCGATGCCGTCTCCGATCTGGAGGACGGTGCCCACCTCCGCGAGGTCGGTCTCGACGTCGTACTGCTCGATCCGCTCCCTCAGGATCGAGGTGATCTCTTCTGGGCGTAGCTTCACGCTGTCATTCCTTTCACTGCTGGCTGGAGACCGGGCGTAGCTTCACGTCACTCCTTGACGGGTCAGCCGGACTGGAGGCCGGCGTTTCGGAACTCGGGCCTGCGCTCGGCGATCGCGATCGCCCGCTTGAAGCTCTTCGCCGCGGCCTCGGATTCCGGGATCGAGTTGCGGAGTGTCTTTTCGCCTTCGTTGATCACATCGGTGCGACCGGAGCTCAGCTTGGGTAGTGCCTCGAGCACCTTGCGCGCCACTTGCTCGTAGGGGGCGCAGGACTGCTTGAAGAGACCGGCGACGTGCTGGAACTCCTTGTCGTCCGTGGTCGGCGGCCCGATCTCGACGAGCTTGTCGGTGCACCGCTCGAGATCGTTCATCCGGCGGGTCGTGATCCCGATCGTCTGCTTGTTCCCGCTCGCGATGAAGATCCGGATGTCCGGGTTGTTGAGCCCGTTGAGAACCTGGAGGTCCTGGTTCAGCGGGGTCAAAAAACGGCTCACGATCCGGCGCGCCCACTCGTCGGAAGTCTTCACGTCCGGCAGGATGTGCAGGCCGGGGCTCGGGGAGGTCTTCTTCGCGCTCGAGCCGCAGCCGGCAGCGAGGACGGCGATGGATGCGAGCACGAGTGCCGTTCGCCTCATCACCTGGATGGGACGAGCTCCTGGCGCAGACGATTGAGCCGTCCGCGCACGCTGGCGTCGAGCCGGAGCGAGCCCGCCTGGAGCACGAGGCCGCCGATCAGGTCCGGATCGACGCGGCGCTTGGCCTCGACCTTTTGCCCGGAGGCCTGCTCGATCTGGCCGACGATCTGCTGAGCCTCCTCGTCGGAGAGCTCGTACGCCGTCGTGAGCTCGACCTCGAGCCGCCGCTCCTCGCGGGCGACCAGCCGCTCGAACTCGCGCGCGATCTCGGTGATGTCGCCGATGCGTCCCTTGTCGGCGGCGAGCTGGAGGAAGTTGCGGATCAGCTCGTCAGCGTCTCCGGCGATCTCCTCCAGGATCTGCTTCTTCACGCGCGCGTCTACCTGAGGGTTCCGCAGGACCGCGCGCAGCTCGGGCACGTCTCGGACGGCAGCGGCGAAATCGCCGAGCTCCTCGTGGACCTGCCCGAGCCGGTCCCGTCCCTTGGCGGCGTCGAACAGCGCCTGGGCGTAGGTGCGGTGAACAGCGCCTATCGGGTTGCCTCCCTCTCCAAAACGGAGAAGTCGAGGTCCTTGATCGCGTCGTCGATCAAACGGCGGTGGTCTGCCCCGTCGAGCACCTTGCCGGTCACCTTCGCGGCAGCGACGAGCGTGAGCTCGGCGACCTCGGCTCGAATCTGCTGCAGCGCACGCTGGGTCTCGGCCTCGATCTGCCGCTTCGTCTCCTCCATCCGGCGCTGACGATCGGCGTCGGTCTCCTCGCGGACCCGTTGACGCTGGGCGTCTGCGACCTTGCGCGCCTCCGCCAGGATCTGGTCGGCCTGACCTCGCGCCTGTCCGATCAGCGCGCGATGCTCCTCGAGCAGCTTGCGCGCCTCGTTCCGCGACTCCTCAGCGTCGGAGATCGACTGCTGGATCCTCGCGCGGCGGTCGTCGATCGTCTTCTGGATCGGGCCGAACGCATAGCGCTTGAGGACGAAGAACGTCGCCGCGAACGCGACGATCGTCCAGATCATCAGGCCCGGGACGACCTTGATCAGGCCGGAGCTGGCGAGCAGCGTTTGCATCAGATCAGGACGTAGGCGAGCAGGCCGCCGATCAGGCCGTAGAAGACGACCGCCTCGGTGAGGGCGAAACCGAGCCACTGGATGCCCTGGAGCTCGCCGCGCAGCTCGGGCTGGCGGGCGACTGCCTGGATCATGGAGCCGAAGATGTTGCCGATGCCGACGCCGGCGCCCAGCGCACCGAGGCCGATACCGAGAGCGAGCGCGATCGCCTTGCCGGCGTCGGTGTTGCCGTTGGTGGTGGCGGCGAGCAGATAAGAGACCACGGTTCCTCCTAGCGGTTCGTCCGGCCTCGTTGCCGGAATTTCGGGGTGCGAGAAGCAAGCCAATCAAGGACGCAGGGAGCGCCCATGCTAAGTGGCATGGGCGGGACTGAGGACGCCGAGTGGCGCCGTCTTATCGCGCGCCGAAAACCGGCGGACGGGGCCGGGCGGGCCACTAGTGTTCTGGCTCGATCGCCGAGCCGATGTAGATGGCGGACAGGGCAGCGAAGATGAACGCCTGGATCCCGACGACGATCACGACCTCGAAGAGGTAGAAGGCGATCGCGGCCGGGACGGCGACCACGGCGAGGACGACTGACTCGAGCACGAAGATCAGACCGATGAAGGTCAGGATCAGCATGTGCCCGGCGAGCATATTCGCGAAGAGCCGGACGCTCAGCGAGATCAGCCGCATGAATTGCCCGAGGATCTCGAGCGGCACGATCAACGGCAGCATCGCCTTCGGGACTGCCGGGATCCAGCTCTTGAAGTACCGCACCGGCCCGTTGTTTCGCACCCCCTCGTAATGCGTGAACACGAAGGTCAGCAGGGCGAGCGCGAGCGTGACGGAGAGCGACGAAGTGGCTGCGTAGATCCCAAGCGTCGGCAGCTCGAGCCCGAAGAGGTGGAACTTCTCGTCGGAGAGCGGCAGTGGGATGAACCCGAGCAGGTTGACCGTGAAGATGAACAGCATCAGGGTCGCCACGTAGGGGAACCACCTGCCGATCGCCTTCGACGGCAGGCCCTGCTCGGCAACCTGTGTCTGCGCGACGTCGTAGATCAGCTCGCCGGTGGTCTGGCGCCGGTTGAGGCTGCGGCCGCGCATCAGGACGATCCCGAGCAGCATCGTCATGAGCGACCCGAGCAGGAGGTAGGCGACCGCTTTCGTGATCGAGAGGTTCAGCGAGCCGAGGTGGATCGGGATCCACTCGTGCTGCTCGAACTCGTCCTCCGGATGGAACTCGCCCTTGGCGAACGCATCGGCCGGGAGGGTCAGGGCAAGCGTCGTCAGAACGACGAGCGCCCGCTTCATCGCGGGTCGCCGAAGTAGGTGGCGAGCGAGAGGCCGAGCTCGAACGTGTAGGCGAGCACGTAGACGAGCGCAGCTGCGAGCGCAAGCCGCGGGTGCGAGACGGCGGCTGCAACGAGCACCGCCAGTACCGCCACCGCCTTGAAGGTCAGACCGAACGCCAGCACCGCTGAGGCCGCGAGGTTACCGGTGCGCGTTCGCACCCGCGTCAGGACCAGATCGATGAGCTCGAGCCCGAGCCAGAGCACGGCGCCGAGCGCCCAGCCGGCGACGTTCCAGCCGCCCAGCAGGAACACGGGCAGCGCCAGAGCGACCACGAGGGCGCCGCCGGCCGCCGGCAACCGTTTTCCCGGAACGGCTCGAGGTGTCGCGAACAGCCCCCCGGCCATCAGAACGACCGCCGGTAACGGACATAGACCGCGTAGACGGCGAGCGGGATTCCGGCGACTGCGCCTCCGAGCATTCCAAGACCCGCAGAGCCGAGCGCCCAGCCGATCAGGGCCCCCAGCGCGATCGCCGCGAGCAGGACCCCGAGGAGCACGCCCCCTGCGCCGGCGGGCTGGAACGAGGGGCGGGCCGAAGGCTCCATCTGCGCCCGGAGCATACCAAGCTTGTGACAGTCGAAAGCCGCGCTCTCATGGGAAAACTCGCCTACTTTGTATGCTGGTTGCCCATGGAGGGAGGCGGGTTCGGTTCACACACTCCGCGGAAGCTCCTGCTCGAGCTGGCGGCAGTCGTCGGCGTGATGGCGGTCGCTGCGGGCTCGATCTGGATCGTGAAGCGCGAGCCCCCGATCCGAAACGACCGGCCGATCGGCGGGCGAAACGTGGACATCTCGCGCAGCACGCGCGCGCAATGGGCGCCGACGGTGGCGCAGGATCCCTCCAGACCGGACCGCCTGATCGTGGCCGCCAGCGACGAGCTGCTCGACTCGCGCCTCTACACCTCGGAGGACGGCGGCAGGAGCTGGCGCGGCGAGGGCGACCTGCCGCTCCTACGCGCAAATTGCGGCCGGGGCGACACCTCGACCGCGATCATGCCGCGAGGGCCGCAGCTCCTGGCGTTCCTGGCCACGATCGACTGCCGCCCGCTCGATCCACGCCTGTACGCCGCCTTCCGGCAGTCGGCCGGGGCGCCCTGGAAGGTCAGCCTCGTCGCACCCGTGCGCAGGTCGTTCGTCTTCGATCAGCGGCCCGCGCTGGCTGCGGGACGGGGCGGCGGCGTCCTGGCCTGGCTCCGGTTCGTCGGCAAGACGAACATCTCGGAGCAGCGCGTGCTCGTGAGTCACAGTTCCGACGGTCGCTCATGGTCCGTACCGCTCGTCCTCCCCTTCCAGGCGCCGTACGCCTCGTCGGTGGCGGTGGCTCCGAGCGGCGAGGTCTACGTGGTGGTCGCAGATGCAGTTGCCGGCGTGGTCGTCCTCCGCTCGCGCGATGGAGGCCGGCGGTTCGGCCCGGCCCGGCGGATCGCCGCGTTGCACGGCACCTTTGCCCCGCTCTGCGGCCACGGCGACGTCCTCGTGACCGCCCAGCCACAGCGCTGCATCGGCCCTTCCCCCACCATCTCCGCAGGGCGCGACCGCCTGCTCGTCACCTACGGGCGCGCCGAGCCGAACGGCAGCCAGGGTGTCTTCGCGCTCACCCTCGACCGGGACTTGAGCGTTATCCGTTCGGGACGCGTCGGTGCACCCGATCGCGACAACGACGATCAGTTCACACCGGTCTCCACCATCGACCGTGCGACGGGCGACCTCTGGGTCTGTTTCTACGACACGTCCGGCGACAAGCTCCGCAAGCGCGCGTGGTTCACATGCACGGTCTCGGGCGACGAGGGGCGCAGCTGGGCGCCGCTCGTCCGGGCGGCCAGTTCACGCTCGGACGAAACGCGCTTCGCTGCGGATTCCGACGGGTTCGGCGACGTCCAGAGCCTGGTGGCGTCGAACGGCGTCGCGCATCCGGTCTGGACGGACGCGCGCGGCATTCTCGAAGCCGAGGAGATCTACACCACGCGACTGACGGCCTCCCGCCTCCTCGCCCGTCACTAGGCTAGGCGCTGCGGCGAGCCTGATCCTGCGCCTCCGGGTCCCGCCGCCGCAGACGCGGCGAGGTGAGCTTCACGAGCTCCAGCAGATAGACCATGTAGAGGGAGGCTGCGAGAGCAACGACGCCGGTCGTCGCCGTGAAGAACGTCCGCCACGCGTGCCACTCGCCGTGCTGATGCGGGCGGACGAAGCGGACGGTCAGCGCGGCGAGCGCCAGCGTCCCGCACCAGGCCCAGATCGTGAGCGCCGCTCGCCGCTGGGAGAAGCCGCGGCGCAGAAAGCGGTAGTGGAGGTGCGTCTGGTCCGCCGCGAACACGCTCTCGCCGTACTTCAGCCGACGCAGCACCACGAACGACGTGTCGATGATCGGAACGGCCAGCACCAGCAGCGGGAAGAAGAGCGTCACGATCGACGCCGTCTTCAGGAGTCCCTGGAGCGGAACCGCAGCGAGCACGAAGCCGAGCAAGAGCGCCCCCGAGTCGCCCATGAAGATCCGGGCCGGGTAGAAGTTGTGGCGGAGGAAACCGAGGCAGGCGCCGAGGACGATCGCCGAGAGGATCGCTGCCCCGATCTCCGGCCGGGGAAGCGACAACGCGATCAGCGTGAACGTGAAGGCCGAGATCGCCGAGACACCCGCGGCCAGTCCGTCGAGGCCGTCGAGGAAGTTGACCATGTTCATGATCGTGACGATCCAGAGCACCGACAGGGGCATCCCGACCCAGCTCGGCAGCTCGTGGATCCCGACGATCGGAAACGTGAACCGGTGCACCCAGATGCCGAAGCCGACCGGAATCGCAGCCGCAGCGACCTGCCCGGCGAGCTTCTCCCACCAGCGCAGGCCGCGGAAGTCGTCGATCGCGCCCACCGTCGTCGCGACCGCGGCGCCGAGGAGCAGGCCGCGGGTCTCCCGCCCGATGTCGAGGAAGGCGAGAGCCGGCACGAAGATCCCGAAGAAGAGCGCGAGCCCGCCCAGCCGCGGGATGGGGTCGCGATTCAGCCGGCGCGCCTCGGGGCGGTCGACGGCGCCGAGGAGCCTTGCCATTCCTCCGACCGCCGGCGTCAGCAGGATCACGATCACCAGGGCGACGACTGCCCCCCAGATCACCTCGAGATGGTCGGCGAGCGTGTGCAGCATCAGCGGGCGACGACGAATCCGACCACCACGAGCCCGATCACCAGGAGGAAGAGGCCGACGGCGAGCGCCGCTCCGATCCCGGCTGCGCGCGTGTAGTCGTCGTCAGGATCCACCTCAGTCCAGCGCTGCCAGCGCCGGGCGCGGAGCCGCTCGCCGATGCGCGTCACTTCGTGCCGTAGAGTCGGTCGCCGGCGTCGCCGAGGCCCGGGACGATGAACCCGTGCTCGTTCAGGCCGCGGTCGATCGCGGCGACGACGATCTGCACGTCCGGGTGGGCATGCGTGATCTGGTCGATCCCCTCGGGCGCGGCGATGATCGCGATCAGCCGCACCGAGGTCGCGCCCGCTCCTTTGACCGTACGGATCGCGGCGGCGGTGGAGTTCCCGGTCGCGAGCATCGGATCGAGCAGGATGACGTCCCGCTCGGCCACATCGGCCGGAAGCTTCGCGTAATACTCGACGGGCTCGAGCGTCTCCTCGTCTCGATACATGCCGATGAAACCGACTCGCGCGCTGGAGATGAGCGAAAGGACGCCGTCAAGCATTCCCACGCCCGCCCGTAGAATCGGGCAGACCGCCACCTTCTTGCCACTGATGCGCGGGAACGGGCCTCGCTCGAGTGGTGTCTCGACCTCGACCTCCTCGGTCGGCAAGTCCTTCGTGGCCTCGTAGGTCAGGAGGAGCGTGACCTCGTTGACGAGCTTGCGGAAGTGGACGGTCGGCGTGTCCCTGTCCCGCAGGTACGAGAGCTTGTGCTGAACGAGCGGGTGCCGTACCTCGACGACGGGCACGTCAGGTCACGTAGGTGGTCCAGCCGCGGAAGCCGGGATAGAGCGGTCGCTTGTCGCAGAGCGTTGCGATCCTTCCGCTCAGGCCTTCGAGATCGGGCGACTCGCCGAGGGCGGCGACGATCACCTCGCCGATCTCGCGGAAGTCGTCTTCGTCGAACCCGCGCATCGTCGCCGCCGGCGTCCCGATCCGTACGCCCGAGGCGACGGTCGGCGGCCGCTCATCGAAGGGGACCGTGTTGCGGTTGACGGTCAGCTTGACGTCGTGCAGCCGTTCCTCCGCGTCTTTCCCGGTCCACTCGGTCTTGCGCAGATCGAGCTGGAGCAGGTGGGTGTCCGTCCCGCCCGTCAGAACGTCGAGGCCGCCCGCGATCAGTGTCTCGGCGAGCGTGTCGGCGTTGGCCCTGATCTGGCGCTGGTAGTCGCCGAACGCCTCGGTGGCGGCGATCTTGAAGCACGCGGCCTTGGCGGCGATCGTGTGCTCGAGGGGCCCACCTTGCAGCCCCGGGAAAATCGCCCGGTCAATCGCCTGTGCGTACTCCTCGCGGCAGAGGATGAACCCCGAGCGGGGCCCGGCGAGGGTCTTGTGCGTCGTCGACGTGACGAAGTCGCAGTGCTCGACCGGGTTCGGGTGAATCCCGGCGGCGACAAGACCGGCGAAGTGCGCCATGTCGCAGAGCAAGAGCGCCCCGACGGCGTCCGCGATCTCCCGGAACCTGGCGGTGTCGACCGTACGGGGGTAGGCGGAGCCGCCGCAGACGATCAGGCGCGGCTTGTGCTCGCGAGCAAGGCGCAGAACCGCGTCGTAGTCGACGACGTTCGTCTCGCGCGAGACCCCGTAGTGCGCGATGCGGTAGAGCTTCCCCGAGAAGTTGACCTTGAGCCCGTGCGTGAGATGCCCGCCGTGGGCGAGCTCGAGCGACAGGATCGTGTCGCCGGGCTGCAGCATCGCCAGGTAGACGGCCATGTTCGTGCCGGCGCCGGCGTGCGGCTGGACGTTCGCATGCTCGGCGCCGAAGAGCTCCTTTGCGCGGTCGATCGCCAGCTGCTCGATCTCGTCGACGACCTCGCAGCCGCCGTAGTAGCGCTTGCCGGGATAGCCCTCCGCGTACTTGTTCGTCGGCGTCGATCCGATCGCCTCGAGCACCGAGGGCCACGTGAAGTTCTCGGAGGCGATCAGCTCGACCTGCCCCCTTTGCCGCTCCGTCTCGCGCCCGAGCAGCTCGGCGACCTCGGGATCGATCTGCTCGAGCCCTGCGGTGGTCAGAGTCTCGAATGTCTGCTGGGCGACGGCCATGCGGGCTCCTCTCCGGGGATCAGCTGGATCGTACTGCCGAACCCAGTCGCCGCATGGCTTCCGCTCCCGAGACCGAGCCTTCGCGAAGCACGACCGGCTGGTCCCCGGTGACGTCGATCACCGTCGAGGGCATCCCAGGCAGAATGCCGCCGTCGAGGGCGACGGCGACCGAGCTCAGAATCTCGAGCGGTACCTCCGCGAGCATGCTCGGATCGGCTCCTGCGGGAAGGTTCGCGCTCGTCGCCACGATCGCACCGACCTGGTCGAGCACCTCCCCGCCGGGGCCCTCGAGCTCGGGGACGCGGACCCCGATCGCCTCCTGGATCTCTCCCGTCAGCCAGCGAAAGCGCCGGGCGGGGTTCGGGACGACGAGCGTGAAGGGTCCCGGGAGCAGCGCCCGGACGATGGTGCCGGAACGGCCGCGGAGCTCCGGAACGCATTCGAGCAGGACGTCGACGGTGGAGGCGACGAGCGCGGAGGGCTGCCGTGGGTCCCGGCCCTTCAGCCGGTAGAGACGAGTGACCGGCTCCTCGCGGTACGGCGTCGTCGCGAGGCCGTACACGGTGTCGGTCGGGAGCACGACCGGCTGACCGGCACGAATAGCCGCGACCGCCTCGACGATCGTCCCGCCGCGCTCGTTCATCTCCGCCCCTCGACCACGCGCTGCCTCCCAGCCAGGTCGCGACTGATCCTAATCGCGCCGTACCCGAGCCCGGCGAGCTCGGAGGCGACGTTCCCCGCCTGGCCGTCACCGACCTCGAGCGCCAGCCAGGTCGTCCTGGCCGTACGGGCGACCTCGCCGTGAAGGCTCTCGCCGACGAGCGCCGCCCGCGGCTCCCAGTCGCGCACCTCCGGCTCCAACCCGCCGATCTCCTCCGGGGAGACATACGGGGGGTTCGAGACGACGAGGTCCCAGCCCTCGGCGGCCGTCTCGAGCCCTCCCTCACGAAGCTCGACGGCGAGCCCGAGCCGGCAGACGTTCTCACGCGCGAGCGCGAGGGCGTCGGGCGACGAGTCGATGCCGGTCACACGTGCTCCCGGACGCTCGTCGGCGATCGCCAGCGCGATCGCCCCGCTCCCGGTGCCGAGATCGAGCACGCGGGGATCGCCCTCACGGCCGAGGAGGGCAAGGCAGCGATCGACCAGGATCTCCGTCTCGGGTCGCGGGACGAGCGCGCGGCAGTCGGTTCGCAGGACGAGCCGCCGGAAGCCCCAGGAGCCAAGGACGTAGGCGAGCGGCTCGCGCTGCTCCCGCCGGCGGACAAGTAGCTCGAGCGCGTCGGGGTCGACCGTGCGGCGGGTGTCGGCGTAGAGGGCTGTGCGCGTGGTGCCGAGCAGGTGCCCGACGAGGAGCTCGGCGTCGACACGTGGGGTGGCCACTCCCGCCTCGGCGAGCCGCCGTTCCACCCCGGCAAGCGCCGAGGCGACGTCAGCCAAGCCCGCGGCGCTGGTCTTCGGCCGTGAGCGCATCGATGAACTCGTCCAGCTCTCCCTGGAGGATCCGGTCGAGCTGATGCACGGTCAGCTTGATGCGGTGATCCGTCAGCCGGTTCTCGGAGAAGTTGTAGGTGCGGATCTTCTCGGCGCGCTCACCAGTGCCGATCTGCGAGCGCCGCGTCGCGTCGAGCTCGGCCTGCTGCTTTCCGCGCTCGAGCTCGTAGAGGCGCGCGCGCAGAACGCGAAGCGCCTTCTGACGGTTCTGGAGCTGGCTCTTCTCGTCCTGCATCGAGACGACGAGCCCGGTCGGGACGTGCGTGATCCGGACGGCCGAGTCGGTCGTGTTCACGCTCTGGCCTCCGGGCCCGGTGGAGCGGTAGACGTCGATCTTGAGCTCGCTCGGGTCGATCTCGACCTCGACCTCCTCGGCCTCCGGCATGACCGCAACGGTCGCGGTCGACGTGTGCACTCGCCCCTGCGACTCCGTCTCGGGAACGCGCTGGACGCGGTGGGTTCCCCCTTCGTATTTGAAGACGGAGTACGCGCCGTCGCCCTTGACCGCGAAGGTCACGTCCTTGAAGCCGCCGCTGTCACTCGGGCTCGCCCCTAGCTGCTCGATCTTGAAGCCGCGACGCTCGGCGAAGCGCGAGAGCATCCGGTAGAGATCGCCGGCCCAGAGGGCAGCTTCGTCGCCCCCGACCCCTTGGCGGATCTCGACGATGACGTCCTTCCGGTCGGCCGGGTCCGTCGGTGCGAGCGCGAGCTTCAGGTCCTCCTCGAGCTGGTCGTGGCGCTGCTCCAGCTCGGGCACGAGCTCCCGCAGATCGGCGTCGTCCCGCGCCGCCTCGAGGTCGTCCGCCGCGCCCTTCCACGCCTGCGCCAGCTTGTAGGGCGTCTCGAGCTCTTTCAGCTTGCGGCCCGCATCGGCGGCCTCACGGTGGTCGTTGTAGACCGAGGGGTCGCTCATCCGCTCCTGTGCCTCGTGGTAGGAGCGCTCGAGCTCGCTGATCAGGCGATCGAAGTCGGCCATGGCCGAAGGTTACGTCGGGCCAGGCGGGGCAGCGGGAGGCCGGAGCCGGGTTCGGAGCCTCTGCGCCAACTTCGTGTCATTCGAACCACAAGGGACTGTCCCTCGTACTGCCCCGAACGGACGTGACGCAGGCGCGACGAAAGTGTGACGATCGCTCCACAGGCGGAATGCGGCCACCGGGCGGGATTACCGTGACCCGATGGCACGGATACCACGCTCCTTTTTTCCGGACGGCATCTTCCACGTCAATACGCGCGGCGTGGACAAGTGCACGGTCTACGTCGACGACGACGACCGCCTCGAGTTTCTCGGTCTGCTCCTCTCGGTCGTCTCCGACTACGACTGGGAGATGTACTCCATGTGCCTGATGACGAACCACTACCACCTCGTCGTCGCGACCGAGCAACCACTGCTCTCGCTTGGAATGCAACGGCTGAACGGCCGTTACGCGGAGCGGTTCAACGGCAAGCTCGGGCGCACCGGCCACCTGTGGGGCGACCGGTTCGGATGTCGGTACGTCGACGACGAGGAGTACCTCATCGAGGTCTGTCGCTACGTCGTCAACAACCCGGTGCGTGCGGGGCTCTGCACACGAGCCTCCGACTGGCCGTGGAGCGCGAGCCGGTTCGGCCTCGTCGAGCTCTAACTCGCGAGCTCTGCTTCCAGCGAGACGTCCGGGACGCCCGCGAGCGCCTTCGAGACCGGGCAGTTCTCCTTGGCCTCCTCCGCCGCCTGGCGGAAAGCTTCCTCCTCGATTCCCGGCACCTGGCCACGCACCGTCAGCGCAATTGCGTTGATCCCTTCGCCGGGCTGGAACGAGACGGTCGCTGACGTCTCAAGCCGCTCCGCGGGAGTCCCGTCCTGCGCGAGCCCATGAGAGAGCGCCATCGCGAAACACGTCGCATGGGCGGCCGCGATCAGCTCCTCCGGGCTCGTCTTCCCGTTCGGCTCCTCGGTCCGGGCCGGCCAGCTGACGTCGAGCCCTCCGAAGCTCTCGCTCGTCACACGCTCGATGCGGCCGCTACCGCTCATCAGATCGCCTCGCCACGTCGCGTCTGCCCGTCGTTCAGTCGCCATCCGCTCCTCCTTCCAGCTCCACGTCGATGTTGACCTCTCCGCTCAGCTTGATCAGCGCCGAGAACGGGCACCCGTCGTCGGCGGCGCGCGCGGCCTGCTCCAGCGCCGCCGCGTCCGCGCCTTCCGCCTTGGCGCGAGCCCGCACGTCCGAGGCCACGATCTTGTGCGAGCCGTCGACCTCGTCGAGCGTCACGGTCGCCGTGACCTCGAGGCGCTGGGGAGTCAAGCCCGCGCGGACGAGCTCTCCGGCGAGGGACGTCGCGTAACACCCCGCGTGGGCGGCAGCCAGCAGCTCCTCGGGACTCGTCTTTCCCTCCGGGGCGCCGATCCGCGTTGCGTTGGAGTAGGGCAAGCCGCTGAAGGCGCCCGTCTGGGCCGAGATCGTCCCCGAGCCGCGGGCAACGTTGCCCTCCCACACGACGTCGGCTGAACGTTGGATGCGCGGCATGCGTGCGAGCCTAGCGACAGGAGGTCACGCCATGACCTCGACCTTCCGCGCCTCCGGCGAGGCGGTTCGCTCCAGCTGGAGCACCTCCTCGAGCGCCCGGATCGAGACTTCAACCTGATCGAGCGTCGGCTCGCGCGTCGTCAGTCGCTGGAGCCAGAGCCCGGGCGCGAGCAGCGTCATCAGAGCACGATTCGACGAGTGCTTGCCGGCGAACCTGATCAGTTCGTACGCGATGCCCGCGATCACCGGCAGGAGCAGGATGCGCGTCGCGATCAGCCAGTACCAGGCGGGACGCCCGAAGAACGCGAACACGAAGATCGCGATCACCATCACCCAGAGGAGAAAGGCGGTCCCGCAGCGGGCGTGGATCAGGCTGTGTTTCTGCACCACCTCGGGCTCGAGCGGGTCGCCGGCCTCGTAGGCGTTGATCGCCTTGTGCTCGGCCGCGTGGTACTGGAAGACACGCCGGAGGTCCGGGAGAAGCGAGATCACGCTCAGATAGAGGACGAAGATCGTGACCCGAATCGCCCCCTCGACGAGCACGAACCAGCCGGTGCCGTCGATCCCGATCCAGTTCGTGATCAGCGCAGGCGAGACTTTGAACAGGAGGACTGCGAACCCGATCGCGATCGTGAAGGCGAAGATCAACTGGGCACGTGTGAGCTCGGTCGGGGGCTCGCCTTCCGGTCCGACCTCTCCCTCCTTCTCCTCCTGCGCTGCATAGTTGGCGGAGATCGCAAGCGCGCGGAAGCCGATCGCGAGCGACTCGCCGAGCGCGATCACCCCGCGGACGACCGGCAGCCGGAAGAGCCGGTTCCGCGCCATCGGCGAGCTGATCGGCTTATGGACGTGCGCGATCTCGCCGTCGGGCTTCCGCACCGCCACCGCCCAGTTGGACGGGCCGCGCATCATCACGCCCTCGAGGACGGCCTGTCCGCCCAGGTTTGTCACGATTAGCCCTTGCGGGCGCTGCCGGCCTTCTCCAGCCGGCGCTGGAAGCGCTCGACACGGCCACCGGTGTCGAGCAGCTTTTGCTTGCCCGTGTAGAACGGGTGGCAGTTGGAGCAGATCTCGACGTGCAGCTCGGGCCTCGTCGAGCGCGTCTCGAAGGTGTTGCCGCAGGAGCACGTCACCGTGGAGACGACGTACTCCGGATGGATGTCAGTCTTCATCTTTAGCCAGGATAGCAGCGGCCGTTTGGGGTGCGACGTTGCCGCCCGAGACGACTGCGGCGACCCGTTGCCCCGGCTCGACGCCGGCCGTGCCGGAGAGCAAGGCGGCCGTGGTCGCGGCGCCCGCCACCTCGCAGGCGAGCTTCATCCGGCCGTAGAGAAACCGGAATGCATCTTCGAGCGCGGCCTCGCTGACGAGCACCGACTCGACCTCGAGCTCGGTGCAGACGCGCACGCAATTCGCGCCCGCGTAGGGCCCGTTGAGGCCGTCGGCGATCGACTTGGCCTCGACGGTCACCGGCTCGCCCGCCTCCAAGCTCGCGTGCAGCGCGGGCGAACGCTCGGGCTCGACCGCGACCACGCGCGCCTCGGGTCGGAGCGCCTTGACCGCGGTCGCGATCCCGGAGACGAGCCCGCCGCCGCCGACCTGAACGAGGACCACGTCCACGTCTGGGAGGTCCTCGAGGATCTCGAGCCCGACGGTGCCCTGACCCGCCATCACGAGCGGATCGTCGTACGGATGGACGAGCGTGCGCCCTGTCTCGGCGATCAGCTCTTCGAGGCGCTCGAACGCGGCTGGAATGTCCGCCGCCTCGGTGTCGATCGTTGCCCCGTAACCGCGTGCGGCAGCGATCTTCATCGGGCTCGCGGTCTGCCACATCACCACCAGCGCGTCGAGTTCCTCGACCGCGGACGCATAGGCGAGCGCCTGCGCGTGGTTGCCGGCCGAGATCGAGATCACCCCGCGCCGCTTCTCCTCGTCGGAGAGCGTCGCGAGCTTGTTCAGCACGCCGCGCGGCTTGAACGAGCCGGTGCGCTGGAAGAGCTCGCACTTGAGGTGGACATCGGCACCTGCGCGCTCGCTCAACGTCCGGGAAGGGAGCAGCAGCGTCCGATGGAGGCGCCCGTCGATGCGCTCACGGGCGGAGTGGACGTCGTCGAGCGTCAGCAACGGCGAGCTGGTCGTGGCCACGCCGCCGATCGTACGTCTAGTACTTGCCCTTGCCGCAGCCTACGAGCAGCAGCGGAAGGACGGGCAGCACGAGCAGGATGAGTCGTCGGTGCATGCTCCTAGTACGCGAGCGAGCCTCATCCGGTTCTCAAGGAGTACGCGGGCTTCGCCCGCGTACGTTTCCCCGCATGGCGGGCCTTTCTCTAGCCGAGTGAAAGCGCAGCTTTCACTCGGACCTCAGGTGATGGTGTATTCGGGGCCCGAGCCGCCCTCGGGCGGGGTCAACCGGCCGCCCTTGGCCGTGATCGCGCCGCACTGAACGCAGTTCGACGGGGTGACCTGAACGCCCCCCTCAACCGCCTCGTAGACCTGTGCGGGACACATCCGCTCCCAGAGCCGGGCCAGGTCGTTCGGGACGTCGTGCCGGAGGACGATGTGATCCGGCTGGTCATCGCGGGTCTTGTTCCCCGATGCGAACACCGACGACAGCTTGTCGAATGTGAGCTTCCCGTCCGGCGCCGGATAGCTCTTCGCGCGGTCGGTGCTGACCAGCTCCTGCTCCGCGTCGTGTTCGGTGCGGTTGTTGCCGGGCGGGAAACGTCCCTTCGTCGCGGTCATCATTCCGGCGAGGGCGCCGCCCATCCAGAAGCCACGCCCGAAGGCCTGGCGCATGTTCCGAACCTCTTTCAGCTCCTGCGCGATGAAGCTTTGCTCGATCGCTTCGTCGTAGGGGGCGAGCGCCCCCGGCGTCCAGGGAGTCCGGCCGCGCTGCAGTGCCGCGAACGCCGCCTCCGCCGCCAGCGATCCCGACTCGATCGCGTAGTGGATTCCCTTCAGCGCAGGGACGTTCACCATCCCCGCCCCGTCGCCGCAGAGGAGCAGGCCGGGCGCGTGCAGCCGCGCCGGCATCGCGACGTAGCCCCCTTCGGGGATCGTCTTCGCGCCCCAGGCGACACGCTCGCCGCCCACGAGGATCTTCCGGACGAGCGGGTGCGTCTTCAGCTCCTGAAGGAGGTCATGCACCGAGAGCTCGGCATCGCGATAGTCGAGCCCGACGACCATCCCGACGGTGACCATGTCCTCGCCCATCGGGTAGATGAACGAGCCGCCGAACTCGCGATACTTTGCAGCCGGACGGAGCGGCCAGCCCATCGTGTGGATGACCCGGTCGAGCGGTTTCGCGACCTTCCAGACCTCCTTGACGCCGAGCGCCCAGACCTGGGGGTTCCCGCCCTGCAGCCCGAAGCGGTCGAGCGCCACGCCGGTCAGGTGACCCTGCGTCCCCTCGGCGAGGATGGTGACGCGCGCGACGATGTCGGCACCGGGCTCGAAGTTGCCGAGCTCCTGCCCTTCCCGGCCACGGCCTTTCGCGCCAGTGCGGACGCCGCGGACGCGGCTGCCGTCGACCAGGAGCTGCTCGGCGGGCGTCTCCGGCAGGATGATCGCGCCGCCCTCCTCGGCCTGCCCGGCCAGCCAGCGGCCGAGCCGCGAGAGCGAGGCGACGTGGTTCCCCTCGTTCTTCATCGTCGGAGGCGTCGGGATCCGGAGCGAGCGACCGGAAGTCAGAAAGTAGACGGATTCGCCGTGGACCGGCCCGTAGAAGGGCATCTCGTCGATGCGCTTGCGACCCTTGAACAGGCGCCGCAGCGCGCGTGGGTTCACGACCGCGCCGGAAAGGAGGTGTGAGCCCGGTGCCTTGCCCTTCTCGAGGACGGCGACAGGGACCTCGCCCAGACGCTCGCGGATCTCGGGCGCGTTCTCGAGGAGCTGGCCGAACCGGATCGCGCACGCGAGACCCGCAGGCCCCGCGCCGACGATCAGAACACCGACCTCGATCCGCTCATCCTCGGGGTCGCTCGGTGCACTGACATAGTCCGCCGCGCGGAACGGCGGGGGGTACTCCGCGGGGTTCATCCCGTCTTTCGCTGCTTCACGAGCTCGGTCAGCTTTGGGACGACCTCGTGCACGTCGCCGACCACACCCAGGTCGGAGTACTCGAAGATCGGAGCGTTCGGATCCTTGTTGATCGCGACGATCACGCTGGAGCTCTGCATCCCCACCTTGTGCTGGATCGCCCCGGAGATGCCGCAGGCGATGTACAGCTTCGGCGACACGGTCTTGCCGGTCTGGCCAACCTGGGTCGAGTAGGGGTACCAGCCTGCGTCGACGACCGCGCGTGTGGCACCCACCGCGCCGCCGAGCGCCTTGGCCAGCTCCTCGACGAGCGTGAAGTTCTCCGGCCCTCCAAGCCCGCGGCCGCCGGCGACGACGACGTCGGCGTCTTCGATCGACGGTCCCTCGGTCTCCTCGTGTGCCTGCTCCACCATCCGCGCGGAGGTGGAGAAGTCCTCGAGCCGGACGTCGACCTCCACGACCTCGGCCTGGCCGTCGCTCGCGGCCGCGTCGAAGGAACCGGACCGGAAGAGCGCGATCCGCGGCTCTGAGGTCCAGCCGACGTCGACGTAGACGGAGTCCTGGAGCGCCGGCCGCTTCCCGACCAGCTTGGCGCCGTCGCTCACCAGGTCGGTGAGATCCCAGTTCAGCCCGGCGTCGAGCCGGGCGGCCAGGCCGGCGGCGACGTCTGCGGCCAGGACCGAGTTCGCCAGCAGGACGGTGTCGATGCTGTTTTCCTGGACCACGCGCGCGAGGACGTCGACGCGGGGCTGCGGCAACGGGACCTCGAGCTGCGGATCGTCGGCGACGTAGACCTTTGCCGCACCGAACTTCCCGGCCTCGTCGGCGAGCGCCCGCACGTTCGAGCCCATCACCACGGCGGAGATGTCGGCTTCGCCCAGGGTCGCGGCCTTCCCGAGGACACCGAGTCCGCCCTTCGACAGCTCGCCGCCGTGATGTTCCAGAAAAACAAGGATGCTCATGCGAGCTCACCGCGCGCATCCAGCGCCGTCCCTCCGAGGTTACCAGGGCGCGTAGCGCGTTCCAGAAAGACAAGGATGCTCATACGAGGCGCTTATCGGCCAGGAACTCGACGATCTGCTCCGCCGCGTTTCCGCTGTCCTCGATCTTCCGGGCGTCCTCGCGCGACGGCGGCTCGTTGAGTCCGTAGACCTCGGTGTGCGAGCCCGCCTCGCCCGCACGGTCGCTCTCGACGCCGAGGTCGGCGAGGGACAAGGTCTCTTGCGGCTTGGACTTCGCGCCCATGATCCCCTTGAGGGATGGGTAGCGGGGCTCGTTGATCGCGTCGGACACCGCTACCACGGCCGGCATGGCGGTCTCGATCACGTCGTAGCCGAACTCCGTCTGGCGCTTCACGGTCAGCCGTTCGTCGGCATGGGTCAGCTCCGAAGCCTGCGAGACCATCGGCACGCGCAGACGATCAGCGACGGCTGCCCAGAGGACGGCGCCGTCGGAGTCGCCGGCCTGCTGCCCGAACAGAACGAGATCCGCTCCCTCGCGCTCCAGGGCCTTGCCGAGGATGTAGCTCGTCGCGACGAGATCCGAGCCGGCGGCGGCCTCGTCGGTCACGAGGACGGAGCGGTCCGCACCCATCGCAAGCGCCTTCCGGAGCGCGTCCTGGGCCTTGGCCGGGCCGAGCGAGACCAGGACCACCTCGCCCTCGCCGGTGGCCTCCTTCAAGCGGAGCGCCTCCTCGACGGCATGGGCGTCGAACGGGTTGAGCGCCCCCTCGCCCGAGCGGTCGAGCCGCTTCGACGCCGGGTCGAGACGGCGCCCGACGCCCTCGGGCACCTGCTTCACGCAGACGGCGATCTTCATCCGTGCGGACTCTACTGAGGCGGCCCGGAGCCACGTTGCACCACTCCCCGTGTAGTTCACGCGGCAACCTCGAGGTGGTTGAGACCCTCGCCCGCCAATACCGAAACGGGCCCGGGGGGCGTAGACCGGCGCCGCTGTCTTACCGCCCCTGGAGCATGCGGGCTCCGCCCGCGCGCGTTTACCCGCGAAGCGGGCGTTTCTCAATCCCCGTGCGAAGGCGCAGCCTTCGCACGGCCGAAGAGGCTGCTAACCTCCGCGACTTCGAGCGCGAACCGGAGCTTGATGGGACGCCACCGGACGACAGCCCGAGGGTTCTTCCTCCTCGCCACACTGATCGGCATTCTCGCCGGGACGGCTGCTGCATCGGCTGCTCGCGCGAAGCCGCCGGCGCACATGGTGTTCCCCGTCGTCGGCCAGGCGACCTACACCGACGACTATGGGGCCGCTCGCAGCCAGGGCTCGCATCAGGGCAACGACATCATGGCCGCCAAGAAGTCGCCGGCCGTCGCTGCTGAGGCGGGCAAGGTCAAGTACTGGACGACCTCGGGGCAAGCCGGATGCATGCTCTACCTCTACGGCGAGAGCGGCACGACGTATCTCTACATCCACCTGAACAACGACCTGACGTCGCGAAACGACAACCGCGGCAAGTGCGTCAAGGGTGTCTCGTACGCCGTCAAGGACGGAGCAAAGGTCGCCGCCGGGCAGCAGATCGGCTACGTCGGCGACTCCGGTGACGCGAACGGGGGCGCCTCGCATCTCCATTTCGAGGTCCATCCGGGAGGCGGCTCGTCGACGGATCCCTACCCGTACCTGCAGGCGGCTCAGAAGCTCCTCTTCACCGCGAAGGCCGGCACCCCGTTCGCGCTCACGCTGACGGGAACGGTGGTCTCGGCCGCACTCGGGAAGCTGACCATCCGCGTCGCGACCTCGCAGGCCTGGCCCTCCAATCTCAAGCTCACGAAGCTGAACCGAACGCTGACATTGGCCGTCCCTGAGACGACGCTCGTCCAGTCGCTCACTTCCACCGGGGTCCGAACGATCGCCGGAGTGACACTCGCCCTCAAGGGCCAGGAGGTCGTCGTCTGGACGCTTCCGGCGCCCGCGACAGTGAAGGCCGAGCGCGGCGACGACGGCGCGCTCAGCACCGCGCTCGTTCAGCTGTCGGGCTAACGCTCTGGCGTCCGACCTCTAGCGTCCGACGAACTGCGGTTCGCGCTTCTCCACGAACGCCGCGAGACCCTCTTTCGCGTCCTCGCTGGCGAACAGCTCTCCGAATGAATCGCCCTCGGCCTCGAGGTTCGCGGCGAGGTCGCCGGCGAGCCCGCGGTTCGCCAGCCGCTTCATCAGGCGGAGCGCCACCGGGCTCTTCGAGGCAAGGAGCTGGGCTGTCTCGAGCGCCTGCTCGAGCACCGGATCGTGGACGCCGCTGACGAGCCCGATCCGAAGCGCCTCATCGGCGTCGATCGTCCGCCCGGTGTAGATCAGCTCCTTCGCCCGCCCGAGACCCACGATGCGCGCGAGCCGCTGCGTCCCGCCCCAGCCCGGGATGATCCCCAGGTTCACCTCTGGTTGTCCCAGCTTGGCGTGAGCGCCGGCGTACCGGAGATCACACGCGAGCGCCAGCTCACACCCCCCACCGAGCGCGAAGCCGTTGATCGCCGCGATCGTCGGCTTCTGCATCGTCTCGAGCAACCGTCCCGCCTCATGCCCGAGCGCGCCCCACTCCCCGGCGCCTTCGACGTCGAGGCCACTCATGTACTTGATGTCCGCGCCCGCGACGAACGCCTTCTGGCCGGCGCCCGTGAGCACGACCGCCCGCACGGACTCATCTGCCCCCAGCTCGGCCAGGCGGTCGCGCAGCTCCGTGAGCGTCGCGAGGTCGAGGGCGTTCAGCGCGTCTGGACGGTCGACCGTGGCGATTGCCACCGCGTCCTCCCGCCGAACGTCGATCAAGAGACGGCTACCTTGCCCTGCAGGAACTCCACGATCGTGGACATCGGCGCGCCTGGAGTGAACACCTCCGCGACGCCGAGCGCCTTCAGCTCCTCGGTGTCGTCGTTCGGGATCGTGCCGCCCACCACGACGAGGACGTCCTCGGCGCCGTTCTCCTTGAGCCCGTCGAGGATCCGCGGAACGAGCGTCATGTGGGCGCCGGAGAGAATCGAGATCCCGACTGCGTCGGCGTCCTCCTGAATCGCGGTCTCCACGATCTGCTCGGGCGTCTGATGGAGGCCTGTGTAGATCACTTCCATCCCGGCGTCGCGCAGGGCGCGCGCGATGATCTTGGCGCCCCGGTCGTGCCCGTCCAGGCCCGGCTTGGCGATGACGACACGGATCTTCTTGGCCATCTGCCCGAGTCTACGTCGAGCGGATCAGCGTCAGAGTCCAGGTCAGGGTCTCGTCGACCCTGGACTTCAGCTGGGTCGTCGTCGTCGTGGCGCTTCCGCGCACCACGATCCGCGCGGTGGCCGCGTTCGCGAGCTCCTTCGCGGGGACCTTGACGTGGATCCGCTGGAGGCCGGGCTGACGCTCCCTCGCTGCCTCCGGCTCGAGGAAGCAATCGCCCTCGGGGTCGAAAGGTCGGTAGCTGAAACGCTGCGGCGTAACGTCGAGCGCACGCCGGCTTTGGAGCCGCAAAGTCTCGTGCCCGAAGCGCCGCTTCAGCGGCACACAGTCGGCGTGCAGGACGCTGGTTTGACCGCCGCACGTCTCCTCACGCATGTTCGAGCCGCCCGTTGCGTCGACGCCGCTCACGCGCAGCAGCGGCATGCCGACGATTCGGCCGTGCCGGAAAACGACCGTCACCGGGCGGGTGCTGCGCACGGTCAGGATCCGCGTCGCATCCGCCTGTACCTCCGCCTTGCAGTCCGCAGAGAGCGTCTCCGTCCGCTGGAGCGTCGAGCGCCAGACCGCCTTCACGCTCAGAGAGGCGTGGTAGACCCGCTGATCCGAGCTTCCTCGGGCAGCAGCAAGCCCCGCAGTCACTGCGACCGCGCAGACGAGAACCCCGATCGCGAGCAGCCCACGACGAGCCGCCGCAGTCCGTCGCATCATTCCCCTCTCCTTCGCGCGGCGAGGCCGCGGAACCGAGGTAGTGTAGCGCTCCTCCGGGCCGTCAAGAGACCGGGGTCTCGCGCCAGACGCCCCAGACGGAGATCCTGGTCACGCCCCAAGCTAGGCTGAACCCTGGCACGGGAGAACATCGTCCTGCGATCCCTAGAAAACGGGGGTCTCGCGCCAGACACCCCACACGGATCGCAGGGCATCGCACATCTCACCCATCGTCACGTGCGCACGCGCCGCGTCGACGATCGGCGGCATCAGGTTGCGCCCCTCCTGCGCGGCGTCGTCTTTCAGCCGGCCGAGGGCGGCCTCGACTGCTGCGGAGTCGCGACGCGCGCGCAGCTCCTGCACGCGATCGATCTGCTGACGTTCGAGCGCCGGGTCGATCTTGAGGATCTCCAGCGGCTGCTCATCGGTCTGCTCGTACCGATTCACGCCCACGATGACCCGCTGCTTGTGCTCCACCTCGGACTGGTAGCGGTATGACGCATCCGCGATCTCGCGCTGGAAGAAGTTCTCCTTGATCGCGGCGACGACGCCGCCGAGCGCGCGGATGCGGTCGAAGTACTCGTGTGCCTCGGCCTCCAGCCGGTTGGTCAGCTCCTCCACGTAGTAGGAGCCGCCGAGCGGGTCGATCGTGTTCACGACCCCGGTTTCGTGCGCGATCACCTGCTGGGTCCGGAGCGCGAGGCGGACGGCGTTCTCCGTCGGGAGTGCGAGAGCCTCGTCAAACGAGTTCGTGTGCAGCGACTGCGTGCCCCCGAGCACGGCGGCCATCGCCTCCAGCGCCGTGCGGATGATGTTCACCTCGGGCTGCTGGGCCGTCAGCGAGACCCCCGCGGTCTGGGTGTGGAAGCGCATCAGCCACGAGCGAGGATCTTTCGCGCCGTAGCGCTCGCGCATCTCCCGGGCCCAGATTCGCCGTGCCGCCCGGTACTTCGCGATCTCCTCGAAGAAGTCGAGATGGGCATTGAAGAAAAACGACAAGCGGGGGGCGAAGTCGTCGACGTCGAGACCTCGCTCCATCGCCGCCTCGACGTACGCGAACCCGTCCGCGAGCGTGAATGCGAGCTCCTGGGCGGCAGTCGAGCCGGCCTCGCGGATGTGGTAGCCGGAGATCGAGACCGGATGCCAGAGCGGCATCTCCTCCGCACAGAACTCGATCATGTCGATCACGAGCCGCATCGACGGCTCCGGCGGGAAGATGTACTCCTTCTGCGCGATGTACTCCTTGAGGATGTCCGTCTGAATCGTTCCGCGTAGCCGGTCGCGCGGCACGCCCTGCTCCTCGCCCACACAGAGATAGAAGGCAAGCAGCATCGCCGCCGGCGAGTTGATCGTCATCGACGTCGACACCCTGTCGAGCGGAATGCCGTCGAAGAGCGTCTTCATGTCCTCCAGTGAGTCGATCGCGACCCCCTCGCGCCCGACCTCGCCGAGCGACCGCTCGTGATCGGAGTCGTGCCCCATCAGCGTCGGCATGTCGAAGGCCGTCGAGAGCCCGGTCTGCCCATGATCGAGCAGATAGCGGAAGCGCGCGTTCGTCTCCTCGGCGGTGCCGAAGCCCGCGAACTGCCGCATCGTCCAGAGCTTGCCGCGGTACATCGAGGGATAGACCCCGCGGGTGAACGGATAGACACCCGGGTAGCCGAGGTCGCGCTCGTAGTCGGTCTCGACCCGGTCGGGGGCGTACAGCGGCTCGTTCTCGAGCCCCGAGATCGTCGAGAAGAGCTCCCCCTGGCGCTCGGGCTTTGCGTCGTAGAGCTCGCGCTTCCAGTCCGCTGAGCCGCCGGCGTCGGTACGCGGGTCTTCGGTCGTCGCCATTGCCTCGGATTCTACGGGCGGATTGAGGCTTGACCCGAGAATGGCTCCGTCGCGTCGGCGCTCGAATCGGCTTTCTGCCGTCCGCTCTGGGACTCCTCGGTGCCGGACAGGCTCTGCGGCCGGCGCTGCTGCACGAGGTGACGTCGGCGTCCGGGCTCTATGACCCGCCGGGACGGACGATCTACGTCCGGTCGGGACCCGGCCGCCAGCGCGCGCTCCTGCACGAGCTCGTGCACGCACTCCAGGATCAGGCCTTCGACCTCCGGCGGCTGGCGGCATTCCGCCGCGGTCAGCACGACGCCGGGCGCGGCAGCCGCGGTGGAGGGTCACGCCTCGTTCGCGACGAGCGTCCTCGGCGGCCACGTCACCCCGGGCCGGGGGCTGGCCTCACATGGCGGCTCCCGGATCAGCCGCTTTCTGGCTCTCGAGTCGGGCTTCCCGTACACGACCGGAGTCCGCTTCGTCACCACCCTGCACAACGTCGGGGGAAGTCCCGCCACTCTTCAGCGCGCTCCGGCGGCTCCCCGCCACGACCGAGCAGATCTTCCACGTCGACGCGTTCCTCGCCCATGAGCCCGCCGCGCCCCTGACCCTCCCAGGATCCTCGGGCTCCTTCGCCCTCGCCCGTCAGGACACCTTCGGCGAGCTCGACGTGCGGGCGCTGCTGGCGGTCTTCCAGGTGCCGAGGCTCGTTCACGCCGGCGACGGCTGGGGTGCGGGCAAGACCGCGCTCTACCGCGACAGCGCGGGCCGGGGATCGTTCGTCGTCGCGCTCGACAGGGACGAGGAGATCGACGCGCGCGAGTGGGCGGAGGCGCTGGCCACGTACGTCAACGAGGCCTTCGACGCGGACGACCCCGGGTCCCCGCCGCCATCGCCCTGTGCCGTCGAGTCTTGCTGGATCGTCGGGGGTCAGAGCATCGCGTTCGCGCACCGCGCTCGTGATCGGCCCGACGCTTCCGGACGCCGTCACTCTCGCGAAGCGCGTGAGCCGCCCTCATCTCCCCGGACGCGGCCGCGGCGCCCGCCAACGCGTGGACTCTAACCCTCTAGTTTAGGGTTAGGAGACGCGAGCACGTCCGCTTCTAGAGACATGACCGGTGGCGCCCGCGCGTCGTTCCCTCCCCCGATCGGGTGATCTTAAGACAGCTCCACCTGCCTTTCAAGGAAGAAACGGTTCAGCAACCGCCGCTCCAAGCCGATGAGCTTCGCGGAGGCGTGCGGACTTACCCCGTGCGCAAGGAGATCATGGCGAGCTTCCCTCACCTGCGGCCCGGAGCCCGCTCGGCGAAAGCCGAGGGTACGGCTGTGCGGTCGCATCGGACGCTCGTTCTCCTTGCAGGCTCGACCGCAATCCTTCTCACTGCCTTCCTCGCCGTCTCCGAGCTCGCCACTCTCCGCGGCGCGAAGGCAGATCACGCACCGGCGTTCCTGACGAGCCAGCTCGGCGCTCCGAACGGCTCGGCTCCGCTCGTCAGGACGCCTGCGCGTGACCTCACCGTTGCGATCGAGGACGCGGGCGTCGGCATTGTCTCCGCCGGTCGTTCGATCTCGCTCAGCCCGAGCGGCGTCAACGGCAGCTGGCACCGCCACGCAAACGGCGCACTTCGCTCGACCGCGTTCGGCTCGGAAGCCGTCGTCGTCGACGGAAACCGAACCGAGGAGTCTCTGGTCGTCAACCGTCCGCAGGGTCGCAAGACCTGGCGCTGGTCACTCGGGAACGAGCTCGACCCGCGCCTGAACCCGGACGGGTCGATCGGCTTCGTCGACCGTCGGACGTGGCACGTCAGCGAGCTCGAGATCTCGCCGGTCGCGATCTTCGACTCGGCCGGACGGAACGTCACCCCGAAGAAGCTCCGCTGGGCGCTCGCCGGAAACGAGCTCCTGCTCGACCTCGACGACGCGCGTCTTCCCACTCCTTACGTGATCGATCCGATCGCGATCCGCAGCGCCACCGCCGGGGTGGGCTTCACCTCCGCGAACAGCGCCGGCGTCGCGACCGCCAGCCTCTCTCTGACGAAGCCCTCGGGCGCGCTCGCGGGGGACCTGCTGGTCGCCCATGTGACCGTCCTGACTGCCGGGACTGCACTGACGGTCGTCCCGCCCGACGCGACCTGGAACCTGATTCGCCAGACGGACAACGGCACCATCGTCTCGGTCGTGACCTTCTGGCATCGAGTCGCCGCGACCGACCCGGGCCCGTACGCGTTCACCTGGCAGAACCCGGCGGGCACCGGCGTGACCCGCACGGCGGCGGGGGGGATCACCGACTACACCAACACGAAGAGCTCGGCTCCGATCGACAGCTCGTACCAGGCGACGGGCAACAGCGCAACGCCGAACGTCACGGGCATCTCGACCGCCGGCACCAACCGCATGCTCGTCTACGTCGACGGTGTCGACGCCAAGAAGTCCCTGTCGACGGCGCCTACGGTCGCCGGCGGCCTGATGACCATCCGCTACAACGACTCCGCCAACAACGGCACCGCCGCCGCCGCCGACCGCCTGGCGGCCGCGCAGCAGACGAACGTGTCGACGACCGGGGCCGTGCTCGCGAACCCGGGCGGCAACTGGGCGGCTCAGGTGATCGGGCTGATCCCGGACACGACCGCCCCCACGAGCGCGCTGTCCCTCTCGTCGGTCTCCCCTACCGGAAGCGCGTACTACCCCGGCTCGGGAACGACCGTGTATTACCGGGGCACCGGGCCGAATTGCGCGGCCGAGACCCAGGTCACGGGCCGCTGCTCGTTCGCGATCGCGAACACCGAGACCGACCCGGACTCCGGCCCGACGTCGAGCCAGTTCGGGGCCCTCGGCGGGACGACGACCGGCTGGGCGTTCACCGGAAGCACGGTCACGACCCCTGCGGGCGGCCCCTACGTCTCCAACTTCTTCGGCTGGACGAGCGGAACCTCCAGCGCGCCGACCGAAGCCGTGACCAGCGCGGACGTGGCCGGTAACAGCGGAGCACAGACGCTGACCCTGACGAACGACGTCACCGCCCCCGCGGTGACGGCGCCGACGGTGACGGCGGGCTACTTCACCTCGCTCTCGGTCGCGGTCACCGTCAACGGCGGCACCGACACCGGCGGCTCCGGCGTCGCCGCCGGCACCAGCCAGGTCCAGCGCGACGTCGCCACCCTCTCCGGCGGCAGCTGCACCGGCTGGTCCGGCAGCTGGACGAACGTCACGCTCACCGCCGGCGCCGACACCACCGTCCTCAACGGCAGGTGCTACCAGTACCGC